>OZ241912.1:0-1893357 GCA_965203815.1 Dehalococcoidia bacterium | reverse complement strand
CACTAGAGGCGGCGAGTTCACCTACTCTCGCCAAGAGCTAGGGCTCGACGGCGAGGGCCCGATCATCGTCACCCGTAGCCGCGAGACGCTTGAGCACCCGGAAACGCTCGCCTCTCTCCGCGGCGCTCCGATCACCCTCGGCCATCCCGACGGAGGCGTGACGCCGGACAATTTCCAAGACGTCGTGGTCGGCAGCGTCGTTGGAGAACCGCGAATCGCGGGGAACGAAATCCTCGGCGACACCCTAGTTGGCGACCGCGGGGCGCTTGAACGTGTGGACGCCGGCGAGGACGAGTTGAGCATCGGTTATGACTTTACGCTTGGCAGAAATTCGACTACAGTCGGGCCGTTACGGGTCAATCACGTGGCGATTGTGCCGAAGGGGCGCGCCGGATCCGGAGTCCGTATCATGGACAGCGCCATCGGGGACGAGGAGAGCGAAATGACGGATCAAGAGCGACAGGCAATCATCGAGGACGCGGCAGCCGCGGCCTTGAAGGCGCTGGGGTCCTCGTCGAACGGCAACGACGCCGTGGTTACGGCCGCCGTCAAGGACGCGATCAACCCGGCGCTCGACAAGATCGAGGAGCTTCGCAAGGACGCGGAGGATCGCAAGCTCGCGGAGGACAAGGAGAAGGCGGAGGCTGAGGCCAAGTCCGCCGCGGCGAAGCTCGTCAAGGACACGGAAGATCGGGTCCGCGCGGAGCAGCGCCTCTATATCGACGCCTTGCCGTTTATCCCCGAGGAGAAGCGCGAGGCCATGCGCGACGCCGATCAGAAGACGATCCTCGTTGCGGCGCTTGGCGATTCCGTTCCCAACGCGGCCGATCAGAGCGTCGAGTATTTGACCGGCGCGCTGGCGTTCCTCAAGAAGCAGAACGACGCCGCGGCCTCCGCCGGCACGAACGGCTCGTATCCTCCGGGCGTCCTACCGATCCAGCAGCCGGTTACGGCAACGGACTCGCGCCAGAAGGCAATCGACGAGTACAGCGATGCGCTTATGAAGCGGTACACGGAGGCCGGCGGGCGATAGCCCTCCGCGCGTTAGCGGGAGGACGAGGAGAACGACGATGCCAGTAGTCCAGACGGAATATCCGAATACGCATGACGCGCTTGTGCAGGGCCAGCTTGTCGACCCGCAAACGTGCGACGTTGACTCTATGAACCTCGTCGGAGCGGCCGGCGTTCCGTTCGGCTACGCCGTTCGGCGCTCGACCGGCGCAAGCGCGGGTGACCGCGACATTGAGCTTGGCGCGGGGCGGAAGCAGATCGCACTGCTAAGCGCACAGGCCGCAGTCGGCGATACAACGATCAACAACGGAGCGCCAACCCGTCCTGCTATGTCGTACAGCATCTTTCGATTCCGTCTCCGCAGATTGGTGGCGTCCACGATAACTTGATGCCCTATGCGAAGCAGCCGTTCAAGGAGACGGTGAAGGGCGGGGAATAGCCGCGCGTTCTCTGACCCGCTGTGGGTAGGATCGGAAAACAGGATTTCTCGTAACGCGTCGCTCTCCAGCACTATCAGCGATGGCACAGCCTTGACCAACTCTCGACAAAAATGAGACTTGCCGCTCCCGGGCAGCCCTGAAAGCAGAACAAGGGCAGGGTGTCCCGTTGAAGTCGGAAGGGTGCCCAGTCCCCGGTAAAGGGCTTCGGCGTCCTGATCACGGCGCGAGAGGGGGAGAACCCGGCGGGGGTCGCGAGCCTCAGTCACTGGTCGGAGTTTGGCCGATCGTAGATCAGGATTGCGAACAGGGAACGCTCAGGCGCCTCGCCCGTCTCCGGGTCGGGGGGCCACGGGGCGGTCAACCTGCGCACAAAGGTCAGCAGGAGCACGATAAGACCCGCAGTGGCAGCTGCATAGCCGTTGTCCATTTCAAAGAACGTCCCGGCGATGACACCCACAAGGGTGTAAACGCTCATTCCGCCGATGACGGCGACCGGAATGATGCGGCTTGGCGGGGCTGAGGCGACTTTGGGTAAAACGTTTCGAATGATCTTGCGGGCTCCGAATAGGAGGAAGACACCGAAACCGAATATGAAAACAATCGGATCAACCGCCACCAACGCGCCCGCCGCTGTTCCGTTGCCGCGTCCGCCCTGGAAACGAAGGGTTACGGGCCACATCTGCCCGACGACGGCTCCAACACCACCCGCCACAAGGAGCCATTGCCGGGTGTCTCCGTCACCCGTCAATAATCCGGCGGCCAGATACGCGGCTACCGTTCCTTTGCCCACCTCGATAATGACGGACAGCATGCCGATGGCCATGCCGGAGTGCCGCCAGAGGTTGCCCGCCCCGATGTTTCCTGTGCCGACGGAATGCAGGTCAATGCCGCGCGCTCGCGCCACAAAGTAGATGATGGGAGCGGCGCCAATGGCGTACCCCAAAATGAACGCGGCTATGTATGGCACGGGTTGGTCGACCACGGCATCACATCAGCGTTGCCGTGGATCTATCGCGGCCACGCGCTCTGCTCAAGCCGCTCGTCCGTGTCCGGTTCCCGAAGGGTGACGACGTACGGCGCGATGATGAGAAGCAGGGCGGGCAATGAGAGAGCCGCCGTCACGATGACACGGAAACTCATGTCGATACCGCCGGAGATCAGGAGGAACCCGAGCGGGAGAGATGCGGCCAACAGCCCCACCTTGAACAGGCGATCCGTCATCCTCACAGCGGCTGCAACGACGATGGCAAACGCGCCGAATAGCACCGCGTTCTGAGCCTGGACCTGCTCGATTGTTGTGTAGACGCCTCGATCAAATGCGAGGATGGCGACGGACAACAGCGCCATGGGCAATACGACGAGAATCCCGTGAATCCAGTCCTTTCGGCTAAGCCACGCCATCAACGCGACAATCACGACAAGGCCGGCAATGCCAAGCCCGATTCCCAGCACCCAGCTCAACGGATCACGCGCTTCATAGCCCCCGCCCAGCACGCTCCACGCGGCGAGGACAGTCGTTCCGAGGCTGACCATGCTGATGAGCAGGACGGGGAAGAGGGCGTATCCGAGCCACGAGAAGACCCACGCGCGGCGGCCGAATCGGTAGACGCCCAGCGCGCTGATTGCAATCGCGACGATGGCCGTGCCCACGATCCATTCAATGTCCAGCCAGCGGTTTGTCGCGAAAAGGAAGGCGACGAACAAGCTTGGGAACGCGGACAGCGCCATGTCCGGCCAGGATCCCTGGTTGCGGATGCGCTCCAACTGCGCCGCCACGGTTCGCGTATCTCCAAAAGCGCGGATGGCCTGAGCCCGTGCCTCCGTGGGATCAAGGCCACGTTCACGCAGGGTGCTGCTGTGGTCCTCAATGTGGTCTGACAACTCCCGCAGCACGCTGCGGCGAGACCGGATTCTCGTGAGAATCTGGCCTGTCAGCGCTTGAATGGGAGTGGAGATGCTGCTCGGTGACGGCATGTCCGTTTGGCTGTTACGGCGTGGAGCCGACTATGACCATGTTGACGGCGCGCGAAAAGCTGAGCCATTCCGCCCGCCGTTGCTCCAGTCGTTGGACGCCATTATTGGAGATCGCGTAATAGCGTCGGTATTGCCCGCCCGGCGCCGTGCGCCACAGCCCCTCAATGAGGCCGTCACGCTCAAGGCGGTGGAGGGCGGGGTATAACGTGCCCTCCTTCATGGAGAAATACCCCCCGGAGCGGCGTTCCACCTCTCTGAGGATTTCATAGCCGTACATCGGCCGTTCACTCAGCAGCGCCAGGAACAGGGAATCCGTGTTCCCCTTTAAGAGCTCGCGCTCGCTCATATCACACCCCCCGGCATCTCCCCCCGCATTCGATGCCTTTCGGTTGACCTGCGGCGATGGGCATCACCGTTCCTTGCAACCACCGTCAATTCTACCACCTGCGGCGGAAAGTGGCGGCGTGAACGGTTATTTCGAGCCGCCGCTCGGGGCCGGGGCGGGCGTGGGAGCCTGGAGGCCGGCGCTGAAACCCTCGATCATCACGCGCCGCAGGTTGGTGATAAACATCATGGCGAGGATGACAACGATGATAAATACCGTCCCCGACACCAGCAGTACAGGAACGGACCCGACGAGATCCGCCAAGAGTCCGAAGACGGCGTTGAGAATCGCCATCAGGCTGAGCGCGGACATGGCGAACAGGCTTGAAACACGCCCGCGAATGGCGTCCGGCACAACGGTCTGGATGTACGTGATGGACAGGGACATAAACGGCGCCTGCGTCAGTCCCATAATGAATGCGCCGACGAGGCCGGACGACTGCGACGGGGCGAATCCCAGGATCAGCACGCCGATGGAGCTTCCCGCGGCGGACAACAGCAGGGCGCGGCCCTTGCCGCGATCGCTGCGGATGCCCGCGATGGTCATGACGCCGATTATCGCGCCGGCCCCGAACGCGGCAAGGAAATACGGCAGCGCCGTGTCAGCCGCCGCCCACTTCACCTTGCCGTGCAGGGGCAGAATCGACTCGAAGCCCATCGTCAGGCCGCAGTGGAAAGCGACGAGGACCAGCATGAGACCGACGGTCGGCGTCTTCCACGCGTACACCACGCCCGCCGTGAAGATCGTCCAGATGGAATCCCCCTGCTGGATCGCGCCGGAGGACGCCGTGCGGATGGTCAGCACCATGATGGTGGCGACGGTGTAGCCTCCGGCGGCAAGCGCAAAGGCGATGCCGATGCTCGCCTCGCTGAACACGGCGAGCACTCCAACGGCTGCCCCGCCGATTAAGCGTGATCCCTGCAAAGAGATGTTGTTCAGGGCTATTGCATTGAGAAGATCGTCCCTGCTCACAAGGTTCGGCACCAGGGCGTTCTGTGTCGGCATCTGCACGCCGCGCGCTATCCCGCTCAGGAGTGACACGACGGGCAGGTGCCAAAGCTCGATCGTGTCGGTGAAATAAAGCTGCACGAGCAACAGCGCCAACAGCACGTTGACCATATGCGCCACGGCGATGAGGTAGCGCCTGTCAAACTTGTCCGCCAACACGCCGCTGAACGGCGGCACAACCACGAATGGGATCAGCGCGGCGAACGTTGTCACCCCGACCCAGAACGACGACTCTTCAGAGATATCGAATGCAAGGACGCCGCGGGCGGCGATGAGGCCCCAGACGCCGGCGGCGGAAAAGGTGGCGGAGAGCCAGAACCGGCGGTAATCACTGTATTTGAGCGCCGCGACGTATCGACGAAAAAGTCCAATTTCCTGCGCGGCGGCGCTCTCAGCCATCAGCTCCCCTTTTGTTCTGAAATGACCGATTTCAGATTCCGTATCATAGCAACTCGCGCCTACACACGCCATATAGCGGCCCGGCGTCTACACCCGGCTGAATATGCTCGCGATGATCTGAAGCGTGATGATCGCCACCAACGGCGTGATGTCCATCATCCCAACCATCGGGATGACATTGCGAAGAGGGGCGAGGATGGGCTCCGTTATGTGGTAGACGATGGCAACGACAGGATTCTCGTTGCTGACGTTCGGAAACCACGAGAGAATAGCCCGCACAAAGATGGCAATGCTGAGCGCCTGCGCCAGGAAGACAACAAAGGTGGTGATGAAGTCCATATATCAAGCATACCCCCAAATCCCGTTCGCCCTGAGCTTGTCGAAGGGTGAACGGGGAGGGTTAGGACAACTGCCGTGATTTCTTGTAAGCGGCCGTAACCGCCTGCGTAACGGCCGCCCGAAGCCCGCCGTCCTCAAGCGCCGCGATCCCCTCCGCCGTTGTGCCGCCCGGCGACGTCACCATATTCCGCAGCGTGGCGGGATGCAGTTCTGATTGGTTGGCCAAAGCAGCGGAGCCAAGCAGCGTCTGGCGGGCAAGCAACTCCGCCTGGTCGCGCGGCAGGCCGACGTGGACGCCGGCATCGATGAGGGCCTCAAGGAACAGGAACACGTATCCGGGCCCGCTGCCGCTCAGCGCCGTCGCCATGTCGATGTAGTGCTCATCATGGACTTCCAGTTCACGTCCCATCGCGCCGAGTATCCGCCGCGCCATGTCGCGCTGAGGGTGCGTCACGTCCGGCGTCGCGGTCCACACGCTCATGCCGTGGCCGATCTGCGCGGGAGTGTTGGGCATCACGCGAACAATCTGCTCGCAGCCCGTCAGTTCCCGCAGCCTCTCGATGCGGACGCCTGCGGCGATGGAGAGATAGGGGCCGGGAACGACGTTCCCCCGCTTGAGGTCGGAAAGGGCGTCGATGTGCTGCGGCTTGAGCGCGATGACGGCAAACCCGTTGGAGACGATCTTGGCCGCGTCATAGTTGTCGGAGACGACGTTCACGCCATGCTTCTGCGCAAGGTAATCGCGGCGCTCGCCGTCGATCTCACCGACGGTGATCTCCGTGGGCGCGGCAACCTCGTTCCGGATGATGGCGGTGATCATGGCTTCCGCCATGACGCCCCCGCCGATGAATGCAATCTGCGGCACGATCCTCAACCTCCGTTACCCCAAAGTATAACGGTCATCCATCCCCTATACTGAAAGTGTGCCCCCGTAACGCTCCGCGCCCTTCGTGTCGGAGCAGGGCGGTATCCATAGCGCTCCGCGGTAGCTCAGTAGGTAGAGCGGTCGGCTGTTAACCGATTGGTCGTAGGTTCGAGTCCTACCCGCGGAGCCATCTCAACAAGGGGAAACATCCACATGACAACTGCGTATCGTGAACTCGGCAAGTCGGCTGCGCGCAAGGACGGACCGGAAAAGGTCACGGGCGGCGCGGAATACACGGTGGACGTGGCACTGCCCGGGATGCTGTGGGGCAGGGCGCTCCGCAGCCCGTATCCCCACGCCCGCATCGCCAACATTGACACCTCGCAGGCGGAGGCCCTCCCCGGCGTTCACGCCGTCCTGACCGGCGACCATCCCCTCATTGAGGGAGTGCGGATCGGTCGACGCCTCTACGACGTGCCCGTCCTCGCGCAGGGAACGGCGCTCTTCATCGGCGACAAGGTGGCGGCGGTGGCAGCCGAGACGAAAGACCTGGCCGACGCCGCGCTTGACCTGATCGAGGTCGAATACGAGGAACTGCCGGTCGTGGCGGACGTTCGCTCCGCCCGCGCCGAGAACGCGCCCGTCCTGCATCCTGCTCTCAACTCCTATGAGGGCCTGCCCGCGCAGGTTGAGGGACGCCATCTGAATCTCTTTGCGCATCAGCAGTGGACAAAGGGCGACGTTGAGGCCGGTTTCGCGGAGGCGGACACCATCGTCGAGGCCGACTATTCGCTCTCCAAGGGGCACCAGGCCTACCTTGAATCCCACAACTGCGTCGTCAGAGCTGAGCCGGACGGCCGCGCGGAGATCTGGGCCAGCAACAAGGCCCCCTTCAACATGCGTGCGCAGATGTCGCAGGCATACGGCATCGAGGCCGACTCCATGAAGGTCAACCCCACGTATATCGGCGGCGATTTCGGCGGCAAGGGCAGTTCCATGGACGTGCCCCTGGCCTACGCGCTGTCCATGGCCGCGGGCGGGCGTCCCGTCAAGATGGTCATGGACTACACGGAGGAGCTGCAGGCGGCCAATCCGCGCCACGGCGGCGAGGTCAGGATCCGCGCGGGCGTCAAGCGTGACGGCACGCTGGTTGCCTGGCACGCGGAGGCGTTCTGGAACAGCGGCGCGTACGGCGGGTTCAAGCCCGTGCCCACCGCCAACCTCGTTGGCGCGCAGCATCTTGCGGGCGGCCCGTACCGCATCCCCCACGTCCGCATCGATTCATGGCAGGTCTATACCAATTCCGTGCCCGGCGGCCACTACCGCGCCCCGGGCGAGCCGCAATCGATCTTCGCGGCGGAATCCCACATGGACTCCCTCGCCCGCGCCATCGGCATGGACCCGTTGGATTTCCGCCTGACCAACATGATCGGCGAGGGCGAGGAAACGCCGACGGGACACCACTTTGTTGACCTGCGCGCGCGTGAAACACTGGAGGCCGCCGTCGCAGAGGCCGACTACCACGAGGCGCGACCGCAATTTGTTGGACGCGGGATGGCGATGGCCGACCACGGCGCGCCGGGCGGCGAGACGCACGCCACCGTGACCGTTCTCGACTCCGGCGACGTGACCATTGAAACCCCACTTTTTGAGCAGGGCGCGGGGCAGTACACCATCCTGGCGCAGGTTGTCAGCGAGGAGATCGGCGTGCCCGTTGAGCGCATCAGCGTCGTGCCGCGCGACACAGACAGCGTCTCGTTCGACTCCGGCATCGGCGGCAGCCACACCACGCGGCTCATCACCGTCGCGGGGCATGAGGCGGGGTCGTTGGCGCGGCAGCGCCTGCAGCAGCTTGCGGCTGAACTCCTCGGCTGGAACGAGGAGGCGATCGCGGCGCGGGACGGGCAGCTCATCCATCGTCATTCCCGCGAAGGCGGGAAACCAGAAGAATCCATCCCCATAGCGGACCTCGTCGCCCGCGCCGGCGCGCCCGTCGTCGCACGCGGCCACGTGCAGGACACGTCGCCGTCGCCCATGACGTCGTTCGGGGCGCAGATTGCCGAAGTCCGCGTCGACCCTGACACGGGGCAGGTGACGCTGGAGAAATTCACGACGGCGCATGACGTGGGGACGATCATCAACCCGGTTGGGCACCAGGGCCAGCTTGAGGGCGGCGTGGTGCAGGCCATCGGCTTCACGCTGATGGAGGCGCTTGAGGTGGACGAGAGCGGCCGCGTGGCCAACCCGTCCCTGGCGGAGTTCAAGATTCCGACGGCCAGCGATCTCCCTGAGCTGCGGACGGTGCTCGTGGAAGCGCCGAGCGGCTCCGGCCCCTACAACATCAAGTCCGCCGGCGAGAGTTCCAACACCCCCACCGCCGCCGCCATCGCCAACGCCATCGAGGACGCCATCGGCATCCGCATCCGCGACCTCCCCATCACCGCAGAGGCAGTGTACCGGGCGCTCAGGGATCGGGAGTAGCCCCCCGCTCACCCTTCGACAGGCTCAGGGCGAGCGGCTCCCCAAAAGAAAGGGCGCGCGCCGTATGGCGCGCGCCCTCTTTGATTACTCGTTAGGCGGGGCTACTGGCGGTTCTCCTCCTCGTCCCCGCCATCACCGTCACCATCACCATCGGCGGCGTCTTCCTCGTCCCCGCCGTCTCCGGCGTCGTCACCATTCATGCCGCCGTCGTCATCATCGCCGCCGCCCAGGTCAGCCATCGTCGGGCCGCCCTCGGGGCCTTCGTCTCCCTGCCCGCGCCTGCGCAGCAGGAAGAAGATGAGCAGGCCGAGCGCCGCCAAGATGATCAGTCCAATGATGACCCCGACGATGCCGATTCCGCCCTCGTCAGTAGGCTCCGGCGTGGCAGTCGGCTCGACAACCACCGGCGTATTTGTCGGCGCAGGTATATTTGTCGGCTCAGGCGTTGCCGTCGGCTCCGGTGTCGGCGTGGGCGTATTAGTCGGCACCGGGCGCGGTGTCGCGGTTGGGCGTGGTGTTGCTGTGGCCGTTGGCCGTGGTGTTGCTATTGCCGTTGGCGTGGCCGTTGGGACGGGTGTTGGTGTGGGATCAACCTGCGGCTGTCCGGACACAATCACTGGTATGGTCGCTGTGTTACTTGTCCCAGTTACCGTAACAATGACATCCGTGCTGCCTTCGCCGATGCCGGTCAATCTCAGATTGGAACCGCTGACGTTGACTCTAACGATACCGGGGCGCTCAGCTCTCGCCGTATAAGAGCTGCCTTCGGCGGGTTCCATGTCAAACATGTCATCTGTAAGGGTCACAGTCTTGATTTGGTCGTAGCCTACTCTGACCGTCTCGTTCTGCGCTGCCACAGGAGTGGCTGTTTGAACCATAAGAAACGCGGCGAAGATGGCCGCAATACCGAGGATGATATACTTGGTGGCTGAGTGCGTCAGATGCGTGCGTGTGGTGGAGCCGAGCCACGAAACTGAGCGATAAAGTTCATTCTCCATGGACGCTGTACTTTCCTTTCCGCAGCCGCGCTCTATCTGATCCTAGATGTCAGGCCTGTCCTGACAGTCCGCCTCCCCGCGTAGTGGGCGCGCATATACGCCCACGCGCAGCCATGACGGGTTGCATGACCCTTGTCCGTCAGATTGTAGCAAGTGTCAACCGTACTCGCAACACTCACCCCCCGCTCCCGCCCCCAGAATGACACAGGGCCGCCTAAACTTGCAGTAGCGTATAGCAAACAACATGGCAGGAGGAGCACCGATGGCAGGCCTTGACCGCGCAACACTTGAATCAACCTTTAATAGACTCGTCTATGAACACAACACGGCGTGGGTGAACGCGCTGAACCCCGATCACCCAGACTACAACCCCGTCCTGCGCCTCTCCGACCAAAACGAGCGGAAGAAGCACGGGGACACGCACGGGGACATGGAGGCGCGCATCAAGATCATCTGCTCCGCCATGCTGGACGTAATAGCAGAAAACAACCGGGCGCTATAGAACCTGCCAGGTGCGCTTGCCGTTGAGGCGCACGACGCGCCCGATGTTGGACCCCACCGGCATGTGCCCCGAGGCAACCGCGAGCCCCTCATCCTCAAGACGTTGGACCAGCGATGCCCGCGTCTGCGCCGCCAGCGGCTTATCAACGTCAAACCCAACGTTCCATGAGGTCTCCGTCAACTGCGCGGCAACGTGGAACGCGTCGCCGATGAACATCGCCCTCTCGCCGCCGGAGCTGATCAGAAAGCACTGGTGGCCGGGCGTGTGGCCGGGGGTGACGAACGTGGTGATCTCGTCGGTGATCGCCTCGTTGTCGCCGACAAGCTCCATCACATTGAAGTCCCGCAGCGGTATGACGCAGTTCTCCATATACGGCGTGTTGGGCAGAACGTCCGCGGAGGTGAAATACTCCCAGTCGCCCTGCGGGATGGTGTACGTGGCGTTGGGGAACGTGGCGCGGGGGGTGTCGCCATCCCACGTGACGTTCCAGCCGACGTGGTCGCCGTGCAGGTGCGTGATGAGGACGCGGGAGATGTCGTCCGCGCTGATGCCCGCGCCGCCGAGCTGGTCAAGGAGCTTGCCGCCGATGCCGCCCATCGCCTCGAACGGCCCCTGCCCGAGGCCGGTGTCCACCAGCATGGTCTGCCCGCCGGAGCGAAGGGCGAAGAAACCCATCTGGAAGGGGAGTTGGCCGTCCGGCGTCATGGTGTCCTTGTAGGCGTCCCATGACGCTGCGGGGACGTCCGGGAAGACCATGGCGGGATCGCGCGGCGCGGGCCCGATATCCACAAACGCCAGAATCTCAACATTCCCAACCGTAATGCGGTCACCCATGTGTGTTCCCCCTTGTTGCCCCCACAATACTACGCCCCTACCGATGCTATACTGCGGCAAATGACGCATGTGTGGGCTGGCTGATGCGCCGAATCTATCTGGGCTCCACTGAGCCGCGCGTCGGGAAAACCGTGATTGCCTCGGCGCTCGCGCGTCTCGCAGGCGACGGCGCGTCTTTCCGGGCAGCGGCCCCGCGCGGTAGCGCCGCAGAACCCGACGATACCCGCCTTTTCCCCGCAGACCCGGCGGACAACGTTTCCCAACGCTTCCACGCCAACGTCGACGCTGCGCGCGCCACGCTTTCAAACGCGGAATCCGGCGCGTCACTCTCCATCATCGACGGCACGGGGCTTGACGGCGGCAGCGTGGATGCCGCGCTCGCCGAGGCTCTGGATGCCGAGGTCTTTTTGATCCTGTGGTACGACGAACATTCGATGGGCGAGGGAGACATATCGAGCATCCGCGCGGCAGCGGGGCAGTTCGGCGACCGGCTTTCCCACGTCATCATCAACGCCGTGCCGGAACTGCGGATGCACTATGTGGAAACGGCCTTGCTGCCGGCCATCGCGGACGCCGGACTCCCTGCGGCGAGCGCCCTGGCGCAGGATCGCACCCTCAGCGCGCCGACGATGCGTGAAATCGTGGAGCACCTTGAGGCGGACGTTGTCGCGTACCCGGAGGGGCTGGACGTTCTTGTTCCGCGCGTCATGGTGGGCGCGTTGGCGCTGGATGGCGGCATCTACTACTACGGGCAGGCTGATGAGAAGATCGTCCTGACGCGGTGGGACCGCCCCGATCTCCAGATGCCCGCAATGGCCACCGGCTGCCAGGGACTCATCCTGACGGGCGGGCAGGGGCCCATTCCGTATGTGCAGAATCGCGTCGACGAGCTGCGGATACCGGTCGCCGTCGTGCCCGGCGGCACCATAGCAACGGCCACGCGCCTGAGCGACGGCGCGCTCGGCGAACGCGGACAGATGCACCCGGACAAGGTGGCGGTGATGGCCGCCTGCCTGGAGGACACGCCGCTCACGCAGGAATTGCCGGCGGTCTCCGCATGACGGAAGCCGACGACGCTCATATCCTCGGCCCCGCGGACCAATTTGCGATTGAAGCCGTGGGGCAGCCGGGCGAGCGGCGTTTCAGAATACTCGTGCAGGGCCCGGGCGGCGACGCGACAATCTGGCTTGAGAAAGAGGACATGAGCCGCCTCGCGCTGTCCGTTGAGCGTCTGATCCAGATGGTCCAGCGCAACGTTGAGGAGGCCGCGTCTCGACAGACGAACATGCAAGAGTTGCCAACGGAATCATCGTCGCAATCCTTTGAGTTTCAGTCCGGCTCATGGGCCGTCGGCTACCTGGAATCTGCCCACGTGATCGAGTTCCAGGCGCACGATATAGAGGATGAGGAGGACTCCCAACCCCGCCTGCGCTTCTGGGCGACCATGGCGCAGAGCCAGGATTGGTCGGCCCGAGCGCTGGAGGTCTACTCAGCCGGTCGTCCCCGGTGCCCGCTGTGCCACGGCCCCATGAATCCGGGAATGAACCACGTCTGCCCGATGACGAACGGACACCATGCCGTCACGGCGGGCGGCCAGTAGCAGGGCAGCATCCCCCTTCGGACATGACCGCGTCCGGGAATTACACCTACGCGAATCCTGAACCGGATGTCGTCGCGGCAATTCGCGACGGCGATTTCGTCGATATGCGCCCCCATCCGTATGGCTCAAACGCCGTCTTTACCGGGCTGATTGAGGGGCGGGCGGGGCAGGTGAGGGTCATCTATAAGCCGCAGCGAGGCGAGGCGCCGCTGTGGGATTTTCCGCCGGGAACGCTGTATCTAAGGGAGTGCGCGGCATTCGAGTTGAGCCGCGCGCTCGGCTGGGACATGGTCCCGTTCACAATCGCGCGGGATGGGCCGTACGGTGTCGGCGCGGTGCAGATCTTCGTTGAGCACAACCCGGCGGAGACGTATTTCACGCTGCGGAATGAGCACCGCGAAGATTTGCAGCGGATGGCCTTATTCGACGCGCTGGCCAACAACGCCGACCGCAAGGGGAGCCACTGCCTGCGTGATGAATCGGGACGGTTGTGGGGCATAGACCACGGCCTGATGTTCAACGAGGACTACAAGCTGCGCACGGTGATCTGGGACTTTGAAGGAGAACCGATACCCGACGATATGCTCAGCGACCTTCAGGACCTGCGTCCCCGCGTGGAGGATGGCGCGGACTGCGCCGTCCTGCTCGCCGCATTCCTCTTCAAAGAAGAGCTGGAAGCCCTGCGAGACCGCCTGAACGTCCTGCTGGAAGAGCAAATCTTCCCAATCGCCGGCCTCGGCCGCAACGTCCCCTGGCCGCCGCTGTAAGACTTAGCCCTGGCCCTTATTCCGCCGTTCCGCCCACCTCCGTCATTCCCGCGAAAGCGGGAATCTGAATCTCATTAACCCTTCCCCCGCCGTTCCGCCCACCAACGGCGGAGGCGGAAGATATACCGGGAGCGGAGATGGATGCGGCATCCGGCGTGTTCAGCCACGTCCACGTTGCCCGCGAGTATCGCCGCCCGCCAGCCGTGCAGGTCGTCCAGAGAGACCGACTCATCGCCGAACGCCCCGAAAGCCGACCATGGGGCGCGGCGGGACTGCTTTTCAAGCACCCGCCCGCCTGCCTCCTGGATGAGGAGTATCCCGGCGGCCACGTCCCAGATCTTTGGCGTTGCAAAGAGGCACAACTGCATCGATCCCCGAGCAACCAGCGTCATCTCATAAGCAATCGAGCCGAGAGACCGGACCTCCCCCAACCGCATCCGCATGCCGTCCTTGAAGCCCCACATGCGCCAGTAATAGGAGGGCATCCCCGTGAGCCGACCGCGTTCCGGCTCGGCGTTGGGCGTGACGGCGATGGGTCTGCCGTCCTGGAACGCTCCCCCTCCACGCCGCGCGTGAATGACGGAGCCGTCGCCAGGGCCGGGGACGAAGATCGCCGCGACGGCAGGGCGGCCCTTGTGCAGCACGCCGATGGACGACGCAAAGACGGGCAGGCCGTTCAGGAAATTCGTCGTGCCGTCCAGCGGATCAAGCACCCATACGAATTCGGCGGAGCCGTGTTCCGAGTTTGGGTTCTCCTCGCCGACAATACCGTGATCGGGAAATGCCTCGGCGATAGCAGAGCGCAGCCAGTCCTCCGATTCACGGTCGACTTGCGTGACGGGATCGCGCCGCCCATCGGACTTGTATTCGATTTCAAGCGGCTTGCGGAAGTGGCTGAGAAGGATTTCGCCGGCCTTGCGCGCAAACTCGACGGCGCGGCGCTCAATATCCTCTAGTTGAGCCGCTTCGTGGGACTCGACAGTCTCCTGCATCACGGGGTGCTTACGCCGCAGCAGCTTGGCGGCGCGTGTTGTCTGGCATCATCAAAATCCGTCACGCGCCCACCATAGTCACCCGCCCACCACCCCGTCAAACGCCGCTGCCCCCTTCGTCTAGAACGCCCGCCTCTTATACGCCGCCACAAGGGCGAACACTCCGGTGGCAATGAGCGCCATCGCCGGGCCGGACGGGATGTTCATGTAATAGGAGAGATACAGTCCTGCGACGGCGGACAGGGCGCCGATGACCGCGCCCGTGATCATGCCGCCGACGAAGCGACGCGCCAGCAGGTGCCCCGCGGCTGCAGGCGTGATGAGCATGGCCATAACAAGGACGATGCCCGCCGCCTGGATTCCGATCACGATGACCAGGGCGAGCAACGTTAGCAGGGCATAATCCACCTTGGTAACAGGGATGCCGACCACCTCCGCGCTGACAGGATCAAACGTGGCGTAGAGGGCAATGCGGTGAATGGCGTAGAGCCCCGTGATGACCATGGCGGCAAGGCCGAGTGAAACGTAGACGTCAGTGGTGGTCACGCCAAGCACCTGGCCAAGCAAAAGGTCCTCCACGTTTACGTTGAGGCCTTCCGCCGTCGCCAGCATCGTCAGACCGAGCGCGAACATGCCCGCGAAGACGATGCCGACGGATGTGTCCTCGCTGACGCCCGTCCTGCGGCTGATGAATCCCATGAGGGCGGCGATGCCGACGCCTGCAGGCACGGCTGCCGCCAGCGGGCTGAATCCAAGCATGAACGCGACGACCATGCCCGGTAGAACGGAGTGGGCGAGCGCATCCCCCATGAATGACCGTCCGCGAGCGATGACGTACGCGCCGATAGTCGGGCACATCACGCCGACAAGCACGGACACGACGAGCGCCCGCATCATGAAGTTGTATTGGAACGGGTCGAAGAGATACTCAATCATGAGCAGGGTGTGTTTCGTCGTGCTGTTCCAGGATGGGCGTACGCGCGGGCTCCTCATGCGTGTGCGTCCTGCCGTCCGCGGCAAAGACGACGCCGTGAGAACCGTACAGCTCTTCCAACACCTGGGGCGTAAACGCCTCCGCGGGCGGTCCGCAGGCGCAGACGTGCCTGTTGATGCAGAGACAGATATCGAATCGCTCGGCCAGATTGGTCAGATCGTGGGTGGCGAGGAGGATGATCTTGCCCTCGTCACGAAGCCCCCGCAGTACTTGTATGATGCCCTCCTGGGCGCCAACGTCCACGCCGCTGAACGATTCATCGAGCAGCAGAACCGAGGCCTCCTGGCAGAGCGCGCGGGCGATGAATGCGCGTTGTCGCTGGCCGCCGGAGATCTCGGTCATAAGCGCGGAGCGTCGATCCCAAAGATTGACGCGTTCAAGGCTCTGTTCGCACATCTCCCTGTCCTCTCGCCCATAGCGCCGCCACCACCCCCTTGCGTTGGTGCGGCCCATCATGACGACATCCTCGACGGTGACGGGGATTCTCCAATTGATGCTGTCGCGCTGGGGAACATATGCCACGCCGCCCTGGTTGAGAGGCCGTTCTGCGTGAATTGTGGCGGAACCGTGGTGGATGGGAATACGGCCGGAGATCGCCTCAAACAACGTGCTCTTGCCCGCGCCATTTGGTCCAACCACCCCAACCAGCGTGCCGGGTCCGAATTCAAACGAGACATCGGTAAGAACCCGGACCCCGGACCGCTCTACGGTCAGGTCGTTAACGACAATGCTGGGCGGGCCGCTCCCGGAGCCGCTCGGTGTGGCCATAGTGCTATTCCTTAAGAGGAAGTATGAGAGGAAGTGTAGCTGAGTTTAGGAGACGAGTGTGCGGGCGCCGGATGGAATCGGACGGTTTTCGCGCGCGCATTTCGCGCAACTACTGATGTAGAGTTCTAATCGATGCCCGATGATAGTGCCGCCAACCTCGTTGGCGATGAGGCGGAGAACGCGCTCAATCGTGCCTGCGTGAAACTCGCCGATGATGCCGCACGCGACACAAACGGTGTGATGGTGGTGCTCCGCGTGTGCGAGCGAATAGCGCGGCTCACCATTGAGCAGGCTCACCTTACAGATAATGCCGGATTCCAGCAGCAGCTTGATGGTGCGGAACACGGTGGCGCGGCCGATATGCGGCAGGTCGCGCACCAGGTCTTCAGCGGTGAAACCGTCATTCCTTTTCTCGAGATTCTCGATGATTTCTCTCCGCGGCAGGGTGGACCGGTAGCCCCGATTTTCCAGGGCCGCGAGAATGTTGGAACCGCGTACCTCGACAGTCATGCTAGTCAGTCTCACTTTCCACCAATGATCAAAAGCCTTTGAAACAGGTTGACATAAAGATACCTTGTCTCAATAGCACTGTCAACAATCATGATCCATCCCGTCATGCCCGCCGCTACTCCGTACCCCGATTCTCCAACCGAACAACGTAACATGCCGGTCAATGACCCCCTCCCCAAAGAAGAGGGCCGGTCTAATTCCTGATCAGCAACCCCGGCTGGCAGGCCATGCAATAGTCCGTGATGCGGCGGTTCGCGCTCAGGCGGCTGATCCGCCCGCCGCAGCGCGGGCATTCCTGGTTCGCCTTGCCATGAACGGACAACCACTCTCGTCGTTCGAGGTGAATATCCTCGCCCATCAACTCCCGCAGCATGACGACCGCGCGGCGAGAAACGGCATAAACGGCGGCGTGCAGCCGGGCGATTTCATCCGGTGACAAGTCCGCCCGCCTGCGGAATGGGGAGATGCCGGCCTCCCACACAATCTCGTCCGAGTATGCGTTGCCGATGCCTGCGATGAGCGTGCCCCGTGTCAGGATTCCCTTGATCTCGCCCGTGAATCGGCGCAGTCGCGTCGCGAATTCCTCAAGGCTCAGCGGCTCGTCGAGAACGTCCGGCCCGGTTTCTTCCAGGCGTGGAATCTCGGTAAGCCGCTCCGTCGGAGTGTAGTACAACATCCCCATCTGCCGATCATCCAGGTAACGAAGATCGATTCCGTTGGACAGGCTGAGGCTGAGACTCACGGTCTTGGTGATCCTGTCTTTGGGCGCTGACAGCCGCAGCCGCCCCGTCAGCATCGGAAACACAACCAGCGCCATCTCGCCGGACAGCGAAAGCGTCACGCTCTTCCCATATCGCGTGATGTCCTCGATTGACCGCCCCTGGATGTCTGCGGCCACGTCGATCTCGGACAGCGTCCGCAGGACCGTCGGCCGTATCACCCGCGCCGACTCCACAGCCGCGCCCACCACGCGCTGCTCCAGCACCTCCCGTACGATGGTCAGCTCCGGCGCCTCCGGCATTACCGCTCCGTCATTCCCGTGCCCAACCCCGTCATTCCCGTGCTTGACACGGGAATCCAGTCCCCATTGTCTAAGTCAAACGCAGTATTGCACGCCCCCGCTCACCCTGAGCCTGTCGAAGGGTGAGCCCACCTGTCATTCCGAGCGAAGCGCAGCGGAGTCGAGGAATCTCAAAACTCCCCCTAAACACCGCTGTCTAGCTTTGACACGCCCGCCCCGCCAAATTAAGCTGGATTGCACGTTTCGCACCGAGCCGAGGTAGCTCAGGTGGTAGAGCACGCGACTGAAAATCGCGGTGTCGGCAGTTCAACTCTGCCCCTCGGCACTTGCGAGCGAAGCACGAGCGGTGAGCGACCCTTTGTCATTCCGAGCGTAGCCGAGGAATCTGGGGACTCATAACTCAAGCCGTCGTACGATAGTCGGACAGGCGGAAGTGGCGCAGTGGTAGCGCGTCTCCTTGCCAAGGAGAAGGTCGCGGGTTCAAATCCCGTCTTCCGCTCCACTCTCTCGCTCTCCGTTCACCCTGAGCCTGTCGAAGGGCGAACGGGCGTGGCGGGCTACTCCGGCCCGAACCCCTGCTAATCGAGCGGACTGTGGCGATTGGGATCGGGTATGGTGGGCGAAGACTCTCGGGATGTCGGCGTCTCGGTAATCACGGGTTCGTACAGTCCGAGGATAGGCGAGCCACTGACGATGATTCCGTCCGGGATGCGCTGCGCGTGCGCCTGGCGGAACGCATCCGACTTCACCCAATCGCAGAATGCGTCTGCGCTCTCCCATGCTGAGTACGAGACGTAATCACCCGGTTCGGCGCCCCGCATCATCATGAACTGGAGAAAGCCCTCAGCATCCGGAAGAAACGTCCTGCGCTCACGCCAGATCTGCTCCCATTCGGCCTCGCGTTCGACATTTATGCGGAAGCGGTTCATTGCTACGTACATGCCGTTCCCCTTACTCAACCCAGATTCATGAACCTGCAGTCCGATTCATGACAATGCAGTGTGCTGAGCATTCTAGAGCAAATGTCAGCTCTTGTCCGCCTCGCGAGAGTTGGGGATTCCGGTGTAGAGGGCTATGACGGCCGAAACACCGGCAAGCTGATCGTCTCGCTCGCGTCCTCAAACTCGATCTGGCCCTTTGCGCCGATACTCACCGCGTCCGACACCGGCTCCACACCGACAATCTTCGTCGGCAGGATCGGTCCCTCCTCCAGCTTGATCAGTGCTGTGATGAACGGTACTTCCTGCGCAAAGGCGGGCGTCGGTGGTCGCTCAACGACGGCATACGCATGCACCTCGCCGCGTCCGCTCGCCTGCACCCACGTGGTATCACGGGAGTGGCATATCGGGCACAGGTCCCTTGGGTAGAAGTATGTCTCATCGCAGGTGTTGCAGCTTCGCAGCCACAACTCGTGCTCGTGGCACTTCTCCCAGTAAAAGTCGTTTTCCTGCGTCGGTGTCGGCAGCGGCTTTGGCATTCCGGTCGGCGGTTGATTTGTCATTGTCGTTCTCCCTATGAATTGCCCAGGACCAGCGTCGCGGTGGAGGAAAGTTCGCCGCCGGTGCCATGCACCAACGACAGATTGCAGTCCTCAACCTGCCGGTCTCCGCTCTCGCCGCGCAGCTGCCGTGTCGCCTCAATCAGCAGGAACATGCCGTACATGCCCGTGTGGGCATAGGACAGCCCGCCGCCGCTGGTGTTCATCGGAAAGTCGCCGCCGGGGCCCGTCCGCAGATTCGCCACGAAGTCCGGAGCCTCGCCCGGTCCGCAGAACCCAAGGCTTTCCAGCGTCGTCAGCACCGTGTACGTGAACGAGTCGTAGATCATCGCGAGGTCGATGTCGTCGTGTGTGACGCCCGCCATCTCAAGCGCGCGCGGCCCGGTCTCGTGCGCGATGGTGCGGGTGAGGTCCGGCATCTGGCTGATGATCTGGTGGTCGTGCCCCTCCGCGGAGCCGAGGATCCACGCAGGCTTCTTCTTCGCGTTGCGGGCAACGTCCGCCGAAACGACCACGCACGCCCCGCCGCCGTCCGTCACCAGGCAGCAGTCCATGATATGGAACGGCCACGCGATCCAACGCGACTCATGGTATTCCTCATAGCCCACGTCTGCGGGCCCGATCCAGCTGGGGTGATTGACGAAAGATTTTGGATTCTGGAGCGCCCACTTGCGCGTGGCGATTGACACGTCCGCCATGCCCTGCCGCACGCGCTCCGCGCCGTACATGTGCATGTAGCGGCTGCAGGCCATCGCGTAGGCGACGGGCGCGCCGATCATTCCGTAGGGCGCCTCAAACTGTGAGCCCGCCGCCGTTGGATCACGGCCAACGCGTCCCCGTGTCGAGCGCCCCGCCTCGCCGTGCGTAATCAAGGCAACATCGATAAGGCCTGCGTTGATGGCCGCCATCGCGTGCTCAACGTGAGCAAGGAACGATGACCCGCCGATGGACGTGGTGTCCGTATACTTCGGTACAATGCCGAGATACTCGGCGACGGAGACCGTTCCGACGCCGGCGCAGAACAGGGCATCGACGTCATCCAGCGTGAGGCCGGCGTCGCGCAGAGCGTTGTCCGCTGCCTCCGCGTGATGCTGCATGGACGACTTGTGCGGCACATGGCCCATTTCATCGGACTCATCCACGCCGATGATTGCCGCCACGCGCGATAGATCACTTGCGGTTGTCATAGACTGTTCCCCCTCCCCCGGTGCAGGCTCTTATCACCCGCTGCGCACACAGTGACATAGGCGCGGCGCGCTTGTCACGCAATGGGAGGGCACACAAGAGAAGCATCTTGACAGCACAACCAAGAGGCATCATGATGTCTACATGAGAACGACATTGACACTCGATGAGGATGTTGCGCACGGTCTGCGTGAGCAGGCTGCGCTGTACAACGTGTCTTTCAAGCAGGTGGTGAATGACGCGTTGCGGCGAGGTCTTGCGCCGCCTCAAGCCGAGAAGCGCAAGCCCTTTAAGGTGCGTCCCATAGGCGGCGCGCTCCGCCCGGATATTGATCCCTTCCGTCTCAACCAGCTCTACGATGAACTTGAGATACAGTCGTTCCTCGAAAAGCATCCTGAGGAAAAACCCACTGAGTGATTATTCCTGATACCAACCTGCTCATCTACGCCTACAATCCCCATACGCCCCGTCACGATACTGCCAGCCGTTGGTGGGAAGGCTTGGTGGATGGGAACGAGCGAATTGGGATTCCGTGGATCGTTGCCGCGGGATTTATCCGACTGATGACGAGCAGCTCCGTCCTAACCCGGCCCGCAACGCTTGGGGAAGTCGTCGATACTGTGGATGAGTGGTTCAGCTATCCACATGTCACGCCACTGAACCCCGGCGCGCAACACATGACATTCTTGCGGCAGGCACTGCTGGCAGCGGGCGTTGGGGGAAACCTGACGACTGACGCGCACATCGCGGCGCTGGCCATGGAGTACCAGGCTGAGGTTCATTCCGGTGACAATGACTTTGGCCGTTTCTCCGGCCTCCGCTGGCATAACCCGCTGACAGTAACCCGGTAGCGGTTACCCCCTGCTCGGCAGCGCCACCGTCGCGTTGCCGGGCGTCACGGCCTCACCGCGCTGGTTGGTGATGGCGAGGTCCACGTCCACGAGATGGCGTCCGTTCTCCTCGCGCTTGCCGGTCACACGGCCCGAGACGGTCAGGGTGTCGCCCTTGTAGTTGATGCCACGGTACTGCGCGTTGACGAACACGATGTCGCCGTCGTCACCGATCCACTCCCGCAGCGCGCTGTGCAGGTAGGAATACCGCAGCGGCCCCTCGCCGAAAGCCGCCTGCTGTCCGTTCGCGCGGGCATCGTCGTCGTCCATGTGCATCGGCACGAACTCATCGTTCACGGATGCCCACCGATTCCAGTTCATGAGCGTCGTCGTGCGAGAGAACGCCGGAATCTCCGCCCCCTCCTCAACATCCTGCCAATAAAGCGTCATCGTCTTGCCTCCAACTCCGTCATTCGCGCCCCACCCGTCATTCCCGCGAAAGCGGGGATCCAGAACTCATTGCCCAACCAGACCCCGCACCGCAAACCCCACATCCCTAGTACAGGATGTTATTCGTCCTGAACACCCGCACCAACTCGCCGTTCTGGTTCGTCATGCGCTCCTCAACGACGTAGAACAGCATCAGACCCAGCCCGCCCTGCCGCTCATACACTTCGGTCAGTTTCAGGATGGACGTGATAACGTCGCCGGGGCGGATCGGCGCGTGATATTCGGACGATGATCCTGCATAGAGATATCGTTCCGGCGCACCGGGCGGCCGCAGGTTGCGCGCCTCCTCAAGTTCTCCCTGCGCATCGTCGATGTGGGTGGGCTGCGGCCCGATGTGCGCCCGCCCGACCATCCACCCGAACGGGTTGAACTCATCCGGCGCGACGATCCCGCCGAAGCGGGTTTCCCTGGCATACTCCGCGTCCCAGAATCGGCGCGGCGGCACCTCCGGCCAATAGGCCGCGATGGCGAACCGGCGTATCTCGCTCTCGGACACCGGCGGCGAGACAAGCGGCGGACTCTCCGTCCCGATATACGCCTCAACCTCCGGCGTGATATACGTCTCAGCCTCAGATGTCATAGCGATGCCCCCTCTCCCCAGTCTCCATCGCGCAAACAGTGACACAAACAAAGAACGTTGTCACGCGGTTCATGCCCCCTCATTCGTCATTCCGAGCGCAGCCGAGGAATCTAAATCCCCAATTGCGCCAGCCACACCCCTCTCGCCCTGAGCCTGTCGAAGGGCGGCCCCCGTCACTCTGTTATCTACCCCCTCACTGATTCAGCAACCTTGACGAGTTCGTCCATGTGGAGCCTGTCTGCGGGCTCAACGTACAATTCGTAGGCCTTTCCCTCACGCCAGAAGATGAGACTCAGGCGGACGGACGGATCCCACGTGGATGTATTTCCCGTAGAGCCGTACTGTGTTGCTACATTCCCCCGGGTTATGAATGCAATCTGACCACCCACTGGGATTTCCTCAGTGAATTCAATGGGCAGTCTCCTCCCCTCAACGCCAAATGGATGTTCCAGGAGCCGCAGCTGAGCCCCCATCGGGCCGAGGTACCAGACCAAAAGAGGCTTTCCAGGCAGACCCTCGTACCTGCGCACGTTGATTAATTCGTATTCGGCAGGAGTGTAACCAATGATTCGCTCAGCCTCTTCATCCGGCAGATCAACAAAGGTATCTGCATCCAGGATTCTAGAGCCTTCCTGCGTGTCAGTCTCTGCCTCTTCCTCCATCCTCTGGACTAGGTCATCTACCTCGGCGAGAAGCGATTCCATTGGCAATAGCAATGGGCGTTGCAGTGGTTGGGTAATCTGTCCGGACGTGCCTTCTGGGAGGGACGGCGTATCACTTGGGGCTACAACAGTAACTGTGGCGTCAACCAAGTTGACAACGGGCGCTTTGATCGACGCCACATCCTGCGTGCATGCAAACAAGGCTGCACTGCAAACAAGGCAGATAACCAGCAGCACTTTGCGTTTCATGGCGGAGGGACTCCGCAACATCTTTCAATGAGGCATCCAGTTATGTAAGCAGCGTCTCCCGATCAAGTCTGCTCAAACGCGCCCCTTGATATTCACTACCGCGGCAAACCCAACCCCCGCTGCGCAATGATATTCAACTCGATTTCCCGCCCGCCGCCGGCGAAGCGGTTCATCCAGCTCAGGTAGGAGTTCACCTGCGGGTAGCCGTTCATCGGCGCGCGTGGGTCGCCCACGTTGAATATGCCCGACTCCCTCAGCAAGCGGTTCAGTGACCCAAATACGGTGGGCGTCATCTCGTCGTGGAACAGCTTCGAGAACGCCGACTCCATCGCCGGGACTTCGCCCTTGCTCTGTATCCAAGCCACCTGGTACGAGATCATCCTCCCAAGCTCGATCAGCACCCGCGCATCCGCCAGCACGTGCCGCGCGATGGGATCGTCAAGGATGAGACTGCCGTCCGACAGGCGTGTCTCACGGGCATAGTCCAAAAAGTTTTCCAAATCGCGGAGGCGGTATGACGGCGCCTCCACGTTCGAGCGCTCAAACGACATGTTCGTCATAGCGGCGTACCAGCCGCGGTTGAGTTCTCCCACCAGGTTGCGTGACGGCACCCGCGCGCCGTCCAAAAACACCTCAACCCACCGCTGTTTTCCAAGAGCGTCATAGAGCGGCCTGAGCGTGATGCCGGGGTCGTGCATATCGACAATGAAATAGGAGATGCCGCGGTGCTTGGGCGCTTGCGGGTCGGTCCGCACAAGGTAGTGGCCGATGTCCGCCATGTGCCCGCCGGTGTTCCATATCTTCTGTCCGGTGATGACCCAATCGTCGCCGTCCTGCACGGCGCGGGTCTGGAGGCTGCCGAGGTCCGCCCCGGCGTTCGGCTCACTGAACCCCTGCGAGAAGTTGATCAGCTCGCCGCTCGCGATCTTGCCAAGTATCTCTTCCTTCTGCCAGTCCTGCCCGTAGTACATGAGCGTGTGGGCGAAGAACGTGGGCGTGGTGACGGGAGAGCCGCGGTAGGCGGCTTCCTCACGGTAGGCCAGCACCCGGCTCAGCGGCGCGTTCTGCCCGCCGAACTCTTCCGGCCAGTGCATCGTGTACCAGCCACGGTCGGCCAGTTTCTTCGTGTACTCATGAATGCGCCGGTCATCCTCGACGTGGTGGACGTCATAGGAATAGACAGAGTTGCTGAACGAGTCGATGCCCTGGGCGTCCCACTCGCTCTCGACGAAGTTCTTTACCTCGTCGCGCAGCTGCTGATCTTCGGCAGTGAATCTGAAATCCATCGTTCCCCTCCCTGGTTGGTCATATCTGAGCACGACCCTTCGACTGCGCTCAGGGTGACCGGGTTTTAGCGCCCCCTAGACCAGCACGCCGGCCTTGGTCAGCTCCTCTGCCTCATCGCTCTTGATCCCCAGTACCCGCTCCAGCACCTCCGCCGTGTGCTGGCCGGTGAGTGGCGCGGGCAGGCGCACCTGCCCCGGCGTCTCCGTCAACCGAACCGTCATGCCCGGGTGCTGGAGCTTGCCCGGCCACGGATGATCGATCTCCACGACATACCCACGCGACCGCAGATGCGGATCGTGATACAGGTCCTCGCCGGATGCGACGATGGCCGCCTTCACACCAACCTTCTGGCACGCCTGCATCACCTGCCCCGGCGTGCGAACGGAGGCCCACTCGCCTATCGCAGCGTCGATTTCGTCGTGCAGTTCGCGGCGCGATTCCCTCGTCGCCGTCTTATCTCGAAGGTCAGCCGGAAGCGCCATGCCCATCAGCTTGGCCAGCGCCTGCCATTCCTCATCTGTCTCGCACGAAATGGCGACCCACTTATCGACGCCCATGCAGGCATACACGCCCTGCGGCGCGGCGTGCGGACTGCGGTTGCCGATTGGCTGCGGCGTCTCTCCACTAATGGTGTGTTCAAGGATGGCCGTGCCCATCATCGCTGCGGCAGAGTCGATCTGTGTCAGTTCGATATGCTGCCCCTCGCCGGACCGCTCGCGCTCATGCAGCGCGGCCATCACGGACAGTGCAAGATGACCTGCCGTCACGTAGTCCGTGTACGCCTGCTTGGGCCGCTCATTCACGGCGGAGCCGGCGTGTCCCCACAGCGTTGAGATGCCCGCGAACGCGCCGATGCATCCGCCGTAGGCAAAGTAGTCGCGGATCGGCCCCTCGTAGCCATAGCCGGGGGCGCTCAGCACGATGATGCGCGGGTTCACCTTCTTGAGGTCCTCGTATGCCATGCCCCATCGGGGCAGGGTGGCGTAATGAAAATTCTCCAGCACGATGTCGCTCTCCGCGACCAGCCGCCTGAACACTTCTTTCCCTTCCTCCGAATGGAGGTCGAGCGCGATGGACTGCTTGTTGCGGTTGATCTCCCCGTACATCGTGTTGGACCGCAGCCACGCGTCATAATCGTCCTGCTCGAGGATGCGCCCCTCGGGGAACTTGGTGGACTCGATGCGAATGACCTCTGCGCCGAAATCGGCCAAATACCGCGCCCCGTACGGCCCCGCCCACGACTTCGTCAGATCGACGATGCGGATGCCCTCAAGCGGCAGCGCGCGTTCAGCGGCGGCGGAGTCTGAAGGCGCAACGCGGCCGTTCTCATGCGGGTGGGCAGAGATTGCCGCCAGGTCGTCGTTGTGCTGGCCGATGGTTGGGGCAGGGCCCTTGATCTCCCACGGCGTGCGACTGAGCCTGAACGGCGCGCCCTGCGAGGAATACGTGCCAATTACCGGGTCATTAACCTCGGTCATCACGTTGCGCGCAATCGTGTGCGGGTGGTTGATGAGTCCGACGATGTCGTTGACCGGTCCGGCAGGGATGCGCCGCGGGATGGAGCCTTCCAAAAATTCCTGCACGGTCATCGACCGCGTGAATTCGGACATGCGCTCATCAAGGAACTCCACGGCATCCGCGCGCACGGCGGCGTCCAGGAACATCTCGTCTATGATCAGTGGATCCTCAGTCCATTCCGCGAACGCCTTCCACTGGTGCGGCAGGATGAGAGACATCAGTATCCAGCCGTCGGAGCAGGGGAAATAATTTGTGGGGCGCCCGCCGCTCAGCCCGCCGACGCGCTGGACGATTTCGCCGTAAGAGCCGTAATAAACAAGGTTGAAATACTCGTGCGCCACAACGTCCTGCAGCGAGACATCTACCTCCTGCCCGCGTCCCCCGTTCCGCACGTGCCACCACGCCAGAAGCGTGCCATAGGCGGCATGCAGCGCCGTCATCTGTACCCCTTGGTAGTGCGGCTGTGTGGCAGGCAGGCCGTCGCGTTCTCCCTCCATGAATGTCATGCCGCCCGCCGCGCCCGCGGTGAAATCATTGCCCTTGAAACCGGCGTGGATCCCCTTGCGGCCATACGGCGTGACGGTGGTCAGGATCAGGTTGGGATTGATGGCCGTCAGCGAGGCGAAGTCGAGGCCGCGCGACTCCAGTTCCTGTTGGTTGAACGATGTCATCAAGACATCAGCGTTCGGCAACAGCGAATCTCGCAGGACACTCACGCCCTCTTCCGTGTCGAGGTCGAGGACAATGCTCCGTTTACCAAGGTTGAACCGCAGGAAATACAGGCTGCGCGGCTCGATCGTCGGGCGAGTCGGTTGTGGCGCGATATGGCGTGACGGGCTGCCGCCCGGCGGCTCGATAAGCGTTACATCCGCGCCAAGATCAACAAGATGCCGCCCGACAGGCTCAATGAGTTCGCCCGCGATTTCCAACACACGCAGTCCGCTCAACGGCGCAGTATCTGTTGCCATAAGCCTTTGCCCCCCAATCGCCGCTACTATGCGCCCGTTTATATCTCGGGGCAAGACCCAACCCCTTCGCTCATACCGGCGAAAGCCGGTATCCATCGGGTGCCCCTCCGTCATTACCGCGCCCACACTCGTCATTCCCGCGAAAGCGGGAATCTGAATCTCGTAACGCAGCTACCGCGGCAACCCCAGCCCACGTTGGGCAATGATGTTGAGCTGGATCTCCCGCCCGCCGCCTGCGAACCGGTTCATCCAGCTGAGGTAGGCGTTCACGGCGGGGTATCCCCCCAAAGGCGCGCGCGGCTCGCCTACGGTCATGGCGGAGTCCTGCCCGAGTATCCGCGCGATCGTCTCATACACCCGGGGCGTCATCTCGTCGTGGAACAGCTTGGAGAACGCCGCCTCCATCATCGGAACCTCACCCTTGCTCTGGATCGACGCGACCTGCAGCGCGAGCATCCGCCCCGTCTCAATCAGGATGCGCGCCTCCGCCAGCAGATGCCGTGCTCGCGCGTCGTCGATAAGCCGACCCCCATTCATGCGGGCCTCACGTGCGTAGTCGATGAACCGCTCCAGGTCGCGCAGCCGCCGCGCCGGCGCCTCAATCTGCGAGCGTTCGAAGGACAGTGTCGTCATGGCGGCGTACCAGCCGCGGTTCTCTTCACCGATGACATTGCGGGAGGGGACGCGGACGTTGTCCAAGAAGATCTCGCTCCATCGCCGCCGTCCAAGCGCATCCATCAAGGGCCGCTTGACGACACCCGGAGTGTTCATGTCGATGATCAGATAGGAAATGCCGCGGTGTTTCGGCGCGTCCGGATCCGTCCTCACGAGATAGTGTCCCCAGTCCACCCACGGATGATGCCCCTGGCTGTTCCAGATTTTCTGGCCGGTCACAACCCAATCATCGCCATCCCTGACGGCGCGGGTCTGGAGGTTTGCGAGGTCTGCGCCCGCGTTCGGCTCACTGAAACCCTGCGACCATGAGATGAGTTCGCCGCTGGCGATCTTTGGCAGGAAGAAGTCCCGCTGCCAGGGCTGCCCGTGGAACATGAGCATGGGCGCTTCAAAGCCGGGCTGGGCGATGGGCGCGCCGCGGTAGGCCATCTCCTCGCGATAGGCGATCTGTGTGGTGAAGGGGACTGCCTGCCCGCCGTACTCGCGAGGCCAGTGCATCGTGTACCAGCCCTTGTCGGCCAGCTTGCGCGTGAACTCCTGGAACAGGACCTCATCTTCCGGAGTATCGACGTCGTAGGAATAGACGGAATTGATGTGTGACTCGTAAGGAGAGTGCCAGTTGGCCTCCACGAACTCGCGCACCTCTCGCTTCAGGGCCTCGTCCTGTTCGGAGTAACTGAAATCCATGACACTATCCTCCGTCATTCCCGCCTGTCCGCGCCGCCACTATGCGCCCGTTTCCGTCTGCCAATCAAGACCGCATTCGCAGCAAAATGGAACAAATCATCCAAAAAGGGGTTGACAAGCGAACGCACGTTCGGTAAGGTGGGTTCACTCCTCCTTCTCCCTGACCATCTCCCCGCGCAAAAGGATGGATGGGAGAAAGGCGCTTCCCGAGGGTAGGGGAAAGTGCCAAAGAGATACGGCGGAACGCCCAAGCGTTCCGCCGTAGTCTTATTGGAGGGCACTTGCCTCAGGATGCTCGTTTATCCTATTGATTCGGCGTGAACGCCGCCCGTATAATGGCGCTTGCGCCCAAAATCTTGTTGTGGGGGAAGGTGAGATTGAATGCTCTAGGGACGCATGTGCTGGTGGAACTCCGCGATTGTGATGCCAATGCGCTTGATGATCTGCAGATTGTTGAATCCACGCTCATAGACACGGCAAAACGTATTGGCGCGACCATTATCGGACACGCATTTCACCAGTTCAGCCCCCAGGGCGTCACTGGCGTCGTCATCATCGCCGAATCTCACATCTGTATTCACACGTGGCCGGAGCACCGCTACGCCGCTGTTGACATCTTCACGTGCGGCGACACGTCACGCCTTGAAGAGGCCACCCAGCATATCGCCGATGCTTTCGGTTCGCAGGATCGGTCGGTTGTCACACTCCAGCGCGGGCAGATAGACCCCTCCCTGAGCGCTGTCACGCGAGCGGAGCCAGATTTCGCCGGTGTCGCGGGCGCCTGACCAATCGGCTGCGGACAATGGTCCGACCAGCCAAGACGCGCTTCCTTATTCCAGCAAAGAGTGGACGACGGAGGCCGTCACACCCGCCCTCCATCAACTGACTCGCATCAGCAGCGTCGTCTATTCGGGCCGCACAAAATACCAACAGGTTGAGATTTTCGATACCGAGCCCTTTGGCCGCGTCCTGCGGCTCGACGGCAAGACGCAGTCCAGTCAATCGGATGAGTACGTCTATCACGAGGCTCTTGTTCATCCGGTGATGCTGCATCACCCCGCACCGCGCCGCGTGTTCATCGGCGGGGGCGGCGAGGGGGCCACATTAAGGGAGGTGCTGCGGCATCGCTCCGTTGAGAGCGTCGTGATGGTCGATCTCGATGAAGAGGTCGTGAACCTCTGCAAAGAATATCTCCCCACGTGGCACCAGGGCGCGTTTGACGATCCGCGTGTCGAGCTGCGCCATGAAGACGCGCTTGCTTACCTTGAGAATGCCGATGAACCGTTCGACGTGATGATTCTCGACCTCGTGGATCCGATGGAGGCGGGCCCTGCGTACCGCCTCTATACGCAGGAGTTCTATCGCATGGCGAGTGATCGACTGACGGATCACGGCGCGCTCGTCGTGCAGTCCGGCCCGGCCATCGCGGGTATGACGGCGGGACCGGCGACCGACGCCAACAGCCACGAGCCTGAGGCGCTCACCGACCTTGTTCGCGGATTCACGGCACTCTATCACACCTTGGACTCCGTCTTCCCGGTCGTCACCGGCTACAGCCCGGTGATCATGGACTTTGGCGGCGCTTGGAGCTTTGTGTTGGCGTCAAAGAGTAGCGAGAACCCCGCCGGACTTGCGCCGGAGCAGGTTGACGCGCTTATTGCGGATCGCATCAACATGAGCCTCCGCTACTACGACGGGATAACGCATCGCCACATCTTCTCGCTGCCAAAGCCGCTGCGGGACGCGCTCGCGGCGGAAACGTGGATCGTCACCGAGGAACATCCGCTCCTCGTTCCGTAAACGGATGCGCGGCATTAAGATATGTGCGTCATAATGGCACTCACGATGACTATGGTGCGAACAGCCGCACGGGAGGTAGGTGGATCATGCCGCGTCTAACCGGAGGACAGGCTCTTGTGCAGGCGCTCAAGCGCGAGGGTGTTGAAGTGATTTTTGGGCTGCCCGGCGTGCAGCTCGACTGGGCGTTCGACGCGCTGTATGACGAACAGGACTCCATCCGCGTGATTCACACGCGGCATGAACAGGGCACTTCATACATGGCGGACGGCTACGCTCGCTCAACCGGCAAGATCGGGGTCTGCCTCGTCGTTCCGGGGCCCGGGCTCCTGAACGCGGCGGCGGGGCTCTCAACTGCCTACGCCACCAACTCCCGCGTGCTCTGCATTGCCGGACAGATTCCCACCCACCATCTCGGCAAGGGCAGGGGCGCGCTGCATGAGATCAAGAACCAGCTTGAGACCATCGACGCCGTCACAAAGTGGGCCGGACGTGCCATGGACGCGACGGACGTGCCCGGCCTGGTCAATGAGGCCTTTTATCAACTCAAGTCCGGCAGGCCGCGCCCGGTGGAGATCGAAGTGCCGGTGGATGTCCTGATGACAGAGGCTGACGTTGAGTTCTATGAGCCCGGTCTGCCGCGCGCGATTGAGGGAGACCCGGAACTGCTGGAAAAGGCGGCGCAGGCGCTCGGGAACTCCGAGCGGCCGCTGATCTTCGTCGGCGGGGGCATCATCAGCAGTGAGGCTACTGCGGAATTGCAGGAACTGGCGGAGATGCTGGGCGCGCCGGTGATCGTTTCCCAGAACGGACGCGGAGCGCTTTCAGACCGCCACCCACTTGCCCTGCCCGGCATCGCCGCCTATGATCTTCTGCCCAATGCGGACGTCATTCTCGCGGTCGGCACGCGATTCGTGATGCCCGGCCCCAATCCGTATCCGCGCGATGAGGATCAGACTGTCATCCACGTCGATATTGATGATTCCGAACTGGACAGGAACATCGCGCCGGACCTTGGCATTGTCTCCGACGCAAAGGCGGCGCTTGCTGATCTCATTCGGCGTGTACCCCGCCACAACAAGTCCCGCGAATCACGCGACGAGGAGATGGCCGCCGTCCGCGCAACAGTGCAGGAAAAGCTGGCGTCCATGTCGCCCGTTTCCGAGTTCGCGGGGGCGATCCGCACGGCGCTGCCGGAGGAAGGCATCTTCGTGACGGAGGTCACGCAGGTTGGGTACTTCTCCAACCAGGGCTTCCCTGTCTATTCCCCGCGCAGCTACATCGGAGCGGGCTACCAAGGCACGCTCGGGTACGGTTTCAACACGGCGCTCGGCGTCAAGGTCGGTAACCCTGACAGGCCGGTCGTGGCGATCTCCGGCGACGGCGGCTTTATGTACGGCGCGCAGGAGCTTTCAACGGCCGTCCGGTATGGCATCAATCTCGTGACCGTGGTGTTCAACGATGGCGCGTATGGCAACGTGCGCCGCACCCAGGACACCGCGTTCAATCACCGCCTCATTGCGTCCGACCTGCATAACCCTGACTTCGCGAAGTTCGCGGAGGCGTTCGGCGCGCAGGGCAGACGAGCCGAGACACCGGAGCAGTTGACGACGCAGGTGGAGGAAGCCCTCAAGGCGGATGCGCCGGCCCTCATCGAGGTGCCGCTGGGGGTCATGCCCAACCCGTTCCAGATATTCGGCCCCCCGCCGGACATGATGGAGCGCGCGCTGGAACTGGCCAAGCGCTGATAGGCAAGACCGATTTATAACAGACAGTTGGGAATCTGGGGCGGCGCATGCGCCGCCCCCGTCTGTCATTCCGAACTGAGCGTTGCACTCACCAGTCATTCCGAGCGGAGCGCAGCGGAGTCGAGGAATCTAAAGACGTGGAGCGCAGACCCGCAAAGGAACGATACGCCCACTGATACATGTGCTCCGCTGGTATGCTTAGGGGACAATGGTTTCCGCTAAGGCCACGGTAGCGGCACGCGATATTCTCCAGAACCTAAACGATGAACAACGCGATGCCGTTGAAGCTACAAAGGGCCCAGTATTCATTATTGCTGGCCCTGGTTCTGGTAAGACACGCGTCATCACCCACCGCATCGCTTACCTCGTAAGGGCGCTCAGCGTTGATCCACGCCACATCCTTGCGGTCACTTTCACGAATAGGGCGGCACGAGAGTTACGCAACCGTATGCAGGCGCTAATTGGCAAACGGGCAGAGCAATTGACGCTAGGCACGTTTCACTCGTTTGGTGTACGTATCCTACGAGAGCACGGCGAGCACATTGGTGTCGAAAGGGACTTTGTCATCTACGACCAGGATGATCAGACCAGCCTGATGCGGCGGGCTATAGAGGCCGAGGGCCTCGACCCTCACACGTATCGGCCAGCGACCATCCTCAACGCAGTGAGCGGGGCAAAGAGCCGGATGCTGACTGTTGGCGACTACACGTCGCAGGCCGGAAATCGCTACGAGGAAATCGTCGCCTCCTGCTATGATCGCTATGAGCAGATGCTTCGCGCCGCCCACGCTGTCGACTTTGACGACCTGCTGATGAAGCCAGTCCTTCTGTTGCGAGCGCAACAGAAAATCCTCGAACGATATCGAAACCGCTATGAGCATGTCATGGTGGATGAGTGGCAGGATACAAATCGAGTGCAGTACGAATTAACCAAGCTTGTTACTGGGAAATACCGCAACCTTTGGGTTGCGGGTGACCCGAATCAAACCATTTATTCTTGGCGAAACGCGGATATCCGAAACAGCCTGGAGTTTGAGCGCGACTTTGAGAACACAAAGACTGTCAAGTTGATTCGAAACTATCGCTCTACATCTACAATCGTCGACGCCGCATCCGCGGTAGTCAGCGCAAATACGAATCGGATAGAAATCGAGTTGACAACGGAAAAAGGACGTGGGTCCCGTGTGGTTGTTGAAGCTACGGACGATGAGGAATATGAGGCTCTCTACGTCGCCGAGGAGATTGAGCGGCTCGTTGCGGATGAGAAGACCAGGTACGGCGACTGCGCAATCATGTACCGCACCAACGCCCAATCCCGCGCTTTCGAGGATGCGTTCAACCGCGCCGGTATCCGTTACCGCATCATCGGCGGCCTGCGCTTCTGGGAGCGCCGCGAGATCAAGGATGTGGTCGCGTACCTGCGCGTCTTGCACAACCCGTATGACGACATCAGTCTGCTGCGCATCGTCAATGTTCCAACGCGCGGCATCGGCCGCCGCTCGCTGGATATCCTCGAGCAGTGGGCGGACGCGAATAGCGTGCCGGTATTCTCCGCCATGCAGGTTGCGGCGGACGGGCAGGGTGCAAACGGGCCCGCCCTGCCAACGCAGTCGCAGGGCCCCGTCCGCGCGTTCGTCCGGATGATGACCGGGTTGGTAAACGCATCACAGGAAAAAGACATCCTTGAGTTCTTTGACCAGGTTCTCCACGACACGGATTACAGGAATCTCATCCTTGATGACGAAAACGCTGAGGATCGGCTGGATAACATCGATGAACTGCGCAACGTCGCCGCCCAATACCAGGCGTTGGCGCCCGGAGAAGCGTTCGCGGCATTCCTGGACCAGGTGGCGCTGTCCACCGACCTCGATGCTGCGGTGAGAGGCGAAGGCTCGGACCGGATCGACGCGGTAACTCTCATCACGCTCCACCAGGCCAAGGGGTTGGAGTTTCCCGTCGGGTTCATCGTGGGCTGCGAGGAAGAACTGCTGCCGCATATCCGCTCAGTCGAGTCGGGTGATCCGGCGGAGATGGAAGAGGAGCGCCGCCTCTGCTACGTCGGCATGACCCGGGCGATGGAGCGGCTCTACATGACGTATGCGCTGCGCCGCAACACGCGTGGACAATACGGCCCCCGCAAGGCGTCGCGCTTTCTCCAGGATCTGCCGGACAACCTGGTCAAGCGCCGGATGCCGTCGCTGTTCGGACTCTCCGGCCCCCGGGAGCCAATGCCGGAGCCGCAGCTTGACGTGCCCAAAGCGCCCGCGCCGTTCAGGCCCGGCGACCACGTGGGCCATGCGAAGTTCGGGCAGGGTGTCGTCGTGGCGTGCCTGGAAACGCCGGGGCGGGATGATTTTGAGGTAACAGTCGCGTTCAAGGGCCAGGGCGTCAAGCGTCTGCTGGCCGGGCTTGCCGGATTGGAGAAACTGAACTGACCTGGAGCAACCGCCCCGCGCGGGTGGACATTATCGATGATGCCGAAGGGCTAGCCGCGCTCGTTGAGCGACTGTCCCGTGAGCAGTGCATCGTCATAGACACCGAATCCAACGGCTTCCATCGCTTTCCTGACCGGGTCTGCCTGGTGCAGATAGCGGTGGGGGGCAGGGCATGGGTCATTGACCCGCTTGAAATGACGACGGATGACATCGCGCCGCTGGGCGCGCTGATCGCCAATCCGAGCGTTGAAAAGGTCATCCACGCCGCCTCCAATGACATCCGCGTCCTGGACAAGGAATGGTCGTTCCGCGTTGCCAACGTCTTTGACACGAGCATCGCGGCGCAGTTCTGCGGCATGCGGCGCGTGGGTCTCGATTCGGTCTTGATGGATGCGCTCGGCGTCGCCATCGTCAAGTCCAAGAGCCTTCAACGCGCAGACTGGACGCTGCGGCCGCTGCCCGATGAGGCGCTCCAGTACGCCGTTGACGATGTGCTGCACCTGCAGGACCTGCGCGATGAACTGGTGCGGCGGCTTGAGGAACTGGGGCGCGTTGACTGGGTTGAAGAGGAGTTCCGGCGTCTGGAAAACGTGCGATATCGCCCACCCGATCCGCCCGATGTCGCCTTCCTGAACGCCAAGGGCAGCCGGGCGCTGGGGCCGCAGGAGTTGGCAGTCCTTCGCGAGCTGTACGTCTTTCGACACAACGAGGGTGTGCGGCGCGATACGCCCCCGTTCAAGATCATGAGCGATACGGTTTTGACCACCATTGCCGCCGCGGGACGTGATGATCTGGCCGAGATCAAGGGCATACCGCCGAACTCGCTGCGGCGGTACGGCAAAAGGTTGCAGCGTGCGCGGGAACGCGGCCTTGCCTCCCCGCCCGTCACGCGGCCGCGAAACGGCAATTCAAACCCCAACGGCCTTGAAGGCCGACCCACCCGGGAACAGGTCGACCGCCTCCGCGACCTCAAGGCGTGGCGCAACGAACGAGGCGAGGAATTGGGCCTCGATCCCGCTCTTGTTTGGCCGATGCAGAGCCTGGAACGGTTGGCGCGTGATCCGTCCCTGCTGAATGATGAAACGGGGGAGGGCGCGTCCGTTGTGCGAGAATGGCAAGCGCGCGAGTTCAGGGAGTCACTCGCCGCCGCGCTCAGAATGACGCAGAATTGAATGAGGGAGAGGGGGGAGCATCATGGCGATCGAACGACTACAACCGGACGGGCTGAGCAAGCCCGCGGCCTACACCCAGGTGGTGAAGGTTGGCAACTTCATCCACATTGCCGGCCAGACGTCCCAGAATGCCGCCGGTGAGATTGTTGGCGCAGGCAGCATCGATGAGCAGGCGGAGCAGGTATTCAGCAACCTGGAGGTCGCGCTGGAGTCCGTCGGCGCGACGTGGGCGAACGTCATCAAGATCACCACGTTCCTCACCCGCCGGGAGGACCTTGAGGGCTATCGGGCGGCGCGCCAGCGCCACATTCCTCACGACCCGCCCGCGAGCACGCTCCTCTTCATAACCGGCCTCGCCCACCCGGACTACCTCATAGAAATAGAAGCCACCGCGGTCCTGGATTAGCCCCCCCCGTCATTCCCGCGAAAGCGGGAATCCATCCCTCCCGTTCGCCCTGAGCCTGTCGAAGGGCGAGCCCCTCCGTCATTCCCGCGAAAGCGGGAATCCATCCCGTTGCCCACCGTTCCGCACCAAACTACAATGGCGTGTATCGCAGTCATCGGTGAAAGGTTGGCTAGTGAGCAGGTTTAGATGGCCGTTGCGGCTATCAAGCATGGACGGCGAGCGTTCGGTCGTCGTGGATGCAACCGTCGATACCGGCGCGTCCTACACAACGCTGCCGGGCAGTATGTTGCGTGACCTGGGAATCGAACCTATCGGAAAGCGCGTATTCCTGCTTGGGGACGGCACGCAGCCCGAACTGGAAATAGGCGAGGCACGGGCCGCTATTGGCGAAGAAAGCGTCGCCACCATCGTCGCATTCGGTGAGGAGAACTCCCCGATGATCCTGGGCGCATACACCCTTGAGGGCCTCGCCCTTGCCGTAGACCCCCTGGCCGAACGCCTGGTTCCACGCCAACTCATCATGTATTAGAGAGGGATGGGGGGGTATCCTCTATCCTTGAAACATGATTGTTCTCCGCCGCCCATACGTTCGTATTTGACGCTGTAACTGTGTACAATGCCCACAATGCTCATGGCATAGGGTAGAGGAACGCACATGCCGAACACAGACGACCTGAACAGAACACTCTTCATCAGCGATAACCTTCCATTCCTCCAAGCGCTTGATACGGAGAGTGTCGATCTAGTAGTGATTGACCCGCCCTTTGGGAAAAACCAGACGTTTGTTGGTAATCTCAGACCGCCTCTAACAGACACTGAACTGGAGCACGAATACAACCTGCTCAGCGACTGGGGCATTCAGAATGAGGATGATGCCTACGAGTTTGGCGTTGAGTTTCCTGATCAATCAAGGACCACGGCGACTTTTAGTGACATCTGGGACTTTCGATACCAAATCACGCAAGCCGATTGGGAAAGACTTGATAAGCTATGTCGCCCTGCGCGTCATTTGATAGAGGCCACGCGGTATACACATTCAGAGAGCACGGCGGCCTACATCACGTTTATGACCATGCGGATGCTTGAGATTAGGCGCATACTCAAGTCGACTGGCAGTGTCTACTTGCACTGTGATCATGAAGCGAATGCGTATCTCCGTCAGATGATGGATGCGGTGTTCGGTCCGACCAAGTTCAAGAACGAGATCACATGGAAACGTACTACGGCTCATAGCGATTCGGCGCGCTATGGTGCAAACACCGACACAATCCTCTTCTACTCGAAAGGTGATAAGTGGGCTTGGAATCCCAAGTACCAAGAATACGATGAGAAATACACTGCTAGATATCGATTCCAAGACCCTGATGGACGCTTATGGACCGATGATAACCTCACTGCAAAGGGTTTATCTGGCGGCGGTTACACATACGAATACAAGGGTGTTACATCATATTGGCGTGTCCCTATCGAAACAATGGAGCTGCTTGATTCCGAAGGTCGGCTGCATTTCACCCGGAATGGCGGCATTAGGCGTAAGCGGTATTTGGATGAACAGAAGGGGCGACCGGTTCAGGCGTTGTGGGATGACATCGACCCAATAAACTCGCAAGCCACCGAGCGGGTCGGCTACCCGACACAAAAGCCGCAAGCCTTGGCTCAGCGCATCATCGAAGTGTCGAGCAATCCTGGCGATCTCGTCTTGGACTGCTTTGCGGGCTGTGCGTACGTTCCCGTTGCTGCTGAACTGACTGGACGCAAGTGGATAGCCTGCGACATGTCACCGAGGGCTTGGACGGTCATAAGGCGACAGTTCCATAAGCAAACCGATCTGCAGATAGTTACTGAGGGTGAATTAGAGAGATCAAGCGAATTCGTCCAGAATCCGACCGGTCCAGAACACTACAGAGAAGGAGTCAGTGTCAGGATTGGATTCGACGATGACCGAATCATCAGGGTGCGCGGGCCACACGACTTGCCGCAGCGTACGACAACGGACGGACGACAGACCACAAGCCTGCAGGAGTTGCCCCCGATTGAGTTCCGCCAGCGTTCACGTGAGGACTCACAGACAATATGGGAAGCATTTATCGATTATTGGGGAGCTGAGTGCTGGTATTGCGGCCAAGAGAAGCAACGGGATCGTCGCGAGCTCCAGTTGGATCATATCGAGCCGAACAAGCGCGACGGATCAAACGACGATTGCTGGAATCGCGCCCTCGCGTGTGTGGCTTGTAATGGCGACAAAGGCAACAGGCTGACGGTTGCGGAGACTATGGATATGGCCTTAGAGGCCGGGCGGATAGAAACTCCGGCACGACGGGATGAGCAGATGGATGCGTTTGAGCGCCGCCACAAGTGGGCAAAGGAACGGTGGGAAGAAGTGAGGGTATAACGGCAGAGTGGCATCTCATGACTACTAAGACTCCTCAAGAATACCCCTCCGCCGCTGATTATAAAGCTGCATATGCGGATTCTGCGCACTTCTACGCGCTCGCTTTGGAGCAATTTGTACGCACAGTCCCTGATACCTCCAAGAACCGCATTCTCAGAAATTTTGTCTCGGCGGCAATCATGCGTTTGGGCAACATATTTTTGTTGTGGCGGGAGGGAAGCTACACTGACTGTTGGATTCTCTACCGAGCGCTAGTGGAACGATTTGTATATCTGCGTAGGCTGGCACGCGAGGATGAGTTCGAGGAGTTTGAGCGCTGGTCTATTCAGCGCATGTTTCGAGACGCTGAGGCACTTTTGCATAACCCTGACTTCGCTTCCGACTTTTCCCCGGAACAACTAAGGAGCCTGAAAAAGTTATCCAAAAAAGAACGGGAACGTATAAATCGTGACCCTAAGAGTAATTGGCATCGCCCGAAGGCTAAGGACGAATTGAGGGGAAGCGGAAATTTGAAAACCATCTACATTAGTGGTTACCATTTTGCTTCAATGAAGGTCCATCCGATGCACAATGACGGAGAAGACGATTTCGCAAGACTAATGCTTGCGGAGAATCCCGATGACACAGAGGCGACTGCAATATTGCATGATGCCTCTATTGTTTTCCATTTGATTATTGGCGAATGGTTGGTAGCATCTGGCGTCAGTTGGAAAAGTTTTGTATTTGATTTTTTGGCTGGAGTTCACGGATTTCTTGATTCGGGCTCGAAGGAATACACCAAGATTTTGGAGCTTGCCCTCCAATTGGATAGCGATGTGCCTTGGTGCTCACCCTTTCCAGAGGAAAAAGAATGACGAACGTGGGGGCGGCCAGGGTTTCCCCTTCGACAGGCTCAAGGTGAGCGGGGTTGGTTCAGGGTGAACGGGCGGGGCCTTACTCTGAATCGGCCGCCTCGCCCACCTGCATCCCCTCCCAAACGTCCCGCTTGATGTCCATCAGCATGAAGCGATAGCGGCCCTGCTCGCGGAAGCCGGTCTGCGTGAAGCCCGCCTTTCCGAATGCGCGTTGGGCGCGGACGTTCCAGTCCAGCGTCTTGAGGTAAACGCGGTTCAGTTCCAGCTTGTTGAACATCCAGCTTGTGAGGAGCTTGACGGCATCCGTGCCGTACCCGCCGTTCCAATAGGCACGGTCGCCGATCATGATGCCCAATTCGGCCTCCTTGGCGCGCCGGTCAAGATCGTAATACATGCAGTTGCCGATATGCTTGCCCTCGGACAGCTCGACGATGGCGAAACGGTGACTGCGCTTGGAAATGTAATTGAGGTCGTCCTTGTGGATAGGGGCGTACTGCTCATAGGACATCTTGAGCGGATAGGTGGCGTCCAGCTCGGCCAGCTCATCGTCCGAGCGCCACAGGTAATCATTCCACGCGTCAAACTCGGCCTTGTCTCTCAGGCCGACGCGCTCTCCGGTGACGATGATCGGCTTAGCCCGTGCGACCATCGGCTGCGTCCGGGTTGTGAGCCATCGCGAGAATGGCCCTGTTAAGAATTTCCACATCCGTATCGTACGTCATCCTGGCCAGCGTAACGGGTTCAAGGGGCAGCCACTCAACACTTTCAAACTCGCCGTCATGGTCGTCAACGCTGCCGCCGATCGGCTCCATCAGGTAATGGTAGACCCGCTTGTCATGCAGCACCCCCTCCGCCGTGAATGTATAGCGCACGCTGCCGAGGTCTCCGATGATGGCGACGCTCAGCCCGGTCTCCTCACGCACCTCCCGCAGCGCCGTTTGCTCCCGCGTCTCGCCCGGCTCCGGCGTGCCCTTTGGCAGCGCCAGGAGGCCGGTGGAGGGGCGGCGGCAGATAACGACCTCAAGCCGCGCGTCCGGCGTGCATCGGACGACCACGCCGCCCGCCGACACATCGTATTGAATATCGCGCCCGTTTTCTGAATTCTCGATGGTCATGGGCGCTACCAATCGTCCTCGAACTCGTCGTCGTCAACGTCCTCATTGATGCCGAGATCATCATCGAAATTCTCGAAGACGTCGTCCTCAGGGTCGTCGTTCAGTGGGGAAACGGCATCCGCGGCGCTGCCGGCGGACTTTCGCAGGATCTCCGCGTTGGTGTCGAAGCTTTGCATGCTCTCCAGCGCGTCCAGCGAAAGTTCCCGAAAGTTCTCGTCCGAATGTTGCAGGAAACGGCGCAGCACTCGTTGCGCCGCGGGGCCGCCGATGGCGCTCAGTGCCGTCACGACGGCACCCTGGATTTCCGTGTTCTCCTCCATGCCCATACGGGCGAGGGCGGGGATCAAGCGCTCATCACCCATGCGCCCGGCGGCGCCGGCGGCCTCAAATCGCACCTCCTCAGACTCGCTCTCCATCTCCTCCCGGATGTACGTCAGCCAGGACGTGTCCGCGTTCTGCCCCATGGCATAGAGAGCGGAGGCGCGGAGGGTTTCGCTGGCGCTTTCATAGGTCTCAAGGATGAGTTCCCGCACCTCCTCGGACGTGAAAGCGGAGACGGCCTCAATCACGCGGCGGCGCACCTCAAATGACGGCTCCTGTTCGTTGCGAATCACGTCAAGCAGTCCCTCACGGACGCGATTGGAGTCACGTTCCAGCAGATCGCCAAGTTCGGCAAGGACGGCGAAGCGGCCAAGCGATTGCGCGGCGACGGCCCGGACGCGCTCTTCACTGTCAAGCAAGAGCCGATCAAACAGCGGCTCAATCAGTGTGCGGTCGTCGCTTTCCCACAGCCCCATGATTGCGGCTTCCCGCACCTCTTCGTCCTCGTCCTCCATGAGAGTCATGAAGATGCGGTCAAAGACGTAATCGACGTTCTCCTCCGCGAGTTCCACCAACTGGCCGACGATGGAACGCCGGTATTCAAAATCGATGTCCCGCAGCGTGTCGATAACCTGCCCCAACTCGTCGCGGTCCGGGTCGGACAGCTCAGCGAGAGCGGCGGCTGTTATATTGCCGGGGTCTTGTCGTATTGCGTTGATAACGCTTTCGACACCATCCGACTGCATCGTTTCGGTCCCGCAGCGTTACTCGGAGTCCGACTTAGGGGCGATTGAAACGCCGTCACAGAGGATCGCGGGAGTGGACAGCGACCCGCCCAGCTCCGTCGTCTCAGCCCCGATGGCCGTGATGTCCTTGAGGATGTCATAGATGTTGCAGTGGAGCATGGTGTCCTTGACGCGGCCCACCACCTCGCCGCCCTGCACGCGGTAGCCGAGCAGGATGTTGCCGCCCGCGTCGCCGCCCAACACGTTGCCCTGTCCCATGCCGATGAGACGTTCGACGATCACACCGTCGCCCATCGTGCGGAGCATGTCATCGAACGAGGCGTCTCCGGGTTCGATGCTGAGATGGGTTGTGCCCGCGCCGGGCATCGCGCCGAGTCCGCGCGACGCGCTGCTCGTCGGCTCCACACCCGCCTTTGATGCCGACTGCAGTTCGTACAGGATGGTGCGGAGCACGCCGTCCTCCACAAGGAATTGGCGGCGGCTCGGAACGCCCTCGTCGTCATAGGACCGTGACGGCGGCTTGAGCGGGAGGGTAGGGTCATCGACGATGGTCAGCCGTGCGTCAAACACCTGCTCACCGATGCGGCCCCCAAGCGGCGATGAGCCTTGCAGCACGGTCTTGCCGTTGATGCCGGACAAGAACGGGCCAAGCAGGACGGATGAGACGGCGCGCGGCATGAAGAGGACGGGCATATGGCCGGCGGGGGTGGGGGCGATATCCTTGCCCCACTCGATCTGCTGCCGCATGCCGTCGATGTGCCGCTGCATATCCCAGTCCGGGCTGCAGCTGCGGTCGCCCTCACCGATGAAGAACATGTCCGTGCCGCGAATCAGTGTTCCGGAGACGAACAGCCCGAAGCCGCTCTTGCGGTGGCCGAAGCTGACACCGTTGGAATTGAGAAATGCGAAACGGCTTGTGCTGTGCGTAAGACTCGCGCCGTACAACGCCTCCGGCTCCAGCGGTTTGGCATCATTTAGGAGCCGCCGCCCCGCATCCACCATCGCCTCAGTCGTGACCTCCTCGATGGCGGGGTCATACGTTTCGATGGCGGGCGTGTTTGGCGATGGTTCAGGGAGATTCAGTTCCGATTCAGGGCCGTAGCGGGCGAGTTCGATGGCGCGGTCGACAAGCTCCTCCAACTTGTCGGGGTCGTTCGTGGATGAGACGCCCATGCGACCGTCCACAAAGACACGGATGCCGAGTCCCCACGTCTGGCGGGTTGAAATCTCTTTCAGCTTTTCGGCTTCAAAACTGACGGGCGTGGACTCGCCCTCGCTGGCAAATACCTCGGCGGCGGTTGTCTTGTTGCGCGCGTAGGCAAGCGTCCGCTCCAGCAGCGCCATGTCCTCGTCGGTTGGCGGTTGCGTCATGGCTTAAGCTCCTCCGACGAGGCAGTTCTGGATGCGGATATGCGGGCTGCCGTTGGAGACGGGCAGGGGAGATTGTCCCGCCTTGCCGCATCCTCCGCCCTGGTTCATATCGAGGTCGTTCGCGACCGCATCGAGGTTCTCAAGCGTGGTGAAAACATTGCCGGACAGCACGACGGGCCTCAGCAGTTCCTCAATGCGCCCGTTGCGGATGCGGTACGCCTCGCCCGCGGAGAACGTGAACATCTCCATGGACGTCATGCCGCCGTACCAGTTCTTGCAGTACACGCCGTCCTTGACCTCGGAGATTAGTTCCTCCGCCGTGGCCGTGCCCGGCTCGATGAACGTGTTTGTCATGCGAACGATGGGCGCGAATCGATAGTCCATAGCGCGGGCGTTGCCCGTCACACCCTCGCCCATCTTGCCCGCCGTTTCCCGCGAGTGAAGCCGACCCACCAGCACGCCCTCACGGATCAGGTCTGACTTTCGCGCTGCGATGCCCTCATCGTCGTAGTCATAGGAACCGCGGAGGCCAGGCACGGATGCGCCGTCCACGATGTTCAGATGCTGCCCGCCGAATCGCCGTCCCAGCACCATGATCTCCTTCATACGGTCGTTCTCGTACACGAAATCCGACTCCGACAGATGGCCGAACGCCTCATGGGCAAACACGCCGCCCAGAATGGGGTCACAGATGACCGTATACTCGCGCCCCTCCACCTGCGGCGCGTCCAGCAGCGCGACGGCCTTTTCCGCAATCTCGCGCATCTCGTCGTGGCGGCCCTCGAGGACGGCGTAGTCGCCGAGGCTGCCCACGCTGACGCCGTACTGCTGGACATCGTTGTCTCTACGGGCCATTGCGCGTCCGTTGAACGTCACGTCCACACGCTCCTGCCGGATGTACGAACCCTCAGAGTTGGCGAAATGTGTCACGCGGCGACGGTTGCCGGAGGCGATGAATGTGCTCTGGATATTCGGCACGGCCCACATCGCCTCGACGTATTCCTGTAACAGGTTGACCTTCTTATCGAGAGGGACGAGGAAAGGGTCGTTGTCCAGGACAGGGGCGGGTTCAGCGATGACCGGCTCGCCACGCACAAGCTCTCCACCCTCGCCGGAGGCAAGGTGCGCTTGCCGTACTGCCGTTGCAACGCGTTCACGCAGATTGTCTGACTGCGTAAACGTCACGAATCCCCATGCGCCGTTCACGTATGCCCGCGCCGCGCCGCCTCTACTCGATGAGCCGCCGATGTCGTCGATCTCATGTCCCCGCATGGAGATATGATTCGAGTCCAGTTCTTCCAGCCGCAGCTCGATGTAGTCCGCGTTGTGGCCGTTGAGGGCCTGCGTCATCTCGTCACGCATGAAGCGTGTCCGTGATCGCTGCGGCTTCGGGAACCATGCGCGCCGCCGGTGAGTCCGCGCGGCTGGCTAGAATATGTGGGGAATCCATAGGGAGAGTCTAGCACGCGATGATCACGAAACGCCGCCGCCCGACAGTCCGCGCCCAACGCGCGCAGGATGTCTTTGCGCTGCTGTATGAGCAGAACGGCGAGCGTCCGTGGTTCAAGCGCGCCGAGCCGATGGACGAGTTGATCTACACCGTGCTCTCACAACACACGTCCGACCTCAACACCGACCGCACATTCGCGGACCTACGCAAAACGTTTCCCACGTGGCAGGACGTTGTCGACGCGCCGACGGAGGCGATTCAAGAGACGATCAAGCATGGCGGGCTGTCAAAGATCAAGGCGCCGCGCGTCCAGGCCATCCTGCAAGAGATTCATCGGCAACGCGGTGATTACAGCATTGATTTTCTGGCCGATATGCCGTTCGATGAGGCGCGCAAGTGGTTGCTCAGCCTGCCGGGCGTGGGAGAGAAGACGGCGGCGTGCGTGCTGCTGTTCAGCCTCGGCCGTCCGGCGCTGCCGGTCGATACACATGTCCACCGCGTTTCCGGCCGTCTCGGCCTCATCCCCAAAAAGATGAACGCGGACAAGGCGCATTACATGCTTGAATCGCACCTCGATGACTCACAGGTCTACCAGTTCCACGTGGACCTGATCGAGCACGGCCGCCGCGTCTGCCACGCCCGCCGCCCCAACTGCCCGGAGTGTATCCTCTCAAACCTCTGCCCCAGCAGCACAGAGAAGGGCTAACGCACGGCGTGAACTTCTATTCCATCCTGCTAGAATGGGTATTCACCAATCGCGGTATATAGCGTCGCAATAGGCAAGGAACACGCACCATGACCATCAAGGCGGGGATTATCAATGTGACGGGGTATGCGGGGATGGAGCTTGCGCGGATTCTGCGCGGCCATTCCGAGGTCCAACTGACCGCCGTCACCGGGCGATCCGCCGCGGGTGAGCAACTCGACGAGTACCTGCCGCACCTGGACAAGATGGGCTTGCCCATCGTCGAGCAGGATGAGCTTGACGATGTGGACGTCGCGTTCTCCGCGCTGCCGCACAAGGCATCGGCGGAGGCGTGCGTCGCCATGCTCGGCAAGAATGCCCGCGTGGTGGACATCGCCGCCGATTTCCGCCTCCACAACGTCGAGGAATACGAGGCGTGGTACCAGCCGCACCCTGCGCCGTCCTTCCTTGAAGAGGCGGTCTACGGCCTGCCGGAGCTGCACCGCGACGCTATCAAGGAGGCGCGGCTGGTCGCCAACCCGGGCTGCTATCCGACGGGCGCGCTGCTCGGACTTGCCCCCCTTGTTAAGGAGAAGCTCATCGAGCCGAACGTGATTGTCGACTCAAAGTCGGGCGTGTCCGGCGCAGGCCGCTCGCTCAGCCAGACCGTCCACTTCTCCGAGGTGAACGAGAACGTGTCCGCCTACGGGCTGTCCGGACACCGCCATCTGCCGGAGATCACGCAGGAATTGCATGAGATCGACCCGTCCCAGAAGTGGAACGTCACGTTCACGCCGCACCTGATTCCGATGACGCGCGGCATCCTCAGCACCATCTATGTGACGCCCGCCGACGGCCGCCTGCCTGCGTCGCCAGAGGGGGCGCAGCGCCTGCGCGACCTATACGAGGACTACTACGCCGGCGAGCCGTTCGTGCGGGTGACCCAGAAGCCGCCCCAGACCAAGCAGACGTCCGGCAGCAACATGACGCAGGTCTACCCGGTGATTGACCAGCGGACGGGGCGGATCATCATCGTCACGGCACTCGACAACCTTGTTAAAGGAGCGGCGGGGCAGGCGATCCAGAACATGAACCTGATGTTTGGCGCGCCGGAAACCGAGGGACTGGAAGAGTTCGCACTCTTCCCCTAAACCGCCGTTGCCACCCAGAGGTATTGGCTGATGGGGCCGTCCGCGACGGGATAATTCAGCCGCTCCACGCTGAAGCCGGCCTCCTCGATTAACCGCCGCCACGTATCAACCGGGAACAGCCCTGTCGTGTGGTGGTCCAGTTCCATGCGCCGCTCCCCATTCTCCGTGATGACAAACAGGAACGACGATTGCAGCAGAGACGGGTCATTCATGTCGGGGGCTGAGTACTCGATATACGTGAGTTCACGGTCATCGCGCCGATGCGTCCGATGGTTGATATACGGCCAGACGGGTCGGTCGATGTAGTGGTCCGGCATCGTCATGAACAGCCCGTCCGGCTCAAGGTGCGCGCGGACGGTGGCGAACGTGGCGGCCAGGTCATCCTCCGACGTCATGTAGGCGATGGCGTCGTGGATCAGGACAACGTCAAAGGTCCGATCAAGACGGATCGACCGCATATCCCCGACGATATGCTCAACGTCCGGGTTCAGCCGCCGCGCGTTCTCCAGCATTGCCTCCGACAAATCAACGGCAGTCACGCTCAGGATGTCGGTCAGGTGCGAGATGAAATGCCCGCCGCCGGTGCCGAGTTCCAGGGCGCGTAAGGGGCGCTTATCGAAGCGTGTCAGGATCTGGTTGCGCCAGTGCGGGGATTCGTCCGCGTATTCCTCCGGCGGGCTCATCAGCGGCCAGAGATAAGCGAGGTCTCCGTAGAGGCGGTTGCGCCCGCTCGTGTTGAAGAGGGTCATTGGTTGTGCTGAGCGGCCAGGTGGCTGGCGAGGGCGCGGTATTCCTTGCGGATAGCGCGCGCCATGAATCGCACGCTTAGGCGCCCAAATAACTCCATGACCTTGTTGAGCCCTGTGATTTTGCCGCGCATGGACATGCTGGTGCCGCCATTCTCTTTGTCCTCCTCCAGGTGATAGAAGAACGTGTACTGACCAAAGCCGCTGCTTCCTTCTGATCCGTCGACGGTCAGCTCAAACATCTCCGGTGGTTCATACATGCTCACGTGAAAGCGTTCCGTGGCGTCGCGGAAGAACATGCGGCGGGTCTCCTCGAAGACTGTCCCCACCCCAATGTCGCCGTCTGACAGGACTTTGATCTCCTTGAGGTTCGGCGTCCAATCGCTGAATGAGTTGACGTCTGTCAGGGCCTCAAACACCTTCTCCCGGGGCGCATCGAAATGAACCTCCACGTTGAACTCAATTGCCATGACGCCACTCCCCAACTCCTTTGCGCCCGCCGCGTTCCAGTCTCAATCATTATTGTAGTGCGGCGTGGCAGGGGCCGCCCGCGCTACAATCCGAGCGTGGCCCGATAAGAACGCAAGACGCATGACAGGGAATTGGGGGGAGTATGGCGGCGCAGATGATTTCGGCAAACGGCATTGAGCAGTGCTATGAGACAACGGGTCCGGACGGCGCGCCGTGGGTAACGTTCATCCACGGCTCCGGAGACAACCACAACGCGTGGTGGCTGCAGGTTCCGGCGTTGGCGGTGTCTTTTCGCGTCCTCACCTATGACGTGCGCGGACACGGGGACACCGAAACCCCGGAGGACGACTCGCTGAGCCAGAGGACGTTCGTCGATGATCTTGCGGCCTTGCTGGACGGTTTGGGCATCGAGCGCACCGCGCTGATTGGCTACTCGATGGGCGGCGGCATCGTGCGCAACTTTGCCGCGACGCACCCCACCCGGGTATGGGGCGCGGTGATATCCAACGGCGGAAGGCTCGATCCGCCTCCTCCCGCCAACGAAGAGGAAGCAAAAGCGGCGCAGGCAATGCGAGACGAGCGGATCGCCGGCATACGCGCGGGCGGGATGCAGTTCGTTTGGAACGGGTGGCTCGAACAGGTGTATACGCCGGAATTCCGGGACGCGCGGCCCCAGATTGTCCAGGATCACCACACAATTACCACAGCCAACGATCCTGAAAAGTACGTGCGCGTCATGGCGGGCATGGGCGGTCCGTCCGGCGTGGACGTGGCGAATATCACGTCCCCCACATTGATCATCGTTGGGGCAGGGGACCAGTACACCGGCCCCGAGGCGGCGCATGACCTTGCGGCTGCGATGACGGGCACACAGGCCGGCGTCGAGGTGTTTCCCACCCGGCACGGCACGCCGTTCGAGCGTCACGAAGAATACAACCGGACTCTCCTGGACTTCCTGAACGAGAACAGACCGACAAACTAACAGAAACCACTTTCAGTTGAGAGGGCGGCCCATGAGCCGCCCTCTCGTTTTTGGGTGAGATCGCACGAAGCGTCGCCGGTTTCCGCCCCAAACGGCTCTGGCCCTTGACACCCCTTGACGCTATTTTTCCGCGTCGATTCGTACAAAACGGCCTATTTGGCAGCGTTCGACTTGACCCTTGTAATCTGAATCTTTGTGCGGATGTTTGACTGGATCCCGCGACAGGGATACATCCCATCTGGGAGGACCCGGTCGCCAACCTGGCTCAGTTGATCTGGCCCGCACTCGTTGTTGGACTCGGCATGGTCATGGGAACGGTGTTGCGGATCACGCGCGCCGCCCTCATGGAAGCCATGGCATCCGACTATGTTCGGCTTGCGGGAAGCAAGGGGATGCAGGAGAAGGTAGTCGTTCTTCGTCACGCGCTGCCGAATGCCATGATCCCGATTGTGACTGTGATCGGAATCCTGGCCCCAATCGTACTCGTCGGCCTGGTCCTCATTGAGCAGGTCTTTGGTCTGCCAGGTGTTGGACGGGAGTTGCTCGACTCCATCAACCAGCGAGATTTCCCAGTGACCAGGGCCATCCTCTTATTGCCGGCGCTCCTGGTGATTCTGAGCAATCTCGTTGTCGATGTGCTCTACGCACGCCTTGACCCCCGGATTCGGTACTGAGCCTTAGGTTGTCAAGGACATCCGACCCCAACAAAGGGTAGTCCTGAAGGCAGCCTCCTTCGGGAGTCCCCTGCCGCAAAATCCCGTTAGGCGGGCATGCAAATGCTTGACACGGTAGGGGGGCATCCATAGCATGGTGCGAAACGCGGGCAACGAGCCGTGGCGCAAGCAACGGCTTAATTCCCAATGATGCAGACTGGCTTGTAGCCTAACGGGGAGGGGCGAAAGCAGATGTGGGCATATGTAATACGCCGCATATTGTTGGCGGTGCCGACAATCCTTGGCGTGACCATCGTGGTCTTTCTGATCATGCGCATCGCGCCGGGAGACGTGGCCATCATGATGCTTGGCGGCGGCGAAGGCGGCGGTGGCATTGACCCAGAGGCGCTCGAGCGAATCCGCACCGAGTTAGGCCTCAACAAACCCCTCTATGAACAGTATTTAGGATGGATCTACGGACTGTTCACTCTCGACTTTGGCAAGTCCTTCTTCTACAACGCCGAAATGTCCCAGTTGATTGGCCGGAAAGCTCCCCTTAGCCTTCAAGTCGGCGTGATGGGCCTCATCATCGGCAGCATCCTCGGAATAGCTGGCGGGGTCATCGCAGCGCTCAAGCAGGACACATTCTTCGACTACCTTATTCGTGGCATCGCCATCCTCGGCATCTCCGTCCCAACGTTCTGGAGCGGCATGATGCTGATTCTCATCTTTGTCCGGTTGTTTGACTGGATTCCCCGGCAGGGTTACATCCCGATCTGGGAAGACCCGATTGCCAATCTGGCACAGCTGATTTGGCCGGCTCTGATTATCGGGCTTGGGTTCCTGATGGGCGTGCCGCTGCGCATGATGCGAGCAACCATGCTTGAGGTCATGCGTGAGGACTACATCCGCACTGCGCGCGCGAAAGGCCTCAAGGAGCGCGTGATTATCGTCCGCCACGCCATGCGGAACGCCCTGATTCCGGTGCTTACCCTTATCGGCATCTTCCTGCCGATTACCGTGACCGGACTCGTCGTCACGGAACAGGTCTTCGGCCTTCCGGGCATCGGCCGCATGATGGTGGACTCCATCAACCAGCGAGATTTCCCGGTCGTTCAGCTCGTTGTGACGCTTACCGGCTTTGCCGTCGTCGCTGCGAACCTGGGCGTGGACCTGCTGTACGGTTGGCTTGATCCAAGGATTCGGTACTAGCCGTCCGGCAGGCGCGTGAGAAGAGAACCAGCCACGTTCAGGCTGAAAATCGAGTAAACGGCACTCAGAGGGAGCAAAGAGATGGCGGCACAGACTGAAGCAGTCGCAGAGATTATCGGCCAAAGGCGACGGCGAAACATCTTGCAGCGCAACTGGCTGCTGTGGAAGAGTCGACCACTTGGATTAGTGGGATTGGGATTGGTCTTCCTCCTGATCCTTATGGCGGCAACCGCGTCGCTTTGGGAGATTGCAACAGCTGCCGCCTCAAGCTATGACGGTTTTATTGAATACCGCTACGCCTCGCAGATATCCGCTCAATTGGTTGCGCCGAACGCGGAGCATTGGTTGGGCGGTGACCGTTACGGGCGCGATCTGTTTACCAGGATTGTGTTCGGGGCCCAAATCTCCCTGTATGTTGGCTTCGCGGTAGCCATGGGAGCGGGAACCATTGCCGGTATCCTTGGAATCACGAGCGCCTACTTCGGCGGCTGGGTTGACCTGCTGGGTCAGCGCCTCGTTGACGTCCTCCAGGCATTCCCGGGTCTGATTCTTGCGATGGCCATTGTCGCCATCCTTCAGACCTTCAGCATTGAGGTCACGATCATTGCGATTTCAATTCCGGCGCTGCCGGCCATGATTCGCGTTGTGCGCGGGCAAGCATTGTCCGTTACGAAAACGGACTATGTGCTGGCCGGCCGAACCATCGGAGCCAGCCACCTCCGGCTGATCTTCCGATACATCATGCCCAACTCGATGGCGCCGTGGATCATCGTTGTGACAGGCCGGCTGGGCTCTGCCATCACGACTGAGGCATCGCTGAGCTTCCTGGGCTTGGGAGTTCCTGAGCCGCACCCGTCATGGGGCGGCATGCTCAACGCCAGCGCGCTCGACTTTGCCGAGCTTGCTCCGCACATCATTGTATTCCCGGGCCTTGCTCTCAGCATGGCGGTGTTTGGATTCAATGTGTTTGGAGACGCGCTGCGGGACGTGTTGGACCCGCGCCTGCGGGGACGCTGATCCCTGCGAGGGTGTTTCGATACCAAATCGATCATCCACACGACTGCTGAACAATGACCCCGGCGCTCCAGCCGGGGTCATTTGGTGCTAAGGTGGAATATAGGGAGAGTGCCTGTTTTAGTGGCCGATTCAGGAGGCGCTTGAACCCATGAGATGGTCATTGGCCTTTGTGACGGCTTTCCTTCTGGGAACACTTATCGTTTCCGGTTGCGGCGGGAACGATGATGTGTACACGATTTATTTCCAGTCTGATCGCGGCGGAAACTGGGACATCTACTCCATAAACCACGACGGCGCCGGGGAGACACAAATCACTGATGACTCCCTTGATGACGTTTATCCTGCTGTCAGCCCGGATGGAACCAGGTTGGCGTTTATCAGGCGTTCAGGCAATGCGACTGACATCATCCTGATGGACACGGGGCAAGAGGAAGAACAGAACCTGACCAACGGTCTCGTGAGCGGGACGGTTGAGTCACTGACCTGGTATCCGGATGGAGAGCGCCTGCTCGTCACGCTTTCGAGCCTGGAAATCGCATCCGGTCGTCCGCAACTCTATTGGATGAGCGTAGACGGCATGGCTGCGGATGGAACGGGAATGAACTTGCTCGGTCAGGATACAGGCTATTCCTATTGGAACCCCCGCATGAATGCGGCCGGCGAAGAGATTGCGGTGTCGGCCGCCCGTTCGCCGGAAACCGTTGATGTTCACATACTCGACAGCGGAGGCGAGTTTATTCGCGTTATCCCGCAGGAGACTTTCCTGAGGCCAACGGGAGAGTTCAGGGCGCCCAACTCCTCTGAGGATTACCCGGAGTACGCTCCAAACGGCCGGGACGTCATCATGCAATCAAACGCGTCTGCGATTACGAATCCCGGCAACGCCATCCACCTCTGGTACGTTTCGTCCCAGGGGCGGAGGAGCGCCGACCGCACGCCGGATGCGCCCTATAACAGCGTGCACCCGTCATGGTCCACCGTGCTGGACGGCCAGACCATCGTCTTTGCGAGCGATCGTGAAGGCAACAATGAGATTTACCTGTGGAGCCTGAGCGACGAGGCCGAGCCGGTTCGTCTCACCGACAATCCCGCCAATGACTCGAACCCAAGTTGGCTCAAGATTGATCCAACTGCTGAGTAGTTGGCCACACCTGTGGGCTATCGATCATCCCGATTCCAGCGAGTCAGACGGCGTTCGAGCCCGTCCACGGCGTAGTAAATGCCGAGTCCAAGCAGGGCCATAGCTATCACGCCTGCGTACATTTCCTCATAGGCAAGCCGTTGCCATGACTCCGAATAGATGAAGTAGCCCAGTCCCTGCCGCGCGCCTATCGTCTCCACGAAGAACAGGACTGCTATAGAGACACCGGTGCTGACGCGGAGTGCGGTGAAGAGGCCCGGCAGTGACGCAGGCACATACACATATCTCAGTAACTGAAGACGATTGGCCCCAAGCGAGCGCAGGGAAAGAACCAACTCAGGCCGCACGGTGCGGACCTCGTCGCGCACGAGGATGAGAATCTGGAAGAACAGGATGAGGGCGATCATGGTGATCTTGCTCGCGTCACCCAAACCGAGAACAACGAGCACGATTGGCAGCAGAACGATCTTGGGGATCGGGTAGCTCAGGTAGATGATGGGAGCGGAAAGGGTGTAGAACCGGCTGCTTGTGCCAAAGATAAGTCCCAGTGGGGCAGCGATCGCAGTTGACACTGCGATTGCGACAAGGATTCGATATGCGCTCACCGCCGCGTGCCCCAAAAGGCCCTCGTCGAGTTGGTCAACGAAAGTAAAGGCCACCGCGATGGGGCTCGGCAGAATCCTGGAGTCCAGAACCCAGGATCCCACAAGCCAGACAATCAGCCCGCACAGGACTGCCAGACTGCCAATTCCGGCGCTGGTGAGGACCTTGGCTCGATCTCGGATTCCCCCGAATGCCGATTGTTTCATCAGGCAGCTGTCGTTTCAGAAGTAACGTTGAGATTTGCCCTCACATCGTTGGCCAGAGCACGAAACTCGTCCGAGTCGATGTAACCGTCCCGCCCCGCGCCCGGATTCTCAATTATCGTTGCAGGGTCGTCCGGCCCGGCGCCCATGATCAGGATCCTGTTGCCGAGTGTTACTGCTTCATTGATGTCATGGGTGATTAGGACGGCGCTGCGACCCTGGGCGATTCCAAGGTCAAGGGCAAGCAGCTGCAGCGTCCCTCGTGTAAGCGCATCGAGCGCGCTGAACGGCTCGTCCATGAGCAGCAAAGTTGGAGACACGGCGAGGGTGCGAGCGATAGCGACACGCTGCTTCTGCCCCCCGGACAATTGCCCCGGATAACGCCGAGCCAAGTCCCCCAGGCCCAGTCGGTCAAGCCACAGCTGCGCCTCGGCGCGCCACTCGCGACCGCGCACGCCCCGTAGGCGCAATCCCATGCCCACGTTATTGAGGGCGGTTTCCCATGGCAGGAGGCCGTGATCCTGGAGGATAAGGCCAATGTCCCGGCGTGGACCGACGATAGGCTCCCCCGCGACGGTTATAGTGCCTGCATTGGGAAGACGAAGGCCGGCCAGGATATAGAGCAGAGTGGTCTTGCCGCATCCTGACGGCCCGATGATTGCGAACGATTCGCCTTCCGACACCTCCAACGAGAAGTCCCGAAGCACCGCATTGCCCCCGGGGTACGCGAACGTCACGCCCCCGAGGGCTGCGATTGGCTTTCGGTCAGACATGTCAGGCCGCCGGCCATTCAGACCGTATCGTCTCTACGGAATGAAGCTTGGATGCACCCAGTGACTGTACTCCCTCGCCTGGTCAATTAGACCCTTTTCAAGGAGCCAATCCGAGGCCTGCTGTGTCTCGGCAGCAGTCGGAACATCATTGCTGGGGAATGGTGGAACGTTGAAGATTCCGACAAGGAATTCAGGCAGGCGGGCCTTCGCCGGCAAGAGGTACGCATACTCGTCCGGATTCGCGTTGATTCGCTGCACGGCCTCCTCATGGACTGCGAGGAACTTCTTCACGTTCGCCTCGTGGTCCGCCAGGTATTCGACGTTGAATTCAAGCACGCTCATGCCCAAACGGCTTTGGCGATCGTCGAGGATGACTGTCCCGCCCGCGTTGACTGCGAGAGTGATGAGCGGCTCAGGCAAAACGGCCGCGTCGAGCTGTCCTTGTGACAGCAGCTCCATGCGCACCGGGATCGCAGCGACCTCCGTCTTCTCAACGGCATCGCGATCGAGACCTGCCTCATCAAGGTACAAATCAAGATGGTATTCGATGAGAGAGTTGGTGGAGATGCCAACGCTCCTGCCCTCCAGGTCGGCGGGCGACTCGATACCACTGTCCGCCCCGGCAACCAGGGCGATCATCGCCACATCGCCGGTGGCGCGGTACGTCGTTTTCACGATCGAAACATTGTGCTGCTCGCCATTGATCAACCCAGTGGCGATGAGGTCCGCAAGCTGGCCGTCGATCGCGCCGGATTCGAGCGCAGCGTTACGATCAAGGGCACTGCTGAACGTTTCAAGCGTGACGTTAAGACCGGCAGCCTCAAACAGGCCCTCTTCCTCCGCAAGGTAGAAGGGCACGCTGTCGATGATCGGCAGCAGCCCCACCCGGATCGGCGTGTCGTCAACTTCGGGTGTTGGTGTGGGCGGTACGGGTGTTGCGGTCGGTTCTTCTGCCTCACACGCGGCCATGACCGTGACTGCCATAACCGCGGCCAAGGCCAGGATCAGGCGTATTCCAACAAGCTTCACGATTCTTCCTCCTCAAAATCCATGTCTTCGGCTTCTTTCTCCGCAAGATGATTGGGTGTCCCGTTGCCGCCCAACCCTTCGTATTGCAACGAGGGAGGCAGAGGGAACGACGCAGAATCAATGGCGTTGAGAGCCCGCGACGCGAAATACTCAACGATGTCATCGACTGTGCGCGGCTTCAGATAGAAGGCGGGGGCGGGCATCAGGATCGTTGCGCCCAGGGCGGCTAGCCGCTTCATGTTGTCCAGGTGAATTGCCGACAAGGGCGATTCACGAGGGATGAGCACCAGCGGACGGCGCTCCTTGATTGTCACGTCCGCCGCGCGGCGCAGGAGATTGTCACCGAGGCCGTGCGAGATGGCCGCCACAGTAGCCATGCTGCACGCGGCGACAATCATTCCCCGTGTCGGGATTCCGCCGCTCGCTATCGGCGCGCCAAGTTGTTTGGACGTATAGAAAGAGAAGCACTCATTGGCCGACCATTCATCGAGCGCCCGCGAGAATGGCTCATCCATCTCCTGCGCCCACACCTGCCGTCCGCCGGACGTGATTGTACAGACCGCGGGGACCTGCGCCTCCAGTAGCGAGTCGATAATGCGCTTGGCGATGGCCGCGCCGCTCCCGCCGGAGATACCGACGATTACGGGCGAGCGGTCCGGTTCTGGTCTATGCTGCATATCCGCTGCCCGGCTCAAACAGGACGGCGACCGCCGTGAAGATAAAGACGATGATTGCGATGACGCCGTTGATGTTGAAGAAAGCAATGGTGACACGGGAGAAATCGTCCGCCTTGACGAGCGAATGCTCCCATGCGAGCAAGGAGGCCGCGATGGCAGCGCCGATGTAGTACGGCCACCAAAGGCTCATCATCACTCCCAACGCCACGAGGAACACGATTGTCAGGAGATGGGTCACACGCGCCCACCACAACGCCGCAGGGATGCCCCACTTGACGGGAATGGTGTGCAGCTTGCGCGGAATATCGAAGTCGTAATCCATGCATTGGTAGATCAGATCGAATCCGGCCACCCACGTTGTGACGGCCAGCGCCAGTACCACGGCCTCAAGCGGCAGCTCTCCGGCGACGCCGATCCAGCCGCCCGCCGGCGCGATGCCGTCCGCGAACCCCAGCCAATAGTGCCCCGTCCAGGTGAATCGCTTGGCATAGGAATACGTGATGACAATGATGGCCGCGACGGGCGCGAGTATGAGCGCAAGAGTGTTCAGCATGTATGCGGCAAAGAAAAAGATAACCAGGCTGACCAGCAGCATGCCGAGCATGTCGGACGGGCGGAGGAGCCTTTGGGGCAGCGCGCGCATGGCCGTGCGCGGGTTCTCCGCGTCCATCTCACGGTCAATAAGGCGGTTCGCGCTCATGGCAACGGTGCGCGCGGCAACCATCGCCACGGTGATCCAGATGAATTGCGAGAGCGTCGGCCAGCCGCCCGCCGCAAGGATCATGCCCAAATAGGCAAACGGCAGGGCGAAGATGGAGTGCTCGAACCGGATGGAATCAAGCATGATGCCAAGGCGGCCCATATAGGACCAGGGGCGGGCAAGAGGCGGGCGGCCGATGGAATCCATCAGATGCCGTATTCCTTCCACCGCCGCGTTACCTGTTCAACCATCTCCGGGTCCATGGTGATGTCCGGCATCCATTGACGCTCACCCATCTCGCCATCGCCGGACTTGCGCGTGGCGTCGATTCCAATCTTGCTGCCCACACGCGCAGTCGGGGAGGCAACGTCGAGATCGTCAATCGGCCCGTCGGCGAAGAAGATGTCCCGCCGCGGATCGACGTTGTTGGACAGCCGCCATACCACCTCGGACGGGTCGTGAATATCTACGTCATCATCAAAAACCGCGATGGCGCGCGCCAATGACATGAGGCCGAGGCCCCACATCCCGCTCACCGTCTTCTGGACGTGGCCGGGGTACTCCTTCTTGATGGAAACGAGCACGAGGTTGTGGAAGACGCCCTCCGCCGGCATGTGAACGTCAACGATCTCCGGCAGCATCAGCCGCATGAGGGGCAGAAAGAGCCGCTCCGTCGCGACGCCCATCCAATAGTCCTCCTGCGGCGGCCGCCCGACGACAATGGTCGGGTAGATTGGTTTGCGCCGGTGCGTAATGGCCGTCACGTGAAACACGGGATACGAATCCTGTATGGAGTAGTAGCCGGTGTGGTCGCCGAACGGGCCCTCCAGACGCCGCTCCGACGGATCGACGTACCCCTCAATGATGTACTCCGCCTGCGCGGGCACGTCTAGATCGACGGTGACGCCCTTGGCAACGGGCACAGGCTGGCCGCGCAGGAATCCTGCCAGCACGTATTCGCTCACGTCCGCGGGCAACGGGGCGGACCCGGCCCATATGAGAGCCGGATCACCGCCCAGCGCCACCGCGACCTCCATGCGTCCCGCGCCGCGCTCTGCCGACGCTCGCTCATGCTGTGTGCCTACCTTGTGCGTCTGCCAATGCATTCCGGTGGTGTTCTTGTCATAGACCTGCATGCGGTACATGCCGAGGTTGTGTGTGCCGGTGTCAGGGTCTTTCGTGATGACGAGCGGCAGGGTGATGTAGCGTCCGGCGTCCTGCGGCCACGTCTTGAGGATGGGCAGCGAAAGGAGATCGATGTCATCCCCCTGTATGATGACTTCTTGCGCCGGGGCGTCCTCACGCTCGACGGTGCGCGGGCCGATTCGGCCGAGCTTCACCAGATCACCCAGCATGCGCAGTTTGCTCATCAAGCCCTCAGGCGGCCCCCCCTGCGCCATCGCCATCATCTTTTCGATTTGCGCCGGCAGCTCATCCAGCTTCTCCACCCCAAGCGCCCACGCCGCGCGCTGTTCCGTGCCGTACATGTTGATGAGCACCGGCGTACCCTCGTAACCCTCGACGTTCTCGAAGAGAAGGGCAGGGCCGCCCTCACGGAGGACTCGCTGCGTAATCTCCGTGATCTCAAGGTCCCACGTCACGGGCGCCGTGATGCGCTTGAGTTCGCCGCGTCCCTCCAGGAACTTGATGAACTCGCCGAGGTCTCGATACGCCTGTGCCATGGTCAGTCGGCCCCCGCGCCGATGGATGCCATGCCCGCCTTGCTCGCGCCCACGCTTGAAAGGAGAATCGATTTTAGTTGTGGCGCTGCTGAGGTGAGCGGCGAAGGCTCTCCCGTGTACAGCCACCGGAGGATGATCTCGTTGAGCGCTCCCATCCATGCGTAAGAAGCAAGGGTTGTATCGAGAGTAGGGATGGAGCCGTCCTCTACGGCGGCGTCCAGCCGCTCACGAATCAGGCCGGCAAACCGGTCATGCAGCCGCAGCAGCGATTCGTCGAACGCCGGCCCGAGTCCGACGCCGCTGGCCAGCAGCACTTTGGCGAGCTTCGCGTGGTTGGCGAACGTCTCAAGCGTCGATTCGATGACCGCCCCGGCCTTGTGCGCGCCGCTCTGCTTGCTTTCTATTGACTCGCGAGCATCGGACAACAGCCGATCGGCGAAGCGATTAACGAGCGCAAAGAAGATCTCGCGCTTGCCGGGGAAATGGAAATAGATGCCGCCCTTGGAGCCGCCGGAGGCGGTGGCGATATCATCGACGCTTGCCCCGTGGTAGCCGGACTCCGCGAACACCTGCGCCGCCGCCTCAAGAATGCGCTCCCGCGTGGAGGCCTTTCCCGCCTCCACGGAACCGCCGGACGCGCCGGCAGCGCGCCCCCTGGAATCTTCAGAAACCGTCGATGAGATGATCGTCCTCCGGGCACAACCGACTGACCAGTCGGTCGGTAGCTCATACCACTCTATGAGAGCCCGCCTAGGCGGTCAATGGGGAAAGGTGTAATAGACAGTATGAAACACACGTGCTAGTGTAGACTGACGAAAGCGGGGAGGGAAAATGAGCATAGAGGTTAGGCGCCCGTCGACTGAAACTGGGCAGAGCAAGAAAACCCCTAAGTTCAACACCATTCTCGAGGGCGATTGTCAGGATGTCTTGCCTGGCTACCCACCTAACTCAGTTGACCTTATAGTTACTTCCCCACCATATGCTGATCAAAGAAAGAGCAGCTATGGCGGCATTAGTCCGGATGAGTATGTCGAGTGGTTCTTGCCGAAAGCTGACCAGTTCTTTCGAGTGCTCAAACCTGAAGGGACGTTCATCCTAAATATCAAGGAACCTGCCGTGAACGGAGAGCGACATACCTACGTATTGGAGCTGATTCTGGAGATGCGGCGCCGGGGATGGCTATGGACCGAAGAATTCGTCTGGCATAAGAAAAACTCTTACCCCGGTAAGTGGCCGAACCGTTTCCGAAACAATTGGGAGAGGCTGCTCCAGTTCAATAAGCAGCGCCAATTCAAAATGTTCCAAGAGGCAGTGATGGCTCCCGTTGGTGGTTGGGCCAAGCATCGACTCGCAAAGCTGAGCGAAACTGACAAGATCAGGGATGAGTCAAAGGTCGGCAGTGGTTTCGGTAAACGGGTTGCAAACTGGATTGACCGGGACATGGTTTATCCGACCAATGTTCTGCACTTGGCAACCGAATCGTCAAACCAGAACCATAGCGCAGCATTTCCCGTAGCTTTGCCAAGCTGGTTCATAAAGCTCTTCACAGAACCGGGTGATGTTGTGCTTGATCCCTTTATCGGTTCGGGGAGCACTGCCGTGGCTGCTGTTGAGCTTGGCCGAAAATATTTGGGTATTGATACCAATAACGATTTCGTGGAACTCAGCAGGCGCAGGATTGATGAGACACAAATTAAGATACCGTCATTGGCTGAAAGGCCAACACAGGCCTACGACGCGACTTCCAAGGGGAAGGTTCATTTGTGAAGCCTCTGAATCTTGACGAAGTACGCGACTTCGTAAACGACAACATCGGGCTGTTTCACGAGGCTCGGCTCCGCAAGATCCAGGGCCTCAAACTGAGGGAATTACTTCGCCGAAAGAATCCATATCTTTTTCGAGCCAAGAACCTCACGGCTAGCCATGAGGTTGTCAACAGCTTCCTTGAAGCTACCCTCTCCGCATCTGAAGAAGAACGGTTTGGAGAATTTCTTGAAGAAGTCGCCATTTATGTGGCAGGTCTGACATGTGAGGGAAGGAAGTCGGCAGCATCTGGAATCGATCTGGAATTTACGAACGACGGCATCCATTATCTTGTATCGGTGAAATCTGGGCCGAATTGGGGCAACAGTGCTCAGCAAGAGAAACTGTCCGACCACTTTAGGAGCGCGATATCGCGAATCAGGCAGAATGTGCAGGCTGCTCCCGTGGAGGCAGTGCTGGGTTGCTGTTACGGGAGGCCAAAGACCAAATATAACGAAAGGTACGGCTGGACAAGATACACCGGACAAAGCTTTTGGCATTTCATTAGTGCGAGTAAGGAACTCTACAAAGAGATCATTGAGCCGCTGGGCTATAGGGCGAAGGAGCACAACGAAAAGTTTGACAAGGCAAAAGGCGCCCTTCTCAACAGATTGAGTCTAGAGTTCTCCCGTGACTTCTGTGATAGCAATGGCTACATCGATTGGCCCAAACTCGTTGAGTTCAACAGCGGTAATTTAAATGCCTAGCGCCAATTGCAACCATGACTGAACGCAAGACTCGCCCTGAAGCCTCTCCCGAGGCTGTGGTTAAGGCCACTGGCAAGACGCCGGAGGAATGGAACTCTACCCTGGATGCGGCGGGGGCGCGAGATCTGACGCACAAGGAGATCGCGACGATGCTCCGGGAGAAGCATGGCGTCTCTCCGTGGTGGAGCCAGCATGTGACCGTTGACTATGAGCGGTCGCGCGGGATGCGTGAGCGTTACCAGACGACGCGCGGCTACCAGGTCAGCGTGAGCAAGACACTGCCGGTGCCGCTCTCGGAACTCTATGGTGCGTTTGCCGATCTCTCGCGACGCGGCCAATGGCTGCCGGAAGCGCCGATCACAGTCCGCAAGGACACGCCTGAGAAAACGACCCGTGCGACGTGGACGGACGGCGACGGCACTGAAACGAGCCTTGATGTCAGCTATTACGCGAGCGGCGGTAGTAAGAGTCGTATCACCGTCATGCAGTCAAAGCTCGTCGGCACGGAAGATGTGGAGGCGCGGCGAGCCTACTGGAAAGCGGCGCTTGAACGGCTCGGGGAGTACCTGGCGGGTTAAAAGGGGCCGTCCCACGCGTTTTCTGGTCGCCGATTTTCGCCAAGGCGGGGATTCGCTATGTGACAATGGCATTGGTGGGGACAAGCCTGCGACCGACCGGATCAATGGCCAAGAGCATCGTTTCCAGTGCCACCACTCCTAGCAGGCGCGGCCCATTCTCCTCACCGAATACCACAATTGAAATACCGTTGTGCTCTCCTACGGTAATCCTCGCGTAGCAAGAGGGCAGCACAATGATCGACCCATCCCCCATTTCCAGCCGGACTGTAGAGGTCGGCGCAAGCCCGGCCTGCTCAAGCACTGACCTCGGCGCCATGCTGAAAGTGGCCCCCGAGTCAACCGTTGCCTTCACTGTAACGGCTCCCTGTCCATCCAACGGGGACAATTCCATGTCAACACTGAACATTCCCATACCATCTCCCACTCTGACCTAGCTCACGTAACAGTATACGATCAAGCCTTTACTGTTGCTGTCCCCACTCCTCCTCCGCGCCGCCTGCGGGAGCGGGCAGCGGGGCAGACGACGGGGCAGCGGCGTGGCCGTTCAGGGACTCTCCCGCGCCGTAAGAAATCGCGTTGAGACGCGCATAGATGCCGTCATTGGCCAGCAGTTGATTGTGCGTGCCGATTTCCACGATCGAGCCGTTGTCCATCACCACGATGCGTGACGCCTCACGGATGGTGGAGAGCCGGTGCGCAATGACGAACGACGTGCGGCCCGGCAACAGCCGCCGCAGCGCGTCCTGGATGCGGGCCTCTGTGCGCGTATCGATGTTGGCCGTCGCCTCGTCGAGGATCAGGATGCGCGGGTCGGCGAGGATGGCGCGGGCGAAGCTGACGAGCTGCCGGTGGCCCACGCTGAGGTTCGCTCCGCGCTCCTGCAGCTCGGTGTTGTAGCCGTTGTCCATGTGCATGATGATTTCGTGCAGGCCGGCCCCGCGCGCCGCCGCCTCCACCTCCGCGCGTGTCGCGTCAGGCTTTCCGAAGCGTATATTCGCCTCGATCGTGTCGGAGAACAGGAACGGCTCCTGCGGTACGATTCCCATCTGGTGCGCGAGGCTTTCGTGCCGCACGTCCCGCACGTCATGGCCGTCGATGGTGAGGCGGCCGCTCGTCACGTCGTAGAAGCGGGCGATGAGGCTGACGAACGTGGTCTTGCCCGCGCCCGTCTCGCCCACAAGCGCGATGGTCTCGCCGGGCTGGGTGTCAAGCGAGACGTTTCGCAGCACAGGGATGTCGTCTTCATAGGAGAATGAAACGTTCTCGAATGTGACACGTCCGGTGATGCGGGGTATGGGCTGCGCGCCGTCTTTATCCGCGACCTGCGGCTGTGTGTCCAGCAGCTCAAAGATGCGTTGGCCGGACGCCATGGCGCGCTGAAGCTCCGTGTACTGCATGGTGATGTTGCGGATGGGATCGAAGAACCGCTGCACCCACAACGTGAACGCCACCAGGAAACCGACCGTCAACGCGCCCTGTAAGACCTGCCATCCGCCATAGATGATCACCACTGCCATTGAGATGCCGACCATGATTTCCACCGCCGGGAACATGCCCGCGGTCAGGCGTGAAGCGCGCAGGTTGGCGTCAAGGTGGTCGTGGTTGATCCGGTCAAAGCGGCGCATGTTTTCGTCCTCGCGGTTCATGCTCTGGACGACGCGCACGCCGGAAACATTCTCCTGCAAGCTCCCGTTCACCACGGAAATGGCGCGGCGCACACGCAGGAACGCCACCCGCGCCCGCTTCTGCCAGAAGATTGAGATGACAATCAGGGCAGGGACGACGCTGAGCGTCACTGACGCAAGCGACCAATCCATGACGAACATGATGATGACGATGCCGACCAGCGTCAGAACGTCGCTGAGCGTCCCGATGACGCCGCCCGTCATGACCTGCTGGATCTGTTCAACGTCACTCACCACGCGGGACATGAGCCGTCCCACCTGCTGCTTGTCATAGAAGCCCAGGGATTGCTTTTGGAGGTGTCCAAAAAGTTGTGTGCGGATGTTGACGAGCATCGCATGCGCCACCTTGGCCATATAGCGTGACTGGAGCCAGAGGCCGATGGCGTTGATCACAACAAGCCCGAAGAACACGCCCGCCATCCACGCCAGGCGCGTTGTGTTGCCGGTGGCGATGGCCGTATCGACCGTGAGGCCGATAAACAGGGGCATGGCGACGCTGCTGAACGTTGCGGCCAACATACCAACGACGGCAATCGCCGCCCACATCTTGAACTGGGCGATGTATGGAATCAGCCTGACGGCAACCCGCTTGTCGTAAACTGCGCCGAGAGTCTCGTCGTCCCAGCCGTCGTAGCTGCCGAATCCGCCGCCTCCGCCGCCCATCATGGCCGTGTACCCCCGACAGGCATCCCATCCGGAGCGGCCTCATACGCCTCTTCCTGGTGGCGCAGCTGCAGCTCGTAAATCTGGCGGTACGGCCCAGGATACGCGACAAGTTCCGCGTGGGTTCCACGCTGAACGATGCGGCCCTCATCCAACACGAGTATCTGGTCGGCTCGCAGAACGCTGGCCAACCGCTGGGCAACAACGATTGTCGTGCGCCCATCCATCACGCGATCCAGCGCCTGCTGGATCGATCGCTCCGTTTCCGCGTCCACGCTGGAAAGTGAATCATCAAGGATGAGGATGCGCGGGTCTAGCAGCAGGGTGCGGGCGATGGCGAGCCGCTGCCGCTGTCCGCCGGAGAGGTTGATGCCGCGCTCGCCCACCCACGTGTCATATTGGTCGGGCAGGCTGCGAATGAAGCTGTGCAAACGGGCGGCGCTGGCGGCGGCGATGATTTCCTCCTCTGGCGCCCCGGGCACTCCATAAGCGATGTTGTCGCGAATAGTTGCTGAGAACAGGAACACGTCCTGCTGCACAAGGCCGATTGAGCCGCGCAGATGATCCAGCGTCATGTTCCGCACGTCCTCGCCGTCGATGACGACTGCCCCGCGTGTCGGATCATAGAACCTTGGAATAAGGCTGACGAGGGTTGTCTTGCCGCTTCCTGTCGCCCCGACCACGGCGATGACCTGGCCCGGCTCTGCCACGAAAGTCACGTCCTGCAGCACGTCATCCCGCCCGCCATACCCGAACGAGACGGTATTGAACGCGATCCGGCCGGCGACAACGGCGTTGTCCGTGGCATCCGGCTTCTCACGCACCTCCGGGCGGGCGTCCAGGATCTCAAAGATGCGTTCGCCGGACGCGACGGCGCGGGAAAGCTGGTTGCCGAGCCAGCCGATCATCCGGACGTAGACGGTAATTGTCAGCAGGTAGAAAAGGAAAGCGGTGAGGTCGCCGGGTGTGAGAGTACCCTGCATGACCAAATACCCGCCGTAAAGCAGCTGGATGCCCGCGGCAAAGTAGACGGAGAACGTCATCAGCGATGTGTTGAGGGCCTGCTCGTCGTTGGCCGTGATGTTGCGCTCGTAGAGTACGTGCGCCTGCTTGTTGAAACGCTCCGTCTCCTCTTTTTCGCGCCCGAACGCTTTCACAACGCGCATCCCGGACAGGCTTTCCTGGAGAACGGTGCTCAGCGCCGCCATTTCCTGCTGCACGGAGAGCCAAACCGGGCGCAGGCGGCGGCTTGTTCGCGTGGTGCGGTAGGCGATGAAAGGCAGGACGGCCAGCGTTACCAATGCCAACTGCCAATTGGATTGGAGCAGCACGACGGTCACCATCAGGAGCATCACGGCGACCTGCACGATGCGGACCAGCGCGAAACTGATCAGCATGCGCACGGACTCCACGTCCGCCGTCGCGCGTGACATCAACTCCGCCGTCCGTGATGTGTCGAAGAACGAGAAACTCTGCCGCTGGAAACGGTCATACATGGCGTTTCTCAGGTCGTACGCCACATGTTGTGAGACCGCCTGGCTGAAATAGCTCTGACCGTATGACGTGGCTCCACGGATGATGGCCGCAACCAGGATCCACCCGGCCACGGTCAGAATCGTTCCTATGGATGCCTGCTCAACGAGTCGATCGACTGCTTGCCCAAAGAGCCACGGAATCACCAGGGCGCTGGCGCTGGAGACGAACAGCAGGACATACGTGAGTGTTGCCCGACGCCAATACGGCAGGAGAAAGGTCTGCAGTCGCAGAAAGATCCGAACGTTATACCAAACGCCCGATTTTTGGGCGGCACGGTTCATAACATCCAAGTATAACGCGAGTTACGTTGGGTTTGCCCGCCTACACGCTAAGCGGGACTCTATGGGTGCGGGAAGAGAATGGGACCTTCCCCAAGCAGCTGAATGTCTTCCCCATCGACCTTGCCGTAGTCGCTCACTGTTCCTTGTATGTAGACCCAGGGGCCTCGGTCGGTCGCCGCGTTCCCCACGTTCGACCAATCGTCCACTGAAACGTTGAACCCGGGGATAAAGAGCAGTTCCTCGTTCCGGCCAAGCGCTTCAGACTGCAGCCAGATCTGATCCGCGGCCACTCCCTCAGCCTCAAACGCGTACAGGCGCAGCACCAGCAGAACCCCGTCGTCTCGCACATAGCCTCCGACCGCAACGATGTCTCCGTCCTGCGGCGGCCGATTCCAGAGAGCATCGTGGGAGATTTCGAACAACAGGCCGCCGCCGATCGTCATGTCTCTGCCATTGATGCGCGCAATTCCCTGCGCGAAGAGCGTCCGTGAGAGGGGAGCGGGCTCGGTGGCGTAGCGCGTCTGACGATACCGCTGTTCCGCGAGGGTCAGCGCGTTGAGGGTATGGACCTGCATATGGGGCGGCGCAATTTGGTGAGCAATCAGCAGCATTGCGTAGGCACGGGCGGCTGTCGCGCGTTCGGCTTCGAGATAGGCGCGGAGTTGGATATCGCGTGGTGTCGGTCGCTCCGCCTCCGGGCTCGCGCCGGAACTGTCTCCGACTGTTCTCAGATCCAATTGCTCCTGGGATTCGGGCGCCGATTCTGACGCGGCGGCCTGCTGAGTTGCATCTTCGCCAAGAGTTTCATCCTCTTGCGTGTATCCCGCCTCCACGCGCGCGAATTCGATGTTCTTGAGCACGTCACGGCTGAGCTGTTCCGCCTTCTGCTGGTCGCCGCTCTCCGCGACGGCTGCAAGCTCCAACGTGCGCCGTTCAATGAGTTCCAGGTGATAGATGGCCCGGCTCTCATCCGAGAACGTGATCGCGAGCCGCGCGTGCTCCGTGGCGCGTTTCACGGGGTAGAGCGGGCTATCGGGCAGCGCGTCCGTGGAGGCGTACGCCGCGCCCGTGCTCATGATGACGAAAAGCGCCATGCTGGCAAAGCCAACGACCCACACGCGCGACCAGCCGGAGGCGCGGTTGTTCCACCATTCACGGATTGAGAATCGTCCGGGTGATCCGCGCCGGTTTGTGGCAAGGTGATGCCGCACTGCGCCCTCAAAGCGTGTGTGCGCCATGCGCCGCGCGGAGTCATCACGGGTTGGAGCAACACCGGCCATTGCCACGGCGGCGGTCAGCAGGGGGCGCAATTCGTCTGCGATGTCCGGATGACGGCTCAGGCAGTCGTCAATGGACTCACCGTTGCGGAGCGCCTCAAGGCACTCATCCACGATATCCGAAAGGGCGGGGTCATCAGGCGGCAGCATCGTCATGGCGTTGCACCGCCGTGCGCATTTCGGGGCAGCATGAGCCGGCGCAATGCTCGAATCGCGCTGTGCTGCAGCGCCTTCACCGCGCCTTCATTGCGGTTCATCACATGAGCTGTCTCGGCAATCGACAAATCCGAGCCGAATCTGAGAGAAATCACCTGCCGTTGCAGGTCCGTCAGGCCGGCCATCGCCACGCGCAGGTCCTGCAGGTCTGAGAATGTGTCAACCCTGTCTTGTGGGTCTCGGTCACGAGAGGGAAGGGGAGGCGCATCATCGAGCGGCGTTGCCGTCCGGAGCCGGCTGCGGCGGTAGTGATCAATCACGCGGTTGTGAGCGATGCGCATGAGCCACGCCGAGAACGGCACTTGCCTCCATTTGAATGAGTTGATTGCCTCTAACATACGAATGAACACATCCTCCGTGATGTCCTCCGCGTCCGCGTCACTGTCTACGCGATAGGCGACGTATCGAAAGACCCTGTCGGAATAGATTTCATAGAGTTGGCCAAACGCCGCTGCCTCCCCGTTCTGCGCCTGCTGAACAATGGCTGCGATGTCATCATCAGTCAGTGGCGCTTCCGTCCCCGAGTGAATGTGTCGTGGCTCGTGGTTCATTCACTACATCCAGATAACGTTTGGGTTCCTCTCAGGGTTAGCTGCCCGTTGGCGGCTGTTTCACTTTATCCTTTTTGCAGACGACGAGAGATCAATGGTTGACAACAACGCGTTTGACCCAATGCCGTGGCTGCTGCGCCCCATGCACGAGGGCGACATCACTCAGGCTGTCCAGATAGACCATGACGCGTTTCCGGAGAACAGGTACGCGCCGCCGTTCCGGCGCGATCTCCGTGAACGGAAGTATGCACACTATCTGGTCGCGGTTGCCCATGATGCCCCCTACAACGATTATGCCCACAAGAATGACCTCCCACCTACTGATAGACGGGCAGGAAACGGGCGGAGACGCGGTGGACGGATCACGAGCACTGTCAAACGGCTCCTCGGGGTCGACACGGACGCGCCGCCCCCAACCGAGGAGTTGATCGCCGGTTACCTCGGCCTATGGGCAGTCATCGATGAGGGCCATGTGACGAGCGTGGGCGTGCGCACGTCGCATCGAGGACAGGGGATCGGCGAACTGCTCATCATCGGCGCGGTGGAGGCGAGCAAGCTGCTCAATTGTCGCTCAGTGACGCTGGAGGTCCGGGTATCCAACGAAATCGCCCAGAATCTCTATAAGAAATACGGCTTCAAAGTCGTCGGCCGACGCAAGCGCTACTACTCGGACAACGGCGAGGACGCCTACGTCATGACAACTGATCCCATCGACACGCCGCAATTCTCCGGGCTATTTGAAGACCTCACGTACAAGCACTCAGACCGTTGGGGCGCAACATTCCGCACGTACGGAATAGACGACGAGGACGAATAACCACCCGCCCTCGCTCACGCGTCCGGCGTCGGGAGTGGCGCGTACCCCACAAGTTCCACGTAGGCAGAAGCGCCGACGGGCTCGCCGCCGAACGTGATGTCCGTTTCCGTCAGCCCCTCCCAGTAGATGGTGTTCGGCGGAAAGGCGAGCGTGAATTCCTGGTCGTCCAGCAGGGGCGTAAGCGTCATGGAGATTTCATGCGCGGGGATTGTGATACGCCATCTCGCAGGGTATTCCCCGCCCGTGTGCGGACTTGTCCATGTATCAAGAACGTCGATTGTGACGTCCTCGCCGTCGATGTGCGTTGTCGCGCCGGACGGGTCGACCAGAGTGCTGTACGTGATGACCTGTCCGTCGGACTCGCGGGCCTCGGCCACCATCAACTCATAATTGTTGTCCATGGAGACGGCGAACCACTGCCAGCCGCTCGGATACCCGCTGACGACAAAGTCGCCCCATTGGTGGTCCATCCAGGCTTCGCCGGTGACATCCAACTCCTGTCCATTGACTGTGAGAGTGCCGTGCAGGTCCATGTCGGTCCAGCTGTAGTAATACGTCCAGCCGTTCAGCGCCTCCAGGTATCCGGTCTCGTTATGAAGAACGGCGGGCTTGATAGCCTCCACGGTGAGATCGAACGCGAATGTGTCCGTCGTTGCGGCGAATGAGTGTGTTCCGTCGTCGCCGCTGAGCGTCCAGTCCAGTATGGAGAAATCAAATCCCGCAGCCGGTTGCGGTTGCGGGTTCACCCCGAAGCGTACTGACTGTTCCCGGTGCTGCTCAGCGACATCAAACACGGACGCGTGGGACATGTAGGCCGCATCGCCGGTTTCCGGGTTCGTCACCTGGAATATGACGAAATGGAACCCGTAGACGGCGTCGTTCTCGTCCTCCATGGTGCCGCTGTAGTACCACCATTCCACAAGGTCAGTGTGTGACGCCTCGTCGGCGGGCAGGCTGATTGGGCGGGGCGTGTGGGCGGCCGTTGAGGCCGGAATCGCGGTTGGAGTGGGTGTTGCCGTCGGCGTGCTTGTCGCGGTGGGTTCGGGCGTGGGAGTTGGTGTGGGCTCGCCCGCGCAGGCCGCTGCCAGCACCGCGCAAATGACTGTGGCGAAAATGGCCGCGTGCCGCAAGGGGGCCGATAGAGGCCGCCGGAGAGCCTGTGAAAGAAGTGGAGCGTGCATGTTCATTCAATTGTACGGGCGGACTCCCTTCGACATACGATATAGTTAAGAAGTCCATGCATGTGAAGAGCGCTGCGCGCGCGCCCCTTGCAATGGACGGGGTAGGACAAAGGAAGAACCGGGATTGGACGGACTCACGGAATGAGCGCAATGCACGTAATGTCACTCACGGCAACGGGCCCCATGATTGCCGCGCCCTCCAGCCCGGAGGGGGCAGCGAGGTTCTTCCGCGGACTTGGAGACCCAACGAGGCTCCGAATCCTCCGTATCCTCCTGGAGTCGGAGCGCAGCGTCTCAGAACTTGTGGAGATGCTGGGAGCGCCGCAAGGCCGCGTTTCCAGTCACCTTTCATGCCTCCGCTGGTGCGGTTTCGTGGACGCGGACCGGCGTGGCCGCAACGTCTTCTATTCGGTAACGGATCAGCGTGTGAGGGACATCCTGGCTCTCGGTGATGCCATGCTCGTGGAAACCGCAGAGCGGCTGATGTCCTGCGCCGTTATCGACCAGGAGACCGTGAACGCCTAGAAAGCCGCCCCGACTCCAACAATGCCGTTGGCGCAAGCCGACAGGGATAATGCCGCCCCCGTATACTCTTGGTATATGAGGGCCGGATAATGTTCAATCTCCCCTTTGCCTTTGCCTTCAGCGCCGGTTTTGTCGCGCTGGCCAGCCCGTGCGGCGTGGCGATGCTGCCCGCCTACATCGGCTACTACATCGGTTCACGCGAGGAGGGCTACGAAGAAAGGCCCATTGCGCTCCGTCTTGGGCAGGCGATGCTTGTGGGAGGCACGGCAGCGCTCGCGTTCCTGTTCCTGTTCGGCGCGTTTGGCATCGTATGGAGCGCCGTGGGAACCGTCCTGCGTGACATCATCCCCTATATCGCAATCATCGTCGGCGTCGCGCTCGTGCTTTTGGGCGCGTACATGATCGTGTTCATGCTGGTCAACAAGCGCTCCATCACGCTCATTCCGGCCATCGGCGTTAATTGGGGCACGGGGAGCCGGGGGCTGACGTCCGTTTTCCTCTTTGGGCTGGCGTATGCGCTTGCCACGTTGAGCTGCACGTTCCCCATCTTCCTGGCCATTCTCGCGCAGGGGCAGGTCATCGGCGGTTATGCCGCATTCATCATGTTCCTGATCTACGGCGCGGGCATGGGCGTGGGCCTGATTGGGTTGACGCTGGGGGCGGCGGTCTTCAAGGACCTGATCCGCGTGGTGATCCGGCAGGCGATGCCGATTGTGGAGTGGGCGAGCCCGGTCATGCTCATCGGCGCCGGCGCCTACATCACCTATTACTGGTGGGTCAACTGGTTCGCCTTTAACGCAAACCTTTAGCGCCGCCCGCGCGTGATCTTGAGGACCTCTATCGGCAGTTCGCGCGGCGTCTCCGGCAGCAGGTAACGGCGGACGTACGCGCGGGCAGGCTGTGAAAGCAGGTAGGTATCCTCAATCTGCCCGATGCCCCGGGATACCAGCAGCAAATGACGCCGGTAAAGCGATCGCATCGCCTCATGCAAGTCCTCTGCGGATGTCTCAAGACCGGCTGACAATTCCCGCAGCGTCATGGACCGCTCCGCCTGTGCCAGGGAGAGCATCACGCGCTCCTCGTCAGCGTGAAACGGGCTGACGGTGTTCTTGGCGCGTCGCGTCTTGCTCGCCTGTGCCATGCCTGGTCGCCCACCTAAAGCAGATCAGAGACGTTGACGTTGCTCAGCCGTTCCAGTGCGCGGTCAAGGGCGTCGTCACTCACCGTCAGCGAGCAGCGGATATATCCCTCGCCCGCCTCGCCGTAGCCGCGGCCGGGCGTCACAACCACGTTCGCCTCTTCGATGAGTCGAGAGGCAAAGTCGCCTGACAGCGCCCCGTCCGGCAGCTTGGCCCAGACATAGAGGCTCGCCTTGGGCGGGTCCACCTCAAGCCCCATCTTTCGCAGCGCGGGGATGAGCCGATCCCGCCTCGCCTGGTAGACAGCGTTGTGGTGGTCGATGGTGTCCTGCGGCCCTTCCAGCGCGGCGATGCCCGCCAACTGCACCGCCTGGAACACGCCGGAGTCAACGTTCGACTTGATCCGCATCAGCGCATTGGTGACCTCGGCGTTGCCGACCGTCATGCCGATGCGCCAGCCTGTCATGTTGTACGACTTGGATAGGGAGTGGAACTCAATGCCCACGTCCTTTGCCCCGTCCACCTGCATGAAGCTCACGGGCTTGTAGCCGTCGAACGCCACCTCTGTATAGGGGCCGTCGTGACAGACCACGATGTCGTACTTCTTGGCGAACTCCACGACGCGCTCATAGAAATCCAGTTCCGCGACAGCCGCCGTCGGGTTGTTGGGGTAATTAATCCACAGCAGCTTGGCCTTTCGGGCCACATCCTCCGGAATCGCGTCCAGATCAGGCAAGAAGCCCGTCTCCCGATGGAGCGGCATGTAATACGACTCGCCCCCTGCCAGCATCGTCCCCACGCTGTATACCGGGTAGCCCGGGTCAGGAACAAGCGCGATGTCTCCCTGGTCGATGTAGCACCACGCAATGTGGGCGATGCCCTCCTTCGAGCCGATGGTGGGAAGAACTTCGGTATCGGGATCGAACTCCACGCCGAACCGTGATTTGTACCAGTCCGCGACCGAGCGCCTGAACGCCGGCAGGCCGTCGGATTCCGGGTAGCGGTGATTGGCCACGTCCTCCAATGATGTGACGAGCGCGCTGATGATGTGTGGGGCGGAGGGCAGATCAGGGTCGCCGATGGCGAGGGAGATCACGTCCTCGCCGCGGGCGCGTTTCTCGTTGATCTTGCGCGTGACCTCCACAAAGAGATACGGGGGCAACTGCGCGACGCGGCGTGCCTGCTCTGGTAGTGGCATTCGGCTGGATCTCCTCTGTTATCTAAACTGACGGGTGGACTACGCGCTGAAACCTATTGTAGCAACCCGCCCACCCCCTGTTTGTGTTTGCATCACCCCCGCGCCTAGCATGAGTTATGTCTGCCGACACACAGGCCCCACGCCGCCGTCCGCGCCTTTTCTATGGCTGGTGGATGGCCCTGTCCGGCCTGTACCTGATGTTCTATACGACGGGCGTCAGTTTCTTTGGGTTCAGCGCGTTCTTTGACAGCATCCGACTCGACCTCAACTGGACGCGCGAGCAGGTCTCGCGCGGGCCTGCCATGATGGCCGTGTTCACGGCGATCCTGAGTCCGACCATCGGCGCGCTCACGGATCGATTCGGCCCTCGCTTCGTAACGGCGGTGGCGATGTTCAGCGGCGGGGCGGGATTCATCGTGCTGAGCCACGTCGAGCATGCGTGGCAGTACTACGTCGCCTTCATCCTCATCGGCAGCGGCATGGGCGCGACATCCTACGTGATGGTGGCGACCGCCGTTAGCAACTGGTTCCTGCGCAACCGCGGCAAGGCGCTGGGGCTCACCTTTATGGGCCCCGGGTTTGCGGGCATCATCACGGCGCTGCTGGTTGTCCTGATACGGGAGTACGGCTGGCGCGACGCCGCCCTGTTCACGGGCATCGGCACATGGGTAACGTGCATCCCGCTCGCGATGGTTCTCAGGAGGCGACCGGAGCATTACGGCCTCCGCATGGACGGCGATCCGCCGGAGGCAACAGACTCAGGGCAAGCCGGAGGTCTGGTCGATCCCGAGCCGTCGCCCGGGGCGGTGCGCTCCATCCTTTTGAGTCGGTCATACATCCTCTATGTCGGTGCTCTCTCCATGCAGCAGGTGGCCATCACGGCGATGGTCGTCCACCACATCCCCGCGCTCGTCAGCTACGGCTTCTCCATGGAGACGGCGGGCGCGATGGTTGTTGTGTTCACCGTCGCCAGCATCCCGATGCGTTTCTTGTCCGGCGCGCTCGCCGACAGGTTCAACAAGAAATTGGTCGTTGCGACGATGCTGAGCTTCCAGTTGACCGGAGGAATCCTCTTCATCTTCATCGCCAACATCTGGGTGGCGATCATCTTTGAGGTCATCTATGGCACCGGCTGGGGAGGTAGCAACGCGGCGCGGCTGTCATTGCAGGGCGACTACTGGGGGCGCGGCATCTTTGGCTCACTGATGGGCTTGCAGGTTGGTGCAGGGGCGATAGGCGGCCTCATCTCGCCTGTGCTGGTGGGTTGGCTCGCGGACATATACGATTACCGCATAGCCTTTATGACCGTCGTGATTCCTCTTGCTCTGGCGGTGATTATGGTTCTTCTTATGACCCGTCCACAGAGGCGCGCCCCTGACGAAGTGAGACTCGCCGCGTGAGAACAGAAAAAGTCGTCATGACGGCGTGGATGTTCGCGCGGCATCCCCGGCAGGTCTTCTACGGCTGGTGGGTGACACTCGCCGGCACCGGTCTCGCCGCCTACACGGACGGCATCGGCTTCTGGGGATTCTCCAACTTCTTTGCGGCGATGGTAAGGCACTTCGGGTGGTCGCAGGCGTTGGCAGGGATTGGGCCGTCGCTCCAGCGGCTGGAGTCCGGCATCACCGCGCCCTTGACGGGCTACCTGGTTGATCGATACGGCGCTCGAAAGGTCCTGATTCTTGGGTACTTCGTTTCGGGTGGCGGCTGCATGTTGATGAGCCAGGTCGAGAACATCTGGCAGTACTACGGTGTCTTCATCGTCTTTGCGTTCGGCCTCAGCGCGGGGGCGTTCACCGTCACGGCTGCGGCGATCAACGCGTGGTTCCGGCGATTCCGGGGACGGGCCAACGGCATCATGCTTGTCGGGCCGGGAATGTCCGGCCTGTTAGCTGGTGTCTGGGCGTGGATCATCCCGGAGTTCGGCTGGCGGTCAGTGCTTTTCGGCGCGGGCGTCGGCTTCTGGGTTGTGGGGATGATTCTCATTCCCCTTATCCGTAACAGGCCACAGGACTATGGCATGGAGCCGGACGGCGGCGAGGCGCCCGAGAACGAGATCGCAGAATCCTCACGCCTCAACGTTCTGCCGGAGGCCAATTTCACCCTGAGAGAGGTTCTGCGCAGCAGGGGCTATTGGCAATATGTCATCGCGAGCGCGTTGTTGGGCGCGTCGTGGTCAATCATTACTTTCGAGGCGCTCATCCTGCAGAAGAATGGGTTCTCCAGGGAATTCATCGCCTTTATGTTCGCGTGGCAGACCGGCTCGAGCATCCCCATTCGTATCATCGCCGGAACGGTGGCCGACTACGTAGACAAGCGTGTGGTTCTTGCCGTGGGAATCACCGTGCAGGGAATCGCAATCGTGCTGATACCCATGTCGACCGTGCCATGGCTGACGATTCTCGCCGGGTTCCTGCTGGGCAGCGCCATCGGCTCACAATCATCAGTGCGGTTGGCGCTCCAGGCGGAGTATTGGGGACTGGCGATATTTGGACGAGTCGCCGGCATACAGCAGGGGCTGGCCTCACTGCCGGCAATCCTGTCGCCGGTTGCCATCGGCTGGCTCTACGACCAAACGGAAAGCTACGTTATCGGGTTTGTGATCATTGCGGCGATCCTGAGCATCTCCATACCGCTCACACTCACAGTCACGCGCCCAAGACAGTCCTCAGCGCCGCCCGCATCCGCATAATCAGACTGCCTCCGGCGGAAATGGGCCGCCGGGTAGTGTAGCGGGGCTATACTTATTCAATCCGCCCGTTCGCGGGCTTTGGCTTTTATCGGGAGGTTGCCGTCAACGCTGCATTATCGGTCCTCGTTCACCCCAACCGCGTTTTCTACGGCTGGTGGTTGGCGATTGCGAGTTTCGGCGTCCTCTTTTACACGGCCGGTGTGTTTTTCTACGGCTTTGCGCCGTTCTTTGCGGAGATTATTGATGAGTTTGGATGGCCGACTGCCGTGGCTTCCATTGCCTTCGCATTTCAGCGGACGGAGCAGGGTATTTTTGGTCCATTCGTTGGCTATGTTGTTGACCGTTTCGGGCCGCGCAAATCAGTTATGATCGGCATGTTCATACTCGGGTGTGGATTCATTGGACTGAGTTACATCCAGGAGTTGTGGCAATTCTTCGCCGCCTTTGCAGTGATGGCTCTTGGCCTCGCGTTCGGCTCCTTCCTCACGGTCAACACCGCCGTCAATTCCTGGTTCATCCGGAATCGGGGCAAGGCAATGGCTATCGTCTCCTATGGAGCAGGAGCGAGTGCCCTGCTCGTGCCGGTCGTCGTCGCTCTAATCGCGGTGTTCACCTGGCGGGAAGCGCTGCTGTATCTCGGGTTCGCAACGTTTATTATCGGGTTGCCACTTGGGTTCTTGATGCGCGATGCACCGGAGAAATATGGACTAAGGCCAGACGGAGTCAGCGACGAGCAGGCCGCACGAAATGCCGAATTGGATACGGACGACCGCTACGCGGATACGACGTTCACCGTAAAGGAGGCGCTCAAGACAACGACGTACTGGAAATACGTGGTTGCGAACGTTTTTGGCTTCATCTTCTTTGGTTCTTTCATCATTCACCAGATCATCGTGTGGAAGTCTTTCGGCTTAAGCCCATGGTGGGCGGCGGCGCTGGCGACACTCCTCCCGCTCTCCAGTTTCCCGGCTCGCATCATCGGCGGCATCCTTGCCGATATGTACGACAAGCGCAAGATCGTTTCGGTCTCCTTCGCCCTGCAAATTATAGGAGCGGTACTCTTCTTTATCGCACGTGACCCAATAACGGGTGTACTTTTCGCTGTGTTCTTCGGATTCGGTTTTGGCCTCGGAAATCCGCCGCGATCTGCCCTGCTCGGTGAACTTTTTGGGCGGCAGATCTATGGTCGTTTGCTCGGACTGCAATTTACATTTACGTCGATCGGGGGGGTTTTTGCCCCAATCCTCGCCGGATACATGTACGACACTTACGGGGCCGATGGTTACCGATGGGCGTTCTTCGGACTGGGCCTCATGGCCATAATTTCCCTGTACATGTATATGACGATGAAGCGTCCGGCATTGCCCGCTCGCCTCGCGCAAACGTATGTCGGATCAGAGACTGCCGCCGAAACCGGGACCGGAGAACGCTCTAGTTCGTAAGCAGTTGTCCGGCGTAAACCGTTGTGGCAGGGCCGGTCATGTAGACCTGGCTGTTCGGGTTGCCGTCCCACTCGATGGTGAGCGTTCCACCCGGTAGCTCCACTGACACGCAATCATCCACCAGCCCGGCGATGCGCGTCGCGACAACGACGGCACAGGCGCCCGTTCCGCAGGCCATCGTGAGTCCCGCGCCACGTTCCCACACGCGCATGGTTATCTCTTCGCGCGACTGCACATTGACGATCTCAAAGTTGACCCGTTCCGGGAAAAGGAGATGGTTCTCCACCATCGGCCCGATGGTCTCAAGCGGGAAATCCGCAACCGGCGTGTCGATGAATGCGATTGCGTGCGGATTGCCCATGGAAACAAACGAAAGGCTGAGGGCATACCCGCTCACCTCTAACCCGTGCCCCTGCACAGGTCCCGGGCCGTCCACGGCGACGGGGATTTCGCGGGGTTCAAGTATCGGCGCGCCCATTCCGACGCGAACGGCCTCAATGGCTCCGCCAACGCTTCCGTTCTGCGGCCACACGGTCATCAACCCGCCGAGCGTCTCGATTGGCAAACCGGCCTCGTTGCGGAGCGCTGAACTATCGACGATGCCCCGCTCCACCGCGTATTTCGTCACGCAGCGGATGCCGTTGCCGCACATCTCCGCCTCGGAGCCGTCCGGGTTGAAAATTTGCATACGGAGGGCGGCGTCATCTGCGGGGCGAATGACGAGGATGCCATCCGCGCCAACGCCGAAGTGACGGTCGCAGGCCGCTTTAGCCACGTCCGGCCAACTTGTGCTGTCGGCGCTTGCCGGGCCGCCTTCCACAACGATGAAATCGTTCCCCGTACCGTGCATCTTCGTGAAGTTCATAGCCAAAGTATACCTCGTTATCCCTTCTCCCTCTGGGAGAGGCTTAGGGTGAGCGTTGTCGCCTCGTCCGCATCCACCCACGTAATCCGCTCATCATCCGCGCCGAACCACGCGAATTGCGTGCGGGCGAATCGGCGCGTTTTGCTGACGATGGCCTGCCGCATGTCATCAAAGGGCATTCGCCCCTCAACGTGCGCCGCTATTTCGCGGTAGCCAATGCTGCGGAATGACGAAAGCGACGGCGAGTAACCGGCTGCTAACAGAGCCCGAACTTCGTCAACCCAACCGGCCCGCAACTGACGGTCAACTCGTTGCTCGATACGCTCATCCAACTCCTCGCGCTCCATGCTGACGCCAATGATGCGTGTGTCCCAGGGCGGAGCAGTTTGGGTGCGCTGCTCCGAGAAGGGGCGCCCCGTCGTTCTGACAACTTCCAGGGCGCGCACGGTGCGGATCAGGTTGTTGGGGTGGATGAGTTCCGCAGCGGCGGGATCCAGACGGCGGAGTTCCTCGTGCAGGGCGTCACGCCCGTCGGCTTCGGCACGCTCCATTAATTCCTGCCGCAGATCCGGATTTGGGGCCACTTCGGGGACGTTCCATCCTTCAAGCAATGCCCACACGTATTGGCCGGTGCCGCCTACTATGATTGGCGTCTTCCCCCGCCCATGCATGTCCTGTATGGCGCACGTAGCGGCACTGAGGAACCGTCCCAGTGAGAAGTCGTCATCGGGCTCAGATATCCCGTAGAGATGATGCGGGACGCCGCCGCGTTCTTCCTCAGAAGGCATGCCCGTGCCGATCGCCATGCCGCGGTAGACTTGCCTGCTGTCCGCGTTGATGATCTCGCCGTCAATGCGTCGAGCGAGCGCTGCGGCTGCTGCCGATTTCCCTACCGCCGTTGCCCCAACAAGCGCAATGACCGGTCTGTCCATGGGTGAACTCTGGCCTTATTCGATGTGGCGCGCGCAAGCGCGAGAACCTGGCTCTACGGCAGGTCCACCCACACGCCGCCCTGCCGCATCGAGGAGACGAACACCTCCGCCGCGTCAATGGATTGCAGGCCCTGTTGCAGGGTCAGGAGGAGTGGCGTCGGTTCCGCGCCGCCCATGACCCATCCGAGGAACTGCTCCTCGATATTGACGCGCCGCTCTTCCTCATACGCCTGCCGCAGATCGTCCGGCACCGGCACAACCTCAGCCTCGCCATCGCCTGAAGCGATGCGCACAGACGAGAACGGATCGGCAGGATACCCGGCAACGATGATCGTGCCCTCCTCTCCGTGCAGGGCAATGTGGGCGTTCTGTGCGGCTTTCGGCGCGAGGTTGTCATGCACGTACCGCACGGCAACATCATCGCCAAGGTCGGCAACGATGGCTGAGAACCCGACGCGCCGGTTGTCCACCTCGTGCTGCTTGCGAACGACCAGCAACCGCTGATGTGGTCCAAGCCATCGGTTCAGGATGTCAAAGTAGCTGCCAAAGGCGAGGAAAGGTGTGTGCCATCGCATCTCTGCGCTCAGCACGCGCCCGATGCGCCCTGCGGCTAACAGTCGCAGGACAAGCGCGTCCTCACGGTCGTACGGACCACCGGGAAACGCCGGATATTGCCGTGCCTTGAGCTGTGGACGTGCCTCCAGCGCCGCCACGATCTCACGCCCCTCCGCGCCGGTCATGGCCAACGGGTTCATGGTGAGCAGATGTTTGTCGTTCTCCAACGCGCCAAGCAGGATGTCACGATGCTGCGGGGCCTGCGTCCCGTTGAAGACAAGATCAACGTCCGGCGAGGAAACGACATTCTGCCAGGAGGCCTCTTGCACGGGCACGCTGAACTGGTCGGCGACGCGGGCGGTGGATTCGGCGCTGTTATTCGCAACGACGACGAATTCGATGCCCGGAACCTTTGCGAGCTCCGGCACAACGCGGCGGGTGGAGAATCGACCAACTCCAACCAGGCCGATACGAAGGGTGGACTCTGTGGACATGCTGCTGCTTTCCTCCTGGAATTGTTCGTTCAGTATAGACAACAGGGTGTGTGTTTGCGGCGCGTTTCAGAAGCGGCGAGCGCTATTCGCGCTCGCGTTCTTCTGCCGCTCGCACCAGCGCAACGAACTGCTCGGCGTTGAGTGACGCGCCGCCGATCAGCCCCCCGTCAATGCCCGGCTGCTCAAGCAGCGACGCAACGTTTTCCGGGTTCATGGAGCCGCCGTAAAGGATGCGTACGGACTCTGAAGCCTCTTCTCCCCGGGACTCCGCAATGGTCTTTCTGATGACTGCGATCCCATCGCGCGCGTCGTCCGGCGTCGCCGCCACACCCGTGCCGATAGCCCACACGGGTTCATAGGCAATCACAACTGCTGATACGTCGTCCACGTCAGTTAAACCGCCGGATGTTTGTGTTCTCAGGACCTCCGCCGTTTCGCCCCCTTCTCGCTGTTGCAGCGTTTCGCCGACGCACATGATCGGGGTGAGCTCGTATTCGAGGGCAGTGGAGACCTTTGCGTTAACGAACTCGTCGGCCTCCGCGAAATAGGCGCGGCGTTCTGAGTGGCCGACAATCACGTAACGGCACAGGCCTTGCAGCATGTTCGGCGCAACCTCTCCCGTGTAAGCGCCTGACTCCGCCGGATAGAGGTTCTGCGCGCCAAGCGCAACGGGCGACCCGCGCAGCGCCTCGGCGACGATGGGCAGTGAGACAAAGGGCGGACACACGGCCACGTCCACACCCCTGGGAACGCCGACCGTATGGACGACGTTATAGGCAAGGATTCGCGCCTCCGCAAGCGTGGTGTTCATCTTCCAGTTGCCGGCAATCAGCGGTGTCCGGGTGGATGGCATGGGCATTACCTCTCTAGTGGGATGGCGCTATGCGCCGAACTTGTCCAGCTTGCCGGCATTGGCGAGCGCCAACGGCATGATGTCCGTTGCCGCCATGGTTCCCAGCATCCCTTTCGCGCATTCACGCTCCGTGAACGCTTCCGCAAAGCCGGTGGCGACGTAGGGCGCTCTGATCATCAGGGGAACAGGATGCCAACTGTGGGCGGCCATCGCGGTGGGCGTGGAATGGTCCCCCGCCACAACCAGCACATCAGGATCGAGATCTAGCAGCGCGGGCAATGCCCGATCCAGCCGTTCGATGGCGGCCACCTTGGCGTCGTAGTCGCCGTCCTCGCCGGTGCTGTCCGTGTACTTGTAGTGGATGAAGAAGAAGTCGTGGTCGTCCCATATTTCGCGGGCAGTTTGGATCTCGTCGTCGATGGTTTCGCCGGTTGGCACGACTCGCATGCCCACGAGCTGCGCGAGCCCTCGATACATGGGATAGGCGGCAATTGCAGCGGGAGTCAGGCCGTAAACATCCGACATCTGCGGGAGGTCCGGTATCGTCGAAAATCCGCGCAGAACGAGGCCGTTTGCGGGATGGGCATCCGCAATGACGGGCATCGCAGCCTTGAGGAAGGAATTCACTATGTCGGCGGTGGTATCGGCCCATGGCTCAGTCGGAGTGACTTCCAACGGAGCCAATCCCTCGCGCTGAGGGTCGCTGTCCGTCAGGGCATCGCTGAGCTGCGGTCCGCCGTCCTCCGGGCGTAGGAGCATCGCAAAGCGGTGCTCGAGGCCGGAGACGACAATCGGCTGCGCATTGTCGATAGAGATGCCATTCAGCCGCTCCGTCAACTCACGGTTGAAGTCGGTTGCGATGCGGCCTGCGCGGCGGTCGGTTATCGTGCCGTCCTCGCCGAGAGTGCAGAAATTCCCGCGCGCGGCAACGTCGCCCTCACGGACGTCGATGTCCAACCCAAGCGCTTCGAGGATGCCGCGGCCGATGAGGTACTTGATCGGGTCGTAGCCGAACAGCGCAAGGTGGCCGGGCCCGCTGCCGGGTGTGATTCCGTGCGCAACGGGGATCGACATGCCGGTCTGGGAAGATCGCGCGAGTCGATCCAGGTTGTCCTTCTGTGCGGCCTCAAGCTCCGTGCGCAGGGTCTTCGGGTGCGGGATGCCGCCCAAACCGTCCATGACAAGCAGGACAATCTTCGTGTCCGTCTTGCGGGCGAGGCGTTTGATCAGTTCAAAGTCGGCCATGTCAGTGTGGACAGTATAACGGGCAGAGTAGGTTCACTCGGCGTCCTGGAGGGCGGCGATGCCCGGCAGCGCGCGCCCCTCAAGAAACTCAAGGGCCGCCCCACCGCCCGTGGACACGTGCGTCATCGTGTCCGCATACCCCAAAGAATCAACGGCCTCAGCCGTCGAGCCGCCGCCAACAATAACGGTCGCGCCCGCGCGCGCGTGCTGCGCCAAACTCTCGCCGACGGAGCGGGTGCCTCCCGCGAATTGCTCGTACTCAAACACCCCCATCGGGCCGTTCCACAGGACGGTCTGACAGAGACGCATCGCGCGGGTGTAGGTATCGCGCGTCTCGGGGCCAATGTCCAGCAGCATCGCATCAGCAGGGATGGCATCGCTGCTAACAATGGACGCCTCGGCTCCCGCGGAGAGTTCGGTTGCCACGACGACATCGGTCGGAATCAACATCTGGATGCCGCGGGCCTTTGCGGCGCTTTCGATCCGCCCCGCCATCTGCGGCCCGTCGTCTTCGAGCAGGCTCTTGCCGGTCCGCATTCCGCGCGCCTCAAGAAACGCGGCTGCCATGCCCCCGCCGACGATGAGCATGTCCGCGTTCTCGATGAGGCGCTCCATGACGGCCATCTTGTCGCCGACCTTTGCGCCGCCCATGAGCGTTGCCAGCGGACGGCGCGGTGATTCAAGGATGCCGCCCAACATGCGGATCTCCTTATCAAGGAGGAATCCCGCGACGGCGGGCAAGATATGCGCGACGCCCTCCGTGGAGGCGTGGGCGCGGTGCGCGGTCCCAAAGGCATCGTTCACGTAGATGTCCGCGAGGCGGGCGAGGGCGGCTGAATGATCAGGGTCGTTCTTTTCCTCTTCCGGGTGGAACCTCGTGTTTTCAAGCATGAGAACGTCGCCGGGGCCAAGCGCGGCGGCCATGTGCCCGGTCTCTTCGCCGATTGAGTCGGGCGCGATAGTGACAGGTGACGCAAGGAGTTCCGACAGCCGGGCGGCGAGGGGCGCGACACGGAGCCCGTCGTCGATGCCCTTCGGCCTCCCCACGTGCGTGGCAAGTATGACGCGGGCGCCGCGTTCACGGAGGTAGGTGATGGTTGGCAGGGCGGCGCGGATGCGGGAATCATCTGAGATGGTGGTGGTGCCGGGCTCAAAGGGAACGTTGAAATCAACGCGCACGAGGCACCGCGCGCCGGACACGTCGATATCGCTGACCGTCTTTTTCATGGCGCTGGCGTCATCCCCCGCTTTGAGCAGTGCTACACGGTGATGATAGCAAAGGCGCTGAACTCCCTCCCTTCCCTCTTGATGGGGGAGGGTTAGGGTGGGGGTGGGGTTGGCTTTGGGTGGGGGTGGGGTTCTCTTTTCGGGGTGTTCTTTGGGTTCTCCTTTCGGGTTGGAGGGGCTGGGGTTTCTTGGTGGGGCGCATCGGTGCGTGGCCTTCGGTCTTTGGTGGAACCGTCATCGGTTCGGCGCAGTGGGAGCTTTGTTCCATCGCGTCGGCCACCGTTTTAGGTCGCGCTCCGGTCTCCAGATATTCGCGCCAGGAGCTACCTGGCGCCGGACGACCCTCGCTGCGCCGCGATTGCCGCCCGCCTTGTTGAGCCCCGTCAGCCCACCGTCACTGGCCGCCCGTGGCCACGAGCGAAACCCGTCGTGGTTTCCTGTCCGGGAAACCGAAGGTTTTGGCACCGATGCGCCCCATGTGGGGAGCGCCCTCCTGTTGCGCTCCGGAGGATAGGTGGCGGCTCAACTGCTAGCTGTCGCGCCGCCGGGGTATGGCTTCGTTGTGAGGGGATGGTAGGACAGGTGTTTTTCAACGTGCAAATAGTGGTGTCACATGGGGGGAGTCCCGATGGATTCCGGCGTTCGCCGGAATGAGGGGATGGGGGCAGGAATGACAGCGTTAACGGGGTCTTTAATGGTAGGAGAAGGGGGCGTGCTGCTTGACGGTGAATCGGGGGTATGCTACCGTCCGCGCATTGTCCATGACGCTTGAAGTCGGTGTGGCGTCAGCGTTGTGGCTATGGGGAGGAGAAGAAACCGGGCGTACTGTCGTCATCCGACCGAAACACGCATACAATAGATATTCACTGCGGCCCGCTAGCTCAATTTGGCAGAGCAGCTGACTCTTAATCAGCGGGTTCCAGGTTCGAGTCCTGGGCGGGTCACACGGTGAATAAAGAGGGGAAGTGTCGGAACTGGCAGACGAGCATGATTTAGGATCATGTGCCGCAAGGCGTAGGAGTTCGAGTCTCCTCTTCCCCACGAGAACGAAACCGGCGGGTGTGGCAACCGGATCGTCCGGTTTAGCATGGTAAGCAGCGGGCATTCGTGCCCTGGGGGAGTGCAGCGAGGAGGCTCTGTGGCAACCGAGACGTCTCAGACCAAGGTTCTGGAAATCAAGGACCTGGTAACGAGGTTCTATACGACGGACGGCATCGTCAAGGCCGTCGATGGCGTTAGCTACGACGTGCATGAGGGCGAGATCGTCGGCGTCGTCGGCGAGAGCGGCTCCGGCAAGAGCGTGACCGCGCTCTCCGTGATGAGGCTGATTCCACCGCCCGGTGGTCGCATCGAGGCCGGTGAGGCGCTTCTTGACGGCGAGGACATGCTCAAGATGAGCGAGGAGCGTGTTCTTGAAGTGCGCGGCGCGAAGATGGCCATGATCTTCCAGGAGCCGATGACCTCCCTCAACCCCGTGCTCACCATCGGCCGCCAGTTGACGGAGGCGCTCGAGACGCACTTGGGCATGAACCGGGAGCAAGCTTCGAACCGCGCCGGGGACCTGCTGGAAATGGTCGGCATCCCGGATGGGCGCAATCGACTGAGCGACTATCCTCACCAGTTCAGCGGTGGCATGCGCCAGCGCGTGATGATCGCGATGGGCCTGAGCTGCGAGCCGCGCCTGCTGATTGCGGACGAGCCGACAACGGCGCTGGACGTGACGATTCAGGCGCAGATTCTTGAGTTGATGCAGCGGCTGAACGAGGAGTTGGGAACGGCCGTCATCATCATCACGCACAACCTTGGCGTTGTGGCGCGCTACGCGCACTGGATCAATGTGATGTACGCCGGAAAGATCGTCGAATCCGGCCCGGCTGAAACCATCTTCAAGGACCCCCGGCATCCGTATACCATCGGGCTGCTCTCTTCGGTTCCGCGCCTCGATGAGCCGCGCCGGGCCAAGCTTGATCCGATTGAGGGGATGCCCCCCGATCTTATGAATCTTCCGGGTGGATGCGCTTTCCGCCCGCGGTGCCCGTTCGCAATCGACCGGTGCGCCGAAGAGTATCCACCGTTTGAACTGGTTGACGGAAAGACGGATCAACACAAGGCGTGCTGGGTGGACGTGACGCAGGTGTCCGGCGCGCATGCAGGGAGCAACTAATGACGCAGACAAGCGTAGAAGTCACCGGCCACGGAACTGAACAGTACACCGGTGAGTACCTTCTTGAAGTCAACAACCTGAAAATGTACTTCCCCGTGAATTCACGGGGGATCATTCCGCGGCACGTGGCGGACGTGAAGGCCGTGGATGACATCAGCTTCTTCGTCCGCAAAGGTGAGACGCTGGGCGTGGTGGGCGAGTCCGGCTGCGGCAAGACCACCGTCGGGCGCAGCATCATGCAGGTCTACAAGATCACTGAGGGCGAGGTCATCTTTGAAGGCGTCGACCTGGCGCAGTTGAGCCCGGGACGGATGCGCCGGATGCGCCGCCGCCTCCAGATGATCTTCCAGGACCCGTACAGCTCCCTGAATCCACGTATGACTGCCGGCTCCATCATCGGCGAGCCGATTCGCATCCACAACATGTCGAGCGGGCGCGGCGATTACGTGGACCAGGTGGAGGAACTCCTGCGCGTTGTGGGACTCAACCCCTACATGCGTGACCGATACCCCCACGAGTTCTCCGGCGGACAGCGGCAGCGCATCGGAATCGCCCGCGCGTTGGCGGTGCGGCCCAGCCTGATCATCTGCGACGAGCCGGTGTCCGCGCTCGACGTGTCCATCCAGGCGCAGGTCATCAACCTGCTTGAAGAGCTGCAGGAGCAGTTCGACCTCACGTACATCTTCATCGCGCACGATCTCTCCGTCGTCCGGCACATCAGCGACCGCGTGGCGGTGATGTACCTGGGCAAGATCGTTGAGATCGCGACGCGCGAGGAGCTGTATGAGAACCCGCTTCACCCGTACACGCGGGCGCTCCTCTCCGCCGTGCCGATTCCGGACCCGATCGTTGAGCGGCAGCGTGAGCGCATCGTGCTGACGGGCGACGTGCCGAGCCCGATCCGCCCGCCCTCCGGCTGTCGGTTCCACACCCGTTGTCCCATCGCCATCGACGTGTGCAGCGAAGAGGACCCGGAGTTCCGCGAGATGGGTGGAGACCACTGGGTAGCGTGCCATAGGGTATAGCCCGGCAAATCAACACGAAATGCGAGCCCGCCGTAGGTGTCAGTTTACGGCGGGCTTACTGTATGTAGTATTTTGCAAGAAGTAAATGCTACAATCGGAGTGCCGTTGAGTTAGTAAGGTGACTTACGGAGAGGTGTACGCAATGCCAGAGGAGACTAAGGAACGTATCACTCCGGAACTTGCCCGTCGGTACGCGAGCCTTGCGGCAAACATGGCTAACGAGGCTGTCCGCAAAGGCTACACCGAAGACAAAGAAACCTGGAAGAAGGACGCCGCGCATTGGAGCCAGCTCGCCGACGATCTCGAAGTGCAAGCTGATGACTCGCTAATCGCCAAAGGCACAGAACTGGGATTTGTGTCCTGTAAGTCAGCTATTGAATGAACAGGACAAGTGAAGTATATTTGTTCTAATTCTCTGAGTTGAGTGGTAAGGAGGCGTTGTGGCGGCAGAGCCCGCGGAGCTACGCGAAGTTCAGAGTCCAGAAGAGGCTGCAGAACGGAAGCTACGTGAACAAACCGAATGGGCTTACAAGAATGGGCCCCGCCCGAGATTCGTCGCCGGTGCCATAGTCAAGGAACGCTCCAGTACTACTTCACCCCTGCGCTATCCAGGTGGTAAATCGCGGGCCGTAAGGCAGATATTGGACCTGCTACCTGATGATCTCGATGTGCTCTGTAGTCCGTTCGTTGGTGGCGCTTCTGTCGAACTTGCCTGCGCTCAGCGTGGTGTCTCCGTCCGAGGGTATGACGCCTTTGAACCCCTAGTGAATTTCTGGGCGGAGCTACGTCGTGATTCGAAGGCCTTGGCCCAGACAGTCATGGAGTATTTTCCGTTAGAGCGGGATAGATTCTACGAATTACAGAAACAATTTCCACGACTCCGGAATCCTCATAAGCGGGCAGCCGTATTCTACGTGCTTAATCGATCATCGTATTCTGGGACCACGCTAAGTGGGGGAATGTCTCCGGGGCACCCGCGTTTTACTGAGACCTCCATTGAACGTCTTAGCAAATTCTCTGCCATCAACCTGAATGTTGAATTGGCGGACTATCAGGAGAGCATTCGGATGAACCCGTCAACATTTCTGTATCTGGATCCACCATATGCAAATGGTGGAAGGCTGTACGGAGAACGGGGTGACATGCATGAAGGCTTCGATCACGCGACATTGGCCGGAATGCTTCGGTCACGCGGTGATTGGCTGCTTTCCTACAATGACTGCCAGTTGGTGCGAGACCTTTATGTAGGCCACGAATTCAGGCAGGCTGAATGGGCTTATGGAATGAATAATTCACGGCAGTCAAATGAAGTGCTAATCCTTAGCAGGGACTAGAGTTCCTACAGCCATGACACAGACTCAGAGCGGCAGAGCATTCGAGTATGCGCTGGCGCGGGCGTTTGGTGACAAGTTCGGAGTCGAGCCTAAGGGAAAGGCTGCGACGAACGCACGAGGCCACTATGAGTCAAGCAACGATATTCTCCGAATGGATCGGGCCGCTCGGATTGTTCAGGAATTCCTTGTTCGAGAAGATAGTCGTATCAAAAGCCTGAGCGGTATCGAGATGAAGGGCGATTCGCAAGGTGCTCAAGGCGATGTACGTGATGTTGTACTAAGGGTGGGGAGTGAAGAGATTGGATTATCTGCAAAGCGGAGCAACGATGCATTAAAGCACTCCCGTTTATCAGACAAAATAGATTTCGGCCAACAATGGGGCAATAAACCTGTCAGCGACAAATACTGGCAACGTGTTCGCCCGATATTTGCCAGACTTAGGGAGGCGAAGGAGGCGAGGACGCTCTTCCGGGATATTCCGGACAAGGCGGATGGGATTTACATCCCTGTGATGCGTGCTTTCGCAGATGAGTTTAAGAGACTCTGCGACGAATTCGGCAAGGAATTTACCAGTAGGGTTTTTGAGTATATTGTTGGCCGACATGACTTCTATAAAATCATCCTAAATGGCAAGACAGTCCGCATTCAACCGTTCAATCTCCGCGGCACTTTGCATTGGGGTAGCACTTGGAGAGTGCCGAGCCGTGTAATTGAAGTGCATCTACCATCTGGCAAGTCCAACAGAGTAGAGGTTACGCTCAATGACGGCTGGCAGTTGTCTTTCAGAATCCACAACGCCTCAAGTATGGCGGAGCCATCCCTAAAGTTCGATGTCCGGTTCATTGGCGTCGCTCTATACGCCGCAGGGCATCAGGTACCTCTGGACCTCTAACTCCCCTCACGCACGGCTATTTCTGCTTCGCGTTTGCGTTTGAGCATGGCGTTGCGGACGGCGTTGACGTAGCTCTTGCCGCTGACGCCCATCTTGCGGGCGCGTCGTCGTTTCTCCTGCCGTTTCTCGCCCCTGGTGGGGCGTTCAGAGTCGTCTCGACCGGTCATGGCGCTTGAGGCTATGCCAGCCCGATTCTCTTGAAGGAGTCGTCGACGTAGCGGGTGTAGTAGGTGTAGTCGAAGATGGATTCGAGTTCGTCCGCCGGGAGATGCTCTCCGACATCCGAGTTCTGGCGGAGCAGGTCGCGGAAGTCCTGGCCGGTGTTCCAACTCTCCATGGAGGCCGACTGGGTGATCTTGTAGGCCTCGTCGCGGGTGAGGCCCTTGTCGATGAGGGCGAGCATCACGCGCTGTGAGAAGACGAGGCCACGCGTCTTCTCGACGTTGGCGAACATCGTCTCCGGGTACACGCGCATCCCTCCGATCACATACGTCGCGAGGTCGAGGATGTAGTCAAGGGCCATGGTAGCGTCGGGCAGGATGATGCGCTCCGCAGATGAGTGCGAGATGTCGCGCTCATGCCAGAGTGCGACGTTTTCGAGGGCGGTGACGGCATGCCCGCGTATGAGCCGCGCAAGGCCGCAGATGCGCTCTGACAACTCCGGGTTGCGCTTGTGCGGCATAGCGGAAGAGCCGGTCTGGCCGGCGTGGAACGGCTCTTCCAGCTCAAGCACCTCCGTGCGCTGTAGGCCGCGGATCTCGGTGGCGAATTTCTCAAGGGATGCGGCGCAGAGGGCGAGCGCGGTGACAAATTCGGCGTGTCGGTCACGCGGCACGATCTGGCTGGAGATATTCTCAACCTCAAGCCCCAGGAATCGGCAGGCAGTCTCCTCAACCTCAGGCGGCAGGGTGGCGTGCGTGCCGACTGCGCCGGAGAACTTGCCGACGCTGACACCGCGGGCGGCCTGCTCAAGCCGCTGCTTCATGCGCCGCGTCTCCTCCACCCACAGGGCGAGTTTGAGGCCGAGAGTGGTGGGCTCCGCGTGGACGCCGTGCGTGCGCCCCATCATCAGGGTGTCCTTGTGCTCGACGGCGCGGCGAATGATGGCCTCTTCGAGCTTGTCGATGCCTTCAAGCAGGATGTTAGACGCGGCGCGGAGCTGCAGGGCGGTGGCCGTGTCCCACACGTCGTTGGACGTCAGGCCCTTGTGGATGTGGCGGCTCTCCGGGCCGAGGTCGCGCGAGATGGATGACAGGAATGCGGTCACGTCGTGGCGCGTGGTCTTGAACGCCTCTTCCCAGTGCGCCATGTCGAACGTGGCGCGTTCCAGCAGGGGGATATCTTCAGCCGGAATCTGGCCGTGCTCCGCCCACGCCTTGCAGACGGCAAGCTCAACCTCAAGCCACGTTTCGAACTTGAATTGGTCCTGCCAGACGGCCTTCATCGCCTCCCGGGCGTAGCGGTCGATCATCGCGTCAACCTCTCGAAGTTTCGGGTCTCGTTCCGTTAGCCTTCTGACTGCTTTTGGCGGAACGCGGCGTAGCTTTCACGAACGTGGGGGTGTTTGAGGGAGAGGATGGCCGCCGCAAGGTAGGCGGCGTTGCGCGCGCCCATGGAGCCGACGGCGACGGAGGCGACGGGCACGCCGGGAGGCATCTGGACGATGGAGTAGAGGGCGTCAAGGCCGTTGAGGGCGCTGCCGGTTGCGGGGACGCCGATGACGGGCAGGGTGGTGTAGGCGGACATGACACCGGGTAGATGTGCCGCCGCGCCAGCGACGCCGATGAGGACGTCGATGCCGCGATCCTGCGCGGTGCGGGCGTATTCCGCCGTCTTGTCCGGCGTGCGATGCGCGGAGAGGACGTTGGTTTCGTACTCGATGCCGAGGTCCTCGAGGACCTTCTGTGTTGCTTGCACGAGCTCCTCGTCGGAGCGGCTGCCCATGACAATGCCAACAAGTGCGGCCATCTACCCAGTCCTTTCCACTATCCCCTCTATTATTCCCGTACCACCTGTCATTCCCGCGCCCCTTGTCATTCTGAGCGCAGCGAAGAATCTAAAGACACGATTGCGCGACCAAACACCTCCTTAGATTCTTCACTTCGCTACGCTCCGTTCAGAATGACATCCGGTGCTGGGGTTCCACCTCGATTATCGCACTAGTCCGCCGATTTGATGGCGCGGAGGGCGATGTCTTTGCGGTAGTGAGCGCCCTTGAATTGGACGCGGGCGGCGTTTGCGTAGGCTTTCTCGCGGGCCTGCTCCATCGTGTCGCCGAGCGCGGTGACGGTGAGGACGCGGCCACCGGCGGTTATGAGTTTGCCGGTTGCGGGGTCGAGGCGGGTTCCGGCGTGAAATACGGGCACGTCGTAGTCGAGGGTGTTGAGGCCGGTGATTTCCAGTCCGGTGGGGTAGTCGCCGGGGTAGCCCTCGGAGGCGATGGCGACGCCGACGGCGGGTTGGGGAGTCCATTCCAGATGCACGTCGTTGAGTTTGCCCGCTGCCGTTGCTGCGGCAAGTTGGAGGAAATCGGACGTGATGCGGGGAAGAACGACCTGCGCCTCCGGGTCGCCCATGCGGGAGTTGAATTCGATGACCTTGGGGCCGTCGTCGGTGAGCATGAGCCCGGCGTAAAGGATGCCGCTGTAGGGCGCGCCAATCTCAGCCATGCGACGCAGGACGGGTTGAATGATGGTGTCGCGGATGTCCGCCATGAGCTTGTCCGTGACGAACTCTGGCGGGCTGTATGATCCCATGCCGCCCGTGTTGGGGCCGGTATCGCCATCGTAGATGCGCTTGTAGTCGCAGGCAGGGGGAACGAGGATCATCTGCTCGCCGTCGCAGAACGCAAAGACGGAGAGTTCCACGCCCGACAGCGCATCCTCGATGATGACCCTGTCGCCGGACTCCCCGAAATCGCGGAGGCGCATGACGTGGTGTAGGAACGTGACGGCATCCTGCTCCGTTTCACAGACAGAGACGCCCTTTCCCGCGGCAAGGCCGTCCGCCTTGATGACGTGAGGCGCCGGGTGGGCGCGGACGTACTCCGCCGCCTGCGAGTAATCGTCATATTGTCTCCACGCAGCGGTTGGGACACCGGCGTCGTCCATGACCTGCTTGGCGAAGGACTTGCTCCATTCGAGTCGTGCCGCCTCGCGTGTCGGGCCGAGGCAGAGGATACCGGCCTCGCGGACGGCGTCGCCGAGGCCGAGGGCGAGCGGAGCCTCCGGCCCCACGATGACAAGTTCCACATTTCGTTCAACCGCCGCCTGCACGATTGCGTCAACGTCGGTAGCAGGGATGGGCAGATTCTCGGCGATTGATGCCGTGCCGCCGTTGCCGGGAGCCATGTAGAGATCTTCGAGGCCGGCGCTCTGCCGCAGTTTGACGGCGATAGCGTGTTCGCGCGCGCCGCCGCCCACGACCATGACGCGCGAGGGGTTGTTGACGGGGTTGGGGTGGAGGCGGTGATGCGTGTCGGGCATGGCAGGCTCACGCGGCAGCCTGATCACATAAGGGTTGAAACTGCCGCCGCGCTGCCGCACGAAGAGGCCGCCGTCGTCCGCATCCGTGAACAGCACGCCGTCCGGGGAGCGGACGCGGGTGGAAACGAAACGCGGGGAGCGTGGGAAGAGGATGAGCAGGAGCGCCCCCGGAACGATGCCGCTGACGGCCAGCACTATCGCCGTGTCACGGGAAATCCCGCCGCCCCAGTACACCAGCCCGGCATAAACGGCGATGGCAAACAGGAACCCGATCATGAGCCGCAGCCAGAGGATGTGGCGTATCGGGTTGCGGTTCGCGAGGAATGCGCCGACGCCGAGCAGCGCGAGCATGACGCCAAACAGCCCCAAAAGGATGACGTTCACCTGTTCAAGGCCAAGAAGCTCGGCGATGGGTCGTGGGAAAAGGGCGGAGACGAGGCCCGTGATGATGAACACGGCGGCAAGCGCCATAAGGGTGACGCGCAGCAGGATGGCTTTTAGCATGGGGTCACCGGGCCGGGGACGTGGTTATTCCCACTCGATTGTTCCCGGGGGCTTGCTTGTGATGTCGTAGACCACGCGGTTGACGTTCGGGGCCTCATTGGCGATTCGCGATGAGATACGCGCCAACAAGTCGTACGGCAGCCGCGCCCAATCGGCGGTCATGGCGTCTTCGGACGTGACGGCGCGGATGGCGATGACGTTCCCATACGTTCGGAAGTCACCCTGCACGCCGACGGTGCGGGACGCCGTGAGCACGGCAAACGACTGCCAGAGTTCCCGCGTCAGGTTGGCGTTGCGGATCTCCTCGTTGACGATGGCGTCGGCCTCGCGGAGCGTATGCAGGCCCTCCCGGGTCACCTCGCCGAGGATGCGGATGGCCAAACCCGGCCCGGGGAACGGTTGCCGCCAGACGATCTCGTCCGGCAGTCCGAGTTCCGAGCCGACGGCACGCACCTCGTCCTTAAAGAGGTAACGCAGCGGCTCAACCAACTCCAGGCGCATCTCCTCCGGCAGGCCGCCGACATTGTGGTGAGTCTTAATGACGGCTGAGGCGGTGTTGTCCGCCGTCAGGCTCTCAATGACGTCGGGGTAGGTGGTGCCTTGCACGAGGAAATCGACTTCGCCGAGCTTGCCGGCTTCCTCCTCGAATACCCAGATAAACTCCTCGCCGATGGTCTTGCGCTTCGTTTCCGGGTCGGTGATTCCTTCCAGGCGGTTCAGGAACCTGTCCGTGGACTCGCTGACGATGAGATTCATGTGGAGATTGCGCTCGAACGTCTCGCGCAGCCGTTCCGGTTCATCCTTACGGAGCAGGCCGTTGTTGACGAAGATGCACGTGAGCCGGTCTCCGATGGCGCGGTGGACGAGGGCGGCGGCCACCGCCGAATCGACCCCTCCCGACAACGCGCAGATCGCGTGGCCGTCTCCCACCTGCTCGCGGACATGCGCCACCGTTGCCTCGACGAAGTTGGCGGCGGTCCACGTCGGCTCGCACTTGCAGACTTTGAAAAGAAAATTCTCAAGCAGCTGCTTGCCGTTGGGCGTATGCACGACTTCGGGATGGAATTGCAGCCCGTAGTAGCCGGAATCGTTGGCCATTGCCGCGATGGGGGAATTATCAGTGAATGCCAGCGTCTGGAAACCCGCGGGAGGCGTCGTCACGTGGTCGCCGTGGCTCATCCAGACTGGCATCGTTGGCGGCAGGTCCTCGAGAAGTGGATCGGCAATCGTGGCGGCGCGATGAAGCACGGAGTGGCCGTATTCACGGCGCGCGGTGTTCTCGACGGCTCCGCCAAGCTGGTGGGCAAGAAGCTGCATCCCATAGCAGATGCCAAGGATCGGCACACCCGCCTCATAGACCTCTGCGGGGGCCATGGGCGCGTCCGGTTCATAGACGCTGGCCGGGCCGCCGGAGAAGATGAAGCCCTTTGGCCGCAGCCGTTGGATATCCTCCCACGGCGTCGTGGCGGGCACCACCTCGCAATAGACGTTCAGTTCACGGATGCGGCGGGCGATGAGAAGGCTGTACTGTGAGCCAAAATCGATGACGACGATGAGGTCGCGGGCAGGGGGCTGTTCCGTGTCTGCGTCAGGGTGGCGCGCCTCGGCGCGTTGGGCAATCTCAAGGTAGGTCGCGATTTCGCGATCATCGCCCGTGGCGATGCGGTGACTTACACCAGGTTGCTCGTTGCTCACGTGCGCTGCCAGTCCCCCCAAGGACATCCCATTGACGCTCAGCCTACTAACCGGTGCTATACTTGGTCAAGGAGTCACAACGTGGCCGATCAAACCGTCGCAGATGAGGCAGAAGTCCAGGCAACCGACCCAGAGCTTCAGATTCGCGCAGCAGTCGTGATGCTTCGGGTAGGCGGGATTGTGTGCTTCCCGACGGATACCCTGTTCGCCCTTGGCGCGGACGCATTTAATGCCGAGGCAGTCGAACGGGTCTACCGCGCGAAGGGCCGTGACCATGGGCAGGGATTGCCCGTGCTGCTCGCGGACGCTGAGCAGCTCAACAAGGTGGCTATCGACCTGCCGGACAGCGCATGGAGATTGGCGAATCGGTATTGGCCGGGCGCGCTGACGATGGTCGTCAAGCGCTCGCCGGACCTGCCGGATATTGTCAGTGGCGGAGCGACAACCGTCGCCGTTCGCGTTCCGGACCATCCCACCGCGCGTGACCTGATCCAGGAATTCGGGCGGCCCGTCATCGGCACGAGCGCCAACCGCTCCGGTTCATCCGACGCCCGCTCGCTTGACGACGTGTTGGAGGAACTCGGCCCGTGGCTGGACTATGCGGTGGGTGAGGGAACCCTGCCCGCCGGTCAGCCGTCCACCATCGTTGACTTGACAACCAGCCGGCCGCAGGTGCTGCGCGAGGGCGCGATTCCGTCCGATGAAGTCATTGCCGCCATCGCCGACTCCGACCCCAACGAGGGGCAGAATCCGCGCGGCAGGCGCACACGCGTCAGCTAGAGAGCGGCGGCGAAAAGGCCTCTTTCGGACGTACTAGCCGGTGTGGGAGGGACGTTCCGATGGAAGCCCCGGCGTCTCTTGACAGATTCCGCTCCACGATCGATGAGGCCATCGCACGTATTCTGACCGGCCGCCAGGGCCACCTGTTTGACATGATGCGTCACCACCTCGGGTGGGAGGACGGCGAGCTTACCCAAGGCGGCAAATACCTGCGGCCCACCCTTGCGCTGGTGACGGCGGAGGCGTGCGGCGGAAACTGGAAGGATGCGCTTTCCGCCGCCGTTGGGCTGGAGCTGCTGCATAACTTCTCACTGATTCACGACGATATCCAGGACGAGAGTTCATTTCGCCGTAATCGCCCGACGGTGTGGAGCAAATGGGGGGCGGCGCAGGCCATCAACGCGGGCGACGCGATGCACGCGCTCTCACAGCTTGTGGTTCTCAAGATGGCGGAGGACGGCGCGCCGCCGCAAAGCGTTCTCCATGCGGTGCGCCTGTTGGATCAGACCTGCCTTGCGCTGTGTGAGGGGCAGACATCGGATATCGAGTTCGAGAGCCGCAACGATGTGACGGTTGACGATTACAAGAGGATGATCGGCAACAAAACATCTGAGGCGTTCCGCTGCGCGCTTGAGATCGGCTCTGTGTTTGCCGACGGATCGGCGGAGCAGGGCAAACTGCTTGGCGAGGCGGGGTTCGAGATGGGCATCGCATTCCAGATCCATGACGACGTGCTTGATATCTGGGGCGGGGAGATCATCGGCAAGGAGACCGCGCTGGATATCCGTGACGGCAAGAAGAGTTTGCCCGTCATCTACGGTCTCACGCAGGCGGACTCGCCGGATGCCGAGCGGCTCCGCGATTTGTATAGGAGCGGTTTTGGCCCGGATGCAGTGGGTGACATCATTTCCCTGCTGGAATCGGTGGGCGCGTCGGATTATTGCGCCAAAGAGGCGGATACCCATTGGGCAAAGGCGCGCGCGCTGATTGAGTCGGCGGGACTGCCAGAGGATGGCGCGGCGACGCTGATTGAGATCGGGGATTTTCTGATCGGGAGAGAGATGTAGGAGATGGATTCCGGCTTGCGCCGGAATGAGGGGAGTCACAAAAAAGCGGGGCGGGTCATTGACCCGCCCCGCTCTTTTTGCGGTTTCGCGGCTGTTAGGCCGGGACGTTCGCCTTGAGGAAGGCGAGGGTCTTCTCCCATGCGTCGGCGGAGGCCTCGGCGTGGTAACCCTGGCCGGAGTCGTTGAAGAAACCGTGCGTCGCGCCGTCGTAGATGTGCTTCTCGACGGACTTGCCGCGCGCGTTCAGCTCGCTCTCCAACTCATTCGCGCGATCCCCCTCGTCGCTGCCGTACACGGCAAGCACCGGGGAGTTCACGTTGTTCAGCAGGTCGGCGGGATCAGGGATGCCGCCGTAGTAGACGACGGTCGCTGAAACGCCGTCATCCTCCGTCGCGGTCAGCAGGGAAACGCCGCCGCCGAGGCAGTAGCCGATGACGGCCACGCTGCCGTTTGAGGACTCGCAGTTCTTGATGTAGTCGATGGCTGCGCGGGTGTCGCGAACGGCACGTCCGCGATCGAGGCCCATCGCCAGCTTCTGCGCCTCAGACGGCTCATTCACGACATCGCCGTGGTACAGGTCGGGCGCGATGGCGGTATAGCCCTGTTGCGCGAATCGGCGGGTGACGTCCCGGATGTGCTCATCGAGGCCCCACCACTCCTGGATTACGACGATGCCCGGGTACTTGCCCTCCGCCATCGGATAAGCGGCATACCCCTTCACCAGGTCAACGTCGTGAGAGACAATCGTGTCCGGCATCTTTTCCTCCCAGAATCTTTGCCACGTTTCTCGTGAGTATCGGACGCCGCGCCGTACGCGGGCATTCCCCCACCACGCCACATCGTAGCAGTCAGGCAGGAGAGTGTGAAGAGTGACACATTTCCTTGCCGCTTGGCAGGGCAGCCCGTAGACTTGTGTGAACCGGTGGGAGGGGGCGCGCAATCGCTAACCAAAACTTAACTGTTCAAGAGGCCGCGCAGCGTGTGGCAGAGAGCGTGGCCTCCGTCATCGTCGGCAAGGATGACGTCATCGAGTTGGCCGTCACGGCGCTGTTGTGCCGGGGGCACCTGCTCTTTGAGGATGTGCCGGGGAGCGGCAAGACGACCTTGGCCAAGGCGCTGGCCGCCTCATTGGGCTGCACGTTCAGCCGCGTGCAGTTCACGCCTGACCTGATGCCTGCGGACATAACCGGCATCAACTACTACAATCAGCGGTCCGGCGACTTTGAACTCCGCAACGGCCCGATCTTCTCGCAAGTCCTCTTGGCTGATGAGGTGAACCGCGCCACGCCCCGGACACAGTCGGCTCTCCTTGAAGCAATGCAGGAGGGGCAGGTGACGATTGAGGGCGAGACCCTGCCGCTTCCCGCGCCTTTCATGGTGATGGCCACACAGAACCCTATTGAGCTCGAAGGAACGTTCCCGCTGCCGGAGGCGCAGCTGGATCGATTCCTCATGCGGCTGAGCCTCGGGTTTCCCTCCGCGGAAGAAGAGATTCGGATGATCCACCGATTCAACGCGGACGACCCGTTGGAACGCGTGCGGCCCGTTCTTTCGACCCAGGAACTGCTGTCATTGCAAGACCGGATTGCGACTGCGCGAGTGGAGCCGGCGCTGGAGGACTACATCATCGGCATCGTTCACTCCACGCGTGATCACCCCTCACTGGACCTCGGCGCGAGCCCGCGGGCGTCGCTGGCGCTTCACCACACCTCACAAGCCTTGGCGTTGCAGCAGGGGCGGGACTACGTGACGCCGGACGACGTGAAGCGTCTTGCGCCGTACGTGCTGACACACCGCGTCATCCTGAATGCGCAAGCTCGGCTGCGCGGGCTGACGTCCCTCGATGTTGTGGATGACGTTCTCCGCACCGTGCCCGTGCCCATCAGCGGTCAGCCGGAGGACGATGCCGTGGCCGAAGGGGTGGCCGCGGACCACTAGACATGCTCACGCTCACAGGGGGCTGGGTAGCCACATTCGGCCTGCTGATGATCATCGGCCTCGCCACCGGGCAGGGCCTGCTGGTGGGGTTGGGCGCGCTCATTATCCTGACGTATTTGGTTGCGTATGGGTGGAATCGCGTGTCATTGGCGCGGGTGACGTTTGAGCGGTCGCTCTCCGAGACGCGCGCGTTTGTTGGCGATGACGTGACCGTTCAACTGCGCGTGACCAATCGCAAGGCAATCCCAATGCCGTGGATCACGCTTGAGGACCAATTCCCGTCCGGGCTCGAGGAGGCGGACAAGCCCCGAACGATTCGCGTGGAGCAGGGATCGTACACCACGACGCGCTCAACATCACTGGCGCGGTACGAACGGGTGACGTGGCGATTCACGATGGAGTGCAAAAAGCGGGGACTGTATCGATTCGGTCCGGCAAGCGTGACAAGCGGAGACGTGTTCGGGTTCTTCTTCTCAGAGCGCCTTGAGCCTCAGTGGGACCACGTCATTGTCTATCCGCAGACGCTGCCCTTGCCCGCGCTGGGCATTCCCGCGCGGCGTCCTTTCGGCGAACAGCGCGGCGGCCAACCGTACCACGAAGATCCCAGTCGACTGCGCGGCCTGCGGCCGTATGAGCCCGGTGACGCCCTGAGACGCGTGGACTGGAAAGCGACAGCGCGTTCACAGGCGCTGACAGTGCGGCTCTTCTCGCCGTCCGTCTCGGAGACAATGATCCTTGCTCTGAACGCGCAGACGCTAACAGCCGCAGAGGGGCAGTGGGGTTATTCGCCCTTGCTGCTGGAGCGAGGAGTGACGGCGGCGGCGTCCATTGCGGAATGGGCGTATGCCCGAAAGATGTCATTCGGGCTGATGACGAATAGCGTCTCGCCGTTAACGGACGAACCGATCCGCGTGATGCCGAATCGCACGCGTGAACAACTGACAACTGTTTTGGAGAGTCTGGCGGTCGTGACGCCGCTTGGGCGGCAAGCGATGGGGCAGTTCTTGTTGGAGCAGACACGGCGCTTGCCGGTTGGCGCGACTGTAGTGTTGGTCACGAGCGTAATCGACGAGGAGACGATTGATGCACTGCACAGCCTACGGCGGGCGGGCGCAAGGCCAAGCGTGGTCTGGACCTCCGAAACGCCGTCACCGCTGCTGTCTGATCCGGACATCATCGTGCATGAAATAGGGCATCAGATGGCACAGCTGGAGCACGAAGCGGTATTTCGTCCGGGGGTGACTCGTCGCGTGGAGCACGCCGTTCCAACACAGGCGGTGATGGAATGAGGTGGGCGCCGCTGGCATTGGAGGGAGCGCGCCTCACGATGGAGGTGGCATGGATCACCATTGCGGGCGCGCTTGCCCTGTTGTTGATCGGGGCCGGTGAGAGCCTTGTGCCCGTCTGGCTGGCGCTGATTGTCACCGTATCCGGCTATATCCTCACGCGGTGGATTGTTCCCGCGGGCGCGACCATAGCGGCGGCACGGGGCATCGTGGCCGGTGGCGGCACAATCGTTATCTATCTCGGCATTGCCATGCTGCCGCAGGTGGGGTGGGACTTCTCATGGCCGCTGTGGTTCTGGCAAGACTGGCAGGAAGGCCGCCATCCAATCGTCGGCGGCATCATGCTCGGCGTTTTCTGGTGGCGCGGCACGCACCTGGGGCAGGAATTCGTCTGGGTCAACAACCTAGCGCAGTCGTTCCGCATCGGCGTTGCCGTTGTCGTGGTGGGCGTTGTGGTTGACGTCCTGATTGACAGCTATTCAGGCGCGCCAATCCCCACGTTCCTCTTCTTCGGGATGGGCATCGCTTCGTTTGCCCTGATTCATATCACGTCCATGGACCCGGAGCAGAGCGCCGGCCTGCGCGACTGGCCGCGCATGATGGCGCTGACCGTCGGCGGCATCCTCATCGGCAGTGTTCTGCTGGCGGTTCTGGCGGAGGGCGAATTGGGGCGGGTCGCAGCGATGGTGTTCGGGTTCGCGGGGCGGCTGTTCCTGCCCGTTCTCGCTGTCATCGGTTGGATCTTCGAGATAGTCATCCAGGCATTCGTCTGGGCATTCTTCGAGGTGATTCGCCTTTTTGCCACAGAGGGGGAAAGCGTCGAGTTCCAACTGCCATCGGCGCCGGACTATGAGCGGATTTTCACGCGTGCCGAGGAAGAGAACAGGTTCCTGTACTGGTTGTCCCGGATATTCGGCTGGGCGGCCGTCACGGCAGCCGTTGTTGGAGTCGCGTGGTTCCTGTGGCGGTTGTTCAGCGGTTTCCGGGGCCGGCGTTCCCGGGCGGAGATGGGTGAGGAACGGGAGCGGCTGCAGGGCGAGACGACGATTGTCGAAGACCTCTCGTCCGCGTTGTCGGCGCTTGCGGCGCGATTCCGCCGAACGCCCAAACACGACGAAATCACGGCTGATCTTGACCCCAATAATCCAGTTTCCGTCGCGCTCGGCGCATACCGGGGGCTGGTGGCGCTGGCCGGTGATCATGGCGTTGCGCGCGAGGGATGGGAGACACCGCAGGAGTTTCAGCCTGAGTTGAGCCGACTCTTTGTCGGGCAGGATATCGGCATCTTCACGGATTCCTTTGTGCGGGCGCGATACGGCGGCATCCCGCCGTCACGGGAGGACGTGGGTCAACTGCGCGCCATCTGGGCCAGTATCCGCGAACTTTATCCGCCTCCACGTCACAAGCCTGAGACGAAAGCCGCGCCAACAACAGCAGCTGACGAACGGCCAATCCGCGCCCCATTGCCGCGCTGGATGCGGGTACGCTCCGATCTGCGTCCCCACGAGGAAAGCCCGCCGCCCGGCATGGGCCCCGACGACGCCCGCATGATGTGAATTTTAAAGTTCGCGGTGTGTGTTGATGGGCTCGTAAATTGGCGTTCCGCGTTCCGGCGTGGTTGTAGAAGGGATGTCTTACGCCGGTAGGTTGGTTACGTCTAGGGCGGTGAGGGCGAGGACGCGGGCGACCTGTTCCATGTCCGGGATGCGGACGTACTCATCGGGGATGGTCTCTGATTCAGACGCGCCCGCTGCGCCGTATAACAGGCATTGAACCCCTGCACGCCACAGATGCGTCGTGTCATCGCCTGTGTAGGAGCCGGGCAAAACCGTGCCGAAACCGTCCGGCTCACGCCCCGTCACGGCGCGGAAACTGCGGAGTACGGCATCCACGATGTACTCGTTCTTCGGCAGATCGAACGGCTCCATCACCCGCGTGAATACGCGGTATTTCGGATCGGGCGGCATCTCAATCTCATACTGGAAATCGGGGTCGTCATTCTTGATGGCGTCCAAAGCTCGCTCGATGTCCGCCCTGACGGATTCGGACGACATGCCGGGCAGGAAACGCACGTCAACGAGGGCGGTGCAGAAGTCCGCGACCCAGTTCGGCCCGCGCAGGTCATAGTCGCGACCGCGTCCGCCGATGATCGCGCCCACGTTGATGCGGGGGAGGCCGGGCAGGTCTTCGCGTGGCGTGTGGGTGAATTCGACAGAATTAAGGGCGGGGACGGCTTTCGCCATGTTGGCGATGGCGTCGATGGCCTCATCCTTGCGGACGATGTGGCGAGAGTTGCCGATGATGTGGACGGCAAGCTCGACGACGCCGGCGTGCGTGGTCAGGATGTTGTTCGCGCCGTGCGGCTCCGGGATGACGGCCATGTCCGCGAGCGGGCCGTTCTCACAGAGGTAGATGGTCCCCACGCCGCCCTGCAGTTCACCGACAACACACGCGATTACGATGTCGCCGCGCCGCTCCACGCCCGAGGTTCGCAGCGCCTCCGCCGCGGTGATCATGGAGGCGACGCCGGCCTTCATGTTGCGGATGCCGGCGCCATAGATGCGATCATCCTCGACGCTGGGCGACCATGGATCCCGTTTCCATCCCATCGCGAGCGGATCGATGTCCGTGTGGCCGTTGAGCATGAACGACTTGCCGCCGCCCGTGCCGCGAAGGATGGCGATGGTCTGAAAGCGCCCCGGCTCCACCTCCTGTACCTGCACCTCGTAGCCACGGTCGGAGAGATAGGTCGCCAGGAATCGACCGACCTCAGTCTCCTCCGTCTTGAAGCTCGGCACACGCACGAGTTCCTGCGCGAGGCGCACCATTTCTTCAGTGTTGACGGCGTCCAGAACGCGCTGGGCTTCTGCAGAGTTCATGTCGTTTGTCATGGCCATTTCCCCCTAGTCGTTTGTCGGGATCACATCAAGGCCAACCTGGTAGTATCTCTTGCCTCCCCTGCGGCCGATTCGTCCGAAACCAGGTAGGGGAAAATGGCAGGAGATGAGCGGTGTACCGTTGTCGGCGGCTTCGTCCAACATCTTGCGCCGCTCCTCAGTCGCCAGCGACCAATCCACGTCGAAGATGCAATTCCAGTCGTCTTCAACGACCTGTGCCGGGTGGATGAACACATCGCCCTGGATGATGGCGTCCTCACCGCCGGACGCGACGACAACGCTCATGTGACCCGGTGTATGGCCGGGGGTATGAACGGCCCGCACGTCCCGCGTGAGATCTGTGTCCTCGTCGATCGTGTCGAGTATTCCGAGCTTGTCCAGGGGTTCAACGTCGCGGTGCATGAAGGGGAATGACATTGACGCTTGCACCTCCGGCTTGCGGAAGTGCTCAAGATCAAGCGTGTGGACAACGTAGCGCGCGTTTGGGAAGGTCGGCTCGGTGGGAATCTCTTCTCCCCAGACCATGTTCCAGCCGGTGTGGTCAGGGTGGAGATGGGAAAAGAAGACGGTGTCTACGTCCGCAGCCTCAACTCCCATGGCGGACAGGTTGTCCATGAGCTGTCCCAACTCTCCCTCGATTGGGCCGGGGCCGTAGCCGGTGTCGATGAGGATGGTCTGCCCCTGTGAGCGCACGACGTAGCATCCAATCTCGAGCCGGATGTGGTTACCAGCGAATGTGTCGGCGAATTCGCCGCGGTAGTCGTCCCATGCCTCCGCCGGCACCTCAGGGAATAGTTCCGGCAGGGGGCGGGGATAGATGATGTTCATGTCCGTCACGGCGATGATCTCTGCGTCGCCAACCCGCATGGTGAATTCGGACATCTCACCTCCCCCCAACGCGACAGCACAGTTCTCGGCGTCGTGTGGCGCAATTGTAGGAACGGCGGGGTTGAGGGGTCAACTTGGGGCAGTGGAGAGACTACGTCTGCCGCCTCGAACGCTCCTCCGTTGATTGGCGAGAGACGGACGGTCCATACCCGAGCGCGCCGTCCAGAACTGCGCGGGCAACGCGCAGGCTGAGCACCTCGCTGGTTCCCATGTACAGGCCCAGGTGGCGGGCGTCACGGTACATGCGCTCCAGCGGGTGAACTTCCATGTAGCCGTGCCCGCCGACGGTCTGCATGGCGTGATCAGTGGCGTGGACGGCGGTGCGGGCAGACATGAGCTTGGCGGCGTTCAGGTAGGCGGCGTCGCCCTCGTCATGGAACCGGCCCTCATCCACCATGCGCGCCGCTTGATAGGTCAGCAGCCTTGTCGCCTCGACGTTGACGGCCATCTCGGCAAGATGGAGCTGGGTAGTCTGCAGGTCTGCTAGCAGCCCGCCGTAGATGCGCCTCGTGTTGGCATAATCCCGCGTGAACGCCAGCGCCTCCTCTGCCGCGCCGAGTCCGCGGGCGGCGAGCAGCGGCTGGATGGCGTTCATGCTCAGGCGAGCGATTTCCTCTCCTTGTCCGATAGCGCCAATCACATGCGACTCCGGTGTGCGGCAGCCGTCAAAAGACCAATCGCAGTGCGGCATCCCTTTGAGCCCCATGCCCTCATCGCGTCGGAGAAAGATCACGCCGGGCTGCGGGACGTCCACAAGGAACGCCGACATGCTTTCGCGCATGTCTCCGTTGTCGCCCGCGCCGGCAAAAACGATGAAAAAATCCGCCTGTGGCGAGCCGCTGATGAAATCCTTTTCTCCGTTGAGGACGTAGTCGGCGCCGACTTTCTCAGCGCGTGTGACCATGGAGCCGAGATCCGAGGAAGCGTTGGGCTCCGTGAGGGCGAATGAGCCGCGTTTGCTGCCGTCCGCAACGGCGCGCACGTAGTTCTGCCGCATGTCATCCGTACCGAACAGGCGCATAGGCCACGTGACAAGAGCAGAGAGGATGAGCATCTGCGCTGATGAGGCGCAGGCCCGCGCAACTTCCTCAATGGTGATGGCGAGCCCCATCGTCCCCGCGCCCGTTCCGCCCTCGTTCTCAGGGAGCGCCAATGCGAATAGTCCCTGGTCGCGAAAGGCCTCAAAGACGTCCTGCGGGTATTCGCGGTCCTGGTCGATTTCCCATGCGCGGGGAGCAACCTTGTCGCGCACAAGCTCACGCACGGAGTGACGCAGGAGGCGGAGCTCCTCGGAAAGGGTATCGTCGAGGGTCATGGCTTGCTTCGCTTGCCTTACGCCCGCACTATCTTGAACACCGTTTCCGAACGCTTGTCGCTAGCGTCTCTTCGCGCCACTTTCAGTGGTTCAGGCGAAACGTGTAGCTCTATCCAGCCCGATTGCCCATCCTTGTGCATCCAATTCGGCCACTTTTTGGTTCGGTCGCCTAATCGAGTCCTAGTCCAGTCCGGCGACTTCGGCGATGTAAGGAGGAAATGCGCTTTGATGTCCCCGTTGCAGTTGTCGCCAAAAATCCTCTTGAGGCGCTTGGCCTTGCTTACCAACTGGTCGTTGTCCCACCCGCCATAAGCTTTTGCCTCAATGAGAACGACGTGGTACTTGCCTTCTTGCGTCTTGAAAGCCACGAGCAGGTCGATATCTTCGATGCTGCCGGTGACAACGCGACTTTCATCGTTGGCGTCAGCGCCATTCGAGAATGGTTTCCCCGTCAGTTGTTCGATTGGCAGACCCTTGTGGTACGCCGCCATGCTCGCCGCCAGCCAATCAAGATGAAAATCGATGGTCGCGTATGCGTCTGGGGGAACCTCAACATGGATAGCGTGTCCTAGCGCTTTCCTGAAATCCTCAGACAGCGGCAAACTCTTGCTGTCCGTGGCGCTAACGCCTATGGCATTCAGAACAAGGAAATGCCGCTCTTTCCGGTTGAATTGCTTTAGCAGGTCGAGAAAATCCGGCATGATCATTCCTTCTAAATCTCTAGTCGTCTGCGGCGCGGCCGCCGCCGTCGACGCGCAGGGTGATGCCGCTCACGTAGGACGCCGCGTCACTGGCGAGAAAGACGGCTGCCAGTCCCATGTCACGCGGCGTGGCGAGGCGCTTGGCCGCCATCGTCTGCGACTGCGCAGCGACGCGTGCATCGGCCTCGTCACCGTAGCCCGCTCTCATGCCGACGGTGTCCGTGAGGCCGGGAGCGATGGCAACGACGCGGACGTGAGGAGCAAACTCAGCCGCGAGAGTCTGTGTCAGGTTGGTGATGCCCGCTTTGGTGGCGGCGTAGACGGGCTGGGCGATGGAACCGGCGAAAGCTGCGCCGGACGAGAGGTTGATGATTACGCCGGTCTCACGTTCGCGCATGACGGCTCCCGCGGCCTGGCAGCAGAGGAACGTGCTCTTGAGATTGTTGCGGACAACGGCGTCAAAGCCGCGCTCGCTGATGTCAGGAAAGCGGGCGTAGAAGCTGCCGCCTGCGTTGTTGACCATGATGTCCAGTCCGCCGAACTCCTTGAGCGCCGCGTCGATCACCGCGTGAACATCGGCGTCCTCGCGCGCGTCCGTGACGACGGGCAGGGCAGAGCGGCCAAGCAGGCGGATCTCGTCCGCCGTTGCTTCAAGGTCGGCCTCGGAACGCGAGCGGTCCGCGACGGTGATGCCGGCGACGACAACGTCCGCTCCGGCCTCGGCCAGCGCGAGCGCGATGCCCTTGCCGATGCCTTGGCCGGCGCCGGTGACAATTGCCGTCTTTCCATCGAGACTGAATTCATGTAGGCCGGGCATTGTTGTTCCTCCCATTGGCGATTGCTACTTCCATAGTAATGGGATTGTGTCGTCAGCCTGCCTGAAATATCTCAATTGCGTTGCCGGAGGGGTCTTCCACGATGACCTGTCTGCCGCCCGGGCCGCTGATGATGTCGTTGCGGAAAGCCGCGCCCGCGTCACGGAGGGCGGCGACGGTGGACTCGATGTCATCGGTTTCAATAACGATGCGCGCCCAGCCGCCCGGCTCAGGTTGGCGGCCGTCCGGCATGGGGCGGGACGCGGATGCGCGCGGGCCGGCGAGCCAAAGGCTCAGATCGCCGCGTGTCACAATTGCCATCGCGGGGCCGTATTGTTCGGCGACGGAGAAACCCAGCAGGGACGTGTAGAACTCTACGGATTCCTCAACGTCTTTCACGATATAGCGGACTGACGCCACGACCGCCCTCCTCTCACAAACGCATATTTGGGCGCATACCTGGGCAAATCATATCCCGTGAACGTTGAGTGATACGGTATTAAGGTACCTTTATCCGAACGATTGCAGCCGGGTAGGGTGGGAAGGACGAAAGTGGCAACTCCTCAGCAGGCGGCTATCCCGTCCGGCCTGGCGGGCAGGCGAGGGATTCAACTCGCCACTCTCGTCGTCTTTGTCGCGTTCCTTGATTTCTTCGCTGGACTGCCGCTCATATCCACCTACGCGACAGAGCTCGGCGCGTCGGAAACCATGGCCGGCTTCATCGTCAGCATCTACTCGATCACGAATCTTCCCGGTAACGTTGTGGCCGGCTATTTTTTGGATCGGTTTGGTCGAAGAATGCCCATCGTGATGGGCTTGGTGGTTACCGCGCTCGCCCTTGCAGGATATGCTTTCGCCACCAGCTCGGAAGTCCTTCTTGCGGTTAGGGCGCTGCACGGATTCGCCGCTGCAGTCCTCACGCCCGGCGCGTTTGCAATGCTCGGGGATTCCACTGAAACGGGCAGCCGAGCGCGAACGATGGGCAGGAGCGCGGCCAGCATCGCCGTTGCCGCAATCGTTGGCCCCGCGACCGCCGGAATCCTTGCGGACAGGATCGGGTACGAGCCTGTGTTTCTCATTGCAGCGGGACTCATGACCGCCACCGCCGTGATCTACGTGCTGGGCTCTCGCGGCATGGGAACGGCGGCTGTGGAACCGCCACAGCCGGAGTCTGAGGACGTCGATCACCCTGATCCCGTAGTAATCCCGTTCCGCCTCTCATGGCTCGCTTTGGCCTCCATAGTCGCGCTGTCGTGGACCATTGGCGTCGGCACGTTCACCACATATGTGCCGCTCCACGTGCAGGAACTCGGAGAAACGTCCAGGCTGTCCGGCTACGCCTTCTCGATGTTCGCTCTCACCGCGCTCATCATGATGGCAGGCGCGGTTGGCCTGCGCGGCGACCGCTACGGAAGGCTCTCCTTCATCAGCGTAGGGCTTCCCCTGTTTGCCGCCGGGCTGTTCCTTATGGCTGCCACGCAGGATTTGTGGGCAATCTTCGTGGGCATGTCCGTCATCGGGCTTGGATTCGGGCTGCTCCTGCCGACAGCGACTGCGCTCGTCGCGGACTCCAGCGGGCCGGCGCGGCGGGGGCTGGCATTCGGGGTATTCTACGGCGCGTATTCGCTTGGCGTTTCCATCGGCGCGATCGTCAGCGGCAGCATCGCGGAGAACGCGACGGGCGTCACCGGTGTCCCATACGCCGTCGCCGGCATCGTAGCCGCAGCCTGCGGTGTCCTGGCCCTAATGGCCATCACCCGCGGCATCGGCGCCGTCAAGCGTGAGCGCGGGGTGACCGCTTAAGGGCTGTGAGTGAATGGAATACAAAGTAGATGTCGATTGCATACGCCTGTGAATTGACGCCAGACGAGGATGGTGGGTTTGTTGTTACATTCCCGGATGTGCCTGAAGCGATTACCAGTGGAGTTGACCATGGTGACGCACTTGTAATGGCTGCAGACGCTTTGGCCAGAGCGCTAGAGGGGTACATCCTTCAAGGCTGGGCGATACCGGAACCGAGTGTGGTCGAGGATGGCCAAGAAGCAGTTCAGTTGCCGATGGAGATTGCCGCCAAGCTTAAGGAGTATGCACAGGATTCCCGCTTTCGCGGGAATGACGACAGGGGGAGTCGGGGCGCCCGGATTTGAACCGGGGACTTCCTGCTCCCAAAGCAGGCGCGCTGCCGGGCTGCGCTACGCCCCGTCCATCCCATTCTATCGCGGGGCAGGGAGCGGGGTAGAGAGCTCTGGCCTAGGAGGAGTTGCCGTTGAAGGGCGGGCGGCGGCGTAGGAAGTCTTCGAGGTCGTCGACGAGGTCCTGCGCGTCGGGGAACTCCGGCGAGCCGGGGGTGATGATGCCCGTGCTGCTCGGCCGACCGGACTCATGCTCCTGTTCCGTTTCGTCGTAGTACTGCTCCAGTTTGCGGACGTACTGCCGCATGGACGGCTCTTCCTCGATGGCCTCTTCGCATTGCTCGTAGAACGCCGCGGACTCGCCCTCCAGTTCACGAAGGTCCGCGCCGATGCCCATGGACTGCCGCAGGGTGTCCAGGATGGCGTGGATGATGGTGGGATTCGGAGAGGTCTGGATGTAGTGCGGGACGTGACCCCAGAAGCTTGAGGAACTGATGCCCCGCCGCTGGCACGCGTCCGCAATGACGGACGAGATACCCGTTGGGCCGTTGTAGGAGCCGCCGCGCGCGATTCCGAGGCGTTCCATCGTCGCTTTGATCTCCGGCGTCCTGCTGCTGCCGTTGACGTACGGCTTGCGTGTGTGGGGCACGGCGTTCAGCAGCGCGCCGAACGAGATGAGGTGCTCGACGCCGCATTCGAGGAGGAAGTCAACGAACTGGTCGCTGAATCGGTTCCACCGCAGGTGCGGCTCAATGCCGGAGAAGAGGAGAAGCGGCTCCGTCGCGTCTGTGCCAGGCGCGAGATAGAAGCGGTTCTGCGGCCACGTGAGAGACCGCACGCCGGAGTCATCGACGTTGACGATAGGGCGGTAGTCCGTGAAATTGAAGAACTCGTCCGGGTCGAACTCGGCGACGAGTTCGGCATTGCGCGCGCGTCCAAGGAAATCGACGGCGCCCGTGGCGGCATCGCCGGCATCGGACCATCCAAAGAACGCCATGATGACGGTGTGGACGTTTCGGGGAATCTCTCGGTGAAGACGAATGTCTTTCACAAGCCACCTCCGGTGGTTTTGGGGCGCGTGAATCGCACACTATACGGCATAGCCGCTCTCCGCGCCAACTCCACTATAACAACATTGCCCATGCGCCAAGATGCAACTGCACGTGAGAATAAGGTGGATGGGCTACGTGTATGATTAGAGTAGCTGGCAGGTTAGAGTGGCTGGCAAGTTTGGAAGAGGCAATATGGACAACTCATTGACGATCGAGAGGGTTATTCTTGCGGAGCCGCGCGGCTTCTGTGCCGGTGTGATCCGCGCCATTGAGGCAGTTGAGCTGGCCCTGGCAGAGTACGGCCCGCCGATATACGTGCGCCGCCAGATCGTTCATAACCTCTTTGTCGTGCGGGATTTGGAGCGGAAGGGCGCGGTGTTCGTTGAAGAGGTGTCTGAGGCGCCCGTGGGCGCGCGCATGATTTTCAGCGCGCACGGCATCGCACCCATCGTGCGGGAGATGGCGAAGGGACGCGAGCTTGACGTCATCGATGCCACATGCCCTCTGGTGACAAAGGTGCATGTGGAGGCCGTCCGCTACGTTCGGGACGGCTACAAGGTTCTCCTTGTCGGCCACGCAGGCCATGATGAGATCATCGGCACGATGGGCGAGGCGCCGGACGACATCATCCTGGTTCAGGATATGGATGATGTGGGCACAGTCAGCGTTCCGGATGAAGAGCGCGTGGCGCTCGTTACGCAGACAACTCTGAGCGTGGATGAGACGAAAGACATCGTGGATGCGCTCAAGATGCGCTTTCCCAAGATCCGAACGCCTGCGCGCTCCGATATCTGCTTTGCAACACAGAACCGACAGGACGCCGTGAAGCTGTTGGCGCAGGAAGCGGATGTCGTCCTGGTTCTCGGCGCGGAGAACAGCAGCAACTCTCAGCGTCTGCGAGAGGTGGCGGATACGGGGCAGTGCAGGGCGTATCTGATGGACAGCCTGGTGGACCTGGATGAGTCCTGGCTGCAGGGCGCGAAGTCAGTAGGCATCACCTCCGGGGCGTCCACTCCGGACTCCCTCGTGGAAGAGGTTATCGCGCATTTCATGGCCGCGGGAGTGGAGGACGTTCGGACGCTGAAGGCGCTGGAAGAGAACGTCACTTTCCTGTTGCCGCGGGAACTCACCGGGGCGCGAGCCGGTTAAAGCTCACAAAAAGGAAAACGCAGGCCGAAACTCCGATAGTTCGGGTGGCCTGCGCTTCCCTGGGGGTAGGGGAAGACTGGGTGGTAAAAGTTCTTTTTAGGAGCCCTAAAGGGGCTTAGCGGGCAATCCTCCTGCTCTTGCGGCGCAGGAACGGCGGGAGATCCAGGTCTCCGTCTCCGAGCGCGTCGCGCAGAATCTGATCGACCACCTCGTCATCCTCGAAGGTTTCCTGCTCCGTCTCAAAGCCCGTGGCGATGAGGGTCAGCTGAACCTCACCGTCACTGGCGCGGTTGGAAACGACGCCGAAGATGATGTTGGCATTGGGATCAACGGCCTGGGAGATGATCTCCGAGGCTGCATGAATCTCCGCCAACGAGAGGTCGGAACCGGCCGTGATGTTGTAGAGGACGCCGGTTGCGCCCGTGATGTCGATCTCAAGAAGCGGGTTCTGGATGGCCGCTTTCGCCGCGTCCGTTGCCCGTGTGCTGCCGCGCCCGTTGCCGATGGCCATGAGGGCCTGACCGGACATGGACATCACGGTTCGCACGTCGGCGAAGTCGAGGTTGATCTCACCGGGGACGGTGACGAGCTCGGAGATGGCGTGGACGCCCTGTCCAAGAACATCGTCAGCCATGCGGAACGCGTCGTGCCAGGAGGCTTCCGTTCCGGCAACGGCAAGGAGCCGCTCGTTGGGAACGATGATGAGGCTGTCAACGCAGCCGTGCAGGCTGGCAATGCCCTCTTCGGCCTGTCGGGCCCGGTGGGTGCCCTCAAAGGCGAAGGGTCGCGTGACGATTCCGATGGTGAGCGCGCCGGTTTCCCGGGCAACTGAGGCGATAACGGGGGCTGCGCCGGTGCCGGTGCCGCCACCCATGCCGCTTGCGATGAAGACCATGTCAGAATTCTTGACGGCCTCATAGATGTCATCGCGGCTTTCCTCTGCGGCCTGTCGGCCAATCTCAGGGTTGCCGCCCGCGCCGAGGCCGCGGGTGATCTGGTCGCCAATGCGCAGGCGATAGGGGGCGTCCGAGCGCGCAAGGGCTTGCGCGTCCGTGTTCACGGCGATGTACTCGATACCCGGGACGGCCTCACGGGCCATCCTGGAGACCGCATTTCCGCCGCCGCCGCCAATGCCGAACGCCTTGATGCGAACCAACCCATCTACATCTTCAGGCAGTGACATATCTGTATTCCTCCCTTTCTGCCGTTTCCTTTAGACCCGCGCTGCTTCCCGGCTTCTTTCCCGCTTGCCGGTACCCCGAGCAACCGACGCATTCTGCCTGCGCGCGGCGCGCTCTGAGTTGTGATCAGTTGATGTGATAGATGTCTCAGTTGAAGAGGACTTCGCCCCGTTTCGCCCGCCGAGCCTGCCGGTCAGGCGACGCAGGATGCCGCCGGACTTGCTGCTGGGCGAGGAATGGAACGATGGGTGTGTCAGGGGGTCATTGATGCTTCCTGCCCAGACGAGAGCTCCAATGGCCGGAACCCATACCGCGTTGCCGGATACGGAGAGGGGTATGCCCTCAATGCCGCGCGGCGCTGCCCAGTGAATGGGCATGGAGATCACAGAACGTCCGAGTGGAGAGAGCCCGTCACGCAGGATCGGCTGGCCGGCGATGGCGAGACCGCCCGGCAACTCACGATCTCCTGCGATGCGCTCGATGGCGTTCTCAGTCAAAGAGAAGAGCTCTTCGGCTCGTTCACGGAGCGTTGCCACCATCTCTACTCGGTCAATGTCGATGCCCTCATCGGCGACCGTTATGGCGGCGCGTGACGGCCCCACGGTGTTGGAAAAGGTTGCGACCTGTTCCAACACCGCTTCGGCAGTGGGGTAGGGCAGATCGAGGGCAATTGAAAGATCGTTGGTGAAATGCCGGGCGCCAATCCCGATCTTCGCCGAACCAAGATACTGGCCGTAGTGCATGACGGTAATCGTGCTGATCCGATCGCCAATGGAAAGAACCGCAGCGCCGCGTTCCCGCTCCGTGTCGGTCAGCGCTGCGTGACTCTCCGCCACCGGTCCGGCCATCAGGGCCACTCTTTCGCTTCCCGCCAACTGCGCGGCCTCTCGAATATTCGTCGCTGTGTCAGCCTCACATGAGACGGACAGCGAGAGAACTCGAAGGTCCTGCCCTGTCTTGTCAATCGGCAGGCGCTCGGTCTCCTTACCATCAAGCGAGTACGCCTGCGGAATGACATGGATCAAGTGGCGGTCATTATGCGCAAAGGCGGGACGACTTTTATCCAACAGCCGCTCACCATCCGCCTCTACCACTGTTCCCCGGGGGCCGGATGGCCGGATGCTTGCTTCAGTCTCGTGGAATTGGAGCTGACCGGTGGGAACGACAAAGACTGCGTTCTCAAGAGGGAAATCGACGGATGTCCGCAGTTTCCGGGAGATGCCGGCCAGGGCGGCCGCCAACTCTTGCGCATCGACGACCGTCTGGTCTTCGATGCCTGCTGAGGGCGCCTCGATGCCTGTGAGCATTCGGGTAGACCCCGGGCGATGCCGTGCAACGGCGACTCGAAGTTTCCTTTCACCGAGTTCGATGCCGGCGATTATCCGATCCATCTCTCGCACTCTCCAGCTTCTCGCTGCTTCCCGCGCTGCGCTGCCTGCTGTCCTCTCGTACCTGTGCTTTCCCCGCGCTGTGCTGCCCGAATGTCCAATCCTCCGGTCACGCTGCGATGCGCTCCGCCACCCGCAGCCGGGCCGATCGGCTTGCGGGGTTGCGCGCAATTTCCCCGATGGAGGGGGTGATCCCCTGCCGCCGCGGCAGCTTGACCGTCGCCGTGTGGTCGCAGTTGCAAACCAGTTGGGCGGTAGGGCAGAGGCAGTCCTTTGCCTCCTGATGGAGGAATCGCTTGGTGATGCGATCCTCCAGACTCTGGTATCCGATGACGGCCAATTTGCCGCCGGGGGCCAACAGTTCCAGTGCCTGCGGGAGGGCCGACTCCAGGGCCTGGAGATCTGCGTTGACGACCATCCGAAGCGCCATGAACGCCTTGGTGGCCGGGTGTATTCGCGCCGCGCTGCGCTGCCCCACTGCGAGCTCGATGCACTCAACGAGCTCTTGTGTCGTACTCAGTGGCCGCCTACCCATAACTGTCCTCGCGATGGACCGGGCCGACCACGCATCCTCCTCACCGTACGTTCTGAGGAGGTCGATAAGCTCCTGCTCCGGGAGATCATTGACCAGGTCTGCGGCGGTGACGTCTTGCCGAGGGTCATACCGCATATCCAGTGGCTGATCATCCTGGAATGTGAAGCCGCGACGTATGGCCTGCAACTGCCGAGAAGACAGGCCAACGTCCATGATGATTCCCTGCGCCTGTGTAAAGCCGTGTGCGACTGCCACCTCTTTAAGGGACGCGAAGTTCGCCTGCACCAGCGTGTACTGCGCATTCGGCAGGTCCCCCAAACGGCGCGCCGCCGACGAAAGCATCTCCGGATCAGCATCTATGCCGAGTACCTGCGCGCCTGCGGAAAGGAGCGCCTCAGTGACGGACCCCTCGCCGAGCGTGCAGTCAATGTACTTCGCGCCGGCATGCGGCTGAAGCGTTTCGATGACTTCGTCCAATAGGGCAGGGACATGGTAGATATGTGAATTCGCCACCATGGCTCCCTCCTTGCTCCCAGTCCTTTTCTGTTCAGGAACGCTCGGTGCGTATTCCCGCGCGTCCCTTTTCCCCGTCGCAAGAACAATCGTCTACCGAAATGCCGCCATCCTCAAGAATTTGTCATGCGATGTCCACTCAACGAAAATCGGCTCGATTCGTGGACGAAATTGCAGTGTTGACAGAAGGCGAAAAATTAGTGGATGATTGCACCAACGAAAAACCGGTTTCGGAGCAGTGGACAAGTGACAAGTAGTTCCAGGTCACGTGGAGTGGCCCCTCCCTACGGCTCATACAAGAGCTGGGAGACATTCATCGCTTTCGTGAAGACCGACCTCGATCCGCTGCCGGACCAGTTGGACAGCAGCATTTGGCGCAACACTCCGTTTTCAGGCTCAACCCGATCTGCCATCCAGAGCGCTCTACTCTTCTTGGGCTTAATGGACCCACAGGGCAATACCGATCGGCGTCTTGAAACGCTTACCCGACCGGCAAACGAAGAGATGAAACGGCAGCTTCTTGCAGCGCTGTTTGACGAGAAATACGCGCCGCTGCTTCAGGGTATCGACCTGCCCCGGGCGACTCGTGGACAGATCAAGACGGCGTTCCAGAATGCCGGATCCGGTGCTGAGACCTCCGAGAAAGCCGTCACCTTTTTCGTTGCGTTTGCGAATGAAGCCGGAAAAGATCTGCACCCAGGGCTTTTCGGACGCGGCCAGGGGACAAGAACGCGACGTAAAAGTGCCACTAACCGAAAAGATTTGGCTGGACAGCCCGAAAAAGAGGCTGAATTACCGAAAAATGAAATTGCTTCCGAAAATCCCCCACCGGTAAACGAAAACGCCGTTATTCGCCATGACGGGGTACATCCGGCCATTCTCTCGGTGCTTGAGGCTTTGCCAAAGGACGGCCAATCTTGGACAAATGCAGACCGTGAGAAGCTCAAGGTAGCCTTCGCCTCTCTCCTCGATATAACCTATCCAACCATTGATGACACCAACTCCCGGATGCTCTGATAGTGGAGGCGTGAAACAAGAGCTCCGTGCAAGGCACGTTGGAGCCGCGCTAGACTGATGCTATGAGCGATATTCGTGTTGCCGTCCTTGTTGCGAGCGATTCAAGCGCTGCCGGTGATAGGGCAGACCGAAGCGGAAAACTAATCGAAGACCTGGTGACCGCGGCCGGCTGGATTGTATCCGAAAAGACTGTCACGCCGGATGATCGAGCCGTTATCGCTGCCCAACTCCGCTCCTGGGCGGACGGCGACGACGTTGCGCTCATCGTGACTACGGGTGGAACGGGCGTTGGGCCGAGGGACGTAACTCCGGAAGCGACACTGGACGTTGTGGATCGTCTCGTGCCCGGCATGGCTGAACAGATGCGCGCGCAGACCGTGGCACAGACACCGATGGCGATGACATCGCGACAGGTCGTCGGCATTCGTGGGCAGACCCTCATCGTCAATCTCCCCGGCAGTCCGAAAGCCGTGCAGGAGTGCCTCGACGTTCTGATGCCGGTTCTGCCGCACGTTCTTGAGGTCCTCGGGCAGCCCCGCACGGACGAGCATCCAACGCAGCAGGCGTAACCGCTCCGGTGAAGGTCCACGTCGTCACACTCTTCCCCGGCCTTTTCCCCGGGCCTCTTGGAGAGAGCATCATCGGACGGGCGCTGGGAAGCGGTGTGGTCGAGTTGTGTCTGCACAATCTCCGCGATCACGGCGAGGGGCCGCACAAGGTTGTTGATGATACGGCATTTGGCGGCGGGCCGGGCATGGTGCTCAAGGCAGGCCCTCTTGCCGCATCAGTTAACGAGGCTCGTCATGGGGCGGACGAAGACGGTGAAAGTGAATCGCCGGTTGTCTTGATGGACCCGCAGGGTGAGCGGCTGACTCAGAACGTAGTGGATCGATTCGCCCGTCTGGATGACATGATCATCATTTCAGGACGGTATGAGGGAATCGACGAGCGTGCCCGCCAACGGCTCGTCACGCATGAGATTTCCATTGGCGACTATGTGCTGACGGGCGGAGAACTGCCCGCCATGGTCTTCATCGAGGCCGTCGCGCGCCGTGTGCCGGGCGTGCTTGGGGGCGAGGACTCCGGCAAGGCGGACTCATTCGCGTCTGGCCTACTACAGCATCCACAGTACACTCGCCCCGCTATGTGGGAAGACAGTGCGGTTCCGGAGATTCTGCTCTCCGGCGACCATGCGCGCGTGGATCGCTGGCGTCGGGAGCAATCACTGCTGCGGACTCTGCAGAGAAGGCCGGACCTGTTGGAGGCCGCGGCTCTTTCCGATACCGACGTGCTGTTCTTGCGAGAGCAGGGGTGGGAGGGCTGAGGGAGACGGGCGGTTTTTGCTATTGGGCGGTTCTTGGTCGTATACTCTCTAATGCTGCCGCCGACGCCTGCAGCGGGCGGCGCCCCAAACTATTGGAGCAATTACACATTTGTCATGCGTTTCCGCTCGCGGGAACACTCAGGAAAGGCGCTTGAATCATGGACGTCGGCCATCTGCTGACCTCAATTCCCAGGCAGCACCGTTATCAGCACGTCCGACCGGGCGATACCGTCCGCGTGTACTACCGGGTTGTTGAGGGCGAGCGCGTACGCACGCAGCAGTTGCAGGGCGTGGTCATGTGGATGACGCGCAGTGGCCCGAACGCGAACATCACCATCCGTCGCGTTATCCAGGGAGTCGGTGTTGAGCGCACTTTCCTGCTCAATTCGCCGCGCCTTGAACGCATCGACGTTGTTCGGCAGGGCAAGGTGCGTCGCGCCCGCTTGTACTATCAACGTGGCCGCACCGGCCGCCGCGCCCGCATCAAGACCGGCACGCGCACCCGCCGGATCATCGAAGAGGGCACGGTGATTGAGGCCGAGGTTCCCGTGGCCGTTGCCGAGGATGACATCGTGGAAGACGAGATTGAGGATGAGGCCATTGAGGTCGAGGATGACGTTGCAGCGGAGGCTGAGGAGGCCGAGGCGGTAGCGGAAACCGAAGAAGCTCCCGAGGCGACTGAGACCGCAGAATCTGAAGAGGCACCTGAGGCGTCTGACGACGCGGACTCCGAAGAATCGTCCGACGACGCAGATCCCGCAGATTCGGCCGATGATACGGATTCTGAGGAGTCTGAGGACAAGGAGAGCTAGCGCTTCTACTCGTCCGTTCCCGCTTATACGGTTTGCCAATCTTCCATCTTGTTCGTTCCTGTCGCAGAGTTCTTCCCCTAATTGTTTTAGCCATCGTTCTCTGCCTGATGCTGATCCTGCAGGGCTGCTCGGACCCTGAGCCAACGCCCACACCTGTTTCCGCAGCCGATGAGACAGCCGTCCCGCGTTTTGACCGCTCCGTGACTGTCACGCGCGTCATTGATGGGGATACTGTGGATGTATGCTGCCCTGAGGCGCGTATCCGCCTGCTCGGCATCGACTCTCCGGAAAGCGATGAGCCGCTGTTCAAGGAGGCGAAGGCGCTTGCGGAGCAGCTGACCGACGGGCAGAGCATTCGCCTTGAGAAATGTATCGAGGAGGCTGATCAGTATGGCCGACTGCTGCGGCACATCTTCATCGAGGAAACGCACGTCAACCGGGAGATGGTATCCGCCGGCCTCGCTACGGCCTACGAATTCTCGCTCGAACTCAACCCATGCTATGTCACCGAGCTGCGGGCGGATCAAGCCGAGGCGCAGTCGGCCGGCCTTGGCATGTGGGAATAACTGGTTAACCAGTAGCGCTTGGCATCCGGGGTCGGTGTAGTGGCGTATGCGCAGGTAGCAGTCAACGCGCCGGGCGCGGGGCGGCGATCCTACAGTTATTCCATACCGGATGAGCTTGCCGACCGCGTGCGTGCGGGGCACGGCGTTATCGTCCCGTTCGGTCGGCACACGTTCCAGGGCATCGTGCTGGAAATCACGGACGAGCCGGGGTATTCCCGAACGCGGCCTATTGAGTCGCTTGTCGCCGATGCACCGGTTATCGCAGAGCCGCTCATCGGCTTGGGTGAGTGGATGGCAGCCTACTATCACACCGATCTCTATACGGCCTACCGTCCCATGCTGCCGCCGGCATTCGAGCAGCGGCAGACGATCATCGTGCGGGTGACAGAGGCGGGGCGAGACGCAATCGAGAACGTTTCACCACGGCGCGCGGAGATCCTGGATTTCGTTCTGGACGCCGGTGAGACGACCACTGCCGCCATCCGCGACGAGTTCGGAGCGCGCGCTGCCCGCGACGTGACGGCGTTGACGGGCAAGGGCTATCTCGACGCATCCGAGGTATGGGAGGGGCCGCGCATCTCTCCACGCATGGAGATGTTTGTCGAGGCGACAATCCCGTTTGATGAACTCATGCCCAAGGCTTCTGATCTGCGAGCGTCCGGGGCGTTCCGGCAAGCAGATGCGTTGGAGGCGCTTGCCGCCAACCTAGGTGAGAGCCTTTCAGACTTACGCCGTGTTTCCGGGGCGTCGCGCAGATCGTGGGATGCGCTTGCGGAAGCCGGTGTCATCACCCTGGAGCAACGCGAGACGCGGCGCGACCCGCTGGCTGCGCGGGATGCGGCGTCTCCTGTGGCTGATCTCCAACTTACCCCCCACCAAAAGGATGCGCTAAATCACGTGACGGCGAGCATCAATGACGGCACGTCCGACGTTTATCTGCTTCACGGCGTAACGGGCAGCGGCAAGACGGAGGTGTACCTGCAGGCGTTCCGGCAGGTGATCGAGAAGGGCAAGCGGGGCATCATGCTCGTGCCTGAGATTGCGCTGACGCCGCAGACCATCGGCCGGTTCTGGGAGCGATTTCCCGGCCGCGTTGCCGTCCTGCACAGTGGGCTGACGCTGCGGGAGCGGTATGACGAATGGCGGAACATCGCGGAGGGGCAGTTCGATATTGTCATCGGCTCGCGGAGCGCCGCGCTTGCGCCCATGCCGGACGTTGGCCTGATCGTCGTGGACGAGGAGCAGGAGTGGACGTACAAGCAGGAGTCGCCCGCCCCCCGCTACCACGCCCGCGATGTGGCCATCGAGCGCGCCCGCCGAGAGAACGCCGTTGCGGTGCTCGGCAGCGCGACGCCGGACGTGGGCACGATGTACGCCGCTCTCAGGGATGAGATCACCCTGCTGGAACTGCCCGGGCGGATAACGACCACGACGGACGGCGGCGACGCGGGCTGGACTGAGCGGCCGCTTGCGGATGTGGACATCGTTGATCTGCGGGAGGAGCTGATGGAGGGCAACCGCAGCATCTTTTCGCGGGCGCTGAGAGAGGCGATGACCAACGCGCTGGGGCGGGGCGAGCAAGCGATCCTGTTTGTGAATCGCCGCGGGGCGGGGCAAGCCGTGCAGTGCCGGGCGTGCGGCCACACGATGCGATGCCGCCGCTGTACGACGGTGATGACGTACCACGCGGACGAGCGGATAGTCTGCCACTTATGCGGCGAAAGTCGGCGCTCCCCCACACGCTGCCCACGCTGCCGCCGCAACACCATCCGGGCCATTGGCATTGGAACGGAACGTGTCGCCGAGGAGGCAACTGCGGCGTTTCCGGGTGCTCGCGTCATCCGGTGGGACCGCGATGCGGTGGCCGAGGCTCGGGGGCATGAGCCGATTCTCGGGGAGTTCGCGAATGGCCGCGCCGATATCCTTGTCGGTACGCAGATGATCGCCAAGGGACTGGATCTCCCCGGTGTCACGGTCGTCGGTGTGGTGAACGCGGATATCGGGCTGCACGCGCCGGGTTTTCGCGCTTCGGAGAGGGTGTTCCAGCTGCTGTGCCAAGTGGCAGGCAGGGCTGGGAGAGGTCATGCGCCGGGCCGCGTCATCGTGCAGACATATGAGCCGGAGAACCAGGCGATACAGGCCGCGGCGGCGCAGGATTATCGGCAGTTTTACCTGGAGGAAACGCAATTCAGACGGCAGCTGCGCTACCCCCCGTACAGCCGCATGGCGCGGCTGACGTGCGCTCGGACATCGAGGCGAGACGCGCAGGAGGCCGCAGGGCAGTTGGCACGGGCGCTGCGTGCTGAGATTCGCTCACGGGGAATCATGAATACCCGGGTCATCGGCCCGGCGCCTGCTCCGTGGGAGCGGCTGCGCGGACGCTATCGCTGGCAGGTTACGATCATTGCCGATGAGCCGACGGAGTTGCTGGAAACGATCGCGCTGCCCCCCGGCTGGACTGTCGACGTTGATCCGATGTCGGGCGGCTAGCAGTTTGCAGCCCTGAGCCATGCAGCGATACGCTCACGTGAGCAAAGGAAATTGACGGAGGAAAACGGTCGTATGGAACCCAGAATCAGCATCATCACACTCGGCGTCTCGGATCTGGCGCGGTCGACGGCCTTCTACCGGGACGGGCTGGGCTTTCCTGTCCATGAGGCGGGTGGGGATGAAATCACGTTCTTTGCGCTGAACGACATCATGTTTGCCCTGTATTCACGTGACGATCTGGCCGAGGACATTGGCCGCCCGGAATTGAAGGGGACGCCTCAGCCCGAGATGCACGGATTCACCATTGCCCACAACATGGCGTCGAGGGAGGAAGTGGATGCTGTGCTGCGCCTCGCGGAATCGGCCGGGGCGCGAGTTGTCAAACCTGCAGCAGATACGTTCTGGGGCGGTTATTCCGGCTATTTTGCCGATCCTGACGGATTCCTGTGGGAAGTTGCTACGGGCGCAGGCCTGCCCGTTGATCCAAGCGGTGACTAAATCCCACTAACGGATTCCCCCATGTCATTCTGAGCGCAGCGAAGAATCCAACAACGTGAATCCAACGGAGGCCAGCTAGAGATGTTCTATGAATTGAGGCAGTACGAGGCGCATACGTCGCGGATGAATGACCTGATCGACAGGTTCGCGAACGTGACGACCGGTATGTTTGAGCGGCATGGCTTCCGGGCAGTCGGCTACTGGCGGGAGGATGTGGGGATTCCACATCGGGTGATCTATCTGCTCGCGTGGGAGAGCTGGGAGGCGCGAGAGGCGGCGTGGGGCGCGTTCTACGCTGACCCCGAATGGCCCAAATCGATGGAGAAGTACGGCGAAACGGTCAGCCACATCACGAATCACATCCTGAACCCGTTGCCGTTCTCACCGCTGCCGTAACGGGGAGTTACGCAGAGGTCCTCGTCACGAAATAATCGAGCGGCGGCGGTTGGTGTAGTAGTCCACGACGATGTATTCGCCGAGCCGCTCCGGTGACGTGTAGAAGACGCGGCCCTTGTTGATCCTTGTGATCTGGTCCACGAATTCCATCAGGTACGGATTCTGCTCCAGCATGAACGTGTTGATGGAGATACCCGCCCGCGTAGTGCGCGACACCTCTTTCAGTGTCTCCTGGATGGTGCGCGGGCTTGGCGGGTATTGGAGGAAGATTCGGCCATTTTCAATGTGTGCCGTTGGCTCCCCGTCTGAGACCATGATGATCTGCTTGTTGCCGCCCGCGTGCCGTGCCAGCAGTTTTTGGGCCACGACCAGCCCGTGCTGGATGTTCGTGTACGGCTCGAACTCGTCCCAACTCAGGTAGGCCAGCGTCTCCGGCTTCATCTCGCGGGCATATGTTGAGAATCCCACCACGTACAAGCTGTCGCGGCTGAACTGCGTCCGAATCAAGGTGTCCAGCGCCAACGCGACTTTCTTTGCCGTCACAAAATTGCCGCGCATCGCCATGGACAGGCTGAGGTCGATCAGAAGCACCGTGGACGCCTGTGCCATGTCCTCCGTCTCACGCACCTGGAAATCGTCCGCCTCAAGGCGCACGGGCACCCCGTTGCCGCTGCGCATGACCGCCGATTGCACGGTGCGGCGCAGGTCAACGTTGAATTCGTCGCCGTATTGATAGGGCCGGGTGGCCTCTGTTGGTTCGCCGCCCATTCCGCGGACGCGCGCGTCATGCCGGCCGGTGTACGTTCGTCTCAGGTAGCCGAAGATCTCGGCCAAGGCCTTCTCGCCGATCTTGCGGATGCCGCGCGCCGTGAACTCGTGTGAACCGTCATCCGACTCCCGAAGCAGCCCCTCTTCGACGGCCCGCTCCGCCAGCTGACGCAGCTTCTCCAGCGACGCCTCCGCGTCCTCGCCCAGGATTTCGCTGACCTGCTCCGGGTCAACCTGGTCAATACTGCCGCCGCCGTACAGCGCCCGCTTGAGATCGTCCTCAAGATTGTCCATGCGGTTCAGCTCGTCCATCAGGTTGAGAGCGTCCTGCAATGCAACGGGCTGATCGCCGCTGAACCTGAATTGTCGCCCAAATTCGCCCCCAACGCGCAGCATGTCCAGGTTGGCTTGCAGTTCCGCCATCTGTTGAGCGAGTTGAGGGTTGTCCAACATGCCGGAGATCATGTCCTGCAGCTGTTGGCGCTGGTCCGGCGAGAGGCTGCTCATCAGCGACTGCGCCTGCTGGGCCTGATCTTGCAGTTGGTCGATTAGCTGCTCGATGTCCTGCGGCGGCGACTCGCCGAAAGCGCCGCCCCACCGCTCCATGAATTCGTCGAAACCCGTTTCCTCATCGCCGCGGATATGCCGCTGCAACATGCCGTTGAGTTCCCGCATCATCTCCGCGGCGGCGTCAAGGTCCTGCTGCGTGATGTTCTCAAGACTCTCGCGGAGGTCAGAGAACTGCCGGTCGACGAATTGCTGCTGGACGAGGCTCTTCAACTCCTCGAACAGCCGCTGTGCCTCGGGATCCATGAACTCATAGTCATTGAGTTCCCGGACGGCGTCGCCGAGGTTGTCGGGCAGGGCATTTAGGGTAGCCTCATTCCTCTGTGCCATGTCCTTGACACGCTCGGCGAGGCGGGCTGCGGTTTCGGGGTCGAGTCCTGCGGGCGGACTGTTGACGGCGTCATCAGCGGCCGCTACCCGCTCCGCAATTCCCTGCCGTTCAGTGTCGATAACCTCTTTCAGCCTGTTGCGGAGGTCGTCCAGCAGGCTGCCGAGGTCGTGTTTGCGGAGGATTTCCTGCCGCTGTTCGCGCAGGCGGCGCAGCATATCATCCATGCCCTGCACGTCGACGTCACTGTCACGGGGATGCGTGCCCCGCCGCATGATTGATCGGAGGGATGAGTCGATGTCCCCGCGGGCGAGAACATCGTCCATTAGCTCGTTCAGCAGGGCTTCATCGGCTGCTTCATCCAGCAGCTGTGTGCCGTCCCAACGCGAGAACCGGTAGATAGGCGCCACGAGCTGCCTCAGCCGCGATAGCGGTAGCCACCTTCGTGTCGGTCTTTGTTGATCTTCCTGCTCAGGTGCAGCCCGTCCAGAATGAACTCCACGACCGACGCCTGCGCCGCTACCGAGCGCTTGACGTCAAGCCGATTGGCCGCATCTTTCAGTTCCGGCAGGTCCTTGAGCCAGCCGGCCAGTTCCTTGGACGGAATCATGTCTCCTGTGTCAATGGACAGACCCTCGTCAAAGCGCCTGATGATGGCGTCAAACTCATTGGTGGAGAAGTGGTTGTTGAAAGTGTTGAGAACCGCCCGCTTGGTCAGCTCCTCGATGATGCGCGGCTCGCGGCCCTCTTCCACGCTTTCAAGCTCAACCTTACCCGCCGTCGATGTGAGGAAGTAGGACATGTCGCTGACGCGCGGCACGGCCTCTTTCTCCTTGAGGCGGAGGGCGCGGCGCACGGCGTTGGAGGAGATGGTCTCATAGTTGCCGATAGACACGCGCACGCTGACGCCGGAGCGCTGGTTCACGTCGCCGCTCTTGCGGGCAAGGTTGGTGAACTCGGCGACGACTTCTTTCATAAATCTCGGCATGGTCAAATTCACGCCCACGTCCGCAATCGGCTCGCGCTCTGCGTCCATGATCTCGATCTCGTGGTCGAGCGTCTTGGGATAGTGGGTGCGGATCTGCGCGCCGAACCGGTCCTTGAGCGGGGTAATAATCCGCCCACGGTTGGTGTAGTCCTCCGGGTTCGCGCTCGCAATCAGGAACAGGTCCAGCGGCAACTGCACCTTGTACCCCTTAATCTGCACGTCGCGCTCTTCCATGATGTTGAACATGCCCACCTGTATCCGCTCTGAAAGGTCAGGCAGCTCGTTGATACAGAATATGCCGCGGTTAGTACGGGGAATCAGGCCGTAGTGGATGGTGAACTCGTCGGAGAGATAGCGTCCCTCCGCCACCTTGATGGGGTCGACCTCGCCGATGAGGTCCGCAATGGTGATGTCCGGAGTGGCGAGCTTCTCACCGTATCTGCGCTCACGGGGCAGCCATGCGATTGGTGTCTTGTCCCCCTCTGCCTCCAGCCGTGTCAGGCAGGAACGGCAGGTGGGAGTATAGGGGCTGCAATTGATCTCACACCCCTCGATGACTGGCACTTCGGGATCGAGGAGCCCGACGAGCGCGCGAATGATACGAGTCTTGGCCTGCCCCCGCTCGCCAAGCAGGATGATGTCCTGTCCGGAGAGGATGGCGTTCTCGATCTGGGGCAGAACTGTTTCCTCATAGCCGACGATTCCGGGGAAGAGTTCATCCCCGGAACGAATCCGCGCCACGAGGTTCTTGCGAAGCTCGTCCTTGACGGTAAGAACGCGGTATTCGCTCTCCCGTAGTTCCCCAATCGTCCGCGCCTTGGCCATTATCCGCCTCCCCCGCTCTGTGATCCGCGCCACCCACTACTGGGCAGGGCGTTGCCCTATTGTCCGTTTGCCGTTCCAGCGTGTCAATTGGGATGGAATCCGCTTAACATGCCCTAAAGAAAGCCAATCTCGGAGGTGTTGCGTGCCACTGCTGCTAACTGAACAGGATGTCCGCGATCTTGCGTCGATGGAGGATGCGATAAATGCGCTGGAGAGCGCGCATAAGAGCCAGGGGGCGGGCAGGGCGGTTAATGACCCGCGCCGTCGTCTCCGCGCGCCTCACGGCGCTGTCGCAATCATGCCGGGCGGTGACGCCGAGACGGGCTTCCTAGGATTCAAGACTGCCTTCTATGCCGCCGGAGCGGTCCACGTTCTCCTCTATGACATGAATGAACGCAAACTCGCGGCAATCATCCAGGCGAATTGGCTCGGCACGCTGAGAACAGGCGCCGCCAGCGGCGTCGCGACAAGATACATGGCGCAGAGTGTTGCCGGCCAGACCGTCGGCATTATTGGAACGGGAACGCAGGCGCGGACGCAGGTGTCAGCCGTGTGCGCGGTTCGTGATGTGTCCCGCGTGCTTGCTTATGGGCGAGATGAGGATCGGCGTAAGACGTTCGCGGAGCGGATGAGTGAGCGGGTTGGAGTTCCGGTTGAGCCGGTGGACAACGCGCAAGCTGCCGGCGAGGCCGACATCGTCATTACTGCCACGAATTCCTATGAACCGGTGTTGAAGGGCGCGTGGCTCAAGGCAGGGGCGCATGTGAACGCCATCGGCTCCAACTCGCTGCTCCGCCGGGAGATTGATCTGGAGGCCGTTACAAGGGCGGACACCATCGTCGTCGATGACAGAGAGCAAACTGCGCTGGAGAGCGGCGACCTCCAAGAGGCTATCGAGCGGGGGCTGGTTAATTTGACGCGCCTTCCGGAACTCAGCGACATCGTCTTCCACGGACATTCCTACGTCCGCCCCCCCATTGTCTACCACAGCGAGCCCGCCCGCCCCCCCATTGTCCCCATCGGGCGCCGACTCCAGCCCGACGACACCAGTATCACCCTCTTCGAATCGCACGGCATCGGGCTGTGGGATGTTGCCCTTGCGACGCACGTGTACCGCGCGGCGGTGGAACAGGGCAGAGGGAAAGAGGTAGATATCTAGAGTTGCTTTCCCTAATACACTGAGTACGTACGAAGCACTACCCCAAGCCAACAAGGAGAATCGAGATGACGCAAACCGAAGCGGAAATCCTGATGTATGCAACGACGTGGTGCCCGGACTGCGCGCGTTCAAAGCGACTGCTGGACAAGCACAACGTCAACTACACGTGGATCAATATCGAGGAAGTGCCGGAGGCGGCGGAGACCGTGCGGCACCTGAATAACGGAATGCAGATTGTTCCGACCATCGTCCTGCCCGGCGGACGTGTTTTGGCTGAGCCGTCCGACAAGGAATTGAGCGCTGCGCTGGGACTGGGTTAGCTCACGCCGTCTTTAGATTCTTCGCTGCGCTCAGAATGACATTGTGTGGGGCGCTCCCGCAGGCTTGCGCGTTATTCGTACCAGCCGGACGCGAAGATGTAGCCGTCGTGCAGAACGGCCCACGTGTGCTTGCGTGAGTCCTCATCCGTACCCGGGTTGCGAATCACGTAGTTAACCCAGCGCCCCTCTTCGGTTGCGGCAAGCAGGTCATCTCCGTAGAAGTAGCCTGTTGGATCGACACGTAGGGCAGGGTCGCGATCTCGCAAGTCCGGATTGAAGTGGCCGATCGTGCGGCCGGTCTCCGTGTCCACGATGAACACGTACCATTGCCCGTCAACGCTCACCGGGTCGTTGTAATACTCAAGCGCCGCATCCAGGCCGGAAGAGTCGTAGAGGTTCAGTGCCTGCTGAACGAGCGCCCGCGTGTACGCCGGTTGTTCAGACTTGCGCGGCCCATCCTCATACCAGCCGGAGCCGAAGATCAGACCGTCATGCTTGATGAGCCATGAATGCTTGATCTGTGAGCGACCGGTGGACGGGTTATAGAAGATGTACTCAGACCACCCGCCGTCCTCATCCGCGTCATCGCTTATGATCCGGCCCGAGGGATAGCCGTTTTCTCCAACGACATCAACAAGAGGAACGCCAATCAGGTCCTGGTTCGCGCCGTGCGCGATGAGATTCCCGCTCTCATCCGCGACGAACATGTACCACTGGCCGTCGACACTCTCATCTGTGTTGAGATATTCAACAGTTGCATCAAGCCCGTCATCCTCGTACCGATCAATGGCAGCCTGTACATATGCCTGCGTGTATTCGACGGGCTGACTGCGTGAGGCGTCGATGGACGCAGCGTTGTCGTCTCCACCGTCAGCGCATGCGGAAAGAAGCGCGACAAGGGCAATAGTTGCAGCGGCCAGGATTCCGATGCCCAAACGATTGCGGACAATTGCGGGCAGGCCGGAGGGCGGCAGCAAGAGCATGAAACGTCCTTTCCGTGATCGATTTCGGCGAATGGTCGCCGCCAAATGATGACGAAAGTTTTGTAATATCAGCCTATCACCAAACCTAAGCTGTCTCGATAATTGCACAGCCAATTCGTCAGGAGATGCACGATGAAAACAGTTCCGTTGCAGAGTCCGGTTCCGGCGAGAGTGTTCGGCCTTTTGCTGCTGACTCTCGCGCTTGCGCTGGTATTGGCCGTTGGGGCATGCGGAAGCGAGGAGGAGCCGACAGCTACCGCAACGACATCCGATGCTGTCCAGGCGCAAACCCCGCTGACAGTTCAAGCGCAATCTGAAACCCCCACGGCAGAAGACCAAACCGGTTCCTCCGGGGATTCCCAGATGGACGGCGAACCCCTCCAGGTGGTCGCCACGTCCAATATCGTTGCCGATTGGGTCAGGAATGTTGGTGGTGACCGTGTGGAGGTGACGAGCCTCCTCCCGATCGGCGGTGACCCGCATACCTACCAGCCCGGCGCGCGAGACGTGGCAAATATCGTTGACGCAGACCTCGTCTTGACAGTTGGCCTCGGCCTCGAGGGCGCCTGGCTTGAGGAACTCATCCACAACGCAAGCGCGGATGAGTCGCGCATTGTAGCGCTCGGCGATTTCGTCGATCCGATTCCGTTCACGGAAATGGGCGGCCATCACGAGGAGCACGAGGACGAGGAGCACGACGACCACGATGAGGAGCACGAGGATGAGGAGCACGAGGACGAGGAGCATGAGGACGACGACCACGATGAAGAGCATGAGGACGAGGAGGATCATGAGGATGAGCACGACCATGACCATGGGCCGCTCGATCCTCACTTCTGGTTCGATCCGAATCGCGTCAAGGACTCAGTGATCGACATCGCCACGCGTCTGTCCATCATGGATCCGGCCGGTGCGGGGACCTACACCACCAATGCCACCGCTTACGTGGCCCAGTTGGAGGAACTCCACGCATGGACGGAGCAGCAGGTTGCCGCAATCCCGGCAGAGAACCGCATCCTCGTAACCTCACACGACAGCCTCAGCTATTTCGCCGTCGTTTATGGGTTTGAGGTGGTTGGCACGGTAATCCCCGGGGGGACAACGGAGACGGAATCATCCGCGGAACAGCTTGCCGAGCTCATTGAGATTGTTGAACACGAGGGAGTTCCCGCGATCTTCGGAGAGACCACCGTTTCTGAACGCATCGCGCGATCGGTTGCCGATGAGACAGGGGCGGGATTCTACAGCCTCTACTCCGGCTCACTGGGTGCGGCGGGCAGCGGCGCGGACACGTACATCACGATGGTTCGCAGCAATGTTGAACTCATTGTGCAGGCGCTGAGTTAGGCAACACAACTTCAAGAGAATCCTCCCTGAGTGAGAGGGGTCGGCGGTCTGACTGGGCCGGCCGACCCCTCCTTGGCAATGAACGGTTTTCAGTACAGGCAGCAGAACACCGTTTCCCCATGTGTCGTCCGTATTTCTACCCGTTCTGCTATACTCGGATGGAAACAGAGAAGACAAAGAACAGAGGAACGGCGATAGCCCACGGCGGAGGCAGTTTGGATCGGCAGACCAAGTCCCAGATTATTGAAGAGTACAGGGGACACCCAACGGATACCGGATCCACAGAGGTGCAGGTTGCAGTCCTGAGCAGGCGAATAAGCGACCTGACCGGCCATTTGCAAGTCCACCGCCACGACCATGCGACACGGAGAGGGCTGCTGATGCTCGTTGGCCAGCGGCGCAGACTACTCCGTTACCTCCGCCGAAAAGACGTAGGACGATACCAGTCCCTCATCGCGTCGCTCGGCCTACGCAGATAGTCGATACGGCTCCGTCTTCCTCCGGCGCAAACGCGCAGGAGAGTAGAACGGCATGATTCATAAAGTCGAGCGTGAGCTCGCAGGACGCACACTTACCATTGAGACGGGCGAACTCGCCCAACAGGCCAGCGGAGCGGTCACCGTCCGCTACGGCGACAACATCATCCTTGCCACGGCAGTCATGGCCTCCCAAGCACGAGAGGGCATTGATTTCCTCCCTCTCACCGTGGACATGGAGGAACGCCATTACGCCATCGGCAAGATTCCCGGCAGCTTCTTTCGACGGGAGGGCAGGCCGGGTTCTGAGGCCATCCTCGCGGGCCGCATCACGGATCGCACCATCCGCCCGCTGTTTCCCAAGGGATTGCGGAATGAGGTGCAGATCATCCTAACCGTGCTTTCATCGGATCGCGAGTATCCCCTTGATACGTTGGGCGTGATTGGCGCCTCCGCGGCGCTGACCATTTCACACGCGCCATTTGAGGGGCCCGTCAGCGGCTGCCACGTCGGCTACATCAACGGTGAGATTGTCATCAATCCGACGTATGCCGATGGCGACACCAGTGATCTTGATCTGGTTGTTGCAGGCTCGCAGAACGCCATTGTCATGGTTGAGGCGGGCGCGAACGAGGTTGACGAATCCGTGCTGCGCCAGGCGCTGCAAGCGGGGCAGGAGGCCAACCGCATCGTTATCGAGATGCAGGAGGAACTCCAGGCTTTGTGCGGCAGGCCGAAGGCAGCTCTGCAGGAGCCCGACGACAACAGCGCCGTCCGCGACGCCATTGAGTCACTTGTCGGGGAGCGGCTGCTTGAAGCGGCGTCCGGTCTGGGCAGGCATGAGCGGAATGAGACGACGCAGGCTCTCCTCGATGAGACACTTGATCAGCTTTCCGGGGAACACGATGCCGCTCTACTCAATCACATCTTTGAAGAGGTGTTCACGGACGCCGTCCGCTCCAGCATCTTGAATGGCAAGCGTCCGGACGGACGCACCCACACGGAGATTCGTCCACTGACCAGCCGCGTAGGCGTCCTGCCGCGCGCGCATGGTTCCGCGCTGTTCCAGCGGGGCGAGACGCAGGTGCTCAACGTCACTACCCTCGGTCCCCTCGCGGACGCCCAGAAGATCGACTCGCTCACGCCTGTCGATACCAAGCGTTATCTGCACCACTACAATTTCCCGCCGTACTCCGTCGGTGAGGCGCGCCGTGTCGGCACGCCCGGCCGTCGGGAGATTGGCCACGGCGCGCTCGCGGAGCGGGCGTTGCTGCCCGTCATCCCCGGCGAGATGGAATTCCCGTACACGCTGAGGCTCGTCTCGGACGTGCTCGGCTCCAATGGCAGCACCTCAATGGCCAGCGTCTGCTCCAGCACCCTCTCGCTGATGGACGCCGGAGTGCCGATCAAGGCGCCGGTGGCGGGCATCGCAATGGGGCTTGTCACGGACAAGACCGGCGCCTATGCAGTCCTGACGGATATCCAGGGGCTTGAGGACCACCTTGGCGATATGGACTTCAAGGTGGCGGGCACATCGGAGGGCGTGACGGCCCTGCAGATGGACATCAAGCTCACCGGCATCACGGATGAGATCATGGAACAGGCCCTTGCGCAGGCGAAGGCAGCCCGCCTTGAGCTCCTTGCCCACATGAGTGGGACCATTGCCGAGTCCCGCACTGAAATGAGCCCATTCGCGCCGCGAATGACGCGCATCCAGATCAACCCGGAGCGCATCGGCGCGCTGATCGGCCCCGGCGGCAAGACCATACGCAGCATCGTCGAGGAGACGGGCGCGACCGTGGACGTGGAGAACGACGGCACGGTGTTCGTCGGCGCGTCGGACGGCGAAATTGCGGACAGGGCCATCGGCATGATTGAACGGCTGACCAAGGACATCGAGGTTGGCGAGTCGTTCAAGGGCAAGGTTGTTCGCACGACCGATTTCGGCGCGTTCGTTGAACTCGCGCCGGGTCGGGACGGCATGGTGCATATCTCTGAGCTGGCGCACTACCGTGTGGGCAGCGTCGAGGATGTTATCAAGGTTGGCGATGAGGTTGAGGTTCTTGTCACGGACATCGATCCGACGGGCCGCATACGCCTGTCTCGCCGCGCGCTGATCGAGCCGGATGCCGAGACGCCGCCTGAGGGGGCGGAAGTGAATACCGGCGCGCCATTCGATCAGCGGCAGGGGGGTAACGGTGGAGGTGGACGCCGCTTCGGTGACAGGGATCGAGACCGCGGGCCACGCCCCGGCGGCAATGGCCGCCCGCCCCGGCGCAGGCCGGACGGCGATCGCGACCGCCCGCGCCGCCCAGAGGGCGACCGACCTCCTCGCCGCCGCATGTAGGCAAAGCCATGGCAGCGCGACCCGGCATAACCGTCGCCGTCCACGGCGCAACCGGCCGTATGGGACGCGTGCTGTTGAATGCCATCACCAACTCAGACGAGGTAACTTTAATAGCTTCGGTTAGCAGGTCTGTTTTCCGTGCTCATGCGCCAAACGGCGACGTGACAGAGCACGCAAATCTTGACGATCTCCTGCGAAAAACCACGCCGGATGTCGTGGTGGACTTCACCATCCGAGAGGCCGTTCTTCCAACCGCGCGGCTCGCCGCCCAACACAACGCGGATTTTGTCACCGGCACCAGCGGACTGACGCCTGAAATCCTTGAGGAACTGCGATCCATCGCCGCCGATCGCAACATCGGCGTGATGGTCGGTCCCAACTTCAGTCTCGGGGCAGTCGTTCTGGAGCGCGTGGCGCGAGAAGCAGGTCGGCATTTCGACCACGCGGAGATTATCGAGATGCACCACGCTAGCAAGGCTGACGCGCCCTCAGGCTCAGCAATGGCCACCGCGCGTACGATGGTAGAAGCAAGGGATGGCAGGGCTTTCACGAATGCTGAGTCGAAGGTGGTCAATCTGGACGGTGTCCGCGGCGGAGACATCGGCGGCGTTGCCATCCACTCCGTGCGGATGCCGGGCTTGATGGCGCACCAGCAGGTTCTTCTCGGTGGGCCGGGCGAGACGCTGACGCTGCGCCATGATGTAATAGACAGGGAAAGCTATATGCCGGGCGTCCTGCTCGCGATTCGTGAGGTGGGCAACCGGCATGGACAACTGACATACGGCCTCGGCGCGCTGCTGTGGCCGGAATAGAAAGAGGAATGATGGCGAACAGTGATCGGCCACGCGTCGCGATTGTTGGCGCAACCGGCCTTGTGGGTGAGACGTTCATCAACGTGCTTGAGGAGCGCGGCTTTCCCATGTCGTCCCTGACGCTCATGGCGTCCGCGCGTTCCGCGGGCAAGCGTCTCAAGGCGATGGGCGACGAGCAAGAGGTTATTGAGGCGACGCCGGACGCTTTTGAGAACGTTGACATTGCTCTGTTCTCCGCGGGCGGCGGCACTAGCAAGCAGCTCGCGCCCGAGGCCGCAAAGCGAGGCGCTGTTGTTGTCGATAACTCGTCTGCGTGGCGCATGGAGACTGATGTGCCGCTTGTTGTGCCGGAGGTCAACCCGGACGACGCGCTCAAACACAACGGCATCATCGCCAACCCCAACTGCTCGACCATCCAGATGGTTGTCGCGCTATGGCCGCTGCATCGTGAAAATCCCATCAAGCGCATCATCGTGGACACCTATCAGTCCGCGTCAGGCGCGGGGCGGTTGGCGCTCGAAGAGATGTTGGAGCAGTCGCGTGGCGTGCTGAACGGCGAAGAGGCGCAGCCGAGCGCGTTCCCGCATCGCATCGCTTTCAACGCTATCCCGCAGATCGACGTCTTTGAAGAGGACGACTACACCAAAGAGGAAATCAAGATGGTGCGGGAGACGCAGAAGATCATGCACGCGCCGGAGATTGCCGTCTCCGCTACCTGTGTGCGCATCCCCGCCGCGTTCGCCCATTCCGAGGCCATTCACGTGGAGTTCACCAACCTCATCACACCGGACGATGCGAGGGACATCCTGTCAGCCGCGCCGGGCGTCATTGTGACCGACGATCCCGCGACAAGTGCCTATCCAATGGCTATCGACGCGCAGGACAGGGACGAGGTGTTCGTGGGGCGGATTCGCCGCGACACCGCGCTGGACAACGGCCTCTCCATGTGGGTGGTATCCGACAACATCCGCAAGGGCGCGGCGACGAACACCATTCAGATCGCCGAACTCCTGGCAAAGAGTGCGCCTGTCGCCTCGACGAGGTGACGCGATGCAAACACAGGACGCCCCGTCCATAGAGGAGCGAGCCGCCGCCATCGGCGACAACATTGCGCGGCTGCAGAACCGGATGGCCGAGATTGCGACCGAGGCCGGACGCGACCCGCAGTCCGTCAACCTGCATGGGGCGACAAAAGGTGTTGAACCTGAGCGGGTTATAGCAGCGATCCGGCACGGCCTGACGCATTTCGGCGAGAATTGGGTGCAGGAGGCCGCTCCCAAGATCACAGCAGCGAATGCGTTGGCAGAAGAGCAGGACATCGCAACGCCAACATGGCACATGATCGGCCACCTCCAGCGCAACAAAGCGCGGCAGGCGCTGCACGTTTTTCAGGCCATTGACACGGTTGATTCGCTGCGCCTTGCCGAGACTATCAGCCAGCGGGCGGAGCAGATGGAAATCAGCCAGGTCGATGTGCTTATCGAAGTTGACTTCACAGACAACCCGGACCGCGGCGGCTTCAAGTTGGGACTCGCGGCGGAGGATGGGCGGCTCGGCGCATTCATGGAGGATGCGCGGCGCATCATCGAACTGCCGAATCTGAATGTGATCGGCCTGATGACGGTGGGGCCGATGACGGAGGACGCGGAGGCGTCCCGTCCCGGTTTTCGCCGCCTCCGTGAGCTTAGTGGCACCCTCAATGATTCCGTCCCGTCCGCGTCGTTGACGGAACTCTCCATGGGCATGACCAACGATTTTCCCGTAGCCATTCAGGAGGGCGCGACGGTCGTGCGGCTTGGAACCGCCATCTTCGGCCCGCGTCCGACCGGCCGCACCTACTAGCTCGAAACGTACTACAATCCGTACATCGACCCGGGAAACGGCAAGCCGACACGTGGGGGAGAGGACGATGAGAGACCGCAATGACGCGCCCTTTGGACGGGTGCTGACGGCAATGGTGACGCCGTTCGATAGCGATGGCAATGTCAACTACGAACAGGCGGCAAAGCTGGCGCAGGCTCTCATCGACTCCGGCACGGAAGGGCTCGTTGTCACGGGCACGACGGGCGAGGGGCCGACGCTGACAGCAGAAGAGAAGCTCCGCCTCTATGAGACTACGCTTGAGGTGGCCAACCGCAACGGCGCGCATATCATCGCCGGAACCACCACCTACAACACCGCAGAGAGCATCGAACTTTCACAAGAGGCCGAGAAACTCGGCGCGCACGGCATCCTGATGACGGTTCCTTACTACAACAAGCCTCCCCAGGACTCCCTGTACCGCCATTTCGTCGCTATCGCGGAGTCCGTCGGCATCCCCGGCATTTTGTACAACGTGCCGAGCCGCACGTCCCTCAACATGACTGCCGCCACAACGGCGCGACTCAGCCACGTGGACAACATCGCAGGCGTCAAGGAGGCGAGCGCGGATATTGGCCAGATCGCCCGGATCATCGAAACGGCGGATGACGGCTTCTATGTCTGGTCCGGCAATGACGCGGACACAGTGCCTGTACTGGCAGTGGGCGGCTACGGCGTCGTCAGTGTGGCGGCGCACATCGTCGGAAAGCAGATCGCGCGAAAGATCTATGCGTTCCTTGACGGCGCGCGAGAGGAATCCGCAACCGCCCACCGGCGACTACTGCCTCTAATCGACGCGCTGTTCGTGGTGGCAAATCCCATTCCTGTGAAGCACATGCTCAATACCGTCGGCATGGACGTTGGCTCACCCCGCCTGCCGCTTACAGAGGCGGACGACGCCACCCGCGCCCACATCCAGGACGTTCTTTCGCAGTACGAGGCGGATTTGCCGGTGTAGGCCGCAGCCTACAGCGCCGGGCGGACGATGATGTTCTCGTCGCGGCGCGGGCCGATGGACAACATGCTGACCTGCGCCTGGATGTGTTCTTCAAGCCGATCAATGTAGGCGCGGGCGTTTTTGGGCAAGTCCTGCACGTGCCGGAAATCGCTGGTTGGCTCAAGCCATCCAGGCAGTTCCTCATAGATTGGGACACATTCGGCCAGGTCCGCTGAGGAGCTTGGTGGGAAATCGAGTGTCTGCCCGCCAAGCCTGTACCCGGTGCAGATCCTGATCGTCTCAAGCTGATCCAAAACATCAAGGCGCGTCAGGATGACCGATGAATAGCCGTTGACCAGGTTGGAGAGGCGCGCCATTGGCGCGTCAAACCAGCCGATGCGGCGAGGGCGTCCCGTCGTGACGCCGTATTCGTGCGCGACCTCCCGGATATGCTCGCCGTGCTCATCGTTGAGTTCAGTGGGGAAAGGCCCGCCGCCAACCCGTGTGCAGTACACCTTGAATACCCCGACAATGTGGTCGATGCGGATAGGCCCGATACCCGCGCCCTGGTAGGCGCTGCTCGCTCCCGGATGAGAGGACGTGACGTAAGGGTATGTTCCAAAATCGAGGTCGAGCAGGGTGCCCTGCGCCCCCTCCAGCAGGACCTCGCGCTGTTCCAACAGGGCGCGGTTGATGATCAGTTCCGTCTGTTGAATAACGCCGCTCAGCCTCTCCGCCCAGTGGCGGCACTGCTCATAGATATCCTCAACCGCGATCGCCGGGTGGCCGTACACGCCCTGCAAGACCAGGTTTGCATACTCCATGGCGATTTCCAGCTTGGCGCGCAGCCCCTCGCGGTCGAGCAGGTCTCCCATGCGGAGGCCGCGCCGCGCCGTCTTGTCCGTGAAAGCGGGTCCGATGCCGCGTCGTGTCGTGCCGATGGCGTTTGCGTCCAGGCGTCCTTCCTCCAGTTCATCCAGGAGCTTGTGATACGGAAAGACGATGTGGGCGCGATCACTGATCAGCAGGCGAGAGGTATCGATATTGGCGGCTTCAAGCTGGTCCATTTCCCCAAGCAAGACTTCAGGGTCGATGGCGACGCCGTTGCCGATTATGCACGTGGTCTGGGAGTTGAAGATGCCGGCGGGAACGAGATGCAGCCGAAACTCGCCAAGGTGGTTGATCACGGTATGACCTGCGTTGTTGCCGCCGGAGAACCGGACGACGTAGTCAGCCTGCTCCGCGAGCAGGTCGATGACCTTGCCCTTGCCCTCATCTCCCCACTGCGCTCCGATAACCGCGGTTGCGCCCATTTCTTCTCCATATGTTCGAACCTGTGCGACTCATCAAGTATGGCACAGGGTGGTCTTTCCATAAGGCATGCAACCGGTCAGGAAAGCGCGTGCCCACGCAACGGGCGCACTTAAGGCGGCGACGGTTCCGATGCTATACTGAGACTGCGGCAAGCACTTGCAGAGGGGTAGGCAAGGGGGCGGGGTGTACCAGAATTCTGACTTGCGGATCTTTTCCGGTAATGCCCACCAAGCCCTTGCGACTGATGTTTGCCAATACCTTGATATCGAGCCCGGAGCGGTCGAGGTCTTTCAGTTCTCCAACGAGAACATCTTTGTGCGGTTCCAGGAAAACATCCGGGGCCGCGACGTCTTTCTAGTCCAGCCGTTTTCGAGCCCCGTGAACCAAAACATCATGGAGCTCCTGATTATGATTGACGCGGCCAAACGCGCCTCGGCGGGCCGCGTCACTGCTGTTGTCCCGTATTACGCCTATGGCCGCACGGACAAGAAAGACCAGCCGCGCGTTCCCATTACGGGACGATTGATCGCAGACCTCATCCAGGTGGCAGGGGCGGAGCGCGTTCTCACCATCGACCTGCACGCCGGACAGATCCAGGGCTTCTTCAACGTCCCCGTTGATGAACTAACCGCCCTGCCGCTGATTGCCGACTATTTCCTTGATACCGATTCCGCAGGCGTTGTTGTCGCCCCGGACGTGGGCAGCACGAAACGCGCGCGTGACGTGGCAGAGCGGTGGGGGGAGCCCCTCGCCATCATCGAGAAGCGCCGGTTTGGCAACAGTGATCGCTCGGAGAGCGTCAGCGTGATCGGCGAGGTGAAAGGCCGCAGGGCGATCATCGTTGATGACGAGGTCAACACGGGTGGCTCGCTTGTGGCGGCGGCGGAAACCGTATTGGAGCATGGCGCGACGAGCGTGTCCGCTGCTGTGACACACCCCGTGCTGTCCATGCCAGGCAGTGAAAGCCTGCGGGAAAGTGTCATCGATCAGCTCGTCGTGTCAGACACGCTGCCCATCGACAACAAGAACACGGACGGCATGAACATCAGGGTGGTGTCCGTCGCGCCGCTTTTGGGCGAGGCCATCAGGCGCATCCACTTCAACCGATCGGTTGGGGAGATGTTCCAGCAATAGCGTAGGCGTGGCGCGCGCCGCGGCTCTCGTCCCGGCGCATTGCCGCGGGGCAGGGAGGCTGGGGTGTTAGCGAAAGGCAAGTCGTTCATCACCCTGCAGGGTATTTCTTCCGAGTCCCTGTCCCACGTCGTCAGTGACCTTGTTGAGCAACCGTTGCCGGAGGATGTTGCGCCCCCGGCGCGAGATGGCCGCGCCGTCGCAACCGCGTTCTATGAGGCGAGCACCCGCACGCGTTTGGGATTCCAATTCGCCGCCCGCGTGCTGGGGCTTGACGTTATTCCCCTTGATGTCAGCGCAAGCTCGGTCAACAAGGGTGAGAGCCTGACTGACACGATTCGCGTGCTGGCCGACTACGGCATCGCGGCGCTTATTCTCCGCCATCCCGATACGGAGTCCATGACCATCGCGACGGCGGCGAGCGCCTGCCCCGTGATCAACGCCGGCAATGGCGCCGGAGAGCATCCTGTGCAGACGCTCATCGACCTCTCCATGATTTACCGGCAGTTCGGCAGGCTGGACGGACTGAACGTCACCATGACGGGGGACGCGCTGCACGGGCGCACCATCCACAGCCTGATCATGGCCCTTGCCTTGTTTGACAATCACATCACCGTCGTCACGGATCCGGGCCTGCGCCTGTCGTCGGACCTCGCGTCTTTGGCCGTGAGAAAGACCGCGCCGAAGCTGAAAGAGACTGATTTCCTGAGTCGGGGTATCCTTAAAGAAACCGACGTTTTGTATATGACGCGGGTACAGGCGGAGCGCGGCTCCGCAAACAGGCCAATCATCATGACAGAACAGGCACAGCAAGACTTGAATGCGGACGCCATCGTGCTGCATCCCATGCCGCGCACGGTTGAGCTGCCGGAGTGGTTTGACGCGGACCACCGCGCCGCCTATCTCCACCGCAACCGTGTCGGCCTGGGTGTGATGACGTACGTCCTGGAAACGGTGGTTGGTGGAGGGCGCAGGACGTGATTAGCAAACTCCGCAAGATTCTCGGTGATGGCAGCGAACGCGCCGTCAAGCGCATGCAGCCCGCCGTGGATGAGGTCAACGCACTCGAGGGTCGTTTTGCGCGCTTGAGCGACGATGATCTGCGGGGCATGACCGACCAATTCCGCGAGCGCCTGGCGAATAAGGAAACCCTGGACGATCTGGCGCCGGAGGCGTTCGCCGCAGTGCGTGAGGTCTCAAAGCGCGTGCTTGGAATGCGGCACTTTGACGTGCAGATCATCGGCGGCATCACGCTGCACCAGGGGCGCATTGCGGAGATGCGGACGGGCGAGGGAAAGACGCTCGTCGCCACGCTCCCGGTGTATCTCAACGCGCTGACCGGCAGGGGCGTCCACGTCATCACGGTGAACGACTACCTGGCACGGCGCGACGCCTCATGGATGGGCGCCGTCTACCATGCCCTCGGCATATCCGTTGCCTGCCTGCAGCATGACGAGTCTCTACTGTATGACCCTGACAACACGGAGTCGGATGAGGTGATGCGCCCCGTCCACCGGCGAGAGGCGTATGCCGCGGATATCACGTATGGCACGAATTCCGAGTTCGGGTTTGATTATCTGAGGGACAACCTTGCTCTCACAGCCGAGCAGCGTGTGCAGCGCGAGCTTGTGTACGCAATCGTTGACGAGGTTGACTACATCCTCATCGACGAGGCGCGGACGCCGCTGATCATCAGCGGACCGGGGCAGACGCCGACGCAGAGCTATGGGCAGTTCGCGCAACTGGCACGCCGTCTCACGGAGGAGGATGACTTCTCCATCGATCCCAAGACGCGCGCGGTGTCCCTGACTGAGGACGGCATCACCAAGATTGAGCGCGCGCTGAACATCGATAATCTCTATGCGCCGGAGCACTACACGGCGGTGCATTTCCTTGAGAACGCGCTCAAGGCAGAATTCGTCTACCACCGTGACAAGGAATACGTCGTCAATGGTGAAAGTGAAGTGGTCATTGTCGATGAGTTCACGGGCCGCCTGATGCCGGGCCGACGCTATTCCGAGGGCCTTCACCAGGCGATTGAGGCGAAGGAGGGTGTCTCGATTCGGCGGGAGTCCATGACCCTTGCCACCATCACGCTCCAGAACTATTTCCGCATGTATGAGCGGCTGGCGGGCATGACCGGCACGGCATCCACCGAAGCCGAAGAGTTCCTCAAGATCTACAGCCTTGATCCGCTGCCGATTCCCACCAATAAGCCATCCGTCCGCGAGGATCATCCCGACCTCATCTATCTGAACGAGGAGGGCAAGTTCAAGGCCATCGTCCGCACGCTCAGGGAGCTGCATGATGAGGGCAGACCTGTCCTCGTAGGCACGGCCTCCATCGACACGTCGGAACGCCTCAGCGCCCTGCTCCGTCGCGAGGGACTGGAGCATGAGGTTCTGAATGCCAAGCAGCATGACCGCGAGGCACAGATTGTTGCGCAGGCCGGCCGCCTCGGCGCGATAACCGTTTCCACCAACATGGCGGGACGCGGCACGGACATCATCCTCGGCGGCAACCCGGAGGGGCGCGACGCGGAAGACTGGCAGCGAGAGCATGACGAGGTGCTGAACCTGGGCGGCCTGTTTATCCTCGGTACCGAACGGCACGAGGCGCGGCGCATCGACAACCAGCTCCGTGGCCGCGCGGGGCGGCAGGGCGACCCCGGCGCGTCGCAATTCTATGTCTCGCTTGAGGACGAGATCATCAAGCGGTTCGGCGGCGACAGGGTCAAGTCGATCATGTCATGGTCCGGCCTCAAGGACGATGATGCGGTCGAGAACCGCATGGTCTCGCGAGCCTTTGAGAACGCGCAGGTCCGTGTCGAAGGCAACAACTTTGAAGTACGCAAACACCTTGTGGAATACGATGATGTCATCAACCGTCAACGCTCCATCGTCTATTCGGAACGCGCCAAAGTCCTGCAATCAGAGGACCTGCGGGAAAACATCCGGCAGATGATTGCCGACGAGTGCGCCGCCATCGTTGACGCGCACCTGGCAGACCGCGACCCGGCCAACTGGGACGTTGAGGGATTTGTGGCAACCGCGCGCGCCGCCTTTCCCGCCCCGGACTGGCTGGAGGCCGGGCAGATACTCGATCTGACGCGAACGGAGATCACGGACGAGTTGGTTGAATACGCGTTGGCAGTCTACGAGGAAGTTGAAGCAGAGGTTGGCGCGGAGCGACTGCGGGAAGTGGAAAGCCTTGTCCTGCTGCAAACGCTCGACAATCTCTGGGTTCAGCATCTGACCGCCATGGAACAGATGCGGCTGAGCGCCGGCCTGCAGGCATATGGGCAGCGCAACCCGCTGGTCATGTATCGGCAGGAAAGCCACGGCATGTTCCAGGAGCTGATGGATCGGCTGCGCAACGGCATTGTCCGCACCGTGCTCCACCTTGACGTGACGGCACAGCCGGCGCGTCGCGTCGCGCCAACTGCAAATGGCACAGCGCCAAACGGCGTGGTAGCAGGCCGCGGTGAGATGGCCGAAAGCCCGATGGCCTCCCAGCAGCGAGATGCCACCGGGCAGGCGCCGGATGCGCAAGCGGCCCGAGGCCCGGTTCGCCGTGCCACCCCCAAGATGCGACGCAATGATCCCTGCTTCTGCGGCAGCGGCCTCAAATACAAGAAATGCTACGGAGCGGGCCTCTGCTGATGCGCCGCTTAACGAACACACCGACCATTCAGCCGGCTGAGTCGCTATGACTCCGCGATCGCGAGCCTCCGCGCAGACGGTTGTCGACGTTGAGGCCCCACACGTCAATGGGGCGCAGGAACATCGAACTCCGGAGGAAATCGTTGAGTCGTTTATCGCCGCCGCGCGTGGTGGTGAGAACTGGTTCCTCGCTCTCCTCAACGCCGTTGCAGAGTGGAGCGCGCCGAGTGAGAAGCTGAATGGGCACGAGTATACCTATGTCATCGCAGGAGAGGCCTTTGACTGGCTGTTGCTGGCGGAGAGGCTGATTGAGGCGGCGGAAGACGTGATACCTGAGCAGGAAGCGACGCGGCTGCTGTTTGAGGGCAGGGCGCCGGTCCACATCAACGCCGAGCTCTTTCGCCGCAGCATCGGCCACGGCAAGCATGCCGCCCACCTGAACTTCCTGTACGGCGTGGTGGTAGAGGAGGCGTTGCAGCAGGCCAATATCGAGGAGGTTGCAAAGGCGCAGCAGAACCTCGGCGCTCGTGAGAACCATATTGAAGATGAAGCGATGAGCCGCCTATACGGCGCCCCCAGCGGCGATCTCCGCACGGAGTTCCGCCTCGCGACAGGAGGAAAGGTAAACGCGCCCGTCCGCTCATCTTTGGACGAATACAAGACATTCACGTACTGGCTGTTCAAGCGGCGCGTCGCGAAGAGCGACCCGGCGCGCCTGGCGAGTGATACGCGCAAGGGCATTCTCATCCTGGAACGCATCAAGCCCGCTCTCTGGCAGTGGTCGCAGGGCGAGAACGATTAGACAAGCGTTGTCGTTCTTGACGGCAACATTGAGCATTGGGCGCTCGGGGCGTCCGCAGGGGAACGGGGGACACAGGGTGCCGAATCGCCTGATCAATGAGACAAGTCCATACCTACAGCAGCACGCGCACAACCCCGTGGATTGGTATCCGTGGGGACAGGAGGCGCTGGCGGCAGCACAGCAGCGCGACGTACCCATCTTTCTCAGCATCGGTTACTCGTCGTGCCACTGGTGCCACGTTATGGAGCGCGAATCTTTTGAGAATCAAGACACGGCTAAGCTCCTCAATGACAATTTCGTGTCTATCAAGGTTGATCGTGAGGAACGTCCGGATATCGACTCCGTCTATATGGACGCGGTGCAGGCGCTGTCCGGCCATGGCGGCTGGCCGCTGAGCGTCTTCCTGACACCGGACGGATCGCCGTTCTTCGGTGGCACATACTATCCGCCGGAGGATCGCCCCGGAATGCCCGGTTTTCCGCGCGTACTGACCACCGTGCTGGATGCGTACACGGCGCGCAAAACGGAAATCAAGCAGGCGGGGCAGAACATCGTCGACCACCTTCGCCGCGCCACCGTGGCATCAAGCGGACAGGACTCGCTGTTGTCGAAGGAGCTGTTCACGGAGGCGTTTGCGCGGCTGAGCAGCACGTTTGACGCGGCCAACGGCGGGTTCATGGCCGCGCCGAAGTTCCCCCAACCCATGCTGCTTGAGTTCCTGATGCGCTACATCTCCGCCAACGATGACGACACCAACGCCCGCGCCATCCTTGAGACCACGCTGGAGCACATGGCCGCCGGCGGGCTATACGACCAACTTGGCGGCGGATTCCATCGCTACAGCACAGATGCCCAATGGCTTGTGCCTCATTTCGAGAAGATGCTCTATGACAACGCACTGCTCATGGGCGTGTATCTTCACGCGTGGCAGCTCACCAAGCGGGATGACTTTCAGCGAGTTGTTGAGGAAACCGTTGATTTCCTGTTGCGGGAGATGCTGTCGCCGGAGGGCGGTTTCTATTCCACGCTTGACGCGGACAGCGAGGGCGAAGAGGGCAAGTTCTATGTCTGGACACCGGCTGAGATCAGGGCGGCGCTGGGCGATGAGTCCGCCGCGGCCCTGTTCTGTGATGCCTACGGTGTCACCGAGTCCGGCAACTTTGAGGACAGCGGCTCGGCAGTCCTCAATCGCGCCGCATCCGATGATGAGTTAGCCACGCGGCACGGCATGTCTGTTGGCGACGTACATGAATCGCTCGCCCGCTCCCGGCAGACCCTGCTTGAGGCGCGAGAGAGCAGGGTGAGGCCGTTCCGCGACGAGAAGGTCCTGACGGGCTGGAACGGGCTGCTGCTGCGGGCGATCGCCGAGACGGCGGGCGCGCTCGGCAGGGCCGACTACCGCGCCGCCGCAGAAAAACAGGCCGAATTCCTGGTCGGCACGATGCGGACGCCGGAGGGCCGTCTGCTGCGAACCTGGAAGGACGGCGAGGCCCGCATCTCCGCCTACCTGGAAGACTATGCCAACCTTGCCAACGGCCTGCTCTCGCTCTTTGAACTCACTTTTGACCGGCGATGGCTGGACGAGGCCGTGTCAGTGGCGGACAGCATCATTGAACTCTTCTGGGACGACGCGGAATCGATTTTCTACGACATCGGCAGTGATGCTGAGTCGCTCGTGGTTCGTCCCCGTACCGTACTGGATAACGCCACCCCGTCCGGTGGAGCGGCGGCGGCGAAAGCCCTGCTGCGCCTCCACGCGCTTACCGGGAACGGAAACTACCACGCCATCGCAGAAAGGGCACTCCGCAGCGTCCACATGTACATGGAGCGCTACCCGACGGCGGTGGGGCATTGGCTCGCCGCGCTCGATTTCGCCATCGGCTCCACCAAGGAGATTGCGCTCATCGGCGACAGGGCCGCGAACGACATGAGCGGACTTCTGGACGCCCTGAATACGCGGTTCATGCCGAACAAGATCGTGGTCGCCGCCACACCGGATGAGGCATTCGAATGGGGCGATCTGCCCGTGCTGGAGGGCCGCTCGATGATCAACGACAAGGCGACGGCCTACGTCTGCGAGAATTACATCTGCATGCTGCCTGTCACAACGGTAGAGGCGTTCCTTGAACAGCTCGACGCGCCGCCGCCGACCGTCCAATTCCTTGCGCCATAGGGCAGGGACGTAATGGAACGTCTGTGGACTCCGTGGAGGGCGGAATTCGTGACAGGCCAGGCCGGAGAGCAGGGCGCGCCGACGTGCTTTCTCTGCGAGAATCCGACTCTCGACAAGGACGATGAGGTCTATATCCTTCACCGCGCGGAGCGCTCATTCGTCATCCTGAATCTGTACCCGTACAACACCGGCCACCTGATGGTCGCGCCGTACGAACACATCGGCGCGCTGGAGGAATTGCCGCCGGAGACCGGCGCGGAAATGTGGATGTTGGCTCAGCGGTGTGTCGGAATCATCAAGAGAGAGTATGGGCCGGATGGGTTCAACGTTGGTATGAACATCGGACGTTTGGCGGGCGCGGGCGTGCCGGGGCATCTACACCTGCACGTCGTTCCCCGCTGGGGCGGCGACACGAATTTCATGGCCGTCGTGGGCGAGACGAAGCTGCTGCCGGAGAGCCTGGATCAGACGTACGCGCGGCTGAGGCCGCTGTTTGATGGCTAGCGGTGCTCGACGACGGGCGGCTCAGGGATGGTTGCGCCCAGGATCCGCTCAAGGGCCATCACGTGACTGCAAGAGCTCCAGCCTGCAAAGAAGTCGCAGTCGCACGTAAACACGCCGTCCTTCAGTTCGACGATGTGCTCGCTGTTGTCGCCGGAAATTCGGGCGCGAAACGACTCGAACCTGATTCGGTCGTCCCGTTCCTCGGCGTACTTCCGCGCCTTCTCGATCTTGCTGATCAGGCTGGAATTCATTGCAACCCCCTGTCACTGATACATCCGGCCGAGCCGATGATTGCGGTTTCACCTACAGTGCGGTTGCGCGACGATGAACGCTGTATGCCTCCCCGCGTGGCCATCGGATTGCGTCATGCTACGTTCTGAGCGTGCTTTGGGTCAAGGGTAAAGACGCCAGATTTCAGGGCCCCGCCCGCATAGGTCGGAACCCGCCGATGTTAGGATGAGAACTGCTATGGCGTGTATTCGGGCAATCTCTCTGGACTTCTACAACACCATCGTCAGGTTCGAGCCGAGACGCGAGCAGATTCAGGCCGCGGCCTGCGCTGAATTCGGTATCACGGTCGACACAAACGCCGTCATCCGCGCCTATCCTGCCGCAGACCAATTCCTCTCCGAGGAGAACGGAAAGCTCCCGCTGAGCCGCCGCACGCCGGAGCAAGTGAGGGAGCTGTGGGGGCGGTACGAAATGCTGCTGCTCGCCGGCGCGGGAGTGACGGTGGACCTTGAATTGGCGAGCCGCATCTTCGAGCGGGTCTGGGAGACGCGGCAGGGCTTCGCGATGTTCCCGGATGTTGTGCCGTCGCTGCGGGCCCTCAAAGAGAGAGGCTACTCCATCGGTGTCGTCACCAATTTCGAGGGCGGCCTGGGACAGACGCTGCTCGACCTGGGCATCGCTGAATTCATGTCCTTTGCGGTCACGTCAGAAGAGGTTGGCGTTGCCAAGCCCAATGCTCCGATATTTGAGGAGGCACTTAAGAGGGCAGGGGCGAGCGCCGATGAGGTTGTCCACGTGGGTGATCAGCCGCTTTCGGACGTGCAGGGCCCGGCAGGGGTTGGCATTCTACCCGTCCTCCTGGACAGGGAAGGCGTGTTCGAGGGCTATAAAGCTGCCCGCGTGATCAGCTCATTGGAGGAACTGCCGGACCTCCTTGACCGCATCAACGCTGAATGGACTTCCTGAGTATCTTCATCAGCATCGTCTTTCCCGTCTTCCTGATGGCGGCGGTCGGGGCGCTTGTTCACAGGTTCAGGCCAATCTCGCCGGAGCCGCTCAGCCAGGCGATCCTCTTCATCTTCAGCCCCGCGCTCGTCTTCAACGGCCTCGCCACCACGCAGGTCGCCCTTGAGGACCTTGCCCGCATCGCCGCGTTCAGCCTGCTCCTGATGGCGTCCCTCTATGTCATTGCCTATGTCGCCGCCCGGGCAATGAGAGTGCCGCAAGACGCGCAATCGACCTTTGTCATTGGCGCGCTGTTCATGAATGCGGGCAATTATGGCCTGCCCGTGGCGCTGTTCGCGTTCGGAGACGAGGGCTTGGCTATAGCCGTCGTGTTCTTCGTGACGCAGGCCATCCTCGCGTGGACGGTCGGCGCGTTCATCGCCTCCCGCGCACAATCGAACCTGGTCGGCTCCCTAGTGTCGGTTGCCAAGCTGCCCACAAGCTATGCCGCAGTTCTTGGCCTTGCCGTCAGCATGTTGGCTATCGAGCTGCCGGACTTTATCCAGCAGCCCGCGCAGATCATGGGCGACGCGGCGATTCCGGCCATGCTCATCGTCCTGGGCATCCAGCTTGCTTCAACGAGAGAAATGGCGGGAGCTAGAGCAATTGCGGGCGTAGTCGCCATCAGGCTGGTCCTGTCGTCCCTCGTGGCTTACGGACTCGTTCAGCTGCTGCAATTCGATGATTTGACCGCGAAAGTCCTCATTGTCGTGGCGGGAATGCCGACCGCCGTGCTGACCATCATCCTGGCGACGCAATACAAAGGCAGGCCGGAACTCGCGAGTGGAATCGTGGTGGCCGGAACGCTTGGGAGTCTCGTCTCGGTGACCGTCGTGCTTTCGCTGGTGGGAGCGGCCTGACGGCTAAACGCTACGCAGACGGGCGAGCGTTCTCTATCTGTGCTCGGAGATTCTCCGCGGCGGTCCGGGCGGCATCTGCGAAATCAGGGCCGCCGGAGGCGTACAGGATTCCCCGCGACGAATTGACCAGGATGCCGCCGCCGTCTGCATCAAGCGTGGCTGATAGAGCTGCCTCAAGCTCGCCGCCCTGCGTGCCGACGCCGGGAACGAGGAAGGGCATATCGGGACAAATCTCACGGATTCTTTTCGCTTCGGACGGGTACGTCGCGCCCGTCACGAGGCCGATGTTGCCGTTTGTGTCCCACGAGTTGCTCAGGTGAGCGACGGCTTCATAAAGCGGCATCGGAACGCCGTCGTAGGCGGCGCTGAGGCCCTGTAGGTCCGCGCCGCCCGGGTTGGATGTGCGGCATAGGATGAACACACCCTTGTCCTCATAATCAAGGAACGGTTGGAGGCTGTCTCGCCCGAGGAACGGATTAACGGTAACGGCGTCTAAGCCCATCGTTTCGAACAGCCCCTTCGCGTAGAAACGGGCAGAGTTGCCGATGTCATTCCGCTTGGCGTCACCGAGCACGGGCACTCGACCATTGACGTGGTCGATGATTCTCTCAAGCGCGGCGTATCCCGCCGAGCCGTGCGCCTCATAGAAGGCGAGGTTTGGCTTGTACGCGCAGACAAGGTCGATTGTGGCGTCGATGATAGCGATGCAGAAATCCGCAATGTCGCGACCGTTCATTTCAGCGGGATCGGGGTCGAGGCCAATACAGAGCAGGGAATTGTTGCGCTCACTCGCCTCCCGCAGCCGCTGCCGAAACGTCGTCGTGGTTGTTGTCATTTCCTCCCCCTGCCCCCTTTTCAGCCGTGTGTTCCATCGTACCGCACGGGCCGGCGCGCCTATAATCCGACTGTGACTATTTCTGTGCTTGGAATCGCGGGCGGCACGCGGCGCGGCGGCAACAGCGAAACGCTGTTGGAGCGGGCGCTTGCGGGGGCGCGGGACGCGGGCGCGGACACGGAACTCATCAGCCTCCTCGATCTTTCCGTCAGCCCCTGCATCTGCCCGCACTCCGAAGACTGCATGCTCACCGGCGTCTGCACGGTGCTGGACGACATGCAGGCGCTGTACGCGAGGCTGCGGTCCGTGGACCTGATCTATATCGCTTTTCCCGTGACGTTTCGCGGCGTGCCTGCGCAAACAAAGGCGCTCTATGATCGGACGCAGCCGATGTGGGTCCGAAAGTACGTCATGAATCAACATCTGCGGCGTGACAGCAACCCGGGCAGGGCGCTCATCATCGCTACCGCCGATCGAGACGATCCGACGGAATTTGGCGGCGCGGTGCAGGCCACGCGCTCGTGGCTGGTGAGTATGCACTTCCTGGAGGCGGAGCGCCTGCTGGTTGCCGGTGTGGTGCGGCCAACCGACGTGCAGGGCAAGCCCGATGCTTTGACGAAGGCATATGAACTCGGCGCGAGGCTCGTTCGTGACAACGAATAAGGCAGGCCGACGCCGACGAAAGAAACCCCTCGGCCTGCCTGAACTCTACGACCGGCTCTTTGCCGCGTACGGCGAGCAGCATTGGTGGCCGGGCGAGACGCCGTTCGAGGTGATGGTCGGGGCGATTCTGACGCAGAACACAGCGTGGACGAATGTGGAAAAGGCGATTTCTGCGCTGCGGGAGGCCGATGCTCTCAACCCGGAGGCGCTGCGGACGCGGCCGCTTGAAGACCTTGCCGCCCTGATCCGCTCGTCCGGTTATTTCAACGCAAAGGCACGCAAGCTGCGCGCGCTCGGCGATTATCTTGCCGGCTATGACGATGATATTGAGAGACTGTTCGCTTCCAAACCTCTCGATGAACTGCGGGAGGAGCTTTTGGCTCTCCACGGTGTTGGGCGGGAGACGGCGGATTCAATGCTGTTGTACGCGGGGAACCTGCCGTCGTTCGTCATCGACGCCTACACCATCCGCGTGCTGGGTCGGCTGGGCATTATCGATGCAGAGTCCAGGCCCACATACGACGCCGTGCGCGCTCTCTTTCATGAATCACTGCCGACGGACGTGCAGTTGTTCAACGAGTACCATGCTTTGTTCGTCGCGCATGGCAAGGACGTGTGCAAGTCGCGAAAGCCGCTGTGTTCCGAATGCGTGCTGGCAGAGCGGTGCCCGGTGGGCAGCAGCGTTGCGGCGTGAGTGCGCGTTTTGGGGATTATGGATTCCCGTGTATGCGGGAATGACGGAGGGGTTTAGTCGGTGCGGCGTTCGTCGCCGATTGGATAAACGTCTGTCAGGAACTGATAGAAGTCCGAATCGAGCGGAACCACAAGGGTTGTGCCGTCCGTCAGGGAAAGCTCATACGCCTCAAGCGTCCTGACGAAGTTGTAGAAATCGCGGTCGGTGTCGATGGCGCGGCCTTGGATACCGATGGCCTCTGCTTCACCCTCACCACGAATAGTCCGCGCTCTCTCATTGGCCTCTGCGAGAATCTGGGCGCGCTCAAGGTCGGCCTCAGCCTCAATCTTCGCCTTCTCCTCATCACCTTCTGCGCGGAAGCGGTTGGCGATTCGTGTCCGCTCTGAACGCATCCGGTCGTAGACGCTGTTGGCAACCTCAGGCGGGAAGTCCGCTCCGACGATGCGGACATCTACAACGGACATGCCAAACTCTAGCGCCTTGACGTTGCTGCGCTCCGTGACGTTGCGCATGAGAGACTCACGGTTATCCCGGATGACTTCGATCTGATCATGAGTGGCGACTTCCTCGCGGATTTCCGAGGAGATGATGGCCTCCAGCCTGCCGCGAGCGCCCAACTCAGTACGGACGACCTCGAAGAACTGCCGGGCGTCGATGATGCGGTAACGGGCGTAGGAGTCGATGATGAGAGCCTTCTTCTCGGCGGTAAGGAATTCGGACGGCTCCGAGTCAAACCGCAGCAGGCGCTTTTCTATCCGGTGTACTGACTCAATGAACGGGGTCTTGAAGCGGAGGCCGGGTTCGGTAGCCTCACGTCGATACTCTCCAAGTCGGGTGATGATGACCTGCTCAGTCTCGTCGACAATATAGACGCTCTGACTGAGAAGAATAAGGAGAGCGCCTCCCAGCAAGACCAGGGCAATGCTGACCAGTCGCTGTATGTTCGGGGCACCTTGGCGCTGCTGCATGGCTAGGCCCCCGTCGATTCCTGGTCAGTCAGCGGCAGGAACGGCAGGACGTTGGCGCCGATTTCATCGTCAACGACGATAACTTCGACCCTGGGGAGGATGCGCTCCATCATTTCGATATAGAGGCGGCGACGCGTTGCTTCTGGGTGATTGCGGTACTCTCGCAGGCGCTCAAGGAACCGGCTGGCATTACCCGTTGCCTCACGTACGCGCTCCACCTTGAACGCCTCGGCAGCCTGGACTATGCGGGCGGCCTCACCACGCGCCTTGGGAACAATGTCTTCCCGGTACGCCTCACCTTCGTTGATGAATCGAGCGCGATCCTCGCGTGCGCTGATGACGTCCTTGAATGACTCCTGCACCTCGTCGGGCGGCTGCACGTCCTGCAGCTGTACGTTGACGACCATGATGCCGGTGCCATAGTCATCCAACAGCCGCTGCAGGAGCTGCTGGGTTTCAACCTGCACCACTTCCTTACCGGTTGTCAGCACATCGTCAATGGGACGCTGTCCCACGACTTGCCTCAGCGCGGACGCCGTAGCGTCACGCAACGTGAATCCGTCAGGCCGTCCATTCTCAGACGGGTCCTTGACGTTGAACAGGAACGCGCCGGCGTCACGGATGCGGTACTGAACAACCAACTGCACGTCGACGAGGTTCTCGTCGCCGGTGATCATGCGTGACTCAGTAGGCCTTTGAACGAGGCCCTCACCAGAGCCGATTTCTCCGACACTTCGGAATCCAAGCTCCATGTTCTGGACGCGCTGAATGCTCAGGACATCCTGGCGTTCCACAGGCCAGGGGATATGCCAATGCAGTCCCTCTGTCTGCTGATCGCCGTTCCAGTTGCCGAATGTTCGGACGACGGCGACCTCACCCGGGTTAACGATGTAGATGCCGGAGCCGAGCCACACAAGGACGATAACTGCGGCAATGATGCCTGCGATTGTCCCAATGGGCATGGAAGGGCGCGGCCCGTTCGTGCCGGCAGGGGGCCTTGCGCCGCCCTGGCCGCCGTTGCCCGACCCGCCCCTAAACCGACCCAAAAGCTCACGGAGCGGGCGCAAAAGCTCATCGAGCTCGCTGTCGCCCTCTCTGCGGGGTTGCCGCTGGTAGCCCATGATGCGTGGAAGCCGCAGCACTACAGGGTGTGCTCCGCGCTTGCCGAGAAAAACAGAGTGAACACTTTCACACTCCTAGTATAAGCAGATTGGGCGGGTAATAGGGGAGTTTACACGCCTTGCCGACACTGTCTTTTGAAAGAATCGGCGCTAGCCGGATTCGGAGTCTTCTGTGGAGGTGGAAGCGGCGGACTCCGGCTCTATGGTCTGGACGATCATCTCCGAGAGATCGAGAACGCGCATCGTCTCGTCCTGCCCCGTCACCCGGACACCGTCCTCAAACATCTGGGCGCAGAATGGGCAGGCGACGGCGATGACATCGGCTCCCGCGTCAATGGCGTGACGGGTGCGTCGGTGATTGATCTTCTCGTTGCCGGGGCCGTCTTCCATCCACATGTGTCCGCCGCCCGCGCCGCAGCAGAACGCGCGGTTGCGGTGCATCCCCATCTCCGTGACCCTCTCGACGCCGGGGATGGCATCGGCGACGTCACGCGGCGCGTCATACACGCCGTTGTGCCTGCCGAGGTAGCAAGGATCGTGGTACGTGATGGTGCCAAAGGTTGGCCCCTGCCTGGTCTGATCAAGTGTGAGGCGGCCGTCCTCGACGAGGCTCTGAAGGTACTGCGTGTGGTGCATGACGCGGTAGTTGCCGCCGAATTCCGGGTATTCATTTGAGAGGGTGTTGAAGCAGTGGGGGCACGTGGTGACGATTGTCTTCACGCCGTAACGGTCCAACGTCTCAACGTTCTGCATGGCCTGGAGTTGGAACAGGTACTCCATGCCGATGCGGCGGGCCGGGTCTCCGGTGCAGGATTCCTCGTCGCCCAAAATGGCGAACTTGATTCCGGAGTTGATGAGGATCCGTCCGGTGGCCCGGGCGATGCGCATGGAACGGTCTTCCATGGACGCGGCGCAGCCGACCCAATACAGGACTTCCAAATCCTCAGGGTTTTCAACCTCGGAGATAAGAGGAACATCGAGACCCTCCGCCCATTCCGTTCGGGTGCGGCTCATGCCGCTCCACGGATGCCCTCGCGTTTCGAGGCTGCGGAGCGCGGCCTCCGCCGTCTCTGGCAAGCGACCCTCGTTCATGACGAGCGCGCGCCGCATCTCAACGATTGTCGGCACGTGTTCGATGAAGACGGGGCAGGCCTCCATGCACGCGCCGCACGTGACGCATGACCAAAGGTCTTCCTCGTCAACGACCTCACCGGCCGGAGCCATGATGAGCGACTGATCCACCTTGGATTCGTCGCCCCCCGCCTTGTAGAGTGCGTCACCGTAGGATCCGACGTATCCCTTGAGGTTCTGGATGACCATCATGGGCGATAGGGTCTTGCCGGTGATGTTGGCAGGGCAGTTGTCCGTGCAGCGGCTGCATCGCGTGCAGGCGTCGCCGTCCATAAGCTGTTTCCAGGTGAAATCGGTCAGCGTTGCCGCGCCAAAAGTCTCCCGGGTCTCAAGGTTGGGGATGGCCTGCAGCTTGCCGCGCGGCTCAAGGTTGCGGAAGAACCAGTTGGCGGGAGAGATCCACGTGTGGCTGAACTTGGACAGAGTGAAAGCGGCGTACAGCAAAGAGCCCAGGACGGTGGCTGAGTGGAACCACCAGAGACCGCGATAGATCGTTTCCGCCGTGTCCGCGCGGATGCCTACAAATTCGTAGAAGAATGCGGCAAACGCAAAGCCGCCGGGCGACCAGATGGCCCAATCCGGATGGTCGAGATACTCAATGCCGAACGATGTCTGGCCGAGCTGCCTCAGCCCCTCAAGGCCGAATCCCTGGAAGATGAGAACGATGGCGAGTGTAAGGATGATCTTGTCGTCGAGAAGCCCGGGCGAGTGCGGCTTCTGGATGGCGGAGCGGCGAAAGATGGCCATGGTGAGGCCCGCGAGAGCCATGAGTCCGCCGATGTCCCATGCAAGAGACGAATAGAGGTACCAGTTTCCGATGGGCCACTCCAACACTCCCCGGTGCTTGAGCGGGTAGAGGAACTCTTCTTCAACGGTGCCGACGGCGGTGCCGAGGAAAAGCATGGACGCGCCCCAGAAGATGAGCAGGTGCATGAAGCCGCCGTAGCGGTCTCGCAGAAACTTCTCATGGCCGTAGCCCTGGGTGACGAGGAGACGGGCGAATGCGATGCCGCGCGTTATGGGGTTGCCGAGCCGGTCCGCCGGTTGGCCGAGTTTCCAGAGTTGGGCGCGCTCATAGAGCTTGTAGAAGATGTAGGCGACCGTGAGTCCGGCGAGTGCGAAGAGTATCCATTTGAGGTCGCCGATTGTCCAGAGAAACTCCTTCTCAGGGATCACGATACCGCCCCTCCCGCCCAGTTTCGGCTGTTCACGCCGCCGTTCGGGGCAGTATAGCACGGGGTACGGAAATTCAGGGCCGACGAGGGTCGTTTGAGGGACGCCCGCCACGTTTGTGCAATTTGACACTAATCAACGCAGAATGCTATACATTGAGTGCCTCCAGATGCTGGAGGCGTTCCCATGTAAAACGGGTTTTTGGGGGTATGAATGCGCATCATCGTTACCGTTAAACAAGTGCCTGATCCGGAGGCGCCGCAGAGCTCGTTCACGGCGGATCGGGCAGCCAAGAGAGTGGCCGTGGCGTCAAGCGTTCCGGCAGCCGTGAGTGACTATGACAACTACGCCGCAGAAGCGGCGCTTCGCATCAAGGACGCCGATGCCGATACAACGGTCAGCGTCGTGAGCCTCGGAGAAAGCCACGTGCTGGACGTGATCAAGCGGCCGCTGGCGATGGGCGCTGACGACCTGTTCCTGGTCCAGGACCCCGATCTGCCGAACGGCGACCCCGTGACGGTTGCTGCGGCGCTGGCTGCGGCGATTCGCAAGACCGGTGAATTCGATCTCATTGTTTCAGGCAGGCAATCGTCCGACCTTGACCAAGGAATTGTGGCGACGGCCTTGGCGGCCATCCTCGATATTCCCGTTCTCACGAATGCGATCGCCGTTGAGGTGACTGGAGACGAAGTGCAGATCGACCGCATCGTCGATGACGGTATCGACACAGTTGCGGCGAAGTTGCCCGCACTGGTGACCGTGTCCAACGAGCTTGGACAGCCGCGGTACGCAACGATGCGCGGCATCATGGCGGCGCGGCGCGTGGATCCAACGGTGTGGGGCAAGGGAGACCTTGAGGCGATGGACGCAGCCGACCCGTTCACGGAGGTCGTTGACCTGTTCGCGCCTGAGAAATCGTCCAACGTCGAGATGATTGAGGGCGAGACACCGGCGGAAGCCGCCAAGGCGCTGGCGCTGCGCCTGCGTGAGGAGCGCCTGATCTAGACCGGTCCCAGACAAAGACAATTCCGAATCACGGAAACGGAATAAGAAGGAGAACAAGAAATGGCCGGTGAAAACGGCATTCTGATTGTTGCGGAGACGGGCGCGGACGGTTCTTTGGGCTCGATTACGAACGAGTTGATGTCTGCGGCGCAGGGACTGTCAGCAGACCTGGGCGAGCCGATTTCGGCTGCGCTAATCGGCAGCGGCGTTGGAGATCGCGCTCAGGACATCATCGATCTGGGCGCGGACACCGTGTACCTGGTAGATGGTGACCAGTTCAGCAGCTACCTGAACGAGACATACACTCCGGCGGTTATCGCCATCGCCCAGCAGGCGAACCCGCGCATCATCCTGATTGGCCATACGCCCAATGGGCGCGACCTTGGCCCATATCTTGCGGTGCGCTTGCAGACGGGAATCGCCTCCGACACGTCCGGACTGAGCATCGCGGACGGTCAGCTACAGGCGGCGCGGTCCGTGGCGGGCGGCCTGTTCAGGCAGGTCGTCTCGTTCCCCAAGATGCCCGCGATTGCGACGGTTCACATGAAGGCGTATGACGGCGCGGAGGCGCAGAGCGGCCGATCCGGCAACGTGGTCAACGTTGATGTCGGCCTGGACGCCTCATCCGTCCGCTCCCGGTTCGTCAAGCATGAGGACGCACAGGTTGAGGGCATCCGCATGGAGGATGCAACAATCGTTGTTACCGGCGGACGCGGCATGGGCGACGAGGCGGGCTTCAATGAGCTTTATAAGCTCCAGACGCTGTTGCCGCAGTCCGCGGTTGGCGCGACGCGCGCAGCGACGGACTCCGGTTTCTGTGATCAGGACCTGATGATTGGCATCACGGGGCGTGTCGTCTCTCCGGACGTATACTTCGCGATTGCGCTTTCCGGCGCCAGCCAGCATATGGCGGGCTGCTCCGGTTCCAAGAACATCGTGGCAATCAACCGTGATCCTGAGGCCAACATCTTCAGTGAGTCGCGCTTTGGCGTGGTCGGCGACTACAAGCAGGTTCTGCCGGCGCTCATTGAAGAAGTCCAGAAGCTGATGCAGGGCTGAACGGCTCAATCAGTTTCACAACGACAAAAAGTCGGGGCGGCTTACGAAGCCGCCCCGATCTCGTTTTGACAGTGAATCTTCGCTAGGACTCGGCGCTGTCGTCGATGATCTTTTGGGCCAGGTGCTGGGGCACCTCCTCGTAGTGAGAGAAGCGCATGGTGTATGAGGCGCGGCCCTGTGTCATCGAGCGGAGTTCAGTCGAGTAACGGAGCACCTCAGCCATCGGGGCCTCGGCCTGCACCGTTGTCACTTCATTCTCCGTCGTCATTCCCTGCACATGGGCGCGCTTGGAGTTGAGGTTGCCGATCACGTCGCCGGTGAAGTCGTCGGGAGTGACCACTTCGAGCGTCATGACCGGCTCAAGGAGAACGGGCTGCGCCTGCTGGATGCCCTGTTTGAGGGCGGTGGATGCGGCAATCTTGAACGCCATTTCCGAGGAGTCAACGGCGTGGAAACTGCCGTCAACCAGCACGGCGCGGACATCCACGATGGGGAAATGAGCCACCGCGCCCTCCGGCAGGGTGTCGCGGATGCCTTTCTCCACAGCCGGGATGAAGTTCTTGGGCACCGCGCCGCCGACGACCTTCTCGCCGAATTCAAACCCCTCGCCGCGGCTCAGCGGCTCCAATTGCAGGACAACATGGCCGTACTGGCCGTGACCGCCGGTCTGCTTCTTGTGCTTGTACTCGGCACGGGTTGAGATGCGGATCGTCTCGCGGTAGGGCACCTTGGGAGTGCCGGTCTCAACCTCCACACCGAACTTGCGCGCCATCTTGTGAACGGCAACGTCGATGTGGGAATCGCCGAGGCCGGAAACGATGATCTCATGCGTGTCACTCTCGCGGGTCATCGTGAGGCTTGGGTCCTCCTCAAGCAGCCGCGCGAGGGCCGGGCCCATCTTGTCCTGGTCGGCCTTGGTCTTGGCCTCGACGGCCACGCTGAAGATCGGCTCAGGGAATTGGATGGCGGGGAGGGCGATTCCTGCCTCACGCGTCGACAGAGTGTCGCCTGTGCGCGAGACGTTGAGTTTGGCCACCGCGCCGATGTCCCCCGGCGCGAGGCTGTCCACATTGGCATGCTCCTTGCCGATGGGGACGATAATCTGCGCGACCCGCTCCTGCTGGTTCTGCGCTGTGTTCCATGCCTGGCTGTTTGTGTTCATCATGCCCGACTGCACACGGAAGTAGGATAGCTTGCCGACGAACGGATCCGCCGTGGTCTTGAAGATGAGGGCGGCGAGCGCACCGGCCGGGTCCGGGGTGATTGTCGCCTCTTCGCCGGAGGCAGTCTGGGCGGAGGGGGCGTCCACGTCCGCTGGGCTTGGCGTGAGGTTTGCCAGGACGTTCAGGACGGCATCTGTGCCGGCGCCCGCCTGAGCTGATGCGGCGAGCACCGGAAAGACATCGCCCGTCGTGACACCCGCCCGCAGAGCGGCAAGCAACTCTTCATCCGAGATATCCTCGCCCTCCAGGTACTTGGTAGCGAGATCATCATCCGCCTCTGCGGCGGCCTCGATGACCTGCTCGCGGTACGAGTCGACGTCCACGCCCATGTCATCAGTCACGTCTGATTCCGTGCCGTCCTCGAGGTACGCTTTCCTGTTCAGCACATCCACGGTGCCGCGGAAAGAATCGCCCGCGCCGATTGGAACGATGACAGGGGCGCAGCCATTGCCGTAACGACTGCGAACCATCGAAAGCATGGCGTCGTAGTCGGCGTTTTCTCGATCCATCTTCGCGAGGACAAGCAGGCGGGCGAGCCCGCGCCCTGCTGCTCTCCTCCAGGCCGCGTCTGTGCCGACTTGCGGACCGGTGGAGGCATCCACGGCGATAAGGGCGGAATCAGCGACGAGCAGGCCGCTGAGCATCTCGCCAAGGAAGTCCATATAGCCCGGCGTGTCGAGGACGTTGAGCTTCTTGCCCGTCCATTCGACAGGGAGGATGGAGAGGTTGACGGAACCGCCTCGGCGCTCCTCTTCAGGTTCGAAGTCGGAGGCCGTGGTGCCGTCCTCGATCTTCCCCATTCGGCTCAGCGCGCCCGACCGAAACAGCAGGCGCTCTGCGAGCGTCGTCTTGCCGTCCCCGTTGTGTCCCAAGAGCACGATGTTCCGAATGTCGGATGTCGAGTAATTCTGCATTCCTGTCCCCCCACTTACCGGTTCGCCCTCCGGGCGCCGGGTGATTTACCGCACCATTCTACGGCAGGGCGCGCGGTGTCTCAATGCGCCGCGCCTATACTGGCCGCATGGGTTTCGTTCGCGCGTTGCCCCTCCGAATAGCAATTCTCGCTACGGCGGTTCTCGGGGCGTTGATGGTGTTGCCAGGGTGCGTTGCGCCCGCCGGGGATATTGTTGCCGGTGTTCGGGCGTCCGCCGCGCATGACAGCTTCAACATCGCGGTGTGGGAACTTCGCCATGCCTCGGACATCGTCGCTGCGCTCAATACTCCCCCTGAGAATCCCGACGCCATCGATGAGTATTTCGAGACAACCGCGCGGCTCCGTGAGGCGGCGGGCAGGGCAAGGTGGCTGCTGGCAAACCGGCCTGCTGATGATCCTGAATTGCTTGGGGCGTTGGAAGAAGAGACGGCCATCGAGCAGGAACTGGCCGAGATTCGAGCGCGGGCGACCCTTGCGCTGCGCGGGTTGATGATGAACACGATGCGAGAGGCAGGGCTGGTATCGGACCCGCCCATATTGGGCGATATCGTCTTCCCGCCGGTCTCGTTTGTGATGGAAGACCTGCCACGGGCGTTAGTCGTGTCGCCGCGCGACCGAATCGCATTGACGGAATCGCTGCCGCTGCGCCCTGAAATCTCGACGGAAGAGATACTCCGTTTGGAAAAAGCGCTGACGGATAGAGGACTCTCGGCGCTTGTGGTCAACATCGGCGGGATGGGGACGTATCCGGCGCTGGTCAAGTCGACGTCCACACGTAACTCAACCGTCCACACGATTGTCCATGAGTGGGTCCACCATTACCTGTTCTTCCATCCCCTGGGGCAGCGGTATGCAGCGAATGGCGACATGACGACGATCAACGAGACGGTGGCGAACATGGTGGCGGCGGAGACGGCGGCGATGGCATTGGACCAGCCGCCGCCTGTGTTCCGTGTGCCGGAGCCGCCCACGGAGGCGCATCGCGATACCGGCATGTTCGACTTTGGGGCGTACATGAGGGAGACGAGAATTGAGGCAGAGCGGCTTCTTGCGGATGGGCTGATCGATGAGGCGGAAGCCTACATGGAGGCGCGGCGCGTACATCTCAATGAGACGCATGGCTACGCGATCCGGAAGATCAACCAGGCCTATTTTGCGTTCCACGGGAGCTATGCGGACTCTCCTGCGGGGGGATCGGTGAGCCCTATCTACGGACAGTTGATAGAGGTGCGAAACCGAACGGGATCTGTGGCTGAGTTTCTGCGAGCGGTGCGGGAGATCAGGAGCCCGTCGGACCTGGAACGCTTGGCGGGGCAGGGGTAGGCTATCCCGCATCAAAAAGCAAAGTTCCCGCGGCGCCCGGCGCCGCGGGAACTTTATATCCCTGGAGAATATGGGTCTACGTGACCGTGAACTCGCTCCACATGCCGAGCTGGTAGTGGGTGGCCACGTTGCAGAGCAGCATGTACTCACCGGCTTCAAGATTGAGAGTGAGTTCATCGTCGCTGTCTGCGGGGAGGTCAGCTTCAAGCAGGCTGCCGAGAATCGTGCCAACACCGTCGACCATGTTGCCGGTCTCAGAGATCAGACCGGCCTCTGTCGGCAGGTCAGTGAGATCTGCTGCCATTCCGGCGTCATTGAGTTTGACTACCTTGAACTCATGCGCAATCAGCCCAACGTTCTCAATGTCAAACGTCACCGACCCGGCGGCGACAGAACCGGGGCTGGTTACCATGGTGTACGTGCCGCCCTGATCGTCCATTGAAATCGCGACCGTGTTGCCGCTGCCGCTTGATCCGCCCCCGTCATCGCCATTCCCGCCGCCGCCACAGGCAATCACTCCAAGCGAGCCGACGATGAATACAAGTCCAACAAGAAAAACAAGAGACCTGCGCATGTCTTAGGAAATCCCCCTTTTTGTACGTGTCCAGACTCGTTAAATGTATCACATATCAATAGAAATGACGCATGGCGGAACACGATTGGGTTGCTTTATTGCGGGGCGGGCATGGCGTAGGATGAGTTGATGCTGATCAATCAGTCGGTCTCAGGTTCGGTGCTTCGTGCAAGCGGACTCGCGTATTGGGAGCTGCTCAAGCCGCGCGTGACGATTCTCCTGACCTTTCTGGGCGCGGCTGCTGCCGTTGTCGCTTCCGGGGCCGACCCGGCGCAATCGGGCAGGGTGGCCCTCATCACATTGGCTGTATTTCTTGGCAGCGGCGGCTCGAACGGGCTGACGAACTATCTCGATAGAGCGCTTGACGCGCGTATGAACCGGACACGAGGGCGGAGCATTCCGAGCCGCCGCATCGTTCCGGCGGAGCGCGGCCTGTACTGGTCGGCGAGTTGGGTGTTGGCAGGCGTCGCGCTTGCGTTCCTCGTACATCCGTTAGCCGCACTGGCAGGGGCAACGGGAACACTTGCGGCTGTGTCGTTCCGCAAGACGGAGGCGACACATTTCCTTGGTGGTGTGTCAAGCGCGTCTCCGGTTGCTGCGGGGTGGCTGGCGATGGATCCCTCGTTTGGACCGGTGATCGGGCTGTTGTGCGCGTTTGTCGGCGTGTGGGTCATCCATCACGTGTGGGCGATCATGCTTTTCTATCGTGCCGATTACCTGCAGGCGGGAGTGGGAATCTTTCCGCTTCGGTCAGCTTGGCAGAGCGCACGGCCATTATTCCTCTCGCTGGCTGGGTTGCTGGTTGTTTTGGTGGCGGCGATGGGATTCGTGGCGGAGCAGAGTATTGTGTACTGGGTGATGGCGGGCGGTTTCGCACTGTACAACGTCTGGGGAACGATGCAGCTGGAGCGAGCGTCATTGAGCCCGGCAGTTCAGCGCCGCCGATTCAAGACGGCATCGTACAGTCTGCTGTGCGGACTGTTTACGGCTCTGCTGATTACGACGGCCCTGACCGCCGTTCAGTGAGTTTGCCCCGATCAATGGTCCACGTGACCACATGACGACTTCCGTTCCGTATTTCCGTGTGATGAGCCCGGCAGACGTCGCTCCACCGGGGCCGCGAACGGGTATCCTCGTCACGCCGCATGGTGAGATACGGACTCCCGCATTCCTTCCCGTAGCCACGCAGGGAAGCGTCAAGGCGCTATCCCCGTCTGACGTGACGGCAGTGGGTGGGCAGGTTGTCATCTGCAACGCCTATCACCTTGCGTTAAGACCCGGTGTGGACCTTATCGAACAGGCGGGTGGACTGCATGGGTTCATGGGCTGGAATCGTCCTATAGCGACCGACTCCGGCGGTTTCCAGATGACATCACTGGCGCACCGTTTGCGCATCTCGGACGAGGCGGTCACGTTTCTTTCCCACATCGACGGGGCACAGTTCCACCTGTCTCCTGAATCTGCCGTGGCGCTGCAGGAGCGATTGGGCGCGGACATGATCATGTGCTTGGATCAGCCACTGCAATACGGCGTGGAGCGTGATGGGGTAGAGAGGGCGATGGCGCGGACGCATCTATGGGCAGAGCGCTCGGCTCGGGCGCATCGCTCGGAGGCGGGCCTGTTGTACGGCATCGTGCAAGGCGGGATGGAGGCGGACCTGCGGGAAGAGTCGTCACGTTTTATCGCCGCGCTTGACGGAACGCAGGGAATAGCGCTCGGGGGCCTGAGCCTCGGCGAGCCAAAGGACGTGATGTGGAAGATGGTGGATGTTTCCATGCCGTTGCTGCCATCACACAAGCCTCGTCACCTGCTGGGTGTGGGGTCTCCGGAGGACATCGTGGAGGGAGTGGCGCGGGGCATCGACACCTTCGACTGCGCGCTGCCGACGCGCGTCGCGCGAAACGGAGCGCTCTACACGCCGCAGGGTCGGGTGGACATCCTCAACGCTCGCTACACCCGTGAGTTAGGGCCGCTGATGGAGGGGTGTGATTGCCAGGTGTGCGCGACGCATTCCGCCGCTTATCTCCAGCACCTGTTCAAGGCGAAGGAGCTGCTCGCATATCGTCAGGCGAGCATTCACAATCTGCGGTTCATCCATCGCCTGTTTGACGACGCGCGCGCTGCCATTGCAGCGGGCACATATGAACAGTTCAGGCGGGATTTCCATGCCGCGTATACGCCGAGTGACGAGGCGGCGCGGGAGGAGCAGCGCGGCCTGTGGCTGAGATCACAGCAGGCGCGCGAACGGGCGGATATACCGGAAGAGTGGGAGTCGGATTCGGGGCTGGATTGAATCGGGTGGGTAGTGCGGATTAGCCGCCGGCAACTGCCGGGACAATGCTGACCTCGTCGCCCTCCTTGAGGGGAGTTTCGAGGCCGCTGAGGAATCGGACGTCCTCGCCGTTCACATAGATATTCACGAAACGATGGAGCTCTCCCTCGTTGTTGAAGAGGCGCTCCTTGATGCCGGGGAAGCGCTCATTGAGGATCGCGAGCGCGCCGTCGAGCCGGTCACTGCTGGCTTCAATCTCATCGACGCCATCCGTCACGCGCCTCAGGGGCGTGGGAATCTTGACTGTGACCGACATAGACAACTGGCTCCTTTGGTCTGACTTATCTGTTACTTCAGGATGTGAACCGCCGCGTCTTCGGGGCGTTCCTCTAACTATAGCGGAATGAGATAGGTGCGTCTCCGTCACCCCGAATGTTGATGACTATTCCTTGTCCCCCAGGCGGCCTGAAAGGTATTTGTGGATCACGCTGGACAGCAGCGTCTGATACGGTATGCCCTCTTCACGAGCCACGAGATGGGCTCGGTTGAAATCTCTTTCAGTGACGCGCAAGTTCACGCGTTTGGTCTTGTTGAACGTGTTTTGTGCCGCCAGCTTGGCTAGAGCAATCTCCTTGTCGGCATCGTCCAATCGCTGGAGTTCACCGCGTTCAAAGGCCTCAAGGATTTCCTGCTCTTCTCTATCAAGCCTGTCATTCATGGCTAATCCCTTCTGCCATAGGTCCGCATGGCTTTCTGACTCGGAATGATGGTCTTCAAGAATCGTGCTCCGCCGTATTGCAGGACAAATGGAACCAGGTGCAGGTATTCATCAATGTCCACAACGTAAATCATCTGCCCCGGGTAGCGCTCTTGATTAGGGTGCTCCATGACATCCACCAGTCCACCCTGTTCGATGGCGGCTACAACTTTCTCGAATGAGACCCCCCGTTGTTCAATGAGTCGCTGATTCTTCTCCGGATTCCAGTCGAAGGCCAAATCCATGTGTCAATTATTACACATCGTGTGCGTTTTGTCATCAATCGCGCCTACTTTGACGGGCGGCTTGCACAATTGCTGCTAAGGGGCAGGGCGGGTGAGTGATCCTTGGTGAAGTTAGTTAGCCTTCAATCACGTCCCCGGAGACGGGGTCAACGCGGACGCCCTTTGACTTGACCCAATCGATGCAGCGGTCGATTTCACCTTGTTCGCCGTCGAGTTCGAGAATAACCCAGCCCTGATCCTCCTCCACGTTGGCGCGACGGATGTTTGTGACCACCTCGTATTCGCGGCCAAGCGACCAGATGATGGGTTCCTGGATGAGTTCCGATGCGAAAGTGAATCGGACACGAGCCTTGGCCATTGTTCCCCCCGTTATTCCCTGTTGTTCCGGTCAGAGGATGAACCCTGCGGGACGCGATCAGGCATCCTCGGCCTTGATTGCGTCTTCAAAGTCGCGCAGTGAGGCATTGATGTTGACGGTCTGCGCCACATCCTGCACGGCCTCCTGCGTCTTCAGTCCGTTGCCGGTGATATAAGCGACGGTCACCTCATCCTTTCCGATGAGTCCCTTGGCAGCCAGCTTGCGCAGGACGCCGATGGTAACGCCACCGGCCGTCTCGGCAAAGATGCCCTCCGTCTGCGCCAGGAGTTTCATGGAATCAACGATCTCCGCGTCCGAGACGGCGTGGCCGGTGCCCTCGCTGTCCTCGATAACTTTGAGCGCGTAGTAACCGTCGGCGGGGTTGCCGATGGCAAGCGATTTGGCAACGGTGTCGGGCCGGACGGGACGAATGTCCTTGATGCCGGCATCGTAGGCGGAGACGATGGGCGATGAGCCTTCCGCCTGGGCGATGTGCATCTTCGTTCTTGGCTTGCTGATGATGCCGATGTCGTGAAGCTCGTTGAGGCCCTTCCATATCTTGGTGAACATGGAGCCGGAAGCGGCAGGAACGATCGCGTGGTCCGGCGCATGCCAGCCGAGTTGCTCTGCCGCCTCATACCCCAACGTCTTGGAGCCCTCGGAATAGTAGGGACGGACGTTGATATTGACGAATGCCCAGCCATAACGATCCGCGATCTCTGAGCAGAGTCGATTTACGTCGTCATAGCTGCCGTTGACGGCGACGAGGGTAGGGCCGTAGATGGCCGCGCCCACGACCTTGCCAAGTTCGAGATCGGCGGGAATGAAGACGTAGCACCTGATCCCGGCGCGAGCGGCGTGGGCAGCAACCGAACCGGCGAGGTTGCCCGTTGACGCGCAGGCGAGGGTGTCAAATCCGAAATCGCGGGCGGCAGTAGCAGCAACCGAGACAACACGGTCTTTAAAAGAGTAAGTCGGGTTGACGCAGTCGTTCTTGAGATAGAGCTCGTTCAGTCCAAGCTCCTTGCCGAGCCTGTCCGCCTTGATGAGGGGGGTGAGACCGGCGTTGATGTCGACGCGATTCTCAGGATCGGCGGGCAGGAGTTCGGCGTAGCGCCACATGGAGGGTGGGCCATTCTTGATGGACTCACGGGACATGACGCGGGAGATGGCGTCATAGTCGTACTGAACCTCGAGTGGCCCGAAGCAGAGATCACAGACGTTGACAGGCAGGAGTTCGGTCTCCCAAGTGCACTCTTTACACCGCAGCGACGTTGTGTAGGGCATGAGGGCTGTAATCCGTTCTGCCTTGAATCCGCTCAAACTTGTTGGCCAATGCGAAATCAGCCGACTGAACCATTGTAGCAATCGCATGACAGGTTGGGACAAATGAAGCGGGGCGGCACATTGTGCCGCCCCGCTTGTGGGTTCCTTGTGGAACGCGGAATCTAGCGATTCTGCCAGTTGGGCGCCCGCTTCTCTGCGAAGGCGAGCGGGCCCTCCTTGGAGTCCTCGGAGCCGCCGACGATGCGGTTGACCCATCCGCTGAACTGGTAGTGCTCGTCAATGAACAGGTTGCGCCAGAATTGCGCGGTGGCCTTGACGCCCTGGACGGCGATAGGCGCATTCTCCGAAATCATCTTGGCAATCTCAACGGCGCGCGGCAGAAGCTGATCCGGCTCGACAACCTCGTGCACGAGGCCGATGCGCAGGCACTCCTGCGGGGAGATGCGATCCGCCGTCAGGCCGATATACATCGCCTCACCCACGGGAACGAGGCGCGGCATCAGGTGCATGCCGGAGCCGGGCATGATCCCGCGCTTGACCTCGAACAGACCCATGTAGGCCTCGGTCGAGATGATGCGGATATCGCAGTCGATTGCGCGCTCAGTGCCGCCGCCGACAGCCAGTCCGTTGATGGCCGCGATGAAGGGCTTGGGCGAGCGGGCGAACTGGAAGAGGGAGCCCGTGGGGCCGGCTCCTCCGCCGCCGGAAATCTGGAACAGGCGACGCGCCCGCTCCTCTGCGTCGATCTCACCCTTGTCGAACGCCTCATTGACCTCGGCCGTGCGTGTGTTGCGGTCCGACATTTCGCGCAGGTCTGCGCCAGCCGAGAATGCCCGGCCGTTGCCCGTGACGATGCCGACCCACATATTGCGGTCGTTGTTGAAATCGTGGAGCGCAATCTGCAGCTCCTCGTTCATGCTGCCGCCCATGGCGTTCAGCCGATCCGGGCGGTTCATGGTGAACGTCGCGTAGTGTTCCGCGTCATTCTTCTCGTATAGCAGTTCAGGCATTTGCTTCCCCTCCCACCTCTGTGGATTCTTCTGTGTAAAGCCGCCTAAGCCTAGATTTTTGGCGGCTCTAATGTCAAGTTGACGGCGTGGCGGCGGGATAGGTTTGCTTTGACATGGTTCGCGCGTCACTGGTAGGGTGAATCGGGCTTGGGTGAGCCCACCAGGTGGGGTAATAGATTGCTCCGCAGCGGTTGCTTTCCAGTTATCGGAGAAGTGCCGTGCGCGGGAAACAGCCACGAAACACAGGGGGAAATAACCATGCGCTTGACACTTTCAGCCATCAAGGCGGACGTCGGGTCCATCGGCGGCCATACACGGCCGACGGAAGAGATGCTGGACAAAGTACGCTCTGAGGTGCAGGCCGCGATTGAACGAGGGCTGCTCATCGATGGCTACGTGTTCCACGTGGGCGATGACATCGCGATTATCATGTCCCATACGCGCGGCAAGGACGATACGGAGATTCACCAGTTCGCGTGGGATAGCTTCCTTGCAGCGACGGCCATCGCGCAGGAGTATGGTCTGTACGGTGCGGGACAAGACCTGCTGGTGGACGCGCCCTCCGGCAACGTGCGCGGCGCGGGACCCGGCGTGGCCGAGGTGGAGTTCGAGCACGAGCCGGTGAGGAGCAACAGCGCGCGCCCCGCGGAGTCGTTCATGATCTTTGCGGCGGACAAGTGTGGGCCGGGCGCCTACAATCTGCCTCTCTTCCTCGGTTTCGCCGATCCGATGTACTGCGCCGGCCTTATGCTGCCGCGCATGATCCAGGGATTCGATTTCAACATCATCGATATGAACAACACCGACGGTGACAGCCTCCTGACGCTGCATGCGCCGGACGACTACTACCAGATCACGGTTCTGCTGCGCGACAACGAGCGATTCGGCATCGAGAGCATCACATCACGGACATACGGCGATCAGGACGCGGCGGCGATCTCCGCGCAGCGTCTGCACAACATTGCCGGGACGTACACCGGCAAGGACGACCCTATCGCCATCGTGCGCAACCAGGGAATCTTCCCAGCTCCGGAGGAGGTTCTATCGACGTTTACCAAGGCGCATTACATCGGCGGCGACGCTCGCGGCTCCCACAACATGCCGCTGATGCCGGTGGCGATGAATACGCCGGTCACCGGGCCATATTGCTTGCCGATCGTCGAATCGCTTGGCTTCTCCATGAATGCTGAGGGTAAGTTCTCCGCGAACGTCGTTGATTTCTTTGACAATCCGGCGTGGGACCTCGTCCGCAACAAGGCGCAGGAGAAGGCGCTCTACATGCGGGATCAGGGATGGTCGGGCCCGGCGATGCTTCCGTATACGGAGTTGGAGTACGGCGGATTCCGTGACATCGTGACCGGCCTGGAGGACAGGTTCGCTATTCGCGCGGAGTAGGGGGTGGCCCTTTGGACGCGCCTTCACCCTCGTGATTGCCTTCTAGGCCGTGCAAAGTGTCATTCTGAGCGCAGCGAAGAATCTAAAGACGAGAAGCGTCAACTGACGTTATTTTGCAAATTAAGGCTTTAGATTCCTCGACTCCGCTGCGCTCCGCTCGGAATGACAGGTGAGTGCGGATTATTCTATGAAACTCCTTGTTGGTACGGGGAACCCCGGCAAGGTGCGAGAGTTCCGGGAGTTGTTGGAAGGGTTGCCTGTTGAGCTTGTGACTCCTGCGGACATCGGCCTTGATATCGAGGTGGAAGAGACCGGCGAGACGCTGGAGGAGAACGCGCTGATCAAGGCGCAGGCGTACGCAAACGCGGGCGGGATACTGACGCTCGCCGATGACTCCGGCCTGTTTGTTGAAGCATTGGGCGGCGCGCCCGGGGTAATCAGCGCAAGATACGGCGCTCCGGATGCCAAGACCGACGAGGATCGGGTCGCGCTCTTGCTGCGCAACCTTGCAGACGTGCCGGAGGGAGAACGAGACGCGGCTTTCCGTTGCGTAATCATCATCGCGGAGCCGGGCGTAGACACCATTCGTATAGCGAAGGGAGAACTGCGGGGTATAATTGGAAAAGCTCCGAGGGGGACGAACGGATTCGGATATGATCCGATATTCGTCGTGCCGGAGTACGGGAAGACAGTAGCCGAATTGGACTCAGAGACAAAGAATGCACTCAGTCACCGCGGTAGGGCATCCCGCATCGCGCGGGACATTATCGCCGAGATGGTGGCTGCGAACGAGACCGAGGGAAACGACCAAGCATGACCGTTGCCGCCCCAATAAGCGTCAAGGACGTTTTCGGACGCATCCTGCAAGACCTGCGCATCTCCGTTACGGACCGATGTAATTTCCGTTGCTCGTACTGCATGCCGGCTGAGATATTCGGCGAGCGTTACGAATTCCTGCCGCGCGACCAAATACTGACATTTGAGGAAATCGAGCGCCTGACACGCATCTTTGCCGGTCTGGGCGTGACGAAGATCCGCGTGACAGGCGGGGAGCCGCTGCTGCGCAAGGACCTGCCGGTGCTGATTCGCAAGCTCGCGGAGGTCGATGGGATCGAGGACCTCTCTTTGACGACGAATGGCTACTTGCTGCCGCCCATGGCGAAGGAGTTGCGAGAGGCCGGTCTGCGCCGTGTCACCATCAGCCTGGACAGCTTGGATGATGAGACGTTCAAGCAGATGAACGGGCGAGGTTTCGGTGTGGATCGCGTGCTTGAGGCCATCGAGGCGGCGGAGGATGCCGGCCTCGGCCCGATCAAGATCAACAGCGTCGTTCAGCGCGGCGTGAACGACAACTTTGTGACAGACCTCGCCAAGTACTTCAAAGGCACGGACAAGATTGTGCGGTTCATCGAATACATGGATGTCGGCACCATCAACGGCTGGAAACTTGAAGAGGTTGTGCCGAGCAGGGAGCTTGCGGCGCGCATCAATGCCGAGACGCCCATCATCCCAATCGATCGGAACTACAGGAGCGAGACATCCTCGCGTTATGCGTACGCCGACGGCACAGGCGAGATCGGGTTCATCTCGTCGGTCTCGGAGCCGTTCTGCGATGACTGCACACGCGTGCGCCTCTCAACGGACGGCAAATTGTATACATGCCTGTTCACGGGTGACGGCCACGACCTGCGCGAAGGACTGCGCTCGGGCGCGACCGATGATGAGATTCGCTCGTTGATCACCGGCGTCTGGGAACAGCGCACGGACCGCTACTCCGAGGAGCGGACGAGTGAGACCGCCGCGCTTGGGGGCAAGAAGCCGGAGCGTGTGGAGATGTACCACATCGGCGGGTAGACTCAGACACGCGCCCTTGCAATCTGATGGCTGATCAAGACAACCCCGGCCAACTGTCTCACGTCGATCCGACGGCAGGGCCACGCATGGTCGATGTTGGTGATAAGGACGTGACAAAACGAGAGGCCGTTGCGCGGGGCAGGGTGGTCATGTCGCCCGACACGCTCACAGCCATCCGCGAACAGACAACACCTAAAGGGGATGTATTATCCGTCGCGCAATTGGCAGGCGTCATGGCCGCCAAGCGCACGTCTGAACTCATTCCGCTCTGCCACCCGCTGCCGCTATCATTCGTGGGGGTCGAACTGACGCCGGGCGAGGACGGGGCAAGCGTCGAGATAGAGGCGACTGTTCGGACGACAGGTCAGACGGGAGCTGAAATGGAGGCGCTGACGGCGGTCAGCGTGGCCGGTCTAACCGTCTACGACATGTGCAAGGCCATCGACCGCACGATGACGGTTGAGGCCGTGCGGCTGGTCGCCAAGTCCGGCGGCCGGAGCGGGGATCTGCGGCTGGAGTAGCTGCGCTCTCTAGTCCTTGGCGCCCAGCAGGAAGCGGCGGGCGATGTTGGCGGTTTCGTCCGGGACCTGCATGTAGATTGCGTGGCCGACGTCCGGCATAACAAGGAACTCGCCGTGAGGCAGGGCCTCCGCCAGCGGCCTCTGGTGAGACTCCAGCAAGTTGTTTTCCTCGGCCACGACGATGAGGATAGGCATTGTCAGCCGGTCTGCGCCGTCGATGAGCATGAACTCGTCGGTTGCCATCTCCTCCATGTTGTATGAGTTGAGGCTCCATGCGGCCTCCGCGCGACCGTCCGGATGGACGATGGTTTCCTCGTTGAGCACGTCATCCAGCGCTTCCCTGGTCCAGACGCTTGTCATGTTGTTGGACTCAAGTCGTCGCCTGAGATCTTCCAGGGAAACCCATGAGTTGCGGCGGCCCGGGCCGGGCTTCTCTGTCAGGTCTTCATTGAGGACGTTGACGCGCACCCAGTGGGCGGGGCCCTCCGGCACCGGTTCAATCATCACCATGCCGAGCACGCGGTCCGGGTGATTGGTGGCGTAGAGGCCGCTTATCGCGCCGCCGTACGAGTGGGACATGATGTAGTGGGGTGGGAGGTCCAATTCTTCAACGATGCCCGCCATGTCGCGCGCGCCCTCAGTTGCGCGGTAGCCGGTTTCCGGCCCGTCCGACTCACCGTGCCCACGTGTGTCCAGCGCGATGACGCGAAAGTCGTTGCGGAGCCGCCGCGCCACGGCGTTCCAACTGCGTCCGGTGCGCCGCCCCCCATGGACGAGCAGCAACGGAGTCCCGTCGCCTCCCCAATCGAGCGCGTGAAATGTTACGCCCTCGACGGTAACGAACAGGCTCGTGCGTCCCTCGGATTGCTCGCGTGTGATGACTTCAGGCACAGGACCTCCCGGTGTGTCTTGTGTGACTCGGCTTGGGGCAGGGGATCAGGCGGGATACCATTGCCTTCGCTCAAGCATCCCCTTGAGATACGACATTTCTCCCGTGTGCATTGAATTATCCTGCATCACGCTGACGAGACGGACGCCGACGGTGGGCATCGGGTTCCACCGCGGCTCATTCAGGACGCGGTCGAGCGCCTCGGGCGTAATCGTCCGGATGAACTCCTGCGTGCGGGCGTAGACGGCGTCATAGTATCCGATAATCACGGACGCCTCCGGCGACTGGAATGCCCGGACCTCATCCATGGAGTGGCCGGTTCCGGTGTTCGCAGGGTCTGCGGCCATGCCGAAACGCTCATGCCAGCCGTCCACAATCCACGCCTGCTCGCGGTCGGCGAGGCCGGAGATTTCGTGGTCCTGGGTGCGCGTCAAGTGCCAGCCGATCCAGCCAAGCGGGTTTGATTGCTCGTCCGGCTGTTTCATCAACTGCTCGATGCTAAGCCCATCAATGCACCTGGCGAGCAGTTCCCGTACACGGCCAAAGTGATCAATGGCCAGATCCCGCATGTCCATCCCGATTCCTCCGTCCCCACAGCGCGCTGGGCGCTTATCGCGGCTCAGACCTTTTCGTGCTGCGTCTTGTACCAGGGCAGGCCGTTGACCATTTCGGTCTTGTAGTCGGAGAAGAGCACGGGGTAGCGATCCTGGACAAGCTCGCCGACCTTGGCGAAGACGACACGGATTTCCTCCTCTGAGCTGGGGTCCGTGCGCGCCTCCAGGATATGGCGCAGGGCGCGGATATTCGTGCTCCAACCGATGCTCGTTGAGACGCCGATAGGCGCGATGCGGCGCATGGCAGAGGTGATCTCTTTCTTGCGTGAGAACTGCGCGCCGTCCTCGTCCAACTGGTAGTGTTCCGCCATCATCTTCTGCAACTCTTCCAGCTTCTGGAAGGTATCGACAAAGACCTCCATGATCTGCTCATCCTCGCGGACGGCGGTTGGCGCCCACATGCCGAGGTCATCGAGGCGGACGAATCGCAGGCTCTCCTGTGAAATGGCAGTGCCGGCCCGGTGGCGAACCAGTTCATGTGTGAAGACGCGGCTGACGTCGGTGATAGCGAAGTTGAGGACGCTGTGTTCGAGGACGGAGCCGTGGCCCGTGGCGATAATGTTCTTGAGGTGTGCGGCGTTGTTGGGGCGGACGCGTGTGACGTTCGGATTGAGGCCGGGCTCGAAGCTCCGGTAGCAGAGACGTCCCATGAATTCTGCGAGGGCCTCAACGTCAGTGAATGCGTCCGTAGACCAGTCGGGCGCGCCGATGTGCTCAAGATAGGCGCGAAGTCCCTCCGGTATGATCTTGGTTTCGCCGACCAGAAAAACCTTCGGCTCCACGCCGTGCATATGCGCTGCCTCCCCCCGAACAATCTATCTATTGAAACTGTAGCACGGGAGGGCTGATGTGGGGACGGAGGTCACCCTTCGACAGGCTCAGGGTGAACGGGGTGGGGGCGTGCGCGGGAATGACGGAGTAGGGTTGTGGAAACTTTACCGCGGTCATACATGACCTTAACGATGACTTAACTTCGTTTATCTGATAGTGTGGCACTATGGTTATGTGGAAACTGAATATCTTACCTCCACCATGGACTATCCAAGGGCGATAAGGACGGTCGCTCACAGGGGCGCGATGGCGTTGGCCCCTGAGAATTCTTTACTTGCATTCACCACAGCCGCTGAACTTGGCGTCGATGCCATAGAGACCGATGTTCGCCGGACCGGGGACGGGCAGCCCGCCATCATCCACGATTCAACATTGACCAGAACGCACGGCTACAAGGCCCACGTTGCCACGGCCACAATGGCAGACCTGGAAGCTCTTGGTGTGCCATCCCTTTCCATCATGCTTGATGGCTTTGCCGCCGACTTTGACGTGATCATCGACCTCAAGGAAAAGAGCAGGGGACTTGCCGAGGCCGTAGGGCGTGTCGTTGCCGACTCAGGCCGGGCCGAGCGCTGTTACGTGACAGGGTCAGACCTCAATCTCCTGCGCCGAGCGCAGGCGCTCGCGGACGGACTACGGCTCAGCTGGACCATCGGAGCGCGTCATGGAACACTGACGCCCGCAGCCGTGGTTGAGGCGGCAGTTGTCGGAGTGTCCGAGTTGGCGGTGCAAGCCTCCGAGGTGAGCGCAGAGTTGGTGGCGCAGGCCGGATCGCTGGGAATCGACGTTCGCGCGTATGGCATCAGGACGCAGCCGGCGGCGCGAGAGTTGCTTGCTCTCGGTTGCACGACGCTGACGCTGGATGACCCGCGCTGGGCGATGATGCCAAGACAGCTTAGTCTGCCCCTGGTTTCAGCAGCGACTTAGAGAGTTTTTGGCCGGACAGGCCCTCTGGATTCTTCGGGGCTGCGCCCCTCAGAATGACATGGCGCGCATATACTGACCTTGATGATTGGTGTTGGGGATTCCCGGTTCGATTCTGTAGGCGCCGGCGCGCCGGCGTTGGAGGCTCGCCGACTGCGCAAGCAGTTCGGCGGCAGGGACGTCGTGAATGATGTCTCACTACACGTCAACAGCGGCGAGATCGTTGGCCTGGTTGGGCCCAATGGCGCAGGTAAAACCACCACGATTCGCATGATGCTCGGTATTCTCGCGCCCGATGAAGGGGAGGCGCGAGCGTTGGGCGGTCCACTGACCGAGGAAACGCAGGAACGCATCGGCTACCTTCCAGAGGAGCGCGGCCTGTATGAGGGCCTCCGTCTCACCATCGTGCTTTCGTACCTGGGGCAGTTAAAGGGACTGAGCCGCCGTCAGGCCGCGATTCGCGCCATCGAAATGCTTGATGCGGTTGGCATGTCAGAACACGCGAACAAGAAGGTGCGTGAGCTGAGCCGCGGGATGACCCAACTCGTTCAGTTCGGGGCGACTCTATTACATAGGCCGGACATCCTCGTGCTGGATGAGCCGTTCTCGGGCCTCGACCCGGTCAATGCGCGTCGCATGAAAGAGATCTTATTGGAAGAAAAGCAACGCGGCGCCGCGATTATTTTCTCTACCCACCAGATGACGGACGTGGAAGAGCTTTCGGATCGTGTGTTGATGATTGACGGCGGGGAGGTGGCGTTGGACGGCGCGCCGTCCGAACTCCGGCGACGGTATCGGGGCGACACCATCCGCGTTGAATCTCCGGATGGGTTACCGGAACGAATCACCGGAGCAGGGGAAATTGAACGCTCTGCAGACAGCATCACACTGCGTCTGACGGAGGGAGCGACAGCCGAGCAGGTACTCAGGGAGTTGCTCGACGCTGGTATGCGTATAGAGCGGTTCGAGGTGGCCCTGCCGACGTTGGAGGAGATATTCATCCGTGAAGTCCAGGGGCGGAGAGGCACGGCATGAATAAGGCGCTGATTGTTGCCCGGCATGAGCTGACAACGATGCTGTCGCGGACCGGCTTCCTTGTCATGACCGCGCTTGTGCCTGTCGGGGTGCTTCTGCTTGTAGGCGGTATTGGGGCGTATATCTTCTTCACGTCCGGCGAGGACGATGAGCCGGAATCCCGGACAGTCGGCTATGTGGACCTCGCCGGTGTGATCAGCGAACCGGGAACCCTTCGAACCACCGAGTATGTGCCGATTGAGAACGAGGATCAGGCGCGCGCGGCGGTCGCATCCGGCGAGCTCGATGCCGCGTATGTAATCGGGCACGACTACATCTCCACCGGCAGAGTCGTTGAGATCGTCCGCGGCGGGAGGGGCCTGAACATCACAGGGGGAGGCAGCGGCTCGCTGCGAGAGTTCTTGCGCATCAACCTTGTCGCGGAGGCAGTGGACGACGCTCGGGCTGCGCGCATTCTGTCCCCGGCGTTTATCACCACGCTTGAAGTGGGTGAAAGTGGTCAACCCGAGGAGGAGTCCTTCGATCCCGCAACGCTCATCTTCTTCATGTCGATGGCGTTCGCCCTTATCTTCTCCGTCCTGACCATAACCGGCTACCTGCTCCAGGGACTGAACGAGGAGAAGGAAAACCGGGTCATGGAAATCCTTCTCTCTACGGTCAGCCCGGACCAGTTGATGCTAGGCAAGCTGCTGGGGCTGGGCGTGGCGGGCATGATCCAAATGGGCGTGTGGATGGGATCAGCCGTTGGTCCCCTGTTGGGGGCGTCGATGTTCGCGGATGACATTCCCACTATCGGGCTGCCCCCGTTGCCGCTCATCCTTGTGGCGTTCGCCTACTTCCTGCTTGGCTACGCGTTCTTCGCGGCGCTGATGGCGGCGCTCGGCGCCGTCACAACGTCTCAGCGGGAGTCACAGCAACTGACGGTCATCGTCATCCTGCCTGCTGTTGCCCCGTTCGGGTTCGCGTTTGCGATCATCGATGACCCCGCAGGCATACTGCCGCAGATCATGACATACATCCCGTTCACTGCGCCAACGATGTCATTGGCGAGACTGGCGCTGGACGCGATGGGGCCAATCGAAATCGCCGCAAGCCTGATCGCGCTAACGATTTCGGTTGTCGTGGCTGTGAAGTTGGCACAGCGCCTCTTCCGCAGCTACCTGCTTGTCTACGGACACCGGCCGCCGCTCGTGCAGCTTCTGAGAACCGCCGTGACGGGACGAGTCTAGCGATGCGCCGGGACTTTCTGCTGCGCTATTACTGTCCGCCGTAGCGCAGCAGCCGTTCCCCGATAATCAGGCCAAGAACGACGTAGAGAGCGTCCATCAGCGGAAAGTAGATGGAGTGAGAGAGGGCGGCGTCGCCCGTCTCACTGCTCGTGTCCAACAGCCAGAAATACTCCCAGAAGAACAGCATTGTGAGGACGACAGAGGCAAAGAAAAGTCCATTCGCGATAGCACATGTGTAATTGTCAGTGTTCTCCGGATCCAACCGCCATCGATAGAGGAACGTCAGCACAAGCATCAGGGGCGCGCCGAGGGCCATAAAGTAATTGAGGATTGTCCAGTAGGGATACTCCGGCGAGCCGTCATGGATGAGCGGTGTGATCATGAACAACAGGGCGACGGCTATTGCCGTCAGCAGGAGATATGCCCCAAAAAGGCGGGTGAGAATCTGTGCCATCGTTGTCTCCTCCCTTGCGTCTTGCCCACGACAATCCGGCCCTTAGCGTACTCCAATAAAAGCGGAGATGACTGCCCCCTTATAATAGGACATGACAAAGGGAAAGAATGACGGCTCTTTCTTTCAAGGAACACGTATAAGATGACACTTAACCCCCCCCCCCCCCCCCGGCGGCGGGGAGGGGACTTTTGACATGTCTCAGTTGAGAATCCCCACCGATTACGTCGAGGGATATGAGCTTGCGCGCAACATCAATCGGGCCGTTGCAGATAACTACGTTGCCCACCATCTGATTGCCGACCCCGAGGCGGATGCCGTCATCGCAGAACTGGGCGATATGGATCGTACCCAATCCGCCATGCTCATGCGGGCGGTGATGGATGATCCGGACGGCAGTGTCCTCAAGGATGCTCCCGCGAGCGTTCAGAACCTGGTTGGCGGACTGGATAACCCGCCGGACTGGGTGAACTACGATGAATTCCTTCCGGGGTCGCGCATGTTTCTGCGCAACGCGCGTGTCATCCTCGCGGCATTCGTGGGTGGAACGCTCGTTGAGGGCTTCACGACAAACATCGCCAAGTCGTTCTTTATCACCGGCCGCGTTCGCGATCAGGGTGTTCGACGCCTGATGCAGAACAATCGGCACATGCTGGAGTCTTTTCTGCCGGGCGGACTGGATCGCGCGGGCGACGGTCTCAAGCTGAGTATGCGCCTGCGCCTGGTTCATGCGCAGGTGCGCAAGCTGCTGCGAGAATCCGATGACTGGGATGGAGACGCGTGGGGTGTGCCGCTGAGTTCAGCGCACCTGGGGATGGCGATTGCGGGGTTCTCCGGCCGGCTTCTCCATCACATGAAGCGGCTGGGAGCGAAGTACAACGATGAGGAGCGGCGGAGCTTCATGGCGATCTGGCGGTATACCGGCTACATCATGGGTATTCCGGAAACCATCCTGTTCAAGGACGAAGAGGAGGCGCTGGAGCTCTACCGGATTGGCACCATGTGCGAGCCCAGTCCCAGTCAGGAAGGGGTTGTCATGGCTCACGCGCTGATCAACTCCGCGCCGCTCGTTGTCGGTATCCAGGACCCGAAGGAACGACAGAAGCTGGCCAACTATGTCTTTCGCATTTCACGCGCCGTGATTGGACCGGAGATGGCCGACAGGCTCCGCTACCCGAAGACGCCGGTTATCGGCGTTCTCCCGTTCTTCAGATTCCAGGCCAAATACCATAACATCCTGGCGAAGTGGGTTCCGCGCCTGACCAACCAGAATAATTTCGCGCAGTTCACGGGCTTGCTGGACGCCGCAACGGTGGCAGAGACGGATATTCACTACAACATGCCGGATCACGTTTACTCCGAGAACTCCAGCCCCTGGTAAAAGGCTGCCGCTCATGCCTTTCGACAGGCTCAGGATGAGCAGGTGGAGGGCGATCAGGGTGAGCGGGTGAAGGGTGCTCAGGATGGCAGGGTGGATGCGGCGGCAGCGGCGGCGAGGTTTCCACTGCGGACTGCGGATTCCATCGTTGCCGGCCACCCGGTTTGCGTCCAATCGCCCGCCAGGAATAGGCCGGGAACAGCCGTTGTTTGAGTCGGTCTCCGCTCCTGGATGCCGGGCAGGCATCGAAAGGTTGCCTGCGGCTGCTTGACGACACGGAAGAAGGTCATTGAAGCATCGCGCGTCTCCGGAAGCACGGGCCGCAGTTCAGCCTCAGCCAGGTCGCGCAACTCCTCCTCTGACATGCCTGCCTCGCGCCACGCGGCGCTAATCGATACCAACAGGCGGGAGCTGGAATCGGCTGATTCCTGCATGAGAGAGCGGTTGAATATCCACTGAATGGGGCTGTCCAAAACGGTCAGAAAAGGCTGATCCATCACCGGATGGTCATAGCCGATGTGCAGCCCCACGATGGGCGCCCATTCCAGCGGCGGCGGGGTGACACTTGCAAGAGAGGTGTCCGCATCCTCGCCGGTTAGCAGCCTATCAAGGCCGTCCCACGGTACGGCGCTGATTACTGCGTCCGCGTTTATGGTTTCCTCGCCGACCCTGACCCCTGTGACGCGGCCATTTGTGACCTCTATGTCATTCACACGGCGGCCCATGAGAAGCCTCCCGCCGCGTGATTCGATGTAACGGCGCGCGCCGTCGCTGACCAGCGTTGACAGCCCAACACGCGAATAGCCGAGATCAGCCATCCCCTTGCCCGCAAGCAGGGAGTCCTGGAATGCCATGACGCCCATGTAGGCGCTGGCGGCATCGATTGTGTCGTTGAGGATGGGCAGAGTGATGAGTTCCCAAAGGGCTGCGATGGTCTTCTCGTTTTGCCCGTGTTTCAGGAGCCAGTCGCGAAAAGACATCGATTCCAAACGCTCGCGTTCGCGTTCCCTGTTCGCGCTGCGAATGCTCATCATGCCGCGAACGATCCGCAGCCTGTCCATCGGTCCGAGGTGCCGGTAAAGCAGCAGCGAAGGGAGGAGGTCGAGCGGCGCGGGGAGAAACCGTGTTGATGACAGGACGCCCCGCTTTCCCTCCCTGTCCGCAACCGTCACATGGAGTCGCTGCTGAAGCGTTGTCTGCGCGAACGCTCCAATCTTCTTGAGAAAGTCGATGTATTCGGTGCAGCAACGGAGGAAGACGTGCTGGCCGTTGTCCAACTCCGTGCCCGTCTGCGGGTCAACAAAGGAAAAGGCGCGCCCGCCCAGGTAGTTGCGGCGCTCAATCAGGGTGACGGCAATGCCGCGTTCGGCGAGGGCGCATGCGGCGGAAAGGCCGGCAAGCCCGCCGCCAATCACCACGCAGTGGCCACTCGCTCCATCGGGATGTAACTCTGAATCCACAGTCGCACCGCCAACCCGACTTTTTCGCGGGTTGACAGGCCAACCCGACCCTCAAAGACGTTGTAGTTCCTTGCTTCGATTCTATCGAGGACGCGGCCGTAGAGTCCGCCGAGGACGGCAGGGAAGGCGCGTGTACGGACGGGCAGGAGTTTGATCAGCCGCTTTCCGCGTTCGAAATACTCCCTTGCGCGAGCCACCTCGAACTCCATCAGGCTCCGAAACTGATCGTTCACCGTGCCCGCGAGCAGGTCTTCCTCGCTGTAGCCGAATCGCCGCAGATCCTCCTGTGGAATGTAGATGCGGCCACGCTCGGCGTCCTCGCGGATGTCCCGCAGGATGTTTGTGAGCTGCATGGCGAGGCCGAGGTCGATGGCGTATTCACGAGCGCGCCGATCCGTATAACCCATGATCTGAATAGAGATGAGGCCGACGACGGACGCGACGCGATAGCAATACGTCTCCAGGTCCTCAAAGGTCTCATAGCGGGAGATGGTGAGGTCCATCTCAACGCCGCGCGCGACCTCCATGAGGTCTTCGTAAGGAATGTCATACTCCACGGCGGCATGGGCGATTGCCTCGAAAACGGGGCCGTCGGGGTTCCCGGCGCGCGCCTCCTCAAGCAATGCGTCTATGCCCTGAATCCGTCTCGTTTTTTCGTCAATCGGCAGGTCATCATCAGAGAGATCGTCGCAGAGGCGGCAGTAGGCATAGGCGGCGTACATGGCCCGGCGTCGGTGACGGGGCAGGGTGACGAACGCATAGTAGAAATTGCCCGCCGCCTCGCGCGTTATCCTGCGGCAGTACTCGTATGCTTCAAGCGGCACGGCCAGCGTTGCCATCGCGTTCCACTCTCAGATCTGCCTCGCCAGCTTCATTTGGAGCCACGTCTTTGCCAGCAGCCACGTCTTGCGGGCCCTGGTGACCGTTGGCCGCCTGGAGAGCACATCGTAGTTCTGCCCTTCGATGGCGTCCAATACGCGGAGACCCCCCAGCGTGAACAGCTTCACGTGCAGCTTGAAGATGCCGTTGAGGGTATCGACAAGCGGTAAGCCCTCCTCGAATAGTCGTCGCGTCCGCTCCACCTGGAATGCCATGAGATTACGGAAGACGGGGGTGTACTCGCCACGCGCCAGTTCCTCTTCCGTGTACCCAAACCGGCGCATGTCCTCTTGCGGGATGTAAATACGGCCCATGGCATGGTCGCGTTTGACGTCCTGCCAGAAATTGGCGAGTTGGAGGGCGGTGCAGGTGGCATCTGACAGCGCCCGCCGCTCCGGGTCGTTCCGGCCAATCAGGGTCAGATACAAGTGGCCGACGGGGTTTGCCGAATGACGGCAGTAATGCAGCACGTCTTCGTAGGTTTCGTAGCGCGTATTGACCTGGTCCATCCGGTTGGCCTCGATGAGATCGAGAAACGGTTGGCGCTCAATGTCAAAGGCCGAAATGGTGTGCTGGAGTGCGAGAAATCGAGGCTCGGACGGCGAGCCTGAGTAGCATTGCTCCAACTGCTCCGCCCATTCGTCCAACAGGGCAAGGCGGTCTCCCTCCGCCTCGTCACCGAGGTCATCAACACCACGGCAGTATGCGTAGATGGCGGCGATGTGGGGCAGCATGTCACGCGGCATGAGGCGCGCCACGACGGAGAAATTCTCGTAGTGTGACCGCGCAAGGGCGATGCAGTCGCGATAGGCGGACTCCATGGAGGCCGGAATCTCAGCCGCCTCACGCGTCCGCATTAATTGGCTCCCTTCACCCCCATGACCTGCACGATCAAATTGCGGGGACGCGGGCGATCCAACTCAATGAAGAAAATCCGTTGGTACATACCGAGTTGGAGGCGGGCGTTCAGGATGGGAAGGGTCTCACTGGTCCCCATGATGATCTGCTGGCAGTGGGCATGACCGTTGGGAGGCTCGTCGTCGTTCATGTTGACGGTGCGAATCTCGAAATCGTTGTGCTGGTAGCCGCCTTCACGCGGGGCGAAATGCTCAAGGATGTGGCCGATATCTTCAAGGAGCAGCGGCTCCAACTCATTGATGACGACGGCGGTTGTGGTGTGCGTGGAATAGACGACCACCGTACCGAACTCGACGCCGGTTTCATCCACGATGTCCTGTACCCAATCGGTGACATCCACAAATTCAGGCGCGCGGCTTGATTGAATGGCGATTCTATACGAATAAACCTGGTATTGGCCCTCGCCAACAAGACCGCCTTGCTGGGCGCCGGACACAAATGTCTGTGCTTCCATAGCGTGCTCCGATCAGTAGGCGAACCGCATTGCTTTACACAGATAAGGATACAGCGCTATTAACGATTTTCAAATTGATGCACCGATAAGGGGGATGCTCAGGAGGTTTCAGACTCGGGTTCGTCACTGAGAAAAGAGCCCTCTTCAGTGTCGATGGGTTCGGTCTCCGGGCCGCCGCTGAGACCTCGATAGAGGAAAAGCAGGAATCCCGCGAGCAGCAGCGTCGCCGTCGCGAGGCCGATGGCGAACAGGGAACCGGAACTGGGGAGGCTGATGAAGTCGGGTTGGGAGTCAGTCTCCGCGAGTAGCTCGTTCGTGTCCTGCGGCGTCGTTTCTGCAAGCAGGTTGATGAGCGTCATGAATCCGGCGACGGATGCTGCCAACACGAGCAGCAGGCCAATGCTGCGTATTACGCGCAGCCTCGTCGGCGACAGATTCACTAGAGTTCTCGCTGGCTTTGCGCCCAGTGGCGTTCGCGGTCTGACTCCGGCGGCGTTGCCACAGGGCGCATCCTCCCCGATTGCTTTAGGAAAGTATACGGGCTATTGAGGTGGGCTGGGCGCGGGGGTGTCCATGAAGTAAGAGTGCTGTTATTCTGATTGAGAGCGCCTCCGGCAAGCAGGTCATACGGTCTAAAGATGCGATGCTAATCGGGAAGGCTGTGAACCCGCGCGCCGCGTGAGTCCGTCTCCGTTGTATTGCGAGGTGATAGATGGTCGAGCAAGGTTCTTGACATTCGTGGTATTTCGCTTGAGGATTGGTAGAGAGCGTTGGGGTGAGGTGAAAGGAATGGGTATAATGCCAGCCTTGTCTAAGTATGTGAAATCGATTGAGCCCATGCGGAGTTGGGTGGTGATCGCGGCTATCTCGGCCTTTGCGATAGTCATGATGCTTGCAGCCGCATGTGAAGGGGCTCAAGGAGCGACAGGACCGCAGGGACCCCAAGGTGATGCAGGAGCGGCAGGAGCGCCTGGACCACAAGGGCCCCAAGGCGAGGCAGGACCGGCAGGACCCCAGGGCGTGCAAGGACCTCAAGGAGCGACAGGACCGCAAGGACCCCAGGGAGACCCGGGCGGCCCTCAAGGGCCGCGTGGTGCGACCGGCGCGACAGGACCGGTAGGCCCGCAGGGTGAGACAGGACCTCAAGGCGAGCTAGGACCTCCAGGACCCATAGGGCCTCGAGGGCCGATCGGGCCGACAGGACCCCAGGGCGTGCAAGGACCCCAAGGCGTGCAAGGACCTCCGGGACCTGCAGGCGGGCCTGAAGGACCGCAAGGAGAACAGGGGCCAGTCGGACCTCAGGGACCCATCGGACCTCGCGGCGCACAGGGTGAGGCAGGCCCACAAGGCCCACAAGGCATACAGGGTGATAGGGGTCAGCAAGGACAGTCTGGCGCAACCGGACCTGAGGGACCGCAAGGAGAGCAAGGAGTGGCAGGCCCAACCGGACCTGAGGGGCCACGGGGCCAGCAGGGCGAGCAAGGGCCGGTAGGTCCCGAAGGGCCTCAGGGGCCGGAAGGACCTCTAGGACCCCAAGGGCCTGAAGGACAACGAGGGCCGCAAGGCGAAGCAGGACAACGCGGAGCGACGGGAGCGACAGGAGCGGCAGGCCCGCATGGTCCTCAGGGCGAACAAGGCGTGCCGGGAATATCCGACATTCGAATCGCGAGATCGCAAAGCTCGTCAAGCAGCGATGCCACCAGGAATCAAAGCGTGCTTTGCTCGTCGGTTGGAGCAGGCTTCTCTGCAATCTCCGGCGGCGCGGTGGTGAGCCTCACTAATGGGGACGTAGCCATAACTGAAACCATCCCAGTGGGACAGACCGGCGGAGTTCCTACAGGTTGGGAAGCAAGTGCCGCAGAGGTCAATGACACCGGCAGCAGTTGGACGCTAACCGTCTACGCAGTTTGCGCCAAGGTAGCAGGGTAAACCGGTTGCGCGACAGAAAGAACAAGCGTGAAGACAGAGGATGCTTAATCGACTGATTCGATGAAGCTTTCTTGAAGACTTGAAAGGGGCCGCTCCCAGCAAATGGGAGCGGCCCCTTCGCTTTGGCTTTACCGCCCTGAATGGACATTCTGTGTTAAGTCCGTTAACATCGGCGGAAGCTTACCCCCCTGATGACCGGGTCTCGCTTCTGCGGCGTCCGGCGTCAGGTGAGGGCAATTGGGGGAATCGGCAATAGTTATGATGAAAAACGGCACACACGCGAACGGCAATCGGCTTCCGGCGGATGTTGGAAAGGGAGACGTGGTCTGCTTTGGCCTCTTGACTCACTGCCTTCTAATCAGGGTTGATGAACTGCCCGAGCATAACGGCGGGGCGCCAATCCTGGACTCAATGGAATCACTGGGTGATGATGCCGCCATCGCTGCAAGCATCTTGACACGCTGGGACGTTCCAACACGGCTTATCACCTCACCGACCGGAAATGACAGTCGTGGTGAGAAGGTTCGGGAACATCTCGACGCATGGGGCGTGAATGTTCAGGAGAATATCATCAAGGACGGATGGCCGACTCCGTTCGAGGTGTCAATCATTGATCCTGACGGGGGCCGAACGTATTTCCAGCGAAGAGATCCCGACTCCATGGCGGAACTGAGGCCACCCGATCCTTCCCAGCTTAGGAACGCAGGACTGCTCTACGTCGATTGGTATGACGGTCCAAGCGCCGTTCATGCTGTGCAGGACGCCGTTTCTCAGGACGTGCCTGTCTATCTCAACCTGGAATCCCAATACAACGGTGAATCGTGGATCACAGACCTGATTGGAGAAGCAAGCATCTGCCAGGTTTCCCTGGACGTGCCCGAAGCATCCGGTGATGATCCGTCCGAGATCGCTCGCAGTCTGATTGACCGCGGGGTGGAGATGGCGGTCGTGACCCTGGGCGCTGACGGATGCGTGGTAGCAAAGCGTGAGGAGGCATATCTCGTCAGGCCTCCTCAAGTGGACGTGGTGGACGGCAATGGAGCGGGCGCAGCCTGCTCTGCCGGCATCATGTACGGGTTGTGGGCCGGCTGGTCACTGGAGGAAATCGGACGATTCGCCGCCGCCTATGCGGGGCTCAAGTGCGGGATATCCGGAATTGCGGAAGTGCCGGTCAGCGACGTCCAGAAGACTGCCGCATCCGTCGAGGCGCAGCCTCTACAGATCTGACGCCGGCGGTCCTAGTTCTTCCTAACCCAGAAGACGCAATAGCGCATCGGCTTGTGGTCGGTGAAGTACATCAGACCGCCAAGCTTATCGCGGCCGTGCTCCTCAACGAGGGAACAGCCGGCCTCGTCAAGCATGCTCAGCAGGTGATGCTCGTCGTAGAGCTGGAATAGCCTGTCCACACCATCGTCCCCGAACGCGCTGTCGCTCACCTCTGCGATGCCTGATCCGACCTTGAACATCAGCTGCAGGACACCGTCGGGCGCCAGAACCCTGGCAAACTCCGGAATTGTCGTCTCCTCTACGTCCTGCGGCGATAGATGCTGAATGACGGCATTGCACAGGATGAGGTCAAAGAAATCAGACTTGTAGGGTAGAGGCTCTCTCAAATCGGCGACGCTGATCTTGTCGGCGATTTCCGGGTGCAGCTTCCTGCCCAGATCGATGTTTTCCTCAACGGCGTCAATGCCGTACGCATCAAAGCCCCGGGAGTGGAGCAGGGCCACGTCTCGGGCCCCGGCGCCGCATCCGGCATCCAGGCTGCGTTTGCCGGACGCCAGGTCAGTTACGCCATTCAGCAGGGCCATATCGCCTGTCAGCCGCGGATGGGATATCTCGTCGTATTGCGAATGCGAGAATTCATGAGACATCTGGGAATATCTCTTGCCATGCTCCCTATAAAACTCTAACGATTCAAACTGCATATAAGACCATCCCTTCGGCTTATGTGAGACATCCGACTAGCGCAATGGCACAATGCCACCACATGGATTTTACATTGACTTAACATTCTTGTAAAATCACTCTTCATCCTCATAGATGCGAAATGATTAGCTGTTCCGCAGCGACCAGGTTCGGGGTGGTGGGGGAAGACAAGATGGTTTTAGTGGAATCCGGCGTCCATCAGTTATTTGAAAAGCAAGCTGACAGCACCCCGGACGCCGCAGCAATCGTATCTGGCGATGGGCAAATGACCTATGCCGAACTGGATCGGTCGACGGACGCCTTGGGAGCCTGGCTTCGAAGCTGTGGTGTTGGGATCGATGAGCCCGTTGGCATCTTCATGGATACGTGCTCGGACTACATCATCGCTGCCATTGCGACGCTAAAGGCTGGCGGGGCATTCATGCCGATGGACGTTGACTCTCCCGCCTCCCTGCTGCGCGGCATCGTGTCCGAGGCCCAGCCGAAGGTCGTCCTCACCAAAGAGCGATTCCTGCCCAAACTGGCTGAGTTCAGCGAGACTCGCATACTCCCCATCGATAGCGACCACTCCTGGCGCAAGTACGAGGGGGGAGACCGCGCGGCGCGTGTTGACAGCGATGATCTGGCATTCATCCCCTATACATCCGGCACCACCGGAGACCCGAAAGGCGTGATGCTGAGTCTGGGAGCGATGATGTCCTCCTACGATGCCAGGTACACGTACAATTCCTACGACGTTGGAGACAGGGTCGGCTGTAATATCTTTTTCCCCTGGGAGTTCCTGCGGCCGCTGTTGAAGGGCGGGACGGTGTATGTGATTCCTGACGAGGTCATATTCGTGCCCCGCGCGCTCGCCAGGTTCATTTCGGAACACCGGCTGTCAGAAATCCTGTTCACGCCGTCCCTGCTGCAAAGCGTGCTGAACTCCTCAGACCGTAATCAGCTCCGGCAGCAGATGTCGTCTCTGCGTGTCGTCTGGCTGAATGGAGAGGTGGTGCCTCCCAGCCTGCTCAGGCAAGCGCGGGATGTCTTGCCGCCAAATGCCCGCCTGTTCAACACGTACAGCATCAGTGAGACCCATGACGTCTGCACCATCGACCTGACCGATCTGTCACTGGATGGGATGGACACGTGCCCGGTCGGTTTTCCGATGGACGGTGTCGAACTCCGCGTGCGTCCGGAGGACGGCTCCGCCGTGGAGACGAGCGGTGTGGGGGAGTTGCTCATCGGCGGCAAGGGTGTGGCGCGAGGCTATCTCAAGAGGCCTGATCTGGATGCCGAGAGGTTCATCACGCTGGACGGCGAGCGCTATTACGCAACCGGTGATCTTGCAGAAGTTGCGCCTGACGGCATGACGACCATCGTGGGTCGGACCGATTCCATGGTCAAGATTCGGGGATACACCGTGTATCTCGGCGCGATTGAAGAGATGCTGCGCAGACACTGTGACGCCGCGGATGCCGCCGTTGTGGTTGAGACACTGGATGAGACCAGCAAGCGGTTGGTTGCCTATGTGGTTCGAGGTCCGGATGCCGCGTGGAAACTGGATGCCCGCAGTGGGGCGAGCAGGGACCTGCGCAATCTCCTGGAGCGATATCTGCCGCTCTATTCCGTCCCATCGCATTTCATTGAGATGGACGCGCTGCCGATCAATCAGCAGACCGGCAAGCTGCAACGGAAAGCCCTGCCGTCACTGCGCAGGGGGGCATCGCCGGGCAAGCGGCGAACACGGCTGAGCGAGCATGCCACTGCGGCAGAGCGGCGCGCGGTCTTGCGCGAACTGTGGGCCGACACGCTGGAGCTCAACCTCGACGACCTGGAGGACGACTGGAACTTCTTTGATCTTGGCGGCCACTCGCTGGCGGGCATGTCACTCACGATCGCCATCGAGGAGACGTTCGGGAGAGAATTGAGCGGCGTTGAGGTGTACGAGTACCCCACCATCGGCGAACTTGCGGCGTACCTTGAAAACGGCGGGGCAGGGGGAGAGGCATCCGGCATAACACTGGCTCAGGACGCGCAGCTCGACGCGGAGATTGCGCCCCAAGGCGACGTCAAGGCTACACGGTTGAGCGAGGCGTCCTTCATCTTTGTTACGGGGACCACCGGATTCCTCGGCGCGTTCCTGCTCGATCAGTTGGTGCAATCCACGGGGCCGGATACGACGTTCTATTGCCTCGCGCGCGATGGCGATGCCGTGGACGGCGCGCCGTCCAATCGGGTTCTGGAAACGCTGAAATTCTACGGGCTGCCCAGCCAATCCGCGGGCGATCGGATCATCCCCGTCTCAGGAGACCTCACTCAGCCGTTGATGGGGGTGGGCGGCGACAAATATGACGAACTTGCGCAAAGGATTGACCTGGTATTCCACTGCGCCGCCTCCGTCAACTACGTTTATCCGTACTCGGTCTCCAAGCCCCACACCGTCGGCGGCACGACGGAGATACTCAGATTCGCCACGACGGGCAAGCCAAAGACGGTGCAGTACATCTCGTCCAACGGCGTCTTTCCCGGCGGGGACACCACCCCGTACCTGGAGAACAACGAGATTGACTCCTGGGTTGATCGGATGGAGGGGGGCTATAACCAGTCCAAGTGGGTGGCAGAGCGGCTGGTGTGGCATGCCGTCTCGCGGGGACTCCCGGTCTGCATGTACCGGCCCGGCAACATCGGCCACCATAGCCGCACGGGCACGGGCAATCCCAACGACTACCTGCTGCTGATCCTCAAGGCCTGCGCGCGCCTGGGCAGCGCGCCCCATGCGCCGGACTGGTACTTCGAGATGACCCCCGTGGATTTCTTGGTCTCCGCAATCAGCAGGATCGCCGATGACCCGAACCACCTGGGCAAGGTCTATAACGTTGTCCAGCAGGACCCGGTTCCTGCCGGCCGGGTCTTTGATCTCATGGAGCGCAACGGACACATCACTGGTCAGGTTCCTTTGGCGGAGTGGAAGGCCGCATTGCAGGAAGCGGCCGACCACGATGATGACCTGGAGTTGAAGATGCTGATCCGCTCGCTGGACTCAGTGGAGCCGTATCTGACGGATACCAGCGTCTACGACATGAGCAGGTTCACCGAGGCGCTGGCCGGAATCGGCCTCACGATGCCGAACCTCGGCGCGGACTACGTGACCATGTTCCTGGAGAAGTGAACGGGGATGGTGGGGGTTACGGCGATGTTGCCTGGCCCTTTTCGTCCCATCCCCAGCAGGCCACGGTCCCGTCGCGTCTCTCACCGCAGGAGTGCGCAACGCCAACGGAGACGGAAGTGAATTCGCCCTCCGGCGGCGTGGCCTGACCACTGGAGTCGCTTCCCCAACAGACTACTGTTCCGTCCGCCTTGACTCCGCAGGTGTGGTTGTACCCGCCGCTGACGGAGACAAACTCTCCCTCTGTGGGCGCTGACCCGATAGAGCCGCTGTGGCCCCAACACGTCAAGCTGCCGTCCGTCCGCACACCACAGTTGTAACTCGACGACCCAGATCCGATGAAGACAAACTTGCCCTCCGGCGCCGTTGCCTGGCCAAACCTGTCGAGACCCCAGCAGGCAACCGTGCCATCCGTCCTCAGACCGCAGGCGTGGTTTGTTCCGACGGTGACCATAACGAATTCACCGTCCGGCGGCGTCCCCTGGTTCTCGTCGGTTCCCCAACACACCACGGAGGAGTCCGCAGCTACGCCGCAGCTGAACCCTCCTGCCGAGACAGACGTGAAGGAACCGTCAGGCGGTGTTGACTCGCCATAGGAATTGGTTCCCCAGCAAGCGACTGAGCCATCCGTCTTCACCCCGCACGTGTGCCAGTTGCCGGAGCTAACGGAGATGAAATCGCCCGCGGGCGGCGCAGACTGACCCTTCTCGTTGTTTCCCCAGCACACGATGGCACCATCGTCGCCGACACGGCAGGTGTGCTCCCATCCGGCGCTCAAGGTGATTACGGGCGGTGTGATCGCATTCATCCCCTCATCGCCAACTTCAGTTGGAACTGCGGCGGCGGTCTGCTCCGGGGTGGCGGTGGGGTCCGGGGACGACTGCTCCGGGGCGGCAGTGGAGTCCGGGGAGGCCTGCTCCGGGAGGGCGGTGGGCTCCGGTGTCGCTGCCGTTTCCGGCGTCACCGCATCTGCTGCCGGAGGCGCGGTTGGAGGCGACGTGATCACTTCGGTCTGGGGAGTAGGGTCTGTGGTCGTGTCGACCTCCGCCGTTCCACAACCCAGCAACATGGTCATGATCGCCACGGCGAACACTGTGAAGAGCCAGCGAGTAAGGGACTGCTTTGTCATTGCAGGTTCCTCTGCAGGATTTCACGGGGAGTCTATCGCAGTGCGCAGTCCCTGTCTATCTCGTCCGGCAGGCCGCTTCGCACCGCCCAGACCGCCCCAGGTCCCGGGGTAGGTCCTGGGAGGAGTCCCGTCGCAATGGGAGCGCCCGCTGTTTCGGGCGCTCCCGCACCGGCGACTCGGGCTGTTGGCTGGCCGCGCTGAGGCGTGACAGGCGTTCCCGCAGCGCCTCGATCTCTCCTTGCGGCCGGTCTGAACCCGCCATTAATTCACCTCTCGTCTTGAGTGCACCGGAGCCTGCCTGCGGAACCCCCGATAAAGGCCCTCAGATATAAAGATACATAAAATTGTACAAAAACGCTACTTAAAAATACGCATGTGATAGAGGTCGCTCTCTATCCTTTAAGTAAGAGAAGTCAACCAAGTAAGAGGAGTCAACGCCGCTCGCCCTGAGCTTGTCGAAACATGAACCGGCACAACGCCATTACAGACTGACGATTGAGGAGGCATACACCATGCTGAGCAACGCAACACGCCGGACCCTGGACCTCGCCGCCGCGCCCCTGGCGCGTGCAGTACGCATGTTCGGGGGGGGGGGGGGGGGGGTAGCAGGTCCTCCGCCCACCGCTCCCTGAGCTCCCACGCCCTAACCCGCCGCCGCCTCTCATTCCTCCTGCTCCTCCTTATCGCCCTCGCCGCGCTGCTTCTGCTGACCCCGGCCCCGCAGCCCGCTCAGGCGCAGTCCACCCCCATCTGGTCCGCCGTGCTGACTGTCAAGGACTTGGGCTCTAACAGCTTCGGCTGCCAGACGGGCACTGCAGGTGGATGCTCTGCCGCGCTCACGGACGCCACCTTCAACTATGACGGTGTGGATTACACGGTTCGAGATCTCACATATGGCGGCGCCGGTGACAGCGAAGGCGTTACAATTGCATTTGACAAGAACATCCCCGCCGCGTTCAAGACCGGCCGCGCCTTTCTACGCATCACCGCCGATAATGCAGGCGACGATAAAGACTCTGCCGACTTCAGCTTTTCGCGCGCTTCGATTATCGCCATAAGCGCAGCATGGACACCAATCAAGCTCCATCCCGGCTGGTCCGCGGGCCAAGAGCGTCGGGTGTTCCTGTATCCTCCGATTTCTCCGCGCAATAACAACCCTCCGCCCGGGGATACCGTCGTCTTCCCCCCTGTTTCTGTAGATGCCGAGTCCGGACACGGAGAGCTGCATGTCAACTGGGATACATTCTTGCTCGATGACCAAGTCACGATAAGCAGCTTCGACATAGATTACAGACGGGAGAACGGCAGCTGGAACGACTCCACGGTCGTCAGTGTGAATATCGGGCCACAGGGCTTGGATTTTGATCTGCAGCAGCCAATCGTCTCTCACTCGCACACGATTGGGAGCTTGACGAACGACGTCGTGTACGAGGTGCGCGTAACGCCCGTGGCTTCCAGCGGCGAGAGAGGCGAGCCGGCTACCGCCAAAGGCACGCCGAACAGACAGCGCGTAACGCCTAGGAAGCAATGCACCCAAACGGGCACCACCCGAGTTTACGTGACCTGCGAGCCCGGGACGCAGGGGGGGCTCCGGCGATGACGCCGCTGTCCCCGAACAGCCCGAGGGCGTAACCGCCTCGGCCCGCGTGAGCAACGCCGACCCGCTCCGGCACGAACTGACCATGAGCTGGACGGCCCCGTCACACGGCCCGTCGCCCACCTACTACCAGCCCGCCTACCAGGGGGGGTGTTCGACAACGGCGCCCGTAAGCAGGTGACGCTGCCGTGGCGGGAACAGCCCGACGGCCAGGGAGTCAGCGATACGCAGTACACCATCGAGGTGGAGCCGGCCCCGGACCTCCGCGTCAACACCTACGACTTTACGGTGCGGGCCTGCAACGACGATGGGTGCAGCGCCTACACGTCGACGGTGACCGTGAAGGTCGCCGGGGCGGAGCCGGTGGAGCAGGAGCCGCAGCAGCAGGAGCGCCAACCGCAGACGCAGGAGCAGTCGGGGCTGCCGGGCCCGGTGGTCAACCTGCAACTGTCGGCCGCGTCGGACAGCGTGACCGTCGCGTGGGAGGCCCCCGAGACGGGCGATGCTCCCGACCGCTACATCGTGCACCTGAAGCCCGCGGACGGCAGCAAGGGCAAGGTCAAGAAGCCCAGGGCCAAGAAGACGAGCGTGACCTTCCGCAAGCTGGAACCCGGCGCAACCTACGAGGTCCGCGTCCGCGCTGAGAACGCGGACGGCAAGGGAGACCGCTCCACGGCGAGCGTCACCCTGCCGTCAGACGGCGGCGTCCAGGGCGGCCAGGGCGATCCCCCGCCGACACCCGCGCCAACGCCCACGCCTGAACCGCAGGACAACCGGCAGGAGCAAGCCGAGGAGCCGACGCAGGAGCCGGAACAGGAACCCCAGCCGACGCAGCAGGAACCCGAAGAGCCGCAGGACAATTCTCCGCAAGGCTATGACGCGGACGGCAACGGGGCTATCGACTTCAGCGAACTCGATGCCGCCACGTCCGATTGGCTGGCGGGCAAGATCACCGACAAGGAGTATCAGGAGATCGTCAAACGCCTCACGGGCTGACCCCGCGCCCCCCCGTCATTCCCGTGCTTGACACGGGAATCCAGAATCCCCTCTCCCTCTGGGAGAGGGTTAGGGCCCCCCTGTCATTCCGAGCGGAGCGCAGCGGAGTCGAGGAATCTAAAATCGCGTCTGCTGAGCAAATGGCGGCTTTAGATTCTTCGCTGCGCTCAGAATGACATGAGAGCGCTCACCCTTCGACAGGCTCAGGGTGAACGGTTGCGGCGATCAATGAAACCCACACGGGCATGGTGGGCGATACAGGACTCGAACCTGTGACCTCTTCCGTGTGAAGGAAGCGCTCTAACCAACTGAGCTAACCGCCCACGTGTGTCCCCATCCGGCACGCGCGCCGGGATAAGGCTGCGGCTGGTGGCAACGACAGGATTCGAACCTGTGACCTAGCGCTTATGAAGCGCCCGCTCTGCCGCTGAGCTACGTTGCCGCGCCAGGCTGCCGACCTTTCAATGATACGTCTCGCCGTGAATCTCGGTCAAAGAGGGGCGCCCTTCGACAGGCTCAGGGTGAACGGACGCCAGTTGCAGTGCTACGCTCGTGGTGTGGTATTGATTGAGAGAGATGTCGAATAACCGGAGGAAGAATGGTGCAGGGTAGCACGCCGTCACCGCACATCGATCCATTGACGCTGCGGGCGCGCAGCGATTCCGTCCTGCAAAGAAGCGTGGGGGACCTGCGCGAGACGCTGCTGGCCGCCATCGACCAGATCGAGCGATTTCCGGCTGTTTTTCCCGATTCGCCGTTGGAGGCGATAGAAGTGGAGCCGCGCGAGATGGAATCGCCGGATCGCGGGCCTATCGTCGTCTGCCCGGACGGGGAAATCTATGAGCTGGTCGTCCGCGCCACCTTTGAAACACTGGGCGCGCAGGAGTATGCGGACCGGCGGGAGGAGATCAGGCCGCTCGATCTGCCCCTGCATGAGTACATCGCGTACCTGTACAACGCGATTCTGGCCGTGACGGATTATCTGTACCGGAGCCGCCAGCAGCCCTCACCCTAGCCGACCTCCTGGAATGAGTCGCCCATGTAGCTGTCCTTGCTCTTGAGGTACGCCTGCAGCGGGCCCTGCTGGACGCCTCGCAGACGGTCGTCAACCTCGCGGGCGGGCTTGGCGGGGCTGCCCATCACAAGAGTGTTCGCCTCGATCTTTGTGCCGGGGGTGACGAGAGAGCCCGCGCCGACGATCGCGCCCTCGCCAATCTCGATCTCAGCCGGACCCGGAGCGCCCACGCATTTCGCGCCGTTGGCGATCAGGACGTTGTCGCCGGTCTTGACGTGGTGGACGAGGGTCATGTGGGCGATGACGCAGTTGGCGCCGATTGTCGTCTCCTCATGGAGCACCGCGCCGTCCTGGATGTTGGTGTTCTCTCCAACGGTGATCCGGCCGGCGTCGCCGCGCAGCGTTGCGTTGAACCATACGCTGACGTTGGGGCCAATGACGACATCACCGATGATGCTGGCGGTTGGGGCGATCCATGCCGTCGGGTCGATCTGCGGTGTCATTCCGTTGACTGAATAGATGGGCATCCTTCATCCTCCCTGCCTGGTTACGTTTTTCACGCTGTGGGGATTGTAACGACTGCCATGCCGCCCTGCGGCCGCAGGTTGTCCGCGCGCAACAAGTAAACGTCAATCTCAAGTATCACGCGGTCGGGCTCGTCATGGCGGTCAGTGACGACGCCGGTGGCAGTGTACGTCTCGCCCTGGTTGACCGGCATCCGGAAAACGCAATCCAGCTTCTCAATACGGCCATTGGGCAGCCAACGCTGCAGGGCAGTTTCCATAGCGGTCATGCCGAGGTTGCCGGGCACGATCATGCTGTTGAATCCCTCGCTGCGGGCGGCCTCCTCGTCCGTGAACCGGTTTGGGCCGCTCATTGAGCCTCGCTCCGCGTCGTTGTCATTGAGCCAGCCCGAGAGCGCCATCATGTCCTTGACCCACGTGGTGTGGGGCGTCCATTCGATGGGCGGAACCTCATCGCCGATGTCCGCATGAACCTGATCGTTGTTCATGAGCCTGCCTCCCCGTCCCTCGCCGGAGGAACGCCGGGCGCGCGGAACACCATGGAGTCGCGGGCGCGGGCGACAAGCTCGCCGGCATCGTTGCGGAAGAGGATCTCCCAGACTTCAAAGGCCATCGTGCCGGAGCGGCCTGTCTTGGAGTACACGTCCTGTAGCACGGCGTATCGTTTCAGCTTGTCGCCGACGTAGATGGGGGTGTGGAGTTCAATGGCGCGGCCCGCGTTGAGACCAACGGTCGCGCCCTCCAACTTGACGTCCGCGCCCCGTTCCTGGTTGCGGGTGAAAAAGACGTTGAGCATGGCCATGGGGGCTTCTTGCCGTTCCCCATCTCTCACTTCGGTCTTCGGGATGCCGGTCAGCTCGATATAACGGTCAACCATTTCCTGCGTCAGTTCAATAACCCCCGTCATCTGTTCGACGTGCAGGATGGCCTCGTTAAAGGTTATCTGCGGCGAAGCGGCATCTCCGCCGTTCCCGTCGTTGGATGTCATACCTTCCTCTCCTGCTCCCCCCATGAACCTATTGCTGAGTATCTTCAAGCCGCACGGCCGCGAATTTCAATGACTTCAGAGCCTCAACAAGCTCCGCCTCGGAGGAGATCGGCGCGTCAAAGGCCGTAAGGCAGCGTGCGATGGCGCTCACAAAGTGGGCATCACTGCCGCCGATACCAGAGTAGCCTTTTTCGGCCACCAATTTCTCGGCTGCCTCAGCCTCCTCCGGGCGATTGCCTCCGTTCAGGCGCTCAACGATGGTGACCTGCGGGAACTCTATACCCGAGGCCATCCACGAGACGAGGCCGATGCCGGCGCGGCCCGGGTGGGCGGGAATGGCGATTCCTCCGTGCTTCTCCGCCACTTCCATCAAGCGGAAGGAGTCCATCGCCACGTCTGTCGGATCGATCTCCTCTGCGAGTTTCTCGGTGATGCCGTAGACGAGGAAATGGCCGTGCCGTGTATCGAGTTCCGCGCCCTTGAGAACGGTGACGCCAAATTGCTCGGCAAGCGCCGAATAGTCCACGTCAAAGGGAAATTGGCGGTGGTCGGTCAGGACGATGCCGTCCACTTGATTGCCGCGCCTCCTCAGCGCGCCAATCCATTTCAGGTATTGTTCCACGGTGGCGCGGGAGTCGTCTGAGGCGATGGAGTGAGAATGGAGATCGTAGTAATACATTCCTGCCGATGCGTGGATGCCAGCGTGGGTCTGCTAACGATGCCACTCCGCGATGTTCCAGAGCTCGCTGTCCCACGCGTTCATGCGGACACCCAGCAACCCGTTTGCCTTCGCGGAGACGAAGCCTCTGAGAACGAGAGGGATCTCATATGCCGAACGCACGATGGCGTCATTGAGAGATTTCAGGATGGCCTCGCGTTCAGTTTCGGCAGCGTTTTCGAGTTGGCTGAATATCCAGTCGTAGGTCTTGCTGCAGACGCGGCCAACGTTTTCTTCGGCCCACATGTTTTCGCTCGACTGGATGTGTTCGCACTGGTACGTGGAGAGATAGCTTGTTGGGTCAACGCTTGGTCCGGTTGTGTACATCTGGGCATCGGCCAGGAAGCGTCGATAGGACTGGGGAGTGTCAACAGGATTGCCGCCGAAGAAGATGCTGGCATCGTGGGTGATCAAGGTGCTCTCGATGCCGATCTCAGCCCACCAGCCCTGAATCAGCGCGAAGGTGCCTTCCCGAACGGCGTTGGCAGTCGTCTGATAGGTGATCTTGAGTGGCGCGCCGTTGTACTCGCGAACGCCGTCGCCGTCAGTATCCATGATGTCATTCTCGTCGAGCAGGGCCTTGGCTCCCTCGATGTCCTGCACAAGGCAACCGTCGTTACGCTCAGAGACAAACCGCGCCGGCGCCGCAACGAGGTTGCAGGTTGCTATCCCCGCGGAACCGTACAGATCATCGACGATACGTTGACGGTCGATGGCCATGGACATGGCCTTGCGAACCGGCGCGGACGCCAGGAACGGATGGGGATTGTTGCCGTCCAGATACTCGGATCGATGGTCTTCATTCTCCGTGTGGGGGTTCGTCTGGTTGAGAACGATGCGTTCAACGTTGCTTGCAAAACCCGTAATGATTTCGCCGATTCCAACTGCCTCCCAGGTATCCAATTGGTCCGGAGTGACCTGTAGGTTCCACGCGTAGTCCGCGGTTCCCTCAACGAGGACGGCCTGCGCGCTTGATTCCGCGTCACCGCCGCCGATGAGAACTACCTGGTCGAAATGCGGCCGTCCGCCCCAATAGTGGGGGTTGCGCTCAAAGACCGCGCGGTCGTTGGGGGCAAATTCGACGATTCGATAGGGGCCGGAGCCGATAGGAACGCGGTGCTGTTCATCGCAATTGGGTGTGGCTGCGGCAAGGCATTCTTCGAATTGGGCCTTGCTGATGATCGGGATGTCTGTCCCTGCAAGGAGCAGTACGGGGTCCCGCGCTTTCTCCGCAAGCGTAAAGGCAACCTCACGCGGTCCGATTGCCTCGACGGATTCAAAGTCTCTAAATGTGTGCTCCGCCAGGCAAGCGATCTCCTCAGTTGTGCAATAGACCCACGTGAAGACAACGTCATCAGCGGTGAGGTCTGTGCCGTCCGACCACGTGAGATTCTCACGCAGTTTCCACGTGATGGTGAGGCCGTCTTCGGAGATGCCGCCGTTTTCAATCGAGGGTATCTCGGCGGCGAGTTTCGGGACGACATTGCCGTCGGGATCAATAACTGCGAGAGACTCAAGAACTATCGCCCCGGCGTCGCGGTCCTTGCTTCCCGAAGCCTGGTACGGGAATGGCAAGGTAGGCGCCTGCCAGTAGAGGATTGTCAGCACTTCTTCAGGCTGCGGGGTGGTGGGGATGGGTGCCGGTGTTGGCTCGGGGCGCGGCGTGGCTGTTGGCTCAGGTGTGGCGGTGGGTGGGACAGGCGTGACGATTGGGGCAGTGGTGACGGGAGTTGTTACAACGAGCGCTTGTGTCGGCGCCGCTGTGGGTTCGGCCTCTTCTTCGTCTTGACATGCGATTGACGCAGCGACCAGCACCACGCTGAGGAGGGCAATTGTGAGTACTCGCCAGGGTTTCATTCGACCTCCGGTTGGTCTGTTAGCGCGATCGTTTCCGAATGAAAACGACCCCGCCCCGATCAGTACGGGACCTGGCCGCCGACAAAGGTCTTTGCCCAGTCCATCGCCTCGATGATGCTTGCGTAGTCATCAAGCGGTTGGGGGCGGTGAGCGTTGGCGGCGCGATCAATGATGTTCGGGATGTCGGTGAGGCCAATCTGCTGCGAGATGAAGAGCTCAATCGCGGCGTCATTGGCCGCCGCCACGACGGCCGGATAGGTCTCACCTTGCCGCGCCGCGTCAATAGCGATCTGGTAGCAGGGGAAAAGCTCATGCTCCAGCGGCTCAAAGGAAAGTCGGCCCTCCGCGAGGAGGTCGACGCGGTTGATCTCCGCGTTCGCCCATCGGTTTGGGTATGCGAGGGACAACTGCACGGGGACGCGCATGTCCGGGATGAAAAGGGCGGATTTGACCGACCCGTCGTTGAACTCAGTCAGCGCGCGGACGAGGCCCTGCGGATGGAAGAGGATATTGATGTTATCCAGGGGGATGTCATAGAGAGAATTGACGACCGCTACCTGCGTTGCCTTGACCATGAGGGTTGAGGCATCGATTGAGCGCTTGCGCCCAACGGCTCGGGCAGGGCGGGCGTTGGGCATTGAGGAGGGGAGCTGCGTTCCGTGGCGGGGCAGGCGGCGTGCCTGCACCGTGCCCCACGTGGAGGTCATGGTGACCTGCCGGACGGACTCCGTGCTCTCTCCCCAAAGCGTCTGCCAGACGCCGATGGGTTCGTCATCCAGGGGGAAGATACTTGCGCCGGTCTCCTTTGCGCGGCGGGCGAGCAGGGAACCGGCCACGTAGAGCGTGTCAATGTTGCCGATGGCAACACGCTTGCCGGCGTCAATGGCCGTCCACGCCGCCTCAAGACTGTTGCGTCCAACGCTGGCGATGACGGCCATGTCAACGTCGGGTGAGGAAACAATCTCGTTGATGGACTTGAACTCCACTCCCTCCGGGATCTCTTCACGCCAGCGGCCACGCGCGAAACCCGCCAATGTAGGGCGGTATTCCTGAATCTGCTCGGCAAGGCGCTCAAGGTTGGAACCGGCGGCGAGTCCAACAACGCGGACGTTGTCGCCCAGGGAGCGGGCAACGGAAAGAACGATCTGGCCGAGCGAGCCGGTTGAGCCAATGACGGCTATACGGAGAGGCGTGGAATCCGTGCTCATTACACCTCCACTCCATTGATAGGGCGGCGCGTTTCCGCCCCTCTCAACTCACCCACCATGATACAGACGCCCGGTTAAAGATTATCCAGCTTGGCGGCGATGAGCGCGGAAACGTGGCTGTGAATTGACGGCTCCTGGATGGCGTCCACAACCTCCGAGGCAAAGGCGCGAATGAGCATCATCCGGGCCTCTTCTTCCTCAATGCCGCGGCTCCGCAGGTAGAACATGGCGTCGTCGTCAAGTTTGCCGCAGGCCGCGCCGTGTCCGCAGCGGACGTCGTCGCAATAGATCCAGAACGCGGGCTTGGTGTCCGCCTCCGCGTCATTGGACAGCAGCAGGTTCTTGTCCACCTGCATCGCGTTCACCTTGGCGGCGTTGGGGCGGACGATGATGCTGCCGTGAAAGACGGAGCGGGCGTGACCATCGAGGATGCCCTTGTAGATCTCATTCATATCGTTGTGGCCGACGAGGTGATCGACGATGACCTGATTGTCCACGTGTTGGTCGCGCGTGATGATATATGCGCCGCGGACATCGCTGTTCGATCCCTCGCCCGCCATGATGATGGTCAGGTTGTTGCGGGTGAGCCGTCCGCCGATGTCGATGGCCATTGCACGGAAAGTCGCGTTTTCACCGACCTCCACCAGGGTGGTGGAAACGTTGTAGATGGACTCGCTTTCCTGCTGCGTCTTGCAGTAGGAGATGTTCGCGCCGGCGCCGACGACGATCTCCGTGACGGCATTGGTGAGATGGGCGTCGTCTGATACAGAGATGTGTGTCTCAACGATGGCGGCGGAGCTGTCCTCCCCGGCGATGACCAGGGTGCGGGGCATGGAGGCCGTTCCCTGTGTTCGCTCCGTGGAAACGTAGACAACCTGGATGGGTTGTTCGATCGCGGCCATGCGCGGGATGAGGACGAGCGCGCCGTCCGCGGCAAGGGCAGTGTTGAGCGCTGTGAAGCCGTGTTCCGTGTAGTCCGCGAGGCGGGCGAGATGGGCGCGAACCGCATCACTGTTGGAATGAACACCCTCGGCAAGGCTGCCAATGACAACGCCGTCCGGCAAGCCGTCCAAAGCGGAAAGCTCCGCCGAGTATCGCCCGTCGACCACCACGACCCGACACCATTCGGAATCTCCAACATTGAGAGACTCAAGGTCAAGCGCGGCGGAGGTATCGTCCTCTGAGAAAGTGGGAGCTGAGAATCCCTGGCGAACGAGAGGGCGGATGTCCGTGTACTTCCATTCCTCGTTCCCGCGGCGGGTGATGGGGAGGCCGAGTTCCTGGAAGCTCTCAATCGCCTCGGCACGAATGGCGGCGATCCATTCAGGGTCTCTGCCGGCGCGGGCAGCGTGGTATTCCCTCGCGGCGTCCGTAAAATCCGTGAGATACGTTTCGAGCGGGCTGGTGGTGGTCATGTAGTCCTTGCCGGATCTGCCTTGTGGCGGACTGTCTAACCGACGGTGCCCTCAAGGTTGAGTTCAAGGAGCCGCGTGGCCTCAACGGCGAACTCAAACGGCAGCTTCTTGAAGACCTCTTCGCAGAATCCGTTGATGATCATTGAGTGGGCCTTTTCAACCGAGATGCCCCGCGAGTTGCAGTAGAAAAGCTGGTCCTCGCTGACGCGCGACGTGAAGGCCTCATGCTCAAGGTGGGCCGACTTGTTCTTGACCTCGACGTATGGCGTGGTGTGCGCGCCGCACTGGTCGCCAATGAGCAGGGAGTCGCACTGGGTGAAGTTCCATGCGTCATCTGCGCCGGGATTGACGCGGACAAGGCCGCGATAGGTGTTCTCAGCTTGTCCGGCGCTCACGCCCTTGGCGATGATGGTGCTCTTGGTGCGCTTGCCGATGTGGGTCATCTTGGAGCCGGTGTCCGCCTGCTGGCGGCCCTTGACGAGCGCCACGGAGTAGAACTCGCCGATGGAGTCGTCGCCCTGCAGCAGGACGCTGGGATATTTCCAGGTGATGGCGGAACCGGTCTCCACCTGCGTCCATGAGATCTTGGATCGCGCGCCCTGGCACTTGCCGCGCTTGGTCACGAAGTTGTAGATGCCGCCGTTCCCCTGTTCATCTCCGGGGTACCAGTTCTGGATGGTGGAGTACTTGATCTCGGCGTCGTCCATCGCGACAAGCTCAACGACGGCGGCGTGGAGCTGGTTGGTGTCGCGGATTGGGGCACTGCAGCCCTCAAGGTAGCTGACATACGAGCTTTCGTCCGCCACGATCAGCGTGCGCTCGAATTGGCCGCTGTTCTCCGTGTTGATGCGGAAATAGGTGGTGAGCTCCATGGGGCAACGGACGCCCTTTGGGATATAGCAGAAGGAGCCGTCAGAGAAGACGGCGGCGTTGAGAGCGGCATAGAAATTGTCAGTGTAGGGGACGACGGAGCCGAGGTACTTGCGGACAAGCTCCGGGTGGTCCTGGATGGCCTCCGAGAACGAGGAGAAGATGATGCCGAGTTCGGCGAGCTTTTCCTTGAAAGTGGTGGCGACGGAGACGCTGTCAAAGACGGCATCCACTGCAACGCCGGCCAGACGCTTCTGCTCTTCAAGCGGGATTCCAAGCTTCTCAAAGGTGGAGAGAACCTCTGGGTCAACCTCATCAAGGCTGCTGAGTTGTTCCTTCTGCTTGGGAGCGGAATAGTAGATGATGTTCTGGAAATCGATGGGCGGATGCTTGATGTGCGCCCAGTCCGGGATCTGCTCATTGTCCAGCAGGGTCTCCCAATGCCGAAAGGCCTTCAACCGCCATTCCAGCATCCACTCCGGCTCATTCTTCTTGGAGGAGATAATGCGGATGGTGTCTTCCGTGAGGCCGGGCGGAACGGTATCCGTTTCGATTTCAGTGATGAAGCCGTACTTGTATTCCTGCTGGGCGATGCTCTTGAGTTCCTGATTGGACTCAGGAGCAGCATCCTGTATCGTCTCGTCAACTGTGGTCACTGAGTTTCACCTGTCCCATTCTTAGACCATGGACAAATCTGCCCTGTGAAAGCTGTCTCCTCAAGAGACTGACCAACACTCCCACACGGCTATTGTACCCGTATAGCGGGATAGGCGCGATAGTAGGGGAGACCCTTCGACAGGCTCAGGTTGAACGGAGGCGTAGCTCAAGGTGAACGGAGGCATAGTGGTGGGGTATCATGGGCCATACCCCCGGAGAATCCATGGGAGTTTGACATGGCAACCACGGCGAGCGGAATCATCCTGCCGGTCACGGTCTGGTACGACTACATTTGACCGTGGTGCTACATCGGCCAGGATCGGGTCGATAAGCTGAAGCAGGACTTCAACGTCGAGATTGACTATCGCGCGTTCTTCCTGCGTCCTGATTTGCCGCCGGAGGGGATTCCCCGTCCGGAGCGGTACAACAACCCGAACTCGCCCGTGCAGCAGGCTGCAGAGGCGGCGGGCATCGTCATGAACAGGCCCGAGCGGGTGCCGTACACGCGGCTCGCTCTGGAGGCGACTGAGGCTGCCAAGCAGGCGGGCGTGGGCGAAGAGTTCCATGAGGCTGCGTACCGCGCCTATTGGGGCGACGGTGTTGACCTCGGCGTGGTGGAAAATCTCAAGCCAATCGCCGAGGAAGTTGGCCTCGATTGGCCGACACTCCACAAGCACATTGAGGACCGCACGTACAAGGAAGAGGTTGAGCGGCAGTACCAGGACGCGCTGAATATAGGCGTCACGGGGATTCCGGCCTACGTCATCGGACGGTTCTTCTTTGTCGGCGCGCAGCCGTATGACGTGTTCAAGCAGGTTGCGGAGCGCGCGCTCACGATGATGGAAGAGGGAGAGGATCCCGGATTCAAGAGCTAGGGGGTTGGCGGCAGCCGGGTGATGCCCACGACAAAGTTCTCGGGCGTCGGATCGATTTTGGCCGCTAGCTCAGTTACCTGGCCAAGCGCATATCCAATAGCGGTCGGCGTCCACTCCGGGAGCGTCGCAGCCAGACCCTTTTCGTGGGGCGAGACGGACATCATAAACGGCCATTGGTCACGTTTCCGCCCGATAGAGTATTCTTCAGGCAAATCAACCGGCGGCCCGAACCGGAATTGTCCGGTGTTTACCGTAAGGTGATCAGCGATCGCCTGAGGTTCAATAGGGCCGCCGAGCAGCCCTTCATCGAACGCGATGATGGCCCGGGTTCTCTCTGCCGGGCCGATGTTGAACCAGTTGGGGCTGGCGCTAAAGCGATCCACGCGCGGATCGAAACCGGTACCAAAGATCTGGATTCCCGTCAGTTCAACGGCCCCGAAGCGGCTCAGAGCGTCGTGGAAACACTGGATGAGGGCCGGAAGGACGAGAGCCGGATCCCAAGACCGTCTATGCCATCCCGCATTGGCGTAGCGCTTGCCGCCGGGCGGGGGCGGAGGCGTCGGTTTTGATGGCACGGGCCGACCAAAGCCCACGCTGACGTTTATCCATCCGATGCAATCATCGTCACGCCCGGGAGCAACATCACCTTCGTGCAGTTCCCAGAGGAGCGGCCGGTCAGTTTCGTCGTGACCCGACCAACCCAGCATTTCTCCCAGGCTGTCCATGACATTGATTAGATCGTTCTCTCCATCCTCCAAAATGAGTGACTCGGCGCTGGACTCCCTGTCCAGTTGCCCGAAGGCCTCAACATAGAACTGTGCCATAAGGGCGGATTATACGTGGGGGATTTTAGGTGTCAAATCTGTTTGTTCAGGGTTCGCCCTTCGACAGGCTCAGGGTGAACGCGACAGGATTGGTTTGAGGAACAGGGCCTTGGATTCTTCTCTGTGCTCGGAATGACAAGGTGGAGGCTCAGCGTGAACGGGAAGGCCTTGCGGGCAGGGCGTACAATCGTTGCGTGATAGTTTTCACTGAGGCTGACGGGTAGTCTGCCATGGGGGTCGATAATCGACAGCGCCCCCGAGAGCGGCTTGTCCGCCGCTCCGTTGGCGCCCAATCCCGTCGGCTCGCCATAAGCCGGCCGCGCGCGCCGAAGCTCCCGCGATTCCTTGGCACGCCGTACGTGCGAATATCGATCTTCTTCGGCCTGCTTATCGCTCTTGGAACGATACTCCTGTCGATGCCGTGGGCCACGGCGGACGGCACGGCGACCGATTTCATCACGGCGCTTTTCACAGCCACGTCCGCCTCCTTCGTCACGGGACTCATTGTCGTCGAGACCGGCGAATACTGGTCGCTCTACGGTCACCTCATCATCCTGTTCCTGATAGAGGTTGGGGGACTGGGCTATGTTGCCGGTCTCGCGATCATCATCTTTGGGCGTGAGCGCAGGGCGTCGCTCTCTGACAGGCAGTCACTGCGGGCAACTCTCGGGGGCGGCTCACTGGGGAGCGTCAGCCAGGAGGCGAAAGAGGTCATTCGAATCTCACTCGTCCTGCAGTTGATAGGATTCCTCGTTCTGATCGTGGGCTTCATCGTGGCCGGGCATGGCCTGCGCGAGGCCGGCTGGTTTGCCATCTTCCACTCGGTATCCGCGTTCCACAACGCGGGATTCGATATTACGGGCGGCGCGCCTAGCCTCTTTGAATACCGTTACTCGATACTGGTGGCCGGGCCAATAACACTGCTCTCGTTCATTGGAGCAACGGGCGCGGCGATCCTTATAGTCGTTTACCGGCGGAAGCGATGGCTGACGCTGCCCCTAGACGTGAAGATTGTTATCGCCGGCATGGTGGGAGTGGCGATTGCCGGTTTCGTCGGCATCCTGCTCACTGAGTGGTCCAACCCGGAAACCCTGGGGTCACAGCCCATACCGAATCGCATTTGGGACAGCCTTGTGATGGCGGTGGGGAACCGGACGTCGGGATTCAGCACCTTTGCGGTGAACGCAACGTATGAACACACGCTTTTCCTGTTGATCTGGCTGATGGTGATTGGCGGGGCGGCGGGCTCCATGACGGGCGGCATCAAGATCAACGCCTTCATGGTCATGTTCACGTCCGTGACGTCAAGCGTACGAGGTCTTGCACACGCGTCCATCTTTGGTCGGGAGATAGCGGACGTGCAGGTGCGGCGCGCCATCACAATCGCGAGCTTTGCGTTTGTGTGGGTCAATGCGATTGCGTTCCTGCTGGATCTTGTTGAACAGGAAAGCTTCGTGAATCTTCTTTTCGACGTGGTCTCTGCTTTCGGGCTTGTGGGGCTTTCGACGGGCACGATTCCGGGCATGTCGGAGTTCGGGAAAAGTGTGATCATACTGTCGATGTTTGTTGGCCGCTTTGCGCCGTTCTTCCTTGCGCTTGAGCTGGCTAATCGAGAAAGATTTACGCGGTTCCGCTACCCGGAGGCGGAAGTTAGGATAGGCTAGTACGGAATCAATTCAGCGGGGAGTGCTGACGTGGCAAAAGGACAGGTGGCTGTTCTGGGACTTGGCCGGTTTGGCCAACGGGTTGCGCGCGACCTTCAATTGAAAGGCATCGACGTGCTCGCCATCGATATGGATCCCAACCGGGTGCGCGAATCGTCCTCGCTGCTTCAACACGTGATGGTCGCGGACGTGAGCGACCGTGGGGCGCTTATCGAACTCGGTGTGCCGGAATCCGAAACTGTGATTGTCGCGGTTGGCGGTGATATCCAGACCAGCCTGTTGACCACGGTCTTGCTGAAGACACTCGGCACCCCGGACGTGGTCGCGCGGGCCCGGGATGAGTTGCATGGGAACGCCCTCAGACAGCTGGGCGCGGATCGGGTCGTGTTCCCTGAGCTTGATACCGCCGAGCGACTTGCTCACAGCCTGTCCTTCAAGGGCGTTCAGGACTACTTTGAGTTGAGCCGCGACTATGGCATCAGCACGGTGCTGGTCAATGACGGGATGGCGGGCAGAACCATTGAGGAGCTTGGCCTGGTGCATCCTCGCCAGGCCAATGAACTGAGCGTGGTGCTCATCATCCGCAATCGCAATGAGGCCCTGATTCAGCCGGATAGATTTGAAAAGGTTGCCCGGGGCGACGTGCTTGTTTTGGCCGGGCTGGACAAGGAGTTTGAGGAACTGCACCTTGAGCAGTTTGACGGGAAAGGAAGGGATGGACGTTGACCACCGCTCTCCGCCGCGCTACAGTCGTTCGCGTTGCTCGCACGATGAGCCGGGCGGCGGATAGCTGTGAGGAGTAGAAATGACACAGATTAGCGACCACGTTTATGGATGCCACATCGCGGACACGCACTACATGCATCCGGGCGGAACCACCATCTATTTCATCGGCGATCCGTCTGAGGAGATGCTCATCCTCGATACGGGCGAGCATGATCGCTCCTGGACAAATCAGATCCTCGAATACTGGGAGGGTCTCGGCTCGCCAAAGATCACAAGCATCCTGCTATCTCACGGGCACGGCGACCACACAGGTGGTGTCGACCGCATCCAGGAAGCCACGGGCGCGCCGGTGCGCTGCCACCCCAAGCTGGTGAAGCCGATACGGAGTGTGCTTGGGCACGCGGACGAACTCGTCATTCCGCTGAAGTCGCGGGAAATGGTGCGAACGGGCGGGGGCACTGCGGTGCGGGCGCTGTTCACACCGGGCCACGCCGTCGATCATGTCTGTTTCCACCTGGCCGCTGAGCGGATTCTGTTTACTGGGGACACGATCCTCGGCTCCTCGTCCTCGTCCGTCCAGGACCTTTATGAGTACATGAAGACCCTTGGCAAACTGGCCAAGCTGCGCGTGGACACGATTGCTCCGGGGCATGGCGGAGTGGTATCGCCGCCGCGAGGGGGCCGGCTTGCCGCGTGGTACATATCCCATCGACAGGAGCGCGAGGAGCAGGTGGTTTCCTCCCTCGAAAAGGGTATTGAAAAGGTCGATGAGATGGTCAAGGACATCTATCCGCGGAACCTGAAGAAGCAGCTCCGCCGCGCGGCGGCCGGGAACGTGCGCACGCACCTGGATAAGCTCAAGAAAGAGGAGCGTGTGGCGGAGTCCGAGGCGACGTACAGCTTGAAAGGGTAGGCGTGGAGGCCGGGCGGTGACAGAGTCAGAAGACTGTATATTCTGTCTGATTCGCGACGGAAAGATACCGAGCGAGTTCCTGCACAAGGATGACAAGGCTTTTGCTATCCGTGACATCAGTCCCCGCGCGCCGGTCCACATCCTGATCATTCCGACAGAGTGCATTCCGTGCGCGGCGGCGTTGACGGAATCACAGCTTCCAATCATGGGAACGCTCTTCGACATCGCCAACCGCCTGGCCGTTTCAGAGGGGATAGCGGAAACAGGTTATCGGCTGGTCATCAACAATGGCCCCGACGCGCACATGAGCGTTTCGCACCTTCACTTACACCTGATCGGCGGCCGCTCACTTGGGCCGGAGGGGTAAGCTGAGACGGTAATGAGGAGCTTACGGCGGCAGACTGGTTCCGGCTCGTGGGTTGGATCGTTCGCGGGTCTGTTTGGCGGGAGGGGCGAACTTCCCGCCGCGAAAACCGTTCTTGTGCCGCTGGTCGGATCGTCCATGGACGAGTCTGCCCTGAAAGTGGCGGGCGAGGTGGCGCAGGAGTCATCCGGCCGCGTTCACGTGCTGTACATCATTGAGGTGCCACGGGCGGTGCCGCTGGATGATCCGATGGATGAGCAAGTCCGAAACGGCGAGCGCATCCTCAAGGACGTTGAGAATTACTGGCCGCACAAGAAAACGAGTGTCGTCACGGAATTGTTGCAAGCGCGGCAGGCCGGGCCGGCGATCGTGACGGAGGCTGTTGAGCGCGGCGCAGACCTCGTGATCATGGGCATCGACCACGAAAGGCGCTACGGAGACTACAGCCTGGGGTCCGCTACCGCCCACGTATTGCAGTACGTGCCGTCCAGGGTGTGGATCCTGCGCGCCCCCATCAACCGGAACGGCGTTCGCTGACCAGGTGGAATGACAAGGAATAGGCCGAACATGAAATTCCTGATCATGGGCTGCGGGCGAGTGGGGTCAGGGTTGGCTCGCAGCCTGACGGACGAAGGCCATGACGTGACGATCATGGACGTGCGGCAGGACGCTTTTCGGCGTCTCACGGCACGGTTCCGGGGGAACGCCATCATCGGGGACGGACTCGATTCTGCGGCGCTGCAGCGAGCAGGAATAGAGAACGCGGATGTTTTTGTATCCGTGACGCAGGGCGATAACCGAAACTTGATGGCCGCGCAAGTTGCAAAGCACATCTTCAAGGTGCCCCGCGTGATTGCGCGCGTGTATGACGATAGCCGCGCAGACATTTTCCGAGAACTGGGTCTTCAGACGCTCAGTTCGCCGCGATTCGTAACGGGGCTGATGCGCGAAATGATCTTTGACGAATCAGCCGAGGCGCCGGAGGACAGATAACGATATGTATGTCATCGTCGCGGGTGGAGGCAAAGTGGGCTTTGGGCTCTCACAGGCCTTGCTGGACAATGGAACCGAAGTCCTGTGCATCGAGAAGGACGCCCACCGCTGCGCCGTGATCGCGGAAGACCTTGGCAGCGCAAGCTACCAGGGCGACTGCTGCGAAGTGAGTGTGTTGGAAGACGCGGGGACGGGCAGGGCCGACGTGTTTGTGGCCGTGACGGGCGATGACGCGGACAACCTCATCGCCTGCCAGGTGGCCAAGGCGCGTTTCCATGTGCCGAGGACGGTCGCGCGCATCAACGATCCGCGGAACAGGGAGATATTCAGCATTCTTGGCGTAGACGCGACTGTGAACTCAACGGACGTGATTATGTCGCAGATCGCGCAGGAAATGCCCTCTCGTCCGTTGACGCAGGTATTGTCGCTGCGCGGGACGGGGCGTGAGCTGTGCCAGGTGGAAGTGACGGCTGACTCGCCGCTGCTTGGAGAAGAGGTCAGCTTGCTGCGGCTGCCCGGTGATAGCCAAATTATCCTGATTGTGTGCGCGGACCAAACCGTTAGAACTCCTGCCAACGGTTTGCTGCTTGAGGCGGGGCAGGTTGTCCTTGCGGTTACGCAGGAGGAGCAGGAGCCGGCGCTGAGAGAGGCGCTGACGGGCATCGCGCCGGAATAGGCGGGCACACGACAAAAACTGCGCCCCGTTCAGCGAACGGGGCGCTTTCAGTTCAGTCCCGACGGTCGTTCGAGGATCTAGGTTGCCGAACCGTCACCGCGGTTGTGCTGAATCCAGTCCTGCATTTCCTGGCCGGCGCGCATTGCCGCATCGCGGCCCTCGGAGATCGCGTCACGCAGGGCATCATTGCCCGTTTCGCCCATAGTTCGCGCCCGCTCTCGCAAACCGAGGGTTCGGGTCCGTATGTCTGCGCGGGATTCCGAGCCGGACTGCGGCGTGAAAAGCACGCCAAGAACCACGCCAACGATTACACCGGAGACGATACCCAAGAGGAACGTGAGGGCATTGCCATTGTCTTCGCGTTCAACCATTGCGCTGCTCCCTTGCCCGGCTGTATTCATGCCGCGCACCGGGCTTCTCGAAACAAGTATAAAACAGTTTCAAAGTGTTGCCCAATGTGAGCCTTGGTCAGCCCCGGCCGCGGCGGCCGAATCGGCGCAGGGTGCGGAAACCCTGCCGGACGCCTGTGTAGAAGCTGATGACGGGGACGGCCGGACGGATGATGGCATCAGTCACAAGGCGTGTGGCAGTGCGGACCTCTCCTGTCGTGCCGCGAACGTTATGCAGGATTGGCTTGAGGGCGCGCATGATGCTTACGGCGACGAAAATGACGACGAGGAACATGAGTATGCCAAGCACACCCCAAACGATGATGACGATATCCCGGATGATCGCGATGACGTCGGCCAAGAAAGTACCTCGCTAGTAAAACGGCTGTGGTTAGTATTGGGCATCAACGCCCGAATTGCCAAACCGACCCGTCTCAGCCTCCGAGCACCTCGTACACGCGAACTGCTTCATTCTCATACGCAAGCCTGAGTCGCGGGTGCTGTTCCAGGACGGCGACGGCTTCTTCGGGGTAGTAGGCGCGTTCCGTCTGACCTACGAGAACATACCCGACATCGTATTCCTCCAGGATGCGCTGGATGACCGTTGGCGAACCGGAGGAATACAGGTCTCTCACGTCCGCCTGCCTGCGGTCGATCTCCGGCTCCGCGATGCCGATTCCGCGCTGCTGTCTCTGGTGCCAGGGCCAGCCGACAATCATCGGGAGCCCCGCGTACATCGCGGCGCGGGATTGTATGCGGTAGTAGGGGGTGTCATTCTGCACGGGCGGCAGTCCGGCTTCCGCAACAACGGGTACGCCGTCGGCGTTCTCCCGGAGCCAGAGGAGGGCGTCCAGCTCATGGCGCAGGATGATTTCGGTCTCCTCGACGTCGATATATGTCCCGTCCTGCATGTACGCCGTGCCGTCCAGCGTTAGGGGAACGCCTGTATCGATGCGGTCGGCAAGTCGCGCCTTTGTGCCCAGAACCGGGTAGATGGCCACGCCAACTACAGCGATGACCAACACTGCGTAGAACGAGGCGCGGTAAATGCGGCCGATGCCGGGCATCCTGAGCGCGCCGCCGGAGCGCAGCATCCACCACAGCAGGAACGCCGCCGAGATCCCGAGCAGCAGCCACGCCTGCAGGTAGACGCGGAAGATGGTGTTCATACGCACAAGGTGATCCTGGACTGCGAGGACATCCACGGCGGCGATGAGTCCAAATGCGAGAGATGCCGCGCCATATGACAGCCGCACGGGTAGAGGCAAACGTGCCGAGAACGTGATCGCAAGGGTCGCTGCGGCCAACACGGTGGTGATCGCCACGTTGCCGAATCCGGTGATGAACAGGGTCAGGATTCCCGACGCAATGACGAGGCCTCCGACCACGCCGCCAAACCGGTGTAGGAACGCGGTGCCTGTGTCCTCGGGCGGCCATACGCGCAAACGGATTTCTCTCAGCAGGTCGCGAAGTCCTGTGCCCGGGAGACCGAGCGCGGTGGATACGGCGGGGCGTAGGGAGACAGCGACGATCAGCAGGGGCAGGCCAAAGATGGCGATAAACGAGCGGACAGGCGTTTGCTCGTTGCTGCCAACGATCTCCGTATAGAAAGTGGCATTTGAAGCGTGGTACGGAGCAAAAAGAGCAAAGCTGATTGTGACGAGCAGGGCGGCGGCCAGAAGAGTCAGCATGATTGTCGTCCTGGCGGCGGTTCGCCGCGCCAATAGGGCCACGGCGATGGCGGCGACGGCGATGAACAGGTAGGTGGGGTAGTCCCAGGAATGGGCTGCGAACAACGCGCCCAGCGTGAGAGCGAGACCGCCAAAAGGCAGGGCTACGGATAGGAGTCTGCGGCGGTCATACAGCGCGAGCGCGACTGCAAGGCTCAGGCCGATGGCCACCAACGCGAATGGCATGGCAAAGATGTGGGCGTGCGGATCGGCAAAGAGGTAGGAGAAGAACGGGAACTCCGTGATGCTGATTGTCCCGGGCACGGCAACCATGCGGCTGGAACGCCAGAAATCGAATCCCTCGCCACCGATGGCGGAGGCTGACACGCTCAGGAAATTGCCGACACTGCCTGAACCCGAGAGCGTTATTGCGTCCCACGCCGCAGGGCCGATGCGCTCCGCCAACTGGATAAGCCCGTCGAGATTGCCTGCGATGGCGACCATCAGGGCGGCGAGCAGACCTGCGGTGAGCGCGCCGATGGAGGGGAACGTTCGGGTTCGCAGCCGCTGCATTGTTGCTTCGATAAGGTTCACGCCGATGGAAAAGGCGGCGCAGAACGTCATTGTCCAGAACGTGGGTATGGCAAGGTTGACGGTGAATTCCGGCACGGTTCCTGTGAGCTTGACGACCGTCGCCACGATGAAGTGACCGAAATAGTAGTAGTTGAGGTGGCCGCCCGCGAACCACGGATCGTAAGGGGGCATGAACGACGAACGTGTGACGGCGGTGAGGTAGGACACGTCCATCGGTTTCTCTCCGCCGCGGAACGGGTGCCAGAGGTCCGGGTTGGCGGCCCGAAGAACGACGAGGGCAATGAAAACCGTGATGAAGAGCGCCTCTGCCGTCAGCAGCCAGCGCCATCGTTGGCGGATGAGGTTCAGCAGTTCACGCCGTGATCTGTAAGCGACGAATGCCGAGGCCGCGGCGAGGATGAGTATGGCGGCGGCGACGCTCATGCGCGAGAACGGAACGATCTGCAGTGCCGCGCCCAACCACGCAAGGTAGGCGACAATCAATAGAGAGAGAGCCTTGCCCAGCAGATAGCCGCTGTCCGGCAGCGGACGGAATATCCGTGCCATGAGCGGGAATCCGGCTAGCGCGATGCCCTGTATTGCCAGCAGCCAGAGCACGAACTCCGTGCCGGAGCCGCGCCCCGTGACGGGCATGATGTCCGTCCACGTGCCGCCCTCATCTTGCGCCTCAGCAAGCTCCGCAGACATCAGGAGAGAGGGTGATTCAGGTGCAGCAGCGCGACTCCCCAGCGGAGGCAGGTTGGCCGAAAGAATCCGCTCGTACTCGGATTCCGTAAGATCGGTCGTCTTGTGGAAGAGCATCGGCTTGGGTCGCTCATAGACGGTGAAACTCTCATCGGCCATGCCTATGTCGATGACCAGGCCCGTCGCTCCGCCGTGAATAACGTCGGGTGAGGCCGGCTCAAAGTGCAGGTAGCGGATGGTGTCCTCAGCAAGTGTGACGCCGAGTAGTGACGGATACGTGGCCTCTACCCGTGCCAACTCAAAGCCCAGTTCACCGTCAAAGAGGGCGTCGTAGTAGTCGCGCATGACGGGGAATCGTTCGGGGAGCCGCGTGACCGAACCGTAGCCGCGGTTGCTGAACATGTAGATGTAGTCGGCGCGGTCAAGTTGGGCGGCCACCGTCTGCGCTTTGAGCCGGTTATCAGGCCAATAGACCTCAATGGATTCGATGTCATATCGATGCTCGCCGTGGAAACGCTGGTCCCAAGCCTCGGTCGTGATGACGGAGCCGGGAGGGACGTTGTCCTCGATCCACGTGCTCATGCGGTCGACGGGGTGTGTGCCGCCAAAGACGGTCGTAAAGGCGATGGCGTAGAAAGCCGTCGGAACGATGACGATGCCAGCGAGCGATGCTCCCGCCCACGCTCCTTTTCTGCCGAACCGCGCCAGGTATGCCATGGTGGAGAGGATGGCGAGCGCGGCGGCGATGCAGAGCAGGGGATAGAGCGGCAGCAGGTAGCGCATGAACTTGACCTGCTGCGCGCCAAGCCACAGGAACGGGATGAGCAGGGCGACAATGAAAAGCACCTCAAGCGCATTGCGGTGGCGGGCGGCTCGCCACGCCATGAATGCTGTGCCCGCCAAGGCCGCCGCGCCAAGCGGGATGCCCAGACCCCAAATCACGAGATTGCGGAGATGATAGAGCCAGGGTGTTGTCTCCTGGTATTGGATGGTGAATGGCAGTTCGAAATCGCCGCTCGCCATGTTGGCCTGCGTCAAAACATCATCCACGTAGGTAGAGAAATCGATGAGCGCGTACGGTTGGGCGACGGCAAATGCGGCAAAAGCGATGAATGCAGCGATTACGGCCTGCCGCAACGGAATGCGGACATCGTCGGCGCTGCCGCCATTCCGTATGGAAATCGACAAGTAAGCCAGCCAGGCAAAGACAACGGGAATGGCGAAAACCACGGCAGCCGCCTTGGTCGAGATGGCGAGGCCGAACAGGGCGGCGGCTATGTAGCCCGTGCGCGCGTCGCGAGATCGCAGGAACCGGATAGAGGCCAACAGGCTGCCCATGAGCAGGGCAGTCATCAGCGGGTCGACGGTGTAGTAGTGGCTAAGCTGGATGGGCAGGACGGCGAGCGCATAGAGGGCGGCGGCGAGAAACCCGGCGGTGCGGCCGTACAGTTCCCGTCCGATGTGGACGATGAGAACGACGGTTGCGGCGTCGGCAAGGCCGGTCGCGCCGCGCCAAAGAACTTCGCGCTGAGGTACGAAACCGGCTATCTCGCGGAGCTGATCCCCAATCCAGCCGATGGCGGCGAGAAGGATGAGGGGCAGCGTGCCGTAGTTGAACCAGCCGGGGTTGAGCGGGCTTTCAGTGGAGAAGAACTCAGCAATGGAGCCGGGCATGCCGAGCCCGGATGCGAACCCGCTGATGGGCCACTCATCCGGGTGGTAGCCGCCCCAATCGAGGCCGTACCAGCGCAGGCTGAGCGCAAGCGCAATCAGCCCCGCGTACGGGGCGAGTTGACGGAGACGGATATCAGGCAATGTTCGACGCGGGACCTATTATTGCCTGCCCGCGTCGGTGTGCGCTGCGGGCTGAGGCTCTAGAGTCCCTTGCTCGCCATGAATTGCGCCAGGTCTGAGACCCGGCAGCTGTATCCCCATTCATTGTCATACCACGCGAGCACCTTCACCATATTGCCCCCGATGACAATCGTCGAGAGCGAATCCAGTATGGCGCTGTGAGGGTCTCCGCGGAAATCCGAACTGACCAACGGCTCATCCGAGACATCGAGAATGCCCTGCATGGATGTTGCCGCAGCCTCGCGGTAGGCGTCGTTGACCTCTTCAGCCGTCACGTCGCCGTCGATCTCCGCCGTGAAGTCCACGATGGACACGGTTGTGGTCGGCACGCGGTAGGCGAGGCCGTGGATGCGCCCGTTGAGTTCCGGCAGGGCAAGGCCAACTGCGCGGGCCGCGCCCGTGGAGGTGGGCACGATGTTGGCGGCGGCGGCGCGGGAACGCCGCAGATCGTCGTGAACCTGGTCGAGAATCTTCTGGTCGTTGGTGTAGGAGTGGATGGTGGACATGAGGCCCTTTTTGATGTGGAAGCGGTCGTGGAGAACCTTTGCAACGGGCGCGATGCAGTTGGTGGTGCAGGACGCGTTTGAGACGATGCGATGCGCGCCCGGGTCATAGATGTCATCGTTGACGCCAAGAACGACAGTCAGGTCTTCGCTCTTGGCCGGAGCGGAGATGATCACCTTCTTTGCGCCACCCTCAAGATGGCCGGCGGCCTTTGTGGCGTCCGTAAAGATGCCGGTGGACTCAACGACGATATCGACGCCGTGGTCGCCCCACGGGATGCGGGCGGGATCACGCTCGGCAACAACCTTGACCTGCTTGCCGTCGATGGCAAGGCCGTCCTCAAGCGCCTCCACGGTGCCGGGAAAGCGGCCGTAGGTGCTGTCGTACTTGAGGAGATGCGCGTTGGTCTCAGGATCGGTCAGGTCATTGACCGCCACCACCTCAAGGTCGCCGGGGTGTCGTTCCAGTGTTGCCTTGAGAACCTGCCGACCGATGCGGCCAAAGCCGTTGATGCCAATGCGAGTGGTCATGTCCCCTCCGTTACGAATCCCGGTGTCTTCCCATACCCCTTCGCTGATTCTACAGGATGCAGGCGAATCGCTGCCTATGTACGGTACTAGCCTCCGCCGCGCGGCAGGTCAGTGGCGCCGTACAGCGCTCTGCCGCCAAGCTCGTCCTCGATGGCGAGCAGGCGGTTGTACTTGGCCGTGCGCTCGCCGCGGGCGGGCGCGCCGGATTTTATCTGCCCCGCGCCGGTAGCGACAGCAAGGTCGGCAATCGTTGTGTCCTCCGTTTCGCCGGAGCGATGACTGATCATGGCGGCATAGCCCGCCTGCCGCGCAATCTCGATGACGTTGAGCGTCTCGGTAAGCGTGCCGATCTGGTTGACCTTGATGAGAATGGCGTTGGCGACGTTTTCGCGGATGCCGCGCTCCAGGAATTCCCGGTTGGTGACGAAGAGATCATCACCAACAAGCTGCATCCGGCCGCCGAGCGAGTTCGTGAGCGTTGCCCAGCCGTCCCAGTCGCTCTCGCCAAGACCGTCCTCGATGCTGACGAGGGGGTAGGCGTTTGCCCATTCCGCGTAGGTGTCAGCAAGTTGTTGGGCTGTTGCGACGCGCCCTTCACGCTCAAGGTTGTACGTGCCACCATCCTGATATAGCTCGGTTGCGGCGACATCAAGAGCGAGATGGCAGTCCACGCCCGGCCTGAGACCGGCGTTCTCGATGGCTTGGATGATGAGGTCGGGCGCGGCGCGGTTGGAGCCGAGAGACGGAGCGAAACCGCCCTCATCGCCGATGTTGACGTTGTGGCCCCCCGCGCGGAGCAGGGCGCGGAGTTGGTGATAGACCTCCGATCCCATCCGCAGGGCCTCTGCGAAGGTTGGCGCGCCGAGCGGGGCGACCATGAATTCCTGGAAGTCCGTGGAGTCCGCTGCGTGCGCGCCGCCGTTGAGGATGTTGAAGAAGGGGACGGGCAGGCGGGCGGCATCGTCCCCGCCAAGGTAGTGGTAGAGAGGTAGTCTCTCAGAGGCTGCGGCGGCGTGGGCGACGGCAAGCGAGACGCCGAGGATGGCGTTCGCGCCGAGCAGTCCCTTGTTGGGCATCCCGTCCAACTCGATCATGGCGTGGTCGACAGCAGCCTGTTCACGGGCGTCCATGCCTCGAACCGCATCGGCAATGACAATGTTGGCGTTGTTGACCGCCTGCAGAACGCCGCGTCCGCCGTAGCGTGCTGCGTCGCCGTCACGGAGTTCAACGGCCTCGTAAGTGCCTGTAGACGCGCCGGAGGGAACTGCTGCGGTTCCGCGTGAGCCGTCTGCGAGCGTAACGGTGACGGAGAGGGTGGGATTGCCGCGGGAGTCGAGTATTTCCCTTGCGTGGATGCTCTCGATCGTGCTCATGCGTCGCCCCTCTGTTCGGCAAGTGAGATTGCCATGTCGACGGCCTCTTGCGGTGTGGACGCGCGATGTACTCCCGTGTCCGTCTTGCCGCCGGTGGAGAACTCCCAACTGTCGAGGCCGACAACGGGGATTTGCTCTGCGAGGGCGAAAGACATTTCGTTCAGAGTGCCGTAAGAGCCGTCAATGGCAATGACGGCGCGGCCTGCGCGGACGACCATCGAGTTCCTGACGTAGCCGATGCCGGTGGGGATGGAGATCTTGACGTATTGGTTAGCGTCAGCCTTGCGGTAGGAGGGGAGAAGTCCAACGGTGAGGCCGCCCGCATTGTATGCGCCCTTGCAGACGGCCTCCATGACTCCCGATAGGCCGCCGCAAACAACCCCCATACCGCGTTCCGCCAGCAGCCTGCCCACTTCCTCCGCGGCTGTAAGTGCCGAGGGCGGCGGGGCCGCGCCGCCGATAACTGCTATCAGTTTGGCTCTGTCCATCTCAAGATTGTTCCCTTTTTCACTAACGCTATCATGTTTCGGCGACAGGGCGGACGGTGAGCGTCGCATGGGCAGATTGGCGGGTTTGGGGAGCAAAAGGCATGACCATGACGGCGGCGTTGGCAATGTCACCGGCGGCGTTGTCGAATGTCAGGGTTCCGTGGCCGTTTTCGTCGATGAACATTGATGCGACTGTGATTTCGCCTGTTTCAGAGACGGTTATCAGGCGGACGGCGTAGCCCTGCCGGACAAGGTTGTTGGTGAAAGAGAATCCGTCCGGCATCCAGCCGCCGTCGCGTTCGGCGTTTGTGGTCATTTCTGCGAGAGGTATGGGTATCGGGTGGTCGATGGCGCCCCAGCCGTAGTTGGCCGCCGGCAGCCACGCTCCTGCTAGAGAGACCCCATCAAGGCTGATGGATTGATCGGTCAAGTAGAGCTGGCGGAACAAGATTCGTTCGCCCACAAAGTCCGAGAGGTCCAGTTCTTCGATGACCCATTGAGGTTGAGCGCGGCCGCCGCTTGAGCCGGAGAATCCAGCAGGGAACATCGCGCTGCCGATTGCGATTTCTGACGTGTCTTGCATTCCGGGTGAGCGGAGGACCTGCCACGTTTGGCCTTCGTCCGTGGAAACAGTCGCGTAAACGTAGTCCCAATTTTCTTCCGTGTCGTAGCGGATTAGCAGGGTCAACGTCGCATCGTCACTCTGATCGGCGGAGCGGAGGTCGAACTCGCGGGTGAGACTGTACGCTGCGGAATCTCCACTGCCGGCGTGCCAGAAAGAGCCGGTCGTTTCTTCCATGCCGGAGAGCAGGGGGGTGGTCGTGTCGCCCTGAAACTCGACGGTGTACGTATCGGGCTCGAGGGGGATGGTGACGTATTGTGCGGCGAATTGGGTGAAGAACATTGAGAGTTCGCCGTTCTGGTCAAGCTGCGATGTGGGAGACGGGTGAACATCCAGACCCCTAAGGAATTCGCTCCCTGAACGGCTATCGAGATAGTTGTTGACACCCCACTCTGCAAATAGTTGGAGAACGTCTATGTCCGCGCCGATTTCGGAGAGGTAGGCGTTGACGCCATGGAAGCCGTTGGCGGGTTGGGCGACGAGTTGCCTGAGGGTGCCGTTGGGTCCGGGATAGTTTTCATGGAGGTAGCGCATGAAGAGTCCCGCGCCGGCGTAGTTGCAGCCGGCGGCGCCGGGAGTGGGGGGCCATGCCATGATCTGCGTTGGAGGGCAGCCGAACAGGAAAAAGTTGTCGCGGAACTGTGGGGTGAGTATCTCCTCGGCAAGTACGGACAGACCCTCGTTGACCCACGTCGATTCACCCGGGTCGGAGAGTTGATGGATGGCGTGCTGGAGTTCATGCGCGACAAGGGCGTCATAGGTTTCGTTCCGAGGGTCTCCGGATTGTCCGTCTGCCGCGTTGAGGTAGAGCGCATGACGCCCGCCGGCGTGTGGGTTGATGTCCGTGGGATAAAGGTCTGAGGCGTCGAAATAGCCGCCGAAACCGGGCAGGTCTGCGTGAACGATGGTTATCCTGAGTTCCTTTGCCGTGTTCAGATTACCGGCGAAGTTGGCGATGACCGACGGACGAACGCTCTCCTCGATACGGCGCGTCACCTCGTTGTTGAAAACCGCGCACGTCAACCTAAGATCTTCGGCCAAATAAAAGTCGATGTGCTCTGTCGAGGCACAGAGACGGGCATCGATGGCAACCCGCGAATTCTCGCGGAGGTTGTACACGAAGAATGACCGTGTATCGCCAACTGCGTCGCGGGGCGCGTAGGGCGGGGAGAGATCGGCGTCCGGGAGGAACTGCCGCGCGAGAGCGTAGACATCCAGCGGGGTTGGTTCGGGCAGGGCGTCAAAGGTCAAGGTTTGGCCGTCGTTGATAGGAGTGAGCCGTACGGTATCCGGCGGCAGCGGGGTAGGTGTGGCAGTTGGCGTCGGAGCAGGGCCGATGATTGGTGTTGCCGGCGGCGTGGGTGTGGCGCTGGGAACCGGGGAGGTATCGGCCTGAGATTCACAGGCGGCTGCGAGAGTGAGGGCAACAATCAGACCGCCCGCCCCCGCTCGGCGCAAGTACCCGGCAAGCGTCACTCGGCCTGCCTGCCGTTGAATTCGTTCATGGCCTCATCGATGCCGTCTCTAATGAGCAGCTCCATGCAATCCGCAGCGCGGTCAAGCGCGGCATCGAGGGGTTTCTTCTCATCCGGCCGAAAGCGTGATAGCACGTGCCTGATGGTATCGGAACCGGCGTCAACAGGCCTGCCCACGCCGATGCGCAGGCGCGGAAAATCCTGTGTGCCCAGCGCGTTGATGATCGAGCGCATCCCGTTGTGACCGCCCGCGCTGCCGTACGGACGCAGCCGGATGGTCCCAAGCGGCAGGTCCATCTCATCGATGACGATAAGAACCGAGTCAAGCCGCTTGCCGAATCGGCGCACCATCGGGGCAACTGCGTCGCCGCTGACGTTCATATATGTCCCGGGCAGGATCAGCCGCACGTCGCGCTCTGAGAGTTCGCCGCGTCCGACGACCGTGCCGTTGGATCGCTGCTGGAATTCAATGTTGTGGCGTTTCGCCAACAACTGCACGGCCATCGCGCCCGCGTTGTGGCGGGTGTTGGCGTATCGCGGCGTGGGGTTTCGGAGGCCAAAGATAAGCAGGGGCGCTGTTGGGCGGTCGGAGGAGCTCATGCGCGCTCTTGGCTCGCCGTTTCGCCGACGCCCTGCCGGGCATCTTCCACGCGCCGCAGGAACTCGCCCTCATCGATGACGGGTGTTTCAAGACGCTGAGCCTTTTCCAGCTTGGAACCGGCCTCCTCGCCCGCAACAACAAGCGTCGTTTTCTTTGTCACGCTGCGCCCCGCCTTGCCGCCCAAACTGCGTACAATCTCCTCCGCCTGTGGGCGTGATAGCTCCAAGAGCCGGCCCGTGAGAACGATCTCCTGTCCCGTCCAGGGCAGGTCGCCGACGGGACGGACAACTTCCTCCCGCATTCGGACTTCCGCCTTGTCGAGCTTTGCGACGAGGGCCTGGTTCTCGGCATCTTGGAACCACGTGTAGACGCTCTCAGCGACGACGCTGCCGATGGTGTAGATGTCCGTGAGTTCTTCCTGCGTGGCGGCGGCAAGCGCGTCCATGTCGCCGTAACGCTCAGCGAGGATGCGGGCGGTTTCCGCCCCGACGTGGCGGATGCCCAAGGCAAATATGACGTTGCCAAGAGGGCGATCTTTCGATTGCTCAATGGCATCAATGGCGTTCTGCGCCGATTTCTCAGCCATGCGCTCAAGCCCCGAAAGCTGCTCGACTTCAAGCGAGTAGAGATCGGCGGAGTCGTTGATGAGTCCGGCTTCCAGCAGCTGCTTGACCAACGATTCGCCCACGCCGTCGATATCCATGGCCGGGCGGCTCACGTAGTGCTTGATGAGTTCGTAGCTCTGGGCAGGGCAGGCGGGGTTGAGGCAGCGGTGGATGGCCTCACCCTCGCGCCGCACGACGTTATCGTCGCATTCAGGGCATTTTGCCGGCATAGCGAATACTTTTTCCGATCCGGTGCGGGCCTCGATGACGGGGCCGAGCACCTGCGGGATGACCTCTCCGGCGCGCTGCACGGTGACAATATCGCCCTCTCGAATATCGCGCTCACGTATAAAATCCTCGTTATGGAGGGTCGCCATCTTGACGGTGACGCCGCTGACCTGCACGGGTTCGAGCTCTGCGAAGGGATTGAGGGCGCCGGTGCGACCGACGTTTATTCCGATTCTGATGAGGCGGGTGGTCGCCTGTTCGGCAGGATACTTGTAGGCAATTGCCCAGCGCGGCTCCCGTCCCACGACGCCGAGCAGGCGCTGAACGCGGAATGAATCAACCTTGATGACGACGCCGTCCGTGCCGTAGTTGAGAGACTCCCGCTGCTCAAGGGCGTCCTGGTAGAACCGCATGGCCTCTGCGAGTGTTGCGGCCTTGCGATTGTCTGGGTTGACCTTGAATCCGAGTTGGCCGAGCCATTCGAGGGTTGCAGACTGCGTTTCGGGCACGTCGCCCTCCGCCCAGCCAAGCGAATAGACGTACATATCAAGCGGGCGGGACGCGGTGATCTGCGGGTCGAGTTGACGAACGGAACCTGCGGCGGTGTTGCGAGGGTTGGCATAGGTGCGTTCACCGCGCTCCTCGCGTTCACGGTTTAGTTCCTCGAACTTGTCGATGGGAAAGAGGATCTCGCCGCGCACCTCAAAGCGGGCAGGGATATTCTCTCCGCTCACGCGCAGGGGAATGCTGCGAACCGTGCGGAGGTTGGTGGTAACGTCCTCACCCTCGACACCCGTGCCGCGCGTCGCGCCGCGAACCAGCACGCCGTTCTCATATGTGAGCGCGACGGCGAGTCCGTCATATTTCAGTTCGCAGTAGTAGTCGATGGCCTCGCCGGGGATGAGGTTCATGGCGCGTCGCTCCCACGCCTCAAGCTCATCATCGTCGAAGACGTTGCCGAGACTCAGTAGGGGCTCGCGATGACGAACCGTCTGAAATCGCTCGGACGGCTCCCCGGAGACACGCTGCGTGGGGGAGTCCGGCGTGACGAGAGCGGGGTTGAGTTCCTCAAGGCGGCGCAGTTCACGGAACATGCCGTCGTATTCGCCGTCTGAGATCTCAGGGGCGTCGAGGACGTAGTAGAGGTGGTCGTGACGGCGGATAAGGTCGCGCAGCCTTTCGGCCTGTTCCTGCGCGTTGTCCATTGTGGTGCGGTTTGTGTGAGGGTCTAGGAAGAGGGGTCGCCAGGGTTGTCGTCGTAGTAGCGCGACATGAACAGCAGTCCGTCATGGCGCACTGCCCAGGTATGCGCGTACAGGGTCTCTGAGGACCTGACGTTGGGGAAGATGTAATTGACCCAGATTCCCTCGTCCGTGGCCGCCGCCATCTCTTCTCCGATATTCCGGGTGTGAATCGCAACGTTCTTCAGGTCGACGCCCACGAGATGTTGCGCAAGAGGAGCGACCTGGAGAATGTCATTCGCATCTGCCAGGGTCAGTCCCCATTGACCGTCAATGCTCTCAGGATCGTTGTACCGGGCGACTGTAGCCTCCAGTCCATTGTTGTCGTAGTACTCGATGGCCTCCTGCACGTACGAGATAGTCCGGCTCGCAGGGTCGTCAACACGCGTGTAGTAGCCTGAGGCGAAGAGCATTCCGTCGCGCCGCACCGCGTAGGAAACCTTGGGAACTTCCTTTAGCGTGACCGGATGGGGCCACAGGTATTCCACCCAGACTCCCTCCTCGGTGGCCTTGGCCAGTTCCAGGCCTAACTCGTAGCCGTCAGAACCTACCACATCCTTGATGTCCGTCCCGATCAGCCGCGGCAGCAGCGGGTGGACGTGGTAGATGTCATTGGCGTCAGTGGCGAAGAGATACCATTCGCCCTCGAAGCTGGCGACGCTGTTGTAGTAATCGAGCATCGCCTCAAGGCCGTCGCGCTCGTAACGTTCGATCGCCGCGTTCACGAACGTGACTGTGTAGTCCTGCGGGTCGGCGTCACGCCACGCCGGCGGTCCGGTCTCAGGCTCCCCGGCGTAGTAGCCGGAGGCGAAGATCAGTCCATCGTGGCGGAGCGCCCACGTCACCTTTTGCTGTTCCTGGCGGGAAACGGGATGCGGCCACAGGTATTCCACCCATACGCCGTCCACGGTAGCCCGGGCTATCTCCTCGCCGAGCCTCTGCCCGTCGGAGCCCACAACGTCCTTGATGTTGGTGCCGATCAGGTGCGGAAAGATGGGATGCGCCAGGTACAGGTCGTCTGCGCCAATGAGGAACAGGTACAACTGTCCGTCCAGGCTGGCTTGGTCGTTGTAGTGCGCTATGACGGCGTCCAGCCCCTCGTCTTCGTATTTGGCGACGGCCTTATCCACATAATCCTTGACGGAATCTGCCACGTCTTCCACCAGGGCCGAATGGCTGGCGGAGAATACCAGACCGTCATAGAGGACAGTAAGAACTCGCCGTGGCTCCTCCCGCATGGTGAGCGGGTTGATGCCCCGGGCAATGCCCCAGACACCCTCTTCGGAAGCGTCGTCAATCAAACGAGTGAAGGAGGAATATGGCGACCCTGGGCCAACGTATTGACCTTCCAGGCTGGGTATGTTGCGGTAGACCAATAGATCGCCTTCGGCTGTGTCGATGAGGATTAGCGTCCGCCCGTTCTCCGTGCTCGCCGGGGACCGGTAGAACCCGACCGTGGCGTCCAGCCCGTTCTCTCTGTAGTAGTCGATTGCCTTCGCTACGTAAGCTTGCGTTAGGGCATTGTCATCCAACATGACGAGTCCCGTATCCGGGCCTGCGGTGGAAACGGGTTCAAGCGTCGCCTCCGGCATTGGGGTAGCGACGGAGTCCGGGGCCGGCGTTGGGGTTGTGTCATCGCCGCAGGCAACTGCGAAGACTGCGAGGGAAGCCGCGATCAGGAGTAAGAACAGCGCGCGTGTGATGTCTGACGCTCGCCGGTGCCTCAAAACTGTTCTCTTCCCAGTTTGCAACATGCTCTGCGCTCCTCCCGTTTCCTCAACTGATTTTACGTTGGCGGGGTACAATGCACAAGAATTACGCTTCAACTGAGTTTCATCTACTTATATGTTCAGAAAAACCCAGGGGCGATCCGCAATCGATTATGAGCCGGATGAGAAGTGTCCGCCTCTGGTGGCTATCACATCCGCCTTACAGATATTCATCCCCAATACTATCAGCCTGATCATGCTGGCAGCGCTGGTTGTGCGCGCATCCGGCGAATCGGAAGCCTATTTGTCATGGGTGACGTTTACCATCCTGGCAGTCACCGGAGCCGGTATGATCTTCCAGACTCTCCGGCTGCGGTATCTGGGTTCGGGCCGCCTTGTTGTCGCAAACTTCAATGTTCCGTTCCTGGCAGTTTCCGCCCTGGCGCTCTACGTCGGCGGCCCCGGTTTGCTGGCCGCCCTCATTGTGTCTTCCACACTTGTCCAGTCCGTATTGACGCTGCGCCTCGCCTCACTTCGGCGCATATTCACCCCGACGGTCAACGGCGTGATAATCATGCTGGTGGCGGTTTCCGCTGTGCCGTTCATCGTCAGCAGGGCGGTCGTTGCGCCGGAGGGCGAGCCGATCCTGCTGTTCCTGGCGCCGGGCATGATTGCGCTGGTCGCCGGTCTCCTGATGTCCCTGCAGAATAAACCCGTCTGGCGCATGTGGATCTTGCCGGCGACCGTGGCCGTCGGCCTCATTGGGGCCGTGCCTTTGGGCTATTACGACTCAGACACGGTACTCGCCACTCCGTGGGTGCGCCTGCCGGAGTTCGGGTGGCCGGGGCTGAACCTGACCTTTGGCGTGGATTTCTGGGCCCTGCTGCCGGTCTTCGTGCTGGTGAATCTCACCGCCTTCCTGAAGGTGGTGGGGGATCTCTCCGTCATTCACCGCGCCTCGTACCGGAATGAAGCGGCCATAGACTACCGCACGGTGCAGGGCGGCCTGAATGTGTACGGGGCGGGCACGCTTGTTTCGGGACTCCTGGGAACTGTGCCTGTTGCCGCGCCGTGGTCGGCCACCGCAGTCTACATTGGCTTTACCGGCGTCGCCGCCAGGACTGTCGGGATATACCTTGGACTGTTGACCCTGCTGGTCGCCCCATTTTCCAAGCTGCTTGCCATCGTGGTCGCTATCCCCAGCCCGGTGGTCGGCGCGGTCTACGTGATCATCTTTGGCATGCTTTTCATCGAGGGCGCCAGGACGGCGTTTGCCGGACAGGTTGACCAGAAGAAGGCTGCAATCATCGGGGTGTCCATGGTCATGGGGCTCTCCGCCAGCATTTTCGGTGGATTCTTCGAAGGGGCCTCCGGGTATCTTGTGGGCAATACCATTGTCGCCGGAGGCCTGGTGGCCGTCGCCATGACCGCATATACCGAATTGTCGGGTTTTCGCGCCAGGAAGCTGCGGATTGAGTTGTCCGAGTCTTCGCTGCCCGCCATCGATGAATTTCTCTCCCAGTTCGCCGACAAAAATTCCTGGCCGGAGGAGTCGAAGAACCGCCTGCGCCTGGTAGGAGAAGAAGTCGTTGTGAGCCTCCTCGGAGAGGAGAAAGACGATCCCGCCAAGCGGCATCGCAGGCTGGCCGCTACAATTCGGCCTGACAGCGGCTCGGCCGAGCTTGAAATCGTGGTCGCTTCGGATGACGCCATCCAGGGCAATATCGAGAATCGCATCGCATACCTGGGACAGGAACAGACGCTGGAGGACGAACAGGAATTGTCACTCCGCATCCTCCGCCACTACGCCTCATCCGTACACCACCGCAAGTACTACGGCCTCGACATCATCAGCTGCCACGTGGATAGGTAGGGCGGGCTACGGACTTAGAGGTTCACCACTCGGACGGCGTCGACGCCATCGATGCCGAGTATCGCGTCGATGTGCTGCTCCTCCGGGGACTCATCCACGTTGACGACGGTGAGAGCGGGGCCGCGCATGGACTCACGGCTGACGTGGAGAGAAGCGATATTGATGTTGTTCTCGCCTGTGACCGTGCCGATTCTGCCCAACATGCCGGGGCGGTCCGTGTGCCGGATGATCATCCAATGGCCGCCGGTGGGGATGATGCCGACCTGGTAGCCGTTGACCTGAACGATCTCCGTCTGGCCGCGCTCGGTGAGTGTCGCGCCAACGGTCGTTTCACCCGCCGTTGTTGACACGTCAAGACTGACGAGATTGGTGTACGGCGGTGTCTGGCCGGCGTCCTTGCTCTGCTGAACGTGGATGCCGCGTCGCTGCGCCTCCGTTCCCGCGTTGACGATGTTGATGCGCGTTTCCGTGCCGGTCTGCAGGAAACCGCTGAGCACGGTTGCGGCAAGAATGTCCGTGGCGAGTTCTCCGACCGCGCCGCGGAAAGAGATGGATAAACGCTCCGGCTGGCCGTCCGTAAGTTGTGAGGCCAATCGGCCAACGACGAGTGCGAGAGGAACATACGGGGCGAGTTCGGCGGCGGTCTCCGGCGGGACGAGCGGGGCATTGACGGCGTAGCGGGGCGTGCGGCCCTCAAAGACGTCGATCATCTGCTCCGCCACCTCGCGGGCCACGTTGGACTGCGCCTCTTCTGTGGACGCGCCGAGGTGCGGCGTCACGACGACGTTTGGGTGTCGAAAGAGAGGGCTGTCCTCCGGCGGCTCTGTGATGAACACGTCCAGCGCCGCGCCGCCGATCCGGCCATCCTCGATGGCGCTCCACAAGGCGTCCTCGTCCACGAGTCCGCCGCGCGCGCAGTTGATGAGAATCGCTCCGCTCTTCATCTGGGACAGTTCAGGCTCGCCGATCAGTCGGCGCGTGGAGTCCGTCATGGGTGTGTGGAGCGTGATGATGTCCGACTGTTCATAGAGGGCGGGCAGGGTGACGATCTCTGCACCGAGATGGCGTCCATGCTCCTCCGCAACGAACGGGTCATAGCCGAGGATGCGCATCTCAAAGGCGGCGGCGCGCCGGGCAACCTCGGATCCGATGCGCCCCAGCCCGACGATGCCCAGCGTCTTGCCGCGCAGTTCAGTGCCGAGGAATTTTCGGCGGTTCCATTCGCCGCCCGCGAGCGATGAATGGGCCTGTGGGACGTGACGGGCGACGGAGAGCATCATCGCAAGTGTGTGCTCAGCGGCAGAGATGGTGTTGGAGGAGGGAGCGTTCACAACAATGACGCCGTGGCCGGTGGCGGCATCGATATCGATGTTGTCGTAGCCCACGCCGGCGCGGCCAACCACCTGTAGCTTCTTGGCTGCGGCGAGGACGGCGGGGGTGACCTTCGTCTCACTGCGGACGATAAGGCCGTCGTAGTCGCCGATGGCGGCGATCAGCTCATCTTCTTTGAGCCCGATGCGCGTGTCGGCATCGACTCCGCGCGCGGCAAGTATCTCCGCGCCGTCCGGCGCGATCGGGTCTGCGATGAGGACGCGCATGGTCATCTATGCAGTTGCCGCCGCAGGGGCGAACCCGACCTGCTCCAGCGCCTTGCCGAGGACATCCAGCGCCTCATCAAGCTCCTCATCCGGCATGTAGCCCAGGTGGCCGATACGGAAGATGGAGTCCGACAGCCGCGCCTGACCGCCCGCGAGCACGACTCCCATGTCTGCGGCGGCCTTGCGAATATCGGCAACGGCGATGCCGTCCGGGCACGTGATGGCCGTAACGGTGTTGGAGGCGTATGCCTCGTCCTCGGGGAACAGGGAAAGGCCGAGCGCCTTGACCCCGGCGCGGATGCGGTCGCCTGCCGCCTGGTGCCGCGCGTGGATGGCGGAGAGGCCACCGTCAAGCAGTTGGGTGAGCGAGGCATCAAGGGCGTAAAAGATGGGTATGGCTGGCGTCCACGGCGTCTGGCTGCGGGCGGCATAGTCACGCGCCTGTTTCAGGTCGAAATAGAACTTCGGCATGGTGGACTTCTCGACGGCCTCCCATGCGCGAGGGCTGAGGCTGACCATGGCGAGGCCGGGCGGGACCATCCATCCCTTCTGGGAGCCGGTGACGACAACATCGATGCCCCAGTCGTCCACCGGGCAGGGGAGCGAGCCGAGGCTGGACACGGCATCCACGATGAGCAGCTTGTCGTGCTGCTTGACGACCTGCGCGATATCTCCAATGGGATTGGTCACGCCGGTTGAGGTCTCGTTGTGGGTGATGAGGACGGATGTCACGTCCCGGTTTGCATCAAGGGACGCGGCGATGGATTCAGGTGTGGCGGCCTGTCCCCACTCCACGCGCTGCCATCGGACGTCCGCGCCGAATGTCTCGGCCATTCGTCCGAGTCGAACGCCGAATGCGCCGATTTCCACGGCCAGAACAGGCTCGCCGGGCGATAGGGTATTGACGACAGCCGCCTCAAGTCCGCCCGAGCCGGATGACGTGAGCATGAGGACATCGTTTTGTGTTTCGAATAGCTGCTGGAGGTTGGCGCTGACGCGGTCATAGATGTCGCGGAAGAAGGGGCCGCGGTGGTCGATCATGGGACTGGAAAGCGTGTTGAGGATGTCTTGCGGGATGGGGGTGGGGCCGGGTGTGCGCAGGTTCACGTATATGCTCCTATGACATGGGATTTGTTTGGTTCTAAGTATAGGGGAATGAGTGGAGAGGCGGTACAGCGAGGGGGTGGATAACGGCTTTCGCCGGAATGAGGGGAAAAGGACCGTTCACCCTGAGCTTGTCGAAGGGTGAACGCTAGGGGTTTTGGGCGAAGTAGGTGCGGGTTTGCTGAACGTCGATGTGCATCTGTTCAACGAGGGCGTCGACGGTTGTGAATTCAACCTCGCCGCGCAGCCTTTCAAGAAAATCGACGCTGATTGTCTGGCCGTAAATGTCTTCATCAAAGTCGAGGATGCAGGTCTCAATCATGCGCTCCTCATCGTGAAATGTCGGGTTGTCCCCGATGTTTGTGACGGATTCAAGGACGCGATCCCCCAGATGGGCGCGGGTGACGTAGATGCCGTCCGCCGGAACGGCGCGGCGGGCGGGAACCGAGATATTCGCGGTGGGGAACCCGAGGTCCTTGCCGCGCTTATGTCCCTCCTGCACGGTTCCGGAGAGCGAGTAGAGGCGGGCAAGCATGTCATTCGCCGCCGCCACGTCGCCTCCCTCGATGAGCAGGCGTCGGATCACGGAACTGCCGATGCGTTGGCCGCCGTCCTGCAGTTCATCCATCGGCAGCACGGAGAATCCCAATTCCTGGCCGATTTCTGTAAGTACGGGTATCGTTCCCTCGCGCCGGCGGCCCATAGCAAAGTCGGGACCGACGACAAGACGGCGCATAGAAAGAACATCAACGAGTTCCTGTGCAAAGTCGCGCGCGCTGACACCGGCCAAATCGCGGTCAAAGGTGACGGGAACGACGTAGTCCGCACCCGACTCTTTCAGCAGGGCGATGCGCTCGTCGATTCCTGAGAGATTGGAGATCGGGGCGTCAGGTTGAAACACCTCACGAGGCGTGGTCGTGAACGTGACGACTCCCGCCTGCAGGCCGTTGTCGCGTGCGTCCTGCGCCAAGCGTGAAATGATGTGGCGGTGGCCGCGGTGGACGCCGTCAAATGTGCCGATTGTGAGAACTGAGCCGGAGGATGTCCGCGCCCGTTCGATTTCCTCAAAGGCTTTCATGGATGAGGATCAGGATTCATCGGTATGGGTCCTGCCTCGGGCGCGCAGGTGGATGGCGCCGCGCATGTAGACGAAATTCATCTCGTCCTGCCGCTTGTCGGTGTTGATGTGGATGAGGACGCGGATGCAGCGTTCGGCGTCGTTCTCAACGTTCATTTCGGTAGCGCCGATGAGGGCGAGATGCGGCCAATCCATTCCCACACGGGCGGCAACCTGTGGGAACTCAGCCGTGATGTCGCGGGTGGTGGTGAAGAAGATCGATGCGATATCGGCGGGGTTGACCTCGTTGACGGCGCAGATTTCACGGAGGAGTTCCTCCGTGGCCTCAAGAATGTCCTCGCGCGTATCGGAATCCGCCGTCGTCGCTCCCCTGATGCCCCGTACCGCAGTCATTGTTCTCCTCCGAATGAAACGAGATTTACGAGTCCCGGCGGCGTCCGGCGTCCGCAAGGCTCCGCACATAGTTTTCCACAACTTGCGTCCGTTCCGCAGCGGGGGTGTCCCCCATCAGGTTCACCATGGCACTGCCGATCACAACGCCGTCCACAATTGGCGCGACGGACGAGACGTGGTCAGGACGAGAAATGCCGAATCCGAGCGCGAGGGGGATATCCGTATGGGCCCGCACCCGTTGGATGAGGGCGGGGACACCGGCGGAGACGGCATCGCGCGCTCCTGTGACTCCCGTGAGGCTAACGCAATAGATGAAACCACGGGCGCGTTGGGCAATGGCCTCGATGCGTTCATCGGGGCTAGTTGGGGCAATCATGTAGATCAGGTCAAGGCCGTGACGAGCGATAACGTCGTCCAGAGGACCTGACTCCTCGGGCGGCAGATCGGGCACGATGAGGCCGTCAATACCTGCCCGGGCGGCATCGTCGGCCAGTTTCTCGATTCCGTACTGCAAGAAAGGGTTGTAGTAGCCCATCAGGAAGATTGCGGTGTCGGCAAAGTTGGCGCGGATTTCCCGTGTTGCGTCGAGGCAGCTTTGCAGAGTGATGTCATTGTTGAGGGCGGCGGTGGAGCTTTTCTGAATTGTCGCGCCGTCCGCCAGCGGATCGCTGAACGGGACACCAAGCTCGATGAGGTCCGCGCCTGCCCGGATGGCTGCGCTGACGCCTTCAACCGTGGCGGGAACGTCCGGGTAGCCGACGGTGAAGTAGGGGGCGACCACGGCGCGGCCCTCCTCACGGGCGCGCCGAAAGGCCTGCTCTATCCGCCCCACGTCTGCACTGCCAGCGCCGTCACTGCAATTGTGTTGTAACCCGCGTGTGTGATGATGCTGCTCCAAAGATTACCCGTCCAACGATATATGCCCAACAGAATCATACCGATAAGCGCAATGGGGATGATGATGGCGGGGTCGATGTGGGCGATGCCAAAGACGAGCGAGGCTAGGATGGCGGCGGGCCAGACGGACATTGTTTTTCGGAATGCCTGGTACATGAATCCACGGAAGAATATCTCCTCAACAAGCGGGGCGATGACCACGGCAGAAAAGGCGATGATGGCGAACGAGATCGGGTCTATGTCCCATGATTCAAATGGGTCGCCGGGCACGAGATAATCGATGCCGAGCCAGTTAACGAGTTGGACGTAGCCGACGACGAGCACCTGGCAGGTGGTGATGCCTGCAATAGCGATGAGCGTGGTCGAGATTGGCCTGATCCGGCGAAATCCGAGCAGGGCCCAGCGCCCACCTGCGGGTCGAATGGAAAAGTGCCAAACGCTGAACAGCATGATTCCCTGCAGGGCCAGGGTCGCGCCAAGCAGGACGACGTGCTCGCCCCATCCACTTATGTCGATGATCTCCACGAGGCCAAGGATGCTCCCAATGACCACCAGGAACGCGGCAGCAATTGCGGCCAGTGAGATCAGGACTTGCCGGGTTGTCCATGGCACAGGGGGCGCGGTGGGCTTTGGGCGCGGCACTGCGTACCGCATTTCGAAATCCGAATCTCCGGGTTGCTGTGTTGGTTGGGGCGGTTGTCGCAGGGGCTGGGGAGGGCCGGAAACTTGAGTCGTGGCGGCCTTTGAGCGCTGATCGGCAGCAAGTCGCCGCGCAGTGTAGCGAACTGCCACAACGACTATCACAAGAGGAATGAGCAGCACAGTGAGCCGTCTCGGGACGAAGCGAAAAAGAAGCGGAATGAGACCAAATGGCACAGCGCTCACCGGTGCTGGAAACTGCTGCCGTGGCTCGTCAGGGGAGTAGAGATGAGTCTATGACCCTTTGGGATTCTGCGGGGCTGAGACAGAACAAATGAGATCAGTGTTGGATGGAGCGAGCATCCACGTGACATTCAGGCAACATCATCGTCATCAAGCCATCCGTGTTTGAGGGCCAATCTGGTCCAGAGGCGTCGGGTCATCTGCGAGTCGCGGTGGATTTCCTGTTGATTCTCTTCCATCCTGCGTTGATTCTCTTCCATCTTAAGAAGGGTCTTGCCAAAACTGACCTGATTCTCTTCAAGCCTGATCAGGGTATCCCCTATTTTGGCGAGCAACGCCTCGTTCTGCTGGATCCGTTCCTCATGCCTGACAAGAACCGATGTCAACAGTTCCCTATCATCGCCTGTCATTCCTGGCTCTCCCGTATCATCTTTGTCTATTCCGATTCTAGTATAGCCAGGCTCAGCGCCTATCCGGTCCGGTGGGGTAGAGGCGGCGGTACTCGTTGAGGAGTTTGGCTATCACTCCGGCGCGGTCGGCAAGGGCGAGAGCCTCTTGATAGAGAAGTTGGCGGCCTTGATCCGTGATCCGGTACGTGCGGCGGTTGGGGCCGGGGCCGCTCTGCCGTACCCATTCAGACGTGACAGCCCCCGCCTTCTCAAGTCGCCGCAACCCACGGTAGAGATTGCCCACGTCCGCCTTGCCCGGAAGGTAGCCGCGAGCTTGCAGCGCCTCCAGGAGCGCATACCCGTGCTGCGGCCCTTCTGATAAGACCAGGAGTACGGCGGGCTGCACAAGCCCCCACATTGGGGAGTTCCTGGACTGTGTTTCAGACGATGCCGTCATGACGCCTCGCTGTGCTTCTGCGGCGATTCTAACGCATTCAGGATAACCGAATGAGGGCAGGGAAGAATCCGATGGATTCCGGCTTTCGCCGGAATGAGGGGTGCGGCTACGTGAGAAGGCCGCGCGCCTCCTGTGCAGCGTTTTCGATCGGGACGATGATTGCTGAGTCGCGGTCGCCGCTGCGGAGTTTGAGTTCGGCGTTGCGGCCGTCCCGCATGGATCTCCGGCTGACAGTGGCGCGCAGGGGCATTCCGAGCAAGTCCGCGTCGCTGAACTTGATGCCGGCGGATTCGTCCCGGTCGTCGTAAAGGACTTCGAGTCCGGCGGACGTTAGCTGCTCGTACAGTTCGTCGGCGGCGCCGGATATCTCCTCATCGCCTGGGTTCAGGGAAACGAGATGAACGTCGTAGGGCGCGATGCTCGCGGGAAAGATGATGCCGTCGTCATCATGCCTGCTCTCGATGGCCGCGCCCAGAAGCCGACCCACGCCGATGCCGTAGCAGCCCATGAACATGGGCTTTTCTTCGCCGTCCTGCGTCACGTAATTCGCCTCGAACGCCTCGCTGAATTTCGTGCCGAGCTTGAAGACGTGTCCAACCTCGATGCCGCGTGAGAAGTTGAGCATGCCGTCGTCGCAGCCTACGCAGCCGTGTCCCTCTTCCGCCTTGGCGATGTCAATGACCTCATCGAGTTCAAAATCACGGCCATAGTTGACGTTCCTGAAATGCTTGTGGGCGGCGTTCGCTCCGGCCACGTAGTTCGCACCCTGCGTGGCGGAAACGTCTCCGACTTTCCGGACGCCCGTGACGCCAACGGGGGAGGCGGAACCGGCCAAGATTCCTGCCGCCGCAACCTCCTCATCGGTTGCCAACCGCAGTTCGCCGCCGCCCAATGCGTTGGCCAGTTTCACCTCGTTAACGTCGAGGTCTCCGCGAATGGCGACGAAGATGAACTCGCCGTTGTGAACATAGAAGACCGCCTTGAGGGTCTGGCTTTCCTCGATGGAGAGAAACTCGGCGAGTTCGGCGATGGTCGTCATGTTAGGGGTGTCGATGATCTCCATGTCGAGAGGCTCGCCGGTGTCCGGGGCAGGCGCGTAACGGGACCGGGCGCGCTCAACGTTCGCCGCGTAGTCGCAGTCAGGGCAGTTGACCAGCTCATCCTCGCCGGTCTCTGCAAGCAGCATGTATTCTTGGGAGTCGCTCCCGCCCATCGCGCCGCTGTCGGCCTCAACCGCGACAACATCGAGCCCACACCGGCGGAAGATGTTCCAGTACGCCTGCACCATCTTTGCGTAAGCGACATCCAACCCGTCCTGATCCACGTCAAAGGAATACGCGTCTTTCATATGGAATTCGCGCACGCGGATGAGGCCGGCGCGCGGGCGAGCCTCATCGCGGAGTTTGGTCTGGATTTGGTAGAGGTTGATGGGCAGATCACGGTACGAGCGCACGTGACGACGGGCAAGATCGGTCACGGCCTCCTCATGCGTGGGGCCGAGAACCATCAGGCGCTCGCGGCGGTCCTGGAGGTGAAAGAGGGTCGAGCCGAATGCCTCCTCGCGTCCGCTCTGCTGCCAGAGTTCAATGGGTTGGATGACGGGCATGAGGACTTCCTGCGCGCCCGCCGCGTTCATCTCTTCGCGGATGATGTTCTCGATCTTGCGCATGGAGCGCAGCGCCATGGGGAGATAGGAATAAACACCCGCGGCGACCTGCGCGACAAGTCCGGCGCGGATGAGGAGTCGGTGCCCGGCTGTGTCAGCATCGGACGGGTCATCCCGCAAGGTCTTGCCGAACATCTGGGACATGCGCATACATCAATCATAGCGCGTGAGCAGTCCGCTGCCAGAGAACACGGCCCCTCGACAGGCTCAGGGAGAGCGGGACTGGTGTGCTGTCATTCCTCGGGCGAGAGAGCTTTCTCCATGCGGTGGACAACCCTGTCTCCGGTGATGATCCAATAGACGAACCCTCTCTGTGTCCCCGTGACTCTGTACCCGAGTCGCTCATAGAGTTTTCGAGCTGATTCGTTCTCGCCAATGACGGCCAGTGACATGAATTCCTTGCCTCTCTGCTTGGCAAGATCTTCCGCAGCGTTCATGAGTTTAGTTCCGATACCCAGACCTCGCGCCTCTGCGCTCACGGAGATGGTTGACACGATGTACTCGTTTGGCTTGGCAGATTCGTTTAGCAAGAGTAAGTTCAGCAACATGCGCAGCGCACGCCATGGCCAGAATCGACCAAAGAGGGCGCCCAGGCGCAGTTGAAAGAACTCGCCCTGCGTTGTTTGATGCGTAAGAATGCCCAGTAATTCATCGTCTTGCAGCGCAACGAATGCAATTGTCGGCATTGATCGAATCGTGGAAGAGGCGCCGGACCTGGCCTGCATTGCTGAATCCGATGCGAAACTTGCGGGCGAATGCTTCATAGAAGATGTCCAACGCGCGGTTGGCGTGCCGCTCTTCAAGGTTGTGGGCAATCCTCACTTCTTTAGTCATTCGTGCAGCGCCTTTCCGGCTGTTGAGTGCCGTTCTTAGGCCATGCTACACTCAGATTCACTTATCCTAGTGAAACCGGAGGCAGGCGAGGAGGGAATGCGCCAACACCAGATCATCATCATCGGCGGCGGTCTCGCAGGTATGCGGGCCGCGCAAAAGGCGCAGGAGATGGGCGCGGATGTCGCCATGATCTCCAAGATTTACCCAACCCGGAGCCACTCCGCTGCCGCGCAGGGCGGCGTGCAGGCGGCGGTCAGCGAGAACGATTCCTGGGAATCCCACGCCTACGACACCGTCAAAGGAAGCGACTATCTCGGCGACCAGGACGCCATCGAGATCCTGTGTTCGGAAGCGCCCGGCGATATCTATGCCCTTGAGCGCATGGGCGTCATCTTCAACCGCAATGACGACGGCACCATCGATGCCCGCGCGTTCGGCGGCACGTCGGTCAATCGCACGTGCTTTGTGGCGGACCAGACGGGGCAGGTACTTCTGCACGTCATGTGGGAGCAGCTTCTCAAGAGCGGCCTGACCACATATTCGGAGTGGTTCGTAACCAAGCTGCTCGTTGAGGACAACAAGATCGCCGGCTGTGTCGCGCTGGAGATTCCAACCGGGCGCGTGGAGGTCTTTCGAGCAAAGGCCATCGTTCTTGCAACGGGCGGCATCGGCCAGGTCTATAACCCGACGACGAACGGCCTTGTCGTCACCGCGGACGGGCAGGCGCTGGCATATCAAGCGGGCGCGACGTTGATGGACATGGAAGCCGTGCAGCACCACCCGACGACGATGAAGGCGAACGGCGTGCTCATCACCGAGGGCGCGCGCGGCGAGGGCGCGTATCTGCTGAACTCCAACGGCGAGCGCTTCATGGAGAAGTACGCGCCGAACATGAAGGAACTCGCGTCCCGTGACGTCGTTTCCCGCGCGGAGACGATGGAGATCCGTGAGGGACGCGGCGTGGACGGCTGCGTGCTGCTTGATCTGCGGCATCTCGGGCGCGACCTGATCATGACCAAGCTCGCGCAGATCTATGAGTTGGCGCGCGACTATGCAAGCACTAACATCCTTGAAGCGCCGGTGCCGATTCAACCCGGCCACCACTACATCATGGGTGGCATCAAGACGGATGTTGACGGCCGCACGTGGGATATCACAGGTGAGAACCGCTGGGCGGGCGTCGAGGGGCTGTTCGCCGCGGGCGAGTGCGCGAACGTGAGCGTCCACGGCGGCAACAGGCTGGGCGGCAACTCCCTCCTGGATACTATCGTGTTCGGCAAGCGGTCCGGCGCGGGGGCGACCGAATACGCCAACGACAACGACTGGGCGCCCATCAATGAAGAAGCCGCGCTGGCAGACCAGCAATCGTCCACAAAGACGCTTTTCGACCGACCCTCGGACGGCCTTCGCTCATCCGCGCTGCGATTCGAAATGGGCACTGCGATGAATGACGGCATCGCAGTGTTCCGCACGGAAGAGGGAATGACACAGGCGCTCAACACGGTGCGCGACATCAAGCAGCGTTTCCCGAACGTCTCCGTCCAGAACAAGGGACGCGTGTTCAACACAGACCTGCTCTCCGTGCTGGAACTGGGCTACATGCTGGACGTGGCGGAGGTCATCGCCGTCAGCGCGATCAACCGCAAGGAGAGCCGGGGGGCGCATGCTCGCGAGGACTACCCGGATCGCAACGACGAGGAATATCTGAAGCACACCATCGTTCACCGCGGCGCGGACGGCGACCCCGTCCTGGACTATCTGCCGGTGACGATGACGAAATGGGAACCACAGGTGAGGTCCTACTGATGGATGTAACTCTGAAGGTCAAGCGGTACGATCCGGAGACGGACGAGGCGGCGCATTTCGAGGAATACCAGGTGGACCTGCCGGAGTACGGCGCGGTCCTCGACGGTTTGCTGGCCATTCGCGATGAGCAGGACGGCTCGCTGTCCATGCGCTGCTCCTGCCGGAGCGCCATCTGCGGCTCCTGCGCCATGAAGATCAACGGCAAGTCGCGCCTCGCCTGCAAGACGATGGTCTCCCAGCTCAAGGAGCTTGAAGGGGACGTTATCTCCGTCGAGCCCATGGGCAATCAGCCCGTCATCAAGGACCTCGTCGTGAACATGGATATGTTCTGGGACAAGGTCAACGCGGTGCAGCCGTACCTGCGCCCCGAGGGCCCCGTGCCGGACAAGGAATACCTCGTCTCCAACGAGTCCATGATGGAACTTGCCGTCGCCATGAACTGCATCATGTGCGGCGCGTGCGTGTCCGACTGCACGGTGCTTGAGGTCGATAAGGGATTCCTGGGGCCTGCGGCGTTGGCCAAGGCTTTCCGCTTTGCCGGCGACCCGCGTGACGGCCACAAGGAGGAACGGCTGCAACTGTACACGGAGCCGAACGGGGTGTGGGACTGCACGCGCTGCTTCATGTGCGTTTCTGCCTGCCCGAAGGACGTTGCGCCGATGGAGCGCATCATGGACGTTCGCGCGATGGCAATGGAGGCCGGGCTGACGAACACCCGGGGCGCGCGGCACGTGGACGCCTTCGCCTCAAGCGTGAAGCATAGCGGCCGCCTCGATGAACTTCGCCTTGCGATGAAGACGTTCGGCTTTTTCCGCGCGGGAATCGAGCTTGCGCCAATGGGCATCCGCAGGTTGTTCAAGCGCCGACTGCCCCCGTTGATGCACAAGAAAATCGCCACGGCGAGGAACATCACCCGCCTATTCAACAAGCTGGGGGTATAGAGAACCATGCGTTACGCCTTTTGGCCCGGCTGCGTGTCCCGCGCGGGCACACCTGAACTGTATCCGGCCGCGACGGCGGTTGCTGACAAGATCGGCATGGAGCTTATTGAGATTGAGCAGGCGAGCTGCACGGGCGCGGGCGTACTTGGAGAGCGGAATGAGGAGCTTGTCGACACCCTCAACGCTCGCAATTTCGCGCTGGCAGAGCAGATGGGGCTGGATACGCTGCTGACAATCTGCTCCACGTGCCAGGGCGTGATGAGCAGCGTCAATTACAAGCTGCGCGAGAAGCCGGACTATCTTACCAAGATCAACGAGACCCTCGCCGAGGAAGGCCTGGAATACAAGGGTACTGTCCGCGTCACGCACATGATGTGGGCGGTGGTTGAGGAGCTTGGGCTCAGCAACCTCAAGGATATGGTCGTGCGGCCGCTGAACGGCCTCAAGATCGCTCCGTTCTACGGCTGCTACATCCTCCGGCCACGCTACGTTCTCGGAATGAATGAGGAGCACGCGCATCGCGATCAGTATCTGGAGTACATCATCGAAGCGCTTGGCGGGGAGCCGATCGACTACGAGGGCAAGCTGCGGTGCTGCGGCTTCCCGATCATGACCATCAACGAACCAAACGGCCTCAAGATGGTGAGCAATCACACATTGGAGGCGAAGGATATGGGCGCGCACGCGCTTGTGACGCCGTGCCCCCTCTGCCACCTGAACCTCGATGAGTTCCAGCCCAAGGCCGCCAAGAGCGCGGGCAAGCCCATCAACATGCCGGTGCTTCACCTGCCGCAGATGATCGGGACGGCGCTCGGTTTCAGCGTTCGGGACATGGGCCTGCAGCGCCACATCGTCTCAACGGAACCGTTCATCGAGCTGTCCGGTATGCCGCGGAAGTAGGGGGCGTTAGCTCAGATCCCAAACCCGAGCTTTGCCGTCGGCGGCGGTGACGGCGAGCAGTTTGCCGTCGGGGCTGAACGACGCCAGGTGCACGCCCTTGATTGATAGCGGGAATTCAGCCATTTGATTCAGAGAGGGTAGGGCAAGAACCCGAACGCGTTTCTCTTCCATGACGGCCAACCGAGAGCCGTCCGGCGAGAGTCGGACAGAGCGGGGCGCTTTGGATTCGATGTCGTGCGTTTCCCTTAGCGTCCAATCATCCGTTGACCAGGTTCGGACCAGGCCGTCGAAGTCCTGGGTGATGATCGTCTGGCCGTCCTGGGTCAGTTGCATGTGGCGTGCGGATTGACCATGGCCGGGCAGTGTTGCGGCGACCTCCTCGGACTCTAAAGACCAGACAAGAGCCTCATCGCCGCCTCCCGCGGAAATCAGTGTTTCACCGTCCGGCAGGAACTCCACGGCGGCGCTGATGCGGTAAGGGGGCTTTAGCGTGACGGGTTTGCTGTCAGGATCGCCTGGATCCCAGATGCGGATTGTGGTGTCGGTTGCGGCGGAGGCGAGACGGCTGCCGTCCGGTGACCATGAGAGGCCCATGACGGTGTTGCGATGACCCTTGAGGATGGCGGGTTCTGCCTCGCCTCTCCAGATGCTGACTGTGCGGTCGGATGACGAAACGGCAAAGGTCTCATTGTCCGGGGCAAAGGCAATGTGGTTGGTGCTCTTCTCATGATGGACGTGCCGGCCAACTTCAGCCCAGGAACCGGTGTCGTACACACGGATCAGGCCGCCGAATCCCCCGACGAGCAGACGCTTGCCTTCCGGCGCGAATGTGACGGCGTAGGCGTGGCCCTCGAAGGCGTCCAGTTCTGCTATGAGTTCGTTAGGCATCGCTCAGTCTCCTGCGTGGATAAAGATCGGGTTGGGTACGGGTGGTGAACCTATGGTAACGCTTTATAAGCGTCGAAACGGCGCCGGACAATTCGCCTAGACTAAACCCATGTCTACGCAAGGCAACGACGGCAACGATCACTCTGAACCGGTGAGAGTGAACAACCTGAGTGAGCAGTTCGGCAAGGGTTATTCGTCTGCCCAACTCTCGGGCTATCGGAAGAACGGGCTTGGTCAGCGCGCGCTGGCCGTGATCAAGTTCCTGCAACAGCGCGGTCTGGAAGGTAAGTCGGTCCTGGACATCGGCAGCGGGATTGGCGCGCTGCACATGGAGCTGCTATTGGCCGGGGCGGAACGGGCGACAGGAGTTGACGCCTCACCGACGAATATCGCGGCGGCGCGGGAATTGGCGGACGAGATGGGCGTTGCCGACAGGGTAGAGGAGCGGCAGGGTGACTTTGTCGACTTGCAGGACTCAGTACCGCAGGCCGACATCGTAACGCTTGACCGCGCCATTTGATGCTATCCCTCCGTCCAGCAGTTGCTGGCCGCCTCCGGCGCGCACTCTCGCGAATACCTGGCGCTGACGATGCCGCGGCGGACCATCTGGATGCGGACGGGCATACGGGTTATCAATTTCATGCTGCGTATCGCGCGAAAGAAGTTCCGCGTCTATGATCATTCGCCTACCGTCATCGACGAGACCCTGTACAACGCAGGTTTGCGCAAGGTCTATCAGCGCCCGGCAGGCCTATGGGAAGCGCGGATCTACGAACGGGAGGCGAACGCGCGGGTCAAGGACGCTGACGGCTAACTTTGCTGATGAAGTCATCATCAATCTCATGGCGCATGTCGACGTTTTGCAGAAGGCTTCTCGCAACGCTGGACTGATTCGTTTCCCTTATGAGTGGACCGTGGAACAGCCAGACGGTTACACCTTCATCTCTTGCGACTTCGACGGCTGGCGTCAGATCGCTATCTCCAGAGATTACAGCCATGTGGCTAATCTGCCCCTTCGCACTAAGTAGCGCGACATCGAGGCCCAACAACATGTCAACTTGCTTCTGCTGGTAGAACGGGCGACCTCTCCTGTCTCTTCCCCGAAAGGCAACCCAGCCTTCTCGTACAATGAACTTCGGCTGGCTACGTAGAAAATCGAAGAAACGGGCCTTTTCTCCGTGCTTCCTTGAGTCCTCCTCAGACGGATCAGTTGGCAGGTGGGGTAAGGCGTCGTAGAGATAGGTTCGAACGATGTCCAGTGGTTCTCGTAGTTGCGCAGCCACAATGTCCCTGATGGCATTGGGCAATTGCGTGTAATCGATACTGGTGCGGAACTGATCCTTGGCAACCCGCTCCAAATAGGCGGCGTCAATGAGAATTGCTAGTCTGGCCACTGCTCGAACCCTTCCTTACTCAAAACGGCAAAGAACCGGGGCGTACCCCGGTTCTTACACGGAATGATACCCTGAACACCCTTTGCCACTCGAAATGGGAGGACGTCAGGGGGTATGATGCCATTTATTCTATTGACATGGCTTGTTAGTGTCAACGAAGACGACATTCAGCCCAAATTCGCCATCGCCTCCTTGAGCTCTTCAACAGCTTCGACGGACTTGTTGAAGCCCGCCTGCTCTTCCTCGGTGAGTTCCAGTTCGATGACCTTTTCAATGCCGTTCGCGCCGAGAATCACCGGCACGCCGATGAAGACGCCGTTGACGCCATATTCGCCCTCAAGATAGGCGGCGGCGGGCACGATGCGGCGCTTGTCCAGCAAGATTGAATCAACCATCTGCAAGACGGCCGCGGAGGGCGCGTAGAAGGCGGAACCGGTCTTGAGCAGGCTGACGATCTCGCCGCCACCGTCGCGTGTGCGCTGCACGATGGCCTCAACGCGGTCCTGCGGCAGCCAATTCTCCAGCGGGATGCCGCCGACGGTGGTGTAGCGCACCAGCGGAACCATCGTATCGCCGTGGCCGCCTAGCACATACGCTTGGACATCCTCAACGGACACGTTCAGTTCTTGCGCGATGAAGGTCCGCATCCTGGCGGTGTCAAGAACCCCGGCCATGCCAACAACGCGCTCCTTTGGGAAGCCGGAGAGCTTGTGGGCGTGGTAGACCATTGCGTCGAGCGGATTGGAAACGACAAGAAGGATTGAATCGGGTGAACTGGCAACGACCTCGCTGATGACGCTGCCCATGATTCCCATGTTCGTGCGGAGGAGATCATCTCGGGTCATGCCGGGTCGGCGGGCGATGCCGGCGGTGATGACGACGATATCGGAGTTGGCAGTTGTCTCATAGGAATTCGCGCCCGTGATGGCGGAATCATACCCGAGAACAGGGCCGCTCTGGGCGAGGTCGAGGGCCTTGCCCTGAGGCATCCCTTCAACGACATCGACGAGCACCACGTCTGCGTAATCGCGTTCGGCGATTCGCTGTGCCGCCGTCGCGCCCACATTTCCACCGCCAACAACGGTTACCTTTTTGCGCATAGTGACCCTTCCTTGTGCGTGACCTCGACTTCCAGTTTCATTAGACGTTTTCCTCAGGAACGCTTGCCGGCCTGCATCTTGCTGATGATGGCGTCCGCCATTTCCTGCGTGCCCACGGCGGACGGGTCATTCCGGTCCGGCTTGAAGTCGTATGTAACGTCCTTGCCTTCGCGGATGACTTCGGCGACCGCGCCCTCCACTCGCTCGGCGGCTTCCTGCTCACCAAGGTGACGGAGCATGAGTGCGCCGGTGAGGATCGTGGCTGTCGGATTCACGCGGTTCTGGCCGGTGTAGCGCGGGGCGGAGCCGTGGACAGGCTCAAAGACAGCACCGTTCTCGCCGATGTTGCCGCCGGGGGCGAGGCCGAGGCCGCCGACCAAGCCGGCGCACAGGTCGGAGATGATGTCGCCGTAGAGGTTCGGCAGTACGAGAACGTCGTACTCCTCCGGTCGGGAGACCATCTGCATGCTGAGGTTGTCGACGATGCGGTCGTTGAACTCAATGTCCGGATAGTCTTTGGCAACATTCTGGGCAACCTCAAGGAAGAGGCCGTCCGAGAACTTCATGATGTTGGCTTTGTGCACGGCGGTGACGAGTTTGCGCCCGTTCGCCTTTGCGTATTCGAAAGCGAATCTAACGATGCGCTCGCTGCCGGTAACCGAGATGGGTTTGATGGAAATAGCGGAGTCATCGCGGATCGGCTGACCGGAGGCGTTGCGGAGGAAATCTATGACTTCAGAGGTTCCCTCGGCGTCCTTCTCAAACTCGACGCCCGCGTAGAGGTCTTCGGTATTTTCACGAACAACGACGATATCAACGTTCGTGTACCGGGAGCGGACGCCCGGATAGCTCTTGGAAGGCCGCAGGTTGGCATAAAGGTCCAGCGCCTTGCGGAGCGCAACATTGGCACTGCGGAACCCGGTGCCGACGGGCGTCGTGAGAGGCCCCTTGATGCCGACTCCGTTCTTGCGAATGGACTCAAGAACGCGGTCGGGAATCAGTTCTCCTTCGCGTTCAAGGACGGCCTCGCCGGCCTCCTGCACATCCCAATTGAATTCGATGCCCGTCGCTTCGATAACGCGGCGCATCGCGCCTGAGACTTCAGGCCCAATCCCATCGCCCGGAATGAACGTGACGTCATACGCCATTGTCGATCCTCCCCCTCTCGATCATCTGCAGCGCCTGTTGGCGGGACATTGTGAAGTAGTGTCAGAGCTTGTCCTGAGTCTCATCGTGCTCACCACTACTGCGGCGGTCCGATGACGGCAAGAATGTCACCGCGTGCGACGCGGTCACCGGCGGCGCGCGGCAGTTCCAGGATCACTCCATCCACGGGGGATGGGAGCATGTTCTGCATCTTCATCGCCTCGATGACGATGACGGTATCGCCTGCCTTGACTTCTTGCCCTACTTCAACCTCGTGGCGAATGACGAGGCCGGGCATCGGCGACGTGAGCAGCGCGCCTCCCTCGGGGGCATTCTGCGTTGATGGCGCAGGAGTGTCAGGGGCGGGCGGCGGCGGCTGAGCCGCTCGGACTGCGCCCGGGCGCGGGGCCATGGGACGAACACGAGGACCCGCCTGCCCATCCGTGGGATCAACGATGACCTGAAATCGCTCCGTGCCGACGTGGACGTTGAAGGTGCGCGCGGCGGCGCTGAGGTCGGCGGGCGGTGTGCCGGTCGCGGGAGCGTTTTCATCGGGTGGCCTGTAGTCCGGGCTGACCTCCGGCGGCGGCTCCTCAAGGCCGTACTTCCAGCGGAGGAATCGAAGGCCGGTGACAGGGTAAAGGGCATAGATCAGGACATCGCCATCGTTCTTGGCAACATCCGCCGTAGCTTCACGAGCGGCGTCCATTTCCGGTTCGAGAACATCGGCGGGACGTCCCTTCGTGGGGCGGGTGCCTCTCTCGTAGCCCTTCAGGGCAGTCTTCTGGACGGCCTTGTCCATGGGCAGGGGCGGCTGACCGTACAGGCCGAAAGCGTAGTCCTTGACCTGCTGGCTGACCAGTTCATATCGGCCAAAGAGGACGTTCTGCACGGCCTGGATGCCGACAATCTGGCTTGTTGGAGTGACGAGCGGCGGGTAGCCGAGGTCCTTGCGCGTCTGCGGCAGCTCCTCCAACACCTCCGGCAAGCGATCGAGGGCATCGGCCTCGGCAAGCTGTGACATGAGATTGGAGGTCATGCCGCCCGGGACCTGGTGCGTCAGGACGCTGGTGTCGATGATGCTGAACTTCTTGGTATCGAGCAGGTGCATGTATTTCTCTTGCAGGATCTGCTCAAGCCGGTCACTGGCCTCGATGAGGCGGTTGAGGTCGATGCCGGGGTCGCGCGGCGTGCCCTCAAGCGCAACAACCAGCGGCTCGGTGGCCGGGTGGGCAGTGCGGAGCGCGAGGGGCGAAAGGTCCGTATCAACGATATCGACTCCGGCCTCGATTGCCTTGAGCTGCGTCATCTGGCCGAGGCCGGACGTGTAGTGGGTGTGCAGGTGGATGGGGATGGAGACTGCGTCCTTGAGTGCGCTTATCAGATCGTAGGCATCATAGGGAGCGAGCAGGGCGGCCATGTCCTTGACGCAAAGGGAGTGGGCGCCCATCTTCTCGATCTCTTTGGCCTTGTTGACGAAATAGTCACGAGTGAAGACGGGGCCGCCCATGTGGCGTTCCGTCACGGAATAACAGACGGTTCCCTGGATGTGCTTGCCGCTGTTCGCGATCGCCTCAAAGGCGGTTTCAAAGTTGCGGGTGTCGTTGAGGGCGTCAAAGACGCGAAATATATCAACGCCCACCTCCGCTGCCTGCTTGACGAATGTGTGAACAACGTCATCCGGGTAGTTGCGGTAGCCGACGAGATTCTGGCCGCGGAGCAGCATCATAAACGGTGTCTTGGGCGCGACAGCCTTGAGAAGCCGAACGCGCTCCCAAGGGTCCTCGTTGAGGAACCTAGTCATGACGTCAAAGGTTGCGCCGCCCCAGACCTCGAATGCGTAGAAGCCGACATCATCCAGCATGCCGATGATTTCATGGATATCAGGCGTCCTCATCCGGGTGGCAAGGATGGACTGGTGGCCGTCACGCAGTGTGATGTCCGCAATGCGGACAGGAGCCGCGTCGGCGGCGAACGGACTAGCGCCGTTGGATGTCATCAGGATGTTCTCCCATGGGTATGAGATGGCAGGCGTTTGCGATAGGGCAGCGCGGGCAGGATTCGCCCCGTGGCGTAGCGCATGTTCATTGTCATGCGGCGGCCACGAGCGCGCCATGCGTCCGTGGATGAGGACGCAAGGTCATGCGTGGGCATTTCGTCCTGCTCATAGGCTTCGATGGCCGCAATGATTGCGGCACGCAGGCTCTCGCTTATGCCGTTAGTCGTCATGTTTTCCTGGATTCGCTCCGCGCCGTTCGCACTCTAGAGGGGAATATTCCCGTGCTTGCGTGGCGGCATAGTATCGCGCTTATTGCGCAGCATATCAAGAGCGCGAATGATGAGCTTGCGGGTATCCGCAGGATCAATCACGTCCTCGATATAGCCACGGGCGGCGGCGATATAGGGATTCAGGAACTGGTCGTTGTATTCCGCAATGGCGCGCTGACGTTCTTCATCCGGATTCTCCGCGCTGCGGATACGATCACGGAAGATGATGTCCGCCGCGCCCTCGGATCCCATGACGGCCATCTCCGCGCCGGGCCACGCATAGCCAATGTCGCCCCGCAGCATCTGCGAAGACATGACGAGGAACGCGCCGCCATAGGACTTGCGGGTAACCACGCTGACCTTCGGCACGGTGGCCTCAGCGTACGCATAGAGGAGCTTGGCGCCGTGGGTGATGATGCCGTTGTGCTCCTGTTCGACGCCGGGCAGGTAGCCGGGAACGTCGGTCAGGGTGACGATGGGGATATTGAATGCGTCACAGAATCGGACGAAACGGGCAGCCTTGATAGCGGCGTTGATGTCCAGCGTTCCGGCAAGGACCATCGGCTGCTGTGAAACGATTCCGACGGAGCGTCCGTTGAATCGCGCGAAACCAACGACGATGTTGGCGGCCCATCTGGCATGAACCTCAAGGAACTCGCCGTTATCCACGATGCACTGGATCACATCCCTCACGTCATAGGGCTCATTGGGATTGACCGGCACCATGTCACGGAGCTCGGGGCAGAGGCGGTCGGGCGGATCGTCCGCCGCGAATTCTGGGGGATCGTCCTCATTGTTTGAGGGCATGAAACTCAGTAACTGGCGGGCGAGTTCAAGGCATTCTTCCTCGCCGGGAGCAGCGAAATGAGCGACGCCGCTCTGGGTTGTGTGAGGCGTTGCGCCGCCAAGCTGTTCATGCGTGACAACCTCGCCTGTGACGGCGCGGATGACGTCCGGCCCGGTGATGTACATCTGGCCGACGCCTTCCTCCATGATGATGAAATCCGTTATCGCAGGGCTGTAGACCGCGCCGCCCGCGGATGGCCCCATGACGAGGCTGATCTGTGGGACGACGCCGGAGGCCAAAACGTTGCGAACGAAGACGTTGCCGTAGCCCGCGAGGCTGTCCACGCCCTCCTGTATCCGCGCGCCGCCGGAGTCCATGATGCCAACGATGGGCGCGCCGGTCTTGCTGGCCATGTCCTGCACCTTGTTGATCTTGCGGGCGGCGGTGAGAGAGAGTGTGCCGCCGAGGACGGTGAAGTCAAAGGCGTAGATGAAGACCGTTCGGCCATCGACTGTGCCGTAGCCGGTGACGACGGAATCGCCGGGAACGCGCCGATCGGCAAGGCCGAATTCAAGGACGTTGTGGGCGGTGAGGGCGTCAAGCTCCACGAACGAGTCGGGGTCAAACAGCTTTTCGACGCGCTCATGCGCAGTGAGCTTGCCACGCGCGTGTTGTCGCTCAACGGCTGCCGCTCCGCCACCGGCGCGGGAGGCCTCGTGGCGCTGGGCTAGCTCTTCGAGCTTATCCTGCATGGTCATGGGCTGTGTGAATCCACCCCCGAATCTGCTTATTCAAGCGTGCGGTTTATGCTAGCAGAGCTAGGCTATTCCGTACAGAGTGGGGCTAGTGGGGGTAATGCCAGGTGTTTGAGTGGGGACGGCGGACGTTTGTGATGGGGATTGTGAACGTCTCGCCGGAGTCGTTTTCCGGAGACGGCGTGACGGACACGAAGACGGCCGTCACGCAGGCGCTTCGCTTTGTAGAGGATGGTGCAGACATCCTTGATGTTGGCGGACAATCGACGAGGCCCCGCTATTCGGCAAGCATTGAAGCGGGCGGAGCGGCAAGCGGGTACGAAGAACTTTCCGTCGAAGAGGAGCTTGAGCGCGTCCTGCCGGTTATAAAGGGGATCGCCGGAGTCTGCGATGTTCCCATCAGTATCGATACATACAAGGTTGCCGTTGCGGAGGCGGCGATTGATGCAGGTGCGCGAATCATCAACGACGTATGGGGACTGAAGAAGGACGCGGCGCTTGCAGGTGTGGCGGCAAAGCACGGCACGCCGCTGATCCTTATGCACAACCAGCGGGAGCCGGGCTATACACGGCTGATTCCGGACATCGTGGCGAGCCTACGCAGAAGTGTGGCAGTTGCGACGGAGGCGGGTGTGAGGCGGGATCGAATCATCATCGATCCGGGGTTCGGATTCGGCAAAACTGTTGCGCACAACCTGGAGGTTCTGCGGCGGCTTGGGGAGATCAAATCGGCGCTTGGGCTGCCGCTGCTATTGGGAACGAGTCGGAAATCGACCATCGGGCGGGTGCTGGATCTGCCCGTGGATGAGCGAGTGGAGGGGACGGCGGCGACGATTGCCTTGGGAATCGCGCAAGGGGCGGACATTGTGCGGGTTCACGATGTGAGGGAGATGGCACGAGTGGCGCGGATGGCTGATAGTGTGGTGCGGCCGAGGGAAAGGGAATCACGTCATGACTGAATTCTTTTCGTGGGATCGGGACAACAAAGGATGGGGTGGCCCACCTCTAGATTACTATAACGAGTTGTTGCAGACGGAACCTGACCAATGGAGTAAGCGTGGACTTGAGACACTAGAGGGTGCAGATACGGGCATGGTGGAATTGCCTCCAACTACCTACCTTAGTCTTGGTTCCAACGAGGGAGATCGAGCACACAACATTTGGTACGCTATCGAACTCTTGAAGTACGGGCTACGGCTTGAATATAACATGCGGGATGGTAGATATCTCCGTTACGTCTGTTCTTCGGTGTATGAGACGCAGCCGGTCGGCTTCTTGGATCAACCTCCATTCCTTAACGCTTGTGTAGGTATACGTACTTTTATAAACCCAGAGTTCCTGCTTCTGATCATCAAAGATATTGAACGGCGCGCAGGCCGAGTCGAGAGTTTTCGTAATGCACCGCGCCCCCTAGATATCGATATTCTGTTGCATGTTGATCCTAATGGGTCACAGAAGCGTGTTTCTACCGAAGCATTGACCGTTCCGCATCCGCGGATGCATGAGCGTAGTTTCGTCCTAGTTCCGCTGGCAGAGATTGCACCAGACTTGCGGCATCCCCTATTGTGGCGGACGATCACAGAGCTACGGGATGAAGTTGGATTCTGGGGAGTGCGGTTCTGGAGTCACATAGGTAAGATAGCGCCTGTCACGCCGCTACTTGATGAAGAATCGAGCCCAGCGGGTGAAGATTTCGGTGGCGATGGGCTTGAGGGCAGCGGCGCAGGAGGGAGTTTCTGAAAGCAGGGTTTCGGGCTGGAGTCCGCCGCGGCGAACGTCCTCAGGAAAGAGCGTCGCCATCTCGGTGATCTGCTGCTCGGTCATCTCAAGGTGAAAGAGCAGGGCATACGTTGTCTCGCCGTAGGTGAATCCCTGGACGGGGGTCATTTCAGAGGAACCGATAGGTATCGCGCCGTTCGGTAAGTCGTAGACATCACCATGCCAGTGCAGTGGTGTGAACGTCTGTGGCAGCGGTGACAGGACAGGGTCGTCCGCAATCTCAGCAGAACGGTTTACGTCTTTCCAGCCGATCTCAACGCCTCCACTTGGATGCACCTCTGCTCCAAGTACATCTGCGATGATCTGGCTGCCAAGGCAGACGCCGATGAGCGGGATGTTGTTGTCGATGGCCTGACGTGCGAGACGTTTTTCGTCGCGGAGGTAGGGGAACGTGTCTTGTTCATAAACCGACTGGGGGCCGCCCATGATGATGAGGCCGGAATAGCCTTCCAGCGATGACGGTGCGGCCTGGCCAAGATCTCCGCGTACAGTTTCAAGTGTGCCGCCGGCCTTATGCACAGCGTCGGCGATGAGACCGGGGTGTTCGGGATTGGCGTGTTGGAGGGCCAGGACGCGGGGAATGGAATCAGACATAAGAGTACCCTAGACCCGGGATGGAATACCTCCATTCATCCAGACTGGCAGGATCGAGCCGCTCAATGCCGTCGATTCGCTCAAAGTCCTTGTCGGCGGTAATGATGTGGCCAACGCCAAGGCGAAGCATGACGGCCGCGTGAACGAGGTCTTGAGCGTTTACGCCGAGGCTCTGGTCAACGAGTTGGGCTGCCATGGTTACATCGTCCGGCTGAACCGGCTCGATACGCCCATTCAGCGTCGTGACGAAATCGCGAAAAATCCCGCGTCCCTCCGACCAGCGCTGAGTGGCCAAATAGTAGTGGATAATCTCTTGGAGTACTGCCGAACTGGTCACGAAGTTCTGGGGCCGCTCTGCCGCGAGCACAATTATGCGTTGGCAGGATCGTTTGTACCGATGCTCCCGCCCTGCCGCGTAGATCGGAATGTTGGTATCAATAAACAATACGGGGCTTGTGGGCATCACTCAGAATCCGGGAGAGTTCTTGGGGGTCTTCGGGAACATCAACATTGTAAGACGCCAAACTCTCCGCAGCCTTTAAACGCCGGCTTCGGTCAAGCTGTTCATAAGCATCATCAATGAGTTCACGCACGACCTCAGAGATGGGGGCGCCCTTTTCTCGCGCGATTTCCTCTAGGCGCAAACGGTGTTCGGGATCGAGGCGCACTTCCAGCCTGGTTGCCATGATTACTCCTGTACGGCAATATTCATACGGACAGTATAATACGTACATCCACGTACGTAAACAGCCGTACAATAGCCTCTCCCCATACTTTGCGACAAGCTCAGGGCGAGCGGGGAGTTATGGCGGGTCAAACTGGACTCTATAATACGGGGGATGACTGGCGCCGACCCTCAGTTGATTCGCAACTTTTCGATTATCGCCCATATCGATCATGGGAAGTCGACGCTTGCTGACCGTTTGCTGGAACGCACGCGGACAGTCTCTCAGCGGGAGATGCAGGACCAGCTGCTGGATCAGTTGGACCTGGAGCGTGAGCGGGGTATCACGATAAAGTCGCAGGCCGTCCGCATGATGTATGAGGCCAGGGACGGTAATACATACCAACTGAATCTCATCGACACGCCGGGGCATGTCGATTTCAGTTATGAGGTGTCGCGGAGTCTGTCTGCGTGTGAGGGCGCGCTTTTGGTGGTTGACGCATCGCAGGGCATCCAGGCCCAGACGTTGGCGCACGCCATGCTTTCCATACAGTTGGGTTTGAGCCTGTCACCCGTGCTGAACAAGATTGATCTGCCGGGCGCCCGGCCTGACGAGGTGACAGCCGAACTGGAGGACATGCTGGCGATTCCCGGCGAAGATGTTGTGCTGGCGTCAGCCAAAGAGGGCTTGGGCATGGAGGACGTGCTTGAATCTATCGTGCACGGAATTCCGGCCCCCGGCGGGAGTCCGAATGCGCCGCTGCGCGCGCTTGTCTTTGACTCCAAGTACGATCCGTACCGTGGTGTCGTCGCATACGTGCGTGTGTTTGACGGCTCAGTGCCGGCGGGCGCGCAACTGCAACTGATGTCGAACGGCACGGAGATAGAGCCGCTGGACGTTGGGGTATTCACGCCGTGGCTGATCTCAACCCGGGACGGGCTTTCAATGGGTGAGGTCGGATATATCGCCACCGGGCTCAAGGATGTGCGGGAATGCCGGGTCGGTGACACGATCACCTTGGCCGACCGGCCGGCGTCTGAGCCGCTCCCGGGGTATCGCCCCCTGAAGCCGATGATCTTCGCGGGGCTGTATCCGGCAGGGGATTCGGAGTACGGAGATCTGCGGGACGCATTGGCGAAGCTGCAGTTGAACGACGCCGCGCTCACATATGAGCCGGAGAACAGCATGGCGCTCGGCTTCGGTTTCCGGTGCGGGTTCCTGGGACTGCTGCATATGGAGATCGTGCAGGAACGGCTGGAGCGGGAGTACGGTCTGGAGATCCTGATCACCGCGCCGAGCGTGGCGTACGAGATTCTGCGCACCGACGGCTCAACTCTGACTATCCATAACCCGGCCGAACTGCCAAATGCGACCACCATCGACACGATGTATGAACCGTGGATTCGTGCGACAATCCTGTGCCCGAACGAGGTTGTCGGCGCGGTGATGGAGTTGATGTCTGAGCGGCGCGCCGAGTACGAGGAGATGGAGTATATCCAGCACGGCGCGGGGGCCGTCAGTGGGCAGGCGCGGGTCTCGATGCGCTACAAGATGCCCTTGGCGGAGATGCTCATTGATTTCTTCGACCAGTTGAAGTCGCGAACGCAGGGGTATGCGTCGCTGGACTACGAGATAATCGAACCTCGTGAGGCGAACCTTGTGAAGCTGGACATCCTGGTCAACGAGGAACCGGTGGACGCGCTAAGTGCGATCTACCCGCGTGAGGTCGCGTATCACCGGGGTCGGGCGCTGGTCTCACGCCTGCGAGAGACCATTCCACGCCAGATGTTCGACGTGCCGATACAGGCTGCGATTGGCGGGCGCATCATCTCACGCGAAACGGTGCGGGCGCTCAGGAAAAACGTGCTGGCCAAGTGCTACGGCGGCGACGTTACACGAAAGCGCAAGCTGCTGGAGAAGCAGGCAGAAGGGAAGCGCCGGATGAAGCGTGTGGGACGCGTCGAGGTCCCGCAAGAGGCGTTCCTGGCGCTGCTCAAGCTGGGTGAGGACTAAGACCCACCCTTCGACAGGCTCAGGGTGAATGGATAGGGGTATGGCGCGGAGCAACGCGGTTAAGGAGCGATTGCGAAACGGTGAGGCCGTTGTTGGCTCGTTCTGTAATCTGCCCAGCCCGGAGGCAGTCGAGTTGCTGGGCTGGGCAGGGTTTGATTTCGTGATTATCGACGCCGAGCACGGGCCGCAGGGACCTGAAACCGTTGCGAATATGGTGAGGGGGGCAGAGGCCTCCGGGACGACGCCCCTCGTTCGTGTCGCGACCAATGAACCGCAGAATATCCTCAGATACCTCGATACCGGCGCGCAGGGCTTGCAGGTTCCCATGGTGAACGGACCGACGGACGCGCGGCGTGCAGTGGCAGCCGCGCTGTATCCGCCGCATGGAACGCGCGGCTTGGCCGGAGTGCGGGCAGCAGGATTCGGCCTGCGGGAGTCCGTGGCCGACTACGCGGCCTCCGCCAATGATGAGATGCTCATCATCGTGCAGATCGAGACGATGGAGGCGCTTGTAAATCGAGACGCAATCATCGGCGTGCCGGGGATCGACATCGTGTTCTTCGGGGCAACCGACCTTTCGTCATCGATGGGAATTCCCGGGCAGACGCGCGACGAGCGCGTTGTGAATGCCATTGCGGATGCAGGCAAGGCCGTGACTGACGCGGGCCTTGTAGCCGGAACGATTGTCGGCACGCCGGAACAGGCGCTCGAATGGCAGGACCGGGGTTTTCGCTATATTGCGACAAATTTCGGAGGATTGGCGGGGCGCGCAGCGCAGTCGTTCGTTGAGGGGGCTAAGGGGTGATCCAGGACATCATCGGGGTGAATATCTTTACGACACGCCTGCAGGAGATGGCTGCGTTCTACCGGGATGTGGTCGGGTTGGAGCAACATTCCGATCACGGCGACCTGATCACATTCGACGTGCGGCCGGGGCTGCGGCTGAATATCGGCAAACACAGCCAGATATGGGCGGAGGAGGCGCTGGATCCGTTTCGCATGATGATCAACTTGGGGGTTGATGATATTCATGCCGTCCACGCGCGAATGGTCGATAATGGTGCGGAGTTCATCCGTCCGCCGGAGCAGGAGGCGTGGGGCGGCTGGATCGCGACGTTCAAGGACCCGGACGGGAATACGCTGCAACTGATGCAGCAGCCGGGCTAGGAGTGTTTGAAATGGCACAAGCCGTTGAGTTGACAGGCCAGAAATGCGTGGCGTGCCGCGCGGATTCGCCGCGTGTGACGGAAGGGCAGATCGCGTCGTTCAAGCCGCAGGTGCCTGAGTGGGAACTGCTGGATGACGGCGGCATCCTCAAGCTGCGTCGGGTGTATAGATTCAAGGATTTCGCCGGAGCGCTCGCTTTCACGAATCGCGTCGGCGAGATCGCGGAGGACGAGGGACATCATCCCCTGCTGTCAACGGAATGGGGCAGGGCGACGGTCTGGTGGTGGACGCACAAGATCAAGGGGCTGCACGTCAACGATTTCATCATGGCGGCAAAGACAGACAGGATATTTGAAGCCAGAGAGTAGGCGGCGCAATTGAGGCTTTAGATTCTTCGACTCCGCTACGCTACGCTCAGAATGACATGGGGGAATAGAGAATGACACAGAATCCTGCGCCAAAGCCAAATTCGTGGCAGGTAACGGACGGGGTGGAGCGCGCGCCGCATCGCTCCATGTTCTACGCGATGGGCTTCACACCGGAGGATCTGCGCAAGCCGCTCATCGGCGTTGCCAGCACGGCCAACGAGGTAACGCCATGCAACCTCAACCTCGGCCGTCTGGCCGAGTATGTGAAACAGGGCATCCGCGCCGGTGGCGGCACGCCCATCGAGTTCACCGCTATCGCAGTCTCGGACGCAATCGCCATGGGCCACGAGGGTATGAAGGCATCGCTGGTCAGCCGCGATGTTATCGCCGACTCCTTTGAGCTTGTCGCGATGGCGGAGGCGCTGGACGGCATGGTCACGCTGGCGGGGTGCGACAAGTCGCTGCCCGGCTCCGTCATGGCGATGGCGCGCACCAATATCCCCTCTATTTTCCTTTACGGCGGCACGATCCTGCCCGGCAACTACGAGGGGCAGGACGTGACAATCGTTGATGTCTTTGAGGCCGTGGGCGCGTACGCGGCGGGCACGATTCCCCTAGAGGCCGTGACGGCCCTTGAGGAATGCGCGTGCCCCGGCGAGGGTTCGTGCGGCGGCCTGTTCACGGCGAATACGATGGCGTCCGTGTTCGAGGCGATGGGCGTGTGCCTGCCGGGCTCAGCGTCCGTGCCTGCAGTGTCTGCGCGGCGTGAGCAAATGGCGTTCCGCAGCGGCGAGCAGGTTGTAGATATGGTGCGTGAGAACCGCCGCCCGCGCGACATCATCACGCGGGAATCACTGGAAAACGGCATCACGGCGGCGATGGCGATGGGCGGGTCGACGAACGTCGTCCTGCACCTGCTGGCCATCGCGCATGAGGCGGGCGTGGAGCTCGATATCGAGGACTTCGGTGAGATTAGCGACAAGACACCGTATATCACTGACATGAAGCCTGGCGGGCGGTATGTGATGTCCGACCTTGACAAGGCGGGCGGCGTGCCGGTGGTGCTCAAGCGGCTGCTTGACGCGGGCTATCTCCACGGCGACTGCCTGACAGTAACGGGCAAGACGCTGGGTGAGACGCTTGAGCCGGTGAAGCCCGGCGGCGGCTCGGGCATCCTGCACGAACCCTCTGAACCGCTGGGGCCGACGGGCGGCATCGCGATTCTCAAGGGCAATCTCGCGCCGGAGGGCGCGGTCATCAAGATTGCCGGAACGCCGATCCGTCACCACCGCGGCCCTGCGCGTGTCTTTGACCGCGAGGAGGACGCTTTTGATGCCGTGCAGGCGCGTGAGATTGTTGAGGGCGATGTTGTCGTGATCCGCTATGAGGGCCCGCAGGGCGGGCCGGGTATGCGTGAGATGCTTGCGGTAACAGCGGCCATCACAGGGCAGGGGCTCGGCGAGAAGGTCGCGCTGCTTACGGACGGCCGTTTCTCCGGCGGCACGCACGGACTTGCCGTGGGACACGTTGCGCCGGAGGCGATGACCGGCGGCCCGATGGGGCTGCTGGAGGACGGCGACATCATCGTGCTGGACGTGGACAGCCGCGAGATCAACGTCGAACTCTCAGAGGCCGAGTGGGCTGATCGACAAGCTCGGTGGCAGGCGCCGCCGCCCAAGCACTCGACGGGCGCGCTGGCCAAGTATGCGCGGTTGGTATCGTCGGCGTCCCGGGGCGCTGTGACCTACTAAGGGGTGATTTCGATGAGTGCCGATGGGCGAACGGCAAGCGGGTTCGATGTGATAGAGGCAACCATTGCCGATATCCACGACGCACTGGAGTCGGGTGCCATCACCTGCCGGGAACTGGTCAAGACCTATATTCAGCGCATCAGCACGTATGACAAGTCCGGCCCGGCGTTCAATTCCATCATCTCCATCAACCCCGACGCGCTGAGGCTGGCGGAGGAGATCGACGCACAGAATCTGCCCCGCAGCCAATGGGGAGCGCTGCATGGCATCCCCGTCATCATCAAGGACCTGATGCATACGGCAGACCGCATGCCAACGACGGGCGGCAACCTGGCGCTGAACGGGATGATCACGCCGGATGACGCAACGATCGTTGCGCGGATGCGTGACGCGGGCGCAATCATCCTTGCGAAGGCGAATCTTGATGAGATGGCGCGAGGCATCAACGGCGCGAGCGGCCTGGGCGGGCAGACGCGCAATGCGTACGACACAAGCGTGAATCCATCAGGATCGAGCGCCGGCTCCGGAGTCAGCATCGCCGCCAACTTCGGCGTGGTCGGCATCGGCACCGATACTTGAGGCTCCATCAGGAACCCATCGGCGTATGGGTCACTCGTCGGTCTGCGGCCAACGTATGGGCTGAACAGCAACGCCGGAATACTCCCTGACGCGCCCACGTCCGACACGGTTGGGCCGATGACGCGCACCGTGCGGGACGCCGCCATTGCCCTTGGGGTGATTGCGGGGCCGGATCCCAAAGACCCGGTTACGGCCAATGCAGAGGGCCATGTTCCCGCGTCTTACACGGAAACACTGAGTTCAACGGGTCTGCAAGGCGCGCGGCTCGGCGTGATTCGCGCATTCTTCGGCACGGGACCGGAGGCCGCCAAGGTCACGGCGGTGATGAATGCCGCCATAGCCGACCTGGAACGCCTTGGGGCGACGGTCGTGGATCCCGTTGAGATCCTGCACGCGGAGACCATCCTCTCGCAGGGGAGCACGACGTGGGGGCGGTGGAACTATGAGAACGGCGACGCCCTCGATGAGTATTTGAAGAATCTTGGCGATCTCGCCCCCGTTACGTATGAAGAGCTGCGGGACATCGGTTCGGGCGCGCCGCTCATCTTGCCGTACACGGCGACGGGAGGGACGAACTCACCGGAGTCCTTGAAGGCGCTCCGGGAGAGCACGGAATACACGCAGGCGGCGGTTCAGTCTGCTATGGCAGAGCACAACCTGGATGCCCTGGTGTATCCGACGCTCAGCTTGCCGCCCGCGCCGATTGGCCGACGCCAGGAGGGGAGCAACTGTCATCTCTCGGCGTGGAGCGGCTATCCCGCCATCACTGTTCCGGCCGGGTATACGGTGGACGGCCATCCGGTCGGCCTGGAGATGCTTTCAACGCCGTGGACGGAAGCGGCGCTTCTCAATTACGCCTATGCCTTTGAGCAGGGTACACGCCACCGCACACCGCCGTCATTGGCCCCCGCGCTGTCATAAGGGATAGGGCGAACGGATGGGGCGGGGGGATTCGGATTCACCCCCTCCCTGACCCTCCCCCATCAAAGGGAGGGGATTCTAGATAATCTGGACGCGGACTTCCGTGATGAGGTCTTCCTCAGCAGTCTCGGCGGGGTCGGAGAGATAGACTTCCATGGGCGGGGCCGCGGGCTGGATCTGCTGCTGGGCAAGCCATGTAAAAAGCAGGCCATACGAGGCGGGGATGCCGTCGTATGGGCCCTTATGGAGAACGCTGGCGTAACGGCCTGCGGGAACGTTGATGACGCCGATGCCCTCGGCGTTCCTGTCCTGTTCAGCGGTTGACGGGGCGATGGGCGCCCACGCATCCCAATCAAGCTGGTCGGGCGGGGTGGTGGAGGGGTCGTCCTTGTAGGTGCCGCCGGGCGGCGCGACAATCTCCGCGCCCACGGACTCTATCCATTCGAGGAGGCGTTGTATCGCCTCCGGATACTGCTCATACGGGCCGCGCATGTTGATATATGCGATGCGCTGCTCCGGCAGCTCCGCGATGCCCGGCTCTCCGATTGGCCTGTCTGCTGTCGTCACCGTCGTTCCCTCCCTGTGCCCGCGTCATCGTTCGGACCCCTCCGTCCATGCGTCAATTCTACGGCCTGACGTACACTGAGCGCATGACGATAAGCCAGAATCCGGAGCGCGTTCCGGGAATCACGATCCTGCGGCTGGAGCCGGACGGCATCCACGCGGTGTGGGAGGACGGGCACGGCAGCCACTATCCGTATCGCTTCCTGCGCGGCAACTGCCCATGCGCCATGTGCGTGCTGGAGGGCACGAATCAGCGCGTCGTGTTCGAGGACGACGTGCCCGAGGACGTGATCGCGCTGGACTGGATGCAGGTGGGGCGCTACGCCGTCCAATTCCTGTGGTCGGACGCCCACGAAACGGGCATCTTCACCTTCCAATACCTCCGCCACCTGGACACGGTGCTGCGGGGAACGGGGTAAAGGACTTCGTCTTTGGTTAGTGGTGGGGGTCTCTTTTCGGGGTGTTCTTTGGGGTTCTCCTTTCGGGGTGGGGGGGGGGTGGGGTTGTTGGTGGGGCGCATCGGTGCGTGGCCTTCGGTCTTTGATGGAACCGTCATCGGTTCGGCGCAGTGGGAGCTTTGTTCCATCGCGTCGGCCACCGTTTTAGGCCGCGCTCCGGTCTCCAGATATTCGCGCCAGGAGCTACCTGGCGCCGGACGACCCTCGCTGCGCCGCGATTGCCGCCCGCCTTGTTGAGCCCCGTCAGCCCACCGTCACTGGCCGCCCGTGGCCCCGAGCGGGTCCCGTCGTGGTTTCCTGTCCGGGAAACCGAAAGTCTTTGCACCGATGCGCCCCATGTGGGGAGCGCCCTCCTGTTGCGCTCCTGGGGATAGGTGGCGGCGGGGTTGTCGACGTTCCCGCCGTCGTGGGAGGACCTGTTGTGGGGGACTTTAGGACAGGCGTGTTATTTGGTGCAAATGGTGGTGTCACATGGGGGAGATTCTGGATTCCCGCTTTCGCGGGAATGACGGAGGGGGGCGGAATGACGGTCTTTAGCGTATTGCGCCGGAGTTTTGGCCTGCCGCGTAGTCTTCGTCGGTGAGGCCCAGCAGGGTCTTGAAGACGTAGTCGTTGTGGACGCCGATCCAGGGCGGAGGGCCGTCGCCGTGCGCCTCGGCAAGCGACGGGATGCCCGGCAAACCCTGGTGGGAGAGATCGCCCCACGGCGGCTCATGGACGTCCACGATGTGGCCGCGCTGCCGGAAGTGGATGTCTGAATAGAGGTCCTCGCCGGTGTACTTGGCGGCGGCGGGAACGCCGTTCCTCTGGAGAATCTGCATTGCCTGCCGCTTTGTGAACCCGCGCGTCCATTCGCCAATCTGCGCGTCGAGATCATCTTTGGCGGCAACACGGCCCGCATGCGTGGCGTACGCGGGGTTCAGCGACCACGTGGGCGAGCCCATCGCGTTCACGAAACCCTGCCACTCCTCGTCCGTCTCAACGGCAACCACCACCCATTCGTCGTCCCCCTTGGACGGGTACGCGCCATATGGGGCGTACTGCCTGCCCAGAATTTCGTTGTAGCCCATCGCCTCCCATTCGTTGCCGTTCACGGTGGAGTCGAGGATGGCGGGGCCCATGATCGCGCCCTGCGCCTCAACCTGCGCGAGTTCGATGAACTGCCCCTTGCCGGTGAGATCACGGTATTCAAGCGCAGCGATAGACGACAGGGCAACGAGGCTCGCGCCGAGATAGTCCGGGATAACGAGCTTGCCGTGCGCGGCCATCTCCGATTCGGCGTAACCCCACATGGAGGAAAGGCCGGTGTAGGCCACGAGTTGATTGCCCCACGTGACCCATGAGGTGAGAGGGCCGTCCAACCCCATGCCGGGCGCCGTGATCTGCACAACGCCAGGGTTGATCTCCTGAATGTGCTCCCACCCAAACCCAAGTCGGTCAATCACGCGCGGAGAGAAATTGTCCACAAAGACGTCGCTCTCCTTGAGCAGCCTGTCCATGAGCTTCTTGCCGTCCTCGTGCCGGAGATTGATGGTTGCGCTGAGCTTGTTGCGGTTCATATCGGGGTAGAGGGGGCTGTTGGCGTCGCGGTTGGCAACAAGCAGCTCCGACTCAACCTTGATGACCTCCGCGCCGTAGAAGCCGAGGAACATGGTGCCGATGGGACCCGCAAAGAAGCGAGTCAAGTCTGCCACGCGGACGCCGGTGAGCATGGAATCGTCCTGCGCGTGGCCGTTGCGAGAGGCAGAGGAGGCTATCGGCTTTCGTCCGTTTTGCGCTTCGGTCAGGATTTCCTGCTGGTGCTCACCCAACTTGGGAGAGTGCCGCCATGCCCGCATGGGCGTCTCATACATCTTGAAGAGGAATCCCGGGGCGCGATAGCTGCCGATGACGGGATGCTCAAGCTCCTGGATCCATTGCCGGTGAGTGAGCTGCGGGCTTGTGAGGAAATCGCCGGGCGTGTTGACGGGCGCGCAGGGCAGGCCGCGCCGCTGGCATTCCTCAACGAACTCGTCGGCGTCGAACTGCTCGATGAACGACTGGAAGATGGCATTGATAACGTCATCGTTCTCACCGCGGTACTCCTGGTCGTCCCATTCCGGCGCGGAGAGAACAGCGTCCTCCATCCATTCACGGGTGAGCAGATGCCAGTGGGGAAGGATGTAGATGGCGAGATAGACGTACTTGCCGTCCCGACAGCGGAAGATGTTGGACGCGCCGCCCTGCGGCTTGGCGCCGTTGCGCTCCACGATCTCGCTCCGCTGGGTGTAGCGGGCGATCGCGCTGGAGCCCATGTAGGTTGTGGCCTCCGCGATGGAGAGATCGATGCGCTGTCCCGTCCCGGTGAGACGGGCGTGCCGGATGCCGGCCAGCGTGAGATAGGCGGCGTGGACTGAGGCAACCTGGTAGGTCTGGTGGGCGGGCGTGGCAACCGGCGGCATCGTGTCATCGCCATGCGCGCTCATAAACCCGGAGAGGGCCTCAATAACGGCGTGGCTGCCCTTGTAGTCGGAGTAGGGGCCCCATTGGCCGAACGGGGTCATGGACGTGGTGACGAGATAGGGGTTGCGCTCAAGCAGGGATTCCTGCGTGAGGCCGAGGGACTCAAGGGTACCGGGGTGTGTGGCCTCGATGAGGGCATCCGCGCCCGCGAGCAGATCGACAAATGTCTGGCGGTCGGTCTCGGAGTCCATGATGTCGAGGACGACGGAGCGCTTGTTGAGGTTGGCGTTGATGAACGCGAGGCTGCGCTCAGTGTCCTGGACGTTGCCTGCGAAAGGAGGCAGGTGACGGTTGGGGTCGCCGCCGGGCGGCTCAACCTTGATGATGTCCGCGCCGAGATCGCCCAGCCAGCGGGCGGCATACGACGCGGGAATATCGCCGTACTCGATGATTCTCAGGTGGCTGAGCGCGCCCTGCTGATCGCCGGATGCTCCGTTGCTTGACATTGTTCCGTCCCCCCTCGCTTGATTGTACGGGGTTTGAGGAGGCGCGGGGGACCGCTCATGTCCTTCGACAGGCTCAGGACGAGCGGCGGGCGATTTTACAGCGGGGTGGTTTGGATGAGGAGGCGGGGGCGGCGGCGGGTGTCCTTGTAGATGACGTTGTTGAGTTCTTCCCGGACACTCGACTCTATGATGTTGAGGCCTGCGGCGGCTTTGGAGACAGCCGCGCCTTGCGCCTTGGCGACGGCGTCCTCTACAACCTCAATAAGGCGGGCACAGAGGTCATCGGCGCGCTCCTGGTCCAGGAATCCAATCATGGTAATCACCGGATCGCCCACGAGGTCATAGGTCTCGGAATCAATCGGCACGGAAACGGTGACGATGCCGTCGCGGGAAAGGGCGGCGCGCTCGCGCAGAACCTCATTGTCAACGCTGCCGACGTGGATGCCGGAGACGAACCTGTCCCGCAGGTCGAGATTCTCCACGATCTGCGCGTCGCCCGTGTCATTGATCTCCAGCACGTCGCCGTCCGTCATCAGGAAGATATTGTCGTCCGGGATGCCAACGGACTTGGCGAGGCGGGTGTGGTGAACGAGGTGTCGAAAGTCGCCCTGGACAGGCACGAAGTAGCGCGGCTTGGTGAGGCGCATCATGAGCTTGAGGTCCTCCTGCCCGGCGTGGCCGCGCACGTGAACCTGATCCGTGCGGCTGTAGAGAACGTTCGCGCCAAGACGGAACAGACCGTCAATGGTCTGGCCGACAACGGCCTCATTGCCGGGGATGGGGTTGGAGGAGATGATGACCGTGTCCCCGGGCTCGATGCGGACCTGTTGATGGGTGCCGCGCGCCATGCGGACCAGGGCGGACGTTGGTTCTCCCTGAGCGCCGGTGGTCATGATGACGGTCTGCTCCGGCGCGCTCGAATCAAGCTGGTTGGGGGGAATCATCAAGCCGTCCGGTACACGGAGATAGCCGAGTTCCGTGGCGATGCGGACGTTATCAACCATGCTGCGTCCGATGATGGCGAGCCTGCGTCCGTGGGCCGCGGCGGCGTCCGCCACCTGCTGGATGCGTGAGATGAGGGATGCAAAGCTTGCGACGATGACACGGCCCTCCGCCTCGCCGATGTAGCGCATGAGCGCCTTGCCGACCACGGCTTCAGACGGTGTATGGCCGGAGACATCGGCGTATGTGGAATCGGATAGCAGCAGGAGCACGCCGTCCTCTCCCGCCTGCGCGAGTCTCTGGAAATCCGTCGGTTTGCCGTCCACGGGGGTGTGATCCAGTTTGAAATCGCCGGTGTGGACAATCGTGCCGACGGGCGTGTCGATAATGATGCCGGTCGAATCCGGGATGGAGTGGTTGACGCGGAAAAGAGTGACGTCAAACACACCAAGGCTGAACGTGTCGCCCGGTTCGACGGTTTCAAGGGTGATGCCACGGAGGCGGCGGGACTCGCGGAGCTTGACGGAAACCAGGCCGATGGTGAGGGCAGTGCCGTAGACCGACGAGCGAACCTCCGGGAGGATGTGGGGCAGGGCCCCAATGTGGTCCTCATGTCCGTGCGTAATCACAAAGCCGACGACATTCTCGGCGCGGTCAATGACATATTGGGCGTCCGGCAGGATGATATCGACGCCGCTGTGCGCCTCATCCGGGAACATGAGGCCACAGTCGATGATCAGGATGTCATCGCCGTACTCGATGGCCATCATGTTCTTGCCTATCTCGCCCAATCCCCCGAGGGGGATGATGCGGAGTGGCGGTCGTGAAGTTGACATGGCGTGTTGCGCAGCCTAGAGGAGGCTCAACTGCTCACCGGAGCCTTCGTTTGCGTCCGGTTCGTCGGAGCCGTAGCCGGCCTGTTGGTCCGCCACTGCGCCCTCCAGTCGGCGGCGGGCGGTCTCAAGGGCCGTAGGGAGATTCCGAAAATCCTCTACGATGACATCCCGCAGGCGCTGTTGATGCAGGGCAGCCGCTGGGTGATAGATGGGATAGACGGCGAGGCCGTCCTTGTAGAGAAGCTGGCCACGGGCACGCGAGATGGCCTGCCGGGGAAAGAGGCGCGTCAGTGAGAAGCGCCCGAGGGTAACAAGCAGGGTGGGGTTGATGAGCTCAAGTTGCCGCCTGAGATAGAGTGATTCGCAGGTATCAAGCTCATCATCGCGCGGGTCGCGGTTATTGGGCGGGCGGCACTTGACGGTGTTGGTGATGTAGACGTCCTTGCGCGCCCAGCCGATGGTGGCGAGAAGCTCATCGAGGAACTTTCCCGCCGGACCGACGAATGGGCGTCCCTGTTGATCCTCGTAGAACCCCGGCCCCTCGCCGATGAACATCACGTCGGCATCCGGCGCGCCCTCACCGGGGACGGCGTTGGTGCGGCCCTCTGCGAGGCGGCACTCCGCACAGACCGCGATTTCACCGGCGATGACGCGGAGCGCCTCCGCCGCGTCAGCAACGGGCAAAGTCATAGCTATTAGAGATGGGGACGGGTTCGACTCTAGTCATGAACCACGCCCCCAAAAAACCGCGGTGTATAGCCGCCTACTCGTCAGCGATTCCGACCTCATCCTTGAAGTAGTTGACCGCATCTTGAACCGTGAGAATCTTCTCCGCGTCTTCATCCGAGATGGAGAACTCGGCGCTCTTCTCAAACTCCTCTTCAAACGCCATCACGAGTTCAACCATATCGAGCGAATCGACGTTGAGATCCTCAGTAAAAGACGCTCCGGGGGTGACATTTTCCGCTTCGACACCGAGTTGTGCGACGATGACCTCTTTGACTCTCTCTTCAACGGTAGCCACGTAACAATCCCTCCCTGCGCTGAGTATTTCTTCTAGCTTTACATTAGGGGGCAATCGAGAGTTCCGCAAGCACGCCGCCCAGGACGCCGTGAACGAAACGCGCCGATGATTCTGCCCCGTACGTCCTGGCAAGTTCCACGGCCTCGTCAATGGCAATTGCAGGGGGCACGCGCTCGTGCGTGATTTCGGATAAGGCGAGGCGGAGCGCGTTGCGGTCAACAGTAGCGAGTTGGCTGACGGGATAGGCGGTTGCGTGCTCCTGGATCAGCCGGTCAAGACGTGCCTCGTCCTGCTGGACGTCCGTTACAAGGATGGCTGCGTATGACAGGATGGACTCGCGAACCGCATCCTCAAGAAAATCGTCAGCAATCCGTCCCACAGAGTCGGTGGGCGGGTGCCTTACCGCGTCCCACTCATAGAGCGCCTGCAGCGCAATGGCGCGAGCGCTACGCCGAGATTCGGCGAACCGATCAGCGGCGGCGCCGTTCGCTTGGGCCGGTGACACGATCTTCGAACGCTCAGGCCTTGAGAGCCTCAAGCTCCTCAAGGTTGCCGACGTTGATGGTCTCCGCTTCCGCGAAGGTACGCTTCACGAGTCCGGTGAGAACCTTGCCGGGGCCCATCTCAATGAACGTTGTGACGCCGTTGTCGCGCAAGTACTCCACCGTGCGGAACCACTGGACGGAGCTGCGGATCTGGCGCGCTAACTCATCGACCACCTCGTCTGCCGTCTCGAGCGGCTGCGCGGTGACGTTGCCGACGACAGGGTAGGTGGGGGCGGAGATTGCGGCGCCCTCAAGGGCAGTCCGCATGCCGGGGACAGCGGGGTCCATGAGGGAGGAGTGGAAAGCCGCACTTACGGGCAAAGGAACAACGCGTCGCGCGCCACCCTCTTCAGCCGCCTTCTGCGCCGCCTCAACACCTTCCTTCGAACCACTGATGACTATCTGCTCGGCAGAGTTCAAGTTGGCCATATCGATGCCGTTGGCCTCGCAGATTGCCTGCAGCTGGTCTTCGGGCATCCCCATGACGGCGGCCATGGCTCCCGGTTGAGCATCACCGGCGGCCTGCATGAGGCGGCCTCGCTCGCGGACGAGCTTCACGGCGTCGCTGAAGGTCATGGAGCCGGCGGCGACGAGTGACGAATACTCGCCGAGGCTGTGGCCTGCGGTGTAGGCGGGTGTAAGACCCTTGTCGCCAAGGATTTCTCGAGCTGCCTCAAAGGTGGCGACAGATGCGGTGAGGATGGCGGGCTGGGTGTTGATGGTCTGCGTCAGGTCCTCCATAGGGCCTTCAAAGCAGAGCTGGGATAGTGAGAACCCAAGGGCCTGATCAGCCTCGTCAAAGATGGCCTTTGCGGCGGGAACGGCATCGTACAGATCCTTGCCCATGCCGACTGCCTGCGCGCCTTGCCCGGGAAAGAGATATGCAACTGTCATTTTCGGTTACTCCCCTGTGTCCTTTGTCCTCGCGCTGTGCGCCCTTTGTATTTCACTTGCCAGCATGCCTCGGGCGCCGTAAGGCAGGCTAACTCAAATGGTTGCGAACTGTCCGTTATTCAGCGGCGCGGCGTGGTGTGATAACCTGCCTGCCGTTGTAAGTGCCGCAGGACGGGCAGGCGCGATGGGCAACCCTCTGATTGCCGCAGGTGGGGCATTGGGACGTGAGAATGGGCGACCGGGCGGTGTGCGCCATGCGCTTGTTCTGACGTGCGCGGGAGCGTCGCCTCTTAGGTAGTGGCGGCATGTTTTAAAGGCCTTTCCAGCTTTGAGAGCTTATCTGTGTTCGGTTCTTACTTGGTGTCATCTTCGTGTCAGTCGTCAGATTTGGTCGCCCAAAGCTCCTGGAGCCTGGCCCACTCACTGCGAGCGGGTACGGGCGGACATTTGCAGGATACCGTATTGCGGTCAGCTCCGCACTGCGCGCAGAGGCCGAGGCAATCGACTTTGCAGATGGGATTCTGCGGCTCATGCATGATCAGGTACTGGCGGACGGCATCGGCGACATCAAGATGATGCTGTTCGTTGATCTGCAGGTCCTCGAAGGAATCACGCTCCGGCATCTTGCGGCCGGTAGAGATGTCGATGACGGGGAAGAATTCCTCTTCAAAGGAGAATTGAAGTTTGTGAGGGTAGGGCTTGAGGCAGAGGGAGCAGGTCTGCTGATTCTCCGCGTCACACGTGGCGGAAACGAGGATGCCGGCGTCCGTGCGCATGAGTTCGGCCTGACAGTTGACGAGGGCAGCGCCAACGTCTTCGCCGATGAAGCCGTATGATCGGCGCGCGCCGATAGGTTCCTGCATGAGGCCGCTGACATTAATCAGCATTTTTTGAACTTCGCGATCCAGATTGATCTGTGCGTCAGTTGGTCTGCCGCGTTCCGGCGTTGGCGGCTGATTCTATTCTCTGGATTCCTCGACTACGCTCGGAATGACAACGGAGCATTCACCCTTCGACAGGCTCAGGGTGAACGGGACTGAGGAGGCTAGTCTTCGTCGGGGGTGGGGGTGCCCGTTACTTCGCGGGTGAAGTCGACGATTTCCTTAAGGCTGGTGCCGGGTCCGAAGATGCCCGCGATTCCCATCTGCGTGAGGGCGTCATAGTCCTCCTTGGGGATGATGCCGCCGGAGAACACGGGGATCTCAAGGCCGTTTTCACGCAAGCCGTTCACGATGGCGGGAAGGAGATCAAGGTGCGCTCCAGAGAGGATGCTGAGGCCAATGGCGTCCACATCCTCCTGCACGGCGGCCTGGACGATCATCTCAGGCGTCTGGCGGATGCCTGTGTAGATGACCTCAAAGCCGGCGTCGCGCAGCGCTCGGGCGACGACCTTTGCGCCGCGGTCATGGCCATCAAGGCCGGGCTTGGCGATAAGAACTCGCGCGGGGGCAGTTGCCGTTGTCATCGTTATTACTCCTCTCGCTTGGGCGTGCGCTATCTGACGCGTCGCCCTTAGTGCGCCGCGCCGTCCGCGGGCTGCGTGCGGTTCATGCCCGCGTGTGCCGCGTCACGCTGCGCTATCAATACTAGAGTACCGAGGAAATCAAGGGGATGGACGGCACGGAGGACGTTGGTGGGCTCGCCGTCGTCGACGATCATGCGGACGCCCGCGGCACGCACGCGCTCTTCAACGGCCACAGGGTCGTCGGTTTCCAAGACGACGGCATGGAGTCCCTCGCCCATGAGCTTGAGGGCGCGAGCAACGGGGCCGTCTTCACGCAGGTCCTGGGCGAATTCAACCTCGGCGTCGCCGGCGTCGAGCCACGCGGTGTCCATGCCGAACCCTTCGGAGACGGCGCGGCGCTTGAGGGGCATCCTGAACAGGTGCTGCCAGGTGGCCGACGCGGCGCCGACATCCTCTGTACGGATGGTGACGTGGTGGAGGCCGATGTCCCGGGACGTGCCGGGGGTGAAGAGGGTTGTTTCCTTGATCTCCACAGGGACGCCTCCCGTGCTGGCAGGGGAGATGATGGTGTTCTTGCCGGTGATGCCCTGTTGGGCCTCATGGACGATGAATTCAGCGCCGCGCTCTTGAATCTCTGCGGTGGCCTGCTCGATGTCCTCAACGTGGAAACTGACGTGGTGCATTCCCTCGCCTCGTTCTTCCAGTTGTTTGGCGAGGGGGCTGTCGTCGGTGGTGGGCTGGAGGAGCAGGATTCGGCCGACACGGAGGGGGATGATGGCGGCGCGGTAACCCTCGTCCTGCGCCTCTCGCTTGACTGTTGCGGTCAGGCCGAGAACATCTTCAAATTTCTGTGCCGCCTCGTCGATGTCTCGAACGAGGAGCCCAACCTGGTCAAATCGTTGTAGGAGGAGGTCGTTAGAGTTAGTCATATTGGCTGCCTTTCAGAGCGGGCTAGCCGCGCTGGTTAATCATGATGAGGGTGCCGAAAAAGTCCTGGGGGTGCACGACGCGGATGACGCTGTCGCCCTCGGGGTCTTCGATGACTCGCAAGCCCTGGCTCTTGACGTGTTCGGTCAGACCGGCGGCGTCGTCCGACTCAAGGGCGATGCCAAAAACGCCCGGTCCGCGCTCGGCGATGAAGCTGGCTAGCGGGCCCTCTTCCGATGTTTGCTGTGCGAATTCAACCTCGGCGTCGCCCGCATCCAGCCAGCCGGCGATGATTCCCGCGCCCTCTCGTTCCGAGGTGCGGTTGAGCTTCATGTCAAAGCTCTTCGACCAGTTCTCGACGGCGGCATCGCGGTCGGGGGCGGCGATAGTGACGTGGTGGACCTTCAAGTCGTGCTCAACCGGCGTGCGGCGTGTAACCTGCGCGATTTCCGTGAGCACGCCATTGGCGGCACGGGGATGGATGAACTCCACTTCGCCGACGAATCCACCCTCCGGCTCGCCCTGGATGAGCTGGACTTCGCGGTCCTTGAGAGTAGCGATAGTGGAGCGGATGTCCTCGACCTCGAAGCAGATGTGCTGGATGCCCTCGCCACGGCGTTCTATGAACCGGCCTACGGCGCTCTCAGGGTTGATGGGCTGCATCAGTTCGAACCGCACGTTGGAGGTTGGCACGAGGGCGGCAATGAGGCCGCGTTCCTCGATCGTCTCCTGTGCGGCGACTTTCAGGCCGTAGAGATTCTCAAAGGCGTCCGTTGCCTGCTTGAGGTCGCGGACGACGACGCCGATGTGGTCGATTCGCTTGAACATTCTTAAAGTTGGCCTCCTATGTTTTGCGGTTAAACGACGAGCAGTTCCTTGTGCATGCCAAAAACGCCGCGGAGCACGTCACAGATTTCGCCGGTTGTGGCGCTGGCCTCAACACAGTCGATGATGGCGGGCATGGTGTTCTCGTTGCTCTTCGCCACGGCCTCCAGCTTCTCAAGGGCCGCCTGCGCCTTATGCCCATCACGATTCCTGCGCACGCTTTCCAGCCGATCCACTTGTCGCTTGGTCTCCTCCGGGTTGATGCGGAGAATCTCCATGGGTGTTTCGTCGCCGGACGTGAAGGAATTGACGCCAACGACAGTCCTTTCGCGGCTCTCGACCTGCGTTTGGTACTTGTATGACGCGTCGCCGATCTCCTGTTGCTGGAAACCGTTCTCAATGGCGCGGACAGCGCCGCCCGCCTTGTCGATCTGATCGATGTACGCGCGGGCCTCTTCCTCCAACTTGTCCGTCATAGCCTCGACAAAGTAGGAGCCCGCGAGCGGATCAACGGTGTCCGTGACACCGGACTCATACGCCAGAACCTGCTGCGTGCGGAGGGAGAGCGTCACCGCGTCCTCGGAGGGCAAAGCAAGGGCCTCATCCTTGGAATTGACGTGCAACGACTGCGTTCCGCCGAGCACGGCGGCCAGCGCCTGCAGAGTGGAGCGCACGACGTTGTTGTCCGGCTGCTGTGCCGTCAGCGTGACGCCCGCGGTCTGCGTGTGGAATCGGAGCATCTGGGAGCGGGGATTCTCTGAGCCGAACCGCTCAACCATGATCTTCGCCCACAAGCGCCGGGCCGCGCGGTACTTGGCGACCTCTTCAAGCAGGTTGGACTGGGCAACGAAGAAGAACGAGAGCTGCGGGCCGAAGTCATCCACCTTGAGTCCCGCCTCGATGGCGGCCTCGACGTATGCGATGGCGTCCGCGATCGTGAAGGCGATTTCCTGCGCAGCCGTGCATCCGGCCTCGCGCATGTGGTAGCCGCTGATGGAGATGGTGTTCCACGCGGGCGTCTCCGTGGCGCAGTACTCAAACAGGTCGGTGATGAGGCGCATGGACGGGGCAGGGGGATAGATGTACGTGCCCCGCGCGATGTACTCCTTGAGGATGTCGTTCTGGACGGTGCCGCGGAGTTCCTTTGTGGGGACGCCCTCGCGCTTGGCGACCGCGATGTAATAGGCGAGGAGGATGCTCGCGGTGGCGTTGATGGTCATGGACGTTGAGACCTTGGCGAGGTCGATGCCGTCAAAGACGATCGCCATATCCTCAACGTGTGCGACGGGCACGCCGACCTTGCCGACTTCGCCAAGGGCTAGCGGCGCATCGGAGTCGTAGCCCGTCTGCGTGGGTAAATCAAATGCCATGGAGAGGCCGGTCTGCCCCTGCTCAAGCAGGTACTGGTAACGGCGGTTGGTCTCCTCCGCGGAGGCAAAACCGGCGTACTGGCGCATGGTCCAGAGTCGGCCGCGATACATGGTGGGCTGGACGCCGCGCGTGAAGGGATAGCGGGCCGGGTAGCCTACCTTGCTCGCGTATTCCGAGTCTGAAACGTCGCTGGCGTCATAGAGCGGCTCAATCTCGATTTCGGAGGTGGTCTCGAATCGCTCCTGCCGCTCCTTGTTGCGGGCGACGGCGGGGCCATAGACGCTCTCAAGCCAGTCCTGCTTGGACATGTCTGAACCGTTTGTCACGGGCTGATCCTCCCATCGGGCGCGTGCAGGTGTCGCGGCCTACGCGCGAATTTGCTCACAACAGGATACAGCGCGGATAGGCGTGTTGTCAGTTGGGGGCTGCCAAGGCCGCCCTGCGGGCGGCACTGGATTCCCGTGTCAAGCACGGGAATGACGAGCGATGGCAGGTGCAGGGTGGGGGATTAGGTTGTGGCGGCTTCGGGGTCGAGTTCGATCTGTTCTATCTCCTCCATGAGAGCGGAGACGAACTCAGACTCGGGAACCACGCGAACCTTCTGGCCCTTGCGGAAGATGATGCCGCGGCCATTGCCTGCGGCGATTCCCACGTCGGCGTCCTTTGCCTCGCCGGGGCCGTTCACCTCACAACCCATGACGGCCACGCGAACCGGCTTGTCCACCTGTTTGAGCGCCTCGTCCACCATCTCGGAGTACTTGATGATGTCAACGTCCGCGCGCCCGCAGGACGGGCATGCGATGAGCGTGACGCCCTTGTTGCGCATGTTAAGCGACTTGAGAATCTCCCAGCCGGCTTCGACTTCTTTCACAGGGTCTCCGGCGAGGGAAACGCGGATGGTATCGCCTATGCCCTCATAGAGGAGGTGGCCAAGTCCAACGGCGCTGCGGATCGAGCCACCGAACGGCGTGCCTGCCTCGGTGATTCCCAGGTGCAGGGGATAGTCGACCTGCTCAGCGACGCGGCGGTAGGCCTCAACGGTCATGGGAACATCGAATCCCTTGACGGAAATCTTGATCTGGTCGAAGTCCATCTCCTCGAGGATTCCGACCTCCCACAGCGCAGTGGCCACCATGTGGTCGACGACGGTGTAGTCGCCCTCTCCCTCCTGGCTGGCCTTGGCAAGCTTGTTGACGCCGTCGGCGAGTCGGTGGAAATCACCGGTCTTGCCAATGCCGCCGATGGGGGGCAGTGACCCGAAGTTGACGCCGATGCGGATTGGAATCTCGTATTCCTTGGCAAGCGTGACGACTTCGCGAACCTTGTCCGCGTCACGGATGTTGCCGGGGTTCAGTCGGATGCCGCTGACGCCGCTCTTGATCGCCTCAAGCGCGAGCAGGTGGTGGAAATGGATGTCCGCGATAACGGGGATGGGGGCGCGGCTGCAGATCCATTTGAGGGCCTGTGCTGCGTCCATGTTCGGGACGGCGCAGCGGATGATGTCGCATCCGGCGGCGGCAACCTCATAGATCTGGGAGACCGTTGCTTCCACATCGCGGGTGTCAGTCTTGGTCATAGACTGAACGGCGACAGGAGCATCGCCGCCCACGGGGACCTTTCCAACATGGATTTGCCGAGAAACACGTCGCTCCGGCATGGTCTTTCTCCTATCCATAAGGCGACTCCAAACCTACCTACAAGATACCACAGCGCGCCTAAACACCATGCCCCAGGTGAGACTGGTTATCAGGGAAGGGTAAGGGAACTATTCCTCACTCAACGTCATAATCTACGAACGGAATCTTGCGATGGCTTTCTCGGCTTCTTGGAGGAATCTCAAGATTCGTACCTCGCGGGGAATTCTCCACTAACCACTTGCCCAAGGGCATGCGGGGCTGTGTTTTCTCGTCCCAGACTGCCGCAGGCACAATGACAAATTGCTTGTCGCCTACAGCGATGCGCTGCGGCCCTTCTTTCTCCGCCAGTCGCAGAATCTCAGACAGACGCGCCTTTGCCTGCGCGACGGTCCAGATACGCTCGGGATCGGGATGCTGAACGGTCATGTAGCCTCCTTAGGCGGAATATGAGACCAGCTTACGGCTCAGGGGGTGACTGAAACAGAAGTATCCGCGATGTCAGATTCCCCGGAGGGTGGTCAAGGGAGTGTCTAGTCGCCTTCCGCATTCCTAGCCTTGAGTCTGTCTATAAGCGATTGCAATAGACTTTTATTGTCAGGATTGGTTTTGTTTCCCGACTGTCCGGTGAAGTAGAGAGGAGTGATTTCGACCATTAGAGCTTCCTTGTGCTCATCCGGAAGTCTGTCGATGAACGGCCAGAGTAGCTGTAGCTCGTTAGCTAGTCGTTCCATATTCTCCGCCAGTCGTCGATGATTGGCCGACTGCCGAAGCACATAAGTTGCGAAAATCAGGATCGATCCCAAAAGGCCAGTCCGGGCAACTAACCACGCGAACGAGAACTCTTGCCCCTCTTGGGATGAATCAAAGAACACCCAGCCAGACGCTGCCACCATGACTACCAGAGCAACAACGCCTATCCAACGCCATATGTCTGCGATCCTGCCTTGTTTCTTGGCGTGGCCAGCGTAGTGCTCTGCTGTACTTGCCCCTGCAACTTCCCCCAGCATGCTTCTGGCTTGGTCACGAAATGACTCGACCTCAGCTACAGTGTCGTCCAGAGCGGCATGAAAATCCTCACCTCGTATGGTTTGAGAGTGCTGGAACTCTTCGTCACGACTTGTCTGTGAACGCCTAAAGGTCTCTTGAATACTGGTCACTTCCCGCTCAATACGTTCCGTTGCTTGATTCACTCGGTCAGTTAACCCTTGTACTCGACTTTCAAATGTGGCAGAACGATCATCAAATGAAGTCTTATGGCCAGCGCTGGTTGAATCGAACTCGTCACTCTTGTCGGCAATTTGCTTAGAAAGGTCCTCGAACTGTCGTCTGGCGTCGTTAACTGCTGCCTCGATGTCTTCCTTGGATTGAATTGCCGTACGAGCGAACTGCTCAGCTGCTTTCTGCACCGACTCGTCTAGCGAGGGCATCAAAGGAAGACTTGTCGCGTGTGCCAAAACAGAATCTACTCGCTGGTGCCCGTCAATTATGTTGAAGTTACCTTCCGGCCCAGAGTCCTTAAGAAGCTGAACAAATTCCAGGAGAGATTGGGTGTGAGGTTCAAGAATGGATAGTAGATCGCGTGGCACCAGATCTAAGTCCGCTGTGGTCAGTCGCCGACGGACATCTTCAACCACGACTCTGCTTCGGGAAACAAGGTCACGCTGTTCGGGGACATTCCATCTGACTGATTCCAATTCGGTCAATAGTTCCGTGCAACTCCTCAGATGCGTTGCCACATTAGAGTTCTGAATCTCTTCTGCAAATTGTGTCAAATCCTCACCCCTCCGCTCATAAACGACAGCAGAAGCGCATCACATTAGTCGGCTAGCGCGTGAATACCATTACATGTACTTATACTGGCTCAATCCTATCGAACAATTGTCTGAGTAGCAATGCGAAAGCAGTTAGTGTCCACCCACAGAGCACCTGTGGGACCTCCAGATTCTTCCCTGCGCTCAGAATTCAGGATGAACGCGGGGTGGTTTACGGCAGGATGGAGTCTCCCTGGATGAGGCGTGGGAGATCGATGCCGACGGTGACGAAGAAGACGAGTGAGAGCAGGAAGACAAAACCGACGAGGTGGACGAGGTTCTCGCGCTGAGGCGAGAGGCGTCGCCCGCGACGGACCACCTCCAGGATGAGGAACGGGATGCGGCCGCCGTCCAGGGCGGGGATAGGCAGCAGGTTCAGGATGCCCAGGTTGAGACTCAGCAGGGCGACGATGATCAGCAGGGAAATCGGCCCCTGCTGCGCCGCCTCCCCCGTCGCCTGCGCGATGCCCACCGGCCCCGCGATGCCGGGATTGGTGGAGGAACCGACAGCGCGTTGGATCTCGGTCGCGGTACTGGTAATCACGTTGCCCATGAGCACGATGCCGTTCCACGGCGCTTGCCAGACGGGAGCGGCTCGGCGTTCAAAGACGGGATTGAGAAGGCGAATCGACACGCCCATCGGCCCCTCGCCGGGCGGCGGATTCGCTCGGGGCGCAAGGTAGACGGCAAGCGGGGCAGACCCGCGCTGAACCCGCAACTCCACCTCATCGCCATCGACGCGGTTGATGCGGTCGGAGAGCTGCCCCAAAGTCAGCACCTCCTGGCCGTCCACGGTGCGGATGACATCGCCCACTCGCAGGTCGGCCTCGTCCGCCGGGGACCCGGCGACGACTTCTTCAATCACGATCTCGCTGTCAACGAGCCGCTCCACGGGCAGGGAGGCAAGGGCGCTGAAGATGAACCACGCGAGCAGGATGTTCATGGCGGAGCCGGCCACCAGCACGATGAAGCGCGCCCAGACGGGTTTGCCCGCGTAGCCGTCAGGCACAGTTGGATCGCTTTCGCCCTCCAGCCGCACAAACCCGCCGACGGGTATCCAGTTCAGTGAATAGACGATGCCGTTGCGCCAGATGCCCTTGAGGCGGGGCGGAAAGCCGATGCCGAGCTCCCGCACGCGAATGCCCAGAAGACGCGCCGCCCAGAAATGGCCGAGTTCATGGATGAGCACGAGGAAGCTCAGTACAACGGCAAAGGCCGCGATGGTGACGAGGATCGACATTGTCAGCGCGCCTTTGCCGAATTTCTGACGTGGTCACGCGCCCACGCGTCGACCTCAAGCAAGTCGTCAAGGGTTGGCTGATTGACAGGCGTGTGGGCGTCGAGCGCGTCCGTTATCAAGGACGGTATGGAGTTGAAGGGGATGGCGCCGGAGAGGAAGAGTTCGACGGCGATTTCGTCGGCGGCGTTGAGGACGGCCGGGTACGTCTTGCCGCTTCGAGCAGCATCGACTGCGAGCCAGAAACACGGGAATCGACCACGGTCCAGCGCCTCGAAAGTCTGCTCAACCGAGTAGTCCATCTCACGCCAATCAGCGGGGCGCTCGATCCGCTCCGGCCAGGCCAGCGCGTATTGGATGGGGAGGCGCATGTCCGGCATGGAGAGCTGCGCCTTGAGCGTGCCGTTGGTGAACTCGACCATGGAATGGACGATGCTCTGGCGATGGATCATGACATCGATGCGGTCGTAATCGATGTCATACAGCCAACGCGCCTCTATAACCTCCAACGCCTTGTTCATCAGGGTGGCGGAGTCGATGGTCACTTTGGGCCCCATGCGCCACGTTGGGTGCGCCAGCGCCTCGTCCGGCGTGACCGATTCAAGCTCTTCATCGTTGCGCGTAAAGAACGGGCCGCCGGATGCGGTCAATATCAGGCGGCTGACCGAATCCCTCGGCTCACCAACCAGGCATTGCCAAAGCGCGTTGTGCTCGCTGTCGACCGGGAGGAGCGCCGCGCCGGTTCTGGCCACCTCGCTCATCACGAGTTCACCCGCCACGACGAGGATTTCCTTGCTCGCAAAGGCGACTGTCTTGCCCGCCTCAATGGCGGCAAGGGCAGGGACAAGGGCGGCGAGGCCGGGGATGGCGAGGACGACGGCGTCCACGTCGGGACTGCCCGCGATGGCGGCAAGCCCCTCCGGCGTGGCAGCGTCGCCCGTCGCCGACAGGGCGGGGCGAAACTCCGCTACCTGCGCGCGAAAGGCGTCGCTGTCATGTCCCGTCGCAAGGCCAACCACGCGGAATCGGTCGGCATTTCGCCGGACAACGTCCAACGTTTGGGTGCCGATGGAGCCCGTTGATCCAAGGACGGCGATGCGTTTCTGCTGCTGGTTCATGTCATTCCATAGTAGTGACGATGCTCACATAGACAAGGACGGCGGGAAGAATCGGCAGCAGCGAATCAAGCCGGTCAAGGACGCCGCCATGCCCGGGGAGCAGGTTGCCGGAATCCTTCACGCCCGCCTTTCGCTTGAGCCGGGACTCGGCCAGGTCTCCCAGTTGACCAAGCACGGAGAGTGCCGCGCCCAACGGGATGGCCGCGGCAAGCGGGAGAGTTTCCAAATCGATGAACAGAGCAAAGCCGGCGCTCACTGCCGCCGCGCCGATGACTCCACCCACCGCGCCCTCCCACGTCTTGCTCGGGCTGATCGACGGGGCGAGTTGATGACGGCCAATCAGGCTGCCGACGGCGTAGGCGGCGGTATCGGAGGCGAACGTAATGAGAATGGCATAGGAAAGCCACGCAAGGCCGTCGTCCCATTCGCGGAGCGCGAGGCCGGACGCGAGAGCAGCGGCCACAATGAGAGATGCAAAGAGCCAGAGAATAAGACTGAATCGACGGATCAGGGCGCGCAGTTCCCAGATCGCTACCAGCGCCGCTGTCCCGGTTACGAGCAGAAGCGGGATGCCGCCCAGCCAGACGGCGGCGGCCAGCAGCGGAATGCCAATAACTGCCGTGGCCAGCCGGAGCGGTAGAGAATCCCTGTTTCCCGCAGCGTCCTCCTGGTTCATACCCATAGAGAGATTATGGGGGAGAGGAGGCCATTCGTAGAATGTGTCTCAGTGGGACTATACTCAATGCAAGTGATTGAGACATCAAAATGAACTTGCGCGAATACATAACCGTCGGTTCTGAACCGTTCAAAAGGGAAGCCCGGATTACCAGCGCGGACGTTCCCGTTTCTGCCATTTTGGACAAATTGGCAGATGGTGTTGACCCCGACGACATCCTGCGGTCTTACCCATCGATTTCCATGGATGACATCAAAGCCGCCATCCTCTATGCCTCTGAATTGGCAAGGAATGTGGGGCTGGCTCATGACGACGTTGTCGCCAATGTGAGCAGGGACGACGTACTCGAAACACTTAGAACGAACAAGCCGGTCATGGTCGAGCGGTTTGGCATTACTGATCTGGCGCTGTTCGGGTCATACGCACGTGATGAGGCGGTGAAAGGCAGCGATGTAGACATTCTCGTCGAATTTGAAGGCCCTGCCACATCAAGATCTTTTTTCGGCCTGCAACTATTTCTGGAGGACTTGTTGAGACGTCGCGTCGATCTGGTTACCCAGAGCGCCCTGCGTCCCGAGTTGAGGCTCCGTATTCAGCAAGAAGCCTTACATGTCTGACAGGGGCGAGGACTCCCGAGACTGGCGGCTCTACGTTCAGGACATGATTGAATTTGCCGAAAGAGCACTTTCTTATATCGAAGGAATGAACCAGAAAGACTTCCTTGCCGACAGACGCACGTATGATGCCGTCCTGAGAAACATCGAACTGATTGGTGAGGCTGCGAACCATGTACCGATTGAGGTGCGACAACTACATCATGCGATTGAGTGGGGCAGCATAATTGGTACCCGCAATCAGCTTGCGCATGTTTATCTTGGGATTGACGACGACATTGTGTGGGACGTCCTAAACAATGATCTTCCTAAGTTGCTTGTCCCCTTGCGGCAGCTACTGGAGTCCACAGACTAGTCGCTGAAGGGAGAAGTCATTCCCCCTCTACGCCTCCGAAACGGCGTTTGCGGGCGGCATATGAGTCGAGGGCTTTGGTGACTTCTGAGGGGCCGAAATCGGGCCAGAGCGTCGACGTGAAATAGAGTTCGGCATAGGCGGCCTGCCACAGCAGGAAATTGCTGATACGCAGTTCGCCGCCGGTGCGAATAATCAGGTCCGGGTCCGGCAGGCCGTTGGTGAACAGGCGGCTCGCGAACGCGGATTCGTCCAGGTCGTCAGGAGCAACATCGTCCCGCAACAGTGCTCTGGCCGCCTCAAGAATCTCCTCACGGCCTCCGTAGTCGAACGCGACACTGAGCGTGATGCCGGTGTTGCCCTTCGTCATGTCAACAACGCGGTCGATGGCGGCGGCGATGTCCGGACTGATGCGATCGCTGCGTCCAAGATGGACCAGCCGCGCTCCCTCCTCGTGCAGACGGGGGGCGTCCTGCTTGATGGCCTCGGCGGCGAGCGTCATCAGGCCCTGGACTTCTTCGGACGGACGCCGCCAATTCTCCGTTGAAAAGGCGTAGAGCGTCAGAAACCGGACGCCTCGCTCAGAGAATGCGCGGACAACATCATGCAGCTTGATACGGCCATGCTGATGTCCCTGTTCACGTGGGAGTTCCCGTTCTCGCGCCCATCGCCCGTTGCCATCCATGACGATGGCGACGTGCTGCGGGGTGGCAGTGGGGAGGTGGGATTCGTCCGATGATGTCATGCGCGGGCGGATACGACGCTAGACTTCCATGACCGCGGCTTCCTTGGCCGCACCCATCTCATCGACCTGCCCCGTGTAGCGGTCGGTGATCTTTTGGAGTTGGTCCGCCGCGCGGCGTTCGTCGTCCTCGGAGATTTCCTTGTCACGCTGCAGGCGGCGCAGGTGGTCCATGGCGTCGCGGCGGACGTTGCGTATGGCCACACGCTCATCCTCGGCCTTGGAGCGAACCAGCCGGCTCATCTCCTTGCGGCGTTCCTCCGTCATCTGCGGAATCGGGATGCGGAGCAGCTGTCCGTCTGCGGCGGGGGATAGCCCCAGGTCTGTCTGAAGGATGGCGCGCTCAATGGCCGTCATGGCGGAGCGGTCATAGGGCTGAACAACAAGGAGGCGCGGCTCCGGGGCGGTGATGGTCGCCAGCTGCTTGAGCGGCGTGGGCGTGCCGTAGTAATCAACCCGGAGTTCCTCGATCAGGGTAGGGGAGGCGCGGCCGGTGCGGATGCCTGCCAACTCGCGGTCAAGAACCTCGCACGTGACCTGCATTCGATGTTCTGCACCATCGAGAATCTCTTGCGTCATGGCTTGTCCTCCCTCCGGGCGCGCCTAGCGTGTTCCGCTTGAGTTGACGAGCGTGCCGACCGTTTCACCCCTCAATATTCTGCCAACACTTCCCGCGTCAAAGATGTCAAAGACGACGATGGGCAGGCTGTTGTCCATGCAGAGGGTCAGCGCCGTGCTGTCCATAACGCCAAGCCGCAGATTGAGGGCCTCCATGTAGCTGATGGCGGAATAACGCTTCGCATCAGGTTTCTCATTGGGATCGGCGTCGTAGATGCCGTCCACCTTGTTCTTGGACATGAGGAGGACGTTCGCGCCCACTTCCACGGCGCGCAGTGAGGCCGCCGTGTCCGTCGTCATATACGGGTTGCCGGTTCCCGCAGCGAAGATGACCACACGGCCCTTTTCCATGTGACGGATGGCGCGGCGGCGGATGTACGGCTCCGCAACGGCCTGGATGGCGATGGCAGACAAAGTGCGGACATCCGCGCCGAGGCTTTCAAGCGTTGTCTGGAGCGCGAGGGCGTTGATGACGGTGGCCAACATGCCGGAGTAATCGGCGGTGGCGCGGTCCATGCCGGACTCCTGGGCGATTCTGCCGCGCCAGATGTTGCCGCCGCCCACGACGATGCCCATCTGCGCGCCGGTCTGCAGAACGTCATAGATCTCGGATGCGACGACACGGACGGTATCAACGTCAATGCCGGACGCGCGAGGGCCCATCAGCGCCTCGCCACTGAGCTTGAGGAGGACTCGCCGCGGTTTGTCGCCGTCCAGCGCCCCGTTCCTTTCTCTTTTGCCCTCATCCTAACCCTCTCCAAGCGGGAGAGGGGATTCTGGATTCCCGCTTTCGCGGGAATGACGGGTAGTGGAGGGGAGGTACCTGGCTACTCCTCGCCGATGCCGTAGCGGGCGAATCGCCTGATGACGATATTCTCGCCCACCTTGGCGACAGTGTCGGTGAGAAGGTTGCTGATTGTGAGGCTTGCGTCCTTGACGAATGGTTGGTGGAGAAGACGTGGCTCGCCGGAGGACGTATCGAGATCATCGAGAGGAATCTCATCGTCGATGGCCTGCGGATTCATCGCGGCAACCTGGAGGGCGATATTGTGGGCGAGCTCCCTGAAATCCTCGGTGCGGGCAACGAAATCCGTCTCGCAGTTCAGCTCAACGATGACGCCGATGCGCCCGCCTGCATGAACATAGGTCTCGATGAGTCCCTCGTTTGCCGCGCGTGAGGCCTTCTTGGCGACGGTGGCGATGCCGCGCTCCTTGAGCAAATCGCTCGCCTTGTCCATGTCGCCCTTTGCGTCCTCAAGGGCGCGCTTGCAGTCCATGATGCCCGCGCCGGTGCGCTCCCGCAGTTCCTTGATGGCATCAGCCGAGATTGTCGTCACTTCATACTCCTGCCGTTATTTTCTGCGCGCCACCCGAGTTGGGCGGCGCAGCCGGTTCCTGTTTCTTGTCGAAGCCCGCGCGATTGCAGGCTTGTGTCTTACGTGGTTGAGTTGAAAATCAGGGTAGGGTGCGTCAGGCGGTCGCTCCGGCGGCCTCGCCCTCCTGCCTCATGTTCTGTCCCTCGGTGGCGCCCTCGATGACGGCATCGGCGATGCGGCCGGTCATCAGGCGAAGGGCGCGGATGGCGTCATCATTGCCGGGAATCGGGTAATCAATGAGGTCAACGTTGCAGTCCGTGTCTGCGATGGCAACAATTGGTATCCCCATCTTGCGCCCCTCGGCAATAGCGATCTTCTCGCGGGCCGCATCGATGACGTAGATCGCGCCCGGCATCTCCGTCATCTCCTTGATGCCGCCGAGATAACGGTTGAGCTTGGCGATACGATCCTCAAGCCGTCCCGCCTCTTTCTTGGGCAGGAATGCGAACTCCCCCTTTGCTCGGCGATCCTCCTGCCGCACGAGGTAGTCGATGCGCGACTGAATGGTGCGGAAGTTGGTGAGGGTGCCGCCCAGCCAACGCTGGTTGACCCACGGCTGATCGGCGCGCGTGGCCTCCGACGAGATTGCGTCCTGCGCCTGCTTCTTGGTGCCGACGAAGAGCACCTTCTTGCCGGACATGGCGACTTCACGGACGAACTCAGCGGCGGCCTCAAGGCGATTGAGGGTCTTCTGGAGATCGATGATGTGGATGCCGTTGCGCTGTGTGAACACAAACGGCTTCATCTTGGGATGCCAGCGGCGTGTGGGGTGTCCGAAATGGACTCCGGCCTCCAACAGGGTCTTCATCGTGATTTCAGGCTTGTCCCCGTCTTCCGGAGTCGGCGGCGTCTCCGCCGCGTCCTGAATCGTCGTCGTTTCCTCGCCGGACGTTGTTGTCCCACCGTCAGTCGTCAAGAGCCACCCCTCTAGAATCCGCAATGCATATCTGGCTCAGTATAGCATGCGCGCCATGAGATGCTTAGGTTGACCGCAGATACAACCACACATACAATCTTATGTGCCGCCAAATACGAATTGGAATCGCAAATATGCCCGTATGGCCGGTGGCGGTTGACACGAAACCGGGTCAGTCCGGCCACGAGGGAACGGGGAAATAATCGTGCCACGATACGACTACGATTGCCCAGAATGCGACCTGCGCTTTGAGCTTCGGCAGAGTTTCGATGCGGAACCCGTCGCGCCGTGTCCAACCTGCCAGGCGGAGAGCAAGCGCGTACTGCACGTTCCGCAGGTTGTCTATAACGCGGACGGATTCTATACGAGCGAGCAGAAGAAGACCGGCTTTGGCAGCTATTGGAATCGCAAGGCGGAGGCCGAGGACCAGGGCAAGATGGATCCTGACACGGGAGTCGGCGCCTACTAGTCAACGGGAATAACAGTCATGCCGATGTACGACTATGAGTGCCCATCATGCCCGCATCGCTTTACCGTGCGGCAGGGGTATCACGACGCTAGGACGGCGACGTGCCCGGAGTGCGGCGACGAGGCGAAGCAGCGTATCTCCATGCCCGCCGTCGTGTTCAAAGGGAGCGGCTTCTATGTGAACGATTACGGCGGCAGGAAGACCGGACAGCCGCCTGCAAGAGGGTCCGACGACGACGGTGATTCCGGTGGGGACGCCTCCGGCGGCGATGATCACGACCACGCCTCCGCCGGCGCATCGGACCACTCTCACCCCCATCCCCATCCTCACTAAACATCCGTGCGAGTCGTCATTCAGCGAGTCTCGCGGGCGAGCGTGTGCGTTGACGGCGAGATCATCGGGCAGATAGAGCAGGGGGCGCTCATCCTGGCCGGTGTCAGGGACGGCGACACGGAGGAGGATGTCCGCTACCTCGCGGGCAAGATACCCGGCCTCCGCATCTTTGCCGACAGCGAAAGCCATTTCCAAAACTCCGTGGCCGAGACGGGCGGCTCAGTGCTTGTCGTCAGCCAGTTCACTTTGTACGCGGATACGCGCAAGGGACGCAGGCCGAGTTTCGTGGAGGCGGCGCAGCCCGCGGAGGCTGAGCGGCTCTATGAACTGTTGGTCAGCGAACTGCGCGAGCACGGGCTGACAGTCGAGACGGGACGTTTCGGCGCGATGATGGACGTGGAACTGGTCAACGATGGCCCCGTGACGATCATCATCGACAGCGAGGACAGGCAGCGAGCCAGACGCGCCTAACCGCCGAGGTCCGGCGGCCGAAGGGTCAATTCGGCGGAGATCAGGGCCAGAACAATCGCCACGATCACGACCAGCGAGATTCCAACGAACCACGGGATGTACTTCTGGAACGGCAGCGGCTCTTCAGGTCGCCTCAGCGGTGGCCACGTCGCGCCGCGATAGGCCAGAACCAGGTTCTCCAATGATTGGCCGGCGATAACAGTGACGCGGGCCTCTTCCACGCGCTCCCGCGCGGCATCCGAAAGCTCTCCATCAGTGATCAGAAAGGCTGCTGTCGCCTGAAGCGACTCCTTTTGGTTGCTGAACTCCTCCACCACGGACGGATCGAGTTTTCCAGGCGACACGCCGAATTCGAATCGCGCAATTGCGCGGTGGCCGCGACCGTGAAGGATAACAAGATCGCCGACGGGCGCCTCTTCGTCGGACTCATTGGTGGGCAGCATATAGCCGCCGCGCCCAAGATAGCCGAGAACAACGTCTTTAACGGTCTCCGGCTCGTAACGCCTCATGGCGCGCGGATGATCAGCGCCTGCGGCGTCGGCGGTTGGCGTTGGGCCTCATGCTTGGCGGCAGGCGCTTGCCGCCGCCGGGGCCACGGTAGGACGGCTCGCCGGGCTCCGGGTTTTCAATCGGCGCGGGCGCTTCTCGCCGCGGCGTATTCTGTCCCGCGTTGCGCCTACGACGCCACAGCCAGATGTAGACGGGAATCATCACCGCCGTGAAGTAAATCGTCGCGCCGACAATGATCTGTGACTCATACGTGGCGACGAAATCGCCCAGCGGAGTGCCGGACCGATTGTCGATGACCCATTGCATCGTCCATGGCAGATGGAGTGGGTTCAAGACAATGAAGCCCACGGCCACGAGGCCGATGATGTAGTTTCGGTAGACTTTGTTCATGATGATGCCGGAGCAGGGCTCCACAGAATTATCGTGGGGTCAGGGTTGGGGGATGTCAACGGCGAGAATCACGGATCCCCTTCGGTTCACGTTTGCCCGCCCTTATTTGAAAACAACATAATATCTATTGTGCGAAGTTGGATATGGCATGGAGAAAACAGGCCCTGAGTCCCTGCTCGACAGTTTTGAGGCCAAGTTGGAGTGAAAGGCGCGCATCCTGGATTCTTCGCTGCGCTCAGAATGACAAACTCTCACGCTCAGGGTGAACGGAGCTTTGTCATTCTGAATGGAGCGCAGCGGAGTGAAGAATCTAGCGTCGCGTCGAGGCGGCGAGGTTGAACTCAATGGCGCTGCGAAGGTCATCAAGGCCGCGGCCCGAGAGCGCCGATACCGGGATGATGGTGAGGTCTGGCGTCTTGCCGAGAGCCTGGTCCACCAACGCGCGGTATTCCGGCGACGACTCTGCATCAACGAGGTCCATCTTGTTCATGACGAGAATGCGCGGCTTGTCCGCCACCTCAAGCTCGTCCAACAGCGAGAGCACCGACTTATAGTGCATTGACGCGGCAGGCGCGTTGGCGTCCTCCACGTGGAGTAGAAGGTCGGCATCCTGCAATTCCTCAAGCGTTGCCCTGAAGGCCGCGACGAGGCTGTGCGGGAGTTTCTGGATGAAACCGACCGTGTCCGTGAGCAGTCCTTCGCCCCCGGCCGGAAGCCGCATCATACGGGTCACGGGATCAAGCGTCGCGAATGGCCTGTCCTCCGCAAGCACGTCGGCACGCGTGAGCGCGTTCATCAGGGTGCTCTTGCCCGCGTTCGTATAGCCAATGAGAGAGACGGTGGGCAGGCCCTTGTTCTTGCGGGATTCACGATGTTGAGCACGGCGGCGGCGCACGTCCTCCAACTGCCCCTTGAGACGGTGGATGCGGTTGCGGACAAGGCGGCGATCCGTTTCCAACTGGGACTCGCCGGGGCCTCGTGTCCCGATGCCGCCGCCCAGACGCTCAAGGTGGCTCCACTGCCCCCGAATGCGCGGCAACAGGTACTCATGCTGCGCCAATTCAACCTGCAGCCGCCCCTCCATTGACTGGGCGCGCTGCGCGAAGATGTCCAGGATCAGCGCGGTCCTGTCCAGCACCTTGACCTTGAAGGACTCTTCAAGGTTGCGCTGCTGGGTTGGCGTTAGCTCGTCATCGAGAATGACAGTGGAAATCTCCTCGTCACGCGCGAGATGAAGCATCTCGTCGAGCTTGCCGCTGCCCATGTAGTGAGCGGTGAAACGGTCGAGCCGTTGGCGCTCAACAGCCACGACTGTGGCGCCGGCGCTCTGGGCAAGGGCGCTGAGTTCTTCAAGAGACTCATCGAGCGACGAGGACGCTCCCCTGCCCTTGACCGCCGCGCCGATGAGCAGCGCGCGTTCGCCGGGCCGGGCCGTTGCATGGCCGTTTGACCCCGGGCTGCTGCCGTTGCGTCGCTTGCTCATCTGCCTCCGCGTATGTCCCGTGTGACGACTACCCTCACGGGTCGTTGTGCGTTCAAGTATACGATGCAACGGCAGCAAACCCATCTTGGCGTAAGCCTTATGTGGCACACGTAGAATGAAATCAGGTCATGAATCTGCATCAACCTGAGTCAGAACATCGTTCTCCTGAGCCTCGACAGAACCCGGGCCGTGCGCTGTCGTTCACGGTTGGACTGTCCCTGCTCCTGGTGTTCATCGTCCTGGTTGTCGGCGTGCGTGAAACGTTCGTTGTGCGGGACGCTGATCGGATATCGTTCGGTGGTCCGGGAACCTTCGGCATTCTCTCTGAGGCGATACGTGTCTTTGAAGAGACCACGGGTATTCCACTGCGTCCCGACCAGGACGACATCGACCGCACCATCTACTTCATGACCATTGCGGCTTCCGGCGAGCGGGGTTTCAATACGGCCGAACGCATCCTGTCCGAAGTGCAAAGTTCGAGTGAGGAAGTACCGTCCGCAGTGCCGTCCGGCCTTGAGGACGTTTGGCGGGCGATGCAGATCCTCCGGCGAGATTACCCTGACGCGCCGCTCGAGGCGGTCACGGAGGCTGCGCGTCGTGGACTGTTTGTGCGCGGCGAGGACCCTGCCCTCACGTTCCTGGATGCCGGACAGTATGAGGATGCCCAGGAGTTCTTCGCGGAGAGCTCTTATGAGGGCATCGGGGCGCGGGTCGGAAACACGGGTGAGATCAACGTAATCTCGGACGTGTTTATCGGCGGCCCCGCGGAGGCGGCAGGACTGCAGGCGGGCGACGGCATCGTGTCGGTAAACGGCGTGGACGTGACCGGAATGGCAGTCAATGACCTGGTGGAAATCGTCAAGGGAGAGAGCGGCACGGAGGTCGTCCTTGAGATAAGGCGGCCATGGGACGACCCCGCTAACCAGATAAGCGTCACGGTTCTGCGTGGAGTGGTAGCGACATCCCTTGAGACGCGAATCTTTGGCGAGGACACAGGCCGACCGCTCATCGGCTACATACGAGTCGAACGCTTTCACCGGGAAACCGGGGATGATTTCCGTGAAGCGCTGGGAAACCTGCTCGAGCGAGACATCGAGGGGCTGATCCTGGATGTTCGCTCTAACCCCGGCGGCTCACTGTCCGGCGCGGTCAGCATCGTTGGGGAATTCGTGCCGGAGGGGCTCGCGATGTACGAGATGACGCGCGAGGGCCGCCGCATCGAATGGGAGGTTGACGAGGACGGACAGGCCTATGAGCTGCCCCTGGCGGTTCTCGTCAATGGATTCTCGGCCAGTGCGTCTGAGGTCGTGGCCGGCGCCCTGCAGGACCATGAACGCGCCACGATATACGGCACGCGAACGTTCGGCAAGGGCAGCGTGCAGGCGTTCCAGGAACTGAGCGACGGTTCCGCACTGTACGTGACCGTCTCGAATTGGCACACGCCGTCAGGACGTCAGATCCAGGAAACGGGGATAGCGCCGAACGTCGTGATTGTCCCAACGCTCGGCGACTATATCAATGATCGTGATCCGTCGCTGGCAACAGCCTATTGGGACCTTGTTGATGAACTCGCGCCGGCGCCCGCGGCGTGAGCGCGGCTAGTCGTTGCTGTCAGAACCCTCGCCGCCGCCGAGATACGCTTCGGGGTTGCCGATAAACTTCTGCCGCTCGGACAGGCTCCTGAAGTAGTACCACCTGCCATCATGGCGGAACTTGGTGCCGACGCGGTTGTTGCCGTTGTCGATCTCCGTGACCTCGCTGTCAGAAAACTCGTACCCGGTAACAGGATCTGTTTCAGCCATCCCCACTCCCCCACTTTCTACGTGTTCAAGGCAATAATTCATGCCGACTGTACGCCGCCGCCCAATTGCGTGTCAAGAAGCGAGACGTGTCCTGGAGCGACCGCGTTAGTATTGATGGGCAGTCATGCAACACGGAACGGCGCAAGAGGAATGACAACAAGACACCTGTTGATTCGCTACCACGAGGTGGCGCTCAAGGGCAAGAACCGCAGCGTGTTCGTCGGCGCGCTTGCCGCCAACGTGCGCAAGGCGCTGGCGCGGGCGGGGCTGGATTATCCTGTGCGGCAGGAACGCAGCCAGATTCGTGTGGACCTGCCGGACGAGGCGGATGCCTCCCCTGCCCTGATCGCCCTTTCTCGTGTTTACGGCATCGCCCGCATCGCTCCGGCGCTCCGTACAGGCCTGGAGTTTGATGAGATCGTCGGCGGCGTCAGGGACATCATTCGCACCGAGTGGAACGGCGCAGAGACCTTTCGCGTTTCCGCATCACGGTCAGACAAACGCTATCCGCTGACCTCCGTCGACCTAAACAACCGGATCGGCACTCTCGTGGAGGAAGAGACCGGCGCGGCGGTCAAGCTGCGCGGAGCGGATATCGACCTGCGTGTGGACGTGCGGGAGAAGGGCGCGTTTGTCTACGTGGAGTCCGTTCCCGGCGCAGGCGGGCTGCCGGTTGGCAGTTCCGGCCACGTCATGGCGCTGTTGTCAGGGGGTATCGATTCACCGGTCGCGGCGGCGCGCATGTTCCGGCGTGGATGCACGGTGGACTTTGTGCATTTCCACAGTTTTCCCCTCGTGGACGGTTCATCACGGGACAAGGCGCGAGACCTCGTGCGCGTGCTGGATGAATCACAGTTCGGATCACGCCTGCACCTTGTGCCATTCGCGGACGCGCAGCGGCAGATCGTCGCGGCGGTCAACCCGGCGTATCGAGTGGTCGCCTACAGGCGATTCATGGTGCGGGTGGCCGAGGAACTGGCGCGGCGCGGCGGCGCGTTGGCGCTCGTAACCGGCGAGAGCATCGGGCAGGTGGCCAGCCAGACCGTGGAGAATATCGCCACGATTGACTCGGTGGCGACTATGCCCGTGCTGCGTCCATTAGTCGGCATGGATAAGAACGAAATCATCGCTGAGGCCCGAAGACTGGAGACGTTTGATATTTCAATCTTGCCGGACGAGGACTGCTGCTCCCTCTTCGTGCCGAAACATCCAATCCTGCGATCTTCAGTGAGCGAGGCGGAGCGCATGGAAAACGCTCTGGACGTGGACGAGCTGGTCAAGATGAGCGCGGACGCCGCGCAGACCGTGACGTTCGGGGAGTGAGGCCGGAGAACCGAGCGGCGGTGCTAATGAGACTGAAATATCGCACGAGCGCATTGGCGCATGGGGCGCGGCGGCGGCTATACTGACTGCTCAAGCGCGAAGCGCCTTGGGGGAGGTGTACGTGGTCTCGTCTGACTATCCCGAATACGGCTACACCGTCACCATACGCCTTGAGTATCCGAACAAGATCGGAATGCTCGGCATGATTACGACCACCGTTGGCGAACACGAGGCTGACATCACTGCCGTTGATCTCGTTCGCACGCGGGGTAAACGCATCGTCCGTGATCTCACCATCGGTGTGATGAACATGGAGCACGGACAACGCGTCGCCCGGGCGCTGCGCAAGGCCGGCGCAAAGATCATCGCTTTCACAGATCCATCGTTCCTCGTCCACACGGGCGGAAAGATCGAGATGCACACGCGGACTCCCGTGGAGAACCACCGTGACCTCTCGCAGGTGTACACGCCGGGTGTTGGCCGCGTGGCCTCCTTCATTGGTGAGAACCCGGAGTCTGTTTGGTCACTCACGTCCAAAGCAAACACGGTGGCCGTTGTCTCGGACGGGACGGCGGTGCTGGGCCTCGGCAACATCGGGCCTGAGGCCGCCCTGCCCGTCATGGAGGGCAAGGCCATTCTCTTCAAGGAACTCGCTGACGTGGACGCATGGCCGATCTGCCTGGACACCAGTGACCCGGATCAGATTGTGGACACGGTCAAGGCGCTGGCCGTTGGGTTCGGCGGCATCAACCTGGAGGACATCTCCGCCCCCCGCTGCTTCGAGATCGAGGAGCGGCTGAAGGAGGAACTGGATATTCCCGTCTTCCATGACGATCAGCACGGGACCGCGGTTGTTGTGACCGCAGCCCTGATCAACGCGCTCAAGATCGTCGACAAGGACATCGGCCAGCTTCGCGCCGTGATGACCGGCGCCGGGGCGAGCGGCGTAGCCACGTCACGGATGCTCGTCGCGGCGGGCCTCCGTGACATCATCGTCTTTGATCGGCAGGGAGCTATTCACCGCGACCGTGGCGACATTGAGGGCAATACGGGCAAGATGTGGCTCGCGGAGAACACAAACCCGCGCAACTTTGCCGGCGATATTCGAGCCGGCCTGAACGACGCAGACCTCTTCATCGGCCTTTCCGGGCCGGGAGTCATCGGGCCCGAAGACCTGGCAAGTATGAACAGCGACGGCATCGTTTTTGCGCTGGCCAACCCCGACCCCGAAGTGTCGCCGGAGGAGGCGCATCGATACGTGCGCGTGGTGGCGACGGGGCGCTCGGACTACCCGAATCAGATCAACAACGCTCTCTGCTTCCCCGGCCTCTTTCGGGGGGTGTTGGACGTCCGCGCGCGCAGCATCAATGAGGACATGAAGATGGCGGCGGCGCAGGCGCTTGCCGCCGTTGTGTCCAATCGTGAACTGAGCGAGGAGAATATCATCCCCAGCCTCTTCAATTCACGCGTGGTGACGGCAGTCTCGCGCGCCGTGAGTAAGGCGGCGCTCCGGACCGGTGTTGCGCGGCGCTCGCGCATCCACCACGGGGAGCACATGCCCGATCTTTCGCCGCTGGCGCACTAGACGTCGTTAGGCACATCAGCCTTTTCGAGCGTTTGCCTAATCCCTCTTTCGTCTTCTCCACTTGTAGGCGCGCCAGACAAAGAAAACCACAACAGCCACCGCCATCAATATCAGCGTGGCGTTCTGATAAGGCCCCGTGATCTCCGTGATTCTCTCCCAGTTCTCGCCAAGCACCCGGCCTATGTAGGTCTGGATGAGGCTCCAGGTGAATGTTCCGAGCGTCGTATACAGGAGAAACTTCAGGAGATTCATACGGGTATAGCCCGCCGGAATCGAGATCACGCTGCGGATGATGGGGATGAGCCGCCCAAAGACGATGGCAGCCTCTCCGTACCGTTCAAACCAGGCAGTGGCCCGATCAAGATCGTTCTCGGAGATGAACGCATATTTCCCGTATGCGGCGACAATACGGCGCACGCCGGCTTCCCGGGCAAAATATCCGACGCCATAGAGAACCAGCGCCCCAATCACGGAGCCTGCCGTGCCGGCGGCAACGACTCCCCAGAAGTTCAGCTCGTCTCGTGCGGAGAGCGCGCCCGCGAATGGGAGAACGAATTCAGACGGCACGGGAGGAAAGATGTTCTCGGCGGCCATGAGAAAGACGATTCCGGGGTAGCCGATTGCAAGGATGACTTCCTGGATCCACCCGCCCAGGGTCTCGATGATGCCGGTCACGGCTTACGCCTTGAGAGTCTGCACCAACCAGTTGACGGCGATGTCCACGGCCTCTACGTTGCTGCGGAATCGATGCCCCGCCCCCGGCAGCATCATCAACTCCGTCACGGATTCATCGGACACCGCCAACAGCGCGTGAGCGTCCTCCGGCGGCACAACGTCATCCGCGTCACCGTGCATGAGCAGCAAAGGACGCGGCGCGACACGAGCAACCGACTGCGTGACGTCCATTTCCCCGTACTCATCAGCCCACTTTTGAGCGGACGGCGGAAAGTCGGGATCGCGGATGATGCCGACTTCCCGCGCGTTCTGCACCATCTCCTCCGGTGAGCGGCTCCACCGTGAGCGGGCGGGCGAGGCAAATGAGAGAACGGCCGCAACCTCCGGCCTGCGCGCCGCCACGTGAATCGCCACACGCGCGCCCATGCTTGAGCCGAGCACGCCGATGCGGTCGATGTCCACCTCGGGACGCTCCCACACCCATGACAGCACAGCCTCCAGGTCTTGCGCCCATCCCAGCGGGTGAAAATTGCCGCCGCTCTCCCCCGTGCCGCGGAAGTTGAAGATCACGGCGGCCAAGCCGCGGTGGGCGCACAGCTCCGCAATCTCGGCGTACGTCAGGCCCTCATCTGTTGGCGCAGACAGTGTGATATCCGCCGTTGGGGTTGGCCGTGCGGCGGGCATCCCATGGCAGAGAACCACTACGGGATGCGGCCCCTGCCCGTCCGGTATGGAGATAGCGCCGACCAGCTCAATGCCGTCGCTGTCGATTGTTATGCGTTCAGTCGTGACGGGCATGGTTTTGCCTCCCCGAACGCCCTGCCTTCGCTATCGTCTGCTTGTCAGGACGTGCTCGCCGATGGGGCTGCGGATTGAGTCGAACCGCCGCGTCCGCCGCCGATGAATGGCAGGCTGCCGAAGCTCCGCGTCTCCCATGACACGATCACCTGCGAGGCTGTAAAGATGGAGCTGTACGTTCCGGACACGACGCCGATAATCATCACGAAGAGGAAATCACGGATCGTCGCCGGGCCAAGCAGGAACAGCGCCAACAGCACGACGAGGGTCGTAAAGCTCGTGTTGATGGAACGCCCCATGCTTTCCATGATCGAGTAGTTGGTGGTGGCGACGATGTCGCGGTTCGTGTCCCGCAGGATGTTCTCACGGATGCGGTCAAAGATGACGATGGTGTCGTTGATGCTGTAGCCGAGCAGGGTCAGCACGCCGACGAGGAACATACTGCTGATTTCAAGATGAAGCCACTGAGAGCCCACGAGCATGAAGAGTCCGGCCATGGCAAAGGCAACGGCGATGTCATGCACAAGGGCGATGATGGCGGCGATGCCATAGCGGACCGGGTGACGGATGCTGCGGAATGCATAGACGATGTAGCCGAGAATGCCAACCACCGCGATGAGGACGGCAATCAATCCGTTCCGTACCGTCTCACGGGCGACGGCGGGTGAGACCAGGTCAAAGCTGTAGCCCTGCAGCGGCCCGGCGTATTCTTCCAACGCGTTGCGCACGTCCAACTGTTGGCGTTCGGAGGCGTCCGCCAACGGCAGCCGCAGGAAGTACTCGCGGTCGCCGAACCCCTGCACCACCGCCCCTTCGTATCCGAGTGACTCGATAGCGAGGTCCACGTCCTCTTGCTCAGTCGCATTGACGAATGTCGCGTCAACGGCCGCGCCGCTGCTGAACTCGATGCTGAAGCTCAGGCCGGGGCCGAGGAACAGCGCGGCCAGCCCGGCGGCGATGAGCACGAGAGAAAAGAGGAAGTACGTGGCGCGGTATTTGGCAAAGTTGATCATTCTTGGCTTCCCTTTACGGAATATAGAGCCTCGTCTTGCGGAGTGGCTCAAAGTTGGTTACGAGGCGCAGCAGGCGGCGTGTGATGACCAGGGCGCTGAACATGCTGAGCACGACGCCGATGGCGAGCGTAAGCGCAAAGCCCTGCACGAGGCTTGCGCCGAGCCGCTCGCCGAACCAGAAGAGGATGGCGGCGATGATGAGCGTCGTGAAATTGCCGTCCCTGATGGCGGGCCATGCGCGGTTGAACCCGATATCGATAGCCGAACCCATGCTGCGGCCCGCCCGCAGCTCCTCCTTCATCCGTTCAAATATCAGGACGTTGGCGTCAACGGCCAAGCCGAATGAGAGAACGAATGCCGCGAGGCCGGAGAGGGTTAGCACGACGGGAATCGACTTGAACACGCCAAGCACGAGGAGCGCATAGATGATGAGCGCAATTGCCGCCACGACCCCGTTCATGCGGTAGTAGAGCACCATGAACAGCGCGACCAGCAGGATGCCGACCATGCCGGCGCGGAGGCCGCGCTCAAGCGCGTCGGCCCCGAGGAATGCGTCAACGTCACGCTCAAGGATCGGCTCCTTCTCAAGCGGTATCGGGAACGCGCCCGCGTTGAGCTGGATGGCGAGGATCTGCGCCTCTTCAAGATCCAGTCCGGTTATGCGGGGGCTTGTCGGGATCTCCGATTGTATGCGCGGCGTGAGGATGGCTTCGCCGTCAAGAAAGATGCCCAGCAGTTGGCCGACCATACGCCTTGACACCAGCCTGAACGCCTCGCGGCCTTGGCTGTCCATCTGGAAATAGACTTCCGGCGCACCCGTTGTTGGGTTGAATCCCACCTGCGCGGAGCCCGGCTCAAGCCGGTCACCCGTCAGCTCAACCTCTTCTCCATCGACAACAGCCGTCGCAATCTCCCATTCCAGATGGAACTCTGGTTCAGGCTCAGGCGTCGGAGTTTCCTCCACCGCTTCGGTTTGGCCTTCCGCAGGAGTCGTTTCCGGGGTCGTTTCGGCAACGACAGTTGGCTCCGGAGTCGTCTGAGGCACTATTGACTGAGAGACGTTTGCAATCTTGGGCGCCGCTGTTGTTCCGTCCGATGGGCCTGCGGTCGAGTCCGCGTCATTGGATGGCGTTTGGTCAGCCGGCGCAGGCGTCGACTCCGTGCCTTCACCGATGGTCGGTTCCGTTTCAGGAGTTGCCTCCGCATCGGTCGCGTCATCGGATTCCGTTTCAGTTTCGGTGACTGTCCCCTCCCCGGGTTCGATGGGGATCGGGATAAGCTCACGGAAATCAAGGACGGCGGGCGCGCCGATGAGGTCCTTGGCCGCCTGCACGTCCTGCACGCCCGGAAGTTGAACGACGATGCGGTTTGCGCCGAGCGTCTGAATGAGAGGCTCCGCCACACCAAATTGGTCGACGCGCGTGCGGATGATCTGCACTACGCCCTGCAACTGCTCCGGAGTGGGATTCGGATCCACGGTTTCATAGACGAGATGGACGCCGCCCTGCAGATCGAGTCCGAGTGTGAGGCCAAGCGGCGTATCCTGCTGGCCCCGCTCGATGTCCGTCAGGGGGATGCGCCACTCATCGCGCACAAGGCTGAGCGCCGCAAACAAAACGAAGAGAACGATAAACCCGGGGATAATCCATCTGCGCAGCCGAAGGCCGACTGCGCCCAGTAAGCCGCTCAATCGCTCCAACTCAGTTCCCTCTCCTTACTGCATTGTCTCCCCGCGCTCATCTGCCAGGGCGCCGAATCGTGCCTCCCATTCCCTGCGGGCAAACCCAAGCGCCTCCTCGGGAGTTGATACCTCGTCCGCGGCCAACGCCTCCCTGACAGCCTCAAGTATCTGCCCCAGCTGCGGGCCGGGGCCAACGCCAAGAGCTTTCATCAGCATGTGGCCGTTCACCACCATTGGCGCGGCCATGTCATCAGCAGGCTCGGCGAGAATCGACTCCATCACTAGGCTACAGTGGCTGACCCGCCTTCGCCACTCATTGGGGTCGAGCATGGGGCCCTTTGCGGCCAGAAAGTCGGCCATGCTCAGCCACACCGCTCCGATTGCCGCATCGCCGAGATCACGCTTGAACCGATAGAGAGCGCGGCGCGTTGGCGTCTGAAGATTGTTGCTGAGCTGCATGGGGCGCAGGTGCTGCCGCACAAGCATCGTGACGTAGGCGTTGGCGCGGCGGCTGAAATGCAGCCGGTCCATCGCCACCTCCGTCACATCGGCTCCCTGCTCCGGGTGGCCGAGAAAGCGCGTCTTGCCGGATTCTTCAACGGTCTTTGTCTCCGGCTTGGCGATGTCATGCAAGAGACAGGCGAGCTTGGTCAAAATCGCCCGGTCCACTCCGCCGGACACCTCTTCTGCAAAATAGTCCGCAACATGGTCGCTCCACGGCATCTGCGACAGGCTGAGATCGGCGGTCCGCCTGTCACCATCAAGCAGGCCGTCCATGTATCCGACAGTCTCCACGAGATGGTCGAACACGTCCCAGTAGTGCTCAATTGGCTGTGTCACACCGCGCGTGGCATCAAGCTCCGGCATGATCCGGCTAAGCACGCCCATGTCATCAAGAAGGCGCAGGGCGGATTTCGTATCGCTCAACCCCAACACCTTGCAGAACTCGTCACGCAGCCGATCCGGTGAAACATCCGCGATGTGGGCGGCGTCGCGCTTGGCCAGTGCCGCCGTCTCCTCATCGACAGTGAACCCCAACTGCCCTGCCAGTCTTGCAAGGCGCATGAGCCGAATTCCGTCATCGGCATAGATGGTGGGTTTAACAGCGCGGAGAACACGCTCGTTGAGGTCAGCACAGCCGTCGAGCGGATCGGTGAGATTGTCGGGCGTGTGCCAGCTATCCAGCGGCAGCGCCATTGCGTTGACGGTGAAATCACGCCGCGAAAGTTCCGAGGCAATGTCCCGATCGCCAAGCGGCGTGATGTCCAGTGTGGCGCGCTCCCCTGCCTCATCCACCGCGGAAAGCACACGAACATAGTTCCGGTCTTGGTCAAGGTGATAGAACGCGCCGCCGATCTGGTCCGCGAACTGTCTGCCCAATTGCGGAACGTTCGAGGAATCCACCACCAGGTCGGCATCCGCGGTTGAAACGCCAAGGAGCATATCGCGAACGGAGCCGCCGACCACCCACGCGGCGGCCTGCCGCCCGGCAAGAAAGATGCGGGCGCGTTCGAGTATCTCGCCGATAGCTGTCCCGCGAACGTCGGCGGGAGACACCATCACGCTCACCGTCGACGCACGACCGGCGCAACGGGTCGGCGCAGTCGCCAGATGAGGTTGGGGTCGGGCGGCGGCTTTGGCTCCCTATCTTCGGACGCCTGCCTCTCAGCGTCTACATCTGCCCGCAAATCGAGAGGGTACAAGTCTTCGATGCTTTCCATGCGATCGATGTACAGGATGCCATTGAGGTGGTCGGTCTCATGCTCCAACGCCTGCGCCAGCAGTCCGTCCGCCTTTATCCTGACCTCTCGCCCATCCAGGTCAAGGGCCTTGACGGTCACACGCTCCGAGCGAATCAGCTTGCCACGCCAGCCCGGGATGCTGAGGCAGCCTTCCTCAACTTCTCGCTCGCCCACACGCCGTATGATCTCCGGATTGATCAGGATGTGCGCCACGTGCTCCTGCACAACGTTGCCGTCCTCATCGCGTTCCTCAGGAACCTCGATGTACGTCATACGCAGGCTGCGCCCCACCTGGTTGGCGGCGATTCCGACGCCGTGCTCCTCGTACATGGTTTCAATCATGTCATCGACAAGCGCACGCAGTGCGGGTGTGACGTTTGGCACGCGCTTCGTCTTTTCGCGCAGGACGGGGTCAGGTATGTGACGAACGGGAATGACACTCATAAGCGGCAACTTAGATTATAGCTGAGCCGCCAACTACAACAATTGGGGGCGGTTCGGGTCCGGGCCGCCGTCCTGTGCGGGAGGCTCGACGCCCAAGTGCTCATAGGCGCGGCGAGTGGCGCGACGGCCCCGCGGCGTCCTGTCCAGAAAGCCCAGTTGCAACAAATACGGCTCATACACATCCATCACAGTATCCGGCTCTTCAGCAATGGATGACGCCAGTGTTTCCAGTCCGACCGGTCCCCCGCTAAAGGTATTGATGAGGCTGTCCAGAACGCGATGGTCTGTGTCATCGAGCCCGAGCGAGTCAATGCCGAGACTGTTCAGCGCCTCGCGCGCGGCCTCGCCCGTCACGACCCCGTCACCTTTGACCTGTGCGTAGTCGCGGACGCGGCGCAACAGCCTGTTGGCAACGCGCGGCGTTCCCCGTGACCGCCCTGCAATCTCCACAAGGCCGTCGCTTCTCGCATCAACATTCAGCACAGTGGCGGAGCGAACGAGAATCCGCTCGATCTCCTCTGGTGAGTAGAAGTCCAGCCGGTACGTCGCGCCGAAACGGTCACGGAGGGGGTTGCTGAGGAGCGCGTAGCGGGTGGTCGCGCCAACGAGCGTGAACGGCGGCAGGCTCACACGTACGGAATGCGCGCCCGGCCCCTTGCCGATCATGATGTCCAGCACGTGGTCCTCCATCACGGGGTACAGCACTTCCTCCACGGAGCGAGGGAGGCGGTGGAACTCATCCACAAAGAGGACATCGTGCGGGCGGAGCTGGGTGAGCATCTGCGCGAGATCGCCCGCACGGGTGAATGACGGACCGGCGGTGACGCGGACGCTGACTCCCATCTCTGCCGCGATGATGAACGCGAGTGTCGTCTTGCCGAGTCCCGGCGGGCCGTGCAGGAGAACGTGATCCAGCGGCTCATTGCGCTGCAGGGCGGCCTGGATAGAGACCTTGAGGTTGTCAATGACACGGCTTTGGCCGACGTAGTCCGGCAGGCGGCGAGGGCGCAGGCCGCTCTCAAGCGCTGTGTCCTCGTTCTGCGGTTCCGGCGCGACCAAGCGATCCTCTGTAGGCTCCGTCATGCCGGTATTGTGTCACGTACAACCAAGCCCTTGCACTCGCCCCACCTCGTCATTCCCGCTCCCACCCCGTCATTCCCGCGTAGGCGGGAATCTGAATCTCATTGCGCAACCCATCAAAGTGACGCAAGCCCCCATGTCATTCTGAGCGGAGCGAAGAATCTAAAGCCGCAACAGACAAGCCAAACCCGGCTGCGAACCGTGAGTCGCAGCGCGGCTATCTACTCGTTCAATGCGCGGTGGAGTTTCTCCGCGGTGAATGGCGCGCTCTTGAGCCTGATGCCGACGGCGTCATCGATGGCGTTGGCGATGGCCGGAAGGGTCGTGATGTTGGAGTGCTCACCGACGGCCTTGACGCGGTACGCGCCCCTGCCCTCGCTCGTCTCGACAATCCCGACGCGGAGTTCGGGGATGTCCGGCTCGGTGGGCATCTTGAAATCGGCGAACGAGGGATTCGTCACGCGCCCACCCTCATCCACGGTCAATTCCTCCATCATGGCGAAGCCGTAGGCGTTGATCATTCCGCCTTCGATCTGTCCATAGAATCCGACCGGGTTGATGATGCGTGAGGTGTCATGGACGGCGGTAATGACCTTGACCTGGGGCTCTCCCGTCTCGCGGTCAACCTCAACCTCCGCCACCTGCGCGACGAAGGATGTATAAGGGCTTTGATCGGCTTCTTCCAGCCTGCCCAAACCCGACACCGGTTCCCCCGATCTTTCGGCAATTCGCTCCATTGGCACTGACTCGCCGGTTCGCGTATTGGTGAGAGCGCCCGCCTCAAACTCGACGATCTCCTCGTCCCAGCCGTTGAACTCCGCCGCGAGCCGCTTGAGTTTGCCACGGACATCGTCTGCGGCCATGTAAGCAGATTCCGTGATGATGAAACTGCCGCGGCTGCCGCCGACGCCGGTGTCAAAATCCGCCTGGTCCGTGTTGAGCGGCACAACGGACACACGCGAGATGTCGATGCCCAATTCGTCCGCCGTGACCTGCTGCATCATGGTGTGGTTGCCCATGCCGGGATCGTAGATGGAGCTTGCGGCGAGTACGCTGCCGTCCGCGTTGACGGTGATGTTGATGGTGGTCTGCCCGCCGCCCTGCGTGCGGTGGCCGAAAGCGATGCCGCGACCAACATTCTCAGCCTTGGGCGTGTCCCAACCGGACAGCCGTCCGGCCTCAAGCAGAACCTCCTCGGCCTTCACGTCGAGGAAGACGCGGCCAACCGGCGTCTCGTCGCCGTCATGAAGGACGTTCCTGATTCGCAGCTCCAGCGGATCCATGCCAAGTTCCTGCGCGATGAGGTCCATGTGGGACTCACCGGCAAAGATGCCCTGCACCTCGCCGGGCGAACGATGGAATCCGCACGGAACGGTGTTGGTGTAGACCTGGTAGGCATCGATTTGCACGTGGGGGATCACGTACGGGCCCGCGATCTCTGCGATGCCGGGGAGATTGGAGCCGGGGACGGGTTTGTAGCTGCCGTACGCGCCGGAGTTGAAATAGACCTCCGCCTCCCATGCCGTGAGAGTGCCGTCGCGCTTGACGCCCGCCTTGACGCGCATCGTGCTCTCATGCCTGGGATTCATGGCGGAGAACTCCTCCGAGTAATCGAACGCCAGCTTGACGGGCCTGCCCGTCTTCTTTGCAAGGAAATAGCAGATGGGCGCGCCGTTGATGTCACCCTTGCCACCGAAATCCCCGCCCACGTACGCGTAATTCACAGTGATGTTATCCGGCTCCTCGCCGATGACAAGCGCGATGGCGCGGCGGTTGGCGAATGGCGACTTTGATCCCAGCCAGACTTGCACGTGGCCGGTCTCGTCGATCCAGACAATCATGTTGTGGACCTCAAGATATCCCTGGTGCGTGCGCGGCGTTGTGTACTCGTGCTCGACGATGAGATCAGCCTCAGCGAACCCTTCAGAAACGTCGCCCTTGCCCCACGTTCCCTTCGCGAAGATATTGGATGGCGTTTCCTGCTCACCGGGGATGCCAAAGTACGTATTGAATTCCGGGTGCAGAATCGGCGCGCCGTCGGCCAGCGCCTCGTCCATCGTGACGGCGCCGGGAAGTTCCTCGTATTCAACGTCGAGGAGTTCCAACGCCCGCTCGGCGATGTCCTCATCCTCAGCGGCAACGGCTGCGATTGCGTCCCCGATATAGCGCGCCGTATCGAACGCCAAAACGTGCTCATCCATGATCCGCTTGCCGAAACGCAGCCCTTGCACGTCCTCCGGCGTCAGAACCGCATGAACTCCCGACAGCGCGAGCGCGGCGGAGGTGTCTATGGACTTGATGCGGGCGTGGGGATACGGGGATCGGAGGACTTTGCACCACAACATCCCGGGCAGCGTCACGTCAAGTGCGTATTGACCGATTCCCGTCACCTTGTCCGGGCCGTCCGAGCGACCTATCGGCGCTCCCACGGCAGGCTGCTGCGCTGTTGCCATTGTGTGTTTCTCCCCTACCCGTTTACCGCGTCAAAAAGGAGGCCAGACGGCCTCCGCCGACTGTGTGATTCCTGTAACAAAGTATAGGGAAACGGATTATCCGCTGCTAGGGAGGGGGGCGCAGATCCTCCTACGTGGACACCGGCCCGGCAAAGTCCTGCGGATTATCGCCCTCATCAGTGGCAAGAACCGGCCGTTGCACGGAAGTCAGCGTCTCAAGCGTCTCATCGGACCCGTCGGCCAGTTGGCGGACGGCAATGGTGACGAGCGTCTCTATGTGGACATGGGCGCGGGCGCCGAGTTCGAGTGACAAGCGGGCGGCATCCTCATGCGTGCGAGCCTCAACCATGGCAACGTAATCATATTGTCCGAGGACGGCGTAGCGCGCCAGCAACTGTGTGCCGTCCACGTTAACCTCGTCGGCGACATGAGAAAACATCTCCGGGTCGCGCAGCATCGCCTGCTGGCCCTCTTCAGTGACGGTACACAGGAATATGTAGAGCATCCCGCCCTCCGTATTGGTCACAGATATAGTAGCGCAACGAGGACGGTTGCTGGGAGAAGGTGACGCCTTCTCCAATCGAACCTTTAGGTCAGTCCGCCCTCCATGTAGAGATAGCGCAAAAGGCCGGCGATTGATTTGGCGTCACGGATCTCGCCGCTGCGGATAAGACTTGGAATGGCGGCGGGAGGCGTCGGCACGACGGTGATTTCCTCGTCCGCGTCCGGCTCCACACCTTCAATCGGCGTCAGGTCCGTAGCGAGAAAGAGGTGCAGGAACTCGTCGCAGAAGCCGGGGGCGCTGTAGAAACCGCCCAGCGGCGTCATCGCCCCCGGATCGTGGGCAATCTCTTCTTGCAGCTCGCGCCGCGCCGTTATCTCGGGTTCTTCGCCTTCTTCGCGTGTTCCCGCGGGAAGTTCAAGCAGTGTGTCACGGGCTGACGGGCGGGGCTGGCGCACGAGCAGAATGTTGCCATCAGAATCGACGGGCACCATGACTACTGCACCCGGGTGCTGAATGGTCGTCCACATCTGTTCCCGTCCGCCGTCCAATCGCATGTGGTCTTCATAGACGGTGACAATACGGCCCTCATGGAGGGCGCGGCGTGAAAGGCGTTCCATAACGTCCTCCGGTTGCCTAAGCGCTAAGCGCGGGTTGGAATGGGATCGAGCAGATCATCGTCGTCTGGCAGGTCAGCCGTGAATTCTCGCGCCACCGGCCTGCTCATCGCGATTTCGTTGCAGTTGGAGAACTTGGGGCAGCGGATGCACTCCGACCACACCTTGCGCGGAAACGCGAGCACGTCGGCACGCTCGAATTGCAGCCTTTCATAGAAACCGGGCTTGTGCGTCAGGACGAAGACGGTTGGCAGCTCCATCCGCGCCGCCTCCTCAACGCACTTCTCAACGAGGTACGCGCCGATGCCCTGCCCGTGCAATGCCTCGCTGACGGCAACAGATTTTATCTCAGCCAGATCGTCCCAGAGGATGTGGAGTGATGCGGTGGCGGCCACCTCATCATTTTCGTCGGCGATGATGAGAAAATCGCGGATATTCTCATAGAGTTCGGACGCGCTGCGCGGCAGCATCTCACCTTGGCTGGCAAAGTTGTTGATCATCTCCGCCATCCGGGGAACGTCACTGAGCCGGGCCGACCGGACGCGAAAACCGCGTTGCGCGAGGGCGGCTTCCCTGACGGCAAGCGCTTCAGAAAGGGTGGTCATGGCGCCGTAGCTCCCTGCCGCGCGGCAACGTCATCACTAGCGCCGTCCACGTCCGGCAAGTCAGGGTGGCGACGGCGGCGGTTCAACAGATCACCGAGGCTGCGGTAGAAATAACCGGAATCACGGAATCGCAGGAGGCGCGCGTTATGTGGACTCCTGTGAATGGTGACAACAGCATCGTCACGGACATCGAAATCGTCCTGCCCGTCCAGACTCAGAACCGCTCCGTGATCCGTCCTGATGCGAATCACAATCTCTGCGTCAGGCTCGACGAGGACGGGAGACTCAGACGCGGGGTGCGCCGAAACGGGATTGATGATCAACTCCGCCGTCGTGGGCGGCAGCACCGGCCCTCCGGCGGCAAGGTTGTAGGCCGTGCTGCCGGTGGCGGTGGCGACAATAACGCCGTCGCCGCGAAAGGCAAGCAGTTCAACACCGTTCACGGTGACGCCCACCTGCACAGTGCGGGCGGGGCCGCCACGGCTGATGATGGCGTCGTTGAGGGCATAGGACGTTGCGCCGTCATGATCGACTGCCAGCATCGTCCTCTCCTCGATTCGGCCCTCACCGTCCAGCGCGCGCGGCAACAGTTCAGACGAGGTGGATGCGTCAATCTCCGTAAGGAATCCGAGCCTGCCGGCGTTGACGCCGAGGATGGGGATGCCCGAAGGGGCGACGACACGGGCAACCCGCAGGAGGGTCCCGTCACCCCCCACGCTGACGATCAGGTCAGTACCATCGTTGATTTGATCGATGCCGTCATCCCAGGACGATTGGAGCCAGACATCATGTCCCAACACCCGTGCCTGGTCGGCCAACGTCGACGCAACCGTTTCCGGTTCCGTCGTTCGTGTCTGGTAGAGGATGCCGACTCGTTTCATGGGAACGCCATTATGCCGAGATTGCGCGGCGGCGTCAGACGGTCGGCGCGGTCTCGTCTCCGAATCGGGCGAAAACCGTCTCGCGCCCCTGCCCCGCCGCTATGCCTCGTCCTTCACTATCTGAATGAGCACTCCCGCCGCGCTCTTGGGATGAATCCACGCGAACTCGTCGTTCGGCTTGCCGATGAGTTTCATGCCGTTGCCCTGCACGAAATCGGCCGCGGCCTTTACATCCTTTGTCGCAAAAGCGATGTGGTGCATGGTGCCGCTCGCGCTGCCGCCGTACTTCTCAAGGAAACGCGCCGTGCCGCTTGTTCCGTCGTCAGGAGAGACGGCGAGGATCCCGCCGCCACTGTCGCCGGCAGGGATGCTCAGAACACGGACGTTGTCCGACTCGATCTTTCGACCCCCCTTGAGGACGTTCGTCCTGAGCATGTCCGCTCGCATGCCAATGACGTTGCACCAGAAATGGCGGGCCTTTTCCATATCACCCGCAACGACGCCGATATGGTTCATCCGCGTGAAAACGCCCTTGCCCTGGTAGCGCTTGCCGACATGGTGATCGTCCGTGAACCAGATCTCCAGCAGGATGCCCATGCAATCGCGCGGGTGGAAAAACGCAACACTGTCGAACGGCTCGTTCTTGGCAAGCTCCTCGGGCGAGGCGGCAATCTGCTGGATGCCGGACGCGCGCAGGTGCGCAACGTCATCGGGCACGTTCGTGGAGTGCAGGCACACATGGTGAAGCGCGCCAACGCCGCCGCGCCGCTCGATGAATGTGTGCGTTCCGCCGGGCGGGGTGCCGTCCGCGGGCGGGGCGTTCATCTCAAGCTCAGCGTTGCCGATGGGAATATCGAGAATGTCCGTGGGATCAGGGCCGCGCTGCTTGCTGCCCTCCGGCAGCGGCGAGCGCGTCTGGTCGACGTTCAGGCCAAGCCCGTCCGCAAAGACGTTCTTGGCCGTAACGAGGTCGGCGATGGCGATTCCTGCATGGTGAATTCTGTCAAACAATGTGGTACTTCCTTATGGACTTGTGTGTTGTCGTCAGTTCCGGCTGCCCTACTCGCCCACTATCTCGGCGACCTCAGCTTCAGTCACACCGTATTCGCTCGCAAGCTCCCGGTTCGTTCGGCCAACCAGTTTCCCCTGCCGGATTGCGCGAGCTCGCTCTGAGGGGCTGAGAGGCCTGGGTTTGCCCAAGTCATCCTTGACAATCTGGATCAGGGTGCCGGCGGCGCTCTTCGGGTGAATCCATGCGCTGTCGTCTGTTGCGGGACCGATGAGCTGAAGGCCACGTGACTGCACAACGTCCGCGGCAGTCTTGACGTCGGCGGTGGCCAGCGCGATGTGGTGCATCGTGCCACCGGCCCGCGCGCCGTACTTCTCAAGGAAACGCGCCGTGCCGCTCTCGCTGTCGTCGGGATGAACACACATGATGCCGGAGTCGCCCATCGGCAGATTCAGGACAGTCACGTTGTCGGATTCCACGTGCCGGCCGCCCTTGAGGACGTTCGACCTGAACATATCGACACGGAAGCCAATGATATTCGTCCAGAAGTGACGAGACTTCTCGATGTCTGTCGCCACGACTCCGATGTGCGCCATCCGTGTGAACAGGCCCTCGCCCTGGTAGCGCATGTCAACGCGGTGATTCTCAGTCGGCCATATCTCAAACAGGATGCCCATGCAGTCCCGCGGATGGAAGAATGCAACGTCCGTCCACGGCTCGTTCTCGGCAAGGACCTCCGGCGGCGCGGCAACCTGCTGGAGCCCGGAAGCCCGCAGGTGGCCAACATCGTCTGCCATGTTGGTGGTATGCAGGCACACATGATGGAGCGCGCCCAGCCCACCGCGCGATTCCACAAACCGATGAACGCCCGTGCCCTCTGCGGCGGCGGCGTTCAACTCAAGTTCTGAGTGCCCGATGGGAATATCGATGATGTCCGTCGGGTCCGCCCCTCGCTGCGCCCGCCCCTGGGGCCGTGGGGAGCGAATCCCGTCGACGCGAAGCCCAAGCGCGTCTGCAAAGATGTCCGTAGCTCCTTGTAGATCGCCAACGGCGATTCCGGCGTGGTGGACACGGTCAAACATAGTTGCTTACCTCCGATAGGTTCTGTGTCCCGGCTTCAGGCCGTAATGGCGCTGCTGCCGTCACTTGTTAGGAAATCATAGCGCATAGGCGCGGACTTGCGTTATTGAACGTAGCTGACCAAACCTGATTCAGATTCCCGCTTTCGCGGGAATGACGGGTGGCGAAGCGGGAATGACGGGTCCTGAAACACCAAGAGCAAATGAGATTTATGGTGTGAAGGAAGCGGCGGCCTCCGTTGCGCGGGTGATGAGCCAGAACGGAACGATACCGAGGATGATGACGCCGATGAGGCTGACGGCCATAGACGCCCGCAAAGAGAGGGAGCGCCCGGGCTCGCTCTCCGTCGCGGCGGGACCGCCTGACTGCCACAGTCGGCGCACGGGGCGCAGGTAGTAGTAGGCGGAGACGAAGCTGTTGAGCGCGCCAGCCAGCGCCAGCCACCACAGATCGCCCTGCACCGCCCCATAGAAGAGGTAAATCTTGCCGACAAAGAGGCCGGTAGGCGGCAGGCCGACAAGCGAGATGAGCGCCACGGTCAGGACAACTGCGGCAAAAGGCGACCGGGAGAATCCGCCGGTCAACTCCTCGATGGAATCGTTGCCATTGGGCGGGCTAAGGGCGATAAGAGCGCCAAATGCGGCCAGGTTGGAGAACGTGTATGCGGCGAGATAGAAGATAACCCCGCTTGTCGCCAGTTCGTAGACGTTGGGCGTGCCGTTGCCCATCACCGCGACGCCAATCAGGATGTACCCGGCCTGCGCTATCGTGCTGTACGCCAGCAGCCGCTTGATGTTCGTCTGAACGATGGCGACGATGTTGCCGATGGTCATGGAGGCGACGGCCAGCCCGCCGATGAGCAGCGGCCAGTCAAGCGCATCCAAGCCCGCCTGCTCGAACACGACGATGAACAGCCGCATGAGGACGGCGAATCCGGCGGCCTTGGACGCTACGGAAAGGTAGCCGACGATGGGCGTGGGGGCGCCCTCATAGACCGCCGGAACCCACATCTGGAACGGCACGCTTGAAATCTTGAAGCCGAATCCAACGATGATCAGTACCCCGGCCATGATCAGCGCAAGGTTGTCGGCTACACCGCCCTCGGCAACCCGTTCAGCCACCACACCCGGCATATCCGCGATGAACGTTGTGCCGGTCAGGCCAAAGAGAATGGCCATGCCGTACAGCATGACGGCAGTCGCGACGGCGCTGAGCAGCAGGAATTTTAAGGCTGATTCCGTTGAGCGCGCGTCCTTCAGCAGCGCGATCAATGCCACGAGCGCGAACGTCTGGATCTCAAGCGCCAACACGATGGAGATCAGTTCGCCCATCGAGACGAGCAGCATCATGCCGACGGTCGCCAGCAGGAGGAGACCGTAGTATTCGCCGTGGAAGCGGGCAAGGCGGCGCTCAACGTAGGCGGGCGAGAAGAGAATGGCCAGCAGCGTCCCGCCAAGCACGATGAGCTTGAACATCGTGCCGAAGAGATCAGTGATGACGATGCCGGAGTAGCTCGCGCCGGACGCGTCGGACGTCCACAGCCAGACGACAGCGCCGCCCGCCATCGCGACGCCCAGCGCGCTCAGCCACGCGAGGCCCCGCTTGTCCCGCGCGATGAGGTCAACCAGCACAACGGTGATGGCGGCAAGCGTCAGGATGATCTCCGGCGCAAGGTGGCCGAAGTCGATGCCCAGAGAGGCGGCGTCTATCTGCGTCGTCATGACCGCCTACCCTCCGCCCACCAGCAGGGTCACACCGTCGCGGAACACGTCAGCCACGAGCGCGGGATAGACGCCGACAATGATGATTGGTAGAACAAGCAGAGCCATCGCAACGAAATCGGCCCGTGATGCGTCCTTGACGGACTGCCATCGCTCCTTCAGCGGGCCAAGCAGCACGCGCTCCACCGTCCACAGAATATAGCCCGCCGTCAGAACGATGCCCAGCACGGCGAAACCGGTCTGCCATGGGTAGGCGTCGAAGCTGCCGAGGAAGACCATCAACTCCGCCGCGAACCCGCTCAGCAACGGCAGGCCAAGGCTCGCAAGTCCGGCAAAGACGAATACCGCTCCCACCACCGGCATCCGCGCCATGAGACCGCCAAGATCCGGGATGTGACGGGTGTGGGCGTTCTCATAGATGATGCCGACCACAAGGAACAGCAAGCCGGTGATCGTGCCGTGCGCGAACATCTGCAGCGCTGCGCCCGTCACGCTCACTGCGCCAAGCGACGCCACACCCAACAACACCAGCCCCATATGGCTGACGCTTGAGTAAGCGACAAGTCGTTTGAGGTCGGTCTGTCTGAACACCACCGCCGCGCCGTAGAGCACGCTGATGACGGAAAAGGCCACGAGGACCGGAGCCCACTGCTCCATCTCGTTGGGGAACATCCCCACGTTGATGCGGATCAGGCCGTAGCCGCCCATCTTTAGCAGCACGCCTGCAAGGAGCACACTGACGGCGGTCGGCGCGTCCGTGTGCGCGTCCGGCAGCCACGTGTGCAGCGGCCAGACCGGCAGCTTGATTGCAAAGGCGGCCAGGAACATGAGGAAGATGGCGTCCAGTCCGAGGAAGGCCACGCGGAGGGTGTCCTCCTGCCCTGCCAGCGTCATCGCGCTCATGTCAAACGAGCCGATGGCGAATCTCAGTGCGAGCACGCCCACCAACATGAACGCGCTCCCAAAGAGCGTATACAAAACGAATTTCATAGCGGAGTATTCGCGGTGGCCGGTGCCCCACATCGCGATGAGGAAATACATCGGCACCAGCTCCACCTCCCAGAAGAGGAAGAAGAGGAGCAGATCTCCCGCCACGAACACTCCCTGCACGCCGGTCAACAGCAGCAGCAGCCAGACATGGTACTCGCGGACGCGCTCCTTGACGTGCCACGACCCGAGCACTGCCACGACGCCCAGCAGCGCCGTCAGGAAAACGAGCGGCATGGAAAGGCCGTCGATGGTCAGCAGATAGGAGGCGTTGACGCCCGGAATCCACGGGTCTGATCCGTATTGTCCAAGCTGCTCGATGATTGGGCCGTTGGCGCTGTATGAGAGCCACGCGTAGGTTGCGAGAATCAGGTCAAGGATCATCGCTCCAAGCGCGATGCGCCGCACCAACATCTGCTCGCGTCCCGCAATCGCGACTGCCGCCGCGCCGGCGACAGGCAGGAAGACGATGAGGGTTATGAGGCCGTCGAAGGCTTGCATGTCTCTAGCCCACGCCTCCCCACGCGATATACGCAGCGACGATGATCACTGCGCCGATGGACAGTACGGTGATGGACGTTTGCAGCTGGCCGTTCTCGACAACGCGGATGCCCTTGCCCACGTTGCGCCCCACCAGGCCAAGCGTGTTGACCGCCCTGTCCACCACTCCCTTATCGCTGTCGAACCACGCGAGGAATCGCCACATCCAGCCGTACAACGCCTTGCCGACAAACAGGTTCTCGTATAGCTCGTCCATGTAGTACCTGCGGGTGAGCAGGTTTGTTATTGGGCTGAGCGGGCCGCTGACGGACGGCGCGCTTGTCCTGCCGCCCCGGTAGAGGGCCGTCGCCACGCCGATGCCGAGCAGTCCGGCAACGAGTCCGATAGCCGCGGGGACAACCTGTATCTCCTCCACGTGCGCGCCCAACGGTTTCAGCAGATCGGTGAACCAATGCGTTGCCGGGAAATTGATGAACCAGGAGCCGATGGCCAGCACCGCGAGAATCGCCATCGGAAGGACCATGACCCACGGAGATTCGTGCGGGGTCGCGCCATGCCCCTCGTCGTGGTTCTCATGGGCGTCAGCTGAGTCGTGCGCCTCCTGCGCCTCCCCGCCCCGGTACTCGCCGTGGAACGTCATATACAGCGCGCGGAAGATATAGGCGGCGGTCATGAACGCGCCGACTATGGCCAGCACGAAGAGAATCGTGCCGAGCGCGCCCTCATACGACCATGCGATGCCGAGTATCTCGTCCTTGCTCCAGAAGCCGGAGAACGGCGGGATGCCCGCAAGGCTCAGCGAGCCGATCAGAAAGACGCCGTAGGTCCATGGCATGACACGGCGCAGACCGCCCATCAGGCGCATGTCGAACGTACCGGTGGCATGGTTGACGGAACCGGAGCCGAGGAACAATAGCGCCTTGAAAAAGGCGTGGTTGAACAGGTGGAACAGCGCGGGGCCAAGCGCGCCAAGTCCCAAGGCGAGGAACATATACCCCAACTGGCTCACGGTGGAATACGCGAGAACACGCTTGATGTCGTTCATCACGAGGCCCATCGATGCCGCAAACACGACGGTGAACCCTCCGATGAGCGCCACGATAATCCGCGCCGTTTCCGCCTCCTCGAACAGCGGCAGGAATCGCGCCACGAGGAAGACTCCGGCAGCAACCATCGTGGCGGCGTGGATGAGCGCACTGACGGGCGTGGGGCCCTCCATCGCGTCCGGCAGCCACGTATGGAGCGGGAATTGGGCGCTCTTGCCTGCCGCGCCCGCCATGATCCCCAGGCAGATAAGCGTCAACCCTGTCCCGGTCAACGCCGCCCCGCCCGCGCTGAGCAGGTCCATGGAGGCATTCGGGTCGCTGAGGGCGAACGTGACAGGTTGGTCATCCGGCCACAGCAGGAAGATTCCGAGAATGGCAAGCAGGAAGAAGAGGTCGCCGAATCGGGTGATGATAAACGCCTTCTTGGCAGCAGCAGCCGCGCTCGGCCGCGTGAACCAGAACCCGATCAGCAGATACGAGCACAACCCCACGAGCTCCCACCCCACGAACAGCAGTATCAGGTTGTTGGCAAGCACCAGCGTCAGCATTGCCGCCGTGAACAGGGCCATGAACGTGTAGTACCTGACGTAGCTTCTGTCGTCGCGCATGTAGCCGTGCGAGTAGATCTGCACGAGGAGGCTCACGGACGTGACGACCACCAGCATAATGGCAGTCAGGCCATCAAGGAGTAGTCCTATTCGAAGCGAAAACTCGTCGACACGGATAATCTCGTGGAGGGGTAGCACAACCTCTTGGTCTGTCCAAACGGCGGACAGCGCCCAGAGCGAGAGAATGAATGACAGGCCGATGGCGCCAACGGTCGCGTCGAATGCGACACGCGACACCGGCCCACGCAGAGGACGGATAATCAGGCCGTTGACAACGGCCGCCGCGAGCGGCGCGGCAATGATCAACCAAACTGCTGCCTCAGGCATTAGACCTTCCGCTCAATCTCTTCGGCAACGTGTTCGCGGGCGCGAGGGATGCAGACCTTGAACTCGGCGAACTCGTCACCCCACTGCTCCACGCGGTCGGGCATGATGCGCGTGGGCAGTCCCTCTCCCTCATAGAGGGTCTTCCACATCTCCGCAGCCTTCAGTCCCTTCACCCGCTTGAACTCAACCCACATGTCACTTTCCTGTCCGTCACTTCAGTAAATTGATCTCCGCCGCGTCCACCGTGTTCCGCCGCGCAAAGATGGTCAGCAGAATCGCCAAGCCGATGGCAACCTCCGCCGCTGCAACTGTGATGATGAAGATGGCAAAGATATGGCCGGCCAGTTCGTCGACAGGGGAGTAGCGCGAAAACGCCACGAGCGCCACGTTAACGCCGTTCAGCATCAGCTCGATGGCCATGAGAATCACCACGACGTTGCGCTTGGCGAGGACGCCGACCAGCCCAACGGCAAATAGCCCGGCGGAAAGCAAGAGGTAGTGTTCAAGCGCGAGCGCGTCCATGCCCTGCCCGCCTCACCGCTCCCGCGCGATCACGAGCGCGCCGATTGTCGCCACAAGCAGCAGCAGTCCCGCCAGTTCGAACGGCAGGAGATACGTGCTGAACAACAGGTCAGGCAGATGGATGCCCGCCGAGGACGCATCGCCCACCATTGGGGAAATCGTTTCTCCCCTGTCCTCGCTGCGCCATTCCGTGTTGATCATGATGTAGGCCAACCCGGCGAGCGTGGCCGCTCCGGTCAGCAGGCCGAGCGGCCAAAGTCGGTGAGAGTTGCTCGCTCTATTGATCTGCGCCGTCATCATCACCGCGAAGACGATGAGCACGGCAATGCCGCCCACGTAGATGAGGAACTGCGCGAGCGCGAGGAAATCGGCGTCAAGCGTTACATAGATGCCCGCCACCGCGGCGAGGCTGACAAGCAGTCCAAGCGCGGCATAGAAGAGGTTGCGGGCCGTCACGACGGCGAGCGCGCCAATCATTGCTGCGGTGGCGAGAAAGAAGAACGCTAGAGTGACCAACGTCCCGCCTCGTGCTCCTCAAGCTCGTCCTTGCCTGTGTGCCCGATCATCTCCATCTGCGGGCGGAACTGCGTGCGCGGCTTCTTGGGCATCGCCTTCAGGTCCTCAACGCTGATAACCATATCCTCACGGCCATACGATGCCTGCTCAAAGTCACCGCCCATGTGTAACGCGTCGTAGGGGCAGACCTCCACGCACAGCGCGCAGAACATGCAGCGGCCCGTATCGATGTCGAAAACATCGACGTGATAGTCGCTGCCCACCTGCGAATGCGGCTCCGGGTGCGTAACGATGCGAATGATGCCGAGCGGGCACCCCTTGGCGCACGTGGCGCAGCCGGTGCACCGCTCCTCGTACCAGACGAAGGTGTTGCCGCGGAATCTTGGCGACTGCTCAAGCTTCTCTTCCGGGTACTGCGTGGTGAACGGCTTGCGGCGGAGGTAGCCGAGCGTCACCATCAGCCCCTTGATTGCTCCCGTGCCGAATAGAGCCATGGCCTCCTCCTACACCTGCGCCCCTGCCGGCGCAGCCAGTTGTTGATCGAATTTCGCAAGGCCGGGCACGCGCGCCAGCAACGCCAGCACCACGACCGTCAGACCGATATTGATGGCGGCGATGATGGCCAGTGCGGCAGTCGGCAGGGCCTCCCCGGGCTCCAGCGAGAACAGCGCCTGCATCGCCAAGACCTCTCCCGCCGTGACAAGGATGTTGACCGTCGCGAGCGGGAATAGCAGCTTCCACGCCAGCGCCAGCATCTGGTCGATGCGCACGCGCGGCCACGTGCCGCGGAACCAGAAGAAGAGGAAGACAATCACCGAGGTCTTGAGGCCGAACCAGATGACGCCGCCGATGTCCGGCTTCCAACCGGCGAAGAACAGCGTGACGATGACGGCCGACCATCCGAGCGCGGCGACATACTCCGCGCCATAGATGAGCGCGAACTTGGTGCCCGTGTACTCCGTGTGGAATCCGGCAACGATCTCCGACTCGGCCTCGTTGATGTCGAACGGCGTGCGGTTCAACTCCGCCGTCACGGCAATCAGCATGATCAGGAATCCGAGCGGCTGCACCAGCACGAACGGGATCCCCTGCGCCTCCACGATCTCCTGTAGGTTCAGGGAACCGGCCAGGACAACGACGGACGTGACGGCCAGTATCAGCGGGACTTCATAGCTGACCAACTGCGCCACGCCACGCACCGCGCCATAGAGTGAATACTTATTGTTGGATGCCCACCCCGCCGCAAACGCGGCCAGCGACGATATGGACGTGACGGCGATGATGTAGACGATTCCCGCGTCCAGGTCCGCCACCGTCCATCCGTCGAAGAACGGCACAACTGCAAACAAGGCGATGGCGGGCGCAAAGAAGAGGATGGGCGCGATGAGAAAGACGAGTCTGTCCGCGGCGCGCGGCGTCAAGTCCTCTTTGAGCACCAGCTTCATGAGGTCGGCGACGCCCTGCAGCAGGCCAAACGGGCCGACGCGGTTGGGGCCGATGCGGTTCTGCATCCGGGCGACGAGTCGGCGTTCGGCATAGGTCAGCATGACGGCGCTGCCGAGCAGGATGTTGACAACAATAAACAAACCCAGCAGCGGCATGAGGATATCAACCCAATCAACCGGCAAATAGCCTTCAAGGATGTCGCGAGTAAGGTCGGCAATCATCGGTCAACCTCGCCCACGTTGATATCCAGAGTGCCGAAATTCACGATGAGGTCGGCCAGTTTCCACCCGATGCAGAGTTCGCGCAAGACGGTGAGGTTGATGAACGACGGGGCGCGGATGCCACAGCGGTACGGCGCGATGGTGCCGTCGCTCACAAGATAGAAGCCAAGCTCGCCCTTGGTGGCCTCGATGGCGCTGTAGACCTCGCCGGCGGGAGGCCTGATAAAGAAGTCGGCGGGTGTGCGCGTGATGCCCTCAGGCAGTTCGGCCATGCACTGCCGCACCATCTTGGCGGACTCTTTCATCTCCTGCAGGCGCACCCACATCCGATCCCAGTTGTCGCCGTTCTGCGTCACGGGAACGTCGAAATTCATGCGGTCATAGACCTCATACGGCGCCTGCTTGCGGAGATCGAAATTGACGCCGGAGGCGCGGAGATTGGGGCCGGTGACGGAGCACTCGATAGCGCGCTCTCCCGTCAACGACGCGATGCCCTTCATGCGGGAGACAAGAATCTCGTTCTCCAGTAGCAGCTTCTCGTACTCCGCCACGCGCTCCTCAAAATCGTCCAGGAAACCGTTGACGGCGGTGTCGAATCCGGGCGGCAGATCATGGGAGACGCCGCCGATTCTCATATAGCTGAACGTGATGCGCGCGCCGCAGATCATCTCAAACAGGTCCAGCACCTTCTCGCGCTCGCGGAACATGTGCATGAGTGGCGTGACCCATGCGCCAAGGTCGTTGATGAGGAATCCGAGAGCCATCAGATGGCTGGCGATGCGCATGAGTTCAGCGGTCATCACGCGTAGGTACTGCGCCCGCTCGGGAACCTCGACACCCGCCAACGCCTCCACCGCGCGGACGTAGGCAAGATTGTTGGTCATGCCGGAGAGATAATCGAGGCGATCCGTCAGCGTGATGACCTGCGTGTAGCTGCGCTCCTCCGCGAGCTTGGAACTGCCGCGGTGCAGGTAACCGAACACCGGCTCAACGTCCACCACTTCCTCGCCGTCCAACAGCGCCCGGATGCGGAACACGCCGTGCGTGGACGGGTGCTGCGGGCCCAGGTTGAGCAGCACCGGCTCGATGTCATAGTCGGGCGAATCGACCGTGTTGGGTTGCTGTGGCGACTGCATGGCAGGTCTACGCAAAGTCTTTCCGCAAGGGATGGCCTGGAAAACCCTCCCACAGCAGAATCCGCTTCATATTCGGATGGCCGTCAAACTCGATGCCAAACAGGTCATAGATCTCGCGCTCCTGCAGGTTTGCGCCTTCCCACACCGGCGTCACGGACGGTAGGGTAAGCTCATCCCTGCCCCACACACGAACCTTGAGGGTGGCCTCCTGGTTGCGGCGGATGGAAAGCAGACCGTAGCGCAGTTCGAATCGGTCGATGAAATCGACGGCGTCGATGGAGCGGAGCATTCGGAAATCGGTCTCGTCGTCGTCGCGGAGAAGCCGACACACGTCTGCAATGGACTCAGGAGAGACAACAACCCACTCGTCGCGCTCCTCCTCAACTGCATCCGGCAGCGCGGCGCGGAGTTTCTCGGCGATGTCGTGACCTGACAGGGTGGTTGTCATACGGCCTCAGGAGATGAGTTTTCTCAGGCGCGGCCCGCTCTCTTTTACGAGGGATTCGCGCTTGATCTTTTCCTGCAGCTTGAGGAGGCCGTGAAGCAAGGCGTCGGGACGCGGGGGGCAGCCGGGCACATAGACATCGACGGGCACAAGCCGATTGACGCCCGGGACGACGCTGTAGCCCTGGTAATACGGACCGCCGCTTGTTGCGCAGACACCCATGGAGATGACCCACTTGGGATTGGGCATCTGCTCATAGATGCGGCGAACGACGGGCGCCATTTTCCACGTGACGGTGCCGGAGACGATCATCAAATCGGCTTGCCGCGGCGAGGCCCGGAAGATCTCCATGCCGAATCGCGCCTGGTCGAATCGCGGCATCACGGCAGCAATCATCTCAAAGGCGCAGCAGGCAAGGCCAAGCGTAACGGGCCACACGGAGTTGGAGCGGCCCCAATCCAGCAGGGCATCAAGGGACGTGACGAGGACCGAGCGCTTGAGCGACTCAGGAACCTCTATCGGCTCATCGACGTGCTGCTCCGTCGCCAAGGCGCGCAGACGCTCGATAACCTCTCCCTCCTCATTGTCCAACTGGTTTGTGGTAACTGTGAGAGGAATGCCGTAGGGCGAGGGCAGTTGCTCAGGCCCGGGCGGTGTGGGGGTCATTTCTGCCACTCAAGCGCCTCCTTTTTCCATTCATAGAGGAATCCAACGAGCACAAGCAGGAGGAATATCGCCATGCCGATGAATGCCACCCATCCCAGCGAGAGAAATCGCGCCGCCCACGGCAGCAGGAAGATCACCTCAACGTCAAAGATGACAAAGAGCAGAGCGAACAGGTAGAAGCGGAAGTTGAATTGCACATTTGCCTCGCCCGTTGGGACCATTCCCGACTCATACGTCATGCGCATGAAGCGAGGCTCCTGGTCGGCGGGTGTGGAGGGTCGAATACGGATGCGCTGAAGCATCCCGGAGAAGATCATCAGGCTCAGCGGAACAAGAACGGCGGCAACTGCCATAGCCGCGATAATCCAATACTTGCCACTCTCAACCACTGTCGAGGCTCCCCTAGGCAGGTCGGGTTCCGCTTGGCACCATAGCTCACTCTATGTACGCGCGCGCGGCCATGTCAAATAGCGCGGCGAAACGTGCCGTATCCTAATCGCATGACAATTCCTGCCGAACCGCTGCTGAGCGTGGACAATCTGCACACGTCCTTTTTCACCCAGGACGGCACCGTCAAGGCCGTCCAGGAGACAAGCTTTGCCGTTCGCCGCGGGGAAATCCTGGGCATCGTTGGCGAGAGCGGCTGCGGCAAGACGACGGCCGGACTCTCCGTGATGGGACTCGTGCCCTACCCCGGCCGCGTGGTGGACGGGCGCATCAGTTTCCGGGGAACCGACCTTGATGAGATGGACGAGGACGATCGTCGCATCCTGCGGGGAGAGGCGATGGCCATGATATTCCAGGACCCACAGGCCGCGCTAAACCCTCATCACGCACGATATGGGCGTCATCGCGCGGGCGGCGGACAAGGTCCTGGTGATGTACGGCGGGCGCATCGTGGAATCCGCCGATACGGTCACGCTGTTCCACAAACCCAGGCATCCCTATACCGCGGCATTGTTGAACGCCATGCCCCGCCTGGACAGGGACGCCCGGCCGCTGCGCGGCATTCCGGGAGCGCCGCCGGACCTCCTCGATCCGCCGGACGAGTGTCCGTTCCTGCCTCGTTGCAACAAGGCAACCGTCGTCTGCCGCACAAACCCGATGCCGCCGCTGGTGGCCATCGATGAGGGGCACACCCTCGCCTGCTACAACCCCCTCACGGAGTCCCGGACAGGCTGACCTACTTTTTCAGCGCCGCCCCGTCGTGCCGATGCCGCACAGGTCTGCGATGAGCAGTTCCATCGCCGTGTCCTCGTTGAGCTGGCCGGTCTTGAGGGCAATGTCGTAGTCCAAAATGGCGCGGTGCATCTCACGAAGGCGGGGCATCGTGAAACTGCGGCTCTGGTTAACCGTCTTGCGGATGGCAAAATCAGAGCGCGTGCCGATAGCATCCTGCAGCTCGGACTGTGACACGCGGCGATCCGTCGCGTCCTTGGCGGCCAGAAGTCGCCGCACCTGCGTACCGAGCATGGCCATGATCTGCGGCACGGCTGCCCCGGTATCCGCCCGCAGCCTCTCGATTCGCTCCCGAGCCCGGGGATATCGGCGCTCGATCACGTCATCGACCATCGCGAAGATGTTTTCCTCACGCGTTGCTCCTGTCATGGAGCTAACGTCCTCAGCCGTGATCGGCCTGTCGGGCCCCGCATAGAGCAGCAGTTTGTCGATCTCGTTGGAGAGCGCCCAGAGATTGCTGCCATGCGCGTCGGCGAGCGCGCGCTGGGCGGCAGCATCCATTCGCCCTCCCCGTTCCTGGACGCTTTGGCCGATCCATCCGGTCAGATCGTTGCCCCGCAGGGGCGCGAACACGCGGACGTTCGCAACGGGCGCGAGATGCTTCAGCAACGGATTGGAGTCCGCAGCGGAATCATCTGACAGTACGAGTATGTTCAATTCCGGCAAGCCGGAGGCGATGTCTTTCAGTTGACCCCAGCCACGGAACGAGTCTGTTGATTGCGGCTCGGAATCCTCCGGGGTAGTCTGCCGGGAACGCGAAGAACGCCCACCTCCCCTGCCGACCCCGCCGCCCTGTGAACGGGAGAACATGCCCAGCAGCCCCTCAACAACCACCAGGCGGCCATTGGCGAGAAACGGCACCGCGCCCGCCTGCGCAACAACTTCCGCCGGAGTCGTGTCGGCTGCATTCAGCGTCACGGAATTGAGAGACGCCATCTCCGGGTCGCCGAGCTGTTCCCGGAGCGCATCGATGGCGCGCTTACGGGAATAGTCGTCCTCCCCGTAGTAGACCTCAAGCATGACGATTCCCTGCTTCTCCTGTTGCCGCGCGGCACGCGTCTCCGTACAATATGCCGCAATACCTATGACATCATCGCCCGCGTCGCTGCAAGAGCGATACGACATTATTGCCGCCCTGCCCGGGACATCCCTGTATTCAGTCTATTCCGCCATCGAACGTGAAAGCGGCGATGCGGTAGAAATCCGCGAGCCGCGGGTTCGCGCCCTTGAGAATACGTCCACGCTGGGGCCGTTTCGCTCGCTCATGGAGCGGCATCTGGATGTCCATCATGCGCATCTGGGCAGGTTGTTGGAAATCCACCCGGACGGCGAGACATTCTGGATGGTGTATGAGCCCGCGCGCGGCGAGCAGCTCCGCGGGTGGCTCACGCGAGGGCTGCAGCTTGATGAGGCGCTGCAGCTCATAGCCCAGGCAGCGTCGGGACTACAGGCGCTGCATGACGCAGACCTCATTCACGGTGACGTTAATTCTCGCGATGTCTTTGTCACCCCCGTGTCCGGCGCGCAGCTCCGGAACGCCGGGCTGTCCGAGTTGTCTATCAGTATGAGCGGCCTGCAGTCGTCTCTGCAGATTCCTCTGCCTGCATTCATGGCGCCGGAGATCCTGCGCGGTTCCGAGCCGGGGCCAAAGTCGGACATCTTCTCACTCGGCATGGTGCTATATGAGACGCTGACCGGCCATCTGCCCTTCACCGGCAACAACCGTGACACCGTGCGGGTGAAGCAGCAGGAGGGGCGTATCGCGCCTGTCACCGCGCTGAACCCTGCGCTGCCCGCCGCGCTGGACGAGATTGTGGGCAGGGCACTTGCATGGGACCCGAATGAGCGCTTCACGTCCGCCCAGGAGATGAGAGAAACGCTGTTGGAGTTTCGGAACAACCTCCCCATGCCGGAGGCGCAGATCGTGGTCCCCGACGAGGCTGCGCGGCAGGAGATCCTGGAAGATATCGCTCAATTCGAGCCAACGCGCATGAGCGTGGATGGGGACGGAACAGGCAAGTTCCGCGTTTGCGGGGAGTGCCTGGCCATCAATCTTGCGAGCGTGACACGCTGCGCCGTGTGCTGGCGGGATATTCGAGATGCCCCGGTGCTGAGTCGCGTTGAGGCAGAGGAATTTGCGCAGGGCACACAACGCCGGCGAACCAGACAGAAGTGGGTACGCCGCGGGGCAATCGCCTTTGCCGTGCTCGCCCTGCTCGCCCTGTTCATCTATGACCGCGGCGCTCCACCCGGCCTTTTGACCGGCCCCCCAACAACCACGCTAACAGCGCAAGTCGGCGACGGCCTGTGGACGACTCCGCGCGGCGGGGCCGCCAGCATAGGCAGCGCCACTAACGTAGACGCCGTGCCGCAGGGAGTTGAGCGCTGGCGCACGGAAATCGGGGCGGAGGTGACGTCGTCGCCGACAATCGCCGATGGCCGTGTATTCGTCACGACTCTCGATGCCCGGATCTTTGCATATTCGACTGAAGACGGTTCGCTGATCTGGGAACGGCCGGGGCCCGGTCCAATGGACGCGTCGCCAATAGTCGCGGATGATCGGCTCTACATCGCATACAGAAATTCGAGATTGGCCGCGCTTGAAGCCGACACCGGGAAGACAATCTGGGAATCCGTGATCTCCAACCCGCTTTTCTCCTGGGTCAACGTCGCTGACGGCAGCGTGTACCTTTCGTCCCAGAACGGTCTGATCCAGGCGTTTGATGCGGGAACAGGCGAGAAGCGATGGGAGATAGAGACCGGAGACGGTATGTTCGCGCCTCCATCCATCAGCGAGGGGATGGTCATCATCCCGACGCGGGGCAACCAGGTCCTTGTTCTCGTCGGCGAGACGGGGCAGACGCGGCTCAGCTACGTTGTTCCCGGCGCGGTTGAGGGGGCCGCTGCGGTGAGCCACGGTACGGCCGCGTTCGGCGACGTGCGCGGATTCATTTACGCCATCGACATCCGAGCACAGAACCTCCCGTTCGAAAAGACGGTTCTCAGATTCTGGGCCCAGTTCGCCATCTGGGGTCTCGCGCCGTTCCCGCCCGCGCAGAGTGGCACGGCATGGACTCACAGCATTCGGGAAGAGGTCTGGGCGGACGCAGCCATCGCCGGCAATCGTGCGTTCTTCGCAACGCGAGAGGGCAATGTCTACGCTTTCACCCTTACCGGGGGCCAGGAACTGTGGCGGACGGCGCTGGGCGACGAGCCTGCTTGGGCCGGCTCGCCAACAGTCGTAGATGACGTGCTGTACATCGGATCACAAGACGGGCGCCTCTATGCTCTTGACACAGTCACAGGCGACCACGTGTGGAGCCTTGACCTCGAAGATTCGGTGTCCTCAGCGCCGGCCTATGCTGACGGCGGCCTCTTTGTGCTGACCGACAACGGCACGCTCTACGCTTTCGAGTAGCCCCGCCATGGACGTTGGCATCATCGGCCTGCCCTCAAGCGGCAAGACCACATTGCTCAACGCTCTCACACATGCCCACGCGGAGACGGGCGCATTCAGCGCCGCCCAACAGCCCAACCTTGGAGTCGTCCGCATCCCTGATCCGCGGCTGGACCGCATCTCAGAGTTGGTTGAACCGAAGCGCGTCGTGCAGGCAGAGCTTTCGTTCATCGATATTCCGGGGCAGCCGCCGGAGATGGGCAAATCGCGCGGCATCCAGGGGCAGTACCTGCTGGAGGTGAGCCAGGCCGACGCGCTTCTGCTGGTCATTCGTGGTTTTCGCTCTCCGGCCCTGCCCGATCCGACGCCGGACACCGACGTCGAAACGATGCTCATGGAGATGGTGTTTGCAGACATGGCCATCGTCACTCGGCGGCTTGAGCGCATCGAGGATTCCCTGAAAGGAGCCCGCGCCACGGAGCGAGACACCATGTTGGCCGAGGCTGATCTGTTGCGTCGACTCCATGCCGCGCTCGAAAACAGCGAGGCTATCCGAAGCGTGAACATGACACCCGACGAGGAGCGGATGATCTCCGGCTTCACATTCCTGACGACCAAACCGCTGATCATCGTGCTGAACATTTCGGAGGATGTTCTGGCGCGCAGCGATGAATTATCAGCGGAGTGGAACGCCAAACACGGCAGCTCGACTACGGGCTGCATCGCGCTTTCGGCCCGGCTGGAAGAAGAATTATCGCAGCTTGAACCGGAGGAGGCCGCGGCGTTCCGGGAGGAGATGGGAGCGCCGCATGATGCCACCGGCGAGTTGTCACGGCTTGCCCAGAACGTGGCGGGCCTGATCACGTTCTACACCGTTGGGCCGAACGAGACACGGGCATGGCAGCTTGAGACAGACACTCCTGCCCCACAGGCAGCGGGCAGGAAGATTCACACTGACATGGAGCGTGGTTTCATCCGCGCCGAGGTCACGTCCTACGATGACTTCATCGCAGTGGAGGGCAAGTTTGCCGAGGCGCGCCGCCACGGCACACTCCGCCAGGAGGGCAAGACCTACCTCATCCAGGACGGAGACGTCGTAACGTTCCTGTTCAACGTCTCTGGGCGTTAAAGACGGATGGATTCCGGCTTTCGCCGGAATGAGGGGAGCCGTTCATCCTGAGCCTATCGAAGGACGAACGGGCAGCCTACCCTTGTGCGTCGTGGATGGCGCGCCAGACGCGTTCAGGCGTCAGCGGCATCTCAATGTGACTGACGCCCAGCGGCGAAAGCGCGTCGACAACCGCGTTCACAACGGCGGACGGCGCGCCCGTCGTGGGACCCTCGCCCATTCCCTTGACACCCAGTGAGTTCAGCGGGGAGGGCGTCTCCGAGAATGCCACAACGAACTCCGGTGTCATCTCCGCTGTCGGTATCGCATAGTCCATTAGCGAGGCGTTCAGGAGCTGCCCGGCCTGATCATATTCGGAAATCTCATACAGCGCCTGGCCGATGCCCTGCGTCGCGCCGCCATGCACCTGCCCCACCACCGTCATGGGGTTCACGATGACGCCCTGATCATCGACGGTGAACAGGCGCTGGAGGTCAACGTCACCCGTCTCCGTATCCACATCAACGACGGCGATATACGTGCCGAAGTTGTACGTAAGGCCGCTGGGTTGGAAGAACGAGTCTTCATCGAGGCCGAATTCCATGTCCGCCGGGCGAGCGAGCACCTGGAAAGACGCGTCGGCCACCTCGGCGAACGGGAGCCGGCGCTCCCGATCCGTGGCGCAAATGAACACGCCGCCTTCCAGCGTCACCTGGTCGGGCTGGCAGTCCAACATGTGGGCGGCGAGTCTCAACATCTTGTCGCGTACCTTTTCCGCGGCAATCTTGGCGGACATACCGCCCGTCACAAGCGCGCGGCTGCCGTATGTCCCGACTCCGTGCGCGATGGTGGCCGTGTCGCCATGGAGAACAGTCACATTGGCATCTGAAATGCCAAAAACATCGGCGACTATCTGGGCAAAGACGGTCTCGCCGCCTTGCCCGTGCGGGGACGAGCCGGTGAACAGGGTCACCTTGCCGCCGCGGTCAACACGCACCCTGCCCCATTCGTAGCGGCTGCTGCTGGGATCAACCGGGCTGGGGCCGGAGCCGCCCGTCTTGACCCACGAGGCGATGCCGACGCCCATGTGACGCCCCTCAGACCGCGCCTGTTTCTGCTGTTCCCGCAGCTGTTGGTAGTCGCTGAGTTCCATGACCTGGTCGAGCGACGCCTCGTAGTTTCCGCTGTCGAAGACGTCTCCGCCGCCGGAGCGTGTCGGTTGATCGAAAGGTGGCAGATAGTTGCGGCGTCGGATTTCCGTTGGGTCGAGGCCGAGTTCACTGGCAAGTCGGTCCAGTCCACGCTCGATAAGGTGAATGCCCTCCGGCCGCCCTGCGCCGCGGTATGGCCCCTGCGGTGTCGTATTCGTGTAGCCGTTCTCAACCTCGAATTCCACGTTGGGTATGTCGTAGACACCTGTTGAGATCATGGCGGATGAGGCGGACAAGGACGGCTCGGGCCCCTTGGCATACGCGCCGAGATCATGCAGATGACGCACCCGGAGGCCGGTCAACTTGCCGTCCGCATCCGCGGAGACCTCTAAGTAGGACGTCTTGCCGCGTGCCTGGTGCATCGCCAAGAAGTCTTCGGTTCGCGTGGCAACCCACTTAACGGGCACGCCAAGATGCATCGAGGCGATGCAGATGAGCGCGTACTCCGGGTCCTCGTGCTTCACGCCGAAACCGCCGCCAACATCCGGCGCAACCACGCGGACGCTGTCATTCGACAGGTGCAGAATCTCGGCAAGGTGATCACGCAGCGCGTGCGGCGTCTGAACCGTCGCCCACAGGCTCATGGTCTCCTGCACGGCATCCCAGTGCGCGAGGCCGGCGCGGGGTTCCATCGGCACGCCATGGATCTTCTGGTTCACGATCCGCTCACGAACGATAACCGCGGCTTCCTCGAATGCCTGGGAGACATTGCCGAGTTGATAGCGCCAGTGAATGATCCCGTTCGGTCGGTCATCATGGACGCGCGGGGCATCATCTCTCAGCGCTTTCTCCACCTCGATCGCCGCCTCCAGCGGCTCATAATCGACAAAGATGAGGTCCGCCGCGTCCCGCGCTCCGTACCGGGTATCCGCAACGACTACGGCCACAACCTCACCGACATGGCGCGCCTTATCGACTGCAATCAGGTCGTACGGAGCCGATTCCGCGTCGTAAAACTTCAGGGAGACGGTCGGGTTGGTGCCGAATCGCGGGTGAATATCCTTTCCGGTCAGCACTGCGGTAACGCCGGGCGTCTGCAAGGCTGCCGAGGTGTCGATGCTGCGGATGCGCGCATGGGCATGCGGGCTGCGGACAAGGCTGGCCCACTGGATGCCGGGAACCTTGATGTCCTCGACAAACGCGCCGCGGCCACGCAAGAGCTTGTCATCCTCCCGCCGGGCGACCGACTGACCAACGAGTTTCGTATCCGTGGCCATGTCTCTGTCCTTTCTCGCGGCTATTCCCGGGCGCGCTCCACCGCCTGCGTGAGCGCGCGCCTGGTCAGCACGCGGCACAGGTTCTGCCGATAGTCCGGCGAGCCGTGCAGGTCTGCGATGCACTCAAGGCCATCCGCCGCCATGGCGGACGCCGTTGCAATGGCGTCCGGTGTCGGCACTTGCCCCCTCAACGTCTCTTCGACGGCCGTTGCACGGGCTGCGCGCGACGCCGCGCCGGTGATGCCAACGGCGACGCGGGACAGATAACCGCTATCGTCCAGCGAAACGGCCGCAGCCACGCCGACGATGGCAAAGTGGGACGCCTTGTTCGCGAACTTAAGATAAGCCGCGCCCGTCTGCCCCTCTGTGATGGGGATGATGACCTCTGTGATGATTTCATCCTCGGCCAGTGTTGTAATGAACGCGTCCATGATGAGTTCATCAACGGATACGACACGCACGCCGTTCGGCCCTGCGATTTCTGCTTGCGCGTCGAGCGCAAGCAGCGTGGCGGGATAGTCGGCAACGGGGTCAGCGTGCGCGATGCTGCCGCCGAGGGTGCCGAGATTCCGCACCTGCACGTCCGCGATCTCCGCTGCCGTTTCAGCCAACACCGGAATCGTGTCAAGCACAACCTCGGAACCGGCGACGTGAGCATGGCTCGTCATCGCGCCGATTCGCAGATTGTTGCCGTCCGAGCTGATGTGGGACAACTCGTCGCGTGTCTTGCGCAAATCAACCACGAGGCCGGGCATGGCGACGCGAAGCTTCATCATCGGAAGGAGGCTCTGCCCGCCGGCAATGATCTTGCCCTCGCCAGGGCGCTGTTGTAGAAGAGTAATTGCCTCCGCCACAGAATTAGGGGCGGCGTAGTCGAACGCTCCGGGAATCATGACTGATCTCCATTCTGCGCGTCCTGTATGGCGCGCCACACGTGCTCCGGCGTTAGCGGCATCGCGATGTCACGAACGTTGAACGGGGCCAGCGCGTCAACAACCGCGTTGACCACGGCAGGCGGCGCGCCCGTCGTCGGCCCCTCTCCCATGCCCTTGACGCCGAGCGGGTTGGTGGGTGACGGAGTCTCGATGAATTCGGAGATGAACTCCGGCATCATCTCCGCCGTCGGCAGTGCGTAGTCCATCAGGGAACCACTGAGCAGCTGGCCGTTCTCGTCGTAGACGATGTCCTCATAAAGCGCCTGCCCGATCCCCTGCGCTGCGCCGCCGTGAACCTGTCCCTCCACGATGACCGGATGCACGACCACACCCTGGTCATCCACACAGAACAACTGCTGCAGGTCTACGTCGCCCGTTTCAGGATCAACCTCCACCACCGCGACATATGTACCGTAGTTGAAAGTGAGATGGGTCGGCTGGTAGAACGACGATTCATCCAGACCCATTTCCATGCCGGGGGGGCGCTCCAACACCAGGTTGATCCGGGCGGCAACCTCGCGGAAGGTGATGGATGAGCCGTTGGCACTGAACACCCCGTCCGAGAACTCCACAGTGTCCGCGCTCGCGTTGAGCGCGTGGGCAGCGAATCGCGTCATCTTGTCGAGGACCTTCTGGGAGGCCTGGAGCACTGCTGTACCCCCCACCACCATGTTGCGGCTGGCGAACGTTCCCATGCCGTACGTGACCGTCGCCGTATCGCCGTGCGTCACGGAGATATCGTCCAGCGGGACATGGAGGGTATCCGCGGCCACCTGCGCGTAGGTCGTATAGTTGCCCTGCCCGTGCGGCGACGAACCCGTGTAGATAGTCACTGCGCCGGTGGGCGACACCTTCACGCGCGCCCACTCCGGCATCGACGAGGACGGATCAAGTGACGACGGGCCAAAACCGCCGGTCTTGACCCACGACGCGAGTCCGATTCCCAGGTATTTCCCGTTTTGGCGCATCTCTTGTTGACGCGCCCGTAAGCCCTCGTAGTCACTGACCTCAAGAGCGCGCTCCAGCGCCTCGGGGTAGTTGCCGCTGTCATAGATGTCCCCGCCGGGGGTGCGGTAGTACGGGAACTCCTCCGGTTGGATCATGTTCCGCCTGCGGATTTCCGCAGGGTCGATGTCCAGGTCACGCGCCAGCATGTCCATGGCGCGCTCGATCAGGTAGATGCCCTCGGGCCGGCCGTACCCACGATACGCGCCCTCCGGCGTGTGGTTGGTGTAGACGGAATGGACTTCAAACGCGGCCTCTCGGATGCCATAGACGCCTGTGGCGATGATGGCGGACGTTTGCGCGACGATTGGCGTTGCGCCCTTGGGGAACGCGCCCAGATCCGTGGTGTGGCGGAGGCGCAGCGCCTTGACACGCCCATCACGATCAGCGGCTACCTCAAACTCCGAGGTTTTTCCACGCGCATGGCTGAGGGAAAGGAACTCCTCCGTGCGCGAAGCAGCCCATTTGATGGGCAGTCCGAGTTCCATCGACGCGATGGCCAGAAGGAAGTATTCCACCTCCCCACCGTGTTTGGCACCAAATCCCCCGCCGACGTCCGGCGCAATGGAGCGAATCTGATCGGGGGACAGCCCCAAGACCTCCGCCATCTGTGTTCGCAGTTCATGCGCTCCCTGGATGGATGCCCAGATGGTGAGGAACTGCGTGGCGGGGTCCCAGTGGGCGATGCCGGCGCGCGGCTCCATTGGCACGGCGTGGATACGCTGGTTGTTGAAATCGTGCCGCAGGATGATCTCGGAGTCCTCGAACGTGCTGGACACGTTCTCGGTGCTCTTGAGCCAGCGCACCTGCTCATTGGAGCGGCCGTCATGCACCTCAGGCGCGTCGGGCTCCATCGCCTGCTCCGGCGTGTTGGCCACCGGCAGCGGCTCATATCCAACCATCACCAGGTCAGCCGCGTCACGCGCCGCCTCCCGGGTTTCCGCAACCACGACGGCGACGATTTCTCCCGCGTACTTGGCCTTGCCAGTGGCGATGAGCGTGAACGCGGGAGCGCCGCCCTCGTTGTCGCGGTTCTCCGCGTCCCGCACGGCGAGAACCGGCGGGATGGGATGATAGCGGGGGTGTACATCCGCCCCGGTGAGAACGCACAGCGCTCCCGGGTGAGCCAGCGCGGCTGAAGAATCGATATTGACGATACGGGCGTGGGCATGAGGACTGCGAACGAAATGCGCCCATACGGTGCCGGGTATGTTGATGTCGTCGGAGAACGCGCCCTGCCCGCGCAGCAGGCGATCATCCTCCTTGCGCCGGGGTGATTGGCCGATCTGGCGAGGCGGGCTGTCTGTGGTCATGGCGCTCACCTCACCTGGAAATTTGTTCCGCCGCGAATTCGATCGCCAGCACGATGTTCTGGTAACCCGTGCATCGGCACATATTGCCCGCAAGCGCGTGACGTATCTCGTCACGGGTGGGGTTCGGGTTCTCGTTGAGAAACGCCTTGGAGAGCATCAACATGCCGGGCGTGCAGAAACCGCATTGGAGGCCGTGCTTCTCCGCAAACGCCTGCTGGATGGGATGCAGATCGCCATCCGCGGCAGCAAGGCCCTCCACGGTCTCAATCTCCTGCCCGTCCGCCTGCGCGGCAAGCATCGAGCATGACTTGACCGCTTCGCCATTGAGCAGAACGGTGCACGAGCCGCACTGGGACGTATCGCACCCGACGTGCGTGCCGGTCAGGCCGATGACGTCGCGGATGGCGTGCACAAGCAATAAGCGCGGCTCAACATCTACGGAATGCTCGGTATTGTTGATGGTTAGCGTAATTGACACCAAATCAGCCATAGCGCAGCAAGCCTCCCCTCCGTTTGCTACCCTCGCCGATGCTATTCCCACTGTGCGCGGGCGGTCAACCATCCGGCAACCTATTGAGACGCAGCAGCCTCTCGTGAGAGTGCCTCAAAGAACTGCCCCATCAGCATCCGCACGGCGGTCTGGATCATGCGCGAGCCGATCTGCGCCAGCGTCCCGCCCACCTGCGCGTCCGCCTCAACCTCCACAAGCGTGCCGTCGCCGTCCTCGCTCAGGGTGATCATCCCATCCCCCGACACGAATCCCGTTGGCCCCTGCCCGCTCAGCGTCATCTTGTACGACTCGTTGGCAGCGATGTCTTCAATCTCCACCGCCCCGTTGAATCGGCCGCGGATTGGCCCGACTCCAACGGCAAGCGTCGCGGAAAAGCGCGTGGGCGTCTCGGCGTCCAACGTCTGGCAGCCCGGAACCATCCGCTGCAGCGCATCGGGGTCATGCAGCAACTCCCACACACGCTCACGCGGTGCAGGGACGGTGTGGCTGCCTGAGATGTTCATGCGATGTCCTACGCACCACTCCGTGCGATGTTGAGAGCCAGCAACTCGCGGAGAACGTCGTCGTCTAAGATGTCCTTTGACCAGCCATACGCGGCGGCTACAGCCTCATCAAGAGCCTCGTGCGCATTGATTAGCCACTGCGGGCGTTTGTTGTAAAGTTCCGTCAGCGTGCGTTTCTTGAGTTCCTTCGCTGCTTCTTTGCTGCGAGGAACGGGACGCTTGGGATAGCCGTCAACCGGTTCCTTCTGCCATTCGACCCATTCGGGCGGGTTCAGCCAGTGGTCTCGCAATTTCACGAGTTCTCGCGCTGCCTCAGCTATAGCCATGGCCTGCGGGTTATCAGCATATTCAGCCGCCGGAATGTTTGGCGTCAGACCTTCGGGGAATGGGAAGGTTTCAAAGGTGGTTGTAGGTGTATAGCGTGGGTCATTTCCCTTGCCGAGCCACGTCCCCAGCCGTAGCGCCCAAACCTCATGAAATCGGCTGTGCAGAATCCCGAACGTCGTGTCGTCGTCGCGGGCGATGGCAATCGTTGCCGAGTCGGGGCACACAGGAAACTCAAGCCAGACAAACAAGCGATGCTTGGCTACACGAGGCGTCACGATGTAGCGGGATAGGCCGTTGAGTGCTGCCCACATGTCCGGCACAGGTCTTCTGTGACGGAACCAATTGACGCGGTTAACCTCAACACGGTTCTGCTGGCGTATGGTAAACGCGTTTTGTCTCAGGTAGCGGAATGGCTCTTCATATAGCGCTGCCTCTTGTTCTGACATGCGCACACCAAAATCAACGATCCACTTGTCGGCGGAGCGGCGTGTCAAGTCCATTCCGTTAATCCACGGTTTGAGAACATCAGCATTCAGCCGACCATTCGGGTTTGCCGGCAAGCGAAGCCATTCACGCGCCAAATCACCAGGAACGTTGAAGGGGCCTCCTTTCTCGTCGCCCTTAAACGAGATACGGGCATTCATGCCCAGACGTCGGGCTTTCGTCACGTCAACACCGACACCTTTATGTCTTGCCGTCAAATCCGTATGGATTTCGTCGACGGTCGAGCCATTCAGGCGAACATCAATCACAAACTCGTCATCAGCGCGCGCAAAACAGACTAGGGACACCCGTACCGCTGCACCATCTATTACCCACGGCTCGTCGCTCCATGCCTCAAAGATTGGGCGATTGTCCGTCGCGGCTTGCAGCGCGCGACGGTTGGCGCCGCCTCGAATCGAGTTGGTCGCCACCAGCCCGGCGCGCTTCGCTTGGCCCGATGCAATCTGCTCTCCCGTTTTCTCGAACCAATAGCAGACTATGTCGGCCGTCGCTGGCAGGCGGTTCTTGTAGGTCGTAAATAAACTCGACACGTAGTCTTCACCAAGATTCGAGATTAAGAGATGGCCGCCCAAGAACGGTGGGTTGCCGATCACGACATCCGCCTTTGGCCATTCCGGTTCCGTACCGTCCGGCGTTAGAATCGCGTCGCGTTGCTCAATGTTATCGAGCGGCTTCAGGATAGGGTCTCGATCCTCTGCGAAGCCATTGCGCCTCATCCATTGAATCTCACCGATCCACACCGAAACGCGCGCCAGTTCGGCGGCGTAGTCATTGATCTCAATCCCCTTCACGTTGGCCGGGCCAATCCTCGGAAACTCCCGCTGAAAGCCAAGTTCCTCCGCCTCAATCTGCACTTGGCGCTCTAGGTCTTTGAGAGCCTGCAAGGCCAGGTAGAGGAAGTTGCCGGAGCCGCATGCCGGATCGAGCACTGTGAACGCTCGGAGCCGCTCCAGGAACGTTCTGTAACGGCGTTCGGCCCTGGCACGATATTCCCTGCGCCTTAAGGGCGACGGTGCGGTGTCGGCAAGCTTTACATCGGTTTCTATCTGAGATTTTTCTACGTTCCATTCAGCAAGCAATGGACGAACGATGACCGGATTGATGATCTGCATGATTTTGTCGGGGTCAGTGTAGTGTGCGCCAAGCTGGGTGCGCTTGCCGGGGTCCAGTCCACGCTCAAAGAGTGTCCCAAAAATCGACGGGTCGATTTGCGACCAGTCCAGTTGCGATGCCCTCCAAACAGTGGTGATGGCGTATCCCTCCAGCGGCAATGCCGTATCGTCGTCAAACAGTCCTCCGTTGAACCACTCGACCTTCTCCAGCCCGAACTGACCTCCGCTCTTCATATGCCCGAAGAGATCACTGGCAAGACCAACGAATTCGTCCGCATTCCTGCGCGCTCGCTCCAGCAACCGCCTAAACATGCGGTCGGGCAGCAGGCCAACGTCATCAGCGAACATGCAAAAGACGAGCCGGTTGACGAAATGTGCGACGTCCTGCGGGTTGTATCCACGCCCCCGCAGCGAGTGAGCGACCGATGCAAAGGAATTAGCCGCCTGCTCAGTGAGCGTTTGCCGAGTTGTCCCCGGCCTGAGTCGTTCGGGGTCTGAGAACGCCCACTTGAGCAGATTGCGCTTCGCCGGGTCCTTGAGGTCCTCAAGACTGAAGTCGTGAGTTTCGCTGACGCTGTTCGTCCAGTTGGTGCGGATGCGGAACCGCTCCATATCAGACACGATGTGCAGCGGCGGGTTTTCCAGTCCCAGAGAATACTGCCGGAGTTGACCGAAGGCAGCATCCAGGTCCTTATGCTTTCCCTTGTACTCCCACGCGAAATGACCGCGTTTCCAGACATCAGCCCATCCCGCGCCGCCGGAGTCCTTGCGCGCCCCTTTCTCAAAGCAATACGACTCGCCTAATCGGTCGACATCCGCAGGTTTGGGCTCGTCAAGCAGCTCGCAAAGGTCGAGAAAGCGTTGCTGTGATCCCTGGCTCTCCGTCAGTTCGGAGTCCTGCCATTTTTGGATGAATTCGTCGGGCGTCATGGATTGATGTTACTCAGTCCGCCCTGGGACGGGCGTGGCCGGGCGCGGCGGCTCAATCGCAACGCGCATTCCCTCTTCGAGCTGCCCGCGTATATCACCGATGCCGGCGAGGCGGTGCGTTTCAACGTAGGTCTTCAACCCCTCGATGACGTCCAGCATCGTTGTGGGACGTGTGAAATTGGCGGTGCCGACGGCGACGGCCGTCGCGCCCGCAAGGATGAACTCCAACGCATCCCTGGCCGACGTGATGCCGCCGATGCCGACAACCGGCAGCGAAACGGCGGCGCACACCTGCCAGACCATGCGCACAGCAATGGGACGGATGGCTGGGCCTGAGACACCGCCCGTCATCGTGCCCGTGACGGTTCGTTGATTGTCCACGTCGATAACCATGCCGGACAGGGTGTTGATGGCGGAGATGGCTGTTGCGCCGCCCTGCTCGGAGGCCCTGGCGATGTCGGCAATGTTGGTGATATTGGGCGTGAGCTTGGCGATAACAGGCCCGTCGAATCGGTCTGACACGCCGCGCACAACACGCTCAACATTGGCGGGGCTCGCGCCGATCTCCATGCCGCCCGCCTCAAGGTTCGGGCAGGAGATATTGACTTCAAGCCCTGCGACGCCCGGTTCACCGTTCAGCCGCTCGGCAAGGCGGTCATATTCCTCAATGCCCAACCCGCCAATGCTCACAATGACGGGGGAATCGTACTTCGTGTACTCGGGCAGCAGGTCGGTGAGAAAATGCTCGACGCCGCGCGACGGGATGCCGATGGAGTTGAGCATTCCGGCGGGGGATTCGGCGGTGCGGGGGGCGGGATTTCCCGCGCGTTCACCATAGAAGATGGTCTTGGGAACGAGCGCGCCCAGTTGACCAAGGTCAAACAGGGTTCCCATCTCCGGCCCGAAACAGCCGGATGCGGGCATGACCGGGTTCTTGAGGGTCAGCCCGGCGCCGAGGTCAACCCCCAGCCTGCTGTCGGTCTCAGTGTCCTGTACGGCCATCCCCTATACAGTAACGCCTGCCGGGTGACAGCGAAAGACGGGGCCGTCCCGGCATACGAGCGGCGACTCCGCCGACTCCCCAAACGCGCCCGTCGCACAGGAATGGCAGTAGCCGAGACCGCAGGCCATGTGGGCCTCAAGAGAGACGTAGGTCTCAACATCCGCGGGAGCGCCGAGTCGGGTTGTCAGCTCGATCAAACGATTGGAACCGCAGACGTAGGCTTGCTGCACGCGGCCGGAGTCGATGATTTCGCTGATCCACGGCTCAACGTTTCTAACGTCGCTGCTCCCGTCAGTGTCGTCCACATAGAGGGCGTGACCGCGAGCCTTCTTGATGATGTCCTGGCCAAGGATGACATTCTTGTTGCGGGCGCTAAACACGGCGTAGATCTCGATGTTCCGCTCTCGCGCTGCATCGACAAGCGTCGTCAAGGAGCACACACCGATGCCGCGCCCAACGATGAGAATACCGTTGGCGTCATCAGAAATCGGGAAAGGCCGCCCGACCGGGCCCACAATCTCCACGATGTCCCCCGCTCTGCGCTGAGCCATGGCAGCCGTGCCATACCCCACGACACGGTAGACGAAATCGGCAGTGCCCGCTGCCTTGTCATAGCGGTAGACCGCCATGGGACGCGGCAGGATGGGATGAACGTCCGTCGCTGAGCCGGGGCGAATCACGCCGAACTGGCCAGGCGCGCCGTTCGCCAATGCTTCGGAACGCACGCGCATCAGATAGTGCTCCGGCGCAATCTCGTCATTGGAGATGATCTCGGTCTCGACAAAAGTCGCCGCGGGCGCTTGATGACCATTCGTGTTCATCACTTCAAGTTGCACGCTGGACGGCAGGCGAAGCTGCGGGACGTGTGTGCCCGCGAAAACGGGAATAGTCCCGTTGGCGTCCATAAGTTCAGTTGTCATTCGGCGACCTCTTTCGTCAGGAAGGTATCGATGTCCCGGATGCTCTCCGCGAGCGCCCGCGCGCCGATGGCGATATCCTCCATGCTGGTCCACTCCTCCGGGCAGTGGCTCAGGCCATCACGGCTCGGCACGAATAGCATTGCGGCGGGGATGGCTCGCGAGAGGATACCCGCATCGTGCCCTGCACCGCTGGTAGTCACGCGATGCGGCACATTGAGGCGGTCGGTGGCTCCGGTCGTTAGATCGCGCAGCCACTTGGGCAAAACCACGGGCGACGTGTCGGATACAACCTCCCACTCGCAGCGCAGTCCGCGGCGGGCGGCGGTTTCCTCCGCGCGGGTGACAATGTCATTCGTCGTCAGTCGTTGGCGATCACTGTCCACGTCGCGCACGTCAAGATAGAACTCCACGTCGCCGGGGATGGTAGTGATGCTGTTTGGATAGACATGTAGGCGTCCGACAGTGGCGACGGTCGCGCGGCGGCGCGGCTCGTTGGCGATGGATTCCGCCGCAAGAATGACTTCCGCGGCGGCGGCCAACGCGTCACGACGCTGGGACATTGGCGTGCCGCCGGAGTGATCCTGGCGACCCTTTATCACTAGACGAATGCGCGTGTTTCCCGCGATGGCGTCCACGAGGCCGATGCGTTCTCCACCCTCTTCCAGCGATCTCGCCTGCTCGATGTGCAGTTCAAGAAACGCGGCGAGGGTGTTGGGCGCCCATCGGGCCTGCGGCAGCGCGAGCGGATCGAAACTCAGAGCGCGCATGGCCTGCGCGAGCGTGATGCCGTTTGCGTCACGGAGTCGTTCCATGTCCGCCTCCTGCAACACGCCGGCAACTGCTTTGCTGCCAAGACACGGCTCGCCGAATCGCGCGCCCTCCTCAGAGGCAAAGGCGATCACCATGAGAGGATGGGCCGTTGTAATGTCCGTCTCAGCGAACATGCGAATGACTTCCAGCGCGGCAAGAACGCCAACGGCCCCGTCAAACCGCCCGCCGTGCGGTACGGAATCAAGATGTGAGCCGAAACCAATAGCGGGCCTGTTCGGGTCAGTCCCGGGCAGTGTTGCGACCGTGTTTCCGAAACTGTCCGTGCGGACGGAGAGGCCGAGATCCACCATCCAACCTGAGACAAGATCGTGGGCGGCGCGCTCTTCCTGTGAAAACGCAATGCGCGAGACGCCGCTGCCCGGCTCTGCGCCAATCTCTGACAAGCGTTCCAGATCGGCTGCGATACGGCCGGGATCCGCGCGCAGCTCAGAGATAGCGGCCTCGGATTCCTCCGCCGCGTCCGCCGATCCGGCCGCGATCTCCTGCTCAGTCGTTGCCATCAACCCCCACCCCTACTGATACGAGCGAAAGCTCGTTTGCAACCTGGCCCACCCCCACCAGAGACGCGGTGACCGCCAACCTGCCGCCCCGGTTCTCGACGAAAGCCCGAGCAAGATTGGCGTCGCGTTCACTGAGAGTAACGCCCACCAAGGCGACTTCCTGTCCCGCCCCAACGTTGCCGGAGGCGGTGACAAGTCCCTCTGCATCAGACAGTAGGATGACAGGCTTGTCTACCCGCACGCCGATGGCAAATGCTAACACGACGTTGGACAGCCCCGGCCACGCGGCGATGATATCAGGCGCTGGGGACGGCAGCGCGTCGGACAGGCACCCGGCCAGTTCGGAGACGGCTGTGGGATTCGCCAGCGGTTCCATCGCGCCGGCAACCCAGCCGCTTTGGCCGTCGTCGGAATCCTCTAACTGCCCCTCAACAAGGCAGCCGGTGGACTTTAAAAGGTCAACGATATTCGTGTCATTCATTGGACTAGGTGCTGTGAGTATCTTTCCTGTTTACCGGGTTGTGTGTTGTGACAGGTCTCTCGTTTAACGGGCTGCGTGTAGTCAAGTTTAAAACATTCAGATTCCGAGGTCGCGCCGCCTGAACAGGGCGCGGAGTTGGTAGCCTGCGGCGGCCAACATCTGCTGCGCCCCCTCCTCGCGATCAATCACGACCAGCACATCGGAAACCGTTGCGCCTGCCGCGCGAAGGGCGATGCCCGCCTCAATGGCCTGGCTGCCGGTCGTCACCACGTCCTCCACCAGCAGGACACGCTCACCGGCAAAAAGCTCCCCCTCCACAACGTTGCCCGTCGCATATGCCTTCTGCTCTTTCTTGACGATGACAAACGGCAGGCCCATCTCGAGGGAGAGGGCGGTCGCGAGGGCAACCGCGCCAAGCTCCGGGCCGGCGATGCGGTCCGTGCCGGGCGGCACAAGCTCCGCCATGAACGCCGCCAAACGGCGCAGGATGCTGGGTTTCGTTTCAAAGAGGTACTTGTCGAAGTAGTAGTTGCTGGTGCGGCCGGAACGGAGAACAAAGCTGCCGCGCAGGTAGGCGGCGCTGAGCAGATCACGGCCAAGCTCCGAGATGCGCTGCTCACGCGACAGCCCTATCGACCGGCTCAAAGTCGCCACGTACGGTTCTCCTTTCCGCGCTGTATATCCAAAGCACGCCACAGGCGTCCCGTTAATGGTACTCGATTCGCCAAGCAGCGCCCGTTCGGGCGTGGGCGCTACAATAACAATTGATCGACCGGCCGCAATTGGGGGAATCTGGAGTTTCCGCGCATGCACATCGACACGCACAATCATTTCGCCGTTCCCGATTACATCAACCTGCTGTTGAATCGCAGGACGTTCCCGTATATGGAACGGAGCGGCGACGACATCATCTTCCACGTGTCGGACATGGACACGTACACGATGCCCGCCGGGATGTTCAGGCTGGAGACGCGCGTCAATGACATGGACGAGGCGGGCGTGGACATGCACGTGATGAGCTGCGTCGTCCCGGCAGGCGAGGTGGCCGATGACCCCGTGCTGAACGTGGAGCTTGCCGCCGCTGCGAATGAGGGCATCGCGCAGATTCAAAAGGACAACCCGGACAGATTTGTCGGCATGGGAACGCTGCCACTTCTCAACCCGGACGCCGCGCTCAAAGAACTCGATCGTTCCGTGAACGACCTCGGCCTGCGCAGCATGATGCTGACCTCAAACGTGGCGGGCAAGCAGCTGCATGAACCGGACTTGTGGCCCGTTTATGAGCGGGCGGAAGAGTTGGGCGTCGTGATGATGATCCACCCAAGCTGGCCGGTGATGGCCCACCACCTCGAGGGCTGGACGATGGCCGTCAACATGGGGTTCCTGTTCGACTCATCCACCGCCATGATGCGAATCATCCTCAGCGGCGTTATGGAGAAGTACCCGAATCTTCAGTTCGTCCTCTGCCACCTCGGCAGCACACTGCCCTTCCTCATGGGACGGCTGAACCGCACCGGCGGCCCACGCGCCGGCCACTGGGGCGAGAACGACAAAGGCCCCTGGGAATATTTCAAGAAGGTCCACATTGACACTGTGTCACGGCTGCGTCCGGCCATCATGTTCGCCCGGGAGTTGATGGGCAACGACATGATCATGTTCGGGACGGACTATCCATATGCGCAGATCCCGCCGATGAAGGCGGACGTGACGGAACTTGACCTGCCGGAGGATGATCGCGCCGCCATCCTCGGTGGCAACGCCGCCCGGCTGTTCGGGATTGGAGAATGACCTCCAAGCCCACAATCGCCATCGTTCCAACAGGCGGCACGATCCAGAACGGCCTGCCCTTTGTGACGTCGAGCAAGGCGGGCGGACCCCTCAACGTTCTCCGAGCCCAGCGCCTGCATGAGCCGGTCACGGTGCGGATTCGCCGCGAGGATCGGGACGGCAACCCTGTGGCCGACGGAAATGGCGATTTCCATGAGGTAACGCTGACCCCCCAGGACGGCCTCTATCTCCTGCCCTACATGGAGCCCGGGCATGAGCCCCCAGAGACGTATTCTCAATTCCATCTCGCCGCCGAGCGGGTCATCGAGGAGATCGACCGATTCAGCGTGGACACGAACGGCCGCAACGGGCTGCTGTCCGATGTCGCGAACCTCCGGGTGGAGATGGTCATTGATCCGGACACCGGCGGGGAACTGCGGCGCGGCGGCGAAACGTTCTCCATGCGGGAACTCGTCCTCATCGCCAACACGGTCAACGAGGCGCTCGCCCAACCGGACGTGGACGCCTGCATCGTCACGCACGGAACATTCACGACAGAAGAAACGGCCTCTTTCCTTAATTACACGGTGAACTCGCGCAAGCCGGTGGTCGTAGCAGCATCGCAGCGCAGACACGGCAGCATCGGCAACGACGGCGACTGGAATCTGTGGGACGCCGTGCGCGTGGCGGCATCGCCGGACGCCGCCGGCAAGGGCGTGGTGGTCATCCTTGATGAGCAGATCTTTCCGGCGCGCGACGTGACCAAGACAAACCAGAGGCCGGGTGGGTTCGCGTCGCTTGGCGGCTCAGCATCCGCCATCGGCTCCATCGAGGCTGACCAGGTCTCGTTCTACTTCTCACCGACGCGGCTGCATACTGCCGAATCCCGGGTGCGCGGCGGCGGCCCCCTGCCCTTGACGTTACCCACTGTGGACATCGTCAAGACGTACGCGGGCGCGGACGATGTGCAGGTTCGAGCGCTGATTCGGCGCGCCCATGAAGAACAGTTCCATGACTCTAACCATCCCGGCCACGGCATCGTCATTGAGGGTTTCGCATACAGCGGCGTGCCCCACCGATTCCAGCGCCCTGCACTCGAAGAGGCGGTCAGGAAACACGGCATCCCCGTCGTCCTGACCAGCCGCGGGCTGCGCGGGCGGATCCCCAAAGAACCAACGCAGGACACCTTCATCACGGGGGACAACCTTTCCGCAATCAAGGCTCGGCTTCTGCTGACCCTGGCGATTTGGACACTGGGGCCATTGACTCCCTTCGCGGATGCTGACAACCCGACGCCGCAGGAGCGAGAGCGACTGCTGGCCGAGATCGGGCGCTACCAGCAGATATTTGACACGCACTAAAGGGTGAGGGGAAGCATGGCACAGGCGGGCGCGGTTCCCGAGCGCATCGAAGCGCGGCTGCGGCAGTGGAAGTCGGACGGGTTCATCCGGCGAATGCTGGAGCACGACCCAACGCTCTGGGCGCCGCGTGGCACGCCCGAGATCGAGAACCGGCTCGGCTGGCTCGACCTGCCCTCAACCATGGCGCCCAAGATCGGGGACCTCACCCAATTCGGGCGTGACGCTGCGACTGAGGGATTCACCGATGTTGTCGTTCTCGGCATGGGCGGCTCAAGTCTCGCGCCGGAGGTCTTTCAAACCACGTTCGGCAACGCCAACGGTCATCCCCGCCTGACCGTGCTCGACAGCACCCACCCCGCCGCCGTGACCACCCTGGCAGATGCGCTCGATCTCTCGCGAACGCTGTTCGTCGTGTCCAGCAAATCGGGCACCACGACAGAGATGCTTTCCTTCTTCTACTACTTCTGGGCAAGGCTAACCGAAGCGGGAATTGATTCCGGGCCGCATTTTGTTGCCGTGACGGACTCCGGCACGCCGCTGGAACGGCTGGCGAATGAGCGCGGATTCCGCCGGGTTTTCTCCGCCCCTGAGGACGTTGGCGGGCGCTATTCGGCCCTCTGCGAATTCGGCCTCGTTCCCGCCGCCCTCATTGGCGTTGACATTGGCAAGCTGTTGACCGCCGTGGGATCCGCAAAGAGCGCGTCGGGCGAAGAGATTGAGCAAGCTCTGAGGCTCGGAGCCACCATCGGCGAATGTGCTCTGGCGGGTCGCGACAAGCTGACCTTTGTGACCTCTCCGGGCCTGCGCAGTCTGCCAACGTGGATTGAGCAGCTCATCGCCGAAAGCACCGGCAAGCGTGATGTTGGCATCGTCCCCATCGACCAGGAGCCCGTCTGGGACTACCCCGACTACCGCCACGACCGCGTCATGGTCTACATCGGCCTGCATAACGAGCCGGAGCAAGAGAAACGCGAAGCTGTACGCGCGCTGGTGCCTGAGTGGGCGCACGTGTCTCAGATCATCGAGGACACGCATGAGATCAGCAGACTCATGATGCGGTGGGAGATTGCCACCGCCGCCGCCGGAGCCGTGCTGGGCATCAACCCGTTCGACCAACCGGACGTGCAGCTAGCCAAGGACCTGGCGCGTGAGGCGATGGCGGGCGGCGGCTCATCTCAAGATTCGGGGCGCATCATCTCGATTGACGATGCCGACCTGGAGTCTGCGGCGTCCGGCTGGCTGGAATCGGCATCGGCAGGCGACTACATCGGCCTGCACGTCTACCTCGCTCCGGGTGACGGAATCTCGGAGGGTATCCGGAATCTACGCAGCGTCTTAGGGGGCAAGGCGCGTGTCGCCACAACCGCCGGTTACGGCCCCCGATTCCTCCATTCCACCGGGCAGCTCCACAAGGGCGGCGCGAACAACGGCCTCTTCTTGCAGATCGTGGATGATGCCACTGCAAGCGACGTCGCCGTGCCGGAAACCGACTACACATTCGGGCAGCTGCTTACGGCACAGGCCGCGGGCGATGCCGGCGCGCTGATCCAACGCGGACGACGCCTCTTGCGTGTAAACCTCGGCACAGACACACGCGCAGGCCTTAATCAACTAACCTCCCTCTTCGAAGCCCAATAACTCCGTCATTCCCGCCGCCCCACGTGGCGGCGCGCCGTGCCATAATGGATAGCGCACAACGGACAGTCGAGTCATCAAATTCGGGCCGAGGTGGCGGAACGGCAGACGCGCTGCGTTCAGGGCGCAGTGCCCCTAGCGGGCGTGAGAGTTCAAATCTCTCCCTCGGCACCACGACAGGCTGGACAAAATGTGGCCGAAAACGGCCGCACGTGACACGCGCTTGTAGCTCAGTCTGGATAGAGCGCAGCCCTGCGGAGGCTGAGGCCGTGGGTTCGAGTCCCGCCAAGCGCGCCATTTCATCAACCCATGGGCGGCTAGCTCAGCCGGTTAGAGCGTCTGCTTTACACGCAGAAGGTCGGGGGTTCGAGCCCCTCGCCGCCCACCACGCTGGAGACAATCAAGAACTCTTACTTTGAGGGTTTCCGGTTGGTGATGTTAGACCAAGCGCGTTCTGTCTCTTCCTCATAACGGAGCATTGCAGTGAACGCGGCGAAGGCTCCCTGTGGGACTATCCATCAACTTTCAACAGGCCCAGGGCATCTTCGGCGGCCGAGATGCCGCTGGCCAGGGCTCCGTTGACCAGGGGGACTCGCGTGTAATCACCGGCCAGGAAGAGGTTGGGGATCTCCTGTCCGAGCTCGCGGCGGGCGTTCGCCACCGCCTTGAACATCCCGGGCGGCCCCTTGCACACCGCTGTCTTCCATCTGTAGACGCGGTAGAACAGTCCCTCATTGTCGCCGGGAAAATCCGAACCGGGCGGCGGGTTTCGGCGAATGTCCCGCAGCAGTTCGCGCTTGATCTCCTCATCATCGTCCAGTTCCAGTAGTTGCTTCGCGCGCTCGCGCCCCGCGATCAGGTCCAGCGTGCTCTTCCCCGGCGGCACGCAGCCCGGCAGGTTGATGGACCGGTCCAGCACCAGGGGGTCTCGTCCTCCGGGTAGATTGCGCCGTGCCACCCAGGGGGCAGCGGCGGACGGTCCAGTCCCATCACCAGCCGGCACGCGGAGGAGTAGGTGACGTTGCCCAGCGCCTCCCGGACCGTCCCTGGAAGTCCGGGGATGATCTCCAGCGCGACCGGAGCGGGAACCGCACAGATAACGGCGTCGGCCTCGATGGTCTCGCCGTCGATCACCACGCCCGTCACCCCCCCCCCGTCGACCAGTACTTCCCGCACGGGCGTCGAAAGGCGGGTGACGTCCGCGCATGCATCGCGTAGGGCGCGGGCAAGCGCGCCCGCCCCTTTCTCCGGCTGCATCAGCTTGTGCGGTCGCAGCATCGTGTTGGCCAGGTACCCCCTGATGTACGCCTGGCTGGAGGAAGCGACGTAGTCGAGCACTCCGTTCTCAACGAACCCGCTGAGCGTGACTCTGAGAGACTCGGGCGCGCCTGTCCTCTCCAGGTACTCGCCGAAGCTCTCGTCTCCGTCGATCTCGGCCATGCGGCTGTTGCCGGCGAACGTCAGGTAGTCGGCTTGGCGAAAGACCTTCCAGATCAGTTTCATCGCCCCCCACGACATCAGTCCCAGGCTTGGGAACGACCTCATGTTGGTGATGATGCCGGGAAGAGACGGAGCAGCCGTGGTTACACGCCACCGTCCGTTTCTGTACCAGCCGAGCTTCTGCATCGAAGGGACAAGCGGCACGTCCAACTCCTCGCAGATGCGAAAGACCTCGTCGTAGGAGTAGCAGAAGAAGTCGGCTCCCGTATCAATGAGAAACCCGTCTACCTCATCGGCGGCAAGCCGCCCCCCGACATGGTCGTCGGCCTCCAGCAGTATGGGAGCAATGCCATGCTTTTTCAGAGTGTATGCGGCGCTCAGCCCCGCAGCTCCTCCACCGATGATGACAACTCGCTGCATGTCAGTTCTCCGTTAAATCTGGTAGAAACTATATCTGGCGGCCTATCGCCTTCACGGTGAACGGGCGGCGGAATCGGGATCTCCCTCATTCAGCATCGCGTCGGCCATGTCATACGCCATGCGGGCTATCCTGTGCATCTTCTTTTCCGTCAAAATCGATGAGAGAGACGTTAGCGGGTCTGCCCGTGTGACCTCGCCCGTCACGATCGCCTGCATCGCCCGCGCCGCAATCTCGTCTCTGTCAGTAAGCGGCATAACTATCTGCTCCCGCGCTACAGCTCGCCCTTCCCTGAAGGTTCTCGCCTCTACCTTTCAGTGAACGCCTTGATAAGGGCAAAGATACCGAACACGACAACGGAGGACCACACTATGAGAATCACCAACTTGTCTGGCGGAGTGAGAGGGTTGTTCATGAATCGTTGCGTTCCGCCTCCCCCGCGCCGCTTCGATTTCTCTGCCTAGTTCTCGCGGCTCCAGCCGGAGCCGAAGACGAAGCCGAGGTAGCCCGCCACGTAGATCCGCAGCGACCCGGACTCCACCCACACTCCCTCGGGGGTGGCTTCGAAGGTTTGCCCGTCGAACAGGTCCTGGGTATTCCCGCCTACCTTCAAGATGTCTGAGTGGCCCACGATGATGCCGTTGGGGTCGCCGATGAAGGCGAACCACTTGCCGTCCACCGTCTCGGCGGCGTTGTAGTAGGCAACGGCCTCTTCCAGCCCGGCCAGGGCGCTGCCCGGACTGGCGAAGTAGGACATGGTCTCCACCAGGCCGTCTTCCTGGAACTTCTCCACCGCCAGGGTCACCAGCATCTCCGTGAACGCGTCGGCGTCGATGTACCAGCCCGAGCCGAACAGCAGCCCGTCATGCCGCTCCACCCACACGTTCTTCAACTCGAAGCTGTCCTCGCCTATGCCCCCACTCTCCGGGTTGCTGTAGACGTAGGACACCCACTTGCCCTCCTCCGTGGCGGAGAGCATCTCCGGCCCGAATTCGTAGCCGTTGATGTCCGTGCCCACCCAGCCCTTCAGGTCCAGGCCAAGACGTCCGGATTCGGGATGCGCTATCACCAGGTCGTCCTCGTCGATGATGAAGACGTACCACTGGCCGTCCACGCTCTGGGGGCTGTTGTAGTGCGCCACCGTGGCATCGAGGCCCTCGGCCTCGTACCGGGCGATTGCGTTGTCGACGAAGTACTGCGTGTACTCGGCGGGAGCGGACCTGGGCGGCACGGCGGCGATCTGCGCCCTGACGATCTCCTCCACCTCAGCCCGGGTTACCCCGGGCTCCGGCTGGGTATTCTCGGCAACGGCGTCGTTGACTATCTCCTCCACCTCAGCCCGCGTCAGCCCGTCCCCGCCACCGCAGGCGGCGAGGAGCAGCGAACCCAGGACTGCCAGGGCGATCAAGGCCGGCCAGGGGATCTTCGCCTTCATGTTGATTCCTCTCATCTCATCGTGTCTCCGGGCCGATCATCGGCTACACCCCGCCGACGATCAGGCAGTGCAGATGCCACCCCTGTGCGCCTGAAATAGGCTGCCCGTACCCGAAGCTCTGGCCCTTGTACCACGTGTAAATCACAGCCCGCTCCTGGTGGTTATGGCCGTGATCAGTGGCAAAGGTCAGGGTCGAGTCGTGATCGCCCGTCTCGCCCGAGTGATTCTGGTGGAACTGAACATGGCCGCAGTCGTGGGCCTGCGCCTCGTCGGCCGGCATCACGGCATACGCGATGCCGGCGGCGCAGAGCAGCGCGGCCAGGGCAAGCAGGAGTCTCAATCGCATCAATCGCGGGGGGGGGGGGGCGGTCATCCTATTCAGCATGGTGCTATCTCCTTTCTGTCGGTTGCGCGTTCATACTTCGACAGGCCCACCCTTCGACAAGCTCAGGGTGAGCGGCGTTGACTTCTCTTACTTAAGGATAGAGAGCGACCTCTATCACATGCGTATCTTTAAGTAGTGTTTTTGTACAATTTTATATATCTTTATATCTGAGGGCCTTTATCGGGGGTTCCGCGGGCAGGCTCCGGCGCACTCAAGACGAGAGGTGAATTAATGGCGAGTTCAGACCAGCCGCAAGGAGAGATCGAGGCGCTGCGGGAACGCCTGTCACGCCTCAGCGCGGCCAGCCAACACATCAACGAGAGCCTGGACTTCGACCAGGTGCTGCAGGGGACGCTGGACGCGGCGCGCTCGCTGACCGGCGCCCACTACGGGGTGATGACCCTCCTCAATGACGAGGGCGCGGTGGGGGACTTCCTCTCGTCGGGGATGACCGGCGAGGAGACCGAGCAGCTCTGGCAGACCCCGGAGGGACGGGGAATATTCGAGCAACTGGGCGGCATCTCCGAGCCCCTGCGCATCCCCGACCTGGTGGGCTACGTCCGGTCTCTGGGCTTCGCCGAATTCAGCCTGCCCCTGCCTGACGGGCAGGCTTCGCCCTTCCTGGCGTCGCAGATGTTCCACGGGAGCGAGCGGGTGGGCAACATCTTCCTGGCCGGCCGCGAGGACGGGCGGGAGTTCAGCCCGGAGGACGAGCAGACCCTGGTGATGTTCGCCGCCCAGGCGGCGCTGGTCATCGCCAACGCCCGCACTCACCGGGATGAGCGGCGGGCCAGGGCGGACCTGGAGACCCTCATCGACACCTCCCCGGTGGGCGTGGTGGTCTTCGACGCGCGGACGGGAATGCCGGAGTCCGTCAACCGCGAGGCCAGACGGCTGGTGGAGGTTCTGCTGGACGAGGGCCAGCAGGCGGAAGACATCGTTGACATGATTACGTGCGTGCGCGGCGACGGCAGCGAGGTGTCACTGCGGGAGTTTCCCCTGTCTGAGCTGTTCAGCACGGGCGATCCGGTGCGCGCCGAGGAGATCACGCTGAGGATTCCCGACGGGCGCAGCGTGAACCTTCTGATCAACGCCTCGCCCATCCACGGCGAGGATGGCCAGGTGGCATCGTTCGTCATCACCCTCCAGGACATGACGCCGCTGGAGGAGCAGGAGCGTCTGCGGGCGGAGTTCCTGGCCATGGTGAGCCACGAGTTGAGGATGCCGCTGACCTCCGTGATGGGCGCGGGAACCACTCTGCTGAACGCGGCATCGGACCTGGACCCGGCGGAGATGCGGCAGTTCTACCGCATCATCGTCGACCGTGCCGAGCATATGCGCTATCTGATCGGCGACCTGCTGGACGTGGCGCGCATCGAGACGGGAACGCTGCCCGTGGACCCGGAGCCGTCGGAGCTGCGCCCGCTGGTGGACGAGGCCGGAGGCCGGTTCCGCAGCGCAGAGACGAGAAACCCCCTGCAGGTGGAGTTGGAAGAGAACCTGCCGCAGGTGATGGCCGACCGGCGGCGAATCGTGCAGGTGCTGAACAACCTGCTCTCCAACGCGGCGGACTACTCGCCCGGCGGGTCGCCGATACTGGTGAGCGCCGTGCGGGACGGGGTTCACGTTGCCATCTCCATCACCGACCAGGGCCGGGGCATACCGGCTGAGGTTCTGCCGGAGCTGTTCCGCAAGTTCTCGCGGACAAGCAACGCGAGTCCCGGGATGGGCATCGACGGGTTGGGGCTTGGGCTCGCCATCTGCAAGGGCATTGTGGAAACGCACGGCGGCCGCATCTGGGCGGAGAGCGACGGGCCGGGGCTGGGCGCGCGGTTCACCTTCACGCTGCCGGCGGTGGAGCAGTCCATGATGCCTGCTCCCGATCCGGGCACCCGCGGCTCGCGACGCAAGCCCCGTATCCGTGTGCTGGCCGTGGACGACAACCCCCAGGACCTGCGGTACATCCGCGAGGTTCTCACCAGGGCGGGCTACGCGCCTGTCGCGACCACCGACCCGGCCGACGTGCCGCGCCTCCTGGCGGGAGAGAAGCCTCACCTGGCGCTGCTGGACCTGGTGCTGCCGGGAAGCGACGGCATCGAGCTGATGAACGACATCCGCAAGCAGATCGACGTGCCGGTCATCTTTCTGTCCGTGTACGGCCAGGACGAGACCGTCGCGAGGGCTCTCGACATGGGCGCGACCGACTATCTGGTCAAACCGTTCTCGCCGACGGAACTGGCGGCAAGGATCAGGGCGGCGCTCAGGAAGCGGCTGGACCCCTTCCTGTGGGAGCCGTCAGGCCCCTACGCCTTCGGAGGGCTGGGCATCGACTACGCAATGCGCCGGGTCACGGTGAACGGGGAGCCAGTGGAACTGACTGCCACGGAGTACGCGGTGCTCTATGAGCTGGCAGTCCACGCCCCGCGCACGCTAACCCACGCCGTGCTGCTCCAGCGAATCTGGGGTCCGGAGCGGGTGGGCGAGGCGTGGCTGGTGCGGAACGTGGTAAAGCGGCTCCGACGCAAGCTGGACGATCACGCGGACAACCCCAGGTACATCTTCACGGAATCCCGCGTGGGCTACCGGATGATCAAGGGCGGAACGGAGACTACGGAAACGCAGGATTGATCCGCACACGAACCCCTCAAATAGTGCGAGCGTAGGGCCGCCTTCCAGCCCCTCTCCGTCATTCCTCCGAAAGCGGGAATCCAGACTACCCTGCCCGCTCGAAGACCATCACTTGCCCACCCTCGCTGTGGAGCGTGAGTTGTTCCTCTGTGACCTCGAACCGCTCCACCGTCGCCAGCGAGTCCTGCATCCGTTGTTCCTGTTGGAATAGCGCATCGGTCGGGCAGCCCGCTTCCTGCCACGTCAGATCGTCAAGGCTCAGCTCCGGCTCCGACGCGCTGTATCTCGCGCTGTACGCATTGCAGCCCGTCCACCCCGTCATATCCATCTCGGTGGTGAACTTGAGGGTTGGGTCGCCCCCCACCACGTCGGCGGGCGCGGCGGCATCGCCCAGCGCGACCAGCCTCCACTCCGTATTGGCCAGCGGATTTCCTCCTTCGCTGTCGCATGCCGAGAAGAGCGCGGAGACGAGGAGCGCCAATACTCCGGCGGCCAGGGCAATGCGTCGATTTCTGCCGGTCATGCTCGCTTCCTCCCTATACGCCGCCTATGTCCAACATGGCTATGATGCCTCTCCCAAAACTATACCCGACACGCCATCGCGCGCTTATGGCTTGCTGCCTGCTTTGTATAATGTCATTCGAACCCTGCCGGATGACGACGCGGACAACCCCAAGAGCATTCATCACCAAACCACGGTTGAGTTATGGGATGGCGAAGACGAAGACGAGGGATGAGGAATGACGCTTGAGGGCAGGGTTCGCGCCGGTCCGGCCTTGGCGCTGGCCCTGGCGCTTCTGTTCCTGTTGACGGCGGGCTGCGGCGATCTGCTGAGACCGACGCCGACGGCTCCCACGCCCACGTCGACGCCGCACCTCGCCCCAACGGCAACCGTGACCCCCGCGCCTGCGCCCACGCCCACACCGACGGCAATGGGATATGTCACACCGACGGCAACGCCCGTTCCTCTGCCGACGGCAGCGCCCCTCACGTCACCAATTCCCGCCCCGACAGCAACTCCTGTTCCCGAGCCGACAGTACCTCCAACGCCCACTCCCATTCCCGAGCCGACAGTGCCTCCAACACCGACTCCCATCCCGACGCCGACGCCCACGCCCCATGAGGAGGCCGAGGCCGCCCTCGCGCAGCTGCTGCCGTGGTACGACGATCCGCCATACCCGCTTGCCGTCCTGCCCATCCTCGAGGTCTGGCTCAAGGATGCCGAGCTTGGCCGGAAGCTTGCCAACGCGCCGTGGGTCCAGGACGGCCTCGGCCCGCTGGAATCGAGCGCCGTCTACGGCCTCCAGTATCTCTACGATGAGGACCCTGCTCTGGCGCGCCGGATGTTCGCCCACAGCGTGGAGGAGCCGGCGCGGACGATCAACGTCGATGTCCTCTACGCCCTCGGTGACATATCGTGGCAGTACCCGGACAGCTTCAGACGGCTGCAGGCGCAAGAGTGGTTCGCCGACGGTCTCTCGTTGGAGGAGCGAGCGTTCATCATCGTCCTGGCAAAGATGACCTATGATGACGCGATCTACACCGATCTGCTGGAAGAGTGGTTCACCGAGACACGAACCGTCGATCTGCCGCTGAGCGGCTCTGTCGGCATCTGGGCCTTCGGGCACGAAGCGATAACGGGCGACATCCTCACTGCCGCCGCGGACGGGGCGCTGGCCACCGAGCGCGTGATGGCAAGCCCGTTCCCGGTGACGGACATCATCATGCTCCAGGTCAACGTGGAGAATTACGAGGGCTACGGATACGGAGGGAAGAATTTCGTGGACTCTATAGTGCTGTCCACAGACAGCGACTGGCCGGATACAGCCCACGCCGGCCTCATCCACCACGAGGTTGCCCACTACCACCTGGCATTCGAGATCGGGCCGCACTGGCTGTTCGAGGGGGGCGCCAACTTCATAGCGGCCTACCGGAAGGCGTGGGACGGCTCCGAGGACTGGGAAGGCGAGGTGCCGCTGTTCGAGGGCAATGAGTACGCGGGCAGGGTCTGGTGCGTGAACAACGGCCTCTCCACCATTGCCGATCTGGCGGAGCCCAGTGAATACGGGGAATCCTGCGGCTACCACCTCGGCCAGTACTTCCTGACCCACCTGTACGACGTCATGGGGCTGGCTGGGTTCTCATCGGCGATGCGTGAGTTCTATGAGCGCTACCTGGATTTTCAGCATCACCCAACCGAGGAACAGGTCTATCGCATCTTCCTCAAGCACACCCCGCCGGATCAGGAGGCGGCGTTCCTGGACGTGTACCGGCGGCTCCACGGCGGGACGTTCCTCGACGGAGAATGAACCGCGCGCAAAAGATGCCGGAACCCTCAAAATTTCCTAAAGATTCGCTGCTAGATTGACACCTCCGGCGGGGCCATAAGGCCCGGCGAGTTTAGGAAACAGGAGGTATCGGGATGAAAAGGAAATGGGTATCGGCAGGACTGATAGTGGGGCTGCTGCTGACAGCCATCACCGGCGGCGCCGTCATGGCACAGAGCGGAAATGAGGCGGGGAACGGTGCCCCCGACGGAAGCGAAACCCGGGAAGAGGTCATCGTGAGGGACACGGACACCTCCATCGCGAGCATCGTCAACGACGACGTTGATGCTTCGGGGGAGCCGGATGATCTGTCCATCAGGGTCGCGGAGATTCTGGGCACGGACCCCCAGGCCACCCACGACGCCATGGTGCAGGCGGATCAGATCGAACTTGGCTCGCTCCATACCGACGGCCACGCGGACACGGGGGATGCGGACTCCATGTCTGTGGAAGCCGAAGGGCTGTCGTACCTGGAGTACGGAAACAGGATCGGCGCAATCCTCGGCATGGATGAAGAGAGGATCGCCCGAGCCATCGCCCAGGCGTACGAGGAGTTGTACGCGATAGAGCGGGACATCCGGGATAATGGGAGCGGACGGGACGTGGAAAGCAAGTACGAGTCTGGCAAGCATCCCGCCGGATAACCCCGGCGCCCTGCGACGCAAGGCGAAGGCCGGGGCGGGTTTCAGTCCCGCCCCGGCCCATGGCACAACGCAGGTCCGTGCAGGAGAGGGGAGAGTGTGATGCCCTCTGGGAACACCAACAGCAAAAACGACGGGCAGAAGCCCCTGGTGCTGGTGGTTGACGACGACCCCAACGTGGTCGCGCTGGCGCGAGCCTACCTGGAGCGGGACGGCTACCGGGTGTCTGAGGCCGGCGACGGGCTCCGCGCGTTGGAGCTGGCCCGAACGGAGCAGCCCTCCCTCGTGGTGCTGGACCTCATGCTCCCCGGACTGGACGGGCTTGAGGTCTGCCGGAGATTGCAGGTGGAATCGATGGCGCCCGTCATCATGCTGACGGCGCGGGTGGAGGAGTCGGACAGGCTGGAGGGGCTCAACCTGGGAGCCGACGACTACATCACCAAGCCCTTCAGCCCCCGTGAGTTGGCGGCAAGGGTCCACGCCGTCCTGCGCCGCTCGGACCGGGAGAGCGCCGTGTCCGCATACCCGGAGCTTTCCTTTGGCGCGATCAGGGTCAACCTGCGCGCCCGGACGGCGACGGTGGACGGAGGAGAGTTGGGCCTGACACCAACGGAGTTCCGGCTCCTGACGCTCCTACTGCAGGAACCAGGCAGGGTGTTCTCCCGCAACGACATCATAGACAGGGCGCTTGGCGACGACTTCGATGGCTTCGACCGCGCCGTTGATACCCACGTGTCCGGCCTGCGCCGAAAGCTCGAAGCCGCAAGCCCGGGCAGCGCCGGGCAAATCGAAACCGTGTACGGCGGCGGCTACCGGCTGCGGCATGGCGGGAGCGCCTGACATGCTTGACGTCGTTTCCAGCCTGCAATTCCGGCTGGTCACGGGATTCGCGCTGACCATCGTGCTGACGCTTGCCGCAGCGGGAATCTTCATCAGTCTTGCCACTGAGACGCAGGTCGAACGGTTCGAGAACGATCGAGCCATGGCGCAGGTTGAGCGGGTCGGCGAGTTCATTTCAAACTACAGCATCGAGAACCGCGACCCAGCCGAACCCGGTGAGGAGCTTCAATCGGCCGTCCAACAGGCCTCCGAAATCTCCGGCCTTCGCATAACTACCTTCGACTCCAAGGGCAACGTGGTCGCCGATTCCAATCCCCCCTCCATATCGAACGACCTGGTAAGCGACTATGGGCCAACAGGGGCGGAGCCGTCCTTTCCGCTTGTATCCGGTGGAGAGGTGGTGGGTTCCATCACCGCCTCCGAAGATTTTAGCCTTGAGACGGGAGCCGGGGAGTTCGCGATCGGCGACCCGGATGTTTCCCGCATAGCCCGCCACGTGAACCTCTACCTGCTGTGGGCCGGAATCGGCGTCGCTCTTCTGGGTACGGCGGTGGTGTGGATCCTTGCGCGGCGCACGCTGGCCCCGGTGCAAAGGTTGGGATTAGCCGCTCGAATGTTGGGACGGGGCGACCTCTCCCAACGGGCCGAAGTCTCCGGCCCCACCGAAATCCGGCATCTGGCCCGCAGTTTCAATTCCATGGCCGCAGAACTGGAAGAGGCGGAGAGCCGTCGCCGCAGCCTCACCGCCGACATCGCCCATGAGCTGCGAACTCCCACATCTAACATCCAGGGATATATGGAGGCCATCAAGGACGGAGTGTTCCAGCCCACGCCGGAAACAGTAGATACCATCCACGAGCAGGCTCTACTGCTGTCGCGGCTTGTCGATGATCTGCGGCTCCTTGCCCAAGTTGACGGCGGGGAGCTTCAGCTGCAACGGACGCAGACGCGCATCGAAGAGTTGGTGCAGTCCTGCGTGGACGCCCAGCGGCCCCGGGCCGAAGCCAAGGGTGTGGCCCTGAACGTCGACTTGACCGAAACCCTGCCGGAGATGGACATTGACCCAGCCCGCATCTCCCAGGTGGTCGGCAATCTGCTGGACAACGCCGTCACCCACACGCCGGAGGGTGGAGACGTAACGGTGTCGGCCCACGCCAACGCCGATGCCGTCGAGATGGTGGTGGCCGACACCGGGCCGGGTATCGCCCCCGATGACCTGCAGCGGGTCTTCGATCGCTTCTACCGCGCCGACCCTTCCCGTTCCCGCAGCACCGGTGGAACCGGCCTCGGGCTCACCATAGCCCGCAGGCTCGTTGAGGCCCACGGCGGGTCCATCGAGGCGGAGAGCGTGGTTGGACGGGGCAGCCGGTTCATCATTCGCCTGCCAGCCGGACAATAGCGCCGGGAACCCCGGTTCTTGACCCGTTCAGGGAGAATCTCCGTTGGAGAGGATTCTCAGATGGTGGCTCTTCGCTTGGATACAACTGCGAGTACGAATATCGCGCTTGAGACCAGAGTCATGGCGGGACCGGCGGGTAGATTGAAGTGGTAGGAGACGTAGAGGCCTGTAATGGCGGCTGCGGTTCCCAGCATCGCCGCCACCAACATCATCGAAACGAATCGTCTGACCAACAGATGCGCGGTAGCAGCAGGCGTTACGAGCATTGCCATGACTAGAACGATGCCTGCCGCCTGGATCCCTATCACGATAACGAGGGCAAGAATGACCAGGAACGCATAGTCGACGAAGTTGGTGCGCTTGCCGAAAACCTGCGACCCCACAGGGTCAAAGCTCGCGAACATCAGCCAGTGATGAAGAGCGAAGAGCCCAAGGATGACTATCGCGGTTACCCCAAGGGCCACGTAGATGTCGGTTGCAGTAATCGCCAGGGGTTGTCCCAGCAACAGGTCTTCCATGTCAACCCTGATGGTCGTCGCGCCTGCCAGCAGCACAAGGCCCAGGGCGAACATGGTGGCGAAGAGAATGCCTATGGACGTATCCGTGCTGAGGCCCGCGCGCCTGCTCACAACCCTGACGAGCACGGCAACGGACACCCCTGTTGGGACGGCCGCGATGGCGGGATTGATTCCCACCAGAAACCCAACCACCATCCCCGGCAGCACGGCGTGGGCGAGAGCATCCCCTATGAAGGCGAGGTTCCTGGTGATGACGTACGCTCCAACCAGCGGACACATCACTCCCACAAGCACCGAGCCGATCAGGGCTCGTATCATGAAGCCGTACTCAAGTGGCGCGATAACGAAATCTATCACGTTGTCCCGGCGCCACTCCCGTCCATCACAAGACTCACACCGTGAGCCCCGTACAACTGCTCCATAACTTCAATCGTAAACACTTCGTCAGGCGGGCCGCAGGCGCACACGTGACCGTTCAAGCACAGCACCTCGTCGAAACGACCGGTCAGGTTGGTCAGGTCGTGGGTGGCCACCAGGACAATGCGCCCCTCATCTCTCAGCGTTTGGAGAACGGATATGAGGTCTTCCTGCGCGCCCACGTCAACTCCGCTGAATGCCTCATCCAGGAGAAGCACGCTTGCCTCCTGGGCCAGCGCCCGGGCGACGAATACCCTCTGCTTCTGCCCTCCTGAAAGCTCCGTCATCAGAGCGGAGCGGTGGTCCCACAGGCCCACGCGGCCCAGGCACGCATTCACAAGCTCGCGATCTTTCTTGCCGGGCCGCCGAAACCATCCCAGCCTGCAGCACCGGCCCATCATCACAACGTCCATCACGGTGACCGGGAACCGCCAGTTGACACTCTCTCGCTGAGGCACATAGGCCAACGCCCCGCCTCCCTGGTCAACACGGTTGAGTGTTACCTTTCCCCGGCGGACCGGAAGGAGTCCGGCAATAGCATTGAATAAAGTGCTCTTGCCGGCTCCATTCGGTCCTACAACACCCATGAGCGTCCCCGCCTCCACGTCAAAGGAGACGCTGCTCAGGGCCAGGTGCCCGTCGATCTCAACGCTTACGTCCTTGAGCGACACGCTCGCGTTGTGTGGGTTCGATATGGCGGTCACCTCAATGCTTCTACGATGCGTTCCACGTTCGATCTCGCCATGCCAAGGTACGTTTCGGCGCCGCTCCCTTCAGGTCCGAGCGATCCCGAATAGATCTGAACCAGTTCCGCGCCGGTCTCGTTCGCTATGGCTTGCGCCAGCCTCTCACTGACCGTTGTCTCGCCGAATACCGCCGGCACGTTGTGTTCACGTATCACGTCGACAACACTCGCAATGTGCTCCGCTGAAGGCTCCACGTGAGTCGCCAGGGACGGTATGACCAGCCCGACTATCTCAAACCCGTAAAGCTCAGCAAAGTAGGAGAGGCTGTCGTGTGATGTTACCAGCAGCCTGCGCTCCGGCGCCACCAAACTGACCTGCTCCAGCGTCCAGGCGTGAAGCTCATCGAGCTGCTGCCCGTAGTCCGCTGCGTTCTGGAAGTAGGTCTCCGCATTCGCAGGGTCGATGGCCGCAAAGCGGGCGGCTATTTCGCCGACTGCGATCTTCACCCGAGGTGGATCGAACCAGAAGTGAGGATCCTCCGGCCCGTGATCATGGTCGTGATGGGCTTCTTCATCCTCATGATCGTCATGCTCGTCGGCATGCTCATCGTGCTCTTCCTCATGATCACCAACGCCCAATCCGACGAAGGCGAGGCTGCGGGGCTGCCCGCTGATGGGCCACATGTGCTCAATCTCACCATCTTCGATGTGGAACTCAATAATCTGATTCCCAACCCTGTCGGATAGGTAGAGATTCTCGCCAACAACGATGAATGATGGAGAGGTGTTGCCGTCAAACGCCTGCACAAGTTCGTGGCTTGCCTCTATGTCGCCTGTCTCCACATGGATGACGTTCAAGATCCCATCGTATGACAGTGCCAGCAGATGCTCACCGTGAGCGTCAAAAGCGGCGCTGCTCACTCTCTTCTCAGCGGTTGGAGGCAGGACGAGCGACATTTCGCCGCCCTCAGCGTCGATCGACCAGAGTCCGCCGTTCAGGCGAGTGCCTCCCTCATCCCTGTACGAGGCAGAGCCGAAGAAGTACTCGGCATCGTGGTGCCCCCACAGAGTGCCGATGCGGGCGGCCGGATTCATACCGGGCGGGTTCGAGATGAACGAATGCTCGTATTCGCCGAAATGGGCATGAATGAAGAGCACGCCGCCGGCGCAGCCGAACACCACGCCATGCGAATTGCTGGCCTCGCCATGGAGGGCCGGGCACGCGTTGGCCGCGTCTTCAGAGACGACCTCCCCGTCCGTCGTCCAGACCTCCACGCCGAGCGGCAGGCTGCTTGAGCCCGCAACACTCGGATAGTCCGGATTGTTGGTCGTCACCAGAACGTTGCCATCCTCCAGCACAATGGCTGCACCATGCTGCAGACCTGCATCCAGCCAGATCGGCTCATAGTCATTGAGTTCTTCTGTAAGGTCATGCTCTTCGAACAGAGCGATACGACCGGACCCGTCATGGTAGATTGCCGTCCAGCCGGCATGAGTGTTGAAGTGGACGGGCCGGTTGTCAGTTGTTCCCAGGGTCAAAGGGCGAACAGGATCCGTAACCAGATCAAAGTGATCGCCGTGTTCCTCAAGGTAGACGCCGCCATCGAAGATGTGGACGCGGTCGTCATTGGCCGCATCATCCCCCGGGCCGCGCGCGAGAGCATAGGCAAAACGTCCGCTTGGGCTCGTATAGAGCCTTGCCGCGGGCGCCGCCACTTGCAGGCTCCGCACATCCAACTGTTCCGTGGTGAGGTCAAGGACCGACACCGCGGGAAGCTGTCCGTCCGCAATGAGAAGTCGGCCGGTTAGTTCCTCGTGGCCCATCCCTTCTTCATGCTCGTCATGCTCATCCTCATGCTCGTCTTCGTGTTCGTCGTGCTCATCCTCATGCTCGTCCTCATCGTGATGCATACCCACGGCGGATTCGATGGGGTTCACGCCGTCACCAAGCGCCACTATCTTGGATTCGTCCGCGCTGGCGTTCTGCAGCAGGCCGTCAATCCAGTCACCTTCAAGACCGAGGCCGACGGTGAACACGACGTCCGCATCCGCCACCCTGGCAATGTCCTGGGTTCCCGGTATGAACGTGTGAGGGTCGCCGCCCGCTGGCAGCAGACCGAATACCTCTACGTTGTCTCCGCCCACCACCCGTGCCCAATCAGCCACAAAGTTGGTGGTTCCCACCACATGAAGCGAGGGCTCAGTGGGCATGGAGGATCCGCTGTCAGTGCCACTCGAGGGCTCTTGGGTTGGCTGCGGCGCATCCGGTGTTGGTGTGTTCTCGTCATCTGAGCAGGCAAGCACAAGAGCCACGCTCAATAAGAGAAGACCCAGAACAAACGCCCGGGTCGGAATTCCCCAGTGTATTTTGAGACTATGTATCATTGACATCCAACGTTCCCCCTTCGGTGGTCAGTGATAGAAATCGAAACGACTCAACAAAAAACCATATCAAGCAGATATCAGCTTGTCAACAGCCGCCCTCCCTCTCGGCGCCGCATGAGGGGGCAGCGGCAGCAATTTTGCGCAGTTCCCCCGATAATCATAAAAGGTCACAGAAAATCGTCCAGATTGTCACAGAATGGTTATACCCAGGTGGTATAGTGGCGCAAGGTGAGACTCGCAGTACATTGTCGGGAGGTGCCCCTTGGTCCTTGTGCTGCGAAAGCCTTTGCCTCCAACACCATCAGAACCGGTGGCAAGCGGCCTGACTGAGATGTCTCACGCTCGCTGCGCCTCAGCGCGCTCTACTTACACCCGTTTCCACACCCGCTCGTTGGCCATGCGCAGCCCCCGCATCCCGACACGGGGGCCGCAGGCGTAAGCCTCCCAGGACCGCGCGCTGAGCCTGCCCGCAGTCATTGAGGATTCATAAGACCCTTTCCGCGCCTGTCGGCAAAGGGCCAACCAATCGTCATTCCCGCGAAAGCATGTCCCGTACTCCGATACGGGGCGGGAATCCGGATTGCAACCAGTCCGTTCGCCCTTCGACAGGCTCAGGGCGAACGGAGGGGGCTAAACCTCCGTCCTGAGCGCCTCCAACGCCTGCCGCACGATTGACCGCCGCAGATCCTTTTCCTCTTCGGCATCGAGCTCGGCGTCGCCCAACGGGTACACAATGCCCTTGCCCTGCACCACCCGGTTGGAACCGACCATCTTTGCCACCGGCGTCACCGCCGTGACTTGCGCCACGGGAATGCCCGCCTTCTCGAGTTCCGTCGCGATCGCAGCGCCGCTGCGAGTGCTCGTCCCTCAAGTGGAGGTCAGGATCACAGCGTCAACTCCGGCGTTCTTGAGATTCTCAGCAATCTCCTGGCCGATGCGCCTGCTGTTCGCAATCGGATTGGCCAGGCCGGTCATGGACAGAAACTGCTCGTAGACCTTGCCAACCTCTCCGGCCTTTTCAAGTTCCTTGAGAACATCAACCGGCACCAGCCGATCAGGATCGTTCAGCACGTGGCGGTTGTCATACCCGCGGTGATAGACCTCGTAGTCCTCACCTTCGAGGTTATCCACGGTTGCGATGTCATACGATCCCCAGATCGTGGAGGCGATGGCGGGCATGTTGTCCGGGTTCCCTGCCGGAACGAGTCCGCCATCCGTCACGATAGCGACCGTCGCGTTGCTCAGGTCGGCAACTGCGGGCGGCGCGGGAATCGGCTCGAATCCCGTCTGCGTCAACTCCGTCTCATATGGCTGCCCCTGCGTCTTGGCGACGATGATGTTCGCCAGTCGCACCGCCGCCGGCTCCTCCACAATCTCATCCCGCATGATGCCGCGCGGGATGTAGCCCCACTCCGCCGGCCTGCCCACGTCCTCGCCGGACGCCGTGACCTTTGCGATGGCGGCCATCTTCGTCAACACATCCCTCATTTCAGCGACGTTCTCGCCGGAATCAACGATGTACAGTTCCTGCCGATACAGGTCGACGCCGGGGTTCTCCACCCCCATTCCCGTTACAACGGGAATCCCCAGTTCCGCCTGCACAGCGGCGCACAGCGCGCCCGCAGCAACGCCGTAGCGCCCGGCCACGAAGCACGGTCCCGCCACGAACAACTCAGCGCCCGAGTCCCGCACCTCATTGACAACGAGTTCCATGACGCTTTCGAGGTTCTCGGCGGCGTAATTGTCACCGCAGATGATCGTCTTGACGACTGTCGAGTCGTCGCCGAGCACCTGCTCCAGCAAGCGCCCCGGCCCGACGGCCTCGTTGCGCACCTCCGGCCCGACACCGGCATGCTCCTCGCCGCCCAGCCCGCCAAAGAACTGGTTCAGATAATGAACGACCTTCATCTCAGGCCCTCCTTTATTTGTCTCGCTGAACGCGCCGCTACGGCGGCTCAGTACACCACCGCCCGCACGACCGAGGCGCCCTGCTGATTCGTCACGCCGCACAGCGCCTGCGCCGGGATCTGCGTCATCTGCGCAAGCGCCTGCGCAGTAGCGGGGGAACCGGCAATCACACGCTCAACCGGTTCGACGTCCCAGGCGATGTCTCCGCCCCCGCCGTACACGATCGCGTCGACCTCGGGATAGTTGAACAACATGGCCGACTCCGCCCGCCTGTCGCCGGACGAGTCGGACACCTGCACGACGGTCTTCATTCCAAGCGCCTCACAGATGCGCGCCGTCTCTCCCATGTCCACGTGCGGCGCGCCGCCGCCGTACTTGGTCAACACAACGCCGTCCGCATTGAGGTTCCACTTGGCCTGGTGCGCGGCGAGCAGGCAGTTCCTGTTGCGGTCCGCCTCAAGCGACGCTGCAACCGTCGCCACCGTCCCCACAAAGTTGATCTCACCGGCTTCGTGGCGCTTGTACAGCTCCTGGATGATCGGATGATTCTGGTAGAAATACGTCTCCACGCGCATCACCCAGTACGAGCAGACAACCGCCCCGTCCATCCACTCATTCGGATGTAGCGCGACGGGGACCATCCCCTCCGTGTTGCTGCCATACAGGATTCGCTCGTCCTCCTCCACCACCATCTGATGCCCGTGTATCTGGCCAATGTAGGCGATGCGGGGCAGTCCATCCCGATTCGTGGACGGTCCGTCGAGTTCAAACTCGTCGGTGGAGTCGGGATTCTGTCCGATGCCGGCGCTGCCAATGAAGACCGACGCCCGCGCAGATACCAGCCGAAGCGCGTTCAATTCCACGTGGCGCGGCGTTCCCGGAATCATGTGCGGAACAATGACGACGTGATGCAGGTTTCCATAAGGCGAATTGGCCGCCGCCTCACCGTGCATCTCCATCATCTTTGACGCGATGCCCGGTTCCTGTTGGGCGTCCACAACCGTGAGCGCCGTGCCGCGCAGCACGTGTGTCGTACCCTGCCCCGCCATTGCCATTGGCCCAAGCAGGCCGGGAAAATCGCTGCCCGTGCCCGGCTCCTTGGCGCGCGGTTCGAGAATGTCGAACACCACGCCGATGCGGCACGGCTCCCCGGGATTCGCAACCTCTATGTCAACACTCTCGATACGACGGTCCTCAAGGATGGCTTCCCGAAGTTCATCCGCGTCCACCGTCAGCACACCACTCTCAAGCGATGTGCCGGAACCAAGTTTCGCGTCACTCACCTCATGGATTGCGAGCGTGAGTTTCATCCCAATCCTCCCCCGTGAAACGGGCGCTCAAAACAGCCCTCTCACGTTGACACACATTAGGCATCGTAGCTACGCTCTGTCAATGACATAACAAGGTGAAACGGCCCCCGGAAAAATCGGTTTGCGGGCATGTCCACCAGCAAAAAGGGAGTCCCCATGAGCCACCCCGTCGTCAGGGATATCAGGTTCTTTCTCGCCCACACGCCGGGCCTTGTCAGGCACGGGTCAAAACCCACAAGAGAGATCCACGCCAACCACAGCGTCTGGCAGGACATTCAAGGCAGTCTCCGCTCCTTTGACGACGCGGCTGCATACGCCCCTCACCAGGTCCTGCTCGGCAACATGAAGCCGGACGCCTTGAACACCGCCGCCGCGCCGTGGTACGAGAACATGCTGGCCGAATACTCCACCGGCGGCCCCCACGGCGAGCTCGTCAATGAAGACCAGTTCCACGGCCTGCTCAAGATTGCCGACGAGTTCGATCTCGTTCTCCTTGAAGAGGGATACGCCGCTCGCGTCGCGGCTGAACTCCGCAGCCATCCCCGCGTGACCGACGAGGAAATCGAGCGCATCCAGGGCGTCCCTTACTCACGCATAGAGGAAAGGCTTTCGTCCCGCGAGGGCGCCATTCCTCTCTTGACGCGCAATGGCGAGACCATAGGCCTCGTTCAAACCGACTACGTGGACGATGCCTCTCTCGCCCCGGACATCCTCCTTGAAAACCTTGCCGTCAAGGCCACCGCGACCATGGCTCTCCGCTCCGTTCTCGCCGAGTCCGGCACGGATCCCGCCGGCCTCCAGTACGTCATCGGCTCCGGCGAAGAGGCTATCGGCGACCGCTACAACCGCGGCGGAGGCAACCTCGGCAAGGCTGTCGCTGAGGCCGCTGCGTGCGTCAACTCAACCGGCGCGGACGTCAAGGCATTCTGTTGCGCGCCCGTCCACGCGATGGTCGTCGGCGGCAGTCTCGTCCAGTCCGGCGTCTTTCCCGAAGTGGCCATCGTGGGCGGATGCTCACTCGCCAAGCTCGGTATGAAATATCGCGGCCATCTCGCTAGGGAAATCCCCGTCATGGAGGACCTGCTCGCCGGTTTCGCCGTCCTCATGGGCCCTGACGACGGCACAAGCCCTGTTCTGCGACTTGATAGCGTTGGCCGCCACACCGTCGGCGCAGGCTCCGTGCAGCAGGCTATCGTCGAGGCGCTCGTCTCAGATCCGCTGGACAGGCTCGGCCTGAAGTTCGGCGATATCGCCAAGTACGCCACGGAGATGCACAACCCGGAGATCACGGACACGGCCGGCAGCGGCAACGTCCCCCGCACCAACTACCGGCTCATCGCCGCCCTTGCCGCCCAACGCGGTGAGATCGAAAAGGGGTCAGAGTCACGCGACAAGTTCGTGGAAAAGCACGGGATGCCCGGCTTCTCGCCCACGCAGGGGCACGTCGCCTCCGCCATGCCGTTCATGGCCCACGCGCTCGATGACCTCCGTGCAGGCGACTACCAATACTCGATGTTCTTGGCGAAGGGCAGCCTGTTCCTTGGCCGCATGACCCACATGTCTGACGGCGAGTCCTTCATCATGGAGGCGAATTCAGGCGCGGGATAATCCGCGTCAATTGGCGTATTATGTGCACTAGCGGGGATAATCCCGCCGCGCGATAGAGGGAGAAGGTGATATGGACCTTGCGGGAAAGCGAGTGATCATCGTCGGAGAGCGGGACGGCGTTCCCGGCCCCGCCATCGAGGCCTGCGTGCGCAGCGCCGGCGCGGAGCCGGTGATGGTGCAGACGCAGTGCTTTGTTTGAACCGCCGCCGGAGCACTTGACCTTGAAGGTCAAGAAGGAATCAAAGCAACGGTCGATAACCACGGCGCAGAAGATATGGTCGTGCTGCTCGGCTCACCCACACCGGAGAGCGCAGAAGTCTATGCGCGCACCGTGACGGAGGGCGATCCCTCCTGGGTTGGCCCGCTGGCGGGCATCGCGCTCGGCCTCCCCGTTTTCCACGTGCTGGAAGAAGAGGTCAAGAGCCAGTTCGACCCCGCCGTTTACAAGGAGCAGGTGGAGATCATGGAGTCCGTCCTTGACACGGATGACATCATCGACGCCATGAAGAACGTCCGCGAAGCCGTTGGCGTATAAGGAGCAAACCATGGCAACCCAGACCAAGACGATCGTCCTCTACACCAAGAAGGAGAACTGCCCCGACTGCGAAGTCGCCAAGCGGTTCCTTGCCGACCACAACATCGGCTACGAATCAAAGGACGTTGTTGAGAACCGCGAATATATGCTTGAGCTCGTCCAGAACTACCGCAGCATGTCAGTACCGACGCTCGTCGTAGACGGCCAAGCCGTCATCGGCTTCAAGAAAGACGAATACGAGGAACTGCTGGGTCTGTAAAGACCTATTGTTGTCCGTAAAGATAAGCAGTGAGTATTATCCGCAGTCCGCTGTCAACCTGAGCAGATGGCAGACATCAATTCGTTCGCCAGCGACAAATTGCTGGATTTCATTGACGCCGCACATGCTGAGATAGTTCCGCTCTTAAGAAACGAATTTGGGGAATCATGGATTGATGAAGGGGTACGAAAACACTTAGCAAAAGATTCCCTCGAAAAAGTAGAGGCGATGCTGCAGTCGCCAATGCGCGTTGTAGATATGAGGAAAACACCTGAGGATGTTTATGGCATAGAACACCTATGGCAGATTATCAACGGGAATTGGACGATCTTTCGCCAAATCTTTGAGAATAGGCAGAGGACAGAAACCTACCTCAGTGAGATTACTGAACTCCGTCATAACCTCGCACATCGACGAACACACCACGTCCTTCCCCGAGTTGCTTTTATTAGAGTCCTGGACTGTTGCTCCAAGATATTGGCGGCTATGGGTTCGCCGAAGGCTGTGGATTTTGAGGAGACAGTCGAATCCCTTACCGCCGGATCAAATCCTTGGGGGTTGCCCCTGGCTGGAAGATTACCTCCTAGTAATGAGATGTTCTCGGAATTTGTCGGTCGTCCAGACCAACTACAGAAGCTTGCAGATTGGCTGGATTCGGACCGACCCCAAGTCCTCATTTGGGGGTATGGAGGTGTCGGAAAGAGCGCTTTAGCTTATCAATTCGCTAGGGAAGTTAGGGACGGAGGTCACCCAGCATTCATCGCCACTTGCTGGGTCAGTGCTAAGACCAGCCAGTTTGTCGAAGGGGCGACATCTACTCGCCCCGCAGATTTTGATGATTTGCCCACCCTAGTAACCTCAATTTGGGATGCCTTGTTCGGTGAATCTGAATCGCCATCAACGGTTACCCCAGATGAGCTGGTCAAACAACTGATGGACCTTCCCATTTTGTTGGTAGTAGACGATTTTGATACAGTTTCAGAGGATGTACCTATTGCCGAATTTCTTCTCTACAGATTGCGCCAGACACCAACTCGCGTCATATACACTTCACGACGTCGCCAACCAGGAATCGATCATCTAGACGTACCCCCGTTCCCCGAAAATGAACTGGCTGAATTTGTAAGGCGACGAGCAGCACATTATTCGATCCCTCTCGAGGCTGTCAGCAATCGGGTTGACTCAATTGCCAGCGTCACAGATGGCTACCCTTTGTATGTTGATGACTTACTGCGGCACGCACGCTTTGTCGGCATAAAGGAATCACTTGAGGACTGGAGTCAACGCCGTGGCGACGCGGCACGACAATACGCACTAAAGCGACAAATTGAATTCATGTCTTCAAGCAGAAGCAGTAGTGGGGACGTACTTATAGCTCTTTCGATAGCTAGTCAGCCACTTTCGATCGGTGAATTAGCGGCTGTCACGGGACTCACGATTGACGATTGCGAGGCAGGCGCTCAAGAACTCGATAGCTGGCACATGGCGACCAGGGCGCTGGAATATGACAATGACATGCCTGTACTGCGGCTAAACAGAAACACGGGCAGACTAGTCGAGCAAACATTTAGGACCGACAGGAGAGTGCGCACATATTCAGACGCATTCAAGGCACTTAGCGGTGACAGAGTTCCCGAAGCACAAAAGATTATGATCGGCAGGGTAATCAATAGGGCAAGTGATTTCGTACATCAAGCCGACTACGCAGCAGCAGCTGAGTACGTGCATGAGAACATGACGGGTGATTTAGCAAACTCTGCGGACCTTTATAGCATGCTGGGTCGCATCCATTTCCGACAATCGGGTGCAGACTACATCGAAGAAGCGAGGAAGGCCTTTGAGAATGCACACCGGTTTGGATCCAAGAAAATTGAGAATTATGCCTATTGGGCCGAACTTGAAAGAAGTGTTGCCGAAGAGTTAAGTAGATCAGGCAGTATTTCTACCGCCGGAAGCGAGGCAATCGCGGATCAGTGGAAGAGGGTTGAGGATGTGTGTTTGCAAGGTATCAGTCGATGCGGCTCCTCACAAATTCTCTACTATTGGGCTGGATATGGGGCATCAAGGGAAGCAAAGGCAAAAGCGCGAGTCAACAATTTCGCGTATGCAGAGGCTTCCTATAAGAGGGCAATAGATCACTTCCGCCGAGCCAAAGAGGCCCCAGTGTGGGACATGGAAAACATTCCGCTTGGAAGAATCTTTCGTGGCATTGTCATTGCACAGGAAGGTATCGGGGTACCTGCGGAGATCATTCGAGTTATGCAAGAATGGCGTAGTGCTTCAGGGAGGGACTTCTGGTACGAGCGCGAAGCCGAACTCTTGCGTGCAAGGCATCCCGACTTCTCGGATCAGTTCTAGCGTACAACGTACTAAGTTGTAACACCGAACTTAGTCGGCCATTAAGAAGCAAACCTTGGTTGCAACGATTCAAGACGCAGAGTTCATATTGTTTTCTTCCGTATCTGATGTAGCTTCACCAGCACCTCTCCTGTAGTTCGATATGGGCGAGCAGGTCCTGGAGGCCTGTAAGCCGGGTTCTGTCCCCGGCCGGCGTCGCCGCCAACCGGTCGATGGCCATCCATCTGGGCGCCGACTTGCGCCGACGCTCAAGCAGCCTACCCGAGGACGGGGTGGGCGATCCCCTGCACGCCTTTCGGCGTGCGTCCTTCTATTTGGCCTTGCTCCAAGTGGGGTTTGGCTGCCGCCGTGTCACCACGGTCGGCCGGGCGCTCTTACCGCCCGATTTCACCCTTGCCTGTGCCCCAAAGGGCCATCGGCGGTATGTTTCTGTGCCGCTATCCGTCGCCCCGCGGTCTACCCGCGAAACGCCTGGGCGTTACCCAGCACCCTGCCCATGGAGCCCGGACTTTCCTCCCAGTCCGCCGAAGCGGACTGCGCGGCCATCCGGCCCCCGGCCCTGCTCGCCGTTCGCAACTATAGTCATGCAAAGCCCCACACGCAAATCCAACCCGCCCTTTCTTTCATCACTCGCGGCCGCCGCTCTACACTTCCTCCACCCGCCCCACGAACAGAACGGCCCCTGTCTCCCTATCACGGATCAGAAAGATGAACGGCCTGTCCACCGTGACGGTTACCGGGTTCTGAGGAGCGGACTCCACCTGCATGACCACTGCGGTGGCCGCGGCCGCCTCCGTCCCCTCCTCGTCTACCGACACGAACGCCTTGTGGAGCACCTCCCGGATATACAGGCACTCCTGGTCTCCCGCGAGGCACGACTTACCGTCCATGCCGGAGAAGTCGGATGCGGCGCTGTCGAAGGCGTCGGACATCCCCATGGACTTGAGTGCTTCGCCCAGCCGGAACTGGGACTCGAACTCGAACTTCGGCAGGTTCAGCGTAACGTAGCGGAATCCTAAACCAGCGATGATCCTGTCCACCAGGACGGTGTCCAGGGAATCCTCGAACTCTCGGAATCGCCCTTCATCCGGCAGCAGGATGGTCATGGACAGCTCATTTCCGATGTAGGCCAGATCCACGGCTTGGTATCCGTCTCCCGCCGCATAGCCGAAATCCTCCGATGTTTTCATCATCGGAACGTCGACACTGCTCCCGTCCAGGAGATGGAAGGGGCGCTGACGGGTGTCGGATTCACTGAATGGGAACAGCCAGGAAGCGTTGAAGTAGATGGCGTTCGTCAGCACCATGCGGGTCAGTGGGTTGATGATCCCCGGCGGGATCAAATCCGTGATCCTGTCCTCCGTGCTCTCCGCGACCCAGTCATTGATCGAGACCCTGGAGTCCTCCGGCGCGCCACGAAAGTCCGTCGGCCTCACGCCTGCCCCGTAGCTCTCCGCCAGAACGTCGAGGAACGCCTCTCGGAACTCATGGCCCTCTTGTCCCCATACGGCGTTGACTATGTTCAGCCTGAACCCTTCCTCGTCCGTGTCGGGCGCGCCTTCCCCGCGAGAGGCAAGCTCCTGGTCCAAGGCATTGAACGCGGGATGAAGCCGGTCCTGGGTTACGGAGAAGCGGAGGGTATCCGCCATCTGGGTTTCCGTGTTCCCCCTAGCCCCGCCGTAGGTCATGGCAAGAGCAAGGGAAATGCTGTGCGGTGAATAGAACAGGTTCCCATCTTCCGTCTTTAGAGTCCGATACAAGTCGAAAGCGAAGGCGCTATTGCCGTTGATGAGGACAGGCAGATCCGCATTAGCGGTTGATGGCGCGACGCGGTCTCTGTCTGACCGAATCTCGCCCTGCGCGCTGTCACACGCGGACAGCAGGGATGCGGCTGCCAGGAACAGAGCTATGAGGAATACGGTTAACCATGCCGACCGCCTTCGTCCATTCATGCCGGTGCCCCTTTCAAGGATTTGTTCGTTTCCTTGCGTTTCTATCAACCTGTTGTCCTGTCGCTCTGGCATGCAGGCCGGGCCTGCAATCAAGAAAACGCATCAGCTCAGGAAAAGGTTGCGCCGCCTTACAACTCCCCTGCCAGAAACACCCCCAACACCTCATCGGACACGTCCGGCGGCACGTCATCACGCAGCCTGCCGCGCCCAATCCCGTCACACAGGATCCAGCGCGTCCGTCCTGCCGTGACCTTCTTATCCACGGCCAGCGCGGCCCGTATATTGTCTATATCCAGACCCGGGGGCGCAGTCGTCGGCAGACCATAAGCATTCAGTAAATCAATCTGCCGCTGGCGCTCCTCTGCCGTAATCGACCTCATTCTCTCCGCCAGGTGCGCTACAAAACTCGTCCCGATCGCGACAGCCTCACCGTGCAGGATGCCGGTGTATTCAAGGGCGTTCTCCACTGCGTGACCGAGGGTATGCCCAAGGTTCAACCGGGCCCGCAGCCCCGTCATCTCTCGTTCATCCAGCGAAACAACGCGCCCCTTGATGGCGGAGCACTGCAATATGGCTTGGGCGCGCATGGCCTCGTCTCCCGCAAGAATCGCCTCCGCGTTGGCCTCAAGAAACTCAAATAGTTCGGCATCGAAGATCGTGCCCGTCTTGATGACCTCAGCCCATCCTGCTGTGAGCTGGCGCGGCTGCAACGTATTCAGTGTCCGGGTGTCAGACAGCACGAGCCGGGGCTGGTAGAACGCTCCCACGAGGTTCTTGCCCGATGGCAGGTCGATTGCCACCTTCCCGCCGATAGAGGCGTCAACCATCCCCAGAAGGGTTGTTGGCGCCTGCACGAAAGCCACGCCGCGGAGATACGTCGCGGCCACGTAACCCGCCAGGTCTCCAACAACACCGCCGCCAAGCGCAACAACCACGTCGCGCCTCTCAATGCGGTTGCCGCTCATTTCCGCAAATAGTTCCCCGGCCCGTGCAAGGTTCTTGGATGTCTCGCCCTCAGGAACCTCCAGCAGCAGCGGATCGAATCCGGCCTCAGCCAAACTGCCCAAAGCGTTCTCTCGCCACTGCCCGGGGATGCCGCTGTCCGTGATCACGCACGCCCTGCCCGACAGTCCGATCTCGTTCATGCGCTGCCCAAGCGTCTCAAGCGCGCCCGGGGCAACAACGATCGGATACGTCGCAGTCTCCGTTCGCACGGTAAACGCAACGTCTGAATCCGCGTCGTCTGCCCGTGGCTCCAACAGCTGCCCTGTCGCCAGACGCTCCCAGCCCTTTTCGGCCCCGCGTTGTGCCTCTGCAGACACCTCTTCCATCGTCAGGCGGTCTGTATTGACCGTCCAATCCGCGATGGAATACGCCGCCTGCCGACTCGATTTCAGTGCCTCGATGCGTCCAAGTGGGTCACCGGACGCGAGCAGCGGACGCTCGGTGGCGTCGGACTCATCCGCCCGCATACGAGCAAGGATGGTCGAGGGCTGAGCCTCAAGGCTGACAACCGCTCCGGTGCGCTGCATCATCTCGCGATTCGCCGGGTCAAGAACGATGCCGCCCCCCGTCGCAACGACCATGTTCGGCCATTGCGAGACCTCCCGCAGCACCTCCGATTCCAACTCCCGGAAGACGGACTCTCCCTCAGTGGCGAAAATCTCAGGAATGGTCTTTCCGGCGCGGGATTCGACGAGTTCGTCCGTATCAGCGAAATCGATATGCAGATTGACGGAAACCTGCCGCGCAACGCTGGATTTCCCTGTATAGGAAAACCCAATCAGGTAGATATTGCGGCGTGGCACGGACACGCGAGAACCCTAGACCGTGGACGCGGGCGCGTGGCTCGGCCCCGCCGTTTCCATATACGCCCGCACGTTGCGCACGGTCTCATCCCGATGATCGCCGCCGAATTTTTCAAGCGCGGCGTCCGCCAGCGCGATGCAGACCATCGCCTCGCCAATCACCGCGCAGGTCGGTACAAACGTGATGTCGCTGCGCTCGTAATGCGCCCTGTCCACCTTGGCGCCCGTCCGCAGATCCACCGTCTCCAGCGCATTCATAATCGTGGCGATGGGCTTGACCATCGCGCGCACAACAATCGGCTCACCCGTTGTCATGCCGCCCTCAAGTCCGCCGGAGTTGTTTGAGCGCCGCGGCCACGGACGCACCCATGTCCCGTCCGGGTTCCTGTCCCATTCGTCGATGGGTTTCACCACGTCATGCACAGTTGAGCCGCGCATCGCAGCTTGGTCAAAACCCGCTCCGAACTCCACGCCCTTGACGGCGTTGATGCTCATCACGGCGGCAGCCAGCCGTGTGCTCAGCTTTCGATCCCATTGAATATGCGATCCGAGGCCAATTGGCGCCCCGGTAGCGACGACCTCAAAAACGCCGCCCAAACTGTCTCCGTCCTGCCGCGCCGCGTCGATGGCCTCGATCATCGCCTCCGTTGCCACCGGGTCCGCGCACCGCACCGGAGATTCCTCCAACTGCACCCAGTCGATGGCTTCCTGCGGCGCGGCTACCACACCCCCAAGGCCCACAACGTGGCTGTGTACTTCTATGCCAATCTCCTCAAGGAATCGCCGCGCCACCGCTCCCGCTGCCACGCGCGCCGTGCTCTCCCTCGCGCTTGAACGTTCAAGGATGTTCCGCGCGTCATCATGGGAGTACTTGGTGATCCCCGGCGTGTCGGCATGACCCGGCCGCAGTTTGGTAATTGGCTCATAGGGAACGTCGGACGGTTCGATGGACATCTCATCCACCCACGGAACGCCGTCCGGCCCCGTGCCCGTTGAAAAATCACGATTCTCTACGAACATGGCTATCGGCCCACCGAGTGTCAGGCCGTGACGCACGCCCGACGAGATGCGCGCGCGGTCTGTCTCGATCTGTTGCCGCGCCCCACGTCCATAGCCCCGCTGGCGACGGGCGAGATCTTGCCGAATGTAGTCCTCCGACAACGAAATGCCCGCCGGTATGCCCTCAACAATCGTGGTCAGGCCCGGGCCGTGTGACTCTCCGGCCGTCAGGAAACGAAACTGTCCCATCGAGTGTCAGTAACTCCTCTTTACGCCGTTTGCCTGTTCACTATCCAGATTACATCAGCGCTTTCAGTGCCGCCGAATACATGATGTCCTCCGGCGGTTCCTGATCCGTCCAGAACTCGAAGGACGCCGCGCCCTGATACACCAGCATCCCGATCCCGCCCAGCACACGTGCCTCCCGCTCTCGCGCCAATTCCAGCAGTGGCGTCTCCCGCGGGTTGTAAACGAGGTCGCACACGAGAACGCCGCGCCTTACAAGATCTTCAACCGGCGGTATCCCCTCTGGGTCCGGCCCGCCCGCCATGCCCATCGACGTACAGTTCACAATCAAATCGAATCCTTCAGCGTCTGAAAAATCATCAAACCCGCCGCCCCGCGTCTCGGTCGCAGTCGCCTCTGACACGTCCCAAGCCAACTCTGATGCCCTCTCCGGCGTCCGGTTCACGAACACCAGCTCCGAAACACCCTCCCACGCAAGGCCGAACGCCACGGCTCGCGCCGCGCCTCCCGCCCCAACAATGAGCGCCCTCTTTCGCGCAGCGCTGAAGCGGGCCTCCTCCTCCAATGATCGTGTAAATCCTGCCGCATCCGTATTCGCCCCGATCAAAAAGCCCTCGCGGTTGATGACGGTGTTGACCGCGCCTATGGACTCTGCGACGGGCAGAATCTCGTCCAACAACGGCATCACGGCCTGCTTGTGAGGAACGGTCACGTTTGCGCCCAGCACATCGTCCGCGCGCAGGGATTCAACACGCGCGGCAAGTTCATCCGGAGGTGTGGCCCACGTCTCGTAGCGGGCATCGATTTCAAGTTCATCGAACGCCGCCTGCTGAAACGCAGGCGAAATGGAGTGACCCAAGGGATAGCCGATGATCCCAACGCGCGATGTCATAGGGCTTTACAACTCCTCTCGGCGGGTGTTGCCCCGGATCCTCTGCTCATCAAGGTAGGCCTGCAGAACGACGGCGGCGGCAACTGAATCCGCAGGGCTTGAGAAACCGCCCTTGCGCCCGCCTGCATCCCGCATCACCCGTTCGGCAGCCACAGTGGACAGCCGCTCATCTCTGCCTTCAACCGGCACTGACAGCCCGCGTTCACAGGCCCGGCGAATTCCTTCCGCCCACTGCGCCATCTCTCCCATGCGACCATCCATCGTTCGGGGAATGCCGACAATCACTCGCTCCGCCTCGTACTCCGCAACAACGCCCCCAAGCAGTTCAACGAACGTGGGAGTGTCCGCCCCGGGCAGCAGGTCCAGGGGTTGGGCAATGGTTTGCGTGGGATCAGACACGGCGACGCCGCTCCTGGCCTTGCCGAGGTCCAACGCAATGATTCGTCCGCTCATGCCACAAGGATAGCCCACCCCGTTCACTCCGAGCTTGTCGAAGGGCGCGGCCAATTGCCATACCTCCCTCCGACTCGCTAAGCTCGAAGAAAGGGGGAATTATGCCAGACACCTACATGGTCGCAGGCGCCGCATCCGGCGTCGGAATGCACGTCACACGTAAGCTTCTTGAACGCGGTGAGAACGTGCGCGCATTCGTCAGGAACGGACGCAAACTTCGGGACATCTTCGGAACGCCGGACAATCTTGGAATCTTCGTTGGCGATATCGCCGATCACGCCGCCGCCTTTGAGGCCGCGGAGGGTGCGCACTACGTCATCTCAACCGTCGGCGCGAAGTTCCCGGACGGTGAGCCGGAGAGAGTCGACTACCAGGGCGTCCATACACTCGTGAACGCCGCTGCGGAACACGGCCACATTCGCCAATTCGTGCTCGTGTCCTCTATTGGCGTCACGCAAAGCGACCATGACCTGAACGCGCGATTCAAGAACGTCCTTCGCTGGAAGATGTTCGGCGAGAACTACTTGCGCGGCAGCGGTCTCTCTTACGCCATCGTCCGTCCCGGTGGCCTCTCAGATGATGCGGGAGGAGCAAAGTCTATTGAAGTTGGTCAGGGCGACACACTACACGGATCTATCAGCCGCGAGACCGTCGCAGATGTCTGCATCGCCATCTGCGATGCGGCAGAGCATGTCGTCCGTGAGGTGACATTCGAGGTCATCGAGGGCGATGGCCCTGCGCCCGCTGACTTGACCAACATCTTCGACAATCTCAAGCGGGACTAGCCGCTCTTGACTCAGTCCTTGCGAATGAGGACTTCGGCATGACCAGGCAGGAAGGATCAGGTGGCCCGGCCCAACCGGACCCTCAAGCCCCCGTCATGAGTCCAAGGGTGGACCTCTCAATTGGAACGGGATTCCGGTTCGGTGTGGGTTTCGCCCTGGGAAGCATGGTGATCTGGGCTATGGTGATGATTCCCCTGATAATCATCATCCTAGGGATCGCCCTTGTGGCCAATTTAGCCAATCTAGATTAGGCAGCTAGACAGCGCAGAGTGGCAGCGGCCATCTGCATATAATCACGGAATTGGAGATACGCCCATGAATCTTGATCTCGCCGGACGCAGCATCCTTGTAACCGGCGGCAGCGGTGGCATCGGATCAATTGTCGCGGAATGTTTCGCGCGAGAAGGCGCGGACGTAACGATTTCCGCGAGGGGACGCGAACGACTGGAGCAAACCAAAGCGGAAATTGCGTCACGGGCGGGCGTGGATGTCCGCGTCGCGGAGATGGATGTCACGGACGCCGAATCCGTTGCATCTGCCGTCCAATCTATCCTCGACGCAACCGGCCGAATCGATGCCGTTATCAGTTCAGCAGTCGATGTTGTCGGCGCGCTCCCCGGCACACCCTCTGAACTGGACGTGACCTCTCTGGGAAACGCCATCGACGTCAAGGTTCTTGGCATTTTACGGCTCACGCAGGCAGTCGTCCCGCATATGAAGTCATCCGGTTACGGGCGGATCATCGGTGTCGGTGGCGCTTCGTCACGTCAGATCGGCTCTGCCAGCGCGAGTGTACGCAACTCTGCCCTAGCCGCCCTCTGCAAGAACATGGCAACGGAACTTGGCCCGCACGGCATCACCGTCAACGTCATCCACCCCGGAGCAGTGCTAACGGAGAGGAATCGCCCCCGCGTAGAGGCCGAGCAAGAGCGCAACGGCGGCACATTTGAGGAGGCGGAGGCTCGAATGGCATCCGCAATTCCTGTTGGCCGCATGATTCATCCGGAGGACATCGCGGCCCTTGCCCTGTTGCTTGCATCACCCGCCGGAGCTGCCATCACCGGCCAGACCATCGCGGTCGACGGCGGCTCCACAACCGCCATCACGTACTAAACAGCGTCTCTCTTGACACCCGCCCCAAACTGACTAGTCTTATAACTAGTCAGTTCAGCTGAATTGGAGGCAGTATGGAAGATGCTCAGCCAAACAGGTGGCAATTACAGGAAGCAAAGGCTCGCTTCAGCGCGCTGGTGGATACAACGCTTGAGAACGGCCCGCAGATCGTAACCAAGCGAGGTGTGGAAGCCGTAGTAGTCATTCCTTATGAGCAGTGGCGCAGTATGGAGCAATCACAAAAACCACGGAACCTCAAGGAATGGCTTTTGGCGCCGGAGCCTCGTTTCGAATTGCCCACTCTACCTCCCCGATATTTCAGGCGCCGGCCTCCACAATCATTCTCATAGCCGGGTTCCATGTTTCTCCTCGATACCAATGTTGTCTCGGAACTCCGCCATGCAAGACCGCATCCGGCAGTTGCTCGCTGGATAGAGAGTATCCCAGCGGAAAACCTCTATCTCTCTCCAATGACAGTCGGTGAAATTCAGGCAGGGATTGAAATCACCAGGGTTCAGGACACAGCGAAGGCGGACGAAATAGAAGCTTGGCTAGATGGCCTGCTGGACGGGTTTAATGTCATCCTCCCTGATTCGGTTACGTTCAGGGTGTGGGCCAAGCTGATGCACCGGCAGTCCGACACGCTGACTTTGGACGCCCTCATCGCCGCTACCGCTATCGTCAATTCACTGACCCTCGTCACCCGCAACGTCCGCGACTTTCAGCAACTGGGAGTGCCGGTCCTCAACCCGTTCGACCACCCCGCTTAATCACTCTACCTCGTCACTATTCCCGCGCCATCCTGTATCATTCCCACACAACCCATGGGAGGCCACCCAAATGCTCGAAAACTTAGTTGAGACCATTGAAACCCTCCAGAAGCGAATTCGCGAGCAAGGCTCCCATATTGGGGCTTACGAGGCACGCACGAGGGCAACTTTGGTCGATCCACTCTTGGGTGCCTTGGGATGGGACGTCGCTGATCCTCAACAAGTGCAAGTGGAACCCAAAGGGCCAAGTGGATGGGCTGATTACGCCTTGATGAGTAGCAACGGCAAATCCATAGTTGCCTTCATTGAGGCCAAGAAGTTGACTGATACTCGTACTCCTCTTTCGCAGGTTGTCGGATACGCCGTTTCGGAGAACATTGAGAACAATACGAACATTCGCTACGTCATTACGACAAATGGGAACAATTGGGACATTTACGACATTGTCACTCAGACAGCAGTAACCACGACTTCATTACAGACAGAGGAGTCGGAAGCCGCCGCTTTCAAGCTCCTCAGCCTATGGCAGCGTAGCTTTAGGGAAGGCAGGCTCAATTCGGTCGTGAAGCCGGTACTTGTGGGCCCTGAAGTTGACCCGCCACCCCCTCCTCCACCTCCTCCTGAGGCATCGAATGGCCTCACATGGCGCAATATTCCGCAACCAAAGGAGGCAAAGAATGCATGGGGGCCTCAAACGATTAAGTTCCCGGATGGCACGGAGGCACACTCAGGGAGATCGTGGCGACGAACAGTTGTTGAGACTGCAAAATGGCTGCACGACACGGATAAGCTGACGTCTGCGAATCTTCCTGTTGTGTCCTCCATATACAGCTATATGACCTATTATCTTGTAAGTGCTGACGGTCGTCATTCTGACGGCAGCGAATTCAGGAAGCCACATAAGATAGCTGACGGCGTCATTCTCAACTATTCGGAGTTCAATGCCACAAATGCGGTGACAAAGATTCAGAAACTCCTAGAGCACTGCAGCATTGATGTCGATTCTGTCCGGCTAGGATTTCGGCCCGAAGACCTCAAGGAAGCTTAGCGACACCACGCCTTACCCTACCCCATCACTATCCCCGCCACCGCCGCAAGCGCCTCATCCAGTTTGGAGGCGTCACGCCCACCCGCGCTCGCAAAGTCCTTGCGGCCGCCGCCCCCGCCGCCAACAATCGCCGCCGTCTCCTTCACAATACGTCCGGCATCATAGGAGCCGCCCCGCTCTACGATGTCCGCGCTGATTGCGCACACCAATGACGGCCTGCCATCCACGTCCGCGCCAAGCACAACGATCCCTGACCCAAGCTCCGCGCGTGTTCTGTCCGCAACATCGCGAAGCAGGTCGGCGGACGCGATGTCCTGCACCCGAGCGGACAGCAGCGTAACCGGCGGGTCGCCCACCTGCACTGCTTGAGGCAAGAGGGATTCTATCTGCGATCGCGCTCGTTCCCGCTCAAGCTCCTCTGCGCGGCGGCGCAGCCGCTCCGACTCCGCCATCTGATCCGAGATACGTGTTTCAATCTCATCCACCGGCACCGTCAACTGTCGTGACAGACGCTCAAGCACGGACATGCGGTCACGCAGGAGTTGATCCGCATTCGAACCCGCAACAGCCTCCACGCGCCGCATCCCTGCGCCGATGGAACTCTCGGCAACAACGTAGATAAACCCCACCTCACCTGTCGCGTGAACGTGCGTGCCGCCGCACAACTCGTGGCTGAACGGCGCGCTGTCATCGTCACCGTCAATGGAAACCGTGCGCACCTCGCTGCCGTAGCGGTCGCCAAAGAAGGCAAGCGCGCCGGACGCCAATGCGTCCTGTATCGGCTGCACCTGCGACTGCACTTGAATGTTGCGAATCACCCGTGAATTGACCGCACGTGTGACCGCCGCAATTTCGTGCTCGTTCAGAGAAGCAGTGTGTGAGAAATCGAATCGCAAGTGATCCGGCGAGACATACGACCCCGCCTGCCGCACGTGCCCGCCCAGCGTGGAGCGCAGCGCCGCGTGCAGAAGGTGTGTCGCTGTATGGTGACGAGTCGCCTGCCCCCGAGCGACGGGATCAACCTCCAGCGTCACCGCATCGCCAACGCTCAACGCCCCCTCCTCCACCACCCCGATATGCACAACAAAATCAGGCCGCTCCCCAACGGGCCGCTGCGTATCCGTAATCCGCGCAAGCCCGGCCCGCCCGCGGATCACACCCACGTCCCCAACCTGCCCGCCGCCCTCTGCATAGAACGGCGACCGCGCCGTCACGATCTCCACCTGTTGCTGCTGCGAGGCCGACTCCGCCACCCCCCCGCCTACGATCAGGCCCGTGACGTTGCTCTCATCCCGCGCGACCTCATAACCGGTGAACTGTGTCGTCAGGCTCGAAAGCAGCCGATACGCCTCTGAACCCTCGTCTCCACCACCGAACGAAGTTGCCGCCCTGCCCCGGGTTCGCTGCGCCTCCATCTCCCGCTGAAAACCCTCGCGGTCGACGCTCATCTCACGGTCAATGGCAATCTCTTCCGCGAGTTCCACCGGAAAACCATAGGTGTCATACAGTCGGAAAAGCGCGTCTCCCGGCACAATAGACTCGCCCTCCGACTCCATCCGCGCCATCACCTCATCGAGGAGCGCCGTCCCCACGGAGAGCGTCCGTTGGAACTGCTCTTCCTCGCGCGTTACCGTCTGCACGATGTGGTCGAGAGCGTCATTGAGCGCCGGATACGCCGGCGCCATCAGCGGAATCACCGCCTCTGTGATGATCCGACCCAGGAACGGCTCATTCACGCCCAGGCTCTGCGCGAAACGGATGCCACGCCGCAGCATCCGCCGCAGAACGTATCCGCGCCCTTCATTCCCCGGCGTTACGCCGTCCATGATCAGGAACGCGCCGGACCGTGCATGTTCCGCCATCACACGCAGCGCCCGATCCGTGGCCGCGTCCGTGCCGTATTGGGTACCAGCGATGCCCGCCGCAGATACGATTAGCGGCTGAAAGAGATCCGTTGAGTAGATATTATCGGCCCGCTGGATGATCGCCGCGAGCCGTTCCAACCCCATGCCCGTGTCGATATTCTTCTGTTCAAGCGGCGTCCGCGTGCCGTCCTCCGCCTGGTCAAACTCCATGAACACGAGGTTCCAGATCTCCACGAAACGCCCGCACTCGCAGTTCGGGCCGCAAGAGTCATCGCCGCAGGAGCCATCATCCAACGGCTCGCCCGGTGTCAGGTCATAGTGGATCTCGGAGCATGGACCGCACGGCCCGCTGTTGCCTGCAGGGCCCCACCAGTTATCGGACGCGCCGAACCGCTGAATCCGCTCAGCCGGCACCCCGGTCTGCTCCCACAGCGCCGCCGCCTCATCATCGTCCGTATAGACCGTTGCCCACAGCCGGTCCGCGCTCAGTCCGAGCTGCTCGACGCAAAAATCCCATGCGTGTTCAATGGCGCCGCGCTTAAAATAATCACCGAACGAGAAGTTGCCCAGCATCTCGAAGAACGTCAGGTGCGTCGTGTCCCCAACCTCGCCGATGTCCGTGGTCCGAAACGACTTCTGCACCGTCGTCAGGCGAACATTCGGTGGCTCCGACTGTCCCAGGAAATACGGCTTGAACTGCACCATGCCGGCCGTCGTGAACAGCAGCGTCGGGTCATCTTGCGGCACAAGCGAGGACGACGGCATGCGACTGTGCCCTTTGGACTCAAAGAAGCTGAGAAACAGTTCTCGCAGCTCCGGGCCTGTTCGATACTGCGGCATTTCAGACGTCATAGCGGCAGGCAAAACTCCAGATCTGTGTGTATGTCATCTCATTGTAGCCGAGCGTCACCCTTTCCCCGTCCACCCTATACTCAATCCATGAACTACTCGGAGGCCGTCGCGTGGCTGCTCGGCATGACCAACTTTGAGCGTCCCGTCGCGCCCTCAGACCCCACGGACACCGACAACCCATCTGCCCCCATCGCCACCCGCCGCTGGAACCTGGACCGCGTTCATGAGCTTCTACGTCGCCTCGATAACCCCCACATCGGCCCGGTCACGCTCCACGTCGCCGGCACAAAGGGCAAGGGCAGCACGTGCGCCCTGCTCGCGGCAGCCCTCACCACCTCGGGCTACCGCACCGGCCTCTTCACCTCCCCCCATCTCCACACCATCCGCGAGCGGATCGCCGTCAATGGCTACCCTTGCTCCGAGCAGGATTTCATCGACGCCGCCCACACAGTCAAACCCGCCGTAGACGCAGTAAATGCCGACGGCTCTTTCGGCACGATCACCACCTTCGAAGCGCTAACGGCGATGGCGTTTGTAGCCTTTCGGGCGCAGAACGTCGAGATGCAGGTCATCGAGGTCGGACTTGGTGGCCGCCTTGATTCCACTAACGTCGTCGAACCCGCCGTCACGGGCATCACGTCCATCAGCCTCGACCATGAGGCGTTTCTCGGCTCGACAATCCGCGAAATCGCCACCGAAAAGGCGGGCATCATAAAGTCCGGTGTGCCTGTTGTCTCCGCCCCGCAGGAATCCGACGCCGCGGACGTCATCATCAGCCGCAGCGATGAGTTCGGCGCGCCGCTGACGCTGCTCCGCCGTGACATGTTCTGGCGACCTGAAAAGGCCACCCTGTCCGGCCAGGATTTCACGATGTGGGGACAGATCGGCGACCGCCCAATCGAGCACCGGCTACGTACCAGCCTGCTCGGCGAGCATCAGCTTGAGAACGCCTCCCTCGCCATGGCCATGCTGGAACGTCTGCGCGACCTGCACTACCCCGTTCCGTACGATGACATCTACACAGGATTCAGCGGCGTCACGTGGCCCGGCCGGATGGAGATTCTCAGCGAGTCCCCGCTGATCGTGGCGGACGGCGCGCACAACCCGTATTCAGCAACACGGCTGGCTGAGACAATTCGGGAAACGTTTCCCGGGCGTGAGGTGCAGTTGGTGCTCGGCGCGGCATCCGACAAGGACGTAAGCGGCATTGCGCGTGAGATCGGCGTGGTCGCCACCGGAGCGTTCGCAACAAGCTCCCGCAGTCCGCGCTCCATGTCTCCGGATGACATAGCAGATACACTATGGGAGGCGGGAGTTCCCGTGCGGCCGGAGAACACAGTCGCGGCGGCCATTGAACGGGCGAAACTGGAGAGCAGCCCCGGGTCACTCATACTGGTCACGGGCTCATTGTTCGTCGTGGCAGAGGCGCGTGAGCACGTTCTCGGTGTCAAGCCGGACGAATCCGCCTACTGAGAGCCGACAATCCGGAGAAAACAGACGGAGAGGAAGGAGCAGCAGGAAATGGCAGCGCAGGATCGCACGGCGGATCAGCGAGTGGTCGTAACGGGCATGGGCGCCCTGACCCCGCTCGGCAATTCGATCGACGAATACTGGGACGGCCTGGTTTCAGGAACGAGTGGCATCAACTATATCGAGAGCTTTGACGCATCCGAGTTCCCCTGCGTCGTCGCGGGTGAAGTCCGCGATTTCGACGCGAGCGAGTACATGCCCGCCAAACAGGTGCGGCGCCTCGCCCGTTTCTCCCAGCTCGCTGTCGCGGCATCACGACAGGCCATTGATGGCGCCGGCATCGACCTCGAAAACGCGGACGTCGAGCGAATCGGCGTCCTCCTTGGGAACGGCATCGGCAGCTACCCGGACACGGAGGAGCAGAGCAAGGTCTTCTACGAGCGCGGGTGGAGCAAGGTCAGCCCCATCTATATGTCCAAGATGCTCCCCAACATGGCCGCCGCAAACGTTGCCATGGCGCTCGGCCTCGTGGGCTACAACAACACCGTTATCACCGCGTGCGCCGCGGGCACGCAGGCCATCGGTGACGCCGCGGACATGATCCGCGCCGGTCGTGCGGACGTCATCATCTCCGGCGGTTCTGAGTCCTCCATCTGCGCCCAGGGCCTTGCCGCGTTCTGCGCCATGCGCGCCCTCTCCCAGCGCAAGGACGACCCTCACGGCGCGTCACGCCCATTTGACACGGATCGCGACGGTTTCGTGCCGACGGAGGCCGCGGGCATCCTCGTGCTTGAATCGCTTTCACACGCGCAGGAGCGCGGCGCGACCATCTACGCGGAGGTCGCGGGCTACGGAGCGTCCAATGACGCCTTTGATTTCGTGCAGCCGCGAGACGACGGCGCGGGCGCGGCGCGGACCATGCGATGGGCCCTCGACAACGCCGGAATCGACCCCTCAGAGGTCAGCTACATCAACGCACACGGGACATCAACCCCGCTCGGCGACGCCGCGGAAACAACTGCCATCAAGGCCGTTTTCGGCGACCGCGCCTACCAGATCCCGGTCAGTTCCACCAAGTCCATGATCGGCCACGCGCTTGGCGCGGCAGGCGGCGTGGAGGCCATCGCCGTCGTCAAGTCCATCCAGACCGGCACGCTCCACCCGACCATCAACCTGCAAACGCCCGACCCGGCCTGCGATCTCGACTACGTCCCGAACGAGGCGCGTGACGCCGACGTTCGTGTCGCCCTCACCAACAGCTTCGGCTTCGGCGGCCAAAACGCCTGCGTCGTCTTCACCAAGATGGAGGGGTAGTAACCGTTATGGAGAAGGTGCATTTCAACGGTCAGGAGTTCGACACTGCGCACGAGGCTATTTGCTCGGCGCTCTTCGACAAATACGAGTGGAGTTGGGAAAAACCCACGCGTTCTTTTCATGGATGGCGTCCTGATTTTCTTCTCAAGGGCGATACCAAGGTTTTGGTTGAATGCAAAGGGAGCCTCGAATGGGATGAGGTGAAGGACTCCGTCAGAGAATTGCAGAGGTACGAAGATGCGGTAAGGGGGACTGACTATGAAGTGCTTCTCATCCCTAAGGCACCTCGGAAGCTGAAGAATCGTAATGGCTACGATGTCAGTGCGCTCGGCTATTTGTACGATGGGGCAATGTGGTCGCTGGCCGATCTCGGGCGATGGTCAGGCAAGGTGGGGTTCTGTCACAGCGGTAACTCTTGGAAAGATCGCATAACGGGGCACAACGTTAATCTTTCCTCAGGTGATGGAAAGCGCCCTGATATCGAACTAGACTGGCGCTACTCAACTCAGATGCTACAAGGCAGGAGAATATCCTACTTTAAAGAGTCTTCCGACTCAGAGATAGAAGTATGGGATGCGCCTGGACCCTAAAGGCTCATCAAGTTCCCGTCGATGCAATAGAGACAGGTATCTAGGCAACAATCGTGCCAGGCGGCGTGACAATTATGCAGAATGGCGGAGGATAAGCTCGGATGGACTCACCACTCGCACCCATGCTGTTGCCGCTCTGGACGAGCTTTTTCTTCATGGTCTTCGCTGGTATACAATTGGTGGCTCTTCGCGTAGAATCAGCCGCCAGTAGACCTTCAACTAAGACTCTCGAAAGTACGACTACACGAAGTTGGCCCCGCCAGAGGCACTACTCTCGCGACAATTCCACTAGCGCCATTCTGGCCGTCACCTTAGTCACTGTGGCGGCCGCAATCGTCAACAGCATCGTCACCATGATGGCGCTTAACTTCAGGCTATAGAAGTCGACCGAGCCAAACTCTCTAGCTAGAAGATAGTGACCAGCGGTAGTTTGACCGCCGCTCGGTCGCCCTAGCGCCCCGCCTCGTTCAGGAGTTTCCGTAGGACCGTGTGCAGTATCCCGCCGTTGCGGTAGTAGTCCGCCTCCACCTGCGTATCGATTCGCACCGTCGCCGAGAACGTCGTCTCTGATCCGTCCTCGCGCCGCACGGTAACATCGATGTCCTGCCCCGGCTCGATGCCGTCATCAAGGCTGCCGATCGTCACCGTCTCCCGACCCGTGATGCCGTAGGTCGCCGCGTTCTCACCTTCATGGAACTGGAGCGGCAGCACACCCATGCCGACAAGATTGGAGCGGTGAATCCGCTCAAACGACTCCGCGACCGCCGCACGCACGCCGAGCAGATATGGCCCCTTCGCCGCCCAATCGCGGCTTGACCCGGAACCGTACTCCTTGCCTCCGAAGATGACCGTCGGCACTCCCTCTTGTTGATACCGCATGGCGGCGTCATAGATGGGCATCTGCTCGTTCTCTGGCAGCTTCAGAGTGAACCCACCCTCCACGTCGTCCAGCATCTGATTCTTGATCCGGATGTTGGCGAACGTGCCGCGCATCAGGATCTCATGGTTGCCGCGGCGCGACCCGTATGAGTTGAAGTCCGCCTGCAGCACGTCCCGCCCCTGCAGGAACTGCCCCGCCGGACTCCGCGCGGCGATGTTTCCCGCCGGCGAAATATGGTCAGTCGTCACGGAATCTCCGAGCACTGCCAGCACCCGCGCGTCCTGGATCACAGGCAACGCGGGAGGATCGAGTGGAAAATCCTTGAAGAACGGCGGCTCCTGCAGGTACGTCGAGTCCAGCTCCCACTCGTACAGTTCGCCCGCGGGCGCGCTGAGTTCTTTCCACTGCTCGTCTCCGTCGAAGATCGCCCCGTATTGCTGCTCAAACATATCGGGGCTGACGTTGTTGGAGATGGCCTGCTGGATATCGTGCTGCGACGGCCAAATGTCGCGCAGGAAAACGTCGCGCCCGTTCGGGTCGGTTCCCAGCGACTCAGACGTAAAATCGATGTCCATCCGACCGGCCAGCGCATACGCCACAACCAGCATCGGCGACGCCAGGTAATTCGCCTTGACGTGCGGATTCACTCTGCCCTCGAAGTTGCGATTGCCCGACAGCACGGCCGCCGCCACAAGATCGCTGTCCTCAATGGCGTTGGCGATGTCCTCCGGCAGCGGCCCGGAGTTGCCGATGCACGTCGTGCAGCCGAAACCCACCGTGTGGAATCGCTGCGCCTCCATGAACGGCACAAGCCCCGCCGCCTCAAGATAGTCCGTCACAACCTTCGACCCCGGCGCCATCGACGTCTTGACCCACGGCTTCGTTGTGATTCCTGCCGTCACCGCGTTCTTCGCCAGAAGTCCCGCCCCGATCATCACCGACGGGTTGGACGTGTTTGTGCAGGACGTGATTGCCGCAATGACGACCGATCCATGCTGAAGCTGAAACGCCTCCACGCCGTGCCCCACAACCGCCGTCTTCTCGGCCTCCTCGCCGCTCAGCCCGAAACCGCGCTCTGCCGGAGACAGCGTCAGGTGCTCCTGGAAACTCGACTTCACACTGCCAAGCTCCACCCTGTCCTGCGGGCGTTTCGGCCCCGCCAACGACGGCACGATCGTACTCAGGTCAAGCGACAAGGTATCCGAATACATCGGATCCGGTGTGTCGTCCGTCCTGAACAGACCCTGCGCCTTGGCATACTTCTCCACGAGGTCAATCAGCTCCGGGCTCCTGCCCGAAAGCCTCAGATACGCCAGCGTCTCGTCGTCGATCGGGAAATATCCCATTGTCGCGCCGTATTCCGGCGACATATTCGCGATCGTCGCGCGATCCGCCACCGGCAGCCCCGTTAGCCCTGAGCCATAGAACTCAACGAAGTCCCCGACCACCCCGTGCGCCCGCAGCATCTCGGTCACCGTCAGCACAAGGTCCGTCGCCGTCGCGCCCTCTGGCAAACTCCCCGACAGCTTGAATCCCACCACGCGCGGCGCGAGCATGTAATACGGCTGGTCCAGCATCACGGCCTCGGCCTCGATGCCGCCGACGCCCCAGCCCAACACCCCAAGGCCGTTGATCATCGTGGTGTGGGAATCCGTCCCCACCAGCGAGTCCGGGAACGCCACGCGCTCACCGTCCTCCTCCTTGGTCATCACAACGCTGCCCAGATATTCAAGGTTCACTTGGTGGACGATGCCCGCCCCCGGCGGCACAACGCGGAAATTGTCAATCGACCCCTGCGCCCACTTGAGCAGCTTGTACCGCTCCCCGTTGCGCTCATACTCCTTCTCGACATTGCCGGAAAGCGCATACGCCGTGCCAAAGAAGTCAACCTGCACCGAGTGATCGATAACAAGGTCAACGGGCACGACGGGATTGATGACGGACGGATCAGCTCCCGCCCGCGCCATCGCGCTCCGCAGCGCCGCCAGGTCAACCACCGCCGGCACGCCCGTGAAATCCTGCAGGATCACCCGTGCCAGCTTGAGCGGCACCGTGATCTCGCCCGGCTCCGCCTGCCACCCCGCCAACGCGCGCACGTCCTCTTCAAGAACGTCGTACCCGTTCACGTTCCGCAGCAGGCTCTCAAGCATCACCTTGATGGAGAACGGCAGCCGAGACACCTGCCCGATGCCCTGCTCCTCAAGAGCGTTGACGTCGTAATACGCCACCGGCCCCGAGTCGGTCTCCAGCGTCCGCCGCGCCGAAAAAACATCCTGGTTCGTCATCTCAAATCCCTCTCACAAGCCGCGCCATAGTGTAGCAAATGCGCCCCCTTAATACCCCCGCCCATGGTCATACACATTGACCAGCGGCCGCCCGCCCACATACTGCCGCAGATTCTCCAAGAATATCTCCACCACTCGCTCATCACGGTCCGCCGACCCTGCCCCCGAATGCCCGGTAATCAGCACGTTCTCCATATCCCACAGCGGACTCTCATCCGGCAGCGGCTCCGTCGCGAACACATCCAAATACGCCCCGCCAACCCGCCCCGACTCCAACGCCGAGATCAACGCTCCCTCGTCAACTAGGTCACCCCCGCGCCACGTTGATGAACCGCGCCCCTTCTTTCATCGCCGCAAACTCGGACACGCCGATCATCCTTAACGTCTCTAGTGTCCGCGGCGCGCACAACACAACGTAATCACTCGCAGCCAGCGCCTCGGCCAAATTCTCCTGACCTAGCACTCTCTCAAACGGCCCGGTACCCGACCCCTCCGACGGAGCGGTCCGCCGCACGCCGACAACCCGCATCCCCATCGCGCGGCATCGTTCGGCTATAGCCGTCCCAATCTTTCCCGCGCCGACAATCATGACGAGCTTGCCCGCTACATCCTCCGGCGTATACCGCAGCCATTCATGCCTGCCCTGCCGCCGCGTCGCCTGCGGAAACCCTTTCGCCAACGCGATAATCGCCCCCACCACTGTCTCGCTCAACGGCCTCGCATGAACACCGGACGAACTCGTAATCACCACACCCGCATCCAGCAGCCCCGGCGCGCGGTCCACAAAGTCGATTCCCGCCGCCTGCGAATGGATCCACTTCAAGTTGGGCGTCGACTCCGGCACGCCCGGCGGCAGCCGCAGCGTCAACAGCACCTCCGCCTGTGGAACCAGCGGCAGCAGTTCCTCAGGAAACGGCGGCCAGAGCTGTGTCGGCGTGGGCAGTGGTGCAATCTCCCGATTCAACAGCCGAACACGCGAATCCGCCGCAGCAATCCGCTCCAACAGCGCATCTGCCATCGCCCACCCCACCAGGATGGACACCTGCTCGTCGGAAACCTGCTCGTTGGGAACCTGGTCGTTGGACACCTGCCCGCTCCGCTCCTCACCGCTCATACCCGCATCCTACAACCAAACTGCTTCATTCCCCCTCCCCCTTGATGGGGGAGGGCCGGGGTGGGGGTGCCCCCGTCCCCGTTCGCCCTGAGCCTGTCGAAGGGCCACCCCACTCTGTCATTCCGAGCGGAGCGCAGCGCAGTCGAGGAATCTAGAGTCCTCGCCGTCCAGCCCCGTAACGCAACCGCCCGTCATTCCCGCCTTTCCTCCGTCATTCCCGCGAAAGCGGGAATCTGAATCACATTGTGTCACCCAACCTTGTAACGCCTGCCCATTCGTCATTCCCGTGCTTGACACGGGAATCCAGTGCCGCCCAACGGGCGCCCATCCTGTCATTCCGAGCGCAGCCGAGGAATCCAACGGCATGGAGCGTGAACCTAACCACTCTTGCAAGACAAGGTTTATTGCACACTTAGCGGAAGTGCCTACACTTAGGAGCATGGATAACCTGTACCAGCAGGATTACTGAGACCGACAGCAATGAGATTCCTGAAGTACGTGGTTAGCCTCACCACAGCGGCTATCGCCATTCTCGGTTGCGCCACTGAAAGCGGGACACCGACGCCGACTGCGACACCTCTGCCCGCGTCGATGTCTACACCAACCCCGATTGTCATGCCGACGCCTACGCCGATCCCGCCGACACCGGAGCCGCCGTCCGACACAAGTGTTGCTAGTACACAAGAAATCGTTGTCGACCTCTGTTCTCAGCCTGCCGAGATTCGTTCGTTCGACGTAACGACCCGAACCTTAAGTTTCGAGAATGACGTTCTTGTTGATGCCCTCACCGTTCACACACAAATCTCCGGCCACGATTACCACGTAGTAATCACACCCGATGATGGTGACGTTGGGGAGATAATGCATGTCGATGGCTTGCTCTACTCGCGAGAGTCCAATACGGACTGGGCTTTTGTCGACGATCGACTCTATGGTGCATTCCTCTTTATCTCTAATGAATCCGTTTGCCCCAACATCGAGGGCACCGCCGCATCGTCCATCTCCTTCACCAAAGTCGGAGACGAGATCATCGACTCCATCCTCACCACCCACTTCAGCGATTCCGGGCCGAAGCTCTACTACATTGCAACACCCGATCCTTCACAACACCCTACGACGGCCGAAACACGGGACTACTGGATAAACCCCAACGGTCAACTCGTTCAATTCAAACAGGTTTACGACACCCCCGCAGGTGACTGGTATCCAGCACATCAAAGAAACGAGTTCACGTCTAAAGTTTACGACGTGGGTGAACCCAACGTTATTGCCGAGCCTGAAGTTCCCTGACGCGTGTCAGGACAGAGTTCTAGGCATGAGCAGAGTGCCGATTCCAACGCGCGCATCCTACCCCCGTTCGCCCTGAGCCTGTCGAAGGGCCACCCACACCCAATCCCCGTAAGTCCGTCCGTCATTCCCGCCTTTTCTCCGTCATTCCCGCGCAGGCGGGAATCTGAATCGCATTGTGTCGCCCAACCTTGTAACGCCTGCCCACTCGTCATTCCCGTGCTTGACACGGGAATCCAGTGTCGCCCAACGGGCGCCCGCTCTGTCATTCCGAGCGCAGCCGAAGAATCCAACGGCATGGAGCGTGAACCTAACCATCCTTGCAACGCAAGGTTTATTGCGCACTTAGCGAAAGTACCTACACTTAGGAGCATTGATACATGCACCGGTTGGATTACTGAGACAGACAGCAATGCGATTCCTCAAGTTCATGGTCAGATGCAGCGTTCTGGCGCTTGTCTTGTCCTCGCTTGGTGCTATATCCGAGTGTCGGGCGAATGATGAGCATTATGTGGAAATGATGCTCAGCCGATCGGGGATGTCAAATACGCCGCAATGGATGCCGGATGGAGAGACCATCGTAGTCTCCCGGAATGAAAGGCTGCATACCATCGATGTCCTTACTGGGCAGGTCGAGATTCTTTCACAGAAGGAACGGAGTCCCAGCGACATCCTTCAGATCGACTACTCCCCGAACATCTCACCGGATGGCACGCGGATCGCCTTCACCACACATAGATTCGTCACTGATGGACACTACAGTTGGGATATTGCGTTGCTTGAGTTCGATGAGAGCGGCGAACCGCGCCGAAGGACGAGGCAACTGGGACCGTTTAGCCTTTCACTTGACCCTGGACCCATACAACTAACGCGCTCCAAAGCCAGGGATAGGAACCCGATCTGGTCACCTGATGGATCACGAATTGCGTTCTTGTCAGATCGAGTGGAAACGCGACCCGGTTCGGATCGTTTGTACGTGATGTCGCCGGATGAGTCAGACGTGATTAGCGTCGCGCCGGATGTCTCTGCATCGCAGGGGCCCGTTGTGTGGTCCCCTGATGGCACGAAACTGGCTTTCACAAATTCCCCGGAGAAGGAGAGTTGCCGAATCATAGATGGAGTCCGCTCTTGCGCGTTTTCCTTGTACATCGTGAGAGCGGACGGTTCCGGCGTTGAAATGGTATATGAAGGCTTCGAGAGCCAAATCCGACCTTATCCATCGTTGGCTTGGTCGCCCGACGGCTTGCAGATTGCCATTGCAATTCCCCGAAGTGGGGTGTTTGTGGCCGATACAACACAGCGAATACCCCCAAGATTGATTCACGATCTCGGCGACAGCATTCCGATTCTGGGCAACCGCATTCCGTGGGGATTATTCTGGCCCCCTCCGGGGGATGAAGTCCTCTACTTTGCCGGTGGAATTCTCTGGAGTTCAACTATTGACGGGCGCAGTAGACGCACGCTATGGGAACCAGACGACTCGCTATGGGGACCAGAGGACTCGTGGATATGGTGGGAGGGGGATATCTTGGCCATGTCAATGTCACCGGATGATTCACAGATTGCAGCATACTCTGTCTCCTACGGTTCGTACGGTCTGAGTGTCGTTTTGATCAATCTTGATGGTTCCTTCATCAATCTTGTTAAGGAATCGGATTGGCCAGACGTCACCGATGTTTGGACTGAATGGTGAAGAATCTGATGAACTAACTTGCCCCTCCCCGTACCCCCGTTCGCCCTGAGCCTGTCGAAGGGCCACCCCCACCCCTCATCTAATATGCTTATAATCTCCATAAGCAAATTTGATAACGTGGGGTGGGGAATCAATTCAACCATGCAGGACGCGAGCACGGACGGCGCAACAACTGCCGCCCCAACATTCGCGGTGGAGTGGGACGCCGGCCATATGGGCTGCGGCGAAGTCCTCATACAACTCCGACTCCGCTTTCGCCCCCTCCAAACCGGCGACCTTTTCCGCTTGATCACTCGCGACATAGCCGCCCCGCTTGAGATCCCCGCGTGGTGCCGCGTCACCAACCGCCAACTCCGCCACGCCGAACACCCCGAGTACTGGATCGAACAGAAATAACGTATGAGAGGAGTCCTGGATTCCCGTCGGCCCTTCGACAGGCTCAGGGTGAACGGAGATGACGGATGGAGAAAACGGAGGTAGTTCCAAAAATGTCGGACAGGGTTTGTATCAGCCTCACTCACGCCGGTGAGGATCCCGACCGCACAACGGTCGCTTTCGTCCTCGCCAACGCCGCGCTCGGCTCCGAAAAGGAGACCGTGGTCTTCCTCAGCACAGAGGGCGTCCGCGTCTCGCAGCAGGGCTATGCGGATGACATCAACGAGGAAGGATTCACCCCTCTGTCGCAGTTGATGAACAACTTTGTGGAGGGCGGCGGACGGATCCTCGTCTGCGCCCCCTGCTTCAACAAGCGCGGCCTCGAACCTGCCAAGCTCATCGACGGCGCGGATGTCGTTGGCGGCGCGACCCTCATCGAGTTCATCTCCGAGGGCGTGCCCGTCATCTCCTATTAGCCGAGGCGATCTCTCCGAACGGCCATTCAGGCAACGATCATGGACGCAGCCGCGCAGCACACGCATACGCCGGACACGACTCTTGACGGCGGCAGCCTCGACTGTGGTGGCGGCCTCCTGTTGCTCATACGCCGCGCCATCGACCCCCTACCCCCCGGCGGCCTCCTCGAAATCCTGTCCACCGAGCCCACCGTCGAGGTGGAACTCCCGGCGTGGAGCCGCATGACCGGCAACGAACTCGTTTCGTGGACCAAAGCGGGTGATCAACGCAGTTTCCTTGTAAGCAAGGGCGCGCTAGCGAGCCGCAGCACCAACGGCCACACGGCAACCGTCCCGAATTCTCCCCTCATTCCGGCGGAAGCCGGAATCCATCGGGCGTCCCTCCGCCCGACTGTCGAAATCGAAATCCCCGCCTCCCTCCCCGACCCCTCACCCGCCCCGGCAATCGCGCCGCTGTCCGTCATGGGCATTGGCAGTTGGCCGCGCCCCGCATGGATGCTCCGCGCCATCCATGACCGCCTTGAAGGCCGCATGAGCGATGACGAGTTCGCTGAGACGGCCAACGACGCCGTCCGCCTCAGCGTGCAGTCGCAACAACGGGCGGGCGTCGGCGTCCTAACGGACGGCGAGCAGCGCCGCGACAACTACGTCAGCTTCGTTGGCGGCCTTTTGGACAACTCCCAGCTCATTCCGCTCACCGATCTCGCCGCCATGGTGGACGACTCCGAGGAGTTTGAGCGTGAGTTGGCCGCCCTTGATGTTCCAGCCTCCAGCGTCCGCCACCCCGTCGTCTATGGACGTCTCGGACGCAGCGCCGCGCTGGCAGTCCATGAGCTGGAGTTCGCCAAAGAGTTGGCGGACGGCCAACCGGTCAAGGTCGCCCTCCCCGGCCCCTATCTGCTCACCCGCACCATGTGGCTCGACTGCCTCCGCGAGAGCCCCTACACCACCCGCGAAGAGTTGGCAGAAGATGTCGTGCGCGTCTTGCGTGAAGAGGCCCATCATCTGCTCGCCGCCGGCGCGTCCATCGTCCAATTCGACGAGCCCGTCCTGACGGAGGTCGTGCACGGCTCCTCGCGCGCCCGCCGCAGCTTCATGTGCGGCGCCCTCAGCGAGCGATACGACACCGCAACCGAACTCGGTTTCGCCCAGGAGCTGCTTACGCAGGTCACGCGCGGCCTCCCTCGTGAACGTCTTGCCATGCACGTCTGCCGCGGCAATTGGACCTCGGACGAATCCGCCGCCCTCAGCGGCGACTACGCCCCCCTCATTTACCTGCTTTCCACTGTTGATGTTGGCACCCTGTTCCTTGAATTGGGCACGGAGCGAGCAGGCGAGATCGACGTTCTTGCTGGGCTCCCGGACGACAAGCGCATCGGCGTCGGCATCGTCAATCCCAAGTCCCCGCATGTTGAGGAGCCTGACCTGCTTGACGCCCGCATCCGCCGCGCAATCGATATCTTTGGCGAACACCGCGTCCTCCTGACACCCGACTGCGGATTCGCCACCTTCGCGGACAACCCCGTCTCCTCCGCCGCCATCGCCGAGGCCAAACTCCAGGCCATCGTCGCCTCCCGCAACCGCATCGCCCAGCCGCGATGACTCCCCAACCCCAGTCCCTCCCACTCCCCCTATACGTCCACATCCCCTTCTGCCGCTTCAAGTGCTTCTACTGCGATTTCAACACCTACGCCGGCATCGAAAAGCTCATCCCCGACTACGTCGCCGCTCTCACCACGGAGATCCGCCGATGGGGCGAGGCCCTGAATCGGGCTGATATCCGGCCGGAGACCGAGACCATCTTCTTCGGGGGCGGCACCCCCTCCCTGCTGACACCTGCCCAGGTCGAAGACATACTCGCCGCCTTCGGTGACGCTATGCCCCGTCTCACGGACATTGAAATCTCCATGGAGGTCAACCCGGAGAGCATCACGCGCGACTTCGTCCGAGACGTCATGTCCCTCGGCGTCAATCGGTTCAGCATGGGCGCGCAGAGCTTTGACGCCTCTGAGCTACAGATGCTCGGGCGACTGCATGACACGGGAGGTACAGAACGTGCCATGAACGCCCTGCGCGCAGGCGGCGCGAACAACGTCAACCTCGACCTCATGTACGGCCTGCCCCGCCAAACCCTCAAGACGTGGGAATCCAGCCTCACGGGCGCTCTGAAACTCGCGCCCGAGCACCTGTCCCTCTATGCCCTCACTGTCGAGGAATCGACGCCCTTCCACGGGTGGGTGGAGTCGGGACGCTTGCCGTCGCCTGACCCCGATCTCGCCGCCGACATGTACGAGGTGGCCGAGCAGCGCATGGCTGAGGCCGGCCTGGAGCAGTACGAAATCTCCAACTGGGCACGCCCCGGCCGCGAATGCCAACACAACCTCCGCTACTGGTATAACGTCCCGTTCCTCGGATTCGGCCCCGGCGCCCACTCACACATGTTCGGCGCGCGCTTCTCCGTCATGCGCCAGCCCCGCGGCTACATCGATCGCATGGCCCAACTGGCAAAGCAGCCCCTCTCAGAGTTCCCCCCGCTGCCGCCGCTCGATGGCCTTATCGACAGCGTGGACGCCATCAACCACATCGCCCCGATAGACTCCGTTGATCCCTACACCGATTCGATGCGCCAGGCCGAAACGTTGGTGCTTGGCCTCAGGCTCAACCGAGGCGTCCACGAAGACGACTACAAAATCCGCTTCGGCTCAACACCAACAGACCTCTTCGCCCCCGCCCTCGAACAATCCATCGCCGACGCCCTCCTCGAACGCGATGGAGACATCCTCCGACTAACCCCCCGCGGCCGCCTCCTCTCCAACGAAGTCTTCGTCCGCATCATGTCCCACGCCTAACTCGGACGCCTAACGACCACCCCCGTTCACCCTGAGCCTGTCGAAGGGTGCCCCCCGCGTGCCAAACCCCTAACCGCCCCCCTATACTGCGGGCACACGCCCAAACGCAGCAGGAACGCACATGCACGTCATCGGCACCGCCGGACACGTCGACCACGGCAAATCCACCCTCATCCACGCGCTGACCAGCATCGATCCGGACCGCCTCCGCGAGGAAAAGGAGCGCGGTATGACCATCGATCTCGGCTTCGCGTGGCTCCGCCTGCCCTCCGGCGAGGAAATCGGCATCGTCGATGTCCCCGGCCATGAGCGATTCATCAAGAACATGCTCGCCGGCGTCGGCGGCATCGACCTTGCTCTGCTCGTCATCGCCGCCGATGAGGGCGTCATGCCGCAGACGCGCGAACACCTGGACATCCTTGACTTACTCCGCGTCACGCGCGGCATCGCCGTCATCACCAAGTCCGACCTCGTCGAGCCGGACTTCCTCGAACTTGTCCGCGAAGAGGTCGCGGAGACGCTTGCGGCCACCACTCTCGCAGGCGCGCCCGTTGTTGCCGTTTCGTCTCAGACCGGCGACGGCCTCCAGGACCTCATTGAACTGCTGGATTCGCAGCTGCAGGAAACACCGCAGCGTCCCAACCGCGGGCGGCCCCGCCTCCCCATCGACCGCGCATTCGCCATCTCCGGTTTCGGCACGGTAGTCACCGGCACGCTGATAGACGGCTCGATATCCGTCGGCTCGGAGCTTGAAATCGTGCCCGGCAGAAAGAACGTCCGCGTGCGCGGCCTTCAATCCCACAAGCAGGCCGAGACATCTGCCGAGCGTGGCTCCCGCACCGCCGTAAATCTCACCGGTGTTGACGTCGACGAGGTATCCCGAGGACAGGTCCTCACCACACGGGGCTGGCTCAAGACGACCGGCGCGGCGGACGGCTACATCCGCATGGCGGCTAACGCCCCCGGCCCGCTTCGCCACAACATGCAAGTCACCGTCCACTGGCTCGCCGCCGAATCCCTGGCGCGTGTTCGACTCCTTGATTCCGCCCGCCTCCACTCCGGCGACTCCGGCTGGTGCCAGATCGTGCTTGAAACTCCCCTGCCGCTAATCAAGGGCGACTCGTTCATCCTGCGCTCCAACGTCGGCACGCTGGGCGGCGGCGAGATCATCGAAACCGACGCCCGCCGACACAAGCGCAACGATCCGAACCTCATCGCGCGCCTCGAGGCTCTCAGCGCGCCTGACCCCTCTGAGGTCATATTACGAACCCTGGACTCCGGCGGTCCGCTGACCGTCGCCGAATTGGCGCGGCGATCAGCTCTTTCGGAGCAGGACGCCCGCGACCACGTCGCCCAGCTGGAAGATGAAAGCCGGATTGTCGGTGTCGGCGAGGGCGCGAATCGCCTGCTCTACTCGCAGGGCGGGTGGAGCGCCCTCACGTCCGCCGCCGCGGATCAGCTGGCCGCGCACCACAAATCATTTCCTCTCCGACGGGGCGCGTCACGAGAAGACCTCCGCAGCCGCCTCCGCGCCCAGCCCGAAAACTTTCCCGATATCCTTGTCCTCATGCAGACCGAGGGCGTCCTGGTCGACGAGGGCGCAACCGTCCGCCTGCCCGACCATTCCCCCGCCCTTTCCGTGCCCCAACGCGCCGTCGCGGACACATTCGTCGCCAAGCTTCGTGCGAAACAGAACAACCCACCCACCGACCTAACAATCGACCCCGAGCTATTGGGGTTCCTTGCAGATTCGGGGGAGGTGGTCCCCATCGGAGAGGGGATCGTCTACGAAGCGGAGGTCTACCGGAACATCACCGATCAGGTGGTCTCACACATCCGTGAAAACGGCCAGATAACCGTCGCGGAAACCCGGGACCTGCTTGGCAGCAGCCGCAAATACGTCCTGCCACTGCTGCAAAGCATGGACGCCCGCCGCCTGACACGCCGCATCGGCGATGACCGCGTTTTGGCCTAGTTGATGATCTATGCCTATTGACCGTTTTCAACTCTCGCGCCAGGTCGGCGAACTTGCCGAGTACCTTGACGCGCAGAACGCCGAATTTGGCCGCCGTCTCTCCGGCGCATTGCAGGCCGCCCGCGCCCACTCTGAACAGGACGCCTTTGGCCAATTGACGGACAAACTCGAATCCCAACGCGGTGTCTATTCATGGCTCGTACCCGGGGTTACCGAACCGTTTACCAATACATACGGACCCTCTGCGCCGCCCCGCGACTACATCGTGCTGGCAGTGGATGGCTCACAGATTGAAATAGACCGTGATTCGCCGTTCGACGCCTATCTCATAAACGTGGGGCGCGTGTACATCCGCTACAGCCAAGCATCCGATGCCGTCATCGACAGCGAGGCGCGGACGTACTACAAGCCTGACGACCTTGTTCTCGGCGGACGCCGCCGCCCGGGGCATGACCGCATCATCGGCTCCTCTGTAATTGCCGCCCGCCGTGACACAGCCGAGGTCAGTGCCTTGGCGGACATGGCGGAACAACTACCTGACGGCGTTCCGGCCATCGGCCTGCTCGACGGCTCGCTGACGCAATGGCGTATCTCAGAAGCGGACAACATCGCGGACCCAGACGTTCGCAAGCAATATCTCGACGCGCTCTCTCGTTTGCAGGAAGTCTCAAAGCAGCGTGAGTTTGTCGTTGCCTCGTACATCTCCCGTCCACGCGCCCGTGAAGTCGTCAACGCGCTCCGCATCGCAATCTGCCCATTCGATACGCCGAATTGCGGCTCGTACTGCCGCGACAAGGCGGAGGGCGAGCGGCCATGCGATGAGGTCGCCCGCGTGCGTGACCGCGACATATTTGACGAACTGCTCGATAACGACGGCGACCGCTCCGGCGTCTTTCGCAATCAGTCCGATGAGGTCGCAGGCTACGGTGAGCACCTGCCCCATTTCCTCTATATGGCTGCTGAAAACGAATTGGCCCGCATTGAACTCCCGCAATGGTCGCTGGACCGGCTTGACCTGCTCCACACACTCCTCTGGGATCAGATTCGCCTGGGCGACGGCTATCCGCTCGCCCTCGCCGAGGCGCATGAGGAAGCCGTCGTTCGGGCCGATGACCGTGCGTTGTTCCGGCAGCTGCTTGAGAACGAGGCGATGAGCCGCTCCGTCCCTGACCGCACGTCCGCAAAGTCGGCAGCCAAGCGGCAACGTTCGCTATGATTCCGTCATGACAGACAACATTTCTGAGCGAAACGTGGACGACGGCGTGCAGCTTGGCCGCATCGGGGAGGTCATCGAGGCCAACACCGGCGGCTTTGTGGCGGAAGCCCAACTGCTCCACACGCCCCCCGCGCTCGGCTCAGTCGCCGTTATACGCGACTTCGGCATCGATACCTTGGCCATCGTCTCGTCAGCCGAAACAACGCCCCGGGACGCGGGACGCCGGCCAACGGCGCGGGGCGCAGATTATCAGTCCGAAGATGAATTCTACGAACGGCACCCGGAGATTTCGCGCCTCATTCGCACCACGTTCTCTGCCGTCATCGTCGCGCACCGCGCCGAGGGCCGCCTGTATGCCTACCTGCCGCCGCGCCCTCCGCGACTGCATTCATTCGTCTACCCCGGGGGTGTGGAAGATATCGCTGAACTTGCGAATGACCCATTAACGCTGCAGAACGTCGCCGCGGCACGTTTGGGCGCGGCGAACGAATTTCTGCCCGCCGCCATCCGCACACTTGCAAGCGTCCGTGGCTCAGCGCGCGCGCAGGAGGACTACCTGCGAGAGACGGGGCGTCGTCTCGTTCATCTCATGCGCGACGACATGCACACTCTTCAGACCGTTCTCGCCAAGATCCGCCCGCCACTCAATGGAAAAATGTAGATATGGACATCACACACATCCGCACCGTGCTGGAGATCATCAAACATGGCAGCTTTTCAGAAGCCGCCGGCGCCCTCAACATCAGCCAGCCGGCCGTCAGCCTCCACGTGCAGCGACTCGAGCGTGAACTCGGCGCGCGTCTGCTGGATCGGGGCGGGCCCCGAGCGCGCCTCACCCCGCACGGCGAGGCCTTTCTTCGTCACGCGGAGAGCATCGCCGCCGCCGACACGGAGATGCGCGAAGACATCGCCCGCCTGGCCCACGACCTCACCGGCGCGCTGCGCCTCGCCGCGAGCACGATCCCCGGCGAGTTCCTGCTCCCAAGCCTTTTGGCGGATTTCACCGCCCTGCATCCCAACGTCACCGCAACCCTTAGCGTGAGCGACACGGAAGCGGTGATCAGTGAGTTGGAGAGCGGCGCGTGCGACGTGGGCTTTACCGGCGCCCCTTCCCGCCGTTCAACCCTGGTCCAGAACCCGATTTACAAGGACACCCTCGTCCTCGTCGTGCCCGCCAACCACCCATTTGCCAACAGAACGTCGGTCGGCATTGATGAACTGGCAGGCCAGCGGCTCATCGCCCGCGAGGCAGGCTCCGGCACGATGGCCTCTATCCAACGCATTCTCGCCGACTCCGACATTGACGCGCACCAGTGGATGCCTACAGTGACCCTGGGGTCCACGCAGGCGGTCATCAACGGCGTGGAGGCCGGCCTGGGCGTGTCGTTCGTCTCCGCCCTCGCCGCGCGGCACGGCGAGAAGGCCGGAACAATCGCCGCCGTGGCGCTGGACGGCGTCACGTTGGAGCGAGACCTGTTCATGGTGTACCAGCAAGACCACATCACAACGCGTCTGCTCGAAGAGTTCACGGAGTATGCCCGCGGATGGCTCGCCAATGCCGACGCGCACATCTCCGGCGGGGTTGAAACGGCATGACATCCAACGGACACGTCGAAAACCCGGGCGAGCGCGAGGTTGGGGTCGTCATCGGCGGCTCGCTCAGCCGCGGCGTGGAGGTCAGGCTGTCGCGCTCACGGTCGGTCGAGGACATCGCCGTCGGCGCGTATGTTTCCATCGAGGGGCAGTCCAACCGCTCGTTCGGCATGATCACGGACGTCAGGTTGGAGTCCATTGACCGGTCGGTGGAGACCATCGTCCCTGACCTTGACGACCCATTCGTTTCGGATGTCCTTGAGGGCACTGCCTACTACGGCATCGTGGACGTGCTCCCTACCCTCATCATCGACCCCGCAACCGGCGAATCGCGGCCCGTGCGAACAGTCCCTCGACACTTTTCCCGCGTCGTTGACGCAAACATGGAGGACATCCGCAGCGTTTTCGGTGAGGAGGACGAATCCCATCTCGGCATCGGACAGCCCCTTGCCATGGAGAACGTCGACATCGTTCTCGACCTCAAGAAAGTGGCCGAGCGATCCGTCGGCGTCTTTGGCAAGTCCGGCACGGGCAAGACATTCCTTGTGAGGCAGCTGCTTGCGGGGCTCGTGAAGTCGAGAGAGGCCGGGGTGCTCGTCTTTGACATGCACAACGAATACGGCTGGTCGGGTACGGACCGTGAACGCGCGCGGCAGGTCAAGGGACTCAAGCAGCTCTTTGGCAGCCGTATTGTCGTTCTCACACTGGACAAGTCGGCATCCGACCGCCGCGGCGTCCCCACGGACGGTGAGATACGCATCGGCCACGATGAAATCGAGCCGGAGGACATCGAGGCGCTCTCCGAGGCCCTGGGGTTAACGGATGCGGGGCGGCAGCTGCCCTACCGCCTGCACCGCAAATACGGCAACAGATGGTTCACGGAGTTCCTGGCGCTGGACGGCGACGCCATGACCGAACTCCGCAATGAGATTGGCGAGCATGAGGGCACCATGCAGGCCCTTCAGCGCCGTCTCCGCGCATTTGAACGGTTCGGTTTCATCACAAAGGACTCCGGCAGCGGCTCAGTCCGGAGCATCGTCGACTACCTGCAGAAAGGGATGTCCGTCGTGCTGGAGTTTGGGCAGTACGGCCGCCACGAACTCGCCTATATGCTCGCCGCCAATCTCCTGACGCGCCGCATCCATGAGCAGTACGTCAACCGCTCCGAGCGTGCCATGGGCGAGGCCGGTGACGAGCCCGCGCCGCTTGTCATCGCCATCGAGGAATCCCACAAGTTCCTGAGCCGCAGCGTGGCAAGCCAGGCGATCTTCGGAACCATAGCGCGTGAGGACCGCAAGCACGGCGTTACGCTCCTTGTTGTTGATCAGCGGCCAAGCAGCATCCATGACGAGGTGCTTTCCCAGATCGGCACAAAACTCGTCTGCCTGTTGGACAGCGAGCGCGACATCGAGGCGATCCTTGCGGGCGTGTCCGAACGCGCCAAGCTGCGCAACGTTCTCGCCCGCTTGGAGAGTCGCCAGCAGGCACTGTTGATGGGCGACGCGCTGCCGATGCCGGTTGTCGTTCAAACACGCGAATACGGCTCAACGGAGTCATATGCGGCTTTCTCCGTCACGGACGCCATCGAATCGTCCGCCGCATTCGCCCAGGAACGCGACGAGTTGTTCAATTAGCGTGCAGACGGTTTCATGCGCCGCATTGAGTTTGACCTCACCCCGCTGCCTCCCTACCGTCTCGATCTGACCGCATGGGCGCTCAAACGCCGTGAGGACAATACGTGGGACCGTTGGGATCCGGACGCCGGAACATACAGCCGTCTGCTGGTTCACGAGGGCACACCCATTGACGTTTCGATTTCGCAGACAGGCCCCATCAACGCTCCCATGCTTCATGTCGCCGCCTCTATAGGCGCAGATTCCGCAGACCTCACAGACGACACGATTCGAGGCGCGGTGGAACCGGTTATACGCGGCCTTCTGGGTACAGACGTTGATCTCTCCGAATTTCACCGCATGGCATCGACAGGCCCCGCGCTTTCCTCCCTTGCAACCCGGCTCATGGGCCTGAAACCTCCCCGCTATCCCACGCTATTTGAAGCGCTGACCAACGACATAACCTGTCAGCAGATCACCTTGACGGCAGGACTCAGAATCCTTGGGCGGCTTGCCGGGGCATGCGGCGCTCGTCTTGGAGAGTCAGTATCATTTCCGTTGCCCGAAAAAGTGGCTCAACTGTCAGCGCAAGACCTCATTGGACTCGGCTGCAGCCGCCAAAAAGCGCGCGCAATGGTTGAACTTTCGGCGCTGGCCGTACAGGGCGAGCTTGAAACGTCAATCATCACCGACCTGAACGATAATGACGCCGTTAACAGGCTGCGGCAGTTGTACGGCGTGGGGCGCTGGTCTGCTGAATACACCCTGCTTCGCGGAGACGGTCGTTTGGGCATCTTTCCGGGCGATGACGTGGGCGTTCGCAAGCATCTGGAGCAATGGCTGGAGCTCGATCATCGTCTCAATTACGACGGTGTAAGCCGAATCCTAGAGACGTGGCAGCCATTTGGTGGCATGATTTATCTGCACCTTCTTACTGCATCCTTAGTGGATTCCGGCCGTGTGATGCAAAGCGAGGCGATAGAGGCCAATTGATGCTGCCCACCGTGCGTACCCTGGTACTGCGGGAATCGACGGAGATCATCGCTCCGCCGGAGGCCGTTCGCGCAGCCTTTGATGATCTCGATTCGTGGCCGGAGTGGAACAGCGTTTGCCGCGACGCAGCCTGGATAAGCGGCGAGCCGTGGGCAATCGGCTCCGAATTTCATATGACGCTGCGCATGGCGCGCCGCCACGTTGGGTTCACCGTTTCCGTTACGGAGTATGGTCAGGACGCCGTGACGTGGGAATCGAAGGTGTTGTCAGTCACCGGAACACGGCGATTTACATTTGAAGAACAGGCCGGCGGTTCCATGACGCGCGTGACGGACGAAAAGACCTTTCACTGCCCCTTCATGCCCGTCCGCATCCTCTATCCCCGCCCCGTTGTTCAAGCTATGTCACGAAATTGGCTCGCGTCTCTCAAGAAACAAGCCGAGTTGGTAAGTGTGGAGCGTTAGTAATGGCACTGGAAATCAAGCATTTCAATCGAATCGCCGCCCCGCCTGAGAAGGTGTGGGAGCAGTTTGCTGATGTCGAGGGGTGGCCCAGTTGGATCCCCACCTTTCGCGGCGCGCGTTGGTCGGAGGGCGAGGCATGGACGGATGGATCGCGTCTCCGCATGACGATGGGACTCGGCCCGGCAACCCTGGGAGTCGATGTCACAATTGTCAACGTTGACCTGCCCTACAGCATCGCGTGGACGGGCAGACGATTCGGCGTCACCAGTATTCACACGTGGACGTTCACGCCGGATCGAGACGGCACGATCATGACGTCTGAAGAGGTCTTTGACGGGCCCGCCCCTCAGCTGCTTGGCGTCACCGGACTCAGTCCCATGATCAGTCGCATAACCGAATACTGGATGGACAGCTTGCAGAAGAGGGTTGAGGGCACGCAAGAGGACAGCCCGTCGTCCTGACTCCGGGGGCGCCGTATGGACGCGGCGCGGCGCATTCACTACGATTGATTTGGCCGTATGACTAGCATGGCCGTAGAGCAACAACATCCATTGGGGGGAGAAACACAATGGCGCGCACAGACACACAGGCACTGATTGACCGGCTGGCTTCCAGCTACGCCGCGCTGGCAGAAGCCGCCGCGAACCTGAGCAATGAGGACCTCGACAAGGAGATCCCGGGGTATGGCGGCCGGTCCACCCCCATACGCAACCTTCTGTACGGCGCGGCCAACCACACACGTGAGCATGTGAATCACATCAACAAGATCCTGGATGTCACCGGCGGTCCCTCGCAGAGTGAGGCTCTCGCCATCCTGGAGCAGGGCGCGCAGGCGTTCGGAGCGCTCAACGGAGCCCTTTTGCGCGTTGACGACGACACTCTCGCTCGCGCGCATGAGGATCAGTCCATCAAGGATGTCCTTGAGCACGTCGCGGGCTCGCTCGACAGCTTTGTCAATTTCGTGAGCGAAGGCACAAAGGCATAGATGACCACACGTTTCCGTTATGAGCGATTGGTGATTCACACTCGAAAGGGCTGGCGACAATGAACGATTACGTCAGCTACATGGAGGAGCACGGCCACGAACAGTTGATGGTGTTCGGGGACGCATCCACCGGCCTCCGCGGCGCAATCGCCATTCATGACACCACGCTCGGCCCCGCGCTGGGCGGCCTCCGCATCTGGCCGCACGCCACGGAGCGGGACGCAATCATGGACGTTCTGCGGCTGTCGGAGGCCATGACACTGAAGTCCGCCGCAGCCGGGCTCGATCTTGGCGGCGGCAAGGCGATCATCATGCGCAATGCCGCCCGCGACAAGACAGAAGCCCTCCTCCGTTCTTTCGGCACCAAGGTGGACTCCCTCAACGGGAAGTACATCACCACGGAGGACGTCGGCACGACCACGGCGGATATGCAGTGGGTCGCGCGGGAAACAAGCTACGTCACCGGCCTCCCCTCTGAATCCGGGGGCAGCGGCGACCCGTCTCCAATGACGTCGTACGGCCTGTACCAGGGCCTGCTGGCGACGGCGCAATACCTCTGGGGTTCGGATGACCTCAGTGGAATGCGCGTGGTGCTCATGGGACTGGGAAAGGTGGGGAACTATCTCCTCCCCTATCTCAAGGGCGAGGGCGCAGTCATCTACGGAACGGACCTGGACCAGGAGCGGGTGGAGCGGGCGCAGAACCAGTTTGGCCTTGTTCCCATCAGCCCGGATGAGGTGTTCAACTACGAGTGCGAGATCTTTGTGCCGTGCGCGCTTGGCGGAATCCTCAACGACGAGACGATTCCTCAACTGCAATGCAAGGCCGTCTGCGGCGGAGCGAACAACCAACTCCTTGAGCCGCGCCACGCGGATGACCTTGCCGCGCGGGACATCCTCTACGCCCCGGACTACATCGTGAACGCCGGCGGTGTCATCAACGTGTTTCATGAGATTGGGCGCAGCTATAGCGCAGAGGAGGCTCGCCGCAAGACGGGGCAGATCTACGACACGCTGACCAGTGTCTATGAGAGTTCCAAGGCGGAAAGCATCTCCACGGATGAGGCGGCGCGGCGCATCGCACTCGGCCGCATTGATGCCGTGCGCAAGATCCGCCGGGCTCGCTGATCCCCGATTCGCTCCGTGCTAAGGCCGCTCAAGTATCGGAGCATTATCGCCATTCTGGCTGTCATTGCCGTTCTCGCTGCGGGCTGTGTTGGCGCGAACGACGACGTAGACGATGATCGGCTGCGCGTGGCCGCCACCGTTTCACCCATTACAAGCCTTGTCGAGAGCATCGGCGGCGACCGCATCCGGCTCACTGGCATTGTCCCCGAGGGCGTCAACTCGCACACGTATGAACCGGCGCCGTCCGTCGCCATCACCTTGACTGAGGCAGACATCATCTTCGCCAACGGTCTCTTCCTGGAAGAACCGACAATCCGCCTTGCCGAAGAGAACGCTCGTGAAGATGCAATCATCGTCACCCTGGCCGATCTGACTATCACGCCTGAAGAGTGGATCTACGATTTCTCATTCCCGGAATCCGACGGGCACCCCAATCCGCACCTCTGGACAGACCCGCTGCTGGCAAAGAAGTTCGCGGAGATCATCCACGAGAATCTGGTGGAGCTTGACCCGGATAACACGGCCTACTACGACACCAATCTCTCCCAACTCTCGGCGCGCCTGAACGACCTGGACAGCCGCATCGCCGACGCCGTTCAAACAATCTCGCCCCAACACCGCAAGCTGCTGACCTATCACGACTCATTCCCCTATTTCGCGCAGCGCTACGGCTTTGAGATCATCGGGGCGATCCAACCGGCGGACTTCTCAGAGCCGTCACCGCGAGAAGTGGCCAACCTGATCACGCTGATACGGGACGAGGATGTGCCGGCCATCTTTGGTTCGGTCGATTTCGAGAGCTCGGTGCTGGAATCAATCTCGGATGAGAGCGGGGCGGCGTTCATCGATAGTCTCAGGGATGATGACCTGCCGGGCGCGCCCGGCGATTCCCACCACTCGTACCTTGGCCTGATGTTGGCGAACATGGAGATTATGATTGCGGGACTTGGCGGCGACACGTCCGCGCTGATGGGCTTTGACATCTCGCCAACCTTTGACGGCGAGTCCGGGGCAATCTACCCTCAATAGCGTCCACAACGGTATTTTCCGAATGACGCTAAGCTAAGGCATGCTTCACCCCACGCCGCATGAGCGGCAAGCCACCGTGCCCATCGTCCGCCTTGCAGATGTCTCCGCAGGCTACTCCGCAACACCCGTCCTGCAGGACATCGACCTCGCGATTATGCCCGGCGACTTCGTGGGCGTTCTGGGCCCAAGCGGTTCAGGCAAGACGACGCTGCTCCGTACGATCCTCGGCGCAACGAGGCTGCTGCGTGGCAGCGTGGCAGTTCGGGGCATCTCCACCGCCAGGAGTTCGCCCAAGGCCGGGTACGTCCCTCAACTTGAAACCATCGACTGGACATTTCCCGTCACCGTTGAGGACGTTGTGCTCATGGGGCGCGCCATGCGCAGCCCACTTTTCCCATGGCACCGCCGCGAGGATAAGCGGGTTGCGCTTGATATGCTGGACCGCCTCGGTATCGCCGATCTCCGAAAGCGGCAGATCCAGGGCCTGTCCGGGGGGCAGCAGCAGCGGGTGTTTCTCGCGCGCGCCCTTGTCAGCAGCCCCGATCTCCTCCTGCTCGATGAGCCGACCCGCGGCGTTGACATCAAGACGCGCGATGAGGTGATGCACCTCCTCCACGACCTCAACCACCAAGGCATAACGATTCTGCTGACAACGCATGAAATCAACGCGGTGGCCGTTCATCTGCCCTCGGTCATCTGCGTGAACAGCCGCATCATTGCCGAAGGCCCGCCCACGTCAGTCATCAACGAACAGGTGCTTGAACAGACCTACGGCGCATCGATGCCCGTGATCCAGTACGAGGGAATGCCTCTCGTCGCCGAGCGGCCCCACCCGGAAATCCTGCCTGTGCGGGATCGCGCTAAAGATGACGCCGCGGCGAATGCAACGGCTGCTGAAGAGAGGGCGGCGCGGCGCGATGCTTGAACCATTCCAGTTCGATTTCTTTGTGCGGGGCATCACTGCCGCCACCATCGTCGGAGCGCTGTGCGGCCTGTTGGGCGTCTACGTGGTTCTGCGCCGCATGGCGTACATCGGCCACGGTCTCGCCCATGCCACGTTTGGCGGCGCGGTCATCAGTTACCTCATGTCGTTCAATTTCCTGCTTGGCGCAAGCCTGTGGGGATTCCTCTCCGCCTTGCTCATCACGCTGACAGCCCGGCGATCGGTCATTCATTCGGACGCCGCCATTGGCATCATCACAACGGCGAGCTTTGCTCTCGGCGTTGCGCTCATCAGCCGTGTGAGGTCATTCACCCGCAGCTTTGAGGCTGCCCTGTTCGGCAACATCCTCGGCGTCACGACGGGTGACCTCATTGCCATCAGCATTGTTGCCATCGCCGCCTTTGCGATCATCCTGGCGGGCTACAAACTGTTCCTTTTCACCGCGTTCGACCCGGACGTGGCGCGATTCTACGGTGTGCCGACCGCTTGGCTGGACACGACTTTCTCGCTCATTCTTGCAGCCGTCATCGTCGTATCCATGCAGGTCCTTGGCGTCACCCTTATCGCCGCCGCCATCGTCATCCCGCCCGTCGTCGCGCGGCTGCTCACGGATGATTTCCGAACGTTGATGATGCTTTCCGTTGTCATAAGCGCCCTATGCGGCTTCTTTGGCGTCTACATCAGCTTCTTCGTTGACGTGTCCTCCGGCGCGAGCGTTGTGCTGTTGTCTGCGACGGTGTTCGCCGTGGTGTTCGCCTTTACCAGCCTGCGGCCCGGTGGCGCGCGAAGCGCCAATCTAACTGGCGGCGTTTAATATCCGGGCGACTCTACGGCACGCAGCTTTGCCTCTGGTAGGATGAAGGTAACCCCGGAACCGGAGGCCGCACCTCATGGATTCTCTCACGCGACCCGGCAGGCCCACTCTCATACTTGCCATCGCGCTTACGCTTGCGGCCGTCGCATACATCGGGTGGAAAATTACCGAGTCTCCGGATCAGGCGCTGCAGTTCACCATCAACGGCCTGAATGTGGGCGCAGTGTACGCCATCCTCGCGCTCGGATTCACGCTTGTTTACAGCACGGTCTGGTTCTTTGACCTCTATTACGGCGCGGCGGCCGCAATCGGCGCGTACGCCGTCTTTTACCTCAGGGCCGGACAGGCAACCGACACTGCCTACGATCCTGCGAATATCGGACTGAACATCGCCCTCGGATTTGTGGTTGCCGGAGTCGTAGCGTGGGCGCTGCACACCGCGTTCTTTGAACGCCTGCGAAACCGTTACTCTGCTCCCCTTGTCCGGGCAGCATATTCCCTGGTGGCCATCGTCGCGGGCGGCTACACCACGGTCCTTCTCCTGTATCCCGACAATCTCCATCAGACCGCCGCCCCGCTGATAGCGCTCATCAGCGCTGCCGTGATCGGGACCGCTCTCTATTGGGCGCTGGGTCGATTCGCTCCCGGCGCAGCGGCGTCAGGCCGATGGGTCGCCATTGTCAGCGCCGTCATCGGGCTTGTTATCGGGACAGTCGCGGCTATCACGCTCGCCCAAACCCCGGAGTCGCGGCTCTATATCAGTTGGCTGGTATCCTGCCTCCTTGCCGGAGCAGTAAGCCTGGCGCTCTATCGCGGGCTCTATGCCTTCGTCCTCATCCGGGCCCGCTCAACCCTGATCATGCTTGTCGCAACACTCGGAGTGCTGCTGACCATTACCGCGATTCTCGTCATGACGTTCTCCAACACAACACACCCCTTGCCCGCCTCTTTCGGCAACAACCTGCTAACGCTGGGCGGCGCGACGTTCAAGGCGTTTGCATTGTTCGCCATCGGCTGCGCATTCGTCGGTTTTGTCCTGCTGTGGTTCCTCATACACAGATCACCGCTCGGCAAGCTTATCCGCGCCATCGGCGACGACGAGCAGATTGCTCGTGTCGTTGGCATCAACACGACGGCGATAATCGCCATCGTCTTTTTCATCGGGGCGATGTACGCGGCATTCGCCGGAATACTCACCGGCCAGGACATCGCGATACAGCCGCGCATGGGGCTGGAGCTGCTTCTAAAGGGTTGGATCGCGTCCGTCGTTGGCGGCATTGGCAATCTCTACGGCGCGATCCTCGGCGGGTTCCTGCTTGGCGTCGTGGAGCAGTTCGGCATCTGGGACATCGCCGGAGAGTGGCAGGACGGCGTCGCGCTCATCCTCCTCGTCCTGTTCCTGTCGTTCTGGCCAAAAGGGATCATTCCACGGCGGTAGGAACAGGCAAATGCAGACACGTCAACAGGAAATCGCACAGGGCATTTCGCGGCTGCCGCAGACGATTTTGTTTTCATTGCGCAACCACCTGGAAATCTGGGCAACGGTGATCGTCGTATTGGCGGCGGCGTCCTTTATGTTGACGCGCGGCACGGGATTCTCCATCACCCTGATGACGGTATTCGCCATCTGGGCAATGCTGGCCGTCAGCCTGAACCTCGTTCTCGGCTACACCGGCCTGCTCTCCGTCGGCCACGTGGGATTCTACGGCATCGGCGCGTACACGGTGGCCGTGTTGACGGCCAACCCGCGTCAAGAGCTGTTGGAGGGAGAAATCATCCAGATATTCGCGTGGCCGTTCTTCGCCGCGCTGCCCGTGGCCGTGGTGCTGTGCGGGGTGGTCGCTTTCCTTGTTGGCGTAGCGTTCAGCCGGTTCCGGGACGATGTCTACGTGCTCGTGTCATTCGGTTTCGCCATCATTGCCTACAACATCTTCGTCAACTGGCAATGGGTCACGCGCGGACCTTTCGGCATTCACCAGATTCCGAAGCCCGTCATCTTTGGCTACACCATCAACGACGACCTTGAATTTCTACTGCTCACGCTGGTATTCCTCGCCATCATCGTCGGCATATCGTGGCTCATCGTCACGTCCTCATTCGGGCGTGTGCTCAAGGCCGTGCGCGAGGACGAGGACGCCATTGAGGTGTTCGGCTACCGTTCATCCCGCTACAAGCTGGCCATCTGGGTGATCTCAGCGATGATGGCCGGGCTGGCGGGGGCGATGCTCGCCACATACACCTCGTTTGTTGACCCCAACTCTTTCATCCTCCTTGAATCGATCCTTCTTGTCGCCATCGTGATTCTTGGCGGGCTGGCCAGTATCTGGGGATCGCTGCTCGGCGCGCTGGCGTTCGTGCTGTTGGAGGAGGGAGTCCGCTTTGTGCCGTTCCTGCCGCCGGAGCACGTCGGCCAGGTGCGGCAGATCATACTGGGAACGCTGCTGGTGCTGCTGATGCTGTTCAGGCCGCAGGGAGTCGCAGGACGGTTCAAGCTATGACAGGGTACGAACAACACCGGTTCGGAGGATCATTCGTCCTTCAGACGCTCGACATTGAGAAGCACTTTGGCGGCGTCTATGCGGTCGACCGCCTCTCCATCAGCATCCCGCGCGGTCTTATCACATGCATCATCGGCCCCAATGGCTCCGGCAAGTCAACACTGATCAACCTCCTCAGCGGGACCCTGCCACTCGACGGCGGGATGGTCATCGTCGGACCAACGCGCCTCCGCATGATCAGACCGTACAACTCCCCCGGCATCGGACTGACCCGAACATTCCAGGACGTGCGGCTCTTCGAGCAGATCAGCGTCCTCGATAATCTCTACGTTGTAATGACGGAGAGGTCGTCTCTTCTCTCGCTCTTCCAGCGGGCCCGCAAGGAGCACAGGGAGCGGGCGGAGAGAATCCTGCGCGTGGTGGGCCTGTGGGAAAAGCGCAACGATCTGGCTGAAGAACTGTCATACGGCCAGCGAAAACTCCTGGAGGTTGGCCGCCTGATGGCGATGAACACCCAGGTCTACCTCTTTGACGAACCCTTTGCCGGGCTCGCCCTTCACATGATTGAGGTCGTCAAGGGCGTCATGCGGGAGTTGCAGGAGAACGGCAGGACGATCATCTTCGTATCCCACAACATGGGCATCGTGCGTGAGCTCTCCGACTACCTCATCGTCATGGACAGCGGGCGGCTGCTTGCGCACGGACAGCCCGACCGCGTGCTGAGCGATCCGGCAGTCATTGAAGCGTACCTGGGCAACTGACGACGGCGAGGCGAACATGACCGCACAAGAGCAGAACGGCGCCACCGGGCAGCAGGCAAACACCGCTTCGCCGCTGCTGGAACTGAGCGACGTTTCCGTTCACTACGGCGCGGTCATCGCCCTTGACCACGTTTCCGTGCGGATCTACCCGGGTGAAGTCGTCGCGCTCATGGGCCCCAACGGAGCGGGCAAGTCCACCATCCTCAAAGCCGTCATGGGAATGGCGCCCGTTTCAACAGGCTTGATCCGGTGGCGCAACGACACCCTGGATTCACCGACGCATGAGATCGTGAAGCGCGGCATCTCCCTCGTTCCGCAGGGCCGCCGCGTCTTCACACATCTCAACGTTCAGGAGAACCTGGAGCTTGGCGGAATGCACGTCAGCGATGCCGCTGAGCGCAACAGACGTCTTGACGCCGTGATGGAGTTCTTCCCAGTCCTGCGCGACAAGCGGCGCGATCCGGCGAGCGCCATGTCCGGCGGCCAGCAGCAGATGCTCGCGCTTGGACGCGGCCTCATGTCATCGCCCGAGATGCTGTTGCTGGACGAGCCCACGCTCGGGCTCGCTCCCATCATCGTCTCGGAGGTATTTCAGAGAGTCACGGAGATAAGCAAGACGTTCGGCACTACCATCGTGCTCGTGGAGCACAACATCAGGGGCGCGCTGAACATCGTCAACCGCGGCTACATCCTGGAACGGGCGCGAGTGGCGTTTGAGGGCACACCCCAAGAAATAGAGGACTCGGACATCCTCACGCAGGTCTTCCTGGGACGAGAGGACGACGAGGAGTAGCGGGGGCAAAACCCTCCTAACTACGGTCGTGCGAGTGGCGTCAGCGCCGACGCTCCCATCTGAAAAACCGCACGGCCAACACGGCGCTCGCCACCAGCCACACCCCCATAACCCCAAGGTTGACCGGCTCAAAGCCGGAGCCGGTCGCGAATGGATGGAACGATTCATGCATGGCCGTCGCGAAGTGGCGCACGGGAAAGATGTCCGCAAATGTGGTCAACCACGCCGGCGCATCGTCCATCGGAATAAACACATCGGAGATGAACAGCAGCGGCAGGATGCTCGCATTCACGATGGCGGGCGCGGCGTCCGCGTTCGGAATGAAATTCGCCACGGCCACACCCAGGGCGCAGAACGTCGCCGCCCCGACGATGCACGTCACGATGAACGCCGCCATGCGCGTGGTTGGCAGATCCACGCCAAAGATCAACACACCGGCCGCAAGCACGATGACGACAAGCAATATGGCCAGCAGCACGGAGTGGATCACGTAGCCCGCGATCAGCGCCCCCGGCGGCAGTGGTGTGCCGCGTATCCGCTTGAGCAGGCCGTTGTCACGGTTGAAGGCGAGAGTCATCGCGATGTTGTTGTAGCAGGCGCCCACAAGAGCGAAGACCACGATGCCCGGAACATAGAACGTCGAAAGACTCGCCGTGCCGCCCTCGAACTGGACCTCGTTGCTGCCGAAAAGCAGGTTGAAAATCACCAGGAACATGAGCGGGAAAACGATGGTGAAAAAGGCGGCGGCGGGATTTCGCCAGAAAGCCGTGTTCTGGTACCGCGTCTGCCGAAGCGCCAGCCTGACGATACTCACGACTCACCGCCTCCATCTTGCCCGTTCGAACTCGTCACTTCGATGAAAATGTCCTCAAGTGATGGCCGCGTGACCGAGATTTCCTCGAACTCTATTCCTTCCGCAATCGCCCACGCAGTTAGTTGATGCAGAATCGCCGTGGGTGTCGCCGTCTGAATTTCAAATACCCTCTGCCCGCCTGCAGCAAGAGCGCCCAAAGCCTCGGGCGGCGTTGCCGAGCCGTCCGGCAGACGGATTCGGATGAATGTCGCGCCGCCGGCTCCCGCAATCTCCTGCGGCGACCCCTCCACAACAACACGGCCCTCAACCATGATGCCGACGCGGTCCGCCAGGTACTCCGCCTCTTCCATGTAGTGCGTCGTCAAGAGAATCGTCTTGCCGAGTTCCTGGAGGTTCTTCACCATGTCCCATGCGCCGCGGCGTGCCGACGGATCAAAGCCGGTGGTCGGCTCATCGAGGAACAGCAGCTCAGGGTTGCCGGCCAACCCCACCGCAACGTCAAGCCGCCTCTGCTGGCCGCCGGAGAGTTTACCCACGCGGACACCGGCCTGTTCGGTCAGGCCGGTCGCTTCGAGGATCACGTCGAGCGGCAGTGGGTCGGGATAATAGCCGCGAAAGAGATTCACCGTTTCCGCGGCGGACAGATACTGGTCAACGCTCGTCGTCTGCAGGACGATGCCGATGCGTTCACGAAATGCCCTTTCACCCCGCGCGGGGTCATGCCCCAGCACCGCAACTGTTCCCGCGCTTCGGTCCCTGTGGCCCTCAAGGATCTCAACCATCGTTGTCTTCCCGGCCCCGTTCGGCCCAAGCAGGGCATAGACCTCCCCGGTCTCGACACGCAGGTCCACACCCTTGACGGCCTCAAAGCTGCCGTACGATTTTCGGAGACCCGCAACCTCGATCGCGGGGCGGGAGGCGATACGTTCAGTCAATCAATACCTCTGCGGTCGTCTAGGGTTGTCGGAAAGTGACGCGTTGAAGGAAAATGCCGGCGGAAAGCGCAGCCGTCACGTCCAATACTAACGCAATCAACAGACGCGCCACGTCCCATGTCTGAGGCTCGGATGAAACGAATGGGGTCGGTTGCAACTGCGGATAGTCGGCGAGGGCATCGTAAACGAACGAAACAGCGCGACTTGGGGCGCTCTCTTCGACTGTGCTCTGCGTCTGCTGAGCGCTTGCGCTTGCGACCTCCATGAAACTCACAGGCGCTGAGCCGTCAGCATCTTTCTCTTCAACTCTCGATTCAGTGACTAGTCTCGATTCAGTTACCAGCGCCATGTACTGTCCCGGCCATCTCACCCGTACCATCAGGATTACCGAGCCGTCTGCCGGTTCTCTCAGGTCTCCGTGTATGTTTACCCACTCCTGCTCATCGTCCTGCCTCACCAGCAACTCGACCGAGCCGCTACTGATTTCTGCGCTCCCCCTTCCGTTTTCGGAATCCCCTGCCGCCTCGTCCGGCGCTCTCAAGACGATCTCAAGCAGCGCCGGACGACTGAGAGAGTCCTGTCCAAGCGGCACGCCGTCCACGTCAAAGAACTCCACGGAGACATACACGCACTCCAATAACCCGGCCCTCTCAAGCAATTGGCTGCACGGAACCCCATCCTCGATGAGACGAACCTGGTAAGGAATGGAGAGCGTGCCGGCCGGGGCCGTGAGGTGGACGCGGCCGGTCTCACTGCTGATCTGCGCCGCCGCAAACCTGGGCACCTGCACCGCGCCGGGTACGGGCACAAACTCAGGCTCCGGGCGCTGTTGCAGCCTCGCTGGCAGTGATGCAGGTCTTTCGGGTGTGTGCTCCTCTGTCGTCACCGGCACGTCGATTTCTTCCGGCTCAATCACTATCTCCTGCTCCGGTTCCGGGTCATCCGGCGGAGCATCGGATTCGGAATCAGAATCATCTTCGGAATCATCATCCGAAGGAGTGTCGTCAACCGTCGGCTCGGGGGGCGGCTTTGGAGCCCTTTCAACGGCTATGCGCACCTCGATCTCGGACTCCAACGTGCCATCCGTTGCGGCAACGCGGAGGGTATAGACGCGCCGCGCGTCCCTCGGCGAGAAATCGGGCGCAACCTTGATCTGCCCGCTTGCTGAATCGATGATGAACGCTCCCTGCTCCGATTGGCTGACCATCCTGAAATTGACAGGCTCCCCCTCCGGATCTGCCGTTGAGAGCGCGGCTCCCACAGTGCTCCCACCGCGAGCGCCAGAGATAACCGTTCTTTGAAGCTGAGTGGGTTCATGTCCTTTTGGCCTCCCGCAGCGATCGCGCACCACCTCTGTCTCACGAAAAACAGGCGGCTCATTCACGTCCGTAACGGTCACGCTGAGCGTAAACTCATCATCCGGCAACGACTCCTGCTCCGTCTCACCTGCATCATCCTTCCCGTCGGAAACGGACACACGCAGCGCGAATGGCTTGGGCGAGGTCTCGAAATCCAGGGGGTTGCCGGGGCCGAGTGTTACATGGCCCGTGGGCGGATGAATCACGAAAGACACAGCATCCGGCCCAGACAGCGCATACGTGAGCAGGTCTCCATCCTCATCCGTTCTCCCGACGCCGGGATACAGGGTATGAGCGCCGGGACATGAATTCTCGGGAATCTCGGCAGCAACGGCCTCGGACGGGAAACGAGGCGCGTCATTGGCGTCTGTGACTTCGACGACCACATCCAGTCCGCTCTCGTTCACATCGTCATTCACAACAATCCGAACCAGGTACGTATTGTTGCCGTCCGCATCGACAGGGCTTTCAAAGTTCGGAGGGCTGTCGAATGACAACTCCCCCGACTCGCTGATGGAGAACTGCGCTGCGTCCGTTCCCGCAACGCTCCACGTAACTTCGTCTCCCTCCGGGTCAGTGGCCGTGTACATTGCCACATTCGATGTACCATTCTCCGCGTAGCTGACAGCGGCAGAGCCGGTGATTGAAGGGGGTTCGTTTACGTTGGTAACGGTGATTTTAACATCCTGGGTGGACTCAAGATTGCCGTCCGAGGCGGTCACCGTCACCTCATACACGTTGTCCTTGTCGGTGTCGTTCGGTTTCTCATGATCCGGCGACGACTTGAATGACAACTCCCCTGTCGCACTGATCCCAAACTGAGCGGCGTCCGTTCCCCCAACACTCCATGTGATTACACCTTTTTCCGGGTCAGTGGCGGAATATGTCCCCACATTCGACGTGCCATTCTCCGCGTAGCTGGCGGTGGCAGGGCCGGTGATTGCCGTCGGGGCCTCGTTGACGTTTGTAACGGTGACTTCAACATCGTGGGTAGATGACAGATTCCCATCGGACGCCTTCACCGTCACCTCATAAACGTTGTCCTCGTCGGCATCAAGCGGCTTCTCATGATCCGGTGATGCGTTGAATGACAACTCCCCCGACTCGCTTATCTCAAACCACGCTGCATCGATTCCCGCGATGCTCCACGTAATCTCGGCCCCTTCCGGATCAGTCACCATGTACTTTGCTGCAGCGTCCATCCCGTTCTCCGCGTAGGTCACACTTGCCAAGCCGCTGATGACGATGGTCTCAACAACATCCGTGACAGTAACTTCTACGTCCAGTGTGGACTCAAGATTGCCGTCGGATACCGTGACAGTAACCTCATAAACGTTGTCCTCATTTGCATCGCTTGGCCCCTCATAGTCCGGCGGAGAATTAAACGTCAACTCCCCCGCCTCGCTGATGGAGAACTGCGCCGCGTCCATCCCTCCAACACTCCATGTGATTACGCCTTTTTCCGGATCAGTAGCGGAATATGCCCCCACATTCCCAGTCCCGTTCTCCGTATAGCTCACGGTGGCAGAGCCAGTGATTGAAGGAGCCTCGTTGACGTTGGTGACGGTAATTTGGACGTTCAGCGTGGACTCAAGATTCCCGTCGGATGCCGTCACCGTCACTGCATACACGTTGTCATTGTCAGCATCACGCGGATTCTCATAGTCCGGCGGCGACTTGAATGACAGGCTCCCCACCTCGCTGATAGAGAATTGCGCCGCGTCCGTCCCTCCAACACTCCACGTGATTCCTTGGCCCTCCGGGTCAGTGGCCGAATATGCCGTCACATTTTCTGTCCCGTTCTCAGAGTGGTTGGCAGCGGCGGAACCGGTGATTGAAGGAGCCTCGTTGACGTTGGTAACGGTGACTTCAACATCCTTGGTGGATGACAGATTCCCGTCCGAGGCCGTCACCGTCACCTCATACACGTTGTTCTTATTGCCGTCACGCGGCTTCTCATAATCCGGCGATGATTTGAATGACAGCGCCCCCGTCGCACTAATCTCAAACCGCAACGCGTCCACTCCTGCAATGCTCCACGTGATTCCGTTCCCCGTCGGGTCAGTGGCGGAATATATCGCCACAGACGCCGTCCCGTTCTCCGCATAGCTGACAGCGGCAGAGCCGGTGATGACGATGGTGTCGCTAACGTTCGTGACCGTGACTTCAACATCCAGTTCGGCGGTGAGGTTCCCGTCCGAGGCGGTCACCGTCACCTCATACACGTTGTCGTTGTTAGCGTCATTCGGTTTCTCATAGTTCGGCGCTGACTTGAATGACAGGACTCCCGCCTCGCTGATGGAGAACCGCGCCGCGTCCGTTCCCCCAACACTCCACGTGATGCTGTCTCCCTCCGGGTCAGTGGCCGAATATGTCGCCAGACTCGCCGTGCCATTCTCCGCGTAGCTGACAGCGGCAGAACCAGAGATCGAAGGTGCCTCGTTGACGTTGGTGACAGTAACTTCAACATTCTGGGTAGATGACAGATTCCCATCGGACGCCTTCACCGTCACCTCATACACTTTGTTCTTGTTGGCGTCACGCGGCTTCTCATAATCCGGCGGAGACTTGAATGACAACGCCCCCGCTGCACTGATCTCAAACCGCGCCGCGTCCGTTCCGGCAACACTCCACGTGATGCCGTCTCCCTCCGGATCAGTGGCTGAATATGTCGCCACATTCACCGTCCCGTTCTCCGCATAGCTCACGGTCGTGAGGCCAGTGATGATGATGGATTCAGCGACATCCGTGACAGTAACTTCAACGTTCAGCGTGGACTCAAGATTCTCGTCCGATGCTGTCACCGTCACCTCATACACGTTGTCCTTGTCGGCGTCGTTCGGTTTCTCATAGTCCGGCGGCGACTTGAATGACAACTCCCCCGCTGCAGTGATCTCAAACCGTGCCGCGTCCGTTCCTCCAACACTCCACGTAATTCCGTCGCCCTCTGGGTCAGTGGCGGAATATGTCGCCACAGACGCCGTGCCGTTCTCTGCGTAGTTGACAGCGGTAGAACCGGTGATTGTCGTTGGGCCCTCGTTGACGTTCGTGACAGTAACTTCGACGTTCAGCGTGGATTCAAGGTTTCCATCGGACGCCTTCACCGTCACCCCATAGACGTTGTCCTTGTTCGCGTCGCGCGGCTTCTCAAAATCCGGCGGAGACTTGAATGACAACGCCCCCGCTACACTGATCTCAAACCGTGCCGCGTCCGTTCCTCCAACACTCCACGTAATTCCGTCGCCCTCTGGGTCAGTGGCGGAATATGTCGCCACAGACGCCGTGCCGTTCTCTGCGTAGTTGACAGCGGCAGAACCGGTGATTGTCGTTGGGCCCTCGTTGACGTTCGTGACAGTAACTTCGACGTTCAGCGTGGATTCAAGGTTTCCATCCGACGACGTCACCGTCACCCCATAGACGTTGTCCTTGTTCGCGTCGCGCGGCTTCTCAAAATCCGGTGATGATTTGAATGACAGCGCCCCCGTCGCACTAATCTCAAACCGCAACGCGTCCACTCCTGCAATGCTCCACGTGATTCCATTCCCCTTCGGGTCAGTGGCGGAATATGTCGCCACAGACGCCGTGCCGTTCTCCGCGTAGCTGACACTGGCGGAGCCGGTGATGACGATGGTGTCACTAACGTTCGTGACCGTGACTTCAACATCCAGTTCGGCGGTGAGGTTCCCGTCCGAGCCTGTCACTGTCACCTCGTACACGTTGTCATTGTTGGTATCAAGCCGCTTCTCATAGTCTGGCGGCGATCTGAATGACAACGCCCCCGAATCATTGATGGAGAATCGCGCCGCGTCCGTTCCCCCAACGCCCCAAGTGATCTCATCTTCTTCCGGGTCAGTGGCGGAATATGTCGCCACAGACGCCGTCCCGTTCTCCGCGTAGCTGACACTGGCAGAGCCTGTGATTGAAGGAGCCTCATTGACGTTGGTGACGGTGATTTCGACGTTTAGCGTGGACTCAAGATTGCTGTCGGATGCGGTCACCGTCACTTCATACACGTTGTCATTGTCAGCGTCACGCGGATTCTCATAGTCCGGCGGCGATTTGAATGACAGCGCCCCCGTCGCGCTGATCCCAAGCCGCGCCGCGTCGGTTCCCGCAACGCTCCACGTGATTCCGTCCCCATCCGGATCAGTGGCGGAATATGTCGCCACATTCGACGTGCCCTTCTCCGCGTAGCTGACAGCGGCGGGGCCGGTGATTGCCGTCGGGGTCTCGTTGACGTTGGTGACCGTGACTTCAACGTTCAGCGTGGACTCAAGATTGTCGTCGGATGCGGTCACCGTCACCTCATACACGTTGTCCTCGTTGGTATCAAGCGGCTTCTCAAAGTCCGGTGATGAGTTGAATGACAACTCCCCTGACTCGCTGATGGAGAACTGCGCCGCGTCGGTTCCCCCAACACTCCATGTGATTTCATCTTCCTCCGGATCAGTGGCGGAATATGTCGCCACATTCGCCGTGCCATTCTCCGCGTAGTTGGCGGTGGCGGGGCCGGTGATAACGGGTGGAGCATTTGGAATTCTTGCTGTGATCATCACCGTGATGGACGCTGTAGCCCCGGCCTCATCCGTCGCGGTGACAATCACGGTGTAGCTGCTCTTCGTCTCCGAATCCGGCAACGCCTCAGCGCCAACAGTGACCTGCCCGGTTGAATCGTTGACAACAAAGTAAGACGCGTCCTCCCCTGAAAGGGTGTACCCAAGATCGTCGTCATCACTGTCCGTTGCTGAGACGGGGTCGCCAACATCCGTTCCGGCAGGCGCCTCCTCCGGGACCGTCAGGCTAATGGACGCCGATTCGAACTGAGGCGCAGTGTTTCTGCCAACTGCCACACTGATTCCCGAAGCTGAAGCCCTGTCTTCAAAGTTGTCTGTGTATGAAACTGTCACGCGCAGGATGTAACCCTCGTCATCCTCCACCGGCGTATACGAACTCCGGGTCGCTCCATCGATTCGCTCGAATTCATCATCGGTACTCATGGCCCGATGCCATCTCCATCGGATGCGGCCGGTTACCCCATCCTGATCGGAAACCGCCGCGGTGAACGGCACTCCAATGAATGGCTTGGAGGGGGAGAAAGCAACGACTCCCGGATCGTCCGCATCGGTCAGGCTTATCTGCACGGGCAGCGAATCGGTCAAGCCGCCTTGATCCGTTACCACGGCGGTGATTTTGAAAACACCTGAAGTCTCGTAGTCGAGAACGGCGCCGCGGCGCACACGAATCTGTCCCTCGGCGTCAATGTGGAACAGGTCTGCATCGTCTCCTTCCACTGAGAACGTCCATGAGTCGCCATCGTCAGGGTCGGTAACCGTGAATGCGCGGCCCACGCGCCGATTGGCGGATGCGTTCTCCTCTACCGAGAATTCCGCGCTGTCGAGTTCGAAAGCCGGCGGCTCATTCACGTCTGTAATTGTGACGATCACTTCAACCGAGAGAGGAGTCGCTCCACCGGTCGCCGATAACTCGATCTCATACGAGTTGTCCTTGTTTCCATCATTGGGTTTTTCGAAGTTCTTGGCCGCCTTGAAACGCAAGACGCCGCCAGCATCTATGGACAGCCGTCTTGCATCGGTGCCGTCAATTGACCAGGAGATCATTGCATCGGATGCAGCGTTCGCCACACGATACGTGGCAACCTTGGCGGTGCTGTTCTCAGGAAACTCAACAGCTGTGGGACCTTCAATAGTGAGAGGTTGCTGTGTCTCCGCCGATTGCGCGGAAGCAGATTCTGTGGGAACAACGCCGAGTGCTGCGCCTGAGACCGCCCCGACCATGACCAGCAGCGATGCGCCTATTGCGGGATTCGCAATCACCCGCGTGAATTGCCTGAATCCGGAAAACACTCGCGACGCGCCAGCCTGTCAACCCAACGCGGCATCCGAACCACGTTGGTCCCCACTCCCCACGCCTCACTATATGTACCATATTGACGCGATAAAAGTCCTGCTGTCCATCGCGTCGCGGATTCGTTGGCTTCCATATTCCCATATTCCCATGCCAATGGCCTTTAGCGGCTCCGTCGTCTTGATGCATTTGTGTGGGCGCGTGGGCTACAATGAGGTTGAAGCATTTCACACGGAACAGAACTGGCAAACAACAGGGGTCGAACCAACGGCGGCAGCGCCCGACCCGCGCTGCTGTCATTGAGAGTAGGGGGATGACATGCCGCTGCGTTTCGCTGAAGAGATTATCTTGCTCCTCTTGAACGACGATGACGGTCGATTTGCCCGCGTGCCGAGCTGGTCCATGGACTATGCCCTGGCCGGGGCCGTATTGATGGACCTCGCGCTGGAGAATCGCATCGACACCGACCTTGAGCGGCTGGTTTTGGTGGATTCTTCGCCGCTCGACGATTCACTGTTGGACCCGACGTTGGCGGACATAGCCGCGGGTGAAGAGCGGAACGCGCGCTATTGGGTCGAGCATACGGCCAACCGCGCGGCTGAGATCCGCGAGGAAGCGCTGAATCGCCTGGTCGATGGAGGCATCCTTGAACGCAAGGATGACCGCTTCCTCTGGGTGTTCCAGTCGCGTCGCTACCCCATGGTTGACGGCAAGGAAGAACGCGAGGTGCGCCTGCGCCTCATGAGCATCCTTTTCAGCGATGAGATCCCTGATCCGAGAGACATCGTGCTGTTGAGCCTGACGGACGCGTGCGGCATCCTGCGCGGCATGTTGTCACGTCGTGAATTGAATAGCGCCGCCGAACGAATTGAGCAGGTGCGCAGGCTGGACCTGGTCGGACAGGCAACGACGCAGGCGATCATGGACATCGAGCAGTTCGTCGCCACGTCCGTGCAGCGGCACATCTACTAAGACCTGGCAGCAGAAGCAACCGGGCCTAAGGAGCTTTTGTTACTCCGTTCCTGTGGGTGGACATACCCTCAGCCGGTCGGAGGAGGCTGAGCGCCAATGCGCCGGTGTGCGGGTCTCTGTAGATCACTGATTCAACCCCGTACGCGCGCCTGACGTACTCAGCGGTCAGAACATCTTGCGGCGTACCCTCCGCGATCACCCTGCCCTCGCTGAGCAAGACCAGGAAATCACAATGGCGCGCCGCCATATTGAGGTCGTGAACGGCGGCGATAGCAGTCGCGCCATTCGTGACCCATTCCCGGATGAGGCCGAGCACACGCAGCTGGTGAAGGATATCCAGGTTGGACGTCGGCTCATCCAGGAGCAGCACGCGCGGCTGTTGCGCGAGCGCCCGCGCGATGAAAACGCGTTGACGCTCCCCGCCGGACAGCGTTTCAAGCGTGCGCTCTGCGAACTGCTCCGTATCAGTCAGCCGCATGGCCTGCCGAGCGATATTCTCGTCCGATGCGCCCTCGATTTGAAACCGCCCCATGTGGGGATACCTGCCCATCAGCACAAGCTCAAGGCACGTGAACCCATGCGCCATCGGCGCAACCTGGGGCACAAGCGCGACTGCTCGCGCTCGTTCACGGGAGGGTATCTCCTCGAACCTGCGGCCCCCAAGTTGACGTTCCCCATCCGACGGCTCGATGACCCCGGCGAGCGCGCGCAAGAGTGTTGATTTGCCCGCACCGTTCGGGCCAATCACCCCCACCAACTCTCCCTGCCTTGCGCGGAGGTTGACGTTATCCAGCAGTTTCTTGCCCTGGATCGTATACGTCAGGCCCTCCACGGAGAGCGAGGCTGCGCGTGCCGCCGTGGTCATCGTCCCCCTCTATCCCGCGACGCTGAAAGTCTCTGCGGGCGGCTCGGAGAAATCGTCCGGCCACAGGATCCGCGCGAGGTCTTCAGCTCCCCTGATGTTCCAATACGACAGCGTCGTGAAGTGCTTGCTCTCGACCACGTAAACGCGGCCGTCCCGAATTGCGGGAACCTCCTGCAAGGCCTGATCAGATCGCAAACGCTCCCGGAACTCTTCTGCGCCGAACTCAACCGGCTGGGGGATGATGATGATGTCCGGATTCATGGCGATCACGCCTTCGTGGCTCGTGGTCTGGTTGCCCTCAACCCCCTGATCCGCCGCCGCATTGACTCCCCCGGCCGCCTCGATGACAGACCCCTCGGTTGAGCCTGCGCCCGCCACCCAAAGGTCGTCCGAGTAGCTGGTGAGCGCAAGGACACGCGGCTTGTTCTGCTTCGGGCCCGTAACGCCGATGATCGCCTCATACCGACCTCGCACTTCCTGCGCGAACTCCAGCGCGCGAGCCTCTTCGCCAAGGATGTAGCCAAGCAGGAGGATGTTATTGATTCTTGCCTCAGCGCCATGGTCAAGTTCCGTTTGAATCGCCGGTATGCCGACACGGGAAAGCGCTTCCACCAGTTCCGCAGTGAAGTGGGGGCTCGTCACGACAACATCCGGGTTCTGGGCGATGATCGTCTCCGGGTCGCGCGTAATCTCCGGCTTGTCCTGGACGTGCGCGGCCACGTTCGAGTACGTTGTGTTCTTGCTCACGCCGCCAACGGCAACAAGGCGAGTGGCAGGGGCAATGGCGATCACCATCTCGTCGTGGCCTATCGACGCGGTGATAATGCGCTGCGGCTTGGCGGGTATCTCAACGATGCCGTTCTGGCCCTCAACCTGCCGGGGCCAACCGAGGTTGGTGGGATCAACGATGCCGGGAACGCCGGTCAACTGGCCGACCAATGGCGGCGGGGCCGGCGTTGATGTGGGTTCCGGCCGAGGCGTCGACGTGGGCTCCGGGATTTCAGTGGGCGCCGCTGTCGGCTGCACGATTTCGACTGTTGGCGCTGTATCCGGCGGCGTTCCCTGCTCCCCTGCCGGCGCTGTGGAGTCGCACGCAAGCGCCAGCGCCGCCAGCATGGCAAGCGCGCCAAGGATGACAATTCTGGCCGAGATTCCCTTCACTTCTCTATCTCCCTTCACCTATCTCGCGCATTCGATATTTCTGTTCACGACTCAGAGCGAGTAGCCCCGCCCCCTGTTCTGGATGAGCAGCAGGATGAAGAACGGCGCGCCGACGAGCGCCGTCAGGATTCCCACGCGCAGTTCAGCCGGCTGGATAACCGTCCGTGCCACCGTGTCCGCAAGAATCACGAACACGGCCCCGCCTAGCGCGCTCATGGGAATGAGCACGCGGTTGTCCGGCCCCAGCAGGAGCCTGAGCACGTGCGGCGTCACAAGGCCAACGAACGCGATGGTCCCGCTGACGGCAACGGCCACGCCCGTCACCATCGCCCCCACCGCCAGGAGCAGCAGACGCACCGGCACGACGTTCACTCCGAGCGAGCGGGCCTCATCGTCGCCGAGCATCAGCAGGTTCAGGTCGCGGGCCATCACCATGGCGATTCCGATTCCCGCGAGAATCGGCGGCAGCGACATCAGTACGTGCTCCCATGCGCGTGAATCCAGCCCGCCTGCCAGCCAGAAGAGAATTTCCCGCAGTGCGCCGTTGTCGGGCAGCAGGATGACAATCCCGGACACAATCGCGCCCAGGAACGCGTTCACCGCTATTCCTGCCAACAGCAGCGTAGCCATCGAAAAGTGCCCGCTGACGGTTGAGATGCCATAAACAACCAGCGTGGCCAACATTGCCCCGGCGAACGCGGCCAGCGGCAGGGACATGAAGAACAGCCCTGCGGCTCCTGTCGCAATGGCAATGACCGCCCCAAGCGCCCCGCCCGCGGACACGCCGATAATGCCGGGATCGGCCAGCGGATTGCGGAAGAGTCCCTGCATCGTCGCGCCCGCCACGCCGAGCCCCATGCCAACCGCCGCGCCCACAATGATGCGCGGCAGGCGAATCTGTTGAATCACCAACTCGTGGGTTCGCGAAACCTCGCCAACGTCAATGCCAAGGAATCCAACGAGCGTGGAGGCGACACTGCGCGTCGGAATGCTGACCGGGCCGACGCTCAATGAGATGAGAACGATGAGGAGGATGGCGAGCGCAAGGGTCACCGCGCCGATGGCGAGGCGCGTGAGAACGCCCGCACGGCGATACGTGCCCCACGCCGGAATCCCGGCAACTCGCAACAAAACAACCCTCCGGCTGCTCCGCTGGAGGGTTGACGCTCGCGCTGTCGGGGCTTTTTGCCCGGCCGGCTGAGGGACCCTCTCTATAGCGGAGAGAGTTCACCTTCCGTCCAGGCAGGTCTCCTGGCTTGCGGGTATCGATCCTGCGCCGGGCCCTTCCCATCGCATCTGCGACAGTGGGCGACTCGGCCATCAAACCCCGCTTACAGTGGCGCTACCGCGGCGGCTTCTCACCGCCTTCCCTATTCTCCCGGGTACGGGCACCTGAACGGGCAGTGTCTATCTGCTCTTCGGACGAAGCCTATCGCACCGTCTCTCGGAGTGTCAAACCGCGAAACTGCGCCTTGGCGCGCGGCGTATGACCCCGGAGTTACCCTCCGGCGCCCATGACCGCCTGCGCAAACATCGCCTGGGATTCCTCAGACAGGCACGGCGTCACCGGTGACGCGGCGGCGGCCTCAGGAGTGAACATCTCGGGTGTGAAGGGAGTTTGCAGCAGGATAGCGTACAAGTCTTCGCCAACGGCGGCCTTGATGCACTCAACCTCATCAGGAGGAAGAAGAGCCATGAGGTCGGCGCCAACCGGAACTTGCGTCATGGGTTCAGGCGTTGGTTCCGGTGTGGGGGTGGCTGTTGGGGTTGGAGTTGGCAGCGGTGTTGGGGTGGGCGTCGGCTCCGCCTCGCACGCGCCCAGAATAGCCAGGGCCGTCACGGAAATCGCGAGCAGGGCCACCATGCGAAGCAGATGCTCATTCACAGTTTCCACACCCCCCCTTAGAGGACTTTCTTAAGTCCATATCTTGCATCCGCCAGCAGGGAATACGCAACTCTGCGCGATGCCACAAAGAGGGGCGGCTCGGCGAGCCGCCCCTCTCCTGTTCCGTTGCGTTTTTCGCTATGACGAGGAGAAACGCGCCGCTTCCTCGGAGCCTCCGGTCGCGTCGCCCTCGCTGTAGGAGTGCGCGCCCGTGCCCGCGAGTCCGCCGCCCTGCACGATCAGGTACTCGTCGCGGATCGGACGGCCCTCGAACCAGCACTCGAGTATCTCACGCACGCCCGCCGCATAGCGCGCCTGCGCGGACAGCGACGTGCCGGACGTGTGCGGCGTCAGGGCGTGGTTCGGCATCGCGCGCCACGGATGGTCGTTGGGCGCGGGCTGCGGGAACCACACGTCGCCCGCGTAGCCTGCCAACTGCCCGCTCTCCAACGCGCGGACGACCGCGTCACGGTCGCAGATCTTGCCGCGGGCCGTATTGACCAGGTAGGAGCCGCGGCGCATCTTGCCGATCAGCTCATCGTTGAACATGTGCTCCGTCTCCGGGTGGAGCGGGCAATGGATGCTGACGACATCACACGCCGCGACCAGCGATTCCGGTGTCTCATGGAACGTGACGCCGAGCTCCTCTTCAACCTCGGGCGGGAGGCGGTGGCGGTCCGTGTAGTGGAGATTGACGTCAAAGGGCTTCATCCGCTTGAGAACGGCGAGGCCGATGCGGCCCGCCGCGACGACGCCCACGTCCATGCCCTCGATGTCATACGAGCGTGAAACAGCGTCGGCGATGTTCCAGCCGCCGCGCACAACCCATCCGTACTGCGGGAGATAGTCGCGCACCAGCGCCAGCATCTGCATCACGGCGTGCTCGGCAACGCTGATGCTGTTGCACCACGTGACCTCCGCGACGGTGATGTTCCCGTTGATGGCCGACTGCAGGTCGACGTGATCGGAGCCGATGCCGGCGGTGATAGCAAGCTTGAGGTTGGGCGCCTTGGCGATCCTCTCCGCCGTCAGGTACGCGGGCCAGAACGGCTGGGAGATGACCACGTCGGCATCGACGATCTCCCGCTCGAACACGGAGTCCACGGCATCCTTGTCGGACGTCACGACAAACTGATGGCCCTGTGATGTGACAAAGCTCTCAAGCCCCAGCCCGCCGGACACGGAGCCCAACAGCTGGCCGGGCGTGAAGTCGATGGTCGTCGGGGACGGCATGGACTGCCCGTCCGGGTACTGGCTCAGCGTTGGAATGGACTCCCGCGCGTATTGGGGCGGAAAGCCCTGCACCGGATCGTCATACAGGACACAAAGAACCTTCTGCGCGCCGCCGCTCGTCATCACTCACCTCCCCGGTCCCCACCGGAATGTTTCTATCGTTCGTCGCTTACGCTAAACGTATTTGACTGGGCAAGCAAGATTTTAGATTCTTCGACTCCGCTGCGCTCCGCTCAGAATGACAGACGCTCTCGTCATTTCCGCCCCCCACTCCGTCATTCCCGCCCCCCACTCCGTCATTCCCGCCTCCCCTCCGTCATTCCCGCCACCCTCCGTCATTCCCGCCACCCTCCGTCATTCCCGCCACCCTCCGTCATTCCCGCCACCCTCCGTCATTCCCGCCACCCTCCGTCATTCCCGCGAAAGCGGGAATCTGAATCCCATTGAGCCAACCAAACCCCGTAATGCCCATCCCCTCATTCCGGCGAAAGCATGCCCCGTACTCCGATACGGGGCCGGAATCCATCGGGGCGGCGCATAGCGCCGCACTGGATTCCCGTGTCAAGCACGGGAATGACGAGTAGGGAGGGGAGGTGGCTATCTAAGAGGTTTGACACGGCATAACGCCGAGCGTAGACTGTGCGTACTTGCTCCCCGCCCGCTGGACAAGGCTTTTGCCTGATGCCCCGGGCGGGTGTTTTTTGACATGAAGACCATCGTTTTCTTCGACGGCCAAAACCTGTACCACCTCGCGAGACAGGCGTGGGCAAGCGAACCTGCGCGCGCCGATACACCATATACATGGCCTAGCTACGATGTTGAGAAGCTGGCAATGGCGCTTACAACGCGAGAAAGTGGCAGAGAGCTATCGGAGACGCGATTCTACACCGGTGTTCCCGCCGCCACGTCCGGCAACCCTCCGGGATTCTGGCACGATTTCTGGACGAACAAGCTCAGGTTTCTCAGGAATCGGGGCATCTATGTTTATCGTGGAGGGGTAAACACGAGCGGACAAGAGAAGGGCGTCGACGTCAGTTTGGCCATCGACCTCATCAGAGCCACATATGAACAACGCTTTGATGTTGCGATCATCGTGAGTCAGGACAGCGATTTCGGCCCCGCCGTAGCACTGTCCAAGCAGATCGCCAGGAATCAGGGGCGCCAGCTGGTCTTTGAATCCGCTTTCCCCTTTGGAACCGGCATTTCACGGCGTGGCGTGCCTGGCACTACGTGGATTCATATCGATAAGGCAACGTATGATGCCTGCCTCGACCCAACGGACTATCGGCGTAAATCGTAACCGCTGATGAACCTCAGGGCGAGCGGCCTGATCCCTGCTAGGGCGCGGAGGCCCAGCGGGCGAGCGCCTTGTCCGGCGAGGATATTTCGCTCACGGACGTGTAGTAGTAGTCCTCCCACCCGGTTTCGGGCAGCCCGGTGAAGAGCATCAGGTTCAGCGGGTAGTTCTCGCTGTCCGTGGCCCGGCGGAAATCGTCCCGGAACAGGAACGTGGGTTTCTTGAGCGCGATGGCCATCCCCAGTTCAACCATGACGCCCTCGTCCGGCGGCACGCCGTTGACGACCGCAAAGGTGGCGTCGGACTCAACCACGTCGCTGTAGTCCTTTTGCCCCACCTCGTACGCCCATCCCTCCCGGGAGAAATCCACCTGGTTATTCCGCGCGAACGGCTCCCACACCTCCAGTCCCAGTTCCTCCAGCGCGGCAATTATCGGCGGCAGCAGGAGGGATCGTTGCTGCTCGGAAAAGCCGTACGGATTTGCAAGGTAGATTGTCTTTGGCATGTCAGACATCCGGAATGATCAGCGGTTCTTGGGGCCAGTGTATCAAGGGCGAGACATTGACCGAATGCGGTGGCGCGGGGATACTGAGTGCCGAGGTCATGCTAGGCGGGGAGCCAGCGGTGCCCTGTACTCGCAATCCGCTCTAGCGAGGCTGAATTCCCTCTTGAGGGCTGTGGTCCGAATGACGCGAAGCGCGCATACGATGTTGATGTTCGGGTCCCGTGCGACGAAGTCGTCTGAATCTCGCCAGGTCCGGAAGGAAGCAACGATAAGGAATGTCCTTCGGGCGCCGCGGGAGCGCCTGGGCTGAGTCGCGTGTTCGTTTCGCCCATACGGTGCCCAGTTCGAGAGGGGGTGCATGGCCTCTCCTAAACGTCCCCGCCTCAACAAGGCGCTCGGGCAGCATCTGCTGGTCAGCGAGGGTGTGCTCGACGCCATCATCGAGGCTGCCGAGCTGTCGAGCGACGATCTTGTCGTGGAGGTCGGCCCCGGCACCGGCCTGCTGACCCGCCGCCTGCTCGAAAAGGCCGGTCACGTCATCGCCGTGGAAATCGACGCGGACATGGTGGAACAGGCGCGCGTGATGCTAACCGAACACCAAAATCTAACACTCGTTCACGGTGACATCCGAGACCAATCACCCGCGGATCTGACGGGCAGGAAACCCTACGTCGTCGTCGCAAATCTGCCCTATTACGTCGCGTCTCCCACCGTTCGCCTGTTCCTTGAGTCCGACCACCCGCCGCAGCGAATGGTGGTGATGGTCCAACGTGAGGTGGCGCAGCAGATGACGGCTCCCGCGGGCAAGTCCAGCCTGCTGACGATCGCCACGCAGGTGTTCGCGGATGCGCGAATCGTCAGACGTGTGAGGCCCGGCAGCTTTGTGCCCGCCCCCGGCGTTGAGTCCGCCGTCGTTCGGTTGGACGTCCTGCCGGAGCCGCGCGTCTCAGACGACCAGCAGCCGCAGTTCTTCGGTGTGGCGCGCGCCGGTTTCAGCGCTCCGCGCAAGCAGCTGCGCAACTCGCTGGCCAACGGGCTTGGCACCGGGGCGGAGTTCGTGGACGCCGCGCTTGCGACAATCGGGATCGACGGCCGCCGCCGCGCTGAAACTCTGACCATCGACGAGTGGGCGCCCATCGCCATGGTCATGCAGCGTTTGCTCGGCGCGGACCAAAGTGAGCCGTCATGATTCACGTTACGGCGAACGCCAAGATCAACCTCAGCCTTGAGATAACCGGGCGGCGTGATGACGGTTTCCACGAGCTCATCTCCGTGATGCAGGCCGTCGATCTATCCGACGAACTCGTTGCCCTGCCCGCCCCGGACGGATCACTCAGCCTTGAGTGCAACGACCCTGCCCTCCTGGAAAGCAACGACAACACGGTGCTGACGGCGGCGCGCCTGCTGAAAGAGTCGTTGGGCATCGAACAGGGGGCGCGGCTGTTGTTGCGCAAGTCGATCCCTATCGCGGCGGGGCTTGGCGGCGGCAGCGCGGACGGCGCGGCGGCGCTGGTCGCCCTCTCATTGCTGTGGGACGTTCCCGTGCGGCGTGAGCGTCTGTTGGAAATCGCGGCGGAGGTCGGCTCCGACGTGCCGTTCTTCATGGGTGAATCATCAACTGCGCTCGTGGAGGGGCGGGGCGAGACCATCACTGCCCTGCCCGCTCCACCGCCCATGTGGGCCGTGATCCTCGTGCCGGAGGTCCCAGTGCCGTCGCCCAAGACGCGCGTGCTCTTTCGGATGCTGGATGAATCGCTGTTCAGCGAGGGTGATGAAACGCGGCGGTTGCAGGGGCTGATCGAATCCGGCTCATCGACGCATGACATCCTGGCTCACGCCGCTGCGACGAACACCTTCAATGCCGTGGCGGATCGTGCATTCCCCGGCATCGGCAGGTTCCGTGACTCGCTCCGGGCAGCCGTGGGAGATGAAACAAACGTCAGCCTTTCCGGCGCGGGGCCGTCGCTGTACGCGGTTATGGCGACGCGGGAGGAGGCGGAGGGCGCGGCGGCAATCCTCACGCAACAGGGGCTAACGCCCATCGTCGCGGGGATGGCGGAGCGGCCTTTGACCGTGCTGGAGCGGTGAGGGTTAGGTTGCGGCGTGGGCGATGTCGCGGGTTTCCTCTTCCTCGTCCGTGCCCGTGGATTTCTGCCACTTGGGCGGCGCGGCGAACCATAGCGCAATGGAGCCGATGACGAGCAGCCCCGCTATCACGTAGAACGCGATCGTGTAGGAGCCTGTCACATCAAACGCGTACCCTGTCAGCGGCGGACCGACGAGCGCCGTGGGGAGGATGAGGAGGCTGAGCAAGCCGAAGATGGAGGCGAATGCGCGTATCCCAAAGGTCTCCAGCGGCAGGAGAGTCATGAGCGATCCCATACCGCCAAAGGCGACGCCGAATATCGGAACGAATATGAGCCACACGTATAGCGACGTTCCGCCGTTGATGAGGACGAGCAGCCCGAACGCCTGCAGGAACAGGCTGCCGACAAACACCTTTCGCGCCGCGAATCTGTCCGCCAGGTCGCCCAGCAACACCTTGCCCACCATGCCGAATATCGCAATCACGCTCAGCACCCACGCCGCGCCGGTGGAGCTCATGCCCTCCGCCTCAAGGTGCGGAATGATCTGCGTGAGGACCGACTGATACGGGATCGTCGCCAACAGCAGCCCGCCCGTCATGAGGACAAAGGCGCGGGTGCGTATCGCGTCGCGGATGGTCATGCCCTCCTCGAGCACGGCTGCGGTTGAGGTGTCCATCTCCTGCTGCACGTCCACCCTGCGCCGCGGCGTCTCCCGGATGGTGACCGCTATGAGCGGTATCAGCAGCGCAATCGTTATGCCGAAGATGAAATACGTCGCGCGCCAGTCCGTAAGGTCGATGAGCGTCCGTGTTTGCGCGGAGAAGATGAACCCGCCGAAATTCGCCCCCATCGCCGTGATGCCCACCGCGCGGCCCCGCGCCTCCGTGAACCAGATGCCGATGAGCTTGCCGACAGGCAGCATGATTGCGCCCGGCATCCCCGCGTACATGAGGACGTTGAGGGCATAGAACTCCCACAACTCCGTCATCCACGGGCGCGGCAGGAAGCTGATCGCGAGAAGCAGATACGAGAACATCATCACCCGCGATGAGCCGAAGCGGTCCAGCAGAGGGCCGGCGATGGGTGCCAGCAGACCGGTCATCGCGAAGAACGACAGCGACACGTTGACCTCGGCGCGCGTCCAGCCGAATTCCTCCTCCAGCGGCGCGACGAAAACGCCGTACGAGTACTGGAGCATGCCGACCGTCAGAGTGAAGCAGACGAACAGGACGCCGGCGATCACCCAGCCGTAATGGGGTTGAAATCCGAACATGACCCGCGATTGCATACTAAGATGGTAGCGCACACGCGGGCCCGTAGCTCAGTGGCAGAGCAGTCGGCTCATAACCGATCGGTCGTAGGTTCGATCCCTGCCGGGCCCACTATCCCGTGTGAGCGGGCGCCCTCTTCACTCACAAAAGAGCATCTACCAAACCGCCCCGCCGATTCCTGCCGTAGAGAGGCAGATGCGGTCGCTCGTTCGCCAGTAGTCTCTCGATGCTCAATCCCTGAATGACAGGATACTCGTCTATGGCATCGCTGAACGTGGACTTGAAACGCTGGTTCTCTACCGTACCCATCTGGTCGTTGAAGCAGACCATCACGCCTGCCTTTGCTCCAAGATTGTCTACGGTCGTCTTTAGTGCCTTCACGGCGTCGGGAGTCACGTGTCCGCCCTTGACCTGAACGATGGCATACTCCGGCTTGACCGTGAGACGCTTGCCCGGGCTGACAGGAATGGGATAGAACTTCAGCACCCCATCCACGCCGCCGTCCGCACCACGCGTGCCTGGAGGGTGGAACATCCCCTCGGCCCCGATTGCGCCGCACACCCACTTCTCAAACTCGAACTTGTCGCGGTTTGCCAATGCCTTCGCGTCCGAAACAGTAGTCGGCACTCCGATAGACTCCACATCATCCGGCTTGAGGTTGGGGAAGTTGCTAAGTATGCGCTCCTGCATCAAGCCGACTGAGAACGAGGATATGTCGATGCCGATCCACTGCCGCCCCAGCGATTCGGCGGCGTGGACGGTCGTGCCGCAGCCACAGAACGGGTCGAGCACTAAGGCGTCGGGCTTTGATGATGCTTCAATGATGCGCTTTAGAAGCGCGACGGGCTTCTGCGTCGGATAGCCTGTCCGTTCATTTGACACGTTGATAAGAGGTTTGATGTCGTCCCATACATCGCGGACATACACATCAGCGTAAGGTCTGCCCTTCTCGTCGAATTGAGAGCCAAAGAACGGTTTGTCGTAGATGATTCTCTCTTGCAGGGGGCGATGCCTATACGCGCCGGACTTGACGTAGAACAGCAGAACATCGTGCTTGCGCGCCCAATACTTTTTGCTGACTCCGCCCGTTCGGTAGCCCCACACAATCTCATTCCTGAAGTTCTGTGTCCCGAATACGGCGTCCATGATGAGCTTGAGATAGTGACTCGCGGTCGGGTCACAATGTAGGTAGATTGCCCCTGTCTCCGCGAGGACGCGCCGCATGGGTATGAGTCGTACTGCCATGTTCAACAGGTACGCCGCAAGGCTCAGTCGACCACCCCCGCCGCCCTCAATGGCTTGTGCTAAGCGCACTATGTCAGCTAGACGCCGTGTTGACGGCCCACTGTCAAGTTGCTCCAGCAGAGTTTCCTCTTTGTCGCCCCACGTCCACGTATCGTTGAACGCTTCGACGGGGCGTGTGTTCTTATCCTTGCCCTTGAATGGCAGATTGTAGTGGTTCTTGGAGTTGAACGGCGGATCGAGATAGATGAGGTCTATCGAGCCGGGCGGCAATGCCAACTCGTCGTTCAGAACGTTGAGGCAGTCGTCGCTGTATAGAGTGCGACGGAACCGACTGCTCACTGAGTGCCCCCTCGCGGCGTGCAGACGTTGACTTCGTTTGCCACGGAAGGCAGCGGACTGCGCAAGTCCGCGAGGAGACAGGGTAAGCCACATCTCCACGCGGAATTCACGCAAAAAACGACTTGCGCTAGCGGTATATCGGAACCGCTCCTTCCGTGGCTCGTTCATTCTGCTAGGAGTGGGGGGCGGGTGTCAACGGGAATTAGTGATGAGTGTGAAGGGTGTGTCCCAAAGAGGATGTTGGACGGCGGAGGGGCGCCGATGGATCCCGACGCGTGTCAGAATGGGGGCATGACAGTTGGGGAGACGCCGGTCGCAGAGGGAACGGCCAGGAGGGTTGCGTGATGGGCAGGGAGACGGTGGAGGGGTTAGTGGTAGTTCCATGATAGGTGGGTGGGCAAGGGGGAGAGGGAATGACGGAGGGGCGCCCGCCCTTCGACTATGCTCAGGGTGAGCGGGGCGCCACATAGCCCAGTCCGGCCCACCGCCTTACGTCTGCATTAGCTGGATCAGGTTGCCGCAGGTGTCGTCAAAGACGGCAATGGTGACGTTGGGCAATTCCGTTGGCTCCATCGTGAACACGACGCCCAGCGAACTCAGCTTCTCATGCTCTGCGCGGATGTCCGCAACGCTAAAGGACATCGCCGGGATGCCCTGGTCAAACAGCCCTTTCTGATATTCCTGCGCCACCGGGTTCTCATTTGGTTCAAGCAGAAGCTCGGGCCCATCGGGGTCTTCGGGCGAGACGACGGTCAACCACTTGAACTCCCCTACAGGCACGTCATTCTTCTTCACAAAGCCGAGGGTCTCCGTGTAGAACCTCAGAGCCTCGTCCTGGTCACCTACGAAAACGCCGGTGAGTGTAATGCGCATATCCGCCTCCCTTTCTTCTCATCGTGTCACCGAATTGTATGTCAAGAGCCGATTCCCCGAACTTGGTATAATCAGGCGTTTCCCGCGTATCGCATGGGGAGGGGGTACAGAGGATTTATGACGTATGAAGCTGAACAACCACAAGAGATAGATGTTATGGCGCAGCATGGCCGTCTCCGCTGCATCGTGCACGGGGATGGGCCGCCGCTGCTCTTCCTGCATGGGGCGCTTGGCACCGGCCGCGCCCACTTCCGGGGGCAGATAAACGAGTTCGCCTCGGACTACCGGGTGATCGTGCCGGATTTCCTGGGCCACGGCGGATCGGACCCCCGCGAGTCTTTCGACGATTTCTACAACAGGGACGCTGAGGACATCGCGGCCCTGATCGATAACCTGGACGTGCCGCCCGTGCATCTGTGCGGGTTCAGCGACGGCGCTATCGTCGCGATGATGGTTGCCGGCGACTATCCCGAACGGCTGCAGTCACTGACGCTGATCTCCGGGCAGGCGGTTCTGGACGAGCAGACGATGGAGACGACGCGGCAGCTGTCACCCGCCAGTGACTTGCCGGATCGCTTTCAGCAAGCCCTCGCCCGCAGCCACGGCCCCCATTGGGAGGGGATGGTTGACGACTACGTGGCGAGCGCGGAGCGCATCTATCAGACCGAGCCCCACATCGTCGGCGACCGGCTGGACACTATCAGCTGCCCAACGCTGATCGTGCAGGGAGAGGATGACGATTGGGCCGGGGTCAGGCACGCCCGTATGATCCGGGATTCCATCCGCGGGGCGGAGCTTGACGTGTTGCCGGGCGTGGGCCACGAGGCGCACAGGGAGGACCCTGAGGCCTTCAACAGGCGCCTGCAGGGATTTTTGTCGTCGCTGGAGGAGTAACGGGGGTGCTCCGCCCCATCATTCCCTCCTCTACTCCGTCATTCCCGTGCTTGACACGGGAATCCAGTGTGCCCCGCTCACCCTTCGACAGGCTCAGGGCGAACGCGGAGGGGCGGCCGCTGAAATGCCTATAATGGCTAATCAGGGCAACCTCAACGATTGGGACCCGGAAGCGCCTTGAAGGAGCGGATGATATGGCCACCGTGCGCGCCAGGTTTGAGAAGGGTGTTCTCACGCCGTTGGAGCCTCTAAACCTCGAAGAGGGCAAGGAGGTGGTGGTGTCGGTAGAGGAAACCTCTACAATGACGCCCGTCTCGCCGAAGAACTCGCGAGGGCTGCCAGGCATCGTCGAACGGGTGAAAGAACTCCAGAAGTCGATACCGCCCGAAGAGTTGGACGGTGTACCCTCCGATGGCGCAAAGAACTACAAGCACTATCTTTACGGCCGTCCCAAGGTTGAGGGGTGATGCCGCCGGTTTTCGCAGACGCCGGCTATTGGATCGCGCTTTGGGACCCGGAAGATTCGCTCAATCAGCGTGCCGTCGATGTCGCCGCTGACATGGCAACCGACACGATTGTAACGACTCAGTTGGTGTTGATCGAAGTGCTCAATTACATGTCCGGCCGTGGTGAGTTTCGGCGCAGGCTCGCCACACAGATGGTACGTGAGTTGGAAGATGATTCTGGCATCGAAGTCGTTCCTCACTCCACTGCTGACTTCCGTGCTGCTCTAGAGCGTTACGCTTTCCGGAGTGACCAAACATGGGGGCTCACTGACTGCTTGAGCTTCCTTGTGATGGAGGAGAGAGGCATAAGGGCCTTGGCCTACGACCGCGATTTCGAGCAAGCAGGCTTCGTTGCCCTATTGAGAGGCGATCAGAACTCGTGACTCAGAGGCGGCCCCCCTCCGTCATTCCCGCGAAAGCGGGAATCCAGACCCCCATTGATGGCGGAGAGCCAGTATGGCTGACTAAGCTGAAATTGAATCGAGCCCAAGAGTGAAGAAGTACATTCTCTTTGACCATGATGGGGTCTTGGTCGAGACAGAACAGTGGTATTACCTGGCAAACAAACGAGCACTGGCATCTCTCGGAATTGATCTCCCGCGAGATGAATACCTGGCGAATATGGCCAATGGAGTTTCTGCGTGGGACGCGGCACGAGCTTCAGGAATACCTGAACCTGAGATCAGTCGAAGCCGAGAACTGAGAGACCGGTACTACCAGGAATACCTGATGACCGAAGACATCGAGATCGAGGGTGTCCTGGAAACGCTAGAGGTACTCGCGGGTGAGTATAGGATGGGCATAGTTACTACCTCCAAACCACCTGATTTCGCCCTGATACACGAAAGACGATCCATCCTTGATCATATGGAGTTCTATTTGACTCGGGACGATTACGAGCAAGCTAAACCACATCCCGAACCCTATCTGAAAGGACTCCAACGCTTTGGCGCTGCTGCCGTTGAAACGGTAGTTATTGAAGACTCGGCGAGAGGGTTGAAATCGGCAATTGCGGCGGGTATCGACTGCATCGTGGTTGCGAACGAGTTCACCGCTGCTCACGATTTGTCCGAAGCGACTGTCAAGGTCGCTGCGTTTACGGAATTGCCATCCGCCATAAAGAGCCTACAGGTTTAGGCAGGCGACACTCAAAAGCGTGTGACCAACCACTTATATTGGGTCCTCTCATCGGATATTTCGCAGTATCATCTCGTTAGATGACGACGGAGGACGTTCAATGACCACTACACAGGACCTGCAAGCAGAGTACGCGGAGGCGTGGGCGAACCTGCAAGAGGCCAAGGAAAAGATTGTCGAACTGAGCCGTCGGATAGGGCCGGAGCGGGTCGAAAACTACGAACTGCAGGGGCGCGAAGGCGGCGTGAGGCTGTCCGAGATGTTCGGCGACAAGCAGGACCTGATCCTGATACACAACATGGGATCGGAGTGCCCGTACTGCACGATGTGGGCCGACGGTTTCAACGGCGTGCTCCAGCACCTGCAAGATCGGGCGGGGTTTGTGGTGGTGTCCCCTAACAGTGTGGACGTACAGCAGGCGGTGCGGGAGAAGCGGGGCTGGACGTTCGAGATGTACTCGGCTGAGGGCACGTCGTTCATCAAGGACATGGGCTTCGAGTCGGACGGGGTCTCATACAACTCCACCGCGATGCCTGGGGTGTCTACTTTTCGCAAGAATGGCGACGGGACGATCGACCGTATCACGAAGGACTTCTTCGGTCCGGGTGACCTGTACTGCGGCGTCTGGCACCTGTTCGACTTGCTGGCGGACGGCGCAGGCGACTGGGAGGCGAAACTGGAGTATCAGGGGAGGGAATGACCTAGGGAGTCGAAGGTTGCAATTGGATTTATATGGCGGGATTGTTGTAGGATTCCGATGGTTGGCATCGTCATATCCGTGTGCCGCAGCGTGGCATAGAGAGGATCGACGCTCAGGACGTCGAGCGTGGAGGAGGGTTAGTAGGCATGGAAGGCATCTTCTTCTTGTTGATTGGGGCGGCGATCTTTTCGCAGGCCTGGTATGTACTCGGCTTGTTGTCCGAAGCGCGGACCACGGGTGTGCTCATCGGAGTGCTTGGCCTGCTGGCCCTCGGAACCTTCATGTTCAGCACAAACGTAACGCCGACGCTGATTACGGGCGACGGCGCGACGGAGCTGCTGACCGTACTTACTGCGTTCATCATCCTGTGGGCCATCTACGCCATTGCAGTCGGAAGTCACGGCATCTGGGACCTGGATACGCGAGCTATCGGCTTCTACAGCGCCTTCCTGTCCATATCCTCCATTGCCGTCTTCCTCATCTTCGCAGTCTCGATGGCTGACGGCGGGGTGTTCGAGCACTCCCTGGACATATGGCTCTCGATGTCGATCGTGCCGCTCCTGCTGGGCATCATCTCCGGGCTCGTGTTCTTCTACATGGCGCTTGAGTTCCAGGTGCTGAGACTGGTTGCGGGCTGGTCCATGCTGTTCGGCGGCGCAGTCGTCGGGCTTGTGGGGCTCTGGGCCCTCTCATCGGTCGTCGCGTAAGCTGAAAGCGGCTTGACACCGGCGGGCGCGTTGGGGCCCGCCGGAGGCGAATCGCCAGGGGACTGCGCTCCCATGGCAGTGTGAGGAATTAATGTATGACAGGTGAACTTACGGTCGAGAGCATCATAGCCGAGGCCGAGAGCGAAGCCACCAGGTACTCGTGGGAAGGGACATTCAAGGACTACCTGCGCATCATCCTGGATGACCCCTCAAAGAACCGGCTCTCGCACGCCTACATCTATGAAGCCATTATGGCCGATGGCTCGGGCGTCACGCCTGACGGCGACCGTGTCTACGATCTGTTCCAGGATGATTTGTTCGGCCTGGAAGACCCGATAGACCGCATCGTTCAGTACTTTGCGGCCTCCGCGCAGCGATTCGAAGTGCGCAAGCGCATCCTGCTGCTCCTTGGCCCCCCGGCCAGCGGCAAGTCCACCGTCACTGAACTGATCAAGCGCGCCACGGAGGCTTATTCCAAGACCGACGACGGCATCGTGTACGCGATCAAGGGATGTCCGATGCAGGAAGACCCCCTGCACCTGATCCCCAAGAGCCTCAGGCCTGCGCTCCGCGAAAAATGCGGCATCTACATAGAGGGCGATCTTTGTCCGTGCTGCCGCTACATGGTCAACACCAAATATAAGGGCCGCTACGCGGACGTGCCCGTGGTGCGCGTGACCTTCTCTGAGCGAGAGGCGGTCGGCATCGGCTATTTCATGGCCAACAACCCCAACCCCTCGGACTCCCTGCTGGTCGGCAGTGTCAATACCGACTACCTGGATGGCGACCGGCTTGAGGTTGCGGGCAAGGCATTCAGACTCGACGGGGAACTCAACGTCGCCAACCGCGGCATGATCGAGATGGTCGAGATGTTTAAGGCCGACCGGCATCTGCTGACGACGCTCCTGAGCCTTGCGCAGGAGCAGATCATCAAGATGGAACGATTCGGCTCCGTCTACGCCGACGAGGTCATAATCGGCCATTCCAACCAGGGCGACTTCGAGGAGTTCTCCAACGACAGGAGTTCCGAGGCGCTCAAGGATCGCATCATCGCGGTGAACATTCCCTACAACCTGAAGGTGAGCGAAGAGCTCAAGATCTACCAGAAGATGACCATGTCGAGCGTCATGGGGGACGTGTGCATTGCTCCGTTAACCCTGAGGGTGGCCAGCGCGTTCTCCGTACTGGCCCGTTTGGACCCGCCGGATCGCCACGGGATGACGATGCTGGACAAACTAAAGCTCTACGATGGGGACGTTGTGCCCAACTTCACCCGGCGGGACGCTCGTGAGATGCGACGCCAACATCCGATGGAGGGCATGTCCGGTATCTCACCCAGGTACGTGATGAACCGCATTGGAGCGGCGGCTAGCGAGCCTAACGTCGAGTGCCTCACCCCGCTCGCTGCTCTAAGCAGCCTCTGGGAAGGCCTGGATGAGAACGTCAGCTTCGAGGCCGACCTCGTGACAAAGACCTCGCTCATAACAGACGCGATCAAGGTGTACGACGATCTGGCTGTGCGAGACGTGCAGATGGCCAGCCAGGACGCGTTCGAGGCAAAGGCCAAGGAGATGCTGACCAGCTATCTTGCTGACGTCCGCGCTTACTTGAGGGACATCTCCAGGAAAGACTACAAGCCCTCCCGCGCCGATGCCGAAAGGGAGCGCGACATGCGGGCAATAGAGCGTGTCCACGGGATTACTGATCGGAACAAGGAAGCATTCCGGCGTGAGATAAGCGAATACATGGCCGCCTGGCGGAGCAACGGCAAACCCTTCGAATACGACTCCGAGCCTCGCCTCAAGGAGGCCATCGAGAAGCAACTCCTTATCTCGCGGGATCAACTCAACAAGAACCTGACTCGCCCCCGCTTCGCCAGGCAGCGCGCCACCTGGGCGGATCGTTGGAATGACATCATTTCCAGGTTGGTCAATTCCTATGGGTATTGCGAAACGTGCGCTGACGATCTGGTCACGTACGTGAACCACATCCTGAAGGGCCGTCCAACCTACAGGGTCCATAAGAACGAGAGCGTTGAGTGGCTTTGGGAGAGGAATCCCAAGAGTTCATCGACCAGCTAGCAATTCCCGGCTGCGTCAACACGAACAATCGTGCCTCCAAGACCCACTCCTTACTCGTACTGGGTAGTGCCGCAGCGGCTCATTGCCGGCGAGTACCCCGGTTCTCTGATAAGCCTGCGGCCGAGACGGACCGTCCGGACGATATTCGACGCCGCCCTTGCGCTCCTTGTCCGCGGTCCCAAAGGTCTCAAGGGGAATCGGCGAAAGATCCGCTCGTTGATCGAAGCAGGCGCTACCCTGTTCCTCGATCTCACGGAGGAGGGGGATCTGCCTTCGTACGAACGCCTTCTCCGCGAGGAGTCCCAAAAGCTGGGCGTATCGGTGGAGTACCGGCGGGTGCCCGTGAAGGATCAGTCGACGGCTACTTCGGACCAGATGGCAGAGGCCATTGATGCCATTGACCGGGTTGTGGATTCCGGAGGCATGGTCTATGTCCACTGCATGCGCGGGATAGGGCGGACGGGATTACTTGTCGGCTGCTACCTGGTGCATCGGGGCATGACGGGCGAGCAGGCCCTGGACGAGATACGGATCTTGAGGAAGGGGATATTGAACTCCTGGGCGGGGTCTCCTGAAACGGACGCGCAGAAGCAAATGGTGCTGGAATGGGAGGGGTGACCCTTCGACAAGCTCAGGGTGAACGGGTGGGCGGTTATCTCGCGGCTGCGGCCATTGCCTGTGTCACTTCTTTTCGATAGCAGTCGAGGGCCGCGGATTCCGGCAGCGTGTCCACTGTAAACCAGCCGATCTCACTGTGTTCATCCGGCGCGGCATTCACAGGTTCGCCACGCCATGCCGAGATAGCGAATACATCGATGTCAGCCGGCTCGACGGGATCAAGGACCGTTCCCAACTCCCGGTATTCCACCACGTGAATACCGAGTTCCTCGTAAGCCTCCCGGCGCAGCGCCTCTTCCGCTGACTCGTCCCCCTCGATGTGGCCTCCGGGCAGGTCCCACAAGTCCGGATAGACCTTCCGCCGCGGCAGCCTCCTGACGAGCAAGACCTTGTCGTCCCTGATCAGCACCGACGCGACGCACCGCGCCCGGGGGGCATCATCAGCCTGATTGTGGTTCGCCATTTCCTTTGGGTCTGTCATCACCGTTCAACCTGCAAGTGGCACTATAGTAGGGCATCAGAAATCTACACCCAAGCGGCGGAACCACGTGAACGACACCCAAGGCGACACTCCTGAACAGTCCCGGAACGCGGCCCACCGCGTCGGCGGCTTGCGCGCGCCCGTTCAGAGCTTTATCCACACGGAAGAGGTCGGGGCGCTCATCCTGCTGGCCGCAGCGGCGGCGGCTATCATCTGGGCCAATTCCCCGTGGGCGGAATCGTACGACAGTTTCTGGCATACGTACATCACATTCGAGACGCCCATCATCTCGATCCATGAGGACCTGAAGCACCTGGTCAATGACGGCCTGATGGCCATCTTCTTCTTTGTGGTGGGCCTGGAGATCAAACGCGAGTTGCTGCACGGGGAGCTGTCCAGCGCCAGGAAGGCGTCACTGCCGGTGCTCGCCGCGATCGGCGGCATGGTCGTGCCTGCGGGCACTTATCTGCTGTTCAACAGCTCAGGCGACGCAGCCGTTGGCTGGGGCATACCCATGGCCACGGACATCGCATTCGCGATCGGTGTGCTGGCGCTATTGGGGCGGCGGATTCCGGTGGAGCTGCGGGTCTTTCTGCTGGGGTTGGCGGTGGTCGACGATCTGGGCGCAATCGCGGTCATTGCCCTCTTCTATACGGACACAATCGAGTGGTCGAGCCTGTGGATTTCGCTGGCTATTCTCGCGGCGGTGGCGATGAGCGTCCGGCTTGGGATTCGTTCCATGGTGTTCTACATCGCTGCGGGTTTTTCCATGTGGTATTTCTTCCTAGAATCCGGTGTGCACGCGACACTGGCAGGTGTGCTTCTGGCAGCAATTGTCCCTGCAGAATCGGCAAGGGGGCGCGATGAAGAGTCGCCGCTGGAAAGCCTGGAGCACATGATCCATCCGTGGGTCAGCTTCGCCATTCTGCCGCTGTTCGCGCTGGCGAACGCGGGCATCGTGATAACGACAGACACGCTGAACGCCGCCGCCGGAAGCAGTATCACCATCGGCATCGCGGCGGGCCTGCTTGCGGGCAAGGCACTGGGCATCCTGGGCATCACGTGGCTTGGGGTTCGCCTGGGCATCGGCCGGCTCCCTTCGTCAGTAACATGGATGCACGTGCTGGGGGTGGGGTTCCTGGCGGGCATCGGCTTTACGGTGGCGATCTTCATCTCCGGCATCGCCTTTGATGACCCTGCCCTTGTCGATCAGGCAAAGATGGGCATATTCGTCGCGTCCGTCGCAGCGGCCGTCATCGGATACGCGCTGCTGCGCTTCACGAGTGGTGGACATTCCGCCGCTCACTCTTCGACAAGCTCAGAGTGAGCGGCAGGCAAGACGTGTTATATACTTGACTCATCTTGAGAAGGAAGGAGGTGGTTTGGCGCATGTCTTTACCTAAACAGCCAGAGCTTATTTCGACGGAAGAGGTGAGCAAAGGCTAACCCAGCGCCAGGCGCCATAACGTTGACCTTGGCGACTGGGAGAAGGGGGCTCGGCTCCGGCTGAGCCCCCTTTGTTTTGTATCTGTGAACGTGAGGAGGGTCACCCTTCGACAGGCTCAGGGTGAACGGTGTCATCGGAATGACACCAGGGACAAAGGTGGACGAATGAGCAAGGAGAACGGGATAAACAAGGCGGTTATCGTGGCGGGGGGGCGCGGAACTCGCTTCCTGCCGGCGACTCTCGCCATCCCAAAGGAGATCCTGCCGATCTTTGACCGCCCCATGCTGTTCTACGCGCTTGAGGAGGCGGCCAACTCGGGCCTCACGGAGATTGTGCTCATAAGCGCGCCGGGCAAGGCGGTGATGGAGAACTACGTGACGCTGCGCGGGGAGGCGCTGGCGAAAGCCCTTGGAGAGCACCCAGGCGCGCCGGACGTTCAGCGCCTCATGGACTCGCTGTCGGTCACCATCGTCCATCAGAACGAGCCGCTTGGCCTCGGCCACGCCATCCTGCAGGCGGCGGATGCCGTAGGCGACGAGCCGTTCGCCGTCATCCTGCCCGACGATATTGTCGCGGCGAAGACGCCGGTCCTCGCGCAGATGATGGCCGCATATCATGATCATCCCGGCATTCACGTGGGGGTTGAACGTGTGCCGGGCGATGCCATCTCTGCGTATGGCGTCGTTGCAGTTGAACCGGCGGGCGGGGACAACGAGCGCGTGCATCGGGTGACGGGCATGGTTGAGAAGCCGGAACCGGCCGACGCGCCCTCCGATCTTGGCATTGTTGGGCGCTACATCTTTCCCGGCGCGATCTTTGACGCGATACGACGCACGCCGCCCGGCGCGAAGAACGAAATCCAGATCACGGACGCGATGGAGATTCTGCGTCTTGAGGGCACGCCCGCGTTCGCATTCGCCTTTGACGGCGTGCGTTACGACGCGGGCAATCCCCTGGGTCATTTGCGCGCCGCAGCGTCCTTTGCGCTCGCGCGGCCTGACATCTCGGAACAGGCCCGCGCAATCCTACAAGAAACCCTTTCCCAAGCGGAGTAACAACGCTCGAAACACGCGTCGATTGGACGTGGTTTTGAAATTAGTCTAAAATAGCGGCGCTATGGCTGAGTCAACTGCCACTCGGCGTGCGCCCAGGCGAGCACGTGTAGCCGACATTGAGAATGCCGCCGTCGGCCACGGTTCCTCCAAGCTGCGCGCGCTTGGCATCCTTCTATTGTTGGGCATCGTCGGCGGCTCAATCGCGCTCGCGCTATTGCAGCCGCCGGAACTGACGGAACGGCTGGGTCCGGCGTGGACGTACGCGGGGCCGTGGCTGATTGTCGGGCCCGTTCTCCTCGTTGTGACCTATATCGCGCTTCGCATCTTCGGGTTCACCAACGCGCGAGTCTGGCGGTGGGCAGCCGCGGCGCTGCTCAGCACGGCAGCGGTCCTAACCGCCATGCATTTTGCCGGTCTCACGGAGATGTGGGGCGTCCCCATCGAGAATAGCCTCTCTCTATATCTTGTTGGTTTCTCGGATCTTGCCGTTGTTGGCATTATCGCCGGACTCGCTCTCGTAACAATCGTCCTCCTTGCGCCTATCGGCACAATCAGGGCCGCGAGAGCATCCGGACGCGCAGGCCGGGCGGCAGGCGCGGCGAGCGCGAGTGCGGCGGCCGCCGGTGGCGCAGCTGCCAGGCGCAGGGTGCAAGACGCGCGCGCGCCCCGGGAGTACACGAATGAGACCCGGACGTCCGAGCTGGATGAGACTCCTATCCCACGCACGCGAATCGTCATTCCCGAGCCTGCGCGCGCCACGGTGAGGCCGCGATATCCACAGCCGGTCGGTGTTGTGCGTGACCAGCAACGACGCGTGCAGCAGGAGATAGAGGCGGCCCGGGATGGAGAGCCGGCGCAAGAGCAACGTCCCCGCATCGTCGTGCCCGGCGTCTCCGGCAACAAGGAGGCGGATGACGCCACACAAGCGTTTCGTGAGCGGTACCTCCCCTCCAGGGAAACCGTGACTACTGAAGAACCCGCCAACCAGGAGAATGGGGCGGCAATGGAGGAGAGGCCTCTGTTCATCCCGCCTCCCGGTCTCAGCAGCGTCGATGAACTACGGGCTGAGCACTCGCCTCATTCCGACGTGAATGGCGAGGGATTCGGCATGAATCCCGATGAAGTTGATGAGATGGGGCAGCGGGATCCGCTGGCGTTCACCGATCATGATGCAGAGGACGAGGAGAATATCTGGAATGCCGATGAGCGCGTTGAGACGCTCAGCGAAGACTCAATCGATGAGTCATTCGAAAGCATGGACGAGATCAACGAATTGGATACCGATGACCAGGGATTCGTCTTGACGGAAGACGAGGGATTAGAGGCACCGGACGACGAATTGGAGGAGCCCGCGGAGGACGAAGAGGAAGAGTTTGACGCTATCTCCCGCAGCGACCAGGAATTGCTGGACTCTCTCGATCCGTTCGCCGGCCTGCCCAATGTGGCGTGGAAATTCCCCTCCTTCAAGTTGTTCGACGAACAGCCTCCGGCGGAGGTGGACACCGAATCACACCTGGAAACGGCGGAGGCCATCCAGGAAACCCTGCAGGAGTACGGCATCGAGGTTGAGGTGACGGAGGTTCGCCCCGGCCCGACCGTCACGCTCTACGGGGTGCGACCCGGGTGGGACAGGCGATACCGAACCGTCCGGGAGCGGGACGAGGAAGGCCAGATAGTCTCCCGGCGGCAGGAAGTGGGACGGACACGCGTCAAGGTCGACGCAATATCCAAGCTCGATGATGACCTCGCGCTGCAGCTTAAGGCTGCAAGCGTACGTATTGAGACCATCCAGGGCACGAATCTGGTGGGTGTCGAGGTGCCGAACGCGACGGCGGAGACCGTCTACATGCGCCCGCAGATGGAGAGTGATGCCTACCACAAGGCGCGGGGCAAGAGCATGCTGGCGTTCCCGCTCGGCAAGGGCAGCGGCGGCGAACCCGTGGTTGCAGACCTCGCCCGGATGCCCCACCTGCTTGTGGCAGGTTCAACGGGCAGCGGAAAGAGCGTCTTTATCAACAGCCTGATCACAAGCCTCATCACACGCGCCACACCGGAAGACCTCCGTTTCGTGATGATCGATCCGAAGCGAGTCGAGTTGACCATCTACAACGGCATCCCTCACCTGATTACACCCGTCATCGTCGACACGCAGAAAGTCGTCAACGCCCTGCAGTGGATGATGCAGCAGATGGATGACCGGCTTGAAATGTTGGCGCAGCAGGGCGCGCGCGATATTGCCTCCTACAACGAGAAGGTCGGTGAGGGCAACCGCATGCCCTATCTCGTCCTCATCGTTGATGAGTTGGCGGACCTGATGATGACGTCAGGCAAGGCCGTTGAGACCGGCCTTGTTCGGCTCGCTCAGATGGGACGCGCAACGGGCATCCACCTTGTCGTCGCAACCCAGCGTCCGTCCGTCAACGTCATCACCGGACTCATCAAGGCCAACTTCCCAACGCGGATCAGTTTCATGGTGACATCGTTGGTCGATTCACGAACGATCCTGGACGGGGCGGGAGCAGAGAAGCTGCTGGGACGCGGCGATATGCTCTACCTGCCGCAGGACGCCTCACGTCCCATCCGCATCCAGAGCGCGTTTATCTCGTCGCATGAATCGGACGCCGTTGTGGACGCGTGGCGCGCCCAATCCAGGGGCTACGTGCCGCCCGAGCTGCCTGAGCTGATTCAACCAGAGGACATCGGACTGCAGTCGCGGGGCCGGAATGGCAGCACGGATGAGATGAACGGGAACGGGGCAAAGCGCAACGGCTCAGGCGAAGACGACATCATGGAGCAGGCGCGCGAACTGGCTGACATTTACAACGGCAAGGTCTCAACGTCGCTGCTGCAGAGGCGGCTGGGCATTGGTTATCCGCGCGCGGCGCGGCTGCGTGACCGGCTTGTCGAAGAGGGTGTAGCCGGGGCCGAGATTCCCAACGCTCCGGCGGAGACGGCAGGCCGCGGCATCAGACGGACGCGCGAAGCTACAGCCTTAGAAGAAAACGACGAGTAGCCACTCCCCTGCCCTGCTCAGGACGCGATCTGGGCGGCGGGTGTGACTTCCTTGACGCGGTCAATCATGCCCTCGGCGATTTCCCGATAGCGCTTCTGCGCCTTCTTGTGCTTGATGACCGCGAGGTCAGGGCCGATATCACTGAAGTCGCGCGACAGTTCCAAGCGTCCCAGGAACGGCACATCGAGGTCTCCGGCCAGGCGCTCGCCTCCGCCCTTGCCGAAGATGTCGCCGGACATGTTCTCCACCACGCCGAGGATGTCTATGTTCATCTTCTTGATCATGTTGATGGAGCGCTTGGCATCGAGCACGGCAAGGTCTTGTGGAGTCGTCACCACGACGAATCCGTGCAGTTGAAGCGTCTGCATGATGGTCAGAGGCGCGTCAGACGTGCCGGGCGGCAAATCGACAACCAGGTACTCAAGATCACCCCACTCGGTTAGTTCAAGGAACTGGTTGATGGCGTTCGTGACCATCGGCCCGCGCCAGATGATGGCCTCATCCTCGTTTTCCTGGAACGACGCCATGGAGATGGTTTTCACACCCGCGCGCTGCGGCGGATGGAGTACCCCATCCACATAGCGCGGGCGCTCCGTCACACCGAGCAGCTTGTCCGCGTTCGGGCAGTCGATGTCGGCGTCAAGCAGCCCGACGGAATGCCCCATCTGCGACAAGGCAACCGCGAGGTTAACGGCGACCGTCGTTTTGCCAACTCCACCCTTTCCACTGTAGACGGCGACGCGATACTGGATCTGATTAAGATGCTCAGCAATCTTCTTGCGGCGCTCCCATGTCTTCATCATGGAGCCAAGGCGCGCGCGGGCCTGATCATTCATTCCGGGTTGAACCACTGTTTTCCCCTCTCCGTGCTGTACGACGACGCGCTTGTGCTGCCGCGTCGCCAACCCTCTACATTCTAGCGGGTTATCTCCAACGGGTTAGGGACTATGAATGCCGGGGGCGTCTCAGTTGGGTATCAGTTCGAGTATCTGCGCGGCGTCTTCAGGACTTGACGATGCCGCAACCTGTATATCGCCTTGTCTGACCTGCGCGAGCACGACTGCGCCGTCACCTTCGTAGCGATAATAGCGGCCGGTTGGAGATTCGACCCTGTCCAGTCCGCCTCGCAGCGCCCCGACGTTAAATCCCCACGAAACCAGGGGAGCCGGAATTCCGGTTCGGGCGATGGCGAGCCCGGTGATGCCATGAGCCGCCAGTTCTTCCGGCGCAGTATTCACGCTCAGCTCGGGGAGGGAGTCGCCGTAAACCGCGAAAACGGCGTTGGCTAACTGGAGCGTCTCAAGCATCTCACCGAATTGCGTGAGGTCGATGATGCCCTGCCCTGCGAGCCAATCAAGTATTTCGTTCATCCGCTCCGGAGGAACCTGTGTGAATCCCGCGGCAAGCACCGGCTTGGGCGGAGCTTGCGGGAGATTGAGGGCGTTGCGCCAGATTCCCGTTCGAGCCAGTTGTTCATCTGAGACGAAGAGGTCTCTATTCAGCACGTCACGCATAGCCCAGACCTGCGTTCGATCGCCAAGCACGACCTCTGTGTCACGGCCATTCCTGGCGGCCCATGTTGTCACGCCCGCATCAACGCGGGAGAGCACATTGTGGGCGGAAATCGCATCGAACTCGCTTCCAAATGAGAAGCGAATCGTCGTGGTTATTGCTTGCTGATCCGCGTCAGCCGGACTCAGCCAAAGAGAAATCGATCGGGCTTCCGCCCGCCACGGGACGGTTGAGCCGTCACGCTGCTTGAGGTCCGCGCTGATGCTGATGGTCGAATCATCGCCGGGCGGTTTCACAAAGATGTAGCCGCCAAGGGGCACGTCGGGGACTCGCTCGCCAAAGCCCTCAGGAACGCCGGGCACACCGTCAACGGACAGGCGCTCAACGCACCCGGTGAGGACGATGGCGCTGAGGGCCAGGATGGTGGCCGGCAGCAGACTCCTGAGTCCCAGTAGTGTGCGCAGCACAGGCATGGCTCACTCGATCATCAGCCGGCGCAGCTCAACCATCTGGTCTCGCAGGGCAGCGGCTTTTTCGAACTCCAGGTTGCGGGCGGCCTGCTTCATCTGCTTCTCAAGCTCACGGACGGTGGCGGCGACGTTCTCCTGCGATATTTCGCTCGGAACTGTCTCATACACAGCACGGGATTCCGCCACTTGTCTCACCCGCTCCGTGATGTCATGGACGGCTTTCTGGATCCCCTGAGGGACAACGCCGTGATCCGTGTTGTAGTCATCTTGCAGGTCACGACGCCGATACGTTTCTTCAATGGCATTGCGCATGGAGTCCGTCACCCGGTCCGCGTACATGATCACGTGGCCGTTCACATGCCGCGCCGCGCGCCCGACAGTCTGGATAAGGGACGTTCCTGAGCGAAGATACCCCTCCTTGTCGGCGTCAAGGATGGCGACCAAGCTGACCTCGGGCAGATCCAAGCCTTCACGCAGGAGATTGATGCCGACAACAACGTCATAGACGCCTAATCGGAGGTCACGCAGTATCTCGCTGCGATCCAGCGTCTTCACGTCCGCGTGGATGTAATGAGTCTTGACGCCCATCTCCTGCAAGTAGTCTGCAAGCTGCTCAGCCATGCGCTTGGTCAACGTAGTAACCAGCGCGCGCTCACCGCGGTCCACCCGCTCCTTGATCTGGGCGAGCAAATCGTCAACCTGCCCTCGCGTGGGCTTGACCTCTACTGTCGGATCAAGAAGACCGGTCGGGCGGATGACCTGCTCAACGATGCTGTTGCTGACCTCAAGCTCATAGGGGCCGGGCGTGGCAGACACGAATACGATCTGCCCGAAGAGCTGCTCAAACTCCGTGTAGTTGAGGGGGCGGTTATCGAGAGCGGAGGGGAGACGGAAACCGTAATCGACGAGCACCTGCTTGCGGGCGACATCGCCGTGGAACATGCCGCGCAGTTGCGGGATGGTCATGTGCGACTCATCGATAAAGATGAGGTAGTCCTTTGGAAAGTAGTCGAGCAGCGTCCAGGGACGGCTTTGCGCCTCACGCCTCTGCAGATGCCGTGAGTAGTTCTCAACACCGGCGCAGTAGCCCGCTTCACGCAGCATCTCAAGGTCGTAGCGGGTGCGCTGTTCAAGGCGCTGAGCCTCAACCAGTTTGCCCTGCTCCCGGAACCATGAAACGCGCTCATGCAACTCCTCTTCGATATCGATGATTGCGGAGCGCAGCTTCTCCTCACCGGTTACCCAGTGCTTGGCGGGATAGATGGCCACCTTTTGGCGTTCGCCCAAAAGCTGCCCCGTAGTTGTATCAACTGTGACGATCCGTTCAATCTCATCACCAAAGAATTCGATGCGGACAGCGGTCTCTTCGTACGCGGGCTGCAACTCAATGGTGTCGCCGTTGACGCGGAACCGCCCGCGCGTGAAATCAAAGTCATTTCGCGCGTACTGCATATCGATGAGGCGGCGGATAACGTCGTCTCGCCGGTGCCGCGAGCCACGCTCCAGCACAAGGATGAACGCGGCGTACTCATCCGGCGCGCCGAGGCCGTAGATGCAGGAGACGGAGGCAACAATGAGCGTGTCCCGGCGCTCCCATAGAGCCTTTGTGGCCGCGTGGCGCAAGCGGTCAATCTCATCGTTGATCTGGGCGTCTTTTTCGATGTACGTGTCCGAGCGCGGGACGTATGCCTCCGGCTGGTAGTAGTCGTAGTAAGAGACGAAATACTCGACGGCGTTGTTGGGGAAGAAGTCGCGAAACTCCATCGCCAACTGCGCGGCGAGAGTCTTATTGTGGGCGATGACGAGAGCGGGACGTTGGGCCTGGGCAATGATATTTGCCATCGTAAACGTCTTGCCGCTGCCCGTGACGCCCTTGAGTGTTTGATAGCGGCGATTGTCCCCGAGACCGTCCACAATTGTGCCGACGGCGTCGGGTTGGTCCCCCATCATGCCGAACGGCGAGACAAGCTCAAACTGCTGATTCGTCGCCGGGTATTCTGCAATCGCCATCGGTTGATCCTGACTTCGGGCTCCCCAGGTTCGCCCAATACCCTAGTATAACGAGGGGTTGAGTTGAGAGTTGCGCAGTCTCTATGCTTGGTCGGCTTGTTCGTTCAACAAAGCCTGCAAGAACTCCGCAGACGTTACAAACTCAACACCGCCATACCCCCACATTCGCAGCACTTCCCTGTCCGCCGTCACAAGATAGCGCGCGTTCCCCGCGTGGGCGGCCTCAACCAGCCGCCGGTCTCCCGCATCCTTCAATGTCAATTCTTCAAGAATCGGAGCTTCGACAATGACTGACTTCTCACGCAACTCTGCCAACAGGTTGTCCCGTTCTTCTCTGCTGCTAAGCCTTTCAATCCACCGCGCGCCAACGACCAGCTCCGCCTCCCGCAGCGTTTCCTGAGAAGCAACGTGCTCAAACCTGCCGGCTCGCCAGAAATCAAGAATGCGGCTCGCGGAGCCGCCTCGCCGCGCGAGCGCGCCCACAAGGAGATTGGTATCGATGATTGCCCTCACCGGAACTCCATGCGTGGAGGAACAGCCTCACCCACAGAGGATTACAGTACAGCCTTACTGATACTTATCGGGGCGCTGAACCATGATGCGCGTGATAGCCCACCTGACCATGAGCAATGGCGTGATGATGGCGGCGATGATTGGCCCGCGATCAACGTCCGGCAACTGCTCATCGACACGAATTGCGGCAAAAATGCTTACAACAATGAGGATGACTTCCATGAACAACTCTCGATTGCCGGGGCGGTTCAGCAGGCCGGCATTCCAGAACGAAATCTCACGAAATGCAGCCAGCAAACTCGTGGCAATCGCGATCGCAATCAATACCCACGCGATGATTGAAAATTGAGGCAAGAGCAGCCCGATGACGTGCATGTTGAGCAAAACTGCCATGAGACCGATAACAGCCCACCACGGGTTAGAAGCCGCCATGCCGTAGCGCCCGCCGGTGTACAAAACCCACGCGCAGAGCACGCTGATCAGTGCCAGAACGACGAAAAAGCTCTCAAGCATGCTTCTAGGCTCCGCCTTCGCTCAAGGTGGCCAACGCCAACCGCACGCGTTCGTCAAGCGGCGGAGGCTCATCCAACTCCGGATTGACAACTGCCGAGACGGCCACGCGAATCTCCTGCGCGGTATAGCCCAATGATTGCAGCACAGCGGTCAACTCTGCGTCCAGAACGGTGGGCACGCGGGTTGCGCCGGCAGTCAGCCCGGCAAGATCCAACTCATCAAGCTTTCCCTTGAGCTCCACAATAACGCGCGAGGCGCCGCGCTTGCCCACACCGGGCGCGCGCGCCAATGCCCCGGCATCCCCCTGCTCTATCGCCTCCACCAGGTCTGCAGGCGACAACACTGACAGAATGACCAGGCCAAGGCGAGGCCCGATGCCGGAGACGCCGAGAAGCGCCGTGAACGCCGCCTTCTCCTCCGCGCTGCGGAAGCCGTAGAGAGTGATGCTCTCGTCACGGACCATGAGATGAGTGAAAAGACGGATAGGGGCGCCGATGGGGCCGAGGCCGGACAAGGCGGACGACGGAACCTGGGCACGGACGCTGACGCCGCCGATGGCAACATCAACCCAGTCCTCGCCGCGCGCCTCAAGAATGCCCTGAATACTGGAAATCATCGTTCACAGCGTACCAGAGCGAGGCCATTATGCGCCCCAGTAGACTTGTCACCCGTGGCCGGCCTGGATAGACTTTGGACGTGGGAATGTGGTATGGAATACAGTAAGTATGGATATGATAATATGAATATGAATTGCATGTGAGGTGAGGCATGAGAATCTCCGAACGGGGACAGATTACCATTCCAAAGGTGCTGCGCGATCAAATGGGGCTCTATAGCACCGTTGAGGTAGAGATCAGCGCCACGGATGACGGGCTGCTCATCAAGAAGCGGGCAGGCGCGGATCATCCTGTGGACCGCGTGGCGGGCATCCTGAATGACGCGGGCTTCGATGTTGACACTGACTTCGATATTGATGAGTACATAGAGGAGATTCGGGGACGGTGATTACCGCTCTGGACACCAATGTCCTCATCGACCTGTTCCGTGATGATTCAGGGCACCATGAACAGTCCAGAAGCTGGATACGGTCTGCGTATGATGCCGGCGCAATCCTGGTCTGCGATGTCGTCTACGCAGAGCTTGTTCCTGTCTTCAGAAGCCGCGGCGCACTGGATCAGGCTCTAAAGGACATGGGGGCAACACCGGCACCATTATCTCCCAACGTGGCCTATGAAGCGGGAGTCCGCTGGGCCCGATACCGAGCCGCCGGAGGCCCAAGGGAACGCATCATCACCGACTTCCTGATAGGCGCTCACGCCCTGCAAGCCGCGGATACGTTCCTCACGCGCGACAGAGGGTTCTTCTCCTCATATTTCCCGGAGTTGCAGGGCGCGGAGGCTTTTCAGCGATAGCGCGATTCGCCCGGGGGCTCTGAGCATCCTAAAGACTGGATATCATCCGTGACAGCGTAGCTTATAGAACTCACGCGGCGGGTTTGGCCTGCTCTGCTGTTAGGCATCATCATCTAAAATAGGGAGTGCTCAGAGCAATCCCGCCGAAAGTGACAACGCATTGGATAAGATTCACACCGGCCTACTGCTTGTTGCGGCCGTGGTGCTAATAGTGCTAACAGTCGTGGGCTGCGGCGACCCACCAACGCCTGAGCCGGCCCTGTCTCCGACTGCCATCGGAGCAGGCTCCGCCGCAACGCAGGCTGCCACCTCCGAACCGACGGCAGTACCAACAGTCACGCCAAGGCCAACATCGACGCCCAAACCAGCGACTATCCCGATCCCAATACTGACGCCTAAGCCAACAGCTACGCTAGCACCTGATCCAACACCAAAGCCAACGGCCACGCCAAAGCCTGAGCTAACTCTCACTCCCGATGAGGAGGCCATCGCTGTGATGTCCCAGTCGCTCCCGTGGTACGACAACCCGAACCGGCCGTATCCGGGCAATATAGTACTCCTTTGGGAGATGTGGGATCGGGACGCGGAGCTTGGTCGTGAATTGACGCAGGCACCCTGGATCATCGACGGCATAAACCAATTGGAGGATGATGCGGTTTGGGGACTGGGCCACATTTACGACCGTGATCCTGCGCTGGCGCGTCGGTTGCTTGCCTACACGATGGAAGAGCCCGTGCAGGACCGAAACACCATGTTCCTAGGCAATCTGAACGAAATGCTCCTGAATGGCCACACGGATAAGTTTGAGTCGCTCATCGCCCAACCCTGGTTTGTGGACGGACTCAACGCGGAGGAACGCGCATTCATCACGGTCGCCACCAAGACAACCGGCATAGACGCGCTATACAACGATTTGCTCACCTCACCACGCATCACTCGGACGGCAACCGTCTCCCTGCCCCTGGCGGGCGAGGTCAATCTCTGGGTATTCCACAACGATTCGAGGGATGAGGATCTTCTGCCGGCGCTAGAGAGGGGCGTGCGGGACGCTGAGAGGATCATGGGCACACCGTTCCCTCGGACCGATCTCATTGTCCTGTCACTCAATGTTGACGACTATGATATCGGCTATGGCGCAGTGAATTGGGTTGATTCAATGACATTGCTGTGGACGACTAAACGGCACATGGAAGAGTACGTTGTCTATCATGAAATAGCGCACTTCTGGCTGACTGCCGAAGTCGGCCCTTTCTGGTTCCATGAAGGCGGGGCAGAGTTTATTTCGCAGTATGTCAGTGCCGGAGATGGCCCGGTCGTGCAGGTTGAGAACGCTCTCAGGTATTGTCGGGACATCGCGGGAGTGCGAAAGATACACGCCCTGGGTGACCCCAATCACCCCGACCCTCTAGCGGACGTCTCCTGCGCCTACTTGATAGGCGAGTATTTCCTGATCAAGCTGTTCAACGCCATGGGGGAAGCCGCGTTCTCATCGGTAATGCGGGAAATGTACGAGTTGTATTTGGATTATGTGTACTACCAAACCGATGAACAGGTTTACCGCATATTTCTAAAGCACACTCCGCCGGATCGTGAAGCGGCGGTCATAGGCCTCTGGCGGCAGATCCATGGAGGACCGTTCATCGACGAGTCCTAACCCATCACGTCATTTCGGTGTGATGCCCACGGCTTCGAGGGACTACCGCGGCAGGCCGAGGCCGCGCCAGGCGATGATATTGGCGCCGAGCGCGATGCCACCGCCACCGCCGGACTCGTTCTGTGACAGCATGTAATGCGTGCCGTAGATGCCGTCACCCGGCGCGCGATGCTCGCCCTTGTGCAGTGCCACATACGGCCCCAGCGCTCGCGCGAACGTCGGCCAGAGCCAGTACTTGGACGTGTGGAGCACGCGCCAGCCGGACATCGCGCCCTCCGCCTGTGGAACCTCTCCTGCCGCCTGCATCGCCGCGACACGATAGGCCAACATCCGGTCAATCTCAAGGGTGACACGCAGATCCGCCAACTGGTGCCGCGTAACGCCGTTGTTGAGGATTGACTCCCCGTTGAAGTTCAGGTCACGCGCCATAGCAATAAAGCGGTCAAAGACCCCAATCTGCCGCGCGGCGTTATCGATGCCCGTCCGCTCGAAATTGAGCGTCGTCATGGCGGCATACCAGCCTCGGTTCATCTCGCCGATGAGATAACGCTTCGGCACACGAACTTCATCCATAAAGACTTCATTCCATCGGCGGGTGCCAAAAAAGTCATACAGGGGCCGCAGCGTGATCCCGGGCATCATGTTGCCGTCGTCATCCGTCAGCTGCATGGCCAGATAGGTGATGCCACGATGCTTCGGCGCGTTCGGGTCTGTGCGGACGAGGATGTGATACCAGTTGGAGAAATGTGACCCGGACGACCAGATTTTCTGGCCTGTCACGACGATGTCGTCGCCGTCTTCCACACCACGCGTCTGCAGGCTGGCAAGGTCCGTTCCCGCATTCGGCTCGCTGTAGCCCTGCGCCCAATCGATATCCGCGGTGGCCATCTTGGGGAGGAACTGCTCCTTGAGCCAATCGGAGCCATGGAACATGATTGCGCCGGTGATGTTGGCGCTCGGCGTGCCCTCAGGAGCGTCCGCGTACCCGAGTTCCTCCATGTAGACGAATTGATTGTCAAACGGGGCATTCGCGCCGCCGAATTCTTCCGGCCAGTGCATTGTGTACCAGCCCTTATCGACGAGCTTCTTGATGAACTCATGGTCGTTCTTACGTGATTCGGCGTTCGCAAAGTCCATTGAGCGAACGTTGATGGAGTGAGCCTCAAAATCGCGGGGGTCCCAGTTATCCTTCAGGAACGCGCGAACTTCGTCACGGAACGCCTCGGCCTCTGTCGAGAGTCGAAAATCCATCACTATCCTCCATCCCGGCAGCCTTCATACCGCTCGGACTAGAGTCAGCGTAGCAGATTGGCGGCCTGTGACTGAAGGGAGGAGGAGTGAACCGCGTCGCACATGGCAACGGCGAGGGCGTCCGTTGCGTCCGCCGGAACCTTGCCCTCCGGCATCGTCACTTGCAGCCTCAGCAGCCGCTCAACATCCTGCTTGGTCGCCCTGCCATGGCCGGCAACGGTGCTTTTGATTTTTGCAGGCGCATATTGTCGCACGGGGATGCCGCGCTCCGCCGCGATGACAAGCGCGACGCCGCGCGCCTCACCCACGGAGAATGCCGCCTGCACGTTTCGTCCAACAAACGGGCTTTCAATGGCGATGGCGTCAGGATTCAGCCGCCCAACAATCTCCAAAAGCCCTTCCCGCAGTTGCAAGAGCCGCATCTCCAAAGGATCATCGCGCTTCAGGCGAACGACGCCGCATTCCACGAATGAATGTGGACTGCCATCATCCCGGACATCGAGCGCGCCATAACCCGCGATATGTGTTCCGGGATCGATACCAAGGACGCGCGCCATCACGGGCCTAGACGGCCGCAGCGTCTTCCAGCACGTCTGCGGGGAAATTGGCGTTGGTGTAGACCTGTTGAACGTCATCGAGTTCATCGAGTCGCTCCAATAGGCGGAGATTCTGTTTGGCTGCCGACACTTCCAGGTCAACCTGCGTCTTGGGGCGCATGGTGATTTCCGCCTGGACGACTTTTGCGCCCTGCTCGGCCATTGCCGCACGAACCGCCTCAAGCTGGCCGGGAGCCGTGTAGACCTCCAACTGTCCGCTGTACGGGTCGCCCACGTCCTCCGCACCAGCATCAATGGCAGAAAGCGCCACTTCTTCAAGCTCTTCGTCAGTACCTTCAACGACGATTGTTCCGGTGTTGTCGAAGATCCAGTTGACGCTGCCAACCTCGCCGATGTTGCCACCCTGCCTGCTGAAGGTGGATCGCACGTCATTTGAGGTGCGGTTGCGGTTGTCCGTCAGCGCCTGCACCAGGACCGCCGCCCCTCCTGCGCCGTAGCCCTCATACCAGATCTCCTCCAGCGAATCGCCATTGTCGCCCCCGGCGATCTTCTTGAGGGTACGATCGATGTTGTCGTTGGGCATCCCCGAGTCTTTGGCGCGCTGAACGGCGAGACGCAGGCGCGGATTGAACTCAGGATTGACGCCGCCATCCCTGGCCGCGGTGGTGATCTCACGAGACAGCTTGGTGAACAGCTTGGCGCGCTTGGCGTCATTGGCGCCTTTCTGCCGCTGAATCGTTGACCAATGAGAATGTCCAGACATGATTTTATTCTACGTCATGCGGAATTGAGAGGTGTCAAGCTCGCCGAGTGCCACAACGTGTCCGGGGCAATGCCGCATGTCGGGCTAACGTCGTCGCCTGCGTCGGCGTCGTCGCTGCTGCGTCGGTTGATCCTGTGACTTCTCCGGCTCTGCCGCAGGTATCAACCCCTCTATGAGTTTCACCCGGATGACTCTTTCCTCAAGATCAATCGTGGCGACCTCGTCCGTATTGGGAATCAGTGTTTCCGGCCTACCCTCTGCCCGGACGACCAGCACGTCATTAACGCCGGTCTCAATGATGTCTTCGACTGTTCCAATGGGGTCATGCTCGGGTTCCGTGACGACGGGCAGGCCGATCAGTTGGAACCGGTAGTAGGCGCCGTCCGGCAACGGAATGACGTCCTCTTCCCGAATATCAAGTGTTGCGCCGCGGCGGATTGTCTCAGCCTGTGTTCGGGAGCGGACCTCATCAAGCTGGACAATAAGCCGATCCAGGCCACTGCCACGAGCGCTTGCAATGGTTACGGGCTCTTCCATGAGAAAGAGCCTGCTGCCCGGTTCAAACCGTTGAGGAAAGTCCGTCAGAACTTCCACCTTAAGTTCGCCCTTGACGCCAAAAGGGCCACTGATGCGACCTACTGCTATGTACGGTGAAGAGGTAAAGCGTCGATCCACAGGCTTGACGCCTCTAGACGATCTCCAAACTGGCTCTCACACCACGCCTGATCGCGGCAATCCTAAGCACTGTGCGGATGGCTTCAGCAACCCGGCCTCCACGACCAATCACCTTGCCCTTGTCACTCTCTGCGACAACAAGGCTGATCAGGATCCGGCCGTCCTCAGCGACACTCTCGGTCACGCGGACTGCATCCCTGTCTTCAACAATGCTCATAGCAATAAATTCAACGAGCTCCTTCACAATCACGTCCCAACTGCCATTGCTGGCGCAATTTTCATGCTGACGCGATAATCCCCTGCCGCCGAAAGAGCTTGGTGACAGCTTCACTTGGCTGAGCGCCCCTGCTCAACCATTCCCGCGCTTTATCGTGATCGACTTGAAGAGAATCAGGGCCGGTGCGCGGGTCGTAATGCCCAATGATTTCGACAAACGCTCCGTCCCGCGGCGCTCGTTGGTCGGCTACCACGACACGATAGTGCGGTTGCTTACGGAAGCCCTTTCGGGTCAGGCGTATTCGCAGCATGTATCCCTTTACCTTTGCAGTAACACAATGTATGGAGGGGCGGAACTAACCGTCGCGACAATACTAAACCACAGTATAGCCCCATGGGCAAATATCCGCATCACACGGCAACAATCATCACCATCGTTGACGGAACTTTCACGTCTCAATACGATTGTTCTACGACGCTCCGGCTTGAGTCGCACGACAAGGGCGAGTCTGCCGGCATAGAGGTACCGGTGACTGCGCACGATTCCATCTTTGATGAACAGGATCACTCACGGCGCGGACGATTCAACGTTCGTTTGCTCATTGGCGCCGGCGTAATCGCCCTCGTCGTCGCATATCTAATCTTCCTTTCCCTTGACGCGGCCACCGCCGCCTACATGAACGTGGATGAATTGGCTGCCGCGCCGGACATTACGGATGATCGTCGACTCAGAGTGGGTGGAACGGTCACTGCCGGCTCCATCGTCCGTGGGGAGGACCTCATCTATGAGTTTGAGGTGCATGGAGAAGAGGCCATGATTCCCGTCGTCTACCAGGGGGCGCCGCCGGACATCTTTGGCGACAACGCAGTTGTTTTCGTTGAGGGCTACTACACTCCCGGTGGCACATTCAACGCCGACGTCTTGCTGACGCGCCACCCGGACACCATGGAACCCCTTCCCGACGGTGCGACGGCTCCCAACTACGAACCAACATACGGCTAGACGATCTACGCCATCATGCAGCTCTCAGACGCCGGTTACATCGCGCTGATTCTCGCGCTCGGCGCCGCCCTGTACGGCAGCGCCGCGTCCGCGTTGGGCGCGCGTCTATCCATCGCTCCACTGACGGCGAGCGGGCGAAACGCCATCTACGTCGTGGCGCTCTTGCTCGTCATGACGGCCTCCATCCTCGTGTATTCCTTTGTCACACAGGACTTTGGCCTGCGCTACGTGACACTCCACTCCAGCACCACCATGCCGTGGTACTACATCCTGTCGGCCTTCTATGCCGGACAAGAAGGCTCCCTGCTCTATTGGTCAACGCTCCTGGCGGTGTTTGGAAGCGTGATGATCTACGTCATGCGCAGGCGATACGCGGCGCTGATGGGCTACGCCAACGCCGTTATCCTTGCGAATCTGTCCTTTTTCCTCATCGTCCTGGTCTTCTTTGCCAATCCAATGACACGTCTCCCCGCAACGATGCCGGACGGCGTCGGGCTGAATCCCCTGCTCCAGGACCCGGGAATGCTGGTGCACCCTCCAATGCTGTTGGCCGGATACATGAGTTGGACCCTCCCCTTTGCGATCGGCATCGCCGCGCTGGCGACAGGTCGGGTGGGCGTTGAGTGGACTCGAGCGCTGCGGACACCAACCCTGATTGCCTGGAGTATTCAGACCGCCGGGCTCATCCTTGGCGGGTGGTGGGCCTACCATGTGCTGGGTTGGGGCGGTTACTGGGGTTGGGACCCGGTGGAGAATGTCGCGTTCTTGCCGTGGCTCACGGGCACCGCGTTCCTACACTCCGTCATGGTCGTGGAGCGACGCGGCAAGCTCAAGGTGTGGACGCTGAGCCTTGTTTTCACGACGTATCTGCTGGCGATCTTTGGCACCTTCATTGTTCGCAGCGGCATACTCAGTTCCGTTCACAACTTTGCGGAATCAGATGTTGGCGGCCTGTTCCTCGGATACTTTGTCGGGGCGATGGCGTTGCCGCTCATTCTCCTCTTCTGGCGGCTTCCACGCATCCGCGATGAGGAGGGATTCGAGGCGGTTCTCTCGCGGGAGTCCGGCTTTCTCTTCAACAATGTGCTGCTGTTCAGCATTGCCTTTGCCACGTTTTGGGGCACGGTGTACCCGATGGTATCCGAGGCTCTTGGCAATCAGCGGCTGACTGTGAGCGCGCCCTTTTATCTCAAGGTGAACGGGCCGCTGTTTCTCGCGCTTATCCTATTGATGGGCGTGGGTCCGCTGTTGGCATGGCGCAAGTCAACCGTTCAGTCTCTGTGGCGGCATCTCCGCATTTCAATAGCAGTCGGCGTGGTGGCGGCGGCACTGCTTGCGCCGTTGCTGCGCGACGTTATAACTCCCATCGCGTTCGGCGCCTGCGCTTTCGTCCTGGCGACCGTGGCACAGGAATACGTTCGCGGCATTCGCATACGACGAAGCACAACACGAGAACCCTACCCGTCTGCCGTTGCCGGCCTCGTCTCCCGCGACCGCCGCCGCTACGGCGGATATCTCATTCACGTTTCCATCGTCGTGCTTGGCATCGGCCTTATCGCCTCAACGGCGTTTCAGTCCGCGACGGAGGTTAACCTGCTGCGCGGGGAGTCGGTGACCATCGATGACTACACCATCACGTATGCGGGAACAGCGTCCATACAGGAGCCAAACCGGCAGGTATTCAGTTCGCAGTTGATCGTAGAAGAGGATGGGGCGGCCGTCGGGCAGCTCTTTCCCAAGACACAGGTCTATCCCAACTTTGAGACGCAGCCGACAAACCGCGTCGCCGTGTTCTCCACGTGGCGGCATGACCTCTACGTTTTCCAGGCAGGATTCGATGACGAGTCCGCGACTTTCGCCATCTTCATCAATCCACTGATGACTCTTGTGTGGACAGGCAGTGTGATGATCTTCCTAGCCCTGCTCATTACGGCATGGCCCGGACGCGCCCCTGCCATGAGGCCCGTTTGGGAGACACTGGGTTCTGCTGGAGCTGCGGCGCCACGGCGGTCTTGAACGGAGACCGTTAGAGATCCGCTATGCCTCAACCGATGTCACACCAAAGAATCCTGCGTGTTGGCATCTACACGCTCGCCATCATGCTCAGCCTCTTGATCCTGTCGCTGATGCCATCTACGGCCCTTGCTCAGAACGATGATTCCAGTGAGTTCTCACGACAGGAACTTGAACTGCTGGCGCTCTCACCGCAGGCACGCGCGATAGCGCAGAAGCTCCAATGCCCCGTCTGCGACGGCCAGCCGATCACCGAATCAAACGCGACAATAGCCCGCCAAATGAAAGCCAACGTACAACAACAGGTAGATGACGGCGTGGCGGAAGAAGAGATATTGGATTTCTTTGTTGAGCGCTACGGCCCCGAAGTCCTGCGGGAACCGCGCCCGGAGGGTATCGGCTGGGGTGTCTGGCTCGCGCCGCCCATCATTGCGCTGTTTGGACTCCTGATTGTCATCTTTGGCATCCGCAGCGGCGGCAAACCGCGCTCACAGGCACAGACGGCACGACCCACCCCACGCTCGACGGCGGACGATGATGAAATCGTCGCGCGAGAAATCGGGCGCATGACGAGAAACACGGATTGAGGCGCGGGTGGAGCTCGTTCCCGTCGGACTGACCCTACTGGCCGTCATTGTGACAGTCGTGGGGATAGCATTTCCCCTTATTCGAGCACGCGGCGCGGATGACGGGACATCAGCGGCGGACGAACTCTCCGACCTTGGGCGCATGAGGGAGGCGCGCAACGAGGCGCTCACGGCCATCATGGACCTGGATGACGAACTGGAACGCGGCAACGTTTCCGAGGGCGACCACCGTACAGCGAGAGTCCTGTTGGTGCGCCGCGCCGCCGCCTTGATTCGTGAGATAGAGGGCCGTGAACACATCCTCGATGAGGAAATCGAGCGTGTTGTGCAATTGAGCCGGGAACGGCGGCGGGAATGAGAAGCCGGATTCCCGTATTCACAGGAATGGCGGTGGGCGCGGTGGCCGCGCTGTTGGTGGGGATTTCGTCTGTTGCCGCGCAGGAAACCACCCGGCAGACGCTCACCTCAGACGCGCCAATAACGCTTGAAACCGTCGTGAGGAACGGGACGGCGGGGGCGTCGGTGCCGGAGGGACTAATCGTCACGCTGCAGGTGTTTGACCTTGAGAATAATGAGCTGCAGAGGTTAGAGGCGGAGGCCGACGCGAGTGGAGGCGTGGCATTCGGTGGAGTGATCGCCGACGAGGAGGTCAGCTACACCCTGTCGGCGGCCTACAACGACATCCGTTTTTTCAGCGATGCATACATCTCCACAATTGACCGCGATGGGCCAATACACCTCACGATCTTCGAGCCCACGTCCGATCCGTCCGTGATTCGCATCACCGGGGACAGTTCCGCCATCACGCCGCCCGAAGGAGATTCCGGCGTGCTGCGTATCCTGCAAGTGACTACTTTCGAGAACACGAGCGACCGCGCCTACGTGGGCAACGATCCTCTCAACACACGGCTCACCATTCAGGTGCCTTTGCCCGTTATGGCGTTTGATCTTGAGTCTGTCCACAGTCCCGGCAGCCTTGTACTCGCGCCGGACAGCCGCGACGTTCATTCAATCATCCCCGTCATGCCGGGCATTGAGGAATACATCGTTACATATGGGCTGCTGTACACGACCGACGTGTTCGCCTGGAGCAAGGACTATCCCTACCCCACTGAAATTGCCCGCCTGCTGGTTCCGGACGAAATCTCGTTTCGTCCCGGCTCAGAATGGGTGCAGATGCAGGACTCAGAGGTGTCCGGCGTGACGTATGCTCGCTATGAAATGAGGTCAATACTCGCGGGCGAGACTCTCAGCGGCACAATCGCGGACCTCCCGCCAAGCGCCGGCTCACGCAGCCGCAGCCTGGAGCGGACACTGCGCGACGCGGCGCTCGGTGTCGCCGCGGTTGCGCTCATCATGGCGGCGGGGTTTGCGCTCTGGTGGGGGCGATTCCGAAACAGGAAACGCGGCCTACCAGCCTCTCCCGCCGATCGGGAGTTGATAGAGTCCCAAAGAGACGCCGCCGTCGCGGAATTGGCACGGCTGGAGGATGCGCGAGAGGCGGGCGAAATCTCCGAGGAGGAATATGAGGAGGCCTCCGCGCCACACCGTGAATATCTGCGCCGACTACTCGAAGAGGAACGCACCCAATGAGTGCCGAGCCCACGGGTTCCTCGCCACAGGTCGCCGTGCGATGCGCCGGTCTGGAGAAGTCCTATGGACAGCGGCCGGCGATTCGGAATCTGGACCTGACAATCAACGTTGGAGAGCGCATCGCCCTGTTCGGCGACAACGGGGCTGGAAAGTCCACGCTGCTGCAACTCATCTCAGGTCTCTTGCGCCCAAGTGGAGGCGGTATTCGCGTATTTGGAGGGCAGCCGTGGGGAGGTGAGGGAGCTCGCGCGCGAGCGCAGATCGGCACGCTCAGTCACCAGAGTCACTTGTATGAGGAGTTGTCCGCGCGGGAGAACCTGGCGCTGTACGGCAGGCTCTACGGCGTGAAGGACCCTCAAGCACGGGCGGACGCGCTCATTTCAGAGTTTGGGCTGGCGGGGCGGCGTGTCGACCCGGTGCGAACGCTGTCACGCGGGATGACGCAGCGAGTTTCCCTGATGCGTGCTCTGATCCATCATCCGGCGCTGCTGCTGCTGGACGAGCCGGAAACAGGCCTCGACGCCACGTCCCGGGAAATGCTCGCGCAGCACATCACTGAGCAGGGGGAAGGCGTAACGGTTGTGCTGGCGACGCACAACGTCGAGATGGGTGTTTCGCTGACGACTCGTGACATCGTGCTGCGAGACGGGGAGATCATCCACGACTCCGCATCGCTCGGTGAGCAGGCAGCAAATGCCGACCGTCGACGGGACGAAGTAATCAGTCGGCTCACATCACGGGCACGTTGAGACAGGTTGTTATGAGCCATCCTCAGCAAGCTTCGCCCCCCGGCTACCTGGGCCAGATACGGATCCTGCTGGCCAAGGAAATCACCGTTGAGTTCAGATCACGCGAGACCGCCATCCCGATGGCCGTCTTCGCCGCGGCGGCGCTCATCGCATTTCAGTTCTCGCTTGACCTGCGCGGCGGCACGCTGAACCTCGTTGCGCCCGGAGTCCTGTGGGTGGCAATCATCTTTGCGAGCCTTTTGGCACTGGGGCGCTCCTTTTCACGGGAAGTAGAGCGCGGCTCCTTGGACGGTTTGCTCGCAAGTCCTATCGATCCGGGGGCGCTCTACCTAGCCAAGGTGACCGCCAACGTCATCCTGCTGCTGGCGCTGGAGGCAGTCATCATTCCGCTGGCGGCCATCCTGTTCAACCTCCAACTTTTCCAGCCAACCTTGCTCCTGACGCTGCTGCTTGGCAACGTTGGAATCGCGAGTGTGGGGACGATCCTGGCCGCGATCAGCGCACGGTCCCGGGCGCGCGAGGCGCTGCTGCCAATCATGCTGCTGCCCCTGCTTGTGCCCGTCATCATCGGGGCTGTGCGTGCAACGGCGCTCGCCATCGACAACGGACCGGGGGAGGATATACAACCCTGGCTGGCCATCCTGGCAGCGTACGACCTTGTTTTCCTCTTCGTGTCCTCGCTCCTCTTCTATGTTACGGTTGAGAAGTGAGCCTCACCGGTCGACGATTCACAGTTACCGACGCCATTGGCATAGCCGCTTTTCTGGTCATGCTCATTGCTCTTTATCTCGCCATAGTCGAATCGCCGATTGAGCGCGTGCAGGGCATCCACCACAAGATCTTTTACGTTCATGTGCCAACGGCTCTCGTGGGTTACCTCGCCTTCGCCGTGGTCGCATTCGCCAGCATCATGCATGTCTGGAAGCGGACGGACCGCTGGGACCGGGTTGCTCTCGCGTCAGCGGAGTTGGGCGTTCTCTTCACGACGCTCATGTTGGCAACGGGTTCAATTTGGGGGCGGCCGACATGGGGCGCGTGGTGGGACTGGTCGGACGCGCGGCTGGTCACCTCTTTGGTCATGTGGTTGGTCTACATCGCCTACCTGATGTTCCGCTCACTCGGCGAGCCCGGCCCCGGGACATACCGCTCAGCGGCGGTTATCGGCATCCTGGGCTTCGTGAGCGTGCCCCTGTCATACTTCTCAATCTGGCTTTGGACCAACGTCCTCCATCCTGTGCCAACACTGCAATCGTCGACTGACAGGCCGGAAGGCTCGATATTGGTGCCGTTTCTGTTCGGAATGCTGGCCTTTACCCTCCTTTACGTTTATCTGATGTCATTCCGCATGCGCGTCGAGGAATCACAGCGTGAACTGAACGACCTGCGAGCAGCACACGAGGTCTCTTAGGGAGGGACAAATAGACGTGGAGAACGATTTCGGGGACTTCAGCCCAATCTTTGTGTTCGTGGCCTATGCTGCGGTGTGGGTTGTGTTTTTCGCCTATCTCTACTACATGGCAAGACGGCAGGCCGATATCCGCTCCCAGATCGATGCCCTCAAGGAGTCCGGGCAAGGCGAGAAGAACGAATCGGATTCGGGCGAGCAATAGCCGGGTTAGTTTGCCTATAATGTCAGTGCTGGAGAGTGTATATGGCAACTGTCGATGACGTTTACGACCGCCTTGCGCGGCTAGAAGAATCCCAAGCGCACCTTGCGACGAAAGCCGACTTGGAGAGTTTGCGCGGGGAATTGCGAAGTGAGATGGAAGGCCTGCGCGGAGAAGTGCGGGCGGACATCGCACGGATGGGAAGCCAATTGGCATGGCGGGTCACCGGCGCGTTGATCGCGATCCTGGTCGCGCTTGTCGGGTTGATGGGCGTGTTAACCCTGCAGCAACTCTAGGCTGCCGGAGCGCGGTCAGACAATCTGGTCGACCATCACCGCGAGGAAAAGCAAGGCCAGGTACAGCAGAGAGTACTTGTAGAGGCGCAGGGCCGCGGCCCGATCTTTTTCCTTGAGAAGTCGGTAGGCATAGTAGGTAAACATTCCCCCCAGCGCGATCGCGCCCGCAAGATAGACGGAGCTGAGCCGCGCCGTTGAAATGTAGAGCAGCAGGGCGAGGATATTCACCAAGATCGTATAGAGGAAGATGCTGATTCGCGTGCTTTCTTCCCCGAGGATGACCGGCATCATAGGCACGCTGGCCCGCTCATAGTCGTCCTTGATCATCAGTGAGAGCGCCCAGAAATGCGGCGGCGTCCAGAAGAAGATGATCAGGAACAGGTAAATTGCCGGGAGGCTTAGGTCGCCCGTCACGCCTGCCCACCCCACAAGCGGCGGAACCGCGCCCGCCGCCCCGCCAATGACGATGTTCTGCACCGTCGTCTGCTTGAGCCACAGTGTGTAGACAAAGACGTAGAAGAGCGCTCCACTGAGAGTTATTGACGCGGCGAGGACGTTCGCTCCACCTGCCAGCACGGCGAAGGCCAGTACGTTGAGGGCGATGCCGTAGCCAATCGCCATTCGGGGACTGACGCGGCCACTTGCGACGGGGCGGTGGCGTGTCCTCATCATCGTGGAGTCGATGTTTCCCTCAAGGCCGTGATTGATGGCTCCTGCGCCTCCTGATGCCAGCGCGCCGCCGAGCAAGACCGCCACGGCAACAGTCAGCGACGGCAGGCCCTGTGCCGCCAGCACCATTCCTCCCAGCGCCGTCAGCAACAACAGCACCATGACGCGCGGTTTCGTCAGCCAGAAGTAATCGGACGCAGTCGCTCTAAACGTAGAGGTCGCTGTGAGTCCTGACCCTCCCGCCGGAGCGGGCGGCATCTCTGTTTGCCGGTCCGCCGCCTCATCGTCAACCGCGTCAGCCCGGGCCCGCGCGGCGAGAATCACCAGCAGGACGGCAGCAGCCCAGGTCAGCGAGGCAAGCGTGATGTGCGCGACGCGCGCGGCATGGTGGAACTCCGTCCACGGCACAAGCGCACCGACGATGATCTGCACAGCGAGCAGGTGAAGCGTGGCCTGCCCCACCCGGCTGATCATACGGTCATTCTTTTTCTGCCGCCACGCGAGGAATGCGACGTAGCCGGTGGTGAGAGTTCCGATGACGACCATCCAGCGATGCCCCATGTGGATATTCGGATCGAATCCACTCGGCATGATCGCGCCGTCGCACAGCGGCCACGCAGAGAACCCGCTGCCGCAGGCAAGCGTCGCCTCCTCGGCCACAACGTATGAGCCGGAGAGAATCATCACCAATGTCATTGCTGCCGCTATGACAGCCCACAGGTAGAGCCGCCGCGCATCTCTATATGACACGCCTTGCCCTTCTGCGGATGCCGTCCGTTGAGGCGCAGCGGCCATCATGGTCACGACGAGAAGCGCAAGGATGGCTTCGGCAAGGAAGAGGTGAAGGGTAACGATTGGCGGGGGTAGCTCAGTAATCACAGCCACGCCGCCCAGTCCCGCCTGTGTCAGCATGACGACGAGTGTAATCGCGGCGGGAATGAGCGCCCGCCGCGTTGGCTGCTCATCGGCGCGTGACGCGAGGAAAGCCACGACGAACATCGCGGCCACAAGCAGTCCAACGACGGCTGCCGTCAGCCGGTGGGAGTATTCGATGAGGACGTGGTACTCAAAAGGTGGAATGATGCTGCCGTGGCACAGCGGCCAGTCCGGGCAGGCAAGGCCGGAGCCCGTGACGCGCACGAAGCTGCCAAGGCTGATCAGGAAAACGGTCGTGATTGCTGCCGCCAGGGCAAGCCCCAACAGTGTCTTGCGGTAGCGCAGGTCAGCACTATGAGACGTGTTGGACATCACGTGGTTGCCGGGCTCTGCGGGGCATGATTTGGCGGATTCCTGTAGAGCGCCGCGCGTGAACGGCGCGTGTCCTCTTCATCGCGACGAACCGCAACGATAAACAGCCCGGCAATCGCGAGGAAGTAGGGCGCGATCCCGCCAACCCACATGATGAGCCCGCCAATCTGCTGATCGGTCATCGCGTCGATGCCCCACAGCGGCTCCTGCCCGATGTAGGGCGCGTACCAGGGGTCGGCTGCAAATGTCAGCATCGCGGCCAACGGGAACGTCAGGGACAGCGCCATAACGACGATAACAAGCCTGCCGAGGTACGGAACCTTGCCCCGGATGGGCGTCGGGTCGATGATGGCCCACCAGAAGATCGTTGCGGCGGTGATAAAGCTGGCGTGCTGGCCGATGTGGGCGAAATCGTTGGTGACGGCGGCGGCGTAGGCTCCCGGCACGTGCCACGCCCAGATCGCGGTCACGAAGACGGCCAGGCTGAATAACGGGTGGATGAGAATGTGAAAGACGTAGCGGACCTGCGGCGATCGGGCAAGCTTGATGACTGTCAGGCGACGGATGCCGTATCCCATGCCACGCGCGAGAGGGAGAACCGGCGCACCGAGGAGAATCAACGGCACCGCGACGTGTGTCAGGAGCATGTGCTGCGCCATGTGGAACGCGAAGAGCCGTCCGCCGAGCGTGTCAATCGGGGAGATAAGCGCAAGGAGGAGCAATAGCAGGCCGACGGCGAACGACGCTGCGCGCCAGTTGGTGACAACACGGATTTTGAGTGGATTCAAGCCCCGCAGGCCCCGAACGTAGGCCAACGCGAGGAGGCCGACAAAGAACAGTGTCAGCGGCTCCCACGACCACGCGAGCAGGTAATCACCAAGGTCATTCATGCCGCAATCCTACGCCCTTTTTGGCGTGTTGCGGATGCAGGAGCGCTCTGAATGTGCCAAAGCAGTTGGGCCGCCGGGAATCAGCGGCGTCAAACTACTGGGAGTCGCCGCCGTCGTCGTCCGGCGCGCGTGACGCCAGGAAAGCGAATCCGATGAGAAAGATCAACGCAAGACCAAGCGCGACAGGAACTGAGTAGTAGACCTTTTCACCGGCCAGCTTCACATAGTCATGCGGGACGACGGCGTACAGGAGTAGTCCGATGGCAACTATCAGCACAACGGTGACGATGAGAGCGACAACCGGCAACAGAATCGGAACGATAAGCCGATCCATTACGTTGTTAGCACCTGTGTGTTCGTCGTGGTCCGCCGCCATGCTTGTCCTGCCTTCTTCCGGGTTCCTCTAATAGTCTCTCGTGACGTCTCTCATGGAAGCGTGAAGTTCTCGAAGAGCGCAACCAGTGCCAACAGGACGGCTATCGCCAGGAAGAGGCCGCCGAGGAAAAGGGCCTGGTACAGTTTTGCGTCGAACTTGAGATGCATGAACCAGCCGACGACGAAGGCGAATTTGACGGCGGATAGGGCAAGCAACGATGAGATGAGGATGACTGAGGGCACATCGATGATGACGATGGCCACCTCAACAATCGTGATGACCGTGAGGATGATTGCGACGTTGACGTAGGTACGCGGAGTCGGGTGGTCTTCCGTGTGTGCCTGTTGCTCTGCTGTCGCCATGTTGCCGTTCCTCGCTTTGCGTGTCCTCTTAATCCGCCCTATGACGGGATGAGATACACCACCGTAAAGATCACAATCCAGACGATATCGACGAAGTGCCAGTAGAGTCCAACAAGCTCCACCGTCAGGTCATGCTTGGGCTTAAGCCGTCCCATGTAGGACGCGCCAACAAGGGTGAGCAGCATGAAAACGCCAATCGCCACGTGCGTCCCGTGGAAGCCTGTCAACACGAAGAAGCTGGTGCCGAAGACGCTCGTGGTGATGGTCAGCCCTTGATCAACGAACAGGTTGAATTCGTAGAACTGGCCGCCGAGGAAGACGGTGCCCTGCAGGGCCGTGGCGAGCAGCCACAGCCGCGCCTGCCGTGAGTTGCCCCGCTGGAGGGCGGCAAGAGCCAGCACCATCGTCAAGGAGCTCATGAGGAGCACGAACGCACTGACGGAGGTGTACGGGATGTCAAACAGGTCTTCCGGACCCGGGCCGACGGGCACGTTGCTGCGGTAGACCATGTAGGTGGAGATCAACGCGCCGAAGAAGAGGCAGTCGGACGCCAGGAAGACCCACATGAGGATCTTCCGATGGTCGAGGCCCGTTGTCGTGTAATGAGCCTCAGCCTGTCCCATTGTCGCGTCGTGTGCCACGTGCGATGTCCTTTAGCGTTTCCTAATCAGTCTCGTTTTCAGTCAGTTGGCTCGAATATCCAGCCGTAAGAGCCCCAGAGCAGCAGGATCAGGCCGATTGCGCCTGCCGCATAGCCGGCGATGGGAGAGGCCTGATAGAGCAGTAGAGTGATGCCCAGCGCGAAGATGCCAAGCGCAACAATAAGCGGGAAGTAGGACGGGCTCGGCATATGGATGTCATGGTGCTCATCTGCCTCGTCGGCGCCGCCGGCGGGAACGGGTTGGGGAGCGGCGTGCTCCTCATCCGGGTACTTCTGCTCCCAGAGGGCGTCACGGCCATGAACGACCGGAATCTCGGCGAAATTGTAGTGCGGCGGCGGGGATGACATCGCCCATTCGAGCGTGCGGGCATCCCACGGATCTGCACCGGCAACCTCGCCACTGCGAGCGCTGCGGAGCGCGTTGTACACGAACACCCCGACACCGAAAACCATGAACAGCACGCTGAGGGATGCGACCAGATTCCACACGTCCCAACCCATGCCCTCGGGGAACGTGAAGTTCCGCCGCGGCATTCCAACAAGGCCCAGGTAGTGCATCGGACCAAACGTCATATTCATGCCGATGAAGACGAGCCAGAAGCTCCACTTGCCCAGGTAATCGCTCATCATGCGGCCGGACATCTTGGGGAACCAGTAGAAGATTCCACCCAGGATGGCCATGATCGAGCCGCCGAAGAGCACGTAGTGAATGTGGGCAACGATGTAATAGGTGTCCGTCTGTTGCAGGTCGGACGGGGCAGCCGCGTGTGTCATGCCGCTCAGCCCGCCGATGGTGAACAACGCAATAAACCCGATTGCAAAGTACATCGGTGTCTTGAGCTGTATGTTGCCTCCCCATAAGGTGGCCAGCCAGTTGAACACCTTCACGCCCGTGGGGATGGCAATCGCCATTGTTGTCGTTGCGAAAACGGCGTCCGGCACAGGGCCGAGACCGGCGGCAAACATGTGGTGCGCCCATACGGACCATCCGAGGAATGCGATGGTCAGGCCGGAGAAGACGACGACCGGGAAGCCAAAGAGGGGCTTGCGGGAGAACGTCGGCAGGATCTCGGAGATGATACCCATCGCAGGCAGGATAAGGATGTACACCTCAGGATGGCCGAACACCCAGAACAGGTGCTGCCAGAGGAGCACGTCGCCGCCGCGCTCGAATACGAAGAAGTTGGTGCCAAAGAAGCGGTCGAAGCCCAGCTCGACCAAGCCAATCGTGATGACGGGCATGGCCAGAGCCAGCAGGAAGGACGTGATGAACGCCATCCACGTGAAGATGGGCATCCGCATGAGGGACATGCCGGGGGCGCGCAGGTTGATGATGGTCACAACGAAGTTGAACGCGCCGAGCAATGAGGACGTTCCAAGCACGAGCAGCCCGAGGACATAAAAGTCCATGCCGTTGGTGGGAGAGAAGGTGGTGTTGGTCAGGTTGGCGTAGGCGAACCAGCCGGCCGCCGGGGCAGTCATAGTGAACCAGCCAAGGTTCAGGATAATCGCGCCAAAGAGGAACACCCAGTAGCTGAGGGCGTTCAGGCGGGGGAATGCGACATCCCGCGCGCCGATCTGGAGCGGGACTATCCAGTTAAAGAACGCGACGCTGAGGGGCATGATGGCCAGGAAGATCATGGTGAGCGCGTGCATCGTGAACAGCTGGCTGAACACATTGGCGCTGATGATGGTGGAATCCGGCACGGCCAACTGCAGCCGCATCAGGCTGGCCTCAACGCCGCCGACAATGAAGAAGAAGAACGCCGTGACAAGGTAGAGCGTGCCGATCCTCTTATGATCGATCGTCGTGAGCCAACTCCAGATACCGGTCGTCCCGGTAGGTCTCTCGAGGATGCCCCCTAGCATAGCCATCGTCATCTACTCCTTCAGCCTGCCGCCCGTTACTTCAGGCTCTCCAGGAAGAATACGAGATCATCAAGCTGCTGGTCAGTGAGATTAAGGTCCGGCATCTCCGTGCCGGGCTTCACGTCCGGCGCGTTGTTGAGCCAGTGCTTGAGGTTTTCAGCCGTCGGATCGCGCTGCATGAAGTCCGGGTCGGTCGGCACATCCTCGAAGAACGCGCCCATGTTCATATCCGCCGGACCCTTGTGCAGCGTGTTCGCGGCGATGGTGACACGGGAACCGAAGTGAGAGAGATTGGGCCCGGTCACGCCGATGGCCAACTCATACTCGCCCTCGGTTGCGCCCTCAATGGTGTGGCATCCGCGGCAGGCATTCTCCTGGAAGACAACCCATCCCGGTTCCATCGCCGCCGTCATGGCCACCGCCGGCCGGCGTTCATTCTCGGCCCATGCCTCGTAGTCGTCCAGCTCGCGCGCAAAGGCGACGGTGCGCATCAGGGCGTGCGAATCTCCACAGAACTCCTTGCACTGCCCCGCGTAGACACCGGTTTCCGTGGCGTTCAGCCACATGCGGTTGACCCGGCCGGGCACGACATCACGACTGCCGGCGAGGCGCGGGACGGAGAAGCTGTGGATAACGTCGTTCGACGCCAACTTGAGGTTGATGACGGTATCGATGGGGATGTGCAGTTCATTGGCAGTGATGAAATCTAGGTCGCCGTTCTCATCGAGATAGCGGTATTCCCACCACCATTGATGGCCGACGACCTCGATAGTGAGTGAGGGGTCATCGGCGTATTCAGAGGGGGCGTCATATGTAGCGCCGATGCCGGCAACAGTCGGAATGGTGATGGCAATAACGATCAATGAGGGGGCAATTGTCCAACCAATCTCAAGCGGGGTGTTGCCGTGAGTCTGCGGTGGGATGTCATTCTCTCGTCCGCGCCTGGCGCGGAACTTGAGCACCGCGATGATCAGGAAACCCTGGACGCCGATAAAGATGATGACGGCGATCCAGAAGATAAAGACGAAGAGGTCCTGCTGACTCTGGGCTACGTCACCTGCGGGATGGAGCGTGCTCTGTGGCAACGCCAACTGGCAGCCTGAGAGGAGAACGACGGCCATGAAAACCGTCAGCACTCCTATTAGTTGGGTCCCTTTCCCCATACGGTTGAGCCTGTTCAGAGCAATACCTCAACAGTTAGCGTTGGGTCGCAGCCGCGACATTGCGAGTCTATCTGTCTGCCCGAATTTGTGTCAAGCGTCACAAGCGGTGTCACAGGTATGAAATCACCGGGTTCTGCGCCGCATTCAGGATAAGCGCCGGGGGAGCCTATAATGACCATATGGACGTTCGAATAAGACTGTTTGCGTCACTGCGAGAAGCGGTGGGCGCTTCGGAAATCAGCGTTGAGATTCCCGAGGGCGAGCCCGTCTCGCGCCTGTTGGATGAGGCACAGCAACAGCATCCGGCGTTGGCGAACCGCTGCGACGGCGTTGTTGTTGCCGTCAACCGGGAATATGTCGATCAATCAACCGCCATCGCCGCAGGCGATGAAGTCGCGCTGATTCCGCCCGTGAGCGGTGGAGCCGTCTCTGAAGCGGAGGCCGTGCAGGTTGGCGTCACGCCTGATCCACTTGACGTTCGGAGAATCGCGGAGTCGCTCAGAACTCCGTCCGACGGGGCGGTTCTGACTTTCGAGGGCATCGTGCGGGACAACAACCTGGGCCGGCACGTGCTCTTCCTTGAATACGAGGCATACCCGGAGATGGCTGAGGGTGTGCTGCGAAAGATTGGACGCGAAACTCTTGAGGACTTCGATATTGGCAGCATCGCGTTGTGGCATCGAACAGGACGGCTTGAGATCGGAGAGACCTCGCTGGTCGTTGCGGTAGCCTCGCCGCATCGGCGCGCGGCTTTTGACGCGTGCCGTGAGGCCGTGGAAAAGGTCAAGGCGTTGGCGCCGGTCTGGAAACGCGAGGTGTGGGACGGCGGTTCCGAGTGGCTACGGGGCGCGGGATAGGTTCTTCGTCATGGCCACGTGCTCAATGCCGGCTTCCATAAACACGTCGCCGCCTTCGGTGTAGCCCGCCTGCGCGTAAAAATCCTTGACGTAGGTCTGCGCGTTGAGCAGGACCTGCGCAAAGCCCCGTTCGCCGGCCACTTCCTCTAACGTCCCCAGGATCCTGTCCCCGATTCCGTGTCGCCTGAGGTCCTGCCGCACTGCCATGCGGCCAATGCGGCAGGTTTGCTCGCCCTCATCCGTTAGCAGGCGGCCCGTGCCAACAACCTCATCCTTTAGAAGCGCCACGGCATGGACGGCGTCCTCATCGCGCCCGTCCCACTCCTCGTCGGCATCCACGTTCTGTTCATCAATGAAGACGACGCGGCGGAGGGCAAAAATCGCCTCCATATCTTTCTCTTCGGCAATGCGGACTACCACGTCCGTTTCATCATCCACGTCAGCCCCCTGCCCCATCTGATCCGAGTTGATGATCTCCCGTGCCGCCTGCATGAGCACTGTTCGCCGCTCAGCAGCAACTGATGATTTCTCCATATAAAGGCTCAAGGCTTTTTCAGGCTCAAGCGACTCGATTGCCATGCCGCGTTCAAGACGGGTTCTCGCTCTATCCGGCGCGTCTGCCTGCACCATAACTCCCGAAACGACATGCGCTCCGGCCTGCCTCAACATGTTTCGAATACGAATGCGGTCTATGTCGCCCGCAAGCTCGGCGGGGGCCTGGACCTCTACGCGGACAACGGCATCGCTCACATCTGCAGCAGCAAGGCGGGCAGCAATCGTCTCCATCACGTCCTGTTCGCCTGCGTGGACGGTCATTTTGATTGTCCTGAAAGGGCGAGCCCACACGGGGTGGAACGACCACGAGGCCGCGCGGCGTCCCGGTGGCAGGTCGGGATCAATCTCCACCACACAGAACCCCTTGCTGTCATTCTCTTCCGAGAAATCGACGCGATGGAGACTGCCGGGATAGACGGCGGGCGGGGCGTCCGCGATCAGTTGATGGCGGTGGATGTGACCAAGGGCAGCGTAGTCGACGGGATGCGCTTGGAACGCGCTGGGCAGCAGCAGGTAGTCATTGCCCATCATCATGCTGCGTTCGTGACCGACGGTGGCCGTCGTAGCAGTGGCGTGGGCAGACAGGATGGATGGGACAGTTGGGTCAAGCTCACTCGCCATGCGCGTGATCTCATTGCTGAGGAAGCTCTGCATCCACTCGTTGACCTCCACAGAACTCTTTCCGTGCAGTTCGGCACGCGCGGCGGCGGAGCTGCGCCGCAGCCAGGGAACGGCCAGAATCTGGACTGGGCCGGCAGCGGTTTCAATCCGGTGAACGGCCGGGCGAGAGGCAACCGTAACGTTGTCGACGGCGAGCACGTCAAAGATGTCCAGAGCGGTTGCCCTGCCCTCCGTGTTGGGCACGTCATGATTGCCGGTGAGCAGAAACACGGGGACGCCCGCGAGGGCGAGGCGGCTGATGCGGCGGGCGAATTCCCGTTGGTGGGTCTGGGAGGGGTCTCTTGAGCGATAGGCGTCGCCGGAAAAAACGACGAGATCAGCGCGGGGTTCGCTCAGAGCAAAGTCGACGAGTTCATCAAGGGCGCGGAGTGAATCAATGAGGCGGGACGGCATCCCCGTGTAAGTGGCGGCGCGGTTGACGCCCGGGGCGAACGACTCCGGCAGCGCGCTGAGTTCGTCTGAGGTGACGGGGCGGCTGTGTGTCTCAACGCCGATATGCGAGTCGGCAAAGTGGATGATTCGCATGGGCGCTTAGCCCGTTAGGCGGTCTTCAAGCAGCGCGCCAAGTTCAGCGATGGGAACGCGCACTTGCTCCATCGTGTCACGATCGCGAACGGTCACAGCGTCGTCTTCTTCAACGGTCTGGAAGTCGATGGTGACGCAGTACGGCGTGCCAATCTCATCCTGTCGGCGGTAGCGGCGACCGATGGACTGGGAATCGTCATAGTCGGTCATCCAGCGGCGGCGGACGATGTCATAGACCTCCCGCGACTTGGGCAGAAGCTTTTCATTGCGAGAGAGAGGGAGCACGGCAACCTTGTAGGGCGCGAGATCACGGTGCAGCTTGAGCACGGTGCGGCTCTCCCCATTCACCTCCTCTTCCGTGTAGCCGTCAACGAGGAAGGCGAGCAGGCAGCGATCGACGCCGCTGGCAGGTTCCACAACATGGGGTATGAACCGTTCTTGGCGCTCGTCATCGAAATATTCCAGCTTGCGACCGGAACTGTCCTGGTGCTGGCGGAGGTCAAAGTCGCCGCGGTAGGCGATGCCCTCCAACTCCGACCAGCCGATGGGGAACAGGTACTCAATGTCATAGACGGCTGCGGCGTAGTGAGCGAGTTCATCCTGCTCATGCTGGCGGAAGCGCAGCCGCTCCGGGTTGATGCCGAGGTCCGTGTACCAACGCATCCGCTCGTTGCGCCAGTATTCCAGGGACGCAAAGCCGTCCTCAGGCCGTACAAAATATTCCATCTCCATTTGCTCAAATTCGCGGGTGCGGAATATGAAGTTTCCCGTTGTGATTTCGTTTCGGAACGATTTTCCCGTCTGCGCAATGCCGAACGGGATCTTCTTACGCGTGGCCGTTCGCACGTTGTCGAAATTCGTGAAGATGCCCTGCGCCGTCTCAGGCCGCAGGAAAGCGACCGCCGCATCCTCCTCCACCGGCCCAAGGAACGTCTTGAACATGAGGTTGAACTGCCGCGGTTCCGTGAATTCGTCCACATCTCCGCAGTCCGGGCATGTGTTGTCCTCAATGTGGTCGGCGCGATAGCGACGATGGCAGGTACGACACTCGATAAGCGGGTCTGTGAATCCGGCGACGTGGCCGCTTGCCTCCCACACGAGGGGGCTCTGAATGATGGCGCTGTCAAGGCCGACGACGTCATCGCGCTCCTGTACCATGGCGCGCCACCACGCATCACGCACGTTGCGCTTGAGTTCCACGCCGAGGGGGCCGTAGTCCCATGACGAGCCGATACCGCCGTAGATCTCGCTGGCAGGGAAGACGAATCCGCGCCGCTTGGCGAGCGACACAATCGTGTTCATATCAGTCAACGTCGGCTCAATGGTCACGTGGCGAGGCCTCCATCGCAATCAGGGTGAATATACTGCGCGGCAAGCGACGACGGGAGTGCCAACGACGCTCAGCTATAAGGATACAGGAGGGAGGGTGGTGTGGCGGGTTGGGTTGGGTAATGCGTTTCAGATTCCCGCCTACGCGGGAATGACGGTTGGGGACGGTTGGGTAATGCCGTACTTTTCCGCTGCCAATCCAACGGTCTCCTGGATGAGATCAACGGGAATCACCGTGGCAAGTCCGGAGTTCTCCTGGACGATCAGCCTGGGAGTTCCCGTCTGCTCGCTCAGAGCGACGTCAACGAACGGCTGATAGGCAGCCACAACGCCAATCAACTTGGGGTCCGGGCGCGTTTGGCCATACGAGAACATGGTTGGCTTGAGAATGACCGGGCCTCCGCTATTGCCCGGGAAGACAAACGAATCTATCAGGAATTCCTTGGAGCGGCGCTCATAGCAGTCCTGAATCCGGGCGATAACTCCCTGCCGCACGATCACGTAGTTCTGTTCAGCGCCGGCCAGTCCAAGCGGAAAGCCGAGCACATAGACTTCGTCTCCCTCTGAGACGGAACCGCTCTTCATGGACTCCAGGCGTTCCGTCTGTGCGTTTCCGGTGAAGAATGCCATCTTGACATCCTCCAGGGCCTGACCAAGTGAGTCTATTAGCAGAACGGCAACGTCTACATCCGAGTCAGGATGAAAGATCCAGTGATCGTTTGGGCCGCCATCATTCGGAGGCAAGGGCAGTATCTTGGGAGCAGTCCCGGCGAGAGCATTGAAGCGTATTTGCGGGCTGCGTATTCCCTTCACAACGTGCCGGTTCGTGACCAGGTAGACGTAGTATCGTCCCCGATTCCCCGAAGGCTGCCCATACAAGAAGCCGGAGGCGGCGTACCGTATGTTTCCGTCCTTGTCCGGCGTGCCCAGCGCGACGACTTTGTCCAGGAATGTAGGCGGGATCAAGGACATTCCGGTTTCTCCTCATCGATCCGAGGCGATTATTTCTACTATCAATTATCGCAAGAGCCGCAAGAGTTCGCCTGATTGGGGGCGACCCTTCGACGACGCTCTGGGTGAACGGGCGGAGGTTAGTCCAGGCCGCGCTTGTCGAGGATTTTGTCCACTTCCCCTTCGCGGGCCTGGCCGATCATCTCCTTGACGCGGTCGGGCATCTCAATGCCCGCTTCGTCCATGCGCTTCTCAGCCCATCGCCCGATGTTCGACGGGTCGCGCCAGTAGTCGTAGCCGGGGGCGTCAGGATCACCGGATGCCTCGTGACGGGAAGCGGTGGAGCGGACATAGGCGGCGCGGGATATGACCTTCTCGGTCCTGGTGGAGCCGCAGTGGGCGCATTCCTGCTCCGTGGGCAGCTCTGCCGGTATTACCTTATAGAAGGTGCTGGAGCGTTTGTCGCAATCCTTGCAGGTGTATTCGTAAATGGGCATCGTGTCACCGCCCTCTCTGCCGCGCCCTCATAACGCTCTTAATCGTACCCGTCATCAAAGTAGTCGTCATCCATCCCATCGTAATCATCATCGCTCGGCGCGTCATCAAAGGCCGACAAGCGGTCATATTCACGGTAGAGGTCCTGCCGTGAGCGAACGACGGCAACGCGCGAGACCTTGCGTCGCAGAGCCGTGCTATCGCAGTGGGGGCATTCGGGATCGCCGATGGGGGCGGAGACGGAGCGCGTGAAAACGCTCATATCCCGCCCGCAGTCATCGCACCTGAATTCGTATATCGGCATGGCTTGGTCAGTCTAACAGAGGGGGTATCCGGGCCGTCAGCCGCTCGGGCCCTTCGACAGGCTCAGGGTGAGCGGATGGCAGGTTGAGGACGGAGGTAGACGTCAGTTGGCGTCCTCAACGGCGTTCTTATGCCAAGTGAGGCGCATGACCCTGCCCCGCCGGTCAAAGACAACGGCGACGACATCGATGCGTGTGTTCTCAGGCAGGTCTTCTGCCTCATGATGCTGCCGGTATATCTCAGTGAGGCGGGCAAGGCGATGAGCCTTGTCGGGAGTGACGGACTCCTCAGGGGTGCCTACGTTGGGCGTGGATCGGCTGCGCACCTCGACGGCTACAAGCGTCTCGTCGATAACGCCAACAATATCGAGTTCCCCGGCGCGATAGCGGACATTCTCCGCCAAGACATGAAAACCCTCGGATTCAATGCGGCGGCGGGCAAGGCTTTGGGCATGCAGCCCACGCCTGGAGCGGGTGGTTGGGCCTGACTGCCTATCCTTGTTCTGCACGGTTTGGTCCTATGCTCATCCCTTATACTAATGTGGCCATCGCGCCATATTCGGCCAGGAGGACATATTGGGGGAAGATTTTACCCATTCGGCTGTGGTTCTCGCCATGCAGTTGGGCATTATCCTTGTGGCCGCCAAGCTTGCGGGCGAGTTTACTGAGCGCATTCTGCGACAGCCGGCCGTTATCGGGGAGTTGGTCGCGGGCATCATCATCGGGACGGTGGCGATTCATGGGTTCGAGCCGCTCGGCTATGAACCCTTCGGACTTTTTGAAGAGGTATTTGAGCCGCCGGAGGAAGGGGCGGTCATTCCCGTCCCGAAAACCCTTTTTATATTCGGGCAGGTGGCGGCCATCATCCTGTTGCTGGAAACAGGCCTGAATACCGATCTCAAAGCATTCCTGCGGTTCGTGCCGCAAGCGAGCCTTGTGGCCATAGGCGGGGTGGTTATCCCGTTCGCGCTCGGCGCGTACGCGACAGTCCTATTTGGCTTCGCAGATTCCTTCTTCTCGGCCCCTGCCCTGTTCGTGGGAACCATCATGACTGCCACATCCGTGGGCATCACCGCCCGCGTTCTGGACGACTTACGACGCCTGGATTCGCCCGAGGGCGTGACCATCCTGGGCGCCGCCGTTGTGGATGACGTGCTCGGAATCCTGATTCTGACCGTTGTTGTGGGGGTGACGGCAGGCGAGTCCATCGAGGCGGCCACCGAGGCGGCTTCGTTCGAGTGGACCGAGGTGGTAGTCGTTGGCGCCAAGGCGATTGGCTTCTGGCTCGTGCTGACGGTCGGCGGGATATTGGGCGCGAAGTACATCGTCCGCGCGATCAACAGCGTCCGTGTTGAGGGCGCGGCAATCGCGCTCGTGTTCGGCATCGGGCTGTTTGCCGCGGCGCTGGCGGAGATGTTCGGACTGGCGATGATTATCGGCGCTTATTCCGTGGGTCTGGCCCTGTCACAGACCGAACTCCGCAATCAACTTCATCAGCCGTTGAACGGCCTGTACCATGCAATGGTGCCAATTTTCTTCGTGGTGATGGGCGCGATGGTCGACATTCAGGGCATGGTTGATGCTCTCGGATTCGGGCTAATCATCGTCGTGCTGGCCATTGTCGGCAAGGTGGCAGGGTCCGGCATTCCGGCCCTGGCAGCGGGATTCAGCCGCGTCGGGGCATGGCGCGTGGGCGTGGGAATGGCGCCGCGCGGCGAGGTGGGTCTGATAGTCGCCGGCATCGGCGTGTCACAGGGCTTGATTGGGCAGGACCTTTTCGGCGTGGCAATCCTGATGACGATTGCAACGACGCTCATCGCGCCCGCCGTGTTGGTGCCCGCGTTCCGCAACAACGCCCCGAGCCTGCGCAGGGAGCAGAGGACAGAGAGCCAGGTTTAGCGAACTGAGCGCGGAGTATGATGGAGAGGCGCCGCAACGCGCAATCATGCCCCTGTAGCTCAGCGGATAGAGCACCAGCCTCCGGAGCTGGTGGCCCGGGTTCGAGTCCCGGCAGGGGTTTTTGCTGCGGTTGAGCACGTACCGCTGTGGTGGCCGGTTATTCTTGAAGAGGCTTAGTCCAAGAGTTGGGGCAGATCGTCGGTGGGCGGGCCGTCGTAGGTCAATTCACCGTGCCGAAGGATCAGAACTCTCTCTGCCACACGTCGCGCCATCTCAAGATCATGGCTAATGATCATCACGCCCTTGCCCTGTTTCGCCAGGTTGGAAAGCATGTCAAAGAAGCTGTTGCGGCTGTGATAGTCGAGGCTCTGCAGCGACTCATCAAGGAAGATGAACTGCCGCTGCTGCGCGAGGCAGAATGCGAGCCATGCCCTCTGCTTTTCCCCGCCTGAAAGTTGGGAGAATTGTCGGTCGGCCAACTGCCCGAGGTCACATTGATCGATGGCCTCATCTACGAGAGCTGAATCAGGCTTTGCCAGCCGCCAGCCGAGACTTCGATTGGGGCTGAATCGGGCAAGGCTCACGACCTCCCTGACGGACAGGAATGGGGGGTCTTGCAGGTCCTGGGGGAGATAGGCGATGTTCCTGGAGTGTCCGGGCAGACAGGTCCCATTGTCATCCTGTTCGATCAGGATGCGGCCCTCGCTCAGTTCCAACTCTCCAACCATCAGGCTCATCAAGGTCGATTTTCCTGTCCCGTTGGCGCCCAGGATGAAAACGAATTCCCCCTCCGAGACAGACATTGTGATGCCGTTCAGGATGCGTCCGGAGCCATAGGAAAACGAGACGTTCCGTACCTGAATCTCGATCGAATTGGCCATCAGACGGTCACCGAAGCTGCCTGGCAATCCAGATCATCAGGGGCGCTCCCAGCGCCGTCGTGACCAGCCCGACGGGGATTTCGGACGGCATGAATGCCAACCTCGCGATCTGATCGGCGTAGAGAACAAGAGTGGCTCCCACCGGAACGGATATCGTCAACACCAATCTCGCATCATTTCCTGTCAGCAACCGCACGAGGTGAGGCGTCAGGAGGCCGACGAACCCAACGACGCCCACGAGGGAGACGCCCGCGCCCGCCAGCACGCCTGCTGAGGCCACCGCGACAAGGCGAGTCCTGTTTGGATCGGCCCCAAGATGGCGCGCAAGGCGATCCCCCAGAGCCAACACGCTGAGCCGGCCGGCGGCAACGACGGCCAGCAGCAACCCAACTGCGAGGAAGGGGAGGACGGGTGTGATGTCATCCCAGGATCGATTGGTCACGCTGCCGCTGATGAGAAAGATGGACTGCACACTAACGACCCGTGCATAGGCAAGTATTCCGGCCGTCACCGCAAGCGCGAGCGCCCCAACTGAAACACCGATGAGGGCCAACCGGGTGGGCGTGAGGTCCTCGCGAGAGGCGAACAGGAATATCAGGATCGAAATCGCCAGGCAGGCGGCGACGGACAGCGTCGCCAAGCCCCATGAGTCTGCAGTGAGGATTCCCGCAAGCGCCAGAGCCTGGACGATAGCCGCGCCGCCCCCTACCCCGAAGAGCTGCGGGTCGCCAAGAGGATTACGCGTCGCGCTCTGGATGAGCGCGCCGGAGGCCCCAAAGCAGGCGCCGGCTATAAGCGCTGCGACCACCCGGGGCAATCGAAATTGGTCGACCACAAGTTCAGTGGCTTCGTCCTGCCCATCAGTGAATATCGCCCACAGCGCCGTCGATGCGTCGATACTGGCCGGGCCGTAGACTATCCCAATAATGCAGCCCGCCGCGAGCAGTATGAACAGCCCGGGCAGAACCAGTACAAGTCGGGACAACTACGAACTATCCTCCCACCAACTCTGCCATCGACTCCACAGCGTCCACGAACCGGGGACCGGGAGCCTGGATGAACAGCGTAGCATCAATCTCATTCACGTTGCCCATCCGGACGGCGTTCAGGAAGTTGGCGCCGGGAAACGCGACGAATAAGTCGGCAAAGCGGGGTGCAGGCGGGGGCGCCGGTGTGATGGTGAAGATGTAGTCCGGGTTGGTGATCGCCAGCTGTTCTGGCGGCAACAGCGCAAAGCCGGGGAACCTCTGCCCGTCTGCCATGTCTGCCGCAGGATTGACGAATCCAAGTTCAGCCGCGATTGCCCCGGTATAGGACGTGGGCTTGGCGGCATAGAGGTTCTGCTCCTCATCGGGAATGAGGATCAGTGCCGTTGTGCCCTCCGGCACCTTTGCGGTGGCAGCCTCGATCCGTTCTGCGATCGACGCCTTCAATGCCTCGGCGGCCTCCTGTTGATCGACAATCATGCCCACCAGATCGATGCCGTCGTAGACGCCCTGCAAAGAGGTCACCTGCAGGCCAACAACCGGGACTCCAATCTGTGCCAGCGCCTGCGCGTGCCGGCCCTGGGTCAGTCCTTCAAAGAGGATGAGGTCCGGAGTCTGTTCGGCAAGGAGCTCCATGCTTGGCGTATAGGACGGCCCGACATCAGGAAGTTGATTGACCTCAGGGGGGTACCTGGAACTGGAATCCCGGACGACTGCCGTGCCTCCAACGGCGTAGAGAAACTCCGTTGTTGTAGGGCTGATGCTGGCGATGCGCTGCGGGGGTTCAGGTATCGTGACGGGTCTGCCAAGCATGTCAGTCACGGTGAGAGGGTACTCGACCATGGACATGTCATCGTCCATCGGTTCCGGCGTCGCGGTGGGCGCCTGAGTCGGGACCGCCGTTGGCTCCGGCTCAGTTGTTGGAGCTACAGTGGGCGGAGCGATCGTTGCGGTTGGAGCCTCTGTTACGGAACGCGGTGTCGCGGTAGGGTCAGCCTCGGCTTCACAGGCAATAGCCGCTATCAGACCAACCGCAAGGATAAGTAGTACCGCAAGCTTCACTTTCATCATGGAGTACAGGCTCCTCTCCTTTAGCTGTATGATTATAGTTTTAGTGAGCTTAACATGAAACGGCACTTGTGAAAAGTCTCACACGCGCTCGGGTTACGTCACCTCACAAGGCCGTCGTACAATGGGACGCAACAAAGGTCCGGAGGAACTCAGGTATATGACCAGAGACGAATCACCCCAGGCCACAAGTGCAGTTCAGGGCGAATACCTGATCCGCATCTACACAACCGTTCGGGAAGGATCGAGGGTCGTTGGTTCTCGGCTCGCTGAGCGACTGGGCGTGTCCGCATCAGCGGTCACCCAGGCATTCCAGAGGATGGAGCGCCAGGGTCTTGCGGTAATCGACCAGAACGCCGGGGTCCAGTTGACGCCCGAAGGCAGGGGTATCGCGGAGTCCATCATTCGCCGGCACTATCTCATCGAAAGACTGCTGGTCGACAGCCTGGGTTACGACTGGGCCGATGCCGATGACGAAGCTGAGCACATGGAGCACACGCTCTCGTCGAAGCTGGAGGCCCATCTCTACGAGTCCCTGGGACACCCGACAACGTGTCCGCACGGCAACCCATTCCCCGGATCGGCTGATGAGCAGCGGCTCCTCGGCGCTCGAAGAATGACCGATACCAGCGTGGGAGAGAAGATCGTTGTCTGGCGAATCACGGAGGAAGGTGAGGACGACAACGATCTGCTTCACTTCGTCCATGACAACGACGTTGTGCCCGGGTCAGAGGCCCTTGTTGACGACATTGATCTGCGCGCGGGCAACCTACGGCTGCATATCGGAGAGAACCAGGTCACTATCCCCACGCGCTGGGCTCAACATATCCGCGTCTCCGGGCCTGTTTAGGCCACGGACTCCGCTCTTCCACCAGTCATAACCGCGGCCTGTCCGTCCGCGCCTCATACCATCCCTACCTTTTCTGGGGGGGGGGGCATTATCGGGATTCCCGGTTGCAGCCGCACGTTAGCTGCCTCTTGACATGTTTAGCTGCCTTTATTAGTGTAAATGACGCTAAAGCTTGGAGGCGCTCTTAGGACTGGCAACGCACGCCGGTTCATCGCCGCCAGACGAGTCCGGGGGTAACTTCACGAGAGAACTGCACGGCGGGGCCTCCCCTCCGCTCATTGTGATACGCAGCACACCCAGTTCTCACGGTATTGCCCCCGGAGTCGTCGCTTTGCATGAACAAGCGATGAGACGGAGAGAATTCCAGCAGGGAGGACAGTTGTGAGAGCAAGGTCTTTGATTCTGATCTTCGGGGCGCTGATGGCGGGGCTGATGATAGCCTGCACAACGTCAAGCGGCCCCGATGACGACTTGAAGCAGGCGGTGGTGACAAACTATGCAGAGGGCGTTCACCATCTCTATTCAAATAGCCTGAATTCCGCCATTGCGATGGACACGGCGATCGATCGATTCATCGCCGATCCCACTCCGGCAAACCTTGAGGCCGCCAAGCGACTCTGGCTCCTTGCCCGCGACGACTACGGCCCAACTGAGGCATTCCGCTTCTACGACGGTCCTATTGATAACCCCGATGACGGGCCGGAGGGCCTTATCAACGCATGGCCGCTCGACGAGTCCTATATTGACTACGTCGAAGGCGATCCGAACGCCGGAATCATCAACAACCCTGAGGCGTATCCCGTTATCAACGCTGCCCTATTGATGGAACTCAATGAAATGGGCGGTGAGGAGAATGTGTCGACAGGATGGCACGCAATTGAGTTTCTTCTGTGGGGTCAGGATTTCAATGCGGGAGCGCCCGGCGCGCGACCGATCGAAGACTACACCACGAATCCGAATGCAGACCGGCGCGCGACCTACCTTGCAGTGGCGTCCGACCTGCTGCTCCTCCACCTGCAACAGATGGTCAACGCATGGGCGCCCGGCGCATCCAACTACCGCGCAAGTTTTGTCGCGCTGGATTCCGATGTGGCCATCCAGCGGATCATCACCGGCATCGGGGAACTGAGCCGGGGCGAGTTGGCAGGCGAGCGGATGGCCGTTGCATATGAGGAGCGCTCGCAGGAAGATGAGCATTCCTGCTTCTCAGACAACACCAACGCTGACATCATCGCTAATGCCAAGGGCATTGAGATGGTCTACTTCGGCGACTTCGGCACGGTAACCGGCCCCGGCGTCCGGGACCTCTTCGCTGAACAGGACACGGAGTTGGCTGACCAACTCGCTTCCGAAATCCGACACAGCGTCGCGCTGGCAACAGCCATTCCCGACCCGTTCGATCAGCACCTGGCCGAGGGTGTGTCTGACCAGACAGCAGGACGGCAGGCCGTGAGGTCGGCCATCGTCTCGCTTGAGAATCAGACCGACACCATCGTCACCGGCGCTGAGGAGATCGGAATCACGATCAGCGTTAGCTGATGTTCCGTGCGCAGGCGCAATCGCTACTCTTCTCCATTGGCGTGCTTGGATCGGTCGTCCTGTTCACCGCCTGTCTGGGCGGTGGGCAGGACACCATTGCACCTGAGTTGTTATTCAGCGAAAAGCTCGGGGGTGAGACCACGGCGTTCAGCGCAGGCTCCAATGCGTTCGAGCTTTCTGCACGGAATCTGACCAACGAGGAACGACGGACCTTTGAGATTGGTGACAGCTTCTTCAATCAGAACTGGGTGACCGCCCCGGCCTCAACGGAGGCGCGCGACGGCCTGGGCCCGACGTTCAACGCGCAGTCCTGTTCCTCATGCCACAGCCATGACGGACGAGCAAAGCCTCCTGATGCTGATGATGATCCGGTGCGGGGGCTGCTGCTCAGACTCAGCATTCCCGGACCGAACGGCCCCATCGACGAACCGAACTACGGCGACCAACTCCAGGACCGCGCGATTCTCGGCGTCCAGCCTGAGGGGCGTATTCTCATTCGCTACGACTTCATTCACGGACAATACCCTGACGGCGAGTCATATTCCCTGCGCAAGCCGAGATACATAATCGCGGAACCTGCCTATGGCCCGCTCCATGAGCAGTTAATGGTGTCTCCGCGAATCGCGCCGCAAACAATCGGTATGGGGCTTCTGGAAGCCATACGGGAGGACGATATCCTGGCGCAGGCAGACCCTGATGATGTTGACGGCGACGGAATCTCGGGCCGTCCCAACATGGTCTGGGACATAGGGCTGCAATCGTATGTCCTCGGCCGCTTTGGCTGGAAGGCAAACCAGCCGACTGTTGAACAGCAATCCGCAGGAGCCTTTCTCGGCGATATCGGTATCACGTCAAGTTATTTCCCGCACGAGAATTGCACGGCGGCTCAGACAGCATGCCAGGCGCGGCCCAACGGGGGTCGCCGGAGGTGCCCGATGAACGTTTGGGCAAGGTCACGTTCTATGTGCAGACGCTTGCCGTGCCGGCGATGCGCAATGTGGACGACCCTGAAGTCCGTCATGGCGCTCAGCTCTTTGCAAGAACGGGCTGCACATCCTGCCACACACCTCGATACACGACGGCAGACGATTTTCCCATTCAACCGCTGCGCAGCCAGGTTATATTCCCCTACACGGATCTGCTGCTCCACGACATGGGAGAAGGCCTTGCGGACAACAGGCCTGATGCCGAGGCCAACGGGCGGGAGTGGCGTACTCCGCCGCTCTGGGGCATAGGACTGGTTGAGACAGTGAACGGCCACACGAACTTTCTCCACGATGGTCGGGCTCGCAATCTTGAAGAGGCGATACTCTGGCACGGTGGCGAGGCGGAGCAATCACGAGATAGCTTCATGGGTCTCTCAGCAGAAGATCGCCAGGCCTTGATCCAGTTCCTGAGGTCGTTGTGATGACAAAACTGGCACGGCTCATCGGTTTGGGCGTTCTCATCACGCTTGCCATCGCCTGCAACCAGGGCGGCGAGGCAACCCCGAGTGAGGAGGAGGTCCTCATCAGCCTGACGGACCTCATCATCGTCCCGGGGTATGAGTCCGTCGCCGCCGAAACCGGTGAGATGAAAGCAGCGCTGGACACCCTCTGCGCCAACCCGTCTGAAGAAACGTTGGCCGCCGCTCAACAGGCGTGGCGGGACACCCGCGTTCCGTGGATGCGCTCACAGGCGACGTGGATGGGGCCGGTCATGGATCGTCGCTCTTTGGGTGTCATGGACTGGCCGCTGGTGGAGCCGGAGCGCATCGAGAATATGTTGGAGAACAATCCCGCCACGACCCCGGACGACATACGTTTCACGCTTTCGTCCACGCAGCGCGGGATGGGCGCAATCGAGTACCTGATATTCGCTGACGACGCGCCTGACGCGCTATCCGGACAAAACTCGACACGTTGTGATTTTCTTACCTCTCTTGGCGAGGTCGTTGCCGTTGAAGCGGACGAGGTAAAAGAGGAATGGAGGACCGGGATTGAGCGCGATACGCCGTACAAAGACTTCTTTACCGACCGTGGAAGCGCTTCCCTGCTAACGGGTCAAGCCGTCGCCGAGCTCGTTAGAACCCAAGTGTTTCTCATCCGCACGATAGTCGACATGCGGCTTGCGGCCGCCATGGGTCTGCGTCCGGACGGCCCGGACCTGGAACTCTTGCCGGGCGGCAAAGGGGAACACGCCCTCCAAGACCTGCGCAATCAGGTCCTTGGTATGAGGGACATGTACGCCGGCCACGATAGCACTGAGGGCCATGGCATCTCTGACATCGTGCGTGAGCTTTCCGTCGAGACCGATGACCGTATGAAGCAGAACTTTGATGACGCGCTCGCGGCCATTGATGAGGTCGATGTCCCGCTGCGACGCGCTCTCTCAGAGAGGCCCGACCAGGTGCGCGAGGTTTATGACCGCCTTTCCGATCTCCAGCGAACGCTGAGCACGGAAGTTGTCAGCCTGCTTGGCGTTTCCGTTGGTTTCAGCGATACGGATGGGGACAGCCTACGCTGAATCAAACATCGTCAGGCGGCTGAAGGACCCATGTCTTCGGCCACAAGCCCGGTTCAACCTGTGCAAGGTCAACTTCGGGGTCAATGAAACGGGTGGCCTCCCGCCCGTTGAACGCAACGAAAGAATCAGCGCGAATTTCAACATCAAGCCCTCGCTCATTGGCATCGTCTGCAATGATGTGTGCCGTCTGCAGAATCATATCCGGCTGGTACGGCATGCGTTCCGTCTGCAAGGGAGTAAGCCAGTCCTCCGGGTACTCCACCCACTGCTCACCCGTTGCCGTGTCAGTCACATTGAACCGGATATGCCCCGTCTTCTCCGTGAGCAGCACACGCCACGAGAACAGATAGCCGTCCTCATTCCATCGCACATTCCCGGGGTAGGCCCAGTGGCGGAGGGGTATCGCAATCTGGAGGAGCGCGAAAACCACCAACAGAATGGCTCCAACGCGGAAGAGAGTAGTTGGTTGGGACGATACCGGCCCCTGCCCTGCACGTGCCGAGACGGGCCGTCGTCGCACCTTGGCGAGCAGTCGGTTCGGCCAATCAGGCGGGAAGAAGATCAGCGTACCGGCAATCATGATCCACGGGAACATTCCGATGGGGAACAGCACCCACGTCATCAGGTGAAATACGACGAGCAGGGCGTAGGCGAAGGGTCGGCTGCGCCGCCATAGTAGCCACCCAATGATCGTGAGGTCGAAGATGAGCCCTGCCCAGCTCATCGCATACGCTACCCAGGCCTCCTTGAAAAGCAGTCCAACGATTGGCAGGTCGCCATTGTTGAACATCCAGATTCTCATCGGCTGCGCGTCGAGGAGCCAGTCGGGATTCAGTTTTGCAATTCCGGCAAACAGATAAACGACCGCCAGTTGAGACATCAAGGCCCAGATCACCCACTGCTGAACCGTGTCGCTGCGCAGCGACGGGTTGCGCCGCGCGTCCAGTGATGCCATGCGATTCAGCGGCAGGAAAATCATCAGAAAACTCACCAGTGTTACCCAGTAGTAATGGTTCAGGTATGTCGTCCTGTCGATGAGCTCCACATACGTGAACAACAGGAAGAACGCGATGATGGACAGGCGATAGCGATAGCCGAGCATCACACCGATACTCGCGAGACCCAGCAGCGCAAAGTGCAGATACATGCCCCACGCCGGCCACGGCTGAACCCACCAGAACCCCGAATACGTGAAGTGGTGAACAGGCTCGATGTAGAGCTCAGAAATCCAGCCTCTTGCAGTAAAGCGAATCACCGCCACGAGGCCCAACAGGCCAAAGAGAATGCGGAACGCCGCCGCAGAACCTCCGCTCACCAGCCGTGACGCTGTGACAAGAAGTCGGTCAAAGCGCATAGCAACCGTCGAGGCGGCATTGGCACTGGAAACACCAACCCTGCCCCACCAACGGCCGTTCAATCTTCTGGCAGTTACATCGAGAGACAATTCGACACCACTGTGGCCCGGGCCGTTTCGGTTGCCCGTTGCTCATACATTAAGGTAGCTTAATATTGTCAAGGCGGCTCTCAGCTAACAAGCCGCGTAAAGGGGGCAACCTGCAACAGAACGACGCCGGTAACGGATCATCCGCCCGCACTACTCCCGACACGGCAGCACGAGCCGCCGGCTTGCTGCTGATCCTCACAGCCCTTACGACACTGGTCGCGGTATTTGGGCGCGTGACGGCAGACGCGGACAGGGAGACGGTGCAGGAAACCCTCGCCGCAATCGCAGACAGTAGATTTCCTTACGCTTTGAGCGGAGCCGGGCGGCTTGCGTCCGGCGTCACACTCGCGGTTGCCGCCTGGTATCTCTCGCGAACATGGATAATCCGTGAACGTCTCGCGACACCCATCGTTCCCGCGCTCTTCGGTATTTCCGGCCTGGTCACCATCGTTTCCGGCCTGCTGGCGATCGTCCTGGCAATAACGCTGCCCGGAGGCGGCGAGGCTGCGGCATCAGTCCATGAGTCCATTGCGAGCGCGCGCTGGCTTACCGGCGTTGCGGGATTCTCTGCCGCCGGTCTGGCGCTCATGCTTGCTTCCGTGTACCAATACCGGGGTGGAGGTCGGCTGGGGATAATTGCTCCAATCTCCGCCGTCCTTGGCGGATCAATGCAGTTGATCTGGATACCCGGCCTGATTGTGTTCCACCAGTTAACGGGCACTCTCTTCTTTGTGTGGCTAATCGTCATTGGAGCAATGCTTGTCACAGGGCGGGTTGAAGAACATTATCGCGCCTATTCGAATGTTAAGTAGGATTGAATAAATTTGCATCAAATAAGTACGGATTTTGCAAAATCTCTGTATAATTCAATTAGTTTCGCATGAGAGATTACGCCGAAAGAATTCAGTGATTGGGAGGTAGACATGATTCACGCGGAGATGGAAAAGGTGCTCAATGACCAGTTGAATGCCGAGCTCTATGCGTCTCACCTCTACCTTGCGATGGCCGCCTACTTCGAGGCGGAGAACCTGCGCGGTTTCGCTCACTGGATGGTGCTCCAGTCAAAGGAGGAGTCCACCCACGCGATGAAGTTCTTCGATTTCATCAATGACCGCGACGGCCGCGTTACTTTGCAGGCGCTCCCGGAGCCGCCCAAGGATTTTGGCTCCTGCCTGGACGCGATGGAGGCGTCTCTTGAGCATGAGCGCAAGGTTACGGGGATGATTGAGAACCTGTACCGCACGGCCCAACAGCACTCCGACTATCCCTCCCACGTCTTCCTCGAGTGGTTTGTTGAGGAGCAGGTGGAAGAGGAAAAGGCCGCCCAGGACATCATCGATGATCTCACCCTCATCGGTGATGACAAGGCAGGACTCCTGATTCTCGACGGGAGGCTCGCGGACCGCAGTTGAAACGGTCGTCGTCTACGACCTTGACCGGAGTGATGACAGCCACATAGCAGAATCCAACTTGCCCAAGCGCTGGGGATATGCAAGACTCCCCAGCATGTCGAACTTGCCGCATGCCGACGTGGTTGGAAGCCTGATCAGGCCGCCGGAGTTGCTCGCCGCACGGGAGAATCTTGCAGCCGGACGAATCGCATCCTCGGAGTTCAAGCGCATCGAGGATGCCGCCGTCGATAGCGCAGTGGCCGCCCAGGAAGAGGCCAGTTTCGAGGTTCTCACAGACGGCGAGATGCGCAGGCTATCTTTCCAGAGTCAGATGCCTGAGGCAGTGGAAGGCTTCGGCGAGTTCGACATTGACGCGTTCCTCTGGGGCGATTGGCGAGGCGACGAGCGAGTAGGAGACGCGCCGAAGGAGCGCCCGGCGACTCTCGGCGTCGTTGGCAAGCTCCAGCGAAAGCGTCACCTGTCGGCAGAGGAGTTCACATACCTCCGTGGCCGAACCACACGCATGCCGAAGGTGACGCTGCCGAGTCCAAGCCTGTTCGCCAATTTCTGGTCGCCGGCAAAATCCACCGCGGCGTATCCCACGCTCGATGCGTTCCTGGGGGATGTCGCGCAGATTATCCGCGAGGAGATCGAAGAGCTAATCAGGCTTGGCGCGACCTATATCCAACTCGACGCTCCACACTACCCGCTCATTCTCGATCCGAGGTGGGCGGCGTTCTATGAGTCCCAGGGCCGTACCGGGGATGACTGGATTGCCCAGGGGATTGAACTGGACAACGCCGTGATGGACGGCTTCACGGAGGCGACGTTCGCGTTCCACCTTTGACGAGGCAACCAGGGCAGCCGTTGGCTGGCCGAGGGCGGTTATGACCGGATAGTGGAGCCGGTTCTTCAGCAGGTCAACGCGCATCGTCTCATGCTGGAGTACGACGACGAGCGCTCAGGCTCATTCGAGCCTCTGCGCGGCGTGCCCGACGATAAGACCGTGGCGCTCGGGCTGGTCACGACCAAGTCGCCGCGCCTGGAAACACCGTCGGACCTTGCGGCCAGGATCACCGAGGCAGCCCGTCATTTCCCTCATGCGCAGCTTGCCATCAGTCCACAATGCGGGTTTGGCACGTCCATCGTCGGCAATCGCATCACCATAAAGGAGCAGAACGCAAAGCTCCGAGTTGTAGCTGAGACCGCTCAGAACGTCTGGGGGTAAAACCCTTCCGTCATTCCCAAGAAGGGTCACTTGCTCGTCAGCAGGTCGCGTACTCTGCCTCTTGCGGCATCCATATCCGGAACAATCAGCCCCTCCGGCATGGCGGCGCGCAGACCGAACGCATCAAGGGTTTCCGTGACCGGCCTCGTCAATCCCGTGATGACAACACGCCCCTGCCGGCGAACCGCCGCGATCCTGATGAGGTCCGCTATCGCCACGGCCGCGGAATCGTCAATGAAGTAAGTGCGGGACATATCGAAGATAACGACCTGATGCCCAAGGATGTCCGAACGGACGATGCGGCTCATTTCACGGGTTGAGGCCACCGTCACGCGATCAGGGAAGATGACGATGCCGGCGCGCGCCTCAAACGGGTCTGCCTCGCCTGCGTCGAGCAGCACGCTGTCAAGGACTGGGACTGAGATGAGGTCCTGGGTTTCCATTTCTCCACGTCGCCGGGCGCCGGCCAGAGATGACACGACGAAGCCAACAAACACGGCGAGAGTAATGTCCACAAAGAGCACAAGGAGGCAGGTCAGAGCCATGACGATCGTGTAGTCGGCGGGCACGCGGTGCAGCCGCTTGATGAATCGCCAATCGATGATGCTCCAGCCGTTGATGATGAGAATGCCCGCAAGGACGGCAAGGGGAATGCGCTCTGCAATCGGCCCAAGGACGAAGATGATGGAGATGATGAGCGCCGTGACGGTCAGCCCGGCTACCTGGGTGCGCGCCCCGCTGAAGGCGCCGGCGAACGTGCCGGAGGATACGCCGCCCGGTAAGCCGCCGATGAGTCCCGCGCCGATATTGCCCATGCCTTGAGCAATCAGTTCCCTGTTTGGTTTGTGTTGCGTGCCGGTAATGGTGTCCAGAGGCAGCGCAACGATGAGCGTGGACAGGGAACTGAGCAGCGCCATGGCAAAGGCGGGCTGGGCAATCCGCAGAAGCGTGTCCACGTCAGGCGCGGGCAGTTGCGGCGAGGGGAACTCCCGGGGGATCTCTCCGATCGTCGGCGCTCCCTGGAAGAGGAGAATCGCCGTGACGGTTCCGCAAACCAACACGGCGAATTGGGAGGGGGCGATCTTCAGGAGTCTTCCTCGCCACGCTACCCCCAGCACAACACTGAGGACGGTGACCATAACGGCTTCCACATTGGGCTCTCTAAACGCATCCGGCAATGCGCGGATGTTGTCCAGGGCGCTGCCGGCCACTGATGCGCCAACCCCAAGCAGGAGTTGCTTCAAGATCAATATGATGCCGAAGGCCGTGAAAAAACCCGCGATAAGCGAGTACGGAATGTAGGACACGTACCGGCCGATCTTCAGAGCGCCGAAGCCAATCTGGATGAGCCCCGCCAGAATCGCGGCGAGGAAGGCCTCGCCGAGACTCGTCGCGTAATGCGATACAGTCACCGCCATCGTCAGCGTCACCAGGATGTTCGGACCGGAGATCATGCCCCGTGTTCCGCCAAAGATGGCTCCGAAGAAGCTGACAGCCACCGCGCCGTATAAACCCGCAACGGGGCCAAGCCCGGAGATCACGCCGTAGCCGATTGCCGCAGGAAGAACGATGCTGCCGGAGGTCAGGCCGCCAAGAACGTCGCCGCGAAGTTGGCCCCAACTGTAGCTAAGTCGGCCGGTCAATGCTGTTCTAATCGTTTACCCCGCTTCGTTCAGGCCGCAGGCGATAGGTTAAAGTGACTATAGTGTAGCCAGAGATGTCAGCCCACCTGAAACGCGGAGGCGGTATGACAGCGAATGAACCCATCGCTATCATCGGCATGGCCTGCCGTTTTCCCGGCGCGGAGGACTATGACGCTTATTGGCGTTTGCTGGCCTCCGGAACGATGGTGCGGACGGAGGGACAGATCGGTTCCGGCAGCCCGGGCCGCATGGGGCAGTTCCTGGAACTTCCACCCACGCAGAGCGACACCACGCACTACGCGGCTTTCATTGAGGACATCGACAAGTTCGACGCTGAGTTTTTCAGAATCTCACCGGTAGAGGCGCAACTGCTGGACCCACAGCAGCGCCTGATGCTCGAAACCAGCTATCGCGCCCTGGAAGACGCGGGCATCGATCCTGAGACCTTAAGAGGAACGCGCACCGGCGTCTATGGCGGCATAAGCAACGCGGAATACCGTTATGCGGCCATCGCATCCATTGAAGCGGACGATCCCGCCACCAGCCTCTATGCGGCTAGCGGGAGCAGTTTGAACACGGCCATTGGCCGTGTGTCATACGCGCTGGGACTTGAAGGCCCCGCCATTGCCGTGGACACGGCCTGCTCATCGTCTCTGGTCGCTATGCACCAGGCCGTTATCGGTCTCCAGCGCGGAGAGGCGAACCTGGCGCTGGCCGGGGGCGTCAACGCCATCCTCTCCGCGCGGGTCATGAATCTGCGCAGGCAAGCGGGGATGCTGTCGCCGAACGGTGTGTGCCGCACTTTTGACGAGGCGGCGGACGGCTACCTGCGCGGCGAGGGCTGCGGGGTCCTTGCGCTCAAACGACTGAGCGACGCCGAGCGGGACGGCGACCGCATCTGGGGTGTGATCCGCGGCTCCGCCATCAACCAGGACGGCGCAAGCCAGGGCATCACCGTGCCGAGCGCGTCATCACAAGAGAATGTCATTCGCGATGCTTTGTCCAGCGGCGGCCTCACGGCAGTCGACGTGGACTACCTGGAGGCGCACGGAACCGCCACGCCGGTTGGCGACCCGGCAGAGTTGAGCGCGGCGGCGGCGGCGTATGGAAGTCAGCGACCGTCTGACCAACCAATGCTCATTGGCTCCGTCAAGACAAACTTCGGGCACCTTGAGCCTGCGTCGGGGGCCGCGGGCGTCATGAAGGTCGTACTGGGAATGCGGCGCGGAGTGATTCCAAAGCACCTGAACTTTGAGAATCCGACGACGGCAATCGATTGGGATAACGCCAATCTGCGTGTGCCCACCGAAGCAACCGAGTGGCCAAAAGTTGACGGCAGGCCGCCGCGCGCCGGTGTCAGCGGTTTCGGATGGTCGGGCACAAACGCGCACATCATCGTCGAGGGTTACGGCGCGCCTGTCACTGCACCGGCAGCACCCGGGACAACGATGTGGCCGGTGGGCGCCGCACAAGTGGTGGAACCTCAAGTTTCCGATGACGTCGCGGATGTTACGCCGCGCCCAACACGATTGCTGCCGCTTTCCGCAAGGTCGCCGGAAAGTCTGCGAGAACTGGCAGAGCGTTACCTTGATGCGCTGGACGAAACATCGGGCGGCCCGCCTCCGGAGACTGCGGCATCCGACCCTGCCCTTTCGGACATGGCCTGGACTGCAAGCATCGGCCGCAGCCATTTCCGATACCGCGCCGCTATTCCGTTCCGCGAAGCCGCTTCGCTTAGGGATGGCCTCAGCAACATCGTTGAATCGACTCCGCAATCCCCTGTCGGCAGCCCCGCCAGGATCGGCTTTGTTTACACGGGTCAGGGCAGCCAATGGATCGGCATGGCGCAGGGGCTCTATGAGACGGAGCCGGTCGTGCGAGACGTGCTCGACCGATGTGATCGCATCATTAAGGAAGAGCGCGGTGTCTCCCTGCTCGATGTCATGTTTGGCAAGGCAGAGGACCTTGATGATTCGAGATGGGCCATGCCGACTATCTACGCGGTGGAGTGCGCGCTAACGGCCCTATGGAAGAGCGTTGGCGTAACGCCTGTCGTGGTCGCCGGACACAGCCTCGGGGAATACGCAGCGGCGCAAGCAGCCGGTGTGTTCACGCTTGAAGAGGGTATACGCCTCACGGCGGCACGCGGAGAGTTGATGAGTGGGCTCCCACTTGGGGCGGCAATGGGGGTGGTTTTTGCGCCTGAGGCAGCCGTGCAGGAGGCCATCGCGGAACAGCAACAAATCTCCGGCGACAACCGGCTGACGATTGCCGTCGACAACGGCATCAACCACGTCGTCAGCGGGCCTGAACCGGATGTAGACGCAGTTCTGCAGAAATTCGAGGCTCAGGAAGTTCGGGTTAGGCGAATGCCGCCCAGTCCGGCATTCCATAGCAGCTTGCTTGAGCCGATGCTCGAACCTCTTGGGCAACGGGTTCACGAAATTGTCGACGAGCCGCGAGCACCGCAAATCCAGTTCATCTGCGGCGCGACGGGCAAGCCGGTTGAACAGGATACCCTCCTCGATGCCGCCTATTGGATGCGCCATTCACGGGAGAAGGTTCTATATCGAACCAGTGTTGAATCGCTGGCAGAGCTTGGAGTGGATCTTGTCATCGAGATTGGACCGGGCGCAGTCATTGGGGCGATTGTCTCCATGTGCTGGCCGCCGGGCGCTCCGGTCAAGGACCCCGCGGTCATTGCCAGCATGGTCAGGCCGCCGCACGATGAGACCGAGCCGCCAATCGACCAGACTCGCGGTTTCATCTCCGCCGTAGCGGCTGCATACCAAGCCGGTCTTTCCATCGATTTCCGTGACCTCTATGCAGGTGAAGCGCGCCAACGAGTTCCCGTACCGGAGTATCCGTTCCAGCGGTATCGCCATTGGGTCGAAGAGCCTCGTCGGCAGAGAGCCTCGACAGATCATCCACTGCTCGGAACGCGCCATGAGTCGCCGCGCGGAGAGGTCTATTTCGAGACCGAGCTATTGCCGGACGATCCCGCCTGGTTGAGCGACCACCGTGTGTATGGCAGGGTTATCGCGCCGGGGGCCCTCTATGGCGTTATGGCTTTGGAGGCATTCCGGGCGGAAGAGTCGGACGGAGTCGTCATCGAAGACATGCAGATGCAGGCTCCGCTGCTGTTCAGCGAGATCGATGAGGACGGGGTGCCTGACGATGCGGCGCGCGCCGTACAGCTTCTACTGCAGGCTCCCGACGATGAGAGCGCCCGTGAGTTTGAAATCTACAGCAAGGGAAGCGGCGAGGAATCGTGGACTCTGCACGCCCGGGGCAAGCTATCGTCGGCAATAGAAAACGCTGATGCTGCGGAGCGCGTGGCTATTGAAGATCTGAGGGCCGGCCTGGAATCGCTAGACATCTCGGAGTTCTATCGGGCAAAGCGCGACGCAAACCTGGATTTCGGTCCCTTGTTCCGCACGGTGGACTCGGCATCCACGGGTCACGGCACGGCAGTCGGAGAGGTCAGCTTGCCGGAGGGACTGACAAGCGCCGGTCTGGCCGTACATCCCATTCTGCTTGACGCGTGCTTGCAGGTTGTGTCGGCGGCCCGCGCCACAAATCAGACGGCAAGCGGCACAACGTATCTCCCCTTTGCGTGGGACCGATTGTGGCTCAACGGCAGCTTGCCTGAGAAGGTTGTCTGCCGTGCAACCGTGAGGTCCACCGATCAGGCAGACGCCACCGCCGCGCAAACCGTGCCGGAGGTCATTGCAGCAGACCTTGAGATCTATTCGACTGAGGGGGAACGACTCGGAGGAATCACGGGGTTCACAGCCAAGCGGGCAAGCCGTGACACCGTGCTCTCAACAGAGGAGGGCGTGCAGGACCTCCTGTACGACGTCGTCTGGGAAGACCGCCCCTTGCCCCTAATACAGCCTGCGGATTTCCTGCCGCAACCGACATCTATCCAAGACACGACGCCCACGTTCGCGGAGTATTTGTCGCGGGAAGGCGTGGACTGGAGCGATCGAACTGCGTTATTGCGCGATCTTGAAAGACTGTCGTGGTCCTTCGCGCTTGACACTCTCAATAAGCTCGGATGGCAACAGACGGCAGGCGAGGTCATCGAGCCGGAAACCCTGAGGCGGGAACTGGGCGTCACGGACGAGCACAGCAAGCTCTTTGTGCGAATTCTTGAGCTGCTTGCGCGGGCGGGCGTCCTGCAAGAATCCGGTGACGCTTTCCACGTTCTGGTTGGCCCGGAGGATTCTCTGCCGGGTGAACTGCCAAGTAACCCGGACGCCTTTGCCGCAGAGATGCTGGAGCGTTATCCTCACGGCTCCATTGAGGTGGCGCTGTGTCGTCGAGCTGCGGGAGAGTTGGCAGATATATTGCGCGGGCAGGCTGACCCGCTGACGGTGTTGTTCGGGAGCGGCGATCCTACGCCCGCCGACATCTTCATCAGCACGCCCGCGTCCCGCGCAGTCAACAACATGCTTCGCGACGCAATAGCCGCGCTGCTGGAGGGTCTGCCGGAGAATCGAACCCTGCGAATTGTCGAGGTGGGAGCGGGCACGGGCTCAGCCACGATGTCCGTGTTGCCACAGCTTCCTGAGGGCCGGTTTGAATACGTGTACACGGATATCTCTGCCGGGTTCTTCGCGGAGGCGGAGACACAATTTGGGAATGCCGACGGCGCGATAACGTACTTGCCTCTCAACATTGAGGTCGATCCCGTCGAGCAGGGGTTTGACGCTCACGGCTATGACCTTGTCATTGCCTCCAACGTTCTCCACGACACTATCTCTCTGTCAGAAACGCTGCAGAACTGTTTGACTCTTCTTGCGCCGTCCGGCCACCTCGTCGCAATTGAGTCGATCCAGGGCCAGGGGTGGCAGGACGTAACGTTCGGAACGCTGGACGGGTGGTGGCGGTTTGCCGACCACTATCGGCCCAATCACGGCGTTGCCGGCGCCGACGTCTGGGAACGGGCATTGCTGGACACGGCCTTTGATGATCCGCAGATTCTCGGCCTCGGGACGGCTGATTCATCTGAGCGTCCTGACCGCGCCGTCATCATCGCCGCCGCCCCTGCAGAAATCGTCGAGCAGCCGGGCCTTTGGGTTCTCGCCGCGGATGACGACGGCATGGCTGACGAGTTGGCGGCTGAGTTGGTGTCGCGGGGCCAGCAGGTTCTTGTTGTAACCCAAACGGGGGCGGGAACGGCGCACGAGGGCGACTCCATTGACGAAATCGCACGCGTGTTTATTGACAGGGAAGAACGCGAGGCGTGGCGATCAATCTTCGAGAGCCTGCCAGAGGACATTCCGCTGCGAGGAGTTGTTCACCTGGCTGCGACGAGTGGCAACGGTTCGGACATCGAGGCGGAAGAGTTGGCTGACGATGTCCGGCGAGTCGGTTCGAGCGCGCTCGCCATGGTCCAGGGCATCCTGGACTCCGACTCAAAACCAAAGAGCGGCATCTGGCTTGTGACACGAGGCGCGCAAGACACTCGACGAGAGCAGTTTACGCAGCCCGCCGGCGCGATTCTCTGGGGTTTCGGCAGGGTCATCATCAGGGAGCTTGCGGACCTTCAGCCGCGAGTCGTTGACCTTGATGGCGAGAGTCCGCGCATGGCCAATCTTGTTGATGAACTGCTGCGGCCTGATGGCGAAAATCACATCGCGCTCCGTTCCGGCTACCGACTCGCCGCCCGGTTGGCGCGCGCAGACGATGTACCGGAAAGGCTCACCCTGCCCGACGAAGGCCAATGGTTCCTTATGCCTGATGAAGCAGGCGACCCCGGTCGGGTACACCCGCAGTCTGAGCCACATCGTGAACTCGAACCACATGAAGTTCGTATCGCGATGGAGGCCGTGGGCGTCAATTTCCGTGACGTGCTCATCAGCGTGGGCATAGAGCGTGAAGACAATCTCGGGCTGGAATTTGTCGGCAAGGTCATTGAAATCGGAGATGGCGTTTCTTCCGTGTCCGTTGGCGATCGCGTCGCCGGTATTGGATTCAGCACGTTCGGACCCGAGCTCATCACCAAGGAGGCTCTTGTCGCTTCCGCCCCGCCAAACATATCGAAGACAGGCCTTGGCTCCGCACCCACAGCATTCGTGACCGTAGCTCTTTCCTATGACCTTGCGCGCCTCACGGCCGGCGACACGGTGCTCATCCACGCGGGTTCCGGGGGTGTGGGGTTGGCGGCCATTGAGATGGCCAAGACGGTAGGAGCAGAGATTTATACGACGGCAAGCATCGGCAAGCAGCCTTACCTGAGGTCGCTCGGAATCACACACGTCTATAACAGCCGGTCGACAGAGTTTGCGGAAGAGATACTCCGCGACACCGGCGGCAAAGGTGTCGACGTCGTACTCAACAGCCTGACCGGCGAGGGATTCATCGACGCCAGCCTGTCCTGCCTGGCGCAGGATGGCCGCTTCATCGAGCTGGCCCGTGAGGGCATCCTGACCGAAGAGCAGATGGCCGAACAGCGGCCCGACGTCGATTACCACATCATCATGCTCGATCGGCTGAAGAGAGAGGAGCCGGAAATACCCGGCGCGGCATTGAAGACAGTGCTGAGGGATATGGAGGAAGGTAAGCTCGCCCCTATCTTACATACCCGCTGGTCATTGTCCGAAGCCCCGGCTGCAATCACGTACATGCGTGATACCCGGCACATCGGCAAGATCGCTCTGGCCAACTCTCCTCTCCAGACCGACCGCCTGCGAGAAGACGGCACATACCTCATCACCGGCGGACTGGGCGGTATTGGAATCACTGTCGCGCGCTGGCTGGCAGAGAAGGGGGCAGGAGCGATCGTGCTCAACGGGCGGCGCGATCCGGACCCGGAAGCACAAGCGGCAATAGACGAACTGCGCGCCCGCGGCGCCACTGTACAGGTTGAGATTGCGGACGTTACGGACAGTTCTTCAATTGATGCGATGCTCATGCGCATCGACCAATCGCTGCCGCCGCTCGCGGGTGTCATCCATAGCGTTGGCGTGCTTTCGGACGGCGTGGTCGGGAATCAGACGTGGGAGCGATTCGAGCAGATTCTCCGTCCAAAGGTTTTGGGCGCATGGCATCTGCATCGGGCCACGATGGATCGAGACCTCGATCTCTTTGTGCTTTTCTCAAGCGCGGCAGGAATCCTCGGGAACCCGGGACAGTCGAATCACGCTGCGGCCAACACGTTCCTTGACCAGTTGGTTCGCCATCGCCGGGCACTGGGCCTGGCCGGTCAGGCGATCGCGTGGGGCGCGTGGTCGGAGGTTGGCGAGGCAGAGGAGCAACGGGAGAGAATCGGCGAGCTGCTTGCAGAGAGAGGCTCCCGGTGGATCACGCCGGAACGCGGCATTGAGACGCTGGAGTTCCTGATCAAGCAGGACTGGACGAATTCGGTTGCCGTCGCCATCGACTGGGAATCAATACGGTCAAACATGCAGAATCCGCCGGCGATGCTGCAGAGATTCACAGCTGCCGACGAGTCTGATCCTGCCTCGGCGGGTGACTCCATGGACGATTTGCCTGCCCGCCTCAGCGGCGTGCCGTCGGAGCAGCGCGAAAGCGTGTTTACCGAGTTTCTGCAACATGAATTGCAGGCCATCATGCGCATGCCCTCCCAACCCAACCCGGGGGCAGAGTTCTCCGACCTTGGCATGGACTCGCTCATGGCCGTGGCTTTGAGGAACAACATCAACAGCGCTCTCAAAGGTCTCTATGTCGCGCCCAACACCGTGGTCTTTGACTACCCAAGCATCGCACGGCTGGCGGCCTATCTGACCGAGGAAGTCGGTGAACCAGGGGCGACTGCCGGCAGCACGACAACTGTTGCCGCCGCAGACGAGCGGGCGACGGAGTCGCCTCCACGCCCACGTCCGGGTGACGATGCCATCGCTATCGTTGGCATGGCCTGTCGTTTCCCGGGTGCAGAGAATCTTGATGCTTTCTGGCGTCTGCTTGAGAACGGGGAGTCCGCCGTTACCGACGGACGCACGGACGGCGGCGACCACAGCGGTGTCTTTGGCGACCCCGCCGCGCAGAACAACTACGAGCGTCTTGGCGCATTCCTGGATCATATTGACGAATTCGACGCCCGATTCTTCCGCATTGCGCCCATTGAGGCGCGCACCATGGATCCACAGCAGCGCCTGCTCCTCGAAACGGCGTGGCAGGCGCTGGAAGATGCGGGAATCGACCCGGACGCATTGCGGGGAAGCCAAACCGGCGTCTATGCCGGCATCAGTGGCAGTGAGTACCGCAGTGTGCTTGCCAGCAACGGGAGTCAGGACATCTTTGGAACCATTCCAAGCATGGCCGTCGGCCGGATCGCGTTCACGTTCGGGCTGCAAGGGCCGGCAGCGCCAATCGACCTTGCCTGCACGTCATCGCTGGCTGCAATCCATCAGGGGGTTGTCTCCCTGCAGCGCGGAGAGATCGATCTTGCACTGGCAGGAGGCGTAAACATCGCGCTTTCACAGTCAACATCCACATTCCTTGCCGAACTGGGTGTCCTGTCATTGAGCGGCAAGACAGCCGGCTTTGACGCGTCAGGTGACGGCTACGTGCGCGGTGAGGGTTGCGGGTTCGTCATACTCAAGCGGCTTGGCGACGCGGAGAGAGACGGCGACCGCATCTGGGGTGTCGTGCGGGGTTCCGCAGTGAACCAGAATGGCGCAGGATTCAGCTTCACCAGCCCCAATGGCGTGGCGCAGGAAAAGGTGATGCGCGAGGCGCTTGAGCGATCCGGCATCTCGGCGTCCTACGTTGATTACCTTGAGGCTCACGGGACCGGTACGCCTCTTGGCGATTCGATTGAGGCGAATGCCATTGCGACCGTATACGGGAAGGACAGACCCGGTGAACAACCGCTGACGCTTGGATCAGTCAAGACGAATGTGGGCCACCTGGAAGCGGCATCCGGCATGGCGAGCCTTATCAAGGTGGTCCTGTCCATGAATCGCAATCTCATTCCCAAGCATCTCCATTTCAGCACGCCAAGCCCGGAGATTGATTGGGAGAAAATGCCCTTGCAGATTGCCCTGGAAACGGAGGAGTGGCCGAGCAGCGGAGCGCGCCTCCCCGTTGCAGGCATCAATATCTTCGGCATGACCGGAGCCAATGCACACGTCATTGTGGAAGGCTACCGGGCTGAGAACGGTTCGAACCGTGACGGACAACAGGAGAGCACGAAGCCGCCGACACGCCTCCTGCCCCTTTCGGCAAAGAACCCGGCCGCGCTGAGCGATCTCGTCATGAGTTACCTGGATTGGCTGGACAACGGTGTCCCGGACGGCGCCTTGACTGCCGACATGCTCGCGGACATGGCGTGGACGGCGTCCATCGGCCGAAGCCACTTCTCACATCGCGCGACTGTGGTTTTCAGAGACCCGGACGAGTTGCGGGCCGGCCTCAAGCGCCTGTTGGATAACGATTCTCTGTCCGGCGACGCCGGGCATGAAACGGGTACCGGGGATAATGAGCCCACAGCAGCGGATAGTACGGGCGGCGCAGATTCTGACGCTGTCGGTGCCACAGCCCGCGCCTATGAGACGGGGGATGACGTAGACTTCAGCAAGCTGTTCGCCGGGGAGGAGCGCCGCAAGATCAGGTTGCCCGGCTACCCGTTCCAGCGTCGACGGTTCTGGGTGGAGAAGAAAGCCGGAAAACTATAAAATCTAGGTAACGAGTGGGTGTAGGATGGCCGCGGTTCATATGTGAAAGGAGTCCTGCGATGGCAACAACCGAAGAGAGGGTTCGCAAGCTAATCGACGAAAATCTGGAGATTGAGGGGCGAGAAGCCAACAGCCCTGTTGATATGGGATTGAATTTTGCGGACGCGGGTGTCGCGTCGGCGCAGGTGGTCGCGTTCGCCAAGCTCGTGGCCGATGAGTTCAGCATCACGATTGCGCCTGAAGATTTCGCTAACTTCGCCAACGTTGGCGATCTAATCGGCTACATCGATTCGAAGGCATCGTAGTCCACGCACCCACACTTTCAAGTAGCGGCCACTTGAAATACGGGCAGTAAAGCAGGGGAGGAGCAGCCCATAGCTGCTCCTCCCCTGCCGTCAATTAGTCCGAATCGCAATTGTTCGCATACAATTGAATCGATGGGCACCAATACAGCCAGTCAGTGGTGGTCTTGCTTCGCGCGGATTGACGGCGTCGATATTACTCATGTCGATTTGTCGCCGGACGCGGCGCGAGAGTCCAAGGCTTTGCAGTTCCTGAACGAATGGGAACGTGAACGATGGACACGCTATCACCCCGGGGCTCCGAGACGGCGCTTTGCGCTCAGCCGCGCGGCGCTTCGGGCTGTCCTCTGCGAAACTCTCAACTGCGACAATGAGGAGCTTGAGTTCGGCTGGGTGGAACGAGGCAAACCGCGGGCATACGTTGACGGCGTCCCTGCCCCGCTCCATTTCAATGTGAGTCATAGCGGCGACAACGGCGCGCTCGCAATTTCACCGGGGCATCAGGTCGGCATCGATATCGAAGAGGTCAACCAGGGATTCCGATTTGACGCAATCATCGAATCGACCTTCAGTACGGACGAGCAGGCTGCGGTTTCAACCGCGGACAAAGACGTCGAAGCGAGAACATTCTTTGAGATATGGACCCTCAAGGAGGCAATCATCAAGGCCACCGGCGTAGGGCTCTCTGCAAACCTGCAATGCATAGAAATGCCGGCTGCCATGCGCGGAGGAGCAGTTACAGGCCAGATCCTGCTACCGGAGTTCCCGGACGTGCGCTGGCGGCTGCACAAGTTCAGCACCAGTGATTTCGTCGGCGCGCTCGCTGTGGAAACGGTGCCGTCGTCCCAAATTGAGGATGGGTTCGCGTGACCCAAGAGCCCCAGTCTGTTTGGGATGTTCCCGAGCCGATTTCCGTTCATGACGTGACGGTCGATGAGAAGACGGTCATCCGGCTGAGACGCCACGGCAATCCCCGGGGGCCGCGACTCGTTATGTGCCATGGCAACGGTCTGGCCATTGATCTGTACTATCCGTTCTGGTCGAACCTGCTGGACGACTTTGACCTCATCATCTACGACCTGAGAAATCATGGATGGAACACCGTGGGCGACATTCGGAATCACAATCTCCCAACGTTCATCCGTGATTATGATCAGGTGCTGGAAGCGATTAATGAGGAGTATGGAGACAAGCCTACTTTTGGCGTTTTTCACTCTATCTCAGCGCTGGTCGCCCTGCTATCCGCTCAAAGAGGGGATGGGTTGTCCGGCCTTTACTTGTTCGACCCACCGGTATGCAGGCCGGGTGTGTCCTACGAGGAATTTGAGGTTGCCGCGACTCGCGCGGCCAATCTGACGAGGACGCGCACTGAGCGATACAAGACGCGCTCCGAGTTTGCGGACGTGCTGCCCTTTATGCCGACATTCAAGAACGTTGTCCCAGGAATTGCGAACCTTGTGGCCGAAACCACTCTTGGCGAGTCAGCCGACGGGCAAGGCTTTGAACTGCGCTGCCCCCGCGAGTATGAGGCGCAGGTTGTTGAATATGCCGGTGTCTTTGCCGTGTCCGTGGACTTTGACAAGATCGTGTGTCCGGTCAAGGTCGTGGGAGCTGACCCCACCCTGCCGTACTCGTACCTGCCGACGATGGATCTCAGCGACATCCTCAGCATCAATTACGATTTCATGCCGGAGGCTTCCCATTTCATGATCTTTGAGAGACCTGACGAGTGCGCTGCGTCGGTGCGGGAGTACGTGCAAAGCCTCTCACTGACATAGTGAGAGAGCGGTGATCATCCCAATGCGGCAAATGAACCTGCCGTCATTGAGAGCAGTAAATGTAAGGCCGTTTTCGGTCGCTACACGATTAGCGGCTCATCCACGAATTCCCCGGTCTCGTCGGTTTCCGCAAGCGCAACCTCGCCGCCGTCAATCCTGAGGCGGGTCATGGTCAGAGCCGCTTCTATGTCACCGCGCTCGGCCCAGTACAGTGTCCCTGTGCGCAGGAACATCAGCCCTGCGCGGGGACGCTGCCCCGTGGCGGCTTCAATTGCGCCGGCGTAAACGCCAAGCTGGGTAAGGTAGGCGGCGGCCCGTTCTCCCTCCCTGCCCTTTTCCACACGGTCCGTCTTGAAATCCACCACATTCCATTCGCCGCCCGACTCATAGGCGAGATCGATGCTGCCATGAACCGCCACACCATCCCACTCCCATGAAAACGGCAGTTCAAAGTGTGTCCTTGTGGCGGGGTCTCGAAGCATTGCCGCGAGGTCAGAGTCGTTGAAATCATCCAGCATGGCGTTCACATCCCCCTCAACGTCTGCCATGTCTTCTTCAGTTAGCCGCGCGCCGATACGCCGTGCCAAGTTACGCAGATTTGGCCGGGTGCCGTCTTTGAACCATTCCTCAATTGCCGCATGGGCCAACGTCCCGCGAATGAGGGCCAGCGGATCAGGCCTGCCAAAGAACCCTGCGCCATCACCATGCTCAAGCGCAGTTGCCGGCGTGCTTGAGCGGATGGGGATTGCGCCTCGCTTGCCAAGCAGATCGGCATCGGGCGGTTGCTCATCCTCGGGCGAGGGTACTTCGAAAGGCTGCGCCGGTGAATTGTGTCTCATGGCTTCCAGGTCAACCGGCATCGGGTTATGGACCTCAATATCGGTATCGGCGGCGCTGTCAAGAAATGTCGTGAGCCAGGTTGGCGTTTCTCCGCTGGGCTCGATTCCGCTGACGACGAGCAGGTCGGCGGCGCGTGTAGCGGCGACATACAAGAGGCGTTTGCTCTCCGCCGCATCTTCCCGGTCTTCAATTTCTTTGAGCAGGTTGTAGAGCGCAGGCTTTTCGCGTGGTTCATCGATCTCAGAGACATCTCGCTCAAGCGTCATGGAAATGCCGTTATCGGAGCGCCACAGCACGCTTGGCGCAGGTGGTCCCACCCTGGCCGTCCCGGCGTCCGCGAGAATCACGACCGGGAACTCCAGGCCCTTGGCGGAGTGGATCGTCTGAATCCTGACGGCATCAATGGCATCGAGAGCGGCCTGCGGGGAGCGGGCATCCAGATCGTCCCGGAGCATGTGGATATACTCGACGAATTCGTCAATGGACATTTCCGCCAATCCTCTCGCCAGTCCGACAAATTGACGAATGTTGGCGAGCACCTGGTCGCCGCCACGCAGCGGAGCCCATGACGCCTCATAGTTCGTCAGTATCAGCGCGCCCTCCAGGATTTGTTCGAGTGTGGCGAGCCGCGATTCTTCGCGTAGTTGATCAAGTACGCGGGCGGCGTGGACACAAAGAGGTTGAGTCTTGGGGACGACACCTGCGGGCGGGTTACGGAGCGAGGCAAATATGTGCTTGCTGTCCAGTGGCGAGCGGGAATCAGCGCGGGCCGACCGCGCGGTTTCCGTCAGGGCAATCAGGGATTCATCATCAATGGCGAAGAAGGGGGATCGGAGAAGTCCGATCAAGGCAATGGAGTTGGCGGGTTCGGCCAGCCATTCAAGCAGGTTCGTCAGGTCGACAATTTCCTCGTGGTTGTAGAAATTCCCGCCGGACACCGTGCGATACGGAACCTGGTGGTGTTCCAGCGCGCGCTCATATTCCCCCAGGTTGGTCAGACGGCGCAGGAGGATTGCGATGTCGTCAGGCCTGATTGGTCGATACTCGTTGGCGTTCTTCTCCCAGATTTCGCGGCCTTCATCCAATAGCTGCTTGATCCTGGCCGCAACGATGTGCGCCTCCATACGCGTGCGTTGAGCGGCCGTTGGCGCTTTGCCATCATCGGAGTCCCTGAACTCCCGTGCGACCTGCAATACCTCGATGGACGCCTTGTCCCCTACGGAGCCACGATTCGCGTCCATTGGCTCCATCTCGGCCTCATACTCCTCCGTTGCCTCACCGAATGCCCCCGACATAACGGCGTTGATTGCGTCGACGAGGCGTCTATGAGAGCGGAATGAATTGTTGAGTGACACGGTTGCGCCATCATGACCTATGATTTCCGCCTTGAGGCGGTTCAGGTAGCGGACGTCACTCCGGCGGAATCTATAGATGGACTGCTTGACGTCACCGACGAAGAATCTCTCAGGCCTGGAATCGTCACCATTCCCGCCCGCATTGTCCCCGGTCAAGAGGCCGAGGAATTCATACTGGGTGGGGTTGAGGTCCTGCGCCTCGTCGACGAGGATGTGGCGAAACGTGGAACGATAGGCGGAGGCCACATCCGTGGACACCTTCAGGAGTTGGATTGCCCTAAGTTCCAGATCAAGAAAATCAAGGGCTGAGAGAGCCGTTTTCCTTTCTTCATAGCGTCCGACCGCGCTCCGGAACACGGATCGCAACGCGTCAAGAACCTTCAACGCCTCGGCATCCGCCTCATTCCAGATGAACAGGGCGACCTCCTTATGCATTCCTCGGATGGCGCTCAATACATTGCGCACGTCTTGCGTAGGGACTGACCAGGCCTTGCCAGAACCGCCCCTTATTGCCCCTATTGCTGACAATTTCTCCAGGCGCTCAATGAGAGCTTGTTGATCTATCTCAAGCGGGTTGCCAAGAATCTCGGTCACAGTATCCGCAATGCGGCCGAGGGGGTCCTGAGCGTCTCTGATGCGAACATCGGCAAGCCAGTCGAGATGTGCGGCCAGATCTTCACGCATCTCCTGAATACGAGAATCCAGGAATGCGGCCAGCATCCGCTTGATGTGGATTACCCACTCCTCGGGTGAGTCGCCGCCCATCGCCTGAAACGCGTTTTCCACTTCATCCCGACGCTCAACCATCCGCGGCAGCGTTTGCTTTATCTGGTAAACGCCGAGGCGGAGTATGGCCTCCGCTCCGGGTTCGTCCCCGGACGCTGCAGCCTCGATGGCGTCGCGGCAGGCAGAGAGCGCCTCGGCCTGCGCCAGGTTTTCGTCCAGTACTGTCGCGCCGGGATCAATGCTCGACTCCACCGGGTTCTCCCGCAGCAGTTGGAGGCAGAGGGAATGGATGGTGCCGATGACGGCTCGGTCAAGGTGCTGCCGATGGCGCGCTAAATCCGGCCGGCCTGCAACTGCCTCACGAACACGCCCGCGCATCTCCGCCGCAGCCGCGTCAGTAAATGTGACGGCGACGAGCTGATCAATCTCATGGTCTTGCAGCAGCCTGACGTAGCGCTCAACAAGGACGCGCGTCTTGCCGCTGCCCGCGCCCGCCGTGACGATGACATCACGGCTGCGTGCGGTTACTGCCTTCTCCTGATCCGGTGTGAGATTCATCGCTTATACCGACTGAATCCATTGACGCGGCAGACGTGCTTCATGGGGCAATAGGTCGGACAGGTATCCGGTGTGGGCTTAACACGGAATTCTCCGGCCTCCACGGAGTTCCGACTTCCCTGAAGGATGCCGATGACGTTGGTGATGACCTCTGCGTCCTCTCCGTTGTCCGTATCCAAGGTCCAGTGTTTTGCGTCTCCACGCGCAGGCAGCTTGGCGTACTCCATGCGCAGGTTCTTGTCACGCCCCAAGGGGGTGTTGCTCAAGGCGAGGGCATAGAGCGGCAATTGGATGTTCTTGCCGTCTCGCACATCTTTCTGTGACGGAATGGAGCCTGTCTTATAGTCGATGACGGTAAGGCCGTCGGGGGTCTCGTCAATGCGGTCAACCTTTCCGCGAATCCCAAGCGGCGGGTTGGTGGGGATTTCGATACTGAAATCATGTTCCGTGTCGACGACGCGGTAGCCGTCATCGCGCCCGACCGCCAATGCGCGCTCCCTAAGCATCCGTACGATGCGATCACGATAGCGGGGCCATTCCAGCCGCCACAGCGCCGCCTGCCCAAAGTGTTTCTCATCCGGGGCGCTGTTCCACTTCTCTTTGCCCTTAGAGTCGATGTAATCGATGACAGTCTTGACAGTGTCAGTGGAGAGCGGCAGGCCCTGATCGACGAGGGGCTTGAAGGCTTTTTCGAGAATTTCGTGGATGATTATGCCGCGCGCCGCGCCGTCGCCCTCGTCCGGCTCGTCGTCAAGCTCTTTGAGACCGAGCACGTAGTTTCCGAAGAATTGGAATGAGCACGTCAGATATGAGTCCAGGGACGATGCGCTCCACCTCGCTCCGGGTTGCGTCAATCGTGGCACAAGCCCCTGTGAGACCTTCCCCTCGTACTCACCTGCAAAATAGAACGACCGCCTGATTTGCTCCTTTCGCGCGGCGATCCGCACAGTTTCCCAGGGATCAGTCTCTTGCGGAACCGGCGGACGTATAGCCTGCCCATTCACCCACGCCATCGAACCGGCGATGGCAAGCTCTCTACTCGACGCAGATTCCTCAATCCCCTGAATGTCCGGGCGTCTCACCACTTCGACTTCCTCGTCATGGAACACCCACGCCGGTGTCGCCTCTTTCCCCGAGGCATTGAGGCGGTAACGCCACAGATTTGTCGAGTCCTCCGCGCGTGACGTGACGGAGTCCCAGAGTTCTTCCTCGGTGGAGCGTGGGGCGGGCGGAATGGGAAGGCCGTCCTCAACCAGGGCCCGGCGCATTCCATCGCTAAGGAGGTCGCCGTAGCGGCGGCCGGCGGGGAATTCGCCCTCTGAAAGGCCGCCCACCATGACGTGTTTGAAACGCAGGCCGTGCATAGTGTGCATTGGGGCGAGAAGCACGCCGCCAGGAACTCGCTGCATCAGGATCGGCATGGCGAGTCTGCGCTCGAGGCGTTCTCGAAATCGTTCGAACGGTTCCTCATCATTGCCGTCGCTATCGACCTCACGCGGCGAATTCGCCATCTCGGTCAGATAGGACCTGAGTTGCTCCATACACTGCGCGGTTTCATCATCAACGTCCCGGGAATCTTGCAGCCAGCCATTCTCTCCGTACAGCGTGTCTGCCAAGGTCTGTGCCCGATGAGCGGCATCCGGTTCAAGGCTTTTATGCAGTTCAGTGATGTCATTCAGCGCGTCGGCGAAACCCGAGGGGGCTTGGTCGGCCAATCCTTCAAGCGCATCCAAGCCCGACCAGAAGTTGTTTTCACGGGCCGTTTGGGCGATGTGATCCAGATCATTGTCCGCAAGTCCCCACCGTCCGAGATTGGTAACACCGCTGCAGAGGATGGCGATGACATCCTTGACGCGCCATCCGTTGTCTTCGACGCCGAGCAGTCGATTCAGCCAGGAGCCAAGCGGAGTATCACGCAGGCGCGCGCCCGCCGCAGGGTCAAGCGGGATGTCGTATTCCGAGAATATGCGGCGCATCATGGCGAGATACGGAGTGACTTGCCTGAATGTGACGGCGCAGTCGGACGGTCTCAGCGTCGGATCATCGGCCAGCTTCTGCTTGATCTGGCGCGCGATCTCCCGCGCGTGCTGTTCGGGGTTTCCCGCCTCGCCTTTGGTCCTGGCAGCGGCATCCCCGGGCGGGTCAAGTATTTTCCGGGGGGCGTCGGGCCATCGTTGTTGCAGTCGTTCGAAATCGAATTTTGAGCGTTCCGTGGCTTCGGGGTCAAAGCTGATTGCCATGTCCGCGCGCTCAGACAGGGCCGCAAGCAGCCCTAACTCGCTTGCCGTGAATCGCTGGAAACCATCCACCATCACGACACCCGGTACACTCGCGCCCGAACGCAGTGACTCCGCCGCCACGCGATTGACTTGCAGGGGATGTACCAGCCTCTCTTGGTGAAGTTCGGCAACATAGGCGGCATAGATGTCTGCCAAGGCACGGGCGGGTACGGAGCCGGTTCGTGCTACGGCGTCTCGCAGCGCCTGCGGCTCGATTTCTTCTTCCAGCAGGCTGCCGACGGCTTCGCCAATCATCGGCACAAAGCCAGTCATGCCGGCGATGGGTTTGAAATAGTCGGCGTCCCCACCGCGTGCAGCAGTTCTGCGTGCCACGCGCGCCAATTCGTCAGTGGCCCTCGCTGCGCCCAGGATTGGCGAGCCTTTCGTTAGGCTGCGTGCGAGCATCGTCAGTGTTTCCACGCGCAGGTTCATGGCGACGCCGCATTCCTGCACGAGACGCCGCCTAAATTGATCAGCGTGGCGGATGGTTGGCACCAGCACGAGCGCATCGGCGAACGGGTCTGAGCGATACAGGCCGGCAAGGCGCACGACTATTTCACGCGTCTTTCCGCTGCCCGCCTCGCCTGTGATGATCTCAACGCCCGGCATAGTGCAATTGTAGGAAAGAATGAGGGAGCGCGCCCCTCCAGGCCGCCCCGTACACTGTCTTTAAGACTTTGAAGGTACGCGGGGGCAGACAAACGTTTATCAAAAGGAATACAGGAATTGCCGCACCCTGAAACCGCCGTCGTAACGGGAGCGTTCAGCTATACAGGTCGATATATCGCCCGGCGGTTACTTGAGGAAGGCGTGCATGTGAGCACGCTCACTCGCCGTTCAGCTGCGGATGATCCGTTCGATGGGCGTGTGCCTGGCGCGCCGCTGGACTTTTCAGATCAGGAATCTCTACGCCGCTCTCTCGATGGCGCGGGGGTCTTGTATAACACGTATTGGATACGCTACGGGCAAGGACGTACGACATTTGATACTGCGGTCGAGAACTCGCAGCGATTGTTTGAGGCCGCGCGGGACGCAGGCGTCGGCAAAATCGTCCACATCTCAGTGTCCAACCCATCCACAGATTCTGTCCTGCCCTACTTCAAGGGGAAGGGCGAGGTGGAGGAAACCCTGAAGGGATTGGGCGTTCCCTATGCAATCATCAGGCCCACCCTGGTTTTTGGTGAGGGCGACGTTCTCATAAGCAACATGGCATGGGCGCTGAGACGCTTTCCGCTATTCCCGTTGTGCGGGAAGGGAGACTATCTTGTGCAACCGATACATGTCGAGGACACGGCGGCGCAAGCTGTCGCTGCCGGTGGGAAAACTCAAGACACCATTGAAGATGCCGCCGGACCGGAAGTGTTTACCTTTAGGGAATTGTTGCGCCTGCTCGCTTCATGTATGGGCGTTCGCTCCAGGATAATCGGGATGCCTCCAATGTTTGCGCTCAACCTCACACGAATCGTCGGCTACCTCAAACGTGATGTTCCACTCACGCGTGATGAAGTTGATGGGCTCATGGCGAACCTTTTGATATCCGATCAGCCCTCGACCGAAACGATCCGGCTGAGCGAGTGGATCATGGCGAACGCGGAAATGCTTGGCCGCCATTATGTCTCCGAACTGAATCGCAATTTCCGACGATAACTCCTCCCACACCTCATCCCACCATCTCGGCGGGCACGTCATTCTCAGAGCAGCGAGGACTCTAAGGCATGTTTCTCAACTGACTCCGCACCACCCCGCCGTACACTATTCCCATGACTTTTCTCGAAGTAACCGTCCTGATTACGCGGTGGGCGCATGTCATCGCCACCGTTGCATGGATCGGCGGCAACATCTTCTACCTAACAGCGTTGCGACCCGCCATGCGACAGAGCGGGGGCGGCTCTCCCGAACTTCCCCGCCTGATTGGAGAGCGATTCAAGCAGGCAGTCGATCTCTCGATGTGGGTGCTGATCATAACCGGCGCGCTGCTCATCTACGACCGTCTTACACAGGAAATCGGCCTTGGCTACGCGGTGATTTTGGGCGTCAAGCTGGCCCTCTCCGCAGCCATGTTTCTCATCGCCATCTCGCTCAGCAGGAGAGGCCCCCGTCATCGCTCATCCCCCGTTGAGGGACTTTGGAGCGAGATCCTACCCGCGCCTCTCACGCGGCTCGTTGCGGATGCCGGATCATCGCTGGCCCGCCTCGTCTCCCCCACCAACGTCCTATTCGTACTCGGCCCGATAGTCATCCTGCTGGGGCTGCTGCTACGGTTTATCGGGGGGTAGTCGCCCCAAAACTAGACAGATTATTCCCAGCGCGGGATGATACGCGCACAATCGGCAGATGTGGCAGAACAGGGGGAGACTGTCATGACTGACCAGAATGCAAGCGATGCCGCGGCGCTTGGACACCTGCGCGTCCTTGACCTTGGCGGCTCAACACCGCAGTTCGCCACTCGCCTGCTCGGCGATCTCGGCGCGGACGTCATCAAGATAGAGCCGCCCGGCGGCGATCCGGCCCGCAACCAGGCGCCGTTTGCCGGCAACACGCCTGATCCCGAGCGGAGCATCCCGTTCATTTCCGATAACCACAACAAACGCAGTGTTGTCCTCGACCTCGAAACGGACGATGGCCGCGACTCCCTCCGCCGCCTCGCCGCTACAGCGGATGTCATCGTCGAGTGTTTCGACAGAACCTACCTCGATGACCTTGGCATCGGCTACGCGGACCTCTCAGCCGTTAATCCCCGCCTGATTCACGCGGCCATCAGTCCCTATGGACGCACCGGACCACGCAAGGATCATGTTGGCACGGAGTTGACCGTGCAGGCCATGACGGGCGTCATGTATATCCACGGCGACAGCGAGGCGCGCCCATGTCTCGTTCCGGTGGAGCAGCTCTACCGCGTTGCCGGGTTCCATACGGTTGTCGGCGTTATGGCTGCCGTCCGTGCCCGGCATCTGACCGGCCGCGGGCAGCAGGTGGATATCTCATTGCAGGACGTTGGGCTCTGGCAGTTGATGATCGTGCTGGGAGACTACTCGTTCTCCCAGTACATCAGGCGGCGCGCCGGTTCCGCGCCCAGCAACCCCGGTGTGTCCATCTTCGAAACGAAAGACGGCGGCTTTGTCCAAACCTCGACCTACATGGACCGCCATTACACCCGGCTTGCAGACTGGATGGAGTCGGATCACGTCACGTCGGCCAACATGCTTGACCCCGTCTGGCGGCGGGAGAACATCGACCTGATCGATGCCGTGATGGTAGACTTCATTGCCCAGTTAAACACTGAAGACTTCGTGGACGAGGGTCAGCGGCGCGGCATCCCCTCAACGGCCATCCACAAGGTCTCTGATTTCGTGAATCATCCTCACCCGAACTCCCGCGACTGGTTCAAGGATTTGGAGCACCCGGTCATCGGCAAATACCGCACTGCCGGCGCGCCGTACCGCATGTCCCGCACGCCGTGGGGCGTCCGCCGCCCCGCACCCTCCATCGGCCAACACACGGACGAAATCTTGTCTGTCATTCCGAGCGCAGCCGAGGAATCCAGAGACTCCATTGCGCAGCCGCCTCCCGTCCCCGCGGGCGCACAGAACGGCCATGTCCCCACCAAGCCCCTGCAAGGCGTCCGTGTCGTTGATTTCACGCAGGCCGTGGCGGGGCCCGTTGCCACCGGATTCCTCGCCTTCCTGGGCGCAGACGTTATCAAGGTGGAGACGGATGCTCACCCGCAGCCGCGCAGGCCGGACACCGGCGGCTTTGCGGAACTCAATCGCGGCAAGCGCAGCGTTGCCATCAATGCCCAGCACCCCGAGGGACTGGATGTCGTCAAGCGGCTCATTGCCGAATCGGACGTTGTTATCGACAACTGGCGCGCAGGCGTCATGGATCGCATGGGACTCGGATACGATGACCTGCGAGAGGTCAAGCCGGACATCATCGCCGTCCAGATGCCCGGCCTCGGCCTGACCGGCCCGGCGCACCACTACATCACCTACGGCCAGATGATCTTTGGCTTCTGCGGGCTCGGTTACATCTGGGGCCACAAAGACAGCACCATGACCACCCGCCCAAAGCTTGGTTACACAGACTACGTTGCCGGTTCCGCGACCGTTGGCGCGATTCTGACCACGCTTGAACACCGTACGCAGACCGGCGAGGGTCAATTCATTGAAGTGGCACAGCTTGAGGGTCTTGCCTCCACGCTGGGCGTGCTCTACATGGACTACACCATCAACGGCGTCGATGCCGTCGCGAACGGCAACAACTCAGATCGGTTCGCGCCCCATGAGGTCTATGCCTGCATCGGCCACGATGCCTGGTGCGCCATCGTCTGCCGCGACGACGACGATTGGCGGCGGCTGGTTGTCGCCATGGAGTCGCCCGTATGGGCGCAGGACGCCAAATGGGACACGCTGGAGGGCCGTGTCGCGAACAAGGAAGAGCTTGACCGCCGCATCGGTGAATGGACGGCCGAAATGAATCCACAGCAGGTATTCGACCGGCTTCATCGCCACGGCGTTCCTGCAGGGATGGACCAGGGCCCGGACAAGCTGGTATGGGACCCGCACCTGCGAGAACGCGGCTCCGTCGTCACCGTTCAACCCCCTGCGCCGTGGGACGCGTCGCCGCCGCTCACGCATCCGGCTCTCAGCGCCCGCTTGTCCGAAACGCCCGGCCAATCAGACATCCCCGCCCCCACCTCCGGCCAACACAGCGATGACATCTACCGCAACGTCATCGGTCTAACGGAAGAGGAAATCACCCGCCTAACAGAGAGCGGGGCGCTGGTCTGACCAACCAGCGTCATTCCCGCCGCCCCACCCGTCATTCCCGCGAAAGCGGGAATCCAGAACACCTTAGCCGCCTGACATCAAAGTAGGAGGAACAACGGAATTGACACAGAAAGTCCAACTTTGGGAGATCACGAAGGACCAATCTGGAGACAAACTCACCAAGATTGAGGAATCGGCCATCGAACTTGAGCAACAGCTAGAAGACTGGCTAGCTGCTGATATTTCCGTCCTTGATCCAGACCTCCTTGTAATTGGTCGTCAACTTGACACCGACTACGGTGGAACGTTGGACTTGCTTTGCCTAGATAGCAACGGCGACACAGTTGTCATCGAACTCAAGAAAGGTATGACACCGCGAGAAGTGACGGCACAAGCGTTGGACTACGCCTCTTGGGTCAAGAATTTATCTGCTGAAGACATAACGAAGATTGCGAACGAATACCTAAATAAAGAAGGCGAGGAGTCGTTACAGGCGGCCTATCAGCGGCAGTTTGACAGCCCTTTTCCGGAGGAGCTCAATCTCTCGCACCGTTCACTAATCGTCGCTGAGTCAATGGATGCAAGTACCGAGAGAATCGTTCAATACTTGTCAGACCTGAACGTTCCAATCAACGTCGCCACCGTTCAGCATTTTGGAGATGAATCTGGCAATCGCATCCTTGCCCAAGTCTACTTGATAGAGCCTCAGCAAGCTGAGATTAGAGCGCAATCTAAGTCGCGACGGTCTACTTCACGTAGCATTAGCCTCCTCCAAGAAATAGCGCATGAGAACGGCATTGGCGAACTGTTTTCCTATCTCCACAACAACGTGCGCGGAATACTCCCTGCCCATCCCAATCCCAAGTCTGCTGCCTACGGCATTCGAAAGGAGGATGGCGGATGGCAGGTTGCGATGTCTGTTCCTGCAACGCCTGATGACGGAATAATAGGACTGCCGTCCATAGTGCATGCCTCACGACTCAAGAAGTACCTTGGCATTGGTCTGGAAGAGTTGCGTTCGGTTTTACCTCCCAACGCGCAAGACGACGATAGCGTCAGAAATTGGACTTTCAGTTCAGAAGAAGAGACCCTGAATGCTGCGGGACTCAAAGGGTACTTCACCACAACAACCCAAATCGATACGTTCATCAACGGACTCAGGGAAGCGCAAAAGAGACAACAGAATGGGGGCTAACTAAAGTGACCACCACATATGAAAATATCCTGTATGAGCCGCAGAGGAACGGCGTGCTGATTACGCTGAACCGGCCTGAGGCGATGAACTCCCTCAGCGTCGAGCTGCGGGCCGATCTCAACGCCGCGCTCGATGAGGCGGAGCAGGACGACTCCATCCGCTATATCGTTCTCACCGGAGCAGGCAGGGCCTTCTCCGCCGGCGCGAATATGCGCGGCTCACGCGATGGCTCACTCCCGCCCGTTGTCTGGCCCTACGGCCTGCGCGAAGGACAGTCCATCGCGGAGTTCCTTGACTCGTGGCGTGACAGCGACCGCAACGGCATCCGCGACCAGATGCGGCGCTGGGAGTATCCGAAGCCCATCATCGGCGCGATCAACGGCTGGGCGCTTGGCGCGGCCTCGTGGCTCGCGCTCACAACCCACATCACCATCGCATCTGAGAACGCCGTCTTTGGCCAGCCGGAGGTGCGCCACATCTCCAACACCAATTTCATCTGGGTGCTGCTGGCGGGCTATAAGAACGCCCTGCGATACGCGCTCACCGGCGACCACATCGACGCGCAGGAGGCGCTCCGCATCGGCCTTGTCAACAAGGTTGTCCCGCACGATGACCTGCTCGAGGAGTGCTTCTACATCGGAGAGCGCATCGCCCTCGTCTCCCCCGAGACCGTGAAGATCAACCTGCACGTCGCGACGATGGGGCTGGAGATGATGGGGCTGGACAAGGCGTGGAGCCTGAACGCAGAGCTTGCCGCGCTCGCCCACACGTCCCAGCGAGAGGACTTCAAGCGGCACCTTGACGATGCCAACGAAAAGGGCGGCCTCCGCAGCTACATCGAGACGCGCGACGCCCCCTTCCAGCCGGAGCCTTTCGGCCCCCGCGCCCGTCGCTAGATTCAACCTTCAGAGGGTTTTTATCAGGGCATCCTGAGGTGTGCTGGCGTGCGCTGGGCGCAATAGGCGCAGTGGCCATCACGGGGTTCGGAGACCGATGGATTCCGGCTTTCGCCGGAATGAGGGAAAGATGCCCGGGTTCCTGCTTGGGTCAGTAATCGATCCAACAGGCATAGGGGCAGGCCGACGACGTTCAGGTAGCAGCCGTTGAGTTCTGCGACGGGGCGGAACTCCGGGTGCTGGATGCCATAGGCGCCTGCCTTATCGAACGGGTCGCTGGTGGCGATGTAGGTTTCAATTTCCTCGTCTGTGTAGTTTCGCATGCGGCCTGTGGTCACAAGGTGGTCGACGATAGGCGGTTGGGCTGGCAAATCGGGATTCAGATTCCCGCCTTCGCGGGAATGACGGGCGGGGGTGCGGGAGTGATGGGTGGGGTTACCAGGGTGGCCGGACTCACCGGGTGGGATAACGGCGATGGCGGTTATGACCTGATGCTCTCCTTCTCTAAGCGTCCGGAGCATCCGACGGGCCTCATCGGCATCTTGGGGTTTGTTGAGGATGCTGCCGTCCGGGGACACAACGACGGTGTCTGCACCAACGACCGGGACTGTTGCGCTTTCATGCGCTACGGATTGGGCTTTTCTGAGGGCGAGGTTTTGGGCGTAGCTGATGGGGTCTGCGGACGTTTCCGGGTTCGGTTGCGGAATGTCCGGTTCGATACCGGCGGCAGGGGCAAGCGCGGCGAAGGGGGTGTTCCGGTGGGTGAGGATTTCGCGGCGGCGCGCAGACGTGGAGGCGAGGATAAAGGCGTCCGGCGGCATTCGCTCCAGCGTCGAGACGCTTTCTATGTGGTAGGTGTGAGGAAACATATCGACGGGCGTGACGTCGGTCAGCATGTAGCCGCGGAGAGTCAGACGATTCAGGTCGCGGGCGAGGGTGGCAGGGTCGCAGGAAACGTAGACGATGCGGCGCGGTTGGAGTCGGCCTAAGGCATCAATGACTTCGGGGTAGCAGCCTGCACGCGGCGGGTCGAGGATAACGGCGTCCAGTCGCTCATCAAGTTCCGGCAGGGCCTCCTCGGTCTTGGCCAGAACCATCTCCACGTTGGGGAAAGGCGCGAGATTGACTTCGGCGTCGCGGACGGCGGCTGCGGATTCCTCGATGGCGATGACACGCCCAACTATCGGGGCGATAAGGGCGGCAATCGTGCCGACGCCGGCGTAGGCGTCAACGATAGTGTCAGACGATGTGGGTTGGAGGCGGTCCCGGACGAGGGCCATCATGCGTTCTGCCTGGGCGGTGTTGACCTGGAAGAAGGATGCGGCGGACACCTTGAACGGGACGTTGAACAGTCGCTCCTCATAAGAATCCTGGCCGGTTTCAACACCGTGCTCATCACCGCGGCCGTTGAGCGTGGGATGGACAAGCGTGTCCCCTGTGTTGCGGCCAATGCGGACAGCAAGCTGACGCTCGTGGTTGGTGAGCGCGCCATCCAATTTGCGCTTGATGTCGTTGATGCGCGGGTCCATGATCAGGCACTCATCGATGGGTTCGAACCGATGGGTATGCCAATGGGTGAATCCGGTTGTGCCTTCACGTCGTACGGTGAATCGGGCATTGTTGCGGTAATTCCATGGGTTTTCAGCGGCGAGGATGGGGTTGACGGGTGGATCGACGATATGCCCGATCCGGCGGAGTTGATCGGTGAGGACGCCCTGCTTGATCCTGCCTTGCTCTTCATACGAGATGTGCTGGAGCTGGCAACCGCCACACGCGCCAAAATGCGGGCAGCGTGGCTCCACGCGCTCCGGCGACGATCGCAAGACCTCTACGACTTCGGCGACGATGTATGCGGGGTGTTCCTCACGTACTTCAACGACGACGCGCTCGCCTGCAATACCGTAGGAGGCGAGCACGATCTTGCCGTCGTCACGGCGTCCGACGGCCTCACCCTGATGGCCCGGGCGCTCAAGCTCAAGCGTGAGTCGCTGCAGCGGGCCCTGAGGAGTGGGAGATTTGCCGTTTCGCGGAGGAAAGCGGCGGTGTTTCTTTCTGCTGGCTTTCATCGTCTCGGAATTAGGGTAGCGGTCAGATAAAGGGGCGGGCAAGGAAAGGGAGGGGACGCGGAACCTGGCACAATGTGCTAACATTTACGAAGCACAAAGCGGCGGATTCAGGTGGGGAGTAACGATCCGTGGCAGGTATCTTATTTGGCGTGGGAGACCGCCGCGATCTTGATCGCGCGGCTGAAAAGGGCAACGCGCCGTTCGACGGGATGTACGCGGCAACCGAAGACGGCTTTTGGGCTCTGCGCCAACGACTCATCGAGGAAAAAGAGACGGCCGGGGTCTCCGTGATGATTTCACCGGGGGATCGTATTCCCCGTGTGCAGCTCATTGAAGAGCTGCTGCGCCTGGAGGCGATGGGTGTTGAGTTGATCTCCGTGGAGGCGCAGGGACATCCGCTTGAGATTGCCCTGATCCCGGAGAATGGCGCGGCGCCATCAGACCGGGGAGAGATGATCCGTCAGAGCATGGCCCGCAAGGCCCTGCGCGGCGTCGTTTTGGGCCGGATTCCGTATGGATACAAGACGGGCGACCGGGGTCAGTTGGAAGAACACCCCGAGGAAGCGCCCGTCGTCAAGATCATCTTTGGGCTTGCGGCACAGGGCAAAGGCATCCGCGCCATTGTGGCGGAATTGAATTCCCGGGGATTGCGAACACGCCGGGGAGGCGCGTGGAGCATCGTCACGATTCGTGACATGCTGCGAAACCGCGTCTATACAGGCGCCTACAACCGATTGGGCGCGCGTGTTGCCAGGAATCACCCTGCCCTCGTCGCATCCCCGTTGTTCAAGGAGATCCAGGATCGGCTTGACGAGCGGGCAAAGCGCGCAGGATACGGTGCGGGGAGGCCGTACCTTTTGTCCGGCACCGCAATCTGCAGCGCATGCGGCAGCAATATGGTGGGCGTGACACGCCGCCAATCATGGACACGAAATGACGGGTCTTCAGGATCCAACACATACCGCTATTACCAGTGCGAGGCCGCGACGAACCAGGGGCGCTGCTCGTACCACACCCGGCGTTCACGGGAGTTGGACGCGGCGGTACTGGCCCGGGTTGGCCTGGACGGCATTGCCTCGCGGATCGAGGCAGCAGTCAATCTACGGATAAGCAACCTGGCCCGGGAGGCGTCAAAGGGCCGAATCCCGGCGCAGGATATTCGATCGGCGGCGCAGTTGCTGTTCCACGAGGCGGGGCGTCTGCGAGACGCCACGCGGACGCACGGGAGCGCATCGGTGGCGATCGAATCTCTTCTGCAATTGGCAGATGAGGACATGGCGCTCCATTCCCTGCTGCGCGACGTGGTGCTGTTGGGGGTATCACGGATAGTCGTTGGCGAAAAGGACGCGCGCGTCACTCTCAGAAAGTGACCGAGATACCCTCTTGATCATCGGCTTGATTTCCGATACGCACGTGCCGGAGGCGCCGTTGGCGCTGCCGGAGAGCGCGCTAGAGATTTTTTCCGGCGCAGGGGCGGAGTTCATCCTCCATGCGGGCGATATCTACAGCCCGTCATGCCTCGATGAGTTGGAACGCGCCGCGCCCGTGTACGCGTGCGAAGGAAACGGCGATTTCTTTCGGAAGATTACGGACCCACGCATCGAACGCACACGTGTTATGGATGTCGAGGGGTTTTCGATCGGGCTAACGCACGGGCTGGCGATTCCGGAGTTTCCGCCGCATCGCACCATCGAATCCGTGATGAATCACGAGTTCGAGCAGGCCGTAGACATCATCATCTTTGGGGACACGCACACAGAGGAGGTCGTTAAGGTCAAGGACGTGTTGTGTGTGAACCCGGGAAGTCCCACCCTGCCCCACAACCTTGATCATCTTGTCGGAACCGTGGGGCTGCTTGAGTTGAATCGTGGGGAGGAGCCGCAAGTCCGCATCATCCGGCTTGAAATGCTGGAGGAACTGGATATGGACAACCCCGTGAAATGGTGGAGTGTCAGATAGGGATCATCGGGCTGGCTTCTTGACCGAAGGCGGGGGCTGCACGTATCATTGATGCCACTTTCGCCACACAATCCACGAGGTGTTTCCATCAACTACGCAATCGTCCAGACGGGCGGCAAGCAGTATCGTGTGTCCCCCGGCCAGAGGGTTTCAGTGGAGAAGCTCGATGCCGAGGAAGGGGAACTCATCGAGCTTGACCAGGTTCTGATGATTACCAACGACGACGACATCGCCGTTGGAACACCGACAATCGAAGGGGCGAAGGTAATCGCGGAGGTCGAGAAGCAGGGCAAGGACAAGAAGATCATCGTCTTCAAGTACAAGTCCAAGGTGCGCTATCGACGCAAGCGTGGACATCGGCAGCCAATCACGGAACTGCTCGTGCGGGAGATCGTTCCCGCCTAGTCCGGCATCCTGGAAACCAAGAGAAAAGGGATAGACAGCAATGGCGCATAAGAAGGGCGGCGGAACCACCCGAAACGGCCGCGACAGCCAGGGACAGCGGCTGGGCGTGAAGCGGTATGACGGCGAGACCGTGCGGGCAGGGACGATCATCCTGCGGCAGCGCGGAACAAAGATCTTTGAGGGAACCAATGTCGGGCGCGGTCGTGATTTCACGCTGTATTCCCTGATTGACGGCACGGTCAAGTTCGAGCATCAGACTCGCGCCAAGAAGCGCGTCAGCGTCTATCCCGTTGAGGCGTAGCAGCGCCTTTCACTTGCGGAGAGCATAACCATGAAGCCAGGAATCCATCCTGAGTACTACCAGACACAGGTGACGTGCGCGTGTGGGACCTCGTGGACGACGGGCGCGACGACGCCTGAGATTCGCGTGGACGTGTGCAATACGTGCCATCCGTTCTTCACGGGACAGCAGCGCATCGTCGATACGCTCGGCCGCGTTGAGCGGCTGCGCCGCCGCTACGCGCAGACGACCCAGCGGCAGGGCCGGCAAGAGGACCAGGGTTAACTTTCGTTACGCGGTCGCCGCACAGCGATGACTGAGGCGGGCCAACCAACGGCAAGCACATATGGGGGTCAGGCGCTCATTGAGGGCGTGATGATCCGCGGTCAGACGTGCGTGAGCATGGCAGTGCGCCGTCCAAGCGGTGAGATTCTTGTCGAAACACAGCCCATCGGGTGGCGCTGGGCCCGGACGATTCGCCGTATCCCGTTCATCCGGGGCGTGATTGTCCTGAGCGAGATGCTCGTGGTGGGAACACGGGCGCTGATTTTCTCCGCCAACGTCGCTTCTGAAGAGGAGAATAAGGGAGACACGGACGAAGGGCCGGGCGGCTTGTCATCCTGGGCGGTTGCCAGTTCGGTGGCGGTCAGTCTGCTGCTGGCCATCACGATCTTCTTTGCGACACCGGTCTTCGCAACAGGACTTCTTGATTCGTGGCTGGACACGACCAACATCTGGAGCAACGTGATTGAAGGCGTGATTCGTCTTCTCATGTTTGTGGGGTACATCGCGCTGATTGGGCTGATGCCGGATATACGGCGTGTGTTCGCCTACCACGGCGCGGAGCATATGACGATCCATGCGCGTGAACACGGACAGCCACTTGACGTGGGCTCGATTCGGCAATTCGGCACGGCTCATCCACGGTGCGGGACGGCTTTCATCCTGGTTGTGCTGGTGGTAGCAATCATCGTCCATGTATTTTGGACGCCGCCCGGGTTGGTGGACCGCGTGATCTCACGGGTCGTCGTGCTGCCGCTGATTGCGGGGCTGAGCTATGAGATCATCAGATTCAGCGGATTCCACGCCAACAACTTTCTTGTGAAAGCAATCATTTGGCCGAATCTGTTGCTTCAGTCACTAACGACACGCCAACCGGACGATGCTCAAATCGAGGTGGCGATTCGCGCGCTTGAGGGAGCGCTGGAGGAGGATCAGCGTCTGGCCGCATAGGTTGGCACGGGGAGTATCATTGGGGGTGAGGATTAGGAGTCTGTCATGTCCTGGTCACGGATAACCGGCGGAGCAGCGGCGGGAGCCATCGTGACGGCGCCATTGATGGCGCTGTTTTATTTGGCGAACAAGCTCTTTGAACTCCCCTTCCCTCCCTATGACCTCTTCGACTGGATAACGCGCGTCCTGCCGGGGCCGCTTGTCACATTCGGGCTGGACCTGTTCATCGACGGCATGATCCTTGTCGGGCTGGACGTGGCGGATACGGCAAAGACGGCCGAGTTGGCCATCGCCCTTCTGCAGTTCTTCGGCATCGGCGTGGCGCTAATCACACTCGTGGCGGTCATTGCCCCGGTTCTCACTCTCGACCTCCGCCGAGCTGCCTTTTATGTGGGCATTGTCAATGGCCTTGCCCTGACATTCGTGTCTCTTGCGATTGGCGGGTCAACGTTGCCTGCGCTTGTCAGCGTCGTTTGGATCACTGGAGCGTATGCATTGTGGGGCTACGCCGCCGGTCATGTACTTGAGGGCGTGCTGCCGCGCAAGGCGGACGAGCCTGTGACCTCGCCGATAAGGTCCAGCCTCGATCAGCCGGTTGAGCCTCCTGTCGTTCATACACGGCAATATCAAGAAGCCTCGGCACAGCCGACGTGGGGGATGGACGGCGGGATGAATCGCCGCGAGTTTATCGTCCGCGTAGGAGGCGCCGCGGCGGTCATCACGGTCGCGGGATCAGTGACGGGCAATCTCATCGGTAATGCGGGCAGCGGCGGGTCAACAATCACCATGCCCGAAGGGATGGATGAGGGAGTAGCGATGGGCGGAGTCACGTCGTTCCCGAACGATGGCGATCCCGTGATGCCTGCGCCGGGTACCCGGGCTGAATACACCCCCGTTGAGGCTCACTATCGTATCTTCATCCGAACGACGCCTACGGTTATCGACGGGGCGTCATGGGTGCTCCCCATCAGCGGCCTGGTGGCGAATCCCGTCGAGTTGTCGATTGAGGATATCCGCAACAACTACGAGCCTCGCAGCCAGTTCATCACGCTCTCGTGCATCTCCAATCGTGTTGGGGGGCCGCTGATCAGCACGACGCAGTGGACGGGGGCGAGCTTCAAGGACATCCTGGCGGATGTTCAGCCACTGCCGGGAGCGCGGTACGTGAACATCGAGAGCGGGGACGGTTTCCACGAGATCGTTGATCTCGAACTCATCGACCAGGATGAGCGAATCATGCTCGCGTATGCGTGGGATGAAAGGCCGATACCCGTCGAGCACGGTTTCCCGCTCCGCATCTGGCTGCCGGATCGTTACGGCATGAAGCAGCCGAAGTGGATAACGAACATGACGGTGCAGGAGGAATACACGGAAGGGTATTGGGTATCACGGCGATGGGATGAGGTCGCGCGGGTGCGCGCCACGTCTGTCGTGGACACAATCTCCGATCAGGCGGTTTTTGAGCGGGACGGCCAAACGCTGGTTCCTGTTGGCGGCATCGCCTACGCAGGAGCGCGCGGCATTTCACGAGTCGAGGTCAGCGTGGACAGCGGGGCGTGGCAGGCGGCGGAGCTTCGCCAGCCGCTTTCGGACACAACGTGGGTGCTCTGGCGATACGATTGGCCGTTCGAGGCGGGCAATCACAGCATGCGGGTTCGCTGCTACGAGGCCGATGGCACGCCGCAGATTGAGGCGCAAATGGGCAACAGACCCAGCGGCGCGACAGGGATACACCGGCGAGCGAAGTCCCTGTCGGAGCGCGACGCCTAGACTTTCCCCGTTCGGTAGGCAACCATTACGAAGGGATGATGCCGATCCAGCAGATATGAGTGCCACCGAAGATCAAATCAGCCACGTTGTGCAGGCAATGAGCAACGCCACGATCTCCTGCCCTGAGTGCAAGACCCGCATCCGTTACGGCGATTATGAATGCCCTCGTTGCGGCAATGACATCGAAGATCAGCTGCGGGCATGGGCGGCGTGGATGCTTGAGCCCATACGAGACCTTTAAGTAGGCTGTAGGATGCTCTCGATATAAATACGCTTATGCGGATTTATAGATTTGCTTTCGCGATTTGCGATTGTGGGATACAGTAAACGGCAATGTTAGTCACGCGTTAAGGGCTTTTCCCGGGGAGGACTGTTTACGTGAACAACAACGTTCCACTTTCAATTGCGGCGGTTGCGGCATTGGTGCTTGCGATCATCGCGGGCGGCGCGGTGTATTTCTCGCAGCAGGGAACCATCAGCGGCTTGGAGGACGACAACGCAGCGCTTGAGGGCGATAAGAGCGCGCTTGCCGGACAGGTTGAGGAACTGGCGACCATTACTGCATTCGGCGGAGGCGTCAATGAGAAGTCGATGCCCACGCTGTCCGGTGAGATTTCTCACGTTATGGACGAGGTTTTCTCGTTCAGCACGGAATACGCCATGTGCCGCGTGGACACGAATTTCACGGACTTCGTGATGCCCACGAACGGGCTGGGTGAGATTCCAATCGATGCAAACACGTTTTACATGGCGATGGCCTCCAACAGCGTCGACAGCTATGAAATCTCGACCAACGCCGATGGCTCGACACAGATCGTCCTTACGGGCACGCTGGACTGCTTCACCGAAGTCGACCTCACCGAAAATACCTTGGTGCCCGATGAGTTCAAGGCGGTTCATGGCAGCCGAACGGCGCCCGAACCAGCCAGCTACCGCGTGACGGCCGTTGACGGCGGCATGGGCGGCGGAGGCGCCGGTGACAGCTTCGAGTTCACAACGTTCTTCGATCCGAGTACAGCGCCTTTCAACCATGCCGTTTTCGGGCCGGAATTCACGTTCACCGGCACAATGACTGTGGGCGAGATCACCATCATGGACATCGAAGTCGAGAGCATGGAGTAATCGCGCAGCGCGATCCACTTTTCAGATAGCGAAGGGGCGGCCAAATGGCCGCCCCTTTCTTTTGGATTCGTCAGATGAGGCCGGATGGATTCCGACTTTCGCCGGAATGAGGGGAGAATTACACGGGAGTTAGAGTGAACTCTCTGGATTGCACGGGCTCATGACCGGAATGGTCGTAGCCGGGGAGGACTGCCGTCAGGGACCATGGCCCGGCGCGCACGATGTCAACGTCCACGACGTGGCCCTCGAGGTTGGCTTCAGACCCCTGCACGTGGACAATCTTGTTCGTCCGCGTCCGTCCCGTCCACGCATCCTTCACCCGCCGCTCAATAAGAATCTCCTGACGAGTACCGGCCAATGGCGCGTTCAATTCCGTGGCAATTCGCTCTTGCAATTCCTCAACAGCCTTGCGCCGCTCTATCTTTACTTTGGGTGGAACATCATCCACGAGTTTGCGGTCCGCGATGGTTCCGGGACGTGTTGAATACGGCGCAACGTGGACGATGTCGAACTTCACCTGCTCCAGAACGTCCATCGTCTGCCGGAACTCCTCGTCCGTCTCGCCACAGAAACCGACGATAACGTCCGTACTGATGGCAACGCCCGGGATCGTTTCCCGCGCGCGCTCGATAAGTTCAATGTATTGCGCGATGGTGTACGGGCGGCGCATCCGCTCCAGTACCTCGTCTGAGCCGGCCTGGAACGGCAAGTTGAGATGCTCACACGCCTTGGGCAGCTCCGCAACGGCATCCAGGATTCGCTGCGTCATGTCACGCGGATGGGATGTCAGGAACCGGATGCGCTCCAGCCCGTCCACCGGATGGATGGCGCGGAGCAGGTCGGCAAGGTCCGGCTTGTCCGGCAAATCGTGGCCGTAGCGGTCGACAATCTGGCCGAGGAGAGTGATCTCCTTCGCGCCCCGCGTCGCCAGCATCTCGGCTTCCCTGACCAACTCATCAACGAGGCGGCTTGTTTCCCTGCCGCGCCGGTACGGCACGATGCAGTAGGTGCAGAACTCGTCGCAGCCCTGGATGATGGGCACGAAGGTGCTCACCGTGGGCCGCGACGGAACAAGGAATGCCTGGTCAGTGTCGCAGGAGAGGCCCTGCCGGTCCGCCGCAAATTCCACCAGCGCGGTGAAATCCTGCGGGCGCAGGAAGAAATCCACGTGGGGGAATCGCTCGCGCAGGGCGTCGGTTCGCGGGCCGACCATGCAGCCCATCAGGGCAATGGTCGCGTCCGGGTTCTTCTTCTTGTATGACTTGAGGGAATCCAGCCTGCCGACGACCTTGTCCTCCGCACCCTGCCGCACGACGCAGCTATTGAGGACGACGATATCGGCATCCTCCGCCTTCTGGACAGACTCGTAACCCAATTGGTCAAGAGAGAGGCCGAGACGGTCTGAGTCTGCTGTGTTCATCTGACAGCCGACGGTCCACAGGTGATATCGCGCCATTCCTGTCCCTCACCATCCCCGTTTCGATTGCCCGGTGCGGGCAGATTATATGCGATGGCGGAGGGAATGGGATTCGAACCCATGTGTCCCGATTAAAGGACAAACCGCTTAGCAGGCGGCCGCACTAGACCTGGCTATGCGATCCCTCCGCGAATTGCCGTGTTCTGAGGCCGTTGCCCTCGTTTACACTGCGTTCACCATGATACAACGGTTGCAGGAAAGGCCAAAGATTCAGCCGGAATGATGTCCACGAGCTTGAGATGACTGGCAACAACGAGAACGACCTGAGCCGCCGCGCCTTTCTCACCATGTCATGGCGGCGCGATGATCCGTCCGCGGCAACGGAGCCGTCACGGCCCGCGGCCACTGACAATCTTGTCCTGCTTGGCGCCATCTCAAGCCTGCGTGATCTGGCAGTCGGCGAGGTTGTCACATCGCCCCGCCGCGCCGACATCCACGCCGTCCGCACAACGACCGGCATTCTGGCACTGCGTTCTCGCTGCCCAAATGACGGGGCGCTTATCGAATGGCGGAGCGACGATCGATCTGAGGACGCTTTGGCGCCGATCGGCCGCTTTTACTGTTCCCGCGACGCTTCAATCTTCAACCGGCTTGGCGAACTGATTGCAGGACCCGCCGGCGATCCGCTGCCCGTGCTTGTTATCACCGAGATTGCAGGCAGCCTGTGGGCGGACGAGGCGAAACCGGAGAGCCCGGAAAACGAAGAGCGGCTGCGACGGGAGTTTGCGCTGCCTCTGCTACAAGACTGACAGGCTATTGACCGGCGGGATCGAGAAGAACGTAACGCTGACGACGCCGCAACCGTGAAAATGCGCGGCGTGGATCCAGGGCGAGCAAAGCCGCGTACTTACGCAGCTCCTCCATCCTTTGCGGATCGCCCGTGCGACGCCACGCGTTATAGCTGTCCAGCATGAGATTTGTCACACGCTGCACATCGACGCCATGGATGAATGTCTGCGCAACCTCAGACAGAACCTCCGCGTAGATATTGAAATTGTTAGAGAGTCGGCTCAGGACACGATCCAGACCCGTCCATCGCGCCAGTTCATGTTCGGAGGCGAGCGCGTAATGACTCCGCCCGAGCCGCGTGTAGTAGCTGATGTCCAGCCGGGGGATGGCCTGCATTGCAGGGTTGCGGCGACGTCGCCACCTGCTGCGGCGTCCGGTCAGGCTCGCGGGGAAGATGCCGATAAGGAACAGGGTGCTGTCCGCGATGTTGCGGTTGGCCTCAAAGAGATTCTGCGCCTCCCGCGCCGCGCCATGCTCCGCCTCTTCCATGAGGCTTTCCAGCAGGTTGCCGAAGTGGGCGGCGAGATCCGGAATCGGAAATATCTCTCTCATTCGCACGTGGCGCGCGAGTAAGCCCCCAAGATAGTCAAGCGTGGCGATGCTGGTGCTGTGGCGGTCGATGTACAGCGCCTTGAGGAGAAACAGGTCAAACAGGCTCTGCAGCTCAATCCGCTTGAGCTGGGTGATGTCCGCGTAGAAGCCGTCAAGAAGGGTTTCGACTTCGCGAGCGAAAGCGCGGTCGACGATATTTCGTCCTTCATGCGCCGAGGCCGTTTCTTTGAGAGCCTGTACGGCAGTCGCTACGTCCGCCATGTCATCTCCCCGCGCTCTTTCGTCTCGATTGTACTCGCTTTGCCGGTTACTGCACGCTCTGCCACCTCACAACAGGCGACTCTTCTTCACGGATGCGCCTTGCCGTTCCCTTGCGGCTCAGGTGTTCAAGATGCGAAAGCGTTTCTCCAACGGCGGCCCGCCGCAAGAACTCGTCCATCTCTTCCCAGGAACCAACGTCCCACGGCACGCCTGCCGCGACCTCATAGGCTGTGCGCGAGGAGCCGTCCGCCGCCTTGAGCACGGCATCCAGGCGCGCGTCGTGATGTTTATGGAGTTCATTCACGCGTCCCTTGAGATCGGTGAAATGATGTTCATGCGCGGGCAGGACAAGATCGACGTCCAATTCACCCACCTTTGCAACCGAGTCAAGGTAATCACCCAACGGGTCCCCATCCGATGTCATCCGCACGGATACATTGGACGTGATGATGGGCAGGATGTGGTCGCCGGTAAAGACTATCCTGGCTTCCTCATCCACCCAGCAGAGGTGGCCGGGTGTGTGGCCGGGCGTCCAGAATGCGCGAAGGTTGTACCTGCCGGTCTTGTAGACTTCTGAACCGTCAAGCAGCAGGTCAGGCGGCTCAAATTCGCGGAACAGCGCCCACTGACGTGACTCGCGCTCCTCACCCGCGCCACGTTCTGCTGAGTCGCCGTGAGACGGGATGCCCTCCGGGTGTTCCTGTCGACGCTCTTCCTCCTGGATTGCGCGGCGGCCGCGCCGTCCTCCGAACAACTCGCCCTGCAGCTCTTCTTCCGGCACGCCATGTCGGCGATACCATGCCTTCATACGGTCGTCACCATCCGTTCGCGCTGCTTTGGGATCACGTTTGATCGCCTCCATCGCCGCACGGAACGGGCTCTGCTCCCAGTCGATGCGGTGCATGGCCGTCCGTCCGCCGGTGAGCTTCTTGGCGTCGATGGCAAGTCCATAGTGATCCGGGTGGTTGTGGGTAATAAGGATGAAATCGATCTGGCCCGGTTTGATTCCCAACTGACCTACCAACTGATCCTCCAGAGCCTCAATACCCTCCTCGGAGCGGAGACCGGTATCAATGAGGATGGGCTTGTCCGGGCCGGTGACGAGATAGGGGAGTGTGTAGCCGAGTGGGTTCTCCGGCATCGGGATGCGCATCTGAAAGATGCCGGGAGCTACTTCGTTGACGGATTCTGACATTGCGTAAGTACCTCTCATGCGCTTTAGCGCATCTCATGCCATGTTGCCGCCGATTATATCAGCCGAATTGCTTGACAGCCCCTCCAAACCTGGCCTTCAACGTTCCATAATCTTGTCCGAGGGATGCGTCGCACCCTCCAAACGTTTGTTATACTCAAATCTAGTGCGTCATAATGCACGGGGCAGGTTTATGGCGGACGCTTTGCGGGGGCTCGGTAACCACAGCCTTTCAAGCAATCGTCATGCACTACTGGCCTGTCGAGAATTGAAGTCGCAAGGGGGAAGTTAGTGGCAGCCACACGAGACTTTGTGATCCGCTTTGCGGGCGAAGGCGGACAGGGCATGGTGACCGCATCCGAGGCCCTCGCCGCAGCAGCCGCGCAGGTGGGATACCACGTGATGACATTCGTTACTTTCCCGTCCCAGATCATGGGCGGGCCCACGTGGAGCCAGTGTCGCATTTCCGTGACACCGGCGCTCAGCAACGGCGACACGCTCGACGTGCTCGTCGCATTCAACGAGGAAGCCTACGAGGTTCACAAGGAAGAGCTTCGTGACGGCGGCATCCTCGTTTATGATTCGGCAGTCTTTGAAGTGCCGGAAGAGGACAAGGGTTCGATGAACATCGTGGCCCTGCCCTACGAAGAACTTGGAAAGTCGACCGGCAACCCGCGCGCCGCCAACATGGTTATCCTCGGCGCCGTCGCGCAATTCGTCGCTTGGCCTGAGCAATACCTCGAGGACTTCAACGTCAAGCGCTTCACACGAGGCCGCCCGAACGACGCCGAAGTCGTGGCGGCCAATAGCATGGGCCTCGGACTTGGGCGCGACGCGGCGAAGGAGAGCGGATTCTCGCTCGGCGAGTTGGCCGCTCCCGATCCGCCCGATTACGAGCAGATCATCATCAAGGGCAACGAGAGCTTTGGACTGGGCGCGCTGGCCGCCGGCCTGAATTTCTTTGTCGGTTACCCCATATCGCCGGCAACGTCCATCCTCGTCTTCATGGAGCAGAACCTCCGCGGCGAGGGCACATTCGTCTACCAGGCAAGCTCTGAGATCGAGTCAATCAGCACCATCGTCGGCGCAGGTTTCGTCGGCAAGAAGGCCATGACGTCAACAGCCGGTCCCGGTTTCTCGCTCATGAGCGAGGGGCTCGGGATGGCGTGGATGATGGAGATTCCATGCGTGATCGTTGACGTTCAGCGTGGCGGCCCCGCCACGGGACTGCCCACCAAGTCTGAGCAGTCCGACCTGTACATGGCCATGCATCCGGCGCACGGCGACTCACAGTTGCCGGTCATTGCGCCCGGCACCATCGAGGAGTGCTTCTACGCAGCCATGCACGCCCTCAACTGGGCGGAGCGCTACCAGGGCCCCGTGATTGTGCTCTCAGAGCACATGCTCTCCGAGCGCGTCCAGAACATTCGCAAGCCTGATCCGTCCCTCGTGGAAGTGGAGGCGCGGCAGGTCTATACCGGCACGAACGGGTACAAGCGCTACGAAGGCGATACCGTTACGCCCATGCCACTGCCCGGCGGCCCCGGCGCGTACGTCGCCAACGCGAGCGAGCACGATACGATCGGCGACACAACGCACCTGCCGGTTCATCACGTCCGCGGCACGGAGCGGCGATTCAGCAAGTTGAAGCTCCTTGAGGACACGCCGTACGAGGCGCGCAACACGGACAATGACGTGGTCATCCTGCCGTGGGGCGGCTCCAAGGGCCCGGCCCATGAGGCGTATGAGCAGATGATGGAGAACGGGGTGCCGGTGGGCTGGTACTACACCATGTTCATCTCCCCGCTCAATCCCAAGCTGCTGGATGAGCTGCGCTCCAAGAAGCTCGTGCTGGTTCCTGAGCTCAACTACCTTGGGCAGTTGTCCTCCATCCTGCGCCAGCACGGCGTCAACGCGAAGTCACTTACCCAATACACGGGCCTGCCGTTCAAGGTGGCAGACCTGGTTGAGAGAATCACCGCCGAGGTAGAGGCCATGGCGGGCAGCAAGGTCGGAGTCTAGCGCCCTGCGCACGGACACAGTCGAAAGGGAGAGGTAGCAGACAATGACGAAGCGGAACCCCGAGTACGATTTCAAGTGGTGCCCCGGCTGCGGCGACTTCGGCGTCAAGCGCGCCATCGAGTTGACGATCGCAGCACGCACAACCGAAATGAATATCCCGTTCGAGAACAACGTGATCGTCGCCGGAATCGGTTGCTCGGGCAACTTGGTTCACCTGACGGACGGCCCACAACCGTTCGGTTTTCACGGCATCCACGGGCGCACCCTGCCCGTCGCGTTTGGCATCAAGAGCGGCAATCCAGAGATTGAGGTCATGGTTGTCGCCGGCGACGGCGATTTCCTGAGCATCGGCGCGGAGCACATCGGCCCCGCCGCCCAGCGTAATCTGAACGTGACCTGCGTAATCATGGACAACGGCGTCTACGGCCTGACAAAGGGACAGAGCTCCCCGACCACGCAGTTCGGCGTCGTGACCAGCACCACGCCCGGCGGCAAGATTGAGGGCGAGGTCAAGCCGTTCCAGTACTATCTGTCACTGGGCGCGTCTTTTGTCGCATCCGCGTTCTCCAGCAAGCCACGCGAGATGGCGCAGATGATTCGAGAGGGCATGGACTATCCCGGCTTCTCCATCGTCCACGTCCAGTCCCCCTGCACCACCTACAACGACAACTACGACATCCTTCGAGGCAACGCCAAGAAGGGCATCGATCCGCTGACCTATGACATCCCGGAGAGCCATGATCCGACCAACTTCAGCGAGGCACTGAGGATTGCGCAGGATCCCGGTGTTCCGCTTGGCGTCCTGTACGCCGCGGACAACTCCGAGCCTCTCGACGAGCGCTACAGCAGCCTGAACTCCCGACTGCGCTCCCGGGACGTGGATGAGATGATCGCGTCGTTCGCAATCCAGTAGACGCGGAAACACATACGCCCATGGCCCGGCAGACGCTGGAGGCCCGGCTTAGAGATGAAATACGGCGAAGGGGTCCAATCCCCTTCGCCGATTTCATGCGCGTTGTCCTCTACGACCCGGACGGCGGCTACTACAGCAGCCTCGACGAGCGCATCGGACCGGCGGGTGATTTCTATACCGCGCCCACTACGCACCCCGTGTTTGGGGCGTTGCTCGCCTTACAGTTGGAGCGCTGCTGGGAACTATTGGGCAAGCCGCAGTTGTTTACGATCATCGAAGAGGGCGGCGGCAAGGGGCGGCTCGCCGAAGATTTTTTCAACTACCTACGCTATCTGACTGTGGATTTCAGGGCAGCCGTCGATTACCGCATCGTTGAGTTTGGGCGGAATGGGCGCGTGACGCCCTCACAGGGCGATGAGACGAAAATCGACATCAACTGGGACGGGGACGCCCCACCGGACGAAATCGAGGTCGGTGTAATCATATCCAATGAGTTGTACGACGCCATGCCTCGCCATCGTGTGATTCAACAGGGCGCAACGCTTTACGAGTTTCTCGTGGACGCGACGGACGCCGGATTCATCGAGACAATTGCCGAACCGTCGACACCGGCGTTGGCAGAGCGGCTGAGGCAGTTAGACGTGACGCTGCCGAATGGCAGCAAGGCGGAAATCGACCTTCAGGGAACCGAGCATCTGAGAGAAAGCGCATCACGACTGCGGCGCGGTTTTGTGTTCACGATTGATTACGGCTTCCCTGCCGCCACGTTGTACGACGGCTCGCGGCGGGAAGGCACCCTGCTCTGCTACCACCGGCACACGTCCTCCACCAACCCCTATATCCGGCTGGGCAGGCAGGACATCACGGCGCACGTGGATTTCACGTCACTGGCAGGGGCCGGGGAGGAGGCAGGGCTGCGGACGGAGGGACTGTTGACGCAGCAGCGGTATCTCAAGAAGCTCGGATCGCAGGCGTTCATCGATGCGCTGCGCGAGCTTGATCTACCGCCCCAGGACATCATGGCCAACCGCATGGCGATGCTTGAACTCACCAAACCGAGCGGGTTCGGCGGGTTTGGCGTCCTCATCCACAGCACGGGCACGGAGGCAGGCGAGCCTTTTGGCACGGATGGGATTGTCATCAGCCGCGCGCGCGGCGGGTTGGACGGCCTCCCGCCCGTCCTGCTGACATCCGATCATATGCCGCTGCTCGCCGGACGCTATCCGCAGTATTCTGAACTTGACAACATTTGGCCTGAAATTCAACGACCGAGCGCTCAGCAGATTCGCATAGGAGGCAACCAACAATGACAGTAGCGGACAGGCTCAAGGAACTTGGAATCACCCTTCCTCCGCCGGCCACACCCGGCGGCAACTACACCCCCGCCAATCGCGTCCACAACACCCTCTACGTTGCCGGACAGCTCCCCACACAGGACGGCGAACTTATCTCACCGGGCAAGGTTGGCGCAGAGGTGACGGTCGAAGAGGCCGCGAACGCAGCCCGAATCGCGACACTCAATGCGCTTTCGGCAGTGGACAATGCGCTTGACGGCGGCCTTGACGCTATTGAGTCAGTGACGCGAATCACTGTATTCGTAAATGCCGTGCCCGATTTCGATCAGCACTCAATCGTTGCGAATGGCGCGTCAGACCTGCTTGTCGCAGTTCTGGGCGAGGCGGGGCGCCATGCCCGCAACGCGATTGGCATGGGCTCCCTCCCCCGCGGCTCCTGCGTGGAGGTGGAAACCAACTTCAAGGTGCGCTAGCCCACCTCGGCCATCATGGCGCGGGCCACGTCCTGGCCTTGGCGGATGCTGTAGTTGGTTCCACGGTCCTCCGGGTAGATCTGACTCATGGCCGCGAGCCAAAGACCGTCGACGGGCGTCTTGTTGGGCGGAATCTTGTCGCTGAAATGGGTGGTCATGATTGGCTGCGCCGCGCCTTCACGGTGGACGTACGTCCGCTCCACCCAAGACAGGTCGAACTCAGGGTTGATTTTCTTTAGGTGCTCGACGTAGCTATCGATAAGCTCCTCATCTGAAAGCGACCACCGGGGATCATCGGACGTCACGTAGTCCGCGGTGTAGAGGATGTGCTTGCCGCCATAGACGGACGGCGGGACGAGGTTGGTCTGCTCCAGCGCGAGCAGGAACGGAATGTCCGCGTCTGCAATGTTAAGCCAATAGATCGGCGAGAGGCTGCGATTCATCACCCAGATCACGGCGATCGCGCCTTCGTAGTCGATAGTGCTGACCTTACTTAGATAATCCTCGGGCAGATCAACAAGACGCGGCAGGAGGAAGCTTGGGACGGTGGCGAGGACTGCATCATAGTCGCGCTTTTCCTCAGTGCCGTCCGAGCCGGTAATCGTCAGCCCCGTCACCCGGTTGTCCTCGGTTTCGATGCGGGACACGCCGACGCCCGTCCGCACCTCGCCGCCCAACTCCCCGATGCGCTGTTCAAGGGCGTCAATCAGTACCTGCCAACTGCCCTCGATATAGCCGAGTTGCTCACGACCAAGCAGGCCCTTCCGGGAGGCAACGCGCGTTGCGAACTTGCTCCACATCCACGGCATGGCGATCTGCTCGGCATAGCGCCCGAATTTGCCTCGCAGCAACGGCTCCCATATCTCCTCGTAGTTGCGCCGCCCGGCCCATTTGCGCATAAACGCGGCTGCCGTCGTGTCCTCAAGCCGTTTCCAGTTCTTGATGCGCTGGATGTAGAGCGTCACCAGGCCCATGCGGATACGGTCGACCAGGCTCACAGGGCTGAAGCGCAGGAGGTCCGTCGCCGTCGCGAACGGAAAGATGCGCCCGTGTGTGAAATAGCCAACTTTCGAGTCTTCCCAGATAAGGCGGTCCTTCAGGCCAAGTTCGTCCAGCAGGCCGATAATCGTGACATCAGACAGGAACAGGTGGTGGTAGAAGCGCTCCAGCCGCCCGCCGCCAACGTCAAAGGTGGATGCCAACCCGCCCAGGAACGGCGCTCGCTCAAACAACTCAACGGTGTGACCGGCCTTGGCGAACTCATAGCCTGCCGCAAGTCCGCCAACACCGCCGCCAATGATTCCGATCTTCATTCAGTTGCCTTTGCCTGCCCGGTGCCTGATCCGTTCATCCCGCTCGTAGGACGCAGCACCTCGCGCAGCGGCACTCCCTCCAGGATGAGCAGGATCGCTCCCGCTATCGTAACGGGAACCCACAGCGTGGCGTGAATGACAACCGCGTACGCCGTGGCAAGCCCCACTCCCACACCGGCGCGGACGAGAGTCTCTTTCGCCAACAGCTCAAACGGACCGATGCCCCCGGATGACGACGGCACGGCGGTGGCGAGGTTGGAGGCGGCAACTGCGACACACAACACGACGATTGGCGTATCCACGTCCATTGCCACAGCCACGAGGATGTAGACCAGAGCCTCGCCCGCCCACACGGCGTTGGAAACCACGAACCAGAACGGTATCTTGCGCGCGTCTTTGAGAGCCGCGAAGCCGTGGAGCAACGATTCTGCAATAGCCATCAGACGCGCAGCGTATCTGTCGGGGAGCGGTCGTGTGACGGTATGGCTCAAACGGAGGGCTGCATCCGGAAACAGGACGGCAAGCAACACCGCGATGCCCGCGCTGATAAACACCACGGCAGCCACCTGCGCGGCTAGCGCCAGCAGGGGTGAGAGGGTCCACATGGAGGCGAAGAACAGCAGGCCGATGCCGAGCCAGAGGAGGAGAGTCAAGCCGTCAAGGATGCGCTCCACGGCGATAGTCGCCAGGCTGGCCGTCATGTCCAGTCCGGGGTTGCGGCGCAGCAGATATGCCCTGACGAATTCGCCTAGCCGGAGTGGTAGGACGTTGTTTGCCGCATAACCGATGGTCGCCACGAAATACGAGCGCCCAAGTGTCACACCCCCCAAGTGGGCCAACAAGCTTTGCCAGCGCCACGCACGCAGGGTGAATGCGAGAAAGTAGACGATGACCGCCGGAATCAGCCAGAGATAATTCGCCTCCGCGAACGCGTCGAGGAACTCGTCGAAATCGATGCTCCAGAAAACAAGGGCCAGAAAAGCCACGCTTACCGCGAGCGCGAAGAGAGTACGCCTGTTGATGAGCATTAGGACGCGGACCTAGGCAGGCCCGTAGACCGGATCGGGCGGGGTGCTCAGCTCCGGCGTATAGTCGGACGGGAAATAGACGTAGATATCAGAACTGCCGAGACGCCGCGGCGGCTCCCGCAGGGTCCAATAGGTCCAGATGGTTGACCACGCCCCCAGGTCGATCACGCCTCGCGCAATGTCACCGACGCCCAGCCCTTCGTAGTACTGGTCGCCGCGGTAGACACTCTCCGGGAACCACCATCGGAGGGGAATCCGCACGCGATTCGCCGTGTCCGATCCCCATTCGGCGGTCTGAATATTGGAAGCGCTGTCCGTGTTGAGGGCCATGATGAGTCCGCGCGGAGGATTCTCGTCGGTCACGACAGGCGAGCCCTCCCCGCAGATGCTCTCGCCGCCCATGCACCGGTATTCAACGTTTGTATAGTCACGCAGATACCAGTGCCACGGCCATGAGAATCCGTGCGCAGTATCGATCGTGAGGAGTAAATCCTGTCCGTTGCCTGTGGCGGCTGCGTAGCGGTCGATCTCATCGACGGCCTGCTCGAGCGCGGGTGAGGTCTGGGTGTAAACGAGCATCTCCACCGGAACATCGCCGTTCTCAAAGCTGGCGCGGAGCGAGGAACGCGCGGTGAGGATCAGGAGCACGGCCAGCCCACCAACGGCTACCACATGACCCACGCGGCGGGCATCAGCTTGTTGGGATATTTGGCGAATCTGATTGAAGGCACGTGGCAGGTATTCTCCCAGACCACGTCCCGCAATCATGATGATCGGCAGCGTCAAATGAATGGACAACCATGGCATCTTCTCGCCGGCTATGAGCAGGAGCGCGAGGGCGAGGAGGAACCAGTAGATGAGAAAGACGTCAAACGTCATGAAAGCAGGTCGTCGCCTGAGGATAAAGAAGCCCGTCACGAGCGCGACTGCAAGCGGCAAGAGTTCGTACACGGACAGAACCATGAAGTAGTAGTACCAAGGCTGACTCCCCCGCCCGACATCCTGCTGCGCGACCCAATACCCCAGCGACTGCCAAACTCCGCTGCCAAAGCCGATGCCGTTTGTGAGCAACGTGCTAAAGAGTACGGCGATAAGGAACCAGAACACGCCGGCGATGATCAGCCACTGCCGTCTGTGCCAGATGATGCCCAGCGCCGCGCCAACGCCAAACAGGGCTAACAGTACGAAAACGGCGATGTCCAGCGCCTGGATGCCGAACAGCGTCCCTGCGGCAGGATTCTGGATTTCACCCAAGTTTGCCAGGTCGAATCCGATGCCCGGCAATCCGGAGAGCCTCTCAATGATCCACGTCGTTGCTCCCGGTCCCTGTGAAATCGGCGCGCCCACCGGGCCAGGAAGATTCGTCAACGCGCCTTCCGCAGCGGTTACGCCTGGATCGGGGTTCGCCAGATGGATGCCGAGAATGTTCTGGAAGAGCGCGACGCCCGCCGCGCCCATCGGCAGCACGAGGGTCGTCAGAATCAGGCCGAACACTGCGGCGGGCGGCCATTCACGCAGCGGCGTGCGAATCAGCCGCTTGGCATCGCCCACGTGGGCAAGGAAGAGAAATGTAAGGGGCACCAGCACGAGAAGATACATAATCTCCTTGGTGGCAAAGCCGACCGCCAACGTTGCCGACGCGATGACGAGGTATCGGAGTTTCCGAGAGTCCATGTATGCCCACATCGTCCAGAAGAGGACGAGCGTGATGAGGACTATATAGATGTCATTGCGGGCAAATCGGCTGAAGTACAGGATGCCCGGCGATATTGCCAGCAGGCCCGACGCTACCAGAGCGCCAAGTGTGCCCATCCGGTGACGGAAAAGGAGATACGGCAGGGCAACGACGATTGTTCCCAGTAGAGCGGGCAGCAGGCGGAGCGTGGCGTCGGACGCGCTAAATACCTCGAACACGAAGCTCGTCGCAATGAACTGAACGGTGCCGTGCAGGAGCGGGTTGTGAATAAATCCCCCGCCCTCCGCCATGAACCAGGAGTAATAGCCGTGCAGGCTCTCATCATGGTGAACGGCGCGTGTGTCAAGATCCCAGAAACGCAGGACGGCAGCCGCGATCACGATGGCCAATAGGATGCCGGCTTCAGGCCGCCGCGCCCACGCTTTGGCGTCGTCAAACGTCTGTTGCCACGCTATGCGTGATATCAACGTTCGACCCTCACCCGTCACTGCAGGAGTATCGGCGGACACGGATGCAGCGTCTTCTGCTTCGTCCCCTGTTTGGATATTCTGCCCGTCATCAATCGCCAGATCGGCGTTGGTTGCCGAACGACGGCGGCGGTTTTGCCTGCGCTGAGATTTACTCATGGTCAAATCTAACTATACCGAGACTGGTATCAGATGATGGGCACGTATCGCAGGATTGTCGTGTTCCCCGACTCAAATGCGACTTCAAGACGGTTTGGCATCAAGGCAAGCATCCTGCCCGCCGTGTTCTCACCAAAGTCATTCCGTTCCAGCGACCCGACGAAGATATAGTCGATGCCGTAGAACTCCAGCCTCAGCTTCAACTCATCCTCAGTAAGATTCTCGCTTTCGGTGACGGTCTGCCCGCGATAGATCTCCTCGGTGTATTCGATTCGCGGCCCAAATAGCTCGGCGCCGCCCCGCCATTGGAGTTCATGTCCCTGCCAACCCATAGGCGTCGGCAATCCGGTTATCGCTGAAACGCGGCCGTAATCCGAATAGTCGTCGCCGTGCGCTTCCAGCACGTGGTCACCTCGGTCCGCATTATTCCTCAGCCAATCAATGGCCGCCGCGTCGTCGGGGAATCGCTCTCGATACGTTGCGAGTCCGTCCAGCTCAATGCTGGTTGACGGCGAGCCCTCAATACGTTCGGCCGCGCCAAGAGGGCCATAGGCCGCGCCGACAAGCAGCAGAACCAGTCCGCCCGCTCCTGCCACGATCAGCCCCCCTTGTGTGGGAGAGAATCGCTTTGGGCGCTGAGCAACTACCCACGCCGCGCCGATGCCTACCGCGACTGCCAGCAGCGTCCACACCTGGTAATGCACCTTGAAGACCGTGTTCATTCGAACGCCGAAGGAGTCCCACACGTAGAAAACCTCTGTGATGACGATTCCCATCGCGGCTGCGGCCACCAGCAGGCACGCAAACTGAATTCCCTGCGGCAGCGGGCCGTCTTCCCGTCCGGTTGGCAGCACAGCGAGGAATCCAATTGCCGCCAACACTATCGCGGGCGCGGCCACGATCCAGCGTATGCCGACATCGGCCACTGTCGGCGGGTCAACCGGAATGGGGGCGTCATGAGGCAGGAGGCTCCATCCAATCACCACCAGGGTCCAGAGGATGAGCGGGAGAGCGGCCAGGAACGTGACGCCGCCAAGGTACAGATTCGATACGTCTCTGCGCCTCAACCGAATATAGGCGAACGCCGCCGGGGGGAGTATAGCCAAGGCCATCGGTCCCCAAATGCGCGCATAGTGGCTGAGGTCTGTGCCAGAGGCGTGGACGGGCAGAACGCCCTGCACGCCGCTGCTCACCGTCAGGTAGAACGGGGAGAAAAGGGCCAACGACAGGAGGGCGATCGCCGTGGCCGGGATAACGACGTCAAGAGCCGTCTGCTTGCTGAACAAGGCCTGCGCAAAGCCTTCTTCACGCAGTCGTAGGGCCATGATGGCCACCACCAACAGCAACATATAGGCCAACCAGTCCCACGTGTTGATGAAGCCGAGCGCCCCGATAATCAGAGCAGTCAGGAAGAGTTCACCGGCGCGCTGTCGAGGCCATGTCATGTCCGGGGCGTCCGGCTTGCAGAGCCACGCGAGCGCCACGGTGAGGGCAAGCAGGACAAACGGCAGAGACATCACATGCGGATGGAGATCGCCGAGCAGGAAGCTGAACGAGGGGAACTCATCGATGGGAGAAAGCAGGCCCGGGTCCTCAATGATGCGCGTGGAATCCCACCACCAGAAGCTGAATCCCGTCGCCCCTTCCAACGACAGCGCTTCCGCAATGGCCCGTATCCCTCCGCTGAGGTTGCCTGCAATCAGCAGCGCAATGACCGCTGCGACTCCGCCGACGACTGCCACGACGTCCAGCCTCGGTGGCTGGACACGAGCGATTCCGGCCCGTAGGGCCGCGTTCATCGTCAGAGAAAATGCGGAGACCGCCGTCAGAGCGAAGAGTGTGACGAACGCAAGGTTGTAGCCCACGGTTGCCGCGGCGCCTGTGATTTGAGCCGGGATGCTGAAGATCAGGTAGCCGAAGTAGTAGTAGCTGATGGAATGACCCGCCAGCCAGGGATCGGCAGCCGGGAACATCGGGCTGCGCAGCGAGCTTGCGAGAAAGGCAAGGTCCATCGGCTGTTCGGTGGTGAGGCCCGTGATGGATGTCGAGATAGTGATGTCCGGCGCGAAGACGCGGAAAACGGCGAACAGCACGAATGCTGCCAGGAACACCGCCTCGCTAGCCGCCAAAAGCCGCCAACGGCTGCGGACAAAATCGACCATCTCCTCCCGGTTTTGCCGAGCCAGAACGACGCTCGCGCCGAGCAGCAGTGCAAAGACGGCCAGTAGTGAAAGCAGTCCGTTATCCAGGACACGCGCGGTGATGAGCGCCCAGTACGCATAGGCCAGCACAAGAATGCCCAGCACCTTGGAGACGCCGTAGCCACGGTCAGGCAGGTCTCGGAAGAACGGGAACGCCCATGCGAAACCCGCCGCCCCGATAACCTGGAGCAGAACGAGCCAGAGAACCAGGTGGAGCATCGGAAAAGGTTCGGTTCGCTCGCGCCTTTACGCGAGCAAAGCCGTCACGAACGCGTGGGCGTCGAACGGCTCAAGGTCGTCGATGCCTTCGCCCGTTCCGATGTACGTTACGGGGACGCCGAACTCACGACGTATGGCAATCGCAATGCCGCCCTTCGACGTGCCGTCCACCTTGGTGAGGATCACACCGTCCACGCCCACCGCTCCCATGAACTCACGCGCCTGCGAGAGGCCGTTCTGTCCCGTCGTCGCGTCCAAAACGAGCAGGACAGTGATGTCCGCCGCATCGATGGTCCGCTCCACAACCCGTCGCACCTTGCGCAGCTCATCCATGAGGGATGTCCGGGTCTGAAGGCGTCCGGCGGTATCGATGATGACGGTGTCGACGCCGCGGGATTTGGCCGCCGCAACACCGTCAAAGGCCACCGCGCCGGGGTCTGCGCCATGCTGCTGAGCGATGACGGGCGCGCCAAGCCGTTCACCCCATACCTGCAATTGCTCAATGGCCGCCGCGCGAAATGTGTCTCCGGCTACCAGCAGCACGCGTCGATTTTCGGCCATCTCGCGCCGCGCCAGCTTGGCAATGCTCGTCGTCTTGCCGCTGCCGTTCACACCAACCACGAGGATGACGCGGGGCGCACCGTTCTCCTGTTCAGATGAGGCAGGCGACGCGCCGTTGACTGCAACATCGACCAATTCGGCGGCGAGGGCATCACGGAGGTCGCCCGGCTTTGCGCCGCGTATCTTCTCAACACGATCACGCGTGCGTGAGATCAGCTCCTCGCTCAGGTCGAGGCCAACATCCGCGCCGATCAGCGCCTCTTCCAGTTCATCCCATGTCTCCGGCGGGATCGAGTTCCTGCCAAAGATGCTTGTGACGCGGCCAAACCACGCCCGCTTGGTCCTGTCAACGCCCTTTTCGATCGATGAGGCCACGGCTATCAACTAGTCCGCCGGGTCGATGGCAGACTCCGCCTCCATGCGAATCTCGAGCGCGTTGGCGTGCGCAACAAGACCCTCCGCGCGCGCGATAGCGATTCCGCTCGGCCCCAAGTCCTGCAATCGCTCCTCGGGCACGGCGACAAGGCTGGTCACCTTGAGGAACTCGAAAACGTTGACGGGGGAGCTATACCGCGCCGCACCGCCGGTGGGCATGGAGTGGCTCGGCCCCGCGATATAGTCGGCAAATACCTCAGGTGAATGCTCACCCACGAAGATGCCGCCGGCGTTGCGCAGTCGGGGGATGAGCGAGTGCGGGTTCTGTGTCATGATGCACAGGTGCTCCGGCGCGAAGGCGTTGCAGAAATCCGCAACCTCATCGTCCGACTCCACAATGACGTATCCGCCCGTCTGCGTGGAGAGGTGCGCGGGCGAATTCTCTGGCAGGTCTCGCAGTTGGCGCTCCAGTTCTCTGTCCGTCCGCGTCGCCATTCGTTCCGAAGTCGTCACCATGACAACGCGCGCCTCGGGGTCGTGCTCCGCCTGCGCGAGCAAGTCCGCCGCGCACAGCACCGGATCAGAGCGGTCGTCTGCGATAACCAGCGTCTCCGTCGCACCTTGCAGAGAATCAACACCCACGACGCCATAGACTGCTTTCTTGGCCAACTGCACAAGCAGATTGCCCGGGCCGAATATCTTGTCCACCTGCGGGACGGACTCCGTGCCGAGCGCAAACGCGGTAACGCCTTGCGGACCGCCAACACGAAATACACGGTTGATGCGCGCGATGCTGCACGCGACAAGCGTGACGGGGGCAACGACGCCATTGGCCCGCGCGGGCGTTGTGACGAAAATCTCCGGCACATTGGCCGCACGGGCGGGAATGCCAATCATCAGGACCGTTGAGGGATACGCAGCGCGACCACCGGGCACATAGATGCCGGCGCGCTGCACGGGGCGGATGAGTTGGCCGACGCCGCGCTCAAAGTCCATCCAGCCGGTGCGCGACTGCTGTTCGTGGAACGCCTCAATCTCCTCAGCCGCCCTATGCATCGCGTCAATGACGTGTGTATCTACGCTGTCATATGCCCGCGCGATTTCCTCTTGTGTGACCTCTAGGGCGGACAGTTCCACACCATCGAACTTGCGCGCGAGATCGCGGATGCCCTCGTCACCGTCCACACGCACCATTTCAATGACGCGCCGCACGGCCTCTTCGGGAGAAATCCTCTCGCCGAACGCCCGCTCAAGGAAAGAGAGTGTGGATTCCGATGCCTGAGGGTTGAGCCACGGGTTGGCCGTGATCAGCCCGGCCTTGCCCTCTTCAAGTCCCCGAAAGGTCTTCATGCGAGGATCTCCTCCGCGTGCTTGAGTGATTGTTCTATGGTGATGTCGCGATGCTGCTGAATGATGCTGCGGGGGACACGGTTATAGACACGGTCAAGCATCCCCTCCGGGTTCGCCATCAATTTCTCGATCTCCACAGCGTCAAGATTCGGATCATCCAGGTAGCGAGAGACAAAGCGTGGGAATTCTGCCCACGTTCCGGGGAGTGACAGGACGCGCCCGGCCACAAAATCGCTCCAGTCGCTCAGAACGCTCTTTGCGATAAAGAGGTCAGGCATGGCATCAATGCTGCCGTTGGAAGCGATGATTTGTTTCTGCCAGTCTATTAGTTGCTCCCGGTTGCCGCGAATGTCGACCTCGAGTTCATATTGGATGGCACGATCCAGGATATTCTTCAGCGGCTCAGCCCCAAGATATTCATCATCCTCAAAAAATGGCCGATAGACGTGGACAATCCACGCCTCATCTGCGGCAAGGTGGCTCGCATACCCAAGAAGGAATGCAGTCAATGCCCAATCATCCTCCGGTGAGCGGGAAACAATATCAGGCAAAGCCTTTTTCATGCCAAGAAATCCGTCTCCTGCCCCTCCCTCAGTCAGATGGAAAAAGTGGGTTTCCTCACGCACATCACGGGTCAAGACACGCCGGTCAGGCGCGGTGGAACCCAGCAGGGCGGCGCCACTGTGCTCTCGAAGTTCGTCGATATCCAGTTCATCCAGAAGGTCCTGAACAATGCTCAGGTGTACCGCCAGCATCGGCATGGCATCGATACCCGTTAGCGCAGCGGCAATTCCGGCGGCTCGCCGAAATGCTGTGTGAGTGGAAAGGCAATGACGTCCGTCGCCCCAATCGTCCGCAGTGATTCAGTCGCGACGAGTTGCTCGGTCTGCTGATGATTGATCACGAACGACACGGAAAACCACTGTTGCCCGTCTCCGCCTTCGAGGCTCTCACGCGTGACCACAGGAGCTATCGTGGGCCCCTTCAGCCCCACGCTGCCCAAAGACGGCAGATCGAAAAGTTTGCGGGCAACGTCTTGGGGCGTATCCCCCGGGACGTTGGCCATGACCACGTAGCGCCCTTCTGCGTTGAGATTGGCGTGGATGTATTCAAGCACCAGCCAGGCGGACTGCACGGCCTGATCGTCATAGACTTCCCTGTTCACACAGGCGACAAGCGCGGCGCTTGAGTCCAGTATCGGTCGGGGTGGATTACCCAGACGGAGGCCGGTCAGCGAATGGGCCGAAAGCGTCGATCCTGTGACGACAACATCTGCTATAAGGTCAGCCGCGCCCAGGTGTGGCAGCAGCTCATGCGAACCCTGGAACAGCCTCACTCCCTTGCCGGAGATGCCGTGAGCTTCCATATAATTCTGCGTGAGGCCGGGATACTTGGTGGCGACGCGCAGGTCCCGACCGAGCTGCCTAGACCATCCCGTTAAATCGCCGACTGGAATATCCCCGGAATCGCCAAACCGGCGGCTTGGCGCGGCCAACATGAGCCTACTGTGTCCGAACCCCAGGTCCGGGATAAGGCATGACACGTTCTCAAGGCCGGTCAGGCTTTTCTCTTCAAACCAGTCACGTCCGGTGATGCCCAGATGCGCGCCGCCTTCAGCAATGATGGCCGGAATATCGTCCGGCCTGAGAAAGACGGCTTCGCACTCAGGAATGTCGCGCACCTCTTCGACAAGGCCGGTCCCCCGGCGGGACACGTGGATGCCGCATGCGTTGAGCATCGACATAGTGTCATTTGCCAGTCGGTTGTTACTAGGAAGAGCCAGCCGCAGCACGTTAATCTCGCCTTTATCCACGCGTGCCACAATCGTCACATGGTCTCGGCACGCCAAATCGTCATGCGTTCGTTCTTGTAGATTCTAACGTAGGCCAAACTCAGAATAAAACGTCACCCACGAGAGGCAGGTCCTGAATGACGTCCACGCCGTAGTAGCCTGCAATCGCGATAGTGGTCACAAGAATCAGCTTGCCCGCAGCCACAATGAGCAAGAACCGCCCAAGCGGGTAACGGATCGCGCCTGCCCACACGCCGGCAATATCAAACGGCAGGGGTGTGGCCGCGAAGATGAATATCGCCCAGCCACGCCACCGCTCTCCCATTGTTTCGAGCCTCTTGTACCACCTACTCCCGTCGACCATCGATGAGCCGCCTCGCCCTGCCATATACGCCGTAATCTCTCCCAGCGCCGCTCCGGCCGCGCCGAAGAGTCCTATCAACAGGGGGTTGAGCGTGCCTGAGACGGCGAAAATGACCGCGTGGCCCGGCACGGGGAACAAAACGACCGTAGCGCTGTTTATGAGTTGGAGCAAGAAGACACCGAAATACCCCCAGTCGCCAAGCGCTTCAATAAAACTCGCGTAGCGAATGAGCAGCACGACGACCGCAATGGAGACAACAAGGGCTCCACCGACCTGGAGCGCCCCGACCAGGCGATTCTCCCGCCGCTGGGCGCTCTGAGACGCCGCCGTGGTATCCATCAACTCAACGTCACGTCGCCAGCGTGAACGACTCTGCGCCGTCCGTCATCGGTTTGAATGATTAGCCCGCCACCCGGCTCAACATCCAACGCCACACCCTCGAACGTTGAGTCACTGCCGGACACGCTAACGCGTTTACTGAGGTTGACGAGAGCCGAGCGCCATTGGCCAAACACGTCGCCGCCATCTCGCGCATCCACATACAGCGAATCCATCTCTTCCAGCAGGGCGCATAGCAGGTCAAGGCGGGAGACCTCGCCGCCAGTTTCTCTGCTAAGGCTTGTGGATGCTTCGGCGATCTCCGGGATTGACGCCGTATCCCAATTGACGTTCACGCCGATGCCTGCGACGGCGAACTGTTCTTCATCCGACTCACCGCGCACGACCTCAACGAGGATGCCGCAGACCTTGCGACCGCCGATGAGGATATCGTTCGGCCACTTGATCTCCGGATTGAGCTGCGGACAAACACGGAGGATGGCCCGTGGCACGGCAAGGGCGCAGATCATGGAAAGAGACGGGAGCAATTCAGGACTCGGCCTCAAAAGGATGGAAACCAGCAAGGACGCGCCCGGTGGCGACATCCACGAGCGACGGAAACGTCCCCTACCCCGCGTTTGCTCGTCTGCCGTGATCGTCAGCCCCTCAGCCGCCCCTTCCCGCCCTGCCGCGGAAACGTCATCTTGCGTGGAATGCGTGACCGGCAGATGCCTGTATTCAGTGCCGATAATGCGCGTTGCAAGGCGCTGCTTGACCTCAGATTCATTTAGAGCATCGGGCATGTGCCGGGGCTTCCTCACTCACTGTGCGTCGGCGGACATATGTCCACTCTATAATGATGCATATCAACGTGGCTCACGGTGAGGGGGAGCAGGACTTCATGGAATATCGTCGATTGGGCAATTCAGGCCTGCAGGTTTCAGCCGTTGGACTGGGAACGAACAACTTCGGCAGGCGGCTGGAATACGAACGGAGCGAGATCGTCATCAAGGCGTCGCTCGATAACGGGATCAACTTCATCGACACGGCCAACATCTACAGCATGGGCGAGTCCGAGGAGCACATCGGCAGGGCGCTCAAGGGGAACCGCGAGGCGGCAGTGATTGCCACCAAGGGCGGCGGGCAGATGCAGCAAGGCCCGCATGGCAGCGGCAACTCACGCAAGCACATCACCAGCGAGGTGGAGGCGAGCCTCACGCGACTCCAAACCGACTATATCGATCTGTACCAGATTCACTTCCCTGACAACGACACGCCCATAGAGGAGACCCTTCGCGCTCTTGATGACCTGATCCACGCCGGAAAGATCCTCTACATCGGCAGCTCCAATTTCGCCGTTTGGCAGGAGGCCGAGGCAGCGTGGACCAGCCATCATCTCGGCCTCAACAGCTTCGTCAGCACGCAGCCAGAGTACAGCCTCATCAACCGCGACGTGGAACGAGAGCTGATTCCCTTCGCCACTAAGTACAACATCGGAATCATTCCTTACTTTCCCCTTGCGGGCGGCGTCCTCACCGGCAAATACACGCAGGGGCAGGAGCCGCCGGAAGGCACCCGCATGTCCACGACGCCCGCGAACTTTCGCGGCCGCTTCATGAATGAGCGCACGTTTGCCATTGCGGACGCGGCCACGAAGTTTGCGGAGGAGCGCGGCCATACGACGGTGGAACTGGCCATTGCGTGGCTCCTGGCCCAGCCACAGGTGGCCAGTGTCATCGCGGGCGCGACACGACCCGAGCAGGTGGAGGCGAACGCAAAGGCCGCCGACTGGACACTGACGGCGGACGAGGTGGCGGAGTTGAACGAGAAGCTGGCCGCGCTCGGCTAGCCCTACTGCCCTACGCCTCTTCAGCCACAGGCTCGCGGGCCGTCACACGTATGACGTAGTTCTGTGGGTCGTCTTGCGTCGGAAAGTGACGCCCCTGCGCAAACATTTCCGTCAGGCGCTGAAAGAGCAATGGGCCCACCTGGGATACGGCATCTTCCAAATCGGCTGAAACGATGGACACGTCCGGGAAGGCGACGGGTGTCGCGCGGTGCTCTCCCTCATCCGTGCGCTGGATCATGACGATATAAGGCGACGTGTCCCCCCGACGCGGATTCCGTACCCAGACAGTGCGAACGGGCGGCCATTCCTCGCGAGGGGCCTCACCACCCCCGGCAAGGATCTCTCCCAGCGCGATGCCGGCATTGTCAGTCACGTTTTCAAGCGCCGCGGCGCGCGTCGGGCCTTCTCCCGTCACGCCTGTCATTGCGGGAATCAACCCGCGATACGACCCGTCCTCATTGGGCAACAGAACCGCCGTATACGATGGCGCCATTTCCTCTCCCCGCCTCTACGCGCCCGCCAATATCGACGCCGCGGCGGACTCAGCCGCCTCCGCCAACGGCCTCACATACAGACCGCCCGCCACAATCGCCACAAGCAGACCAAGAATCAATAGCCACATGGTCCGTGAAACGCTTATCGGCTGCGCGTCATCCTCGGGTTGTTCGATATACATCTGCCTCACGATGTTCAGATAGTAGTACAGGGAAATCAGGCTTGCGAATATGGCGATGCCAACCGGCACCAAGAACCGCGCACCCGCCGTGGCAACCACCGTGAACAGGTAGAACTTGGATGCGAACCCAACGAAGAACGGGAACCCGGCGAGGCTGAAGAGCGCCCCCGTCAGCGCCAGGGCGAGGAAGGGGTTGCGGCGCGCTAAACCGGCCAGGTCGCGCACGCCCTCCTTGCCCGTCTGCTGCCACACGGCAAGCAGCACCATGAACGCAACCATCGTTGAGGCTGCGTAGCTCACACTGTGGAGGAGCATGCCCGCAATCGGTTTCGTAGGATCATCAGCGCCCAGCGCCGCAATACCAAGCAGGAGATAGCCCACCTGGCCGATGCTGGAATACGCCATCAGCCGCTTCAGATTCGACTGCAGGATGGCGACGAGGTTGCCGAGCATCATGCTCAGCACAGCCAGGAGGATGAATACCCAGTCCCAGAAGAGCGCCACCGGCTCCAGCGCGACGGCAACCAGACGGATCAACAGGGCGAATCCTGCCGCCTTGGACGCCGCGGCAAGATAGGCGGTAATGGGAATCGGCGCGCCCTCGTACACGTCCGGAGTCCACATGTGGAACGGCACGGCGGCGACCTTGAACCCCAGCCCCGCGGTCAGCATTGCCAACGCGATGATCAGGCCCGGGCTCGGTGAGAGGGCGCTGAGGCCGCTTGCCACCTGGTCGTAGCGGGTGTCACCCGTCAGGCCGTAGATGTACGTGATGCCCAGCAAGAGGAACGCGGACGCGATTGCGCCAAGCAGGATGTACTTCATCCCTGCCTCGTTCGTCCTCCGGTCCTTCCACGTGTACGACGCAAGGACGTACAGGGAGAAACTCAGCAGCTCCAATGAGATGTAGGCGGTGATCAGCTCTCCTGCCGCCGCCATGCCCATCGCGCCGACGGCGGACATCATCAGGAGGGCAACAAACTCTCCGGGGCTGTCAATGGACGACACGAATTGCGATGAGCCAAGAATTGTCACCGCCGCGAGAATCACAAACAAGGCGAAGAAGAACGCGGAATAGGTGTCAAAGATGAGGATGCCGCCTGCGAAGCGGCTTGATTCACCGTCGCTTGTGATGATGATGAAAGCGCCGATGGCGGCCATAACCGCCGCGCCGCCGTATACTAGGACGGTCCGCGAGAGGCGGGGCACGATCAGGTCAAGCGTGAACGCCCCGAATGCGAGACCGGTGACGAGATAGCCCGGCAACAGCAACGCCCAGTTCATCGCATCACAGCCCCTACACCGTCTCCGCCAGGGCGGCCACGGCGACGATAATCACCGCCGCAATGGTGAAAATCAGCGCATAATTGAACACGAAGCCGGTCTGGATACCGCGCAGCAGCTGTCCGGCATCCACTGTGCGGGCCGCCGGCCCGTCCACACCCGCATCATTGACAACCCTTCGATCAACCTCACGGATGAAACCCGCAAAGACCAGCACGATACGGTCGATCATCCACTGCGCCGCAGCGTCGATATAGAACCGGTTTTGGATGAGCTTCAGCGGCCCCGCAACCGCTTCAAGCACGGTGTCGTCGACGCGTTCCTTGTTGTTCCAATAATTCAGCCCGACGCCGATGCCGGCTACGGCGGTCAGGGTGGATGCCAGCGCCAACAGCGAGTTGAAATGGAACTCGCGGTGACCGTCTGTCAGGAACTCGATAAAGTCCCAGCCGAACGAGAGCACGATGCCGAGGAAAACGGCGAGCAGTCCGAGCGAAACAAGAGGAATAGCCATGAGCGGCGGTGGGTCATGGAGCCCGGCGGCGTGGTCTCCTTCTCCATCGTGGCCGCCAACGGCTTGCGCCGGCTCTCCCTGAGTGACAACCAGCGCGAGCCTGGTCATATACAGGGCGCTGAGGAATGAGGCGATAACGGCCCCAAAGAACAGGAGATAGCCGGACAGCGTCTCGATCTCAAGCGGCGGAGCGAGAATGCCCTCCTTGGAGAAGAAGCCGCTCAAAAACGGAATCCCTGCCAGAGACAGACTGCCGACAACAAGGGCGACCGCAGTGAGCGGCGCGGCGATGCGCAGCCCTCGCACCTCGTAGATTGAGGCGGCGGAGGCATGGATGGCGTGCAGCGCCACACCTGCCGTCAGGAAAAGCAGTGCCTTGAAATAGCCATGAGTTAGCAGGTGGAACATGCCGCCGCTCGGGTCGCGGTGCGAGGGGTCATGTGCCAATCCCGCTGCGCCTAGCGCCAACATCATTAGGCCAAGTTGGCTCACCGTCGAGTAGGCGAGGATGCGCTTGAAGTCGATCTCGCCCAGCGCGAGCAGTCCGGCAATTACGGCGGTTACTAGTCCGATCACGGCCACGAACCAGAGCACCGTGGGAGCCTCGACGAAAAGGTCAAACATGCGCGCCACGAGGAATACACCCGCCGCCACCATTGTCGCGGCGTGGATCAACGCGCTGACGGGCGTGGGGCCCTCCATGGCGTCCGGCAGCCAGATGTGGAACGGGAACTGCGCGCTCTTGCCCATCGCGCCAAGGAACAGCAGGAACGCCACCAATGCCGCCTCTCCACCGCTCAAGGCTGCGATGACCTCCCGAATGTCGAACGTGCCAGTGTTGAGATAGGCAATGATGATGCCGATCAACAGACCGACATCCCCGAATCGGGTGGTGATGAAGGCCTTTTTCGCCGCCTCAGCAGCGGAACGGCGTTCCCAGTAGAAACCGATCAACAGGAACGAGCACAGTCCCACGAGTTCCCATGAGATGTAGAGCAGCAGCAGGCTTCCAGTCAGAACAAGGGCAAGCATGGAGGCGGCGAACAGCGAATGCGCGGCGAAGTACCACCCAAACCGCTCATCGCCTTTCATATACTCCAGCGAGTACACCTGAACGGCGAGCGAGACAGACGTGACGAGGATGATCATCATCACCGAGAGGCTGTCGACGATGTAGCTCAGCCCAAACTCGGAGCCTCCCGCAGACAGCCAGACTAATGTCCCGACGTATTCGCCATTGGCAAGGTAATCACCCAGAACACCGAGCGAACCGATAAACGCGATGCCGATGGCGGCGACGCTGACCCATGACGCGGCCTGCGGCAGTATCTGGAGCCGCCCAATGGCAAGAATCACGAATGCGGCAAACGGCAGCGCGGCAACAAGCCACGCCTGTTCAGCGCCGATCGGGATTGCATCCAGCAGGGCTGTCACTCTTTAGGTCCCCTACTGCTGCAAGGTAGAGATGCGGTCAAGGTTGACCGTCTCCCAGTTTCTGAACATACGAAGAACGATGGCGAGGGCAAGGCCGACCTCCGCCGCCGCGATGGTTATCACAAAGATAATCAGCACGTGGGCGATGGCCTCCGTTCCCACCACATAGCGAGCAAATGCAATGAGATGAACGTTGACGGCGTTCAGCATCAGCTCGATGGACATCAGGACAAGAACGGCATTGCGCCGCGCCAGCACACCGTACAGCCCCAGGCAGAACAGCGCCGCGCCTAGGATCAGCATGAACTCGAGGACTGTCATGCGCCCTCTCTCCCGCTCCGCGTCAGCACAACCGCGCCAACCAGCGCCACCAACAGCACCAGTGATGCAATTTCAAACGGAATGAGGAAATCGCTGAATAGCAACTCGCTTAGGGCGGTGAACTCAGCCATCGGGTCGGCGCCCGGTTCACGGGTGCGCCATGGCGTCGCCAGTGCAGCCGCCACGAGCAGGGCGAACAACCCGACACAGGCCATCGCCGCGAGCGGGCGCTGTGCATTGTCCTGCACATTGGTCTGTTCCGGCGCGCGGGTCAGCATGATGGCAAATAGAAGGACGATCGTGATTGCGCCACCGTAGATGAGCACCTGCGCGAGCGCGATGAATTCCGCCAGCATCATCAGGAACAGAGCCGCCACGCCGACCAGCGAGATTAGCAGAAACACAGCAGCATAAACGACGCTCCGCGTTGCGACGACGCCGACGGCTGCTGCGACGGTGATTATTCCAATGGCCCCGAGTATTCCCGCCTCAATCATTCTTTGTCGGCCTCAGAGTCGGAATTGTCGGAATTGGTCTGTGTCTCGGCCGTTTCCTGCGCAGCGCGTTCCGCAGCGCGTTGGGCGCGGAGTTCAGCGGCCTTGGCGCGGGCGGCGGCTACACGAGGATCAACGGCGGGCGTGTCGCCTGATTCCTGCTCAGGAGCAGCCGTTGTCGCCTCTGCAGGCGGAGCCTCGCCGCGCTCTGCGGCGCGCTGGGCGCGAAGTTCGGCGGCCTTGGCACGGGCGGCAGCTACGCGATCCTCGCTCGATGTTTCCGCTCCCGCCGCTGCCGTTCCACCACTTTGCGCGGCGGCGCGGCGCTGTGATTTCTTCGCCTCCGGCGGGGACCAGCGCCCCTTTGCCTCCTGCTCTTTGCCCGCTTCAAGCAGTTGCTCCAGGTCGAAAACGAGGTTCGGGCGCGCATACTGGCTGGCGTCGAAGTTGTCGGACATGATGATCGCGTCGAAGTTGCAGTATTCGACACAGAGGCCGCACATGATGCAGTCGGCAACGTTCAAGTCGAAATAATCAACGATCTTGCGGCGGGAACTGTCGCCCTCCGCGTGCTTGGGGTTGTCCATCATTGCGACGTCGATGCAGTCCGTGGGGCAGATCCGCATACAGACCAGACAGCCCGTGCAGTACGGCTCCGGCACGTCCTTGTCCCAGGTGAGCACAGGATGCGCCATGAACCGGGGGGCCAGCGTGGGCGCAACCGATGGGTATTCCGCCGTGACGGGAGGCTTGAGTGCCAGCTTCATCGTCGTAAGTAAACTCTTGAGCGTGCCTAACATGACTATTGCGCCCACCTTTGCCTGAATTGCCGGAGTCTCTGTTCTCTACGCCGCTGTATGAAGATGCCGGTTGCTACGGCCAGCACGATGCTCACCACACTGATTGTCACACCTGTGAGCCACAGCTCCCAGCCGTTCTGATGTTGAATCCAGACGACAGTCGCCACGACCAGTAAATTCACCAAGGATGCCGGAATGGCCAGTTTCCACGCGAACGCCATAAGTTGGTCGATGCGGAGACGGGGCAGCGGCGCGCGTATCCAGAAAACGATGAGGATGATGGCAGCCATTTTCACGAGGAGATAGAAGGGTTGCAGGATCGGAACTTGGTCGGAGAACGGCCCCGTCCACCCACCGAGGAACAGGATCGTCGCGAGGAACGCCATCGTCGCCAGTCCCGCGTATTCAGTCAGGAAGAACACGCCCCAGCGGATGCCGGAGTATTCGACAAACGCGCCGCCGACGATCTCCTCCTCCGCGTGCGGAATATCAAACGGAATCCGCGCCGTCTCTGCCAACGCGCCCACAAGGAAGAGGATGAACCCCAACGGCATGATCACCAGGTACGGCACGCTGCCCTGCGCCTCAACGATTCCGGCAAGGCTGAATGGTCTGTCCGTTGCCGTCTGCGCAAGAAGTCCGACGGCAAGCACCGCAAAGACGAGCGGCAACTCGTAGCTGATCAGCTGCGCCGCGTTGCGGGCGCTCCCGAGCAGAGCGTACTTGTTGTTGGACGCCCACCCGGCCAGCACGTGACCCACGACGGACAGCCCAAGGATGGCGATGATATAGAACAGGCCGATATCAAGATCGCTCAGCACCCAGTCGGGACCGAACGGCAACACCATCCAGAGCATGAAGATCGGGGTGAAAATCAGCAGGGGCGCGACGTAGAAGATAACCAGGTTGACGCTATTGGGGCGCACGTCCTCCTTGAGCATCAGCTTGATCGCGTCCGCCGCGGTCTGCAGGATGCCTGACGGGCCCGTACGTGACGGCCCCACACGCTGTTGCAGCCGCGCCAGCGCCTTGCGCTCCGCCCAGATCACGCCAAGCACGGCAGTCAGGATGCCGTTGAACAGCACAAAAACGACGATGGCGATGGTGATGAGGTCGAGCAGGCTCACCGGTCCACCTCGCCAAGAACGATATCCATGGAGCCCAAAATCACGGTGGCGTCTGCAAGGTACGAACCGCGAATCATGGCCGGAAGCGCCATGAGATTGCAGAAGCTCGGCCCGCGAATCTTGAGGCGGTACGGCCGAACCGTGCCGCCCGACGAAACGAGATAGACGCCCAGATCGCCGCGCGGATTCTCCCCGTGCACGTATACGTCGCCCTCCTCCGGACGAAGGATGCGCGGCACACGCCCCATGAACGGGCCGTCCGGGAGCTTATCCAGCGCCTGCGCGACGATGGAAATCGACTGTTCAATCTCCAACATCCGCACCATGTAGCGGTCATAGCAATCGCCTGTTTGGCCGATGGGTACGCGGAAATCCAGTTCCTCGTAGACGGAATAGGGATCGGCCTTGCGGATGTCGTAATCGATTCCTCCCGCCCGCAACAGCGGCCCAGTTACGCCGTAATCGAGCAGGTCTTCGGGCGGTATCGCTCCGATGCCCGCTGTGCGTTCGATGAAAATCTCACTCTCCGTGAGTGTGCCCCGCGCCTCTTCATAGCCAACCTTGAGTTGATCCAGCAGGGCGCGCACGGCGGGAACGAATCCGTCCGGCAGGTCTTCCTTGACGCCGCCGATGCGGAAGTAGTTGTGCATCATGCGCGCGCCCGTGACGCCCTCGAAAATCTGCTGAATACGCTCACGGTCACGAAACCCGATCATCACGGGGTTCATCGCGCCGGTGTCCAGCCCGTAGGTGCCGTAAAAAAGCAAGTGGCTCGCGATGCGGTTGAGTTCCGCAAGAATCAGGCGGATGTAGTCGGCACGCTCCGGCACCTCCACACCCATCGCCTTCTCAACCGCGCGGACATAGACCCATTCGTTGTTGAAATTAGCCACGTAATCGAGCCGGTCGAACAACGTTGTTATCTGTTGGAAATTCTCGCCCTCCGCCAGCCGTTCGGAGCCGCGATGCAGGTAGCCGATATGTGGGTACACATCAACGACTCGCTCGCCGTCGAGCGTCAGCACCATGCGGAACACACCGTGTGTGGCGGGGTGCTGCGGTCCCATATTGATGCTCAACTCCGCCTGTTCAGTGACGGGGTCGCGCACGATGTTGGCCGACATTCCGGTATCAGTCGCCATAGAACGTCACCTGCTCCGGAATGTCATAGCTCTTGCGGCCGGGAAAACCCTCGAATCCCTCATACAGGATCAGCGGCGACAGGTCCGGGTGGCCGCGAAATTCGAGGCCAAATAGGTCGTGCCCCTCGCGCTCGTGCCAATCCGCGCCCTTCCAGAGGCCGATCATTGTTGGAATCCACGGATCATCCATGGGAGCGCGCGTCTTGACCACCACCTTGTGCGGATGGCTTAGCGATGTGAGGTGGTAGACAGCCTCCAGCTCGTCCCGCCAATCAACAACGGAGAGGCAGCGGAGGTAATTGAAGTTCAATTCCGGGTCGGACTTTAGGGCTGCGCACACCTCAACGACGGACTCGCGGGAGACGCGCAATTGAAGTTCATCGAACGAATAGTCGATGGACTGTGCGCTGTCCCCGGTAATCTCCCGCACGCGCGCCTCGATCGGTGAGGACACGGCGGAGGCCTCAGGCCGGTCTTCCGACGTCACTTACAGTCCCCTCTTGAGCCGCGGCTCATCCTGGATCTTGCGTTGGAGTTCAAGGATTCCGTGCTGCAAGGCCTCCGGGCGCGGCGGGCACCCCGGCACGTACACGTCCACGGGGATGATCTGATCCACTCCCATCACGACCGAATATGAGCGGACATACGGACCGCCGCAGGTCGCGCAGGACCCCATCGCGACAACCCACTTGGGCGCAGGCATCTGCTCATACAGGAGTTTGATCGGCTCGGCCATCTTTTTGACGACCGTTCCCGCCACAATCATGACGTCGGATTGACGTGGCGAGGGCCACGTGACGACGCCATAGCGGTCGAAATCATGCTTGGGCATGTAGGCGGAGATCATCTCGATCGCGCAGCATGCCAAGCCAAACGTGAGCGGCCACAACGAGGATTTTCGCGCCATCGCGAACAACTCTTCCGTCTTCAGAGTGACCACACCTGAGAGGCCGCTCTTCTGGTGCGCCGCAATGTTCTGCAGCGCCATGCGGGATTCGGGCGTCGAGACGACGGGGCCCTGCCCCATGCCGCTCTGTCCGCCTGCAGGTTCAATATTCATCGCCAGGACAACACCCCCTTGCGCCATGCATAGACCAACCCAAAGAACAACACAACAAGAAAGATAACCATTGAATAGAACGCGGCGGCGGGCAGATCAAGGAACACGAACGCCCATGGGAAGAGGAAGACGGTCTCCACCGCAAAGATGAGAAAGAAGAGGGCGAAGAGGTAATAGCGAACGTTGTAGCGGGTGTTGCCCTCGCCGGTTGGCAGGATGCCGCACTCATACGCGATGCCGCTCAGGCTCGTGGCGCGGCGCGGCGCGAGAATCCATGAGATGACAAAGAAGGATGCAACACCGCCAAAGCCGAAAATAGCGGCAATTCCCACAGCGGCCCAGTTGAACGCATACTCAGCCGGCATTCCCCTGCACTCCTGTTGGCAAGTCTATGTGCGGCTCAAACATAGTGTCAACGAAACTCCGAGTACTCATCCGATCCGCCCCAGTAGAGCCGTTACGTCGCCGTTAATCAATTCGATCCACGGGAACGGCCAGATACCGATCGCGACGATGAATGCGATGAGCAGACCGCCGGCAGCGAGTTCCACACGCGATGCGTCAGTCAGTCCCTGCCATCGCTCACTGACAGGGCCGAAGAAGACCTTGCCCAGCAGCCGCAGCACGTAAACCGCCGTAATCGCCGCCGCGAATACACCGAGCACGCCAACAAGCGGATATGTGTTGAACGCGCCGATGAAGACCAGCAGCTCCGCGACGAATCCGCTGAGGCCCGGAAGCCCCAGCGAGGCTAAGCCGGCAATGGCGAAGAAGGTCGCCGTGCCGCCCATCCGTTTGGCCAATCCCTCCAGCACGCCGATGTCACGGATGTGCGCCCTGTCATAGACGGCGCCAACGAGCACGAAGAAGAGAGCCGTCATGACGCCGTGAGAGAACATCTGCAGAACCGCGCCGTTCACACCTAACGGATCAAGCGTCGCGAGACCCATGATCACATAGCCCATGTGGCTGACACTGGAATACCCGATGACGTACTTGAGGTCGCGCTGACCCAGGGCGGATATCGCGCCGTAGACGACATTGATTGTCGCGAGGATGATCAGGACGGGCATCCATGCCTGCGCGCCTTCCGGGAACAGGTCCATCCCGATACGCAGGATGCCGTACGCGCCCAGCTTCATGAGGACGCCGGCGTGCAGCATGCTGACGGACGTGGGCGCTGCAACGTGCCCGTCCGGCGACCATGTATGGAACGGCCAGAGTCCCGCCAGCACGCCGAATCCGACGGCAACAATCGGGAAGAAGAGCAACTGGAATTCGCGCGAGTATTCCTCGTTGTCGCGCAGGCTGAGGAAGTCGAACGTCGGGTTGTCCGCGAAGATGTAGAGCGCGATCAGAGCAATCCACACTAGGACGCTGCCGAGGCTGAGCATGATGGTCAGCTTCATCGCGCTGTATTCCTTGGTGCGGCTGAACAGCAGCGGCGGCACGTAGGAACGGAAGTCCGTCGAACTGCCCCACACGCCGATCAGCAGGTACATGGGGATGACCGCGAGTTCGTAGAAGAAGAAGAAGAAGAACAGGTCGAGGGCGACAAATACGCCGTAGACGCCTGCGATGAGCAGCAGGAAGAGGACAAAGAATTCCTTGGTTCTATCTGGAAGACGCCAGGCGACCAGGGTTCCGGCAAAGGCAACAACCCCGTTCAGCAACACCATCAGTACGGAGATGCCGTCCACGCCCAGCGTGAACCCGATCCCGAGGCTTGGCAGCCACTCGCCGCGGGTCAGCGGCCAGAACTCCGCTCCTGCGGGCGCGCTCAGGTAATGGCGGAGGGTCAGGTAGATGGAAAGCGCGAAGGTGATGCCGGTGACGGCGGTGGCGATGCCGCGGATGGTGTTGGGCTGACGGCCCGGAACGAGAATAAGAGCCAAGCCGCCCACGAACGGCAAGAGAACCAAAAGGCTTAAGACCAGCTCGTCTGCCTCAGCCACCCATACTCCTCCGACGGCACCGGGTCAGCGGCCACTACCCGCCAATCATAACAGTCCCTCAGTTAGACTTGCCCTATGGACTTCTTGAATGTTGGGGGGCTTGAGCTTCTCTTTCTCGCCGGCCTTGCCATCATCATCGTCGGTCCGTCACGGGCTGCGGAGATGGCGGGCGAGATTGGTCGGCTCATCGCTCGCGCCCGCCGCACCATCAACTCCATGACGGAGGATTTGCAGACGCAGGCGCGAGAGGAGACGGAGCCGCTTCGCTCTGCCCGTGATTCCATCCGCGACGTGGAATCGGAACTGCGGCGTCCATTTAATCTGCGGGAAGGTCGTCCAAATTCAGGGCGGGCTGAGACATCGTCTGAGGAAACAGCCCCGTCCGACGAAAGTGCACAGCCCGCCGACGAGGCCGAGCCGGAGGAGCGTCGGTGACAACACCCGAGCCGGAGGGCGTGTCAAGCACGACGATGCCTTTGTCCGCGCATCTGCGGGAGCTGCGGACGCGGCTCATGTGGACGTTCATCGTGGTGGGCATTGGCGCCGTTGGCGCGTTTGCCATCGGGAATCGGCTCATCGACGTGCTGCTGATTCCATTCCCGAACGACATCGAAGTCGTGCAGATTGATGTTCTTGAGGGCGTGCGCGTCCGCATGAAGATTGCCCTCCTGGGCGGAATCATCGTCGCGTTCCCGATGATCCTCTATCAGACCATCATGTTCGTCCGTCCCGCGCTGACCGGCTCCGAGAAACGCTTTGTCTATATCGCCCTGCCAATTGTGAGCGCGCTGTTTGCCGCGGGAATCCTGTTCGCCTTCTTCGTGCCGATCCCTGTGATGATGCAAATTCTCCCTCAATTCCTTGGGGAAGACATTGAGCCGCAGATACGCATCGACAGCATCGTCGGCACCACGGTGTGGCTCATCTTTGCCATGGGGCTGCTCTTCGAGCTGCCCGTGATTATGTACCTGCTCGCCCGCATCGACATCATTGATCCGGCGAGCCTGCGGACAAAGCGCAGGGGGGCGATCCTGCTGTCATTCGTTGCCGCCGCGATTATCACGCCCACAGGGGACCCCATCAACATGGTCATCTGGGGCATCCCGATATGGGTGCTCTATGAAATCGGCCTGCTCATGGCCCGATTTGCCGCCTGGCAGCGGAGAAGGTCAGAGTCCGGTTAGCTCACCACTCTTAGGCTAGGAGGCGGTACGGTTCTAGCTGATCCTCTCGATGCCCGGATAGTAGTCAAAGCCGCGATCAAAGCTCAAAATGCGGCTAATGCCCACGCTATTCATGACAGCTACGTGAAGAGCGTCTCGAGCGGATAAGCCATCTACGGACTGAATCAGAACCCTGGCAGCAAGGATCTCCGACATTCCGAAAGTCAGGACGTCATCGACAATGTCGTCAAGGGCTTCACACGCATCATCCATGGCCTCAAAGCGTCGAATTAATGCATATCGATGCAAGAGTTCCTGATACACTTCCACACTCGTGACGAAGCGTTCTCCTTCGCGTACGAGTAGATTCAAAATGCTGTTGGCACGATCCTTGTTCGGGTGATCATCACCCACTAAATACATCGGTACGTTTGAGTCGACAAAGATCACGAGAGATTACGGCCGGCCTCAATCTCGCTGAGCATTACATCGATGTCTGCCGTGGGGTGCTTGTGCCGATATGCTTTCGCAATAGCACGTAGTTTAGTCTCAACCGCATCAGGTTGATCATTTCGTGCATTGCGCAAGGTCTGCCGGACCCACTCCGCGACAGTCACGCGTTGGCCCCGGGCGACACTTTGAATCTCCCGGTACTCCTCGTCATCAAACAAAACTTGCAGTCGTTTAGCCATAACAGAAGTATATCTTACTCATAGATCTGTAGTCATGCTTACAACCTTACCGCTCTCAGAAAACAAGAACGCCGCCCCTTGGGCGGCGTCTCCATTAGTGTTGAACCCGGATTCAGAAAATCAGGTCTTCGCGGTGGTTGAGTCCGATTCTGAACTTTCCTTGGCATCCTCGGACGGCTTGTTCTCTTCCAGTTCGGCGCCCTTGCGGAACTCCCGAATCGAGCTTCCCATGGAGCGGGCAAGGCCGGGGAGTTTGGCGCCTCCGAATATCAACAGGATGATCGCCAGAATCAAGATCAATTCGAGTCCGCTTGGTATCGTCATGCTGCCTCCCTGTTTCTGCCCACAGTATACGCGATGGGTCTACTCTTGCTGCCCTACTCCAAGATCAGCGTGCCGAATGCGAAGATGAAGAACGTAGCAATGGCCAGCAGACCCACGCCCAGCGGCACCATCAGCATTGTCAGGATGGCCTGCGTTCCCACGAATCGATTTGCCTCGCGGATGGCGATGTACGTCAGGCGGATTATGGCCAATGACGTCAGGAGGATTCCCAGTGTCATCACCCACGGCTGCGCGTCCCCTGCAACCAACCACAACAGCGCGGTCGGGACGAGCAGCCACAGCGACAAGGCGGCGTATGTCATCGCCGCAAGCTCTTCCGCGATGCTCGCCTCGCCCTCAAACGCCTTGCCGATGACGTGCAGCAACACCATGAAGAACAGAAACCCCGTGTACCCGCCCAGGGCGAAACCCACCGCGCCAACGGCCGTTCCCGTTATGCCCTCGTAGTCCGCAATCAGCCCTCCGAGGCCGAACAACGCTCCCACCACAAGCAGACCAACAAGCAGCAAGGCCGTCCCGCGCCATATCGGCTGGTCGATGGCGATATCGCTGAACGAGTACGTTGGCGTCCGCACGATGCCGCGCAGATAGAAGGTCAAGGGTCGCTTGCGTTTCTGCGGCCCCGGCACGCCCACGCTTTGGGCATCTCCCCCCGCCGACGGATCAATAAACATCAATCCATACTACGCGGGCGGGGGGCATGCCGCTCAAAAGCGCGCGGGGGCGACGAAAAAACGGCCCTCAGGCTTTGACGGGGCGCTCTAGGCTAAGCTCAACCATGCAAAGAACAAGGATCCCCAAAGTAGCGACAGCATGAGAAAGACCATGGCGCTGGGGAGAAATGCAATCAACGCCGCGCCGATAGCGTTTCCGGTTGTAAACCCGTAGTTCTCCCGAAGCACGACTATCCACGGCACGGCGAACCAAATAAGCCCGGCAAGAGCCACAATGACGGATGTGAGAATTGTGGCAGTCTCGCTGTTGGACAAAATGATCCAAGGAATCTCTGAGACAACAGATGCCGCCAGCAAGATGATTGTCGCCATTGATACGGCGGATAGGTAGCCCACATACGTCCCGTTTCCATCAAGCATCTTCGCGATGGAATGTGAGACCAGAGCGGGAAGCGCATGCGTTGGAATAGCAAACATGGCAAAGAAGATTCCCGCCCCAACAACGATACCGACCGAAACTCCGTCAACCAGCGCGGTAACATTGAGCATTGAGACGACCGCGTTCGTTACGACCAGCGTCAGCAGTCCAAGCCCTAGCGGACGCGCGTCCACGATCTCCCGGATTGTCGACGCGGGGCGGATGATGAGGCCGATGTACCAGCGGAGGAGGGTCTTGAGGAAGAACTCGTCCGGGTAAGTGGCGGGGCGGCTCGAGGGCACGGTATCAGGCTGGTTCATAGTATCTTTCCCTTAGTCGAGTAGTTTACTCGTAAATGGATTCGGCACGTTCGGTGGCAGGTCAAAAAGAGTGGGGCGGCGCGAACGCGCCGCCCCACAAATTCCGCTCCGTGCGGCAATCCGTGTGGCAATTTGCCGCTTGTCGAAGATGCTAGCCCGTGGCGATCCCCAGTCCCACGACGATCACGACCAGGACGATAATCATCAGGATGAACAGGATGACGCCGACGACAATCGAGGCGAAGAACGACGCAATGCCGCTCAAAACGGCCATTCCCGTGGTTAGTCGATAGTTCTCCCGAATCAGGATGATGCCAAGGATTATGGTCCAGATGGCCACGACAAGGCTGACGATGACGCTTATCGCCTCAAACGGAGACGTTTCTCCCTCCACCGCCTCGCCGGCCAATGCATCAAGCACACCCGGAACCACCGGAATCAGGCTCAGAATCGAGAGCATCATCAAGCCTGCCAACATCCCGGTGTATGCTCCGTCGCCGCCGAACAGCTTCGAGATGAGATGCACGATCAGGGAGAAGAAGCCATATTGAACTGCGACGTAGGCCACGAACAGCAGAGTCGCAAAGACGACGAATCCGACACCGACGTTGATTTCCTCGTCAGTGAATTCTTCAAAAAACGCCGTGTCCAGCCCCAAGCCGAATGAGACGATTCCGTTAGCAATAGCCACAATCAGCAGCGTCAGCAGGCCCAGTCCCACCGGCTTCGCTTCCACAATTTGCTGGAGTGTGTGAACCGGCCGCACTATCAGACCGATATACCAACTCAATAGCATCTCTCCACCTCCTGCCCTTTCGGGCAACTATCCCGCGCTATATCACCGTCTGTGGCGTTAGACCGACGGCCATGATTGCCACCCGTTAATTCTACGCCACAACGCAACATAATATCGCCCGCCAACCCCATCCCGTGCGCTACAATGAGACCATGACAGACGCCCTGATTGAAACCCAACTCGACTTCCCCATGATTCATCGCGGCAAGGTCCGCGATACGTATGACCTGGGCGACGACACGCTGTTGCTCGTTGCCACGGATCGGGTCTCCGCCTTTGACGTCGTGCTGCCGACGGGTGTTCCCGGGCGCGGCATTGTTCTCTCGGAGATTTCCGCGTTCTGGTTCCGCCGCTCCGGCTATGAGTTCCCCAACCATTTCATCGGCATGGCGTACGAGCCAGAGGTCGCGAATCAATACAAGCTCGGCGATCTCGATGAGGCGGTTGCTCGCCGCGCGATGGTCGTCAAGAAGGCCGAGCGCATCGACATCGAGTGTGTGGTCCGCGGGTACATCACCGGCTCCGCGTTGGCGGAATACCGGGAATCCGGCACGGTCCAGAGCTATGAGCTGCCGGCAGATATGGTTGATTCGCAGGCGTTCGAGAAGGCGCTCTTCACTCCCACCACCAAGGAGGAGACGGGACACGATCTTCCGCTGACGATAGACGAGCTATGGAAGCAGGTGGGCGGCAACATCGCCTGGCCGCTTGAGGAACACAGCCTCGCGCTCTACCGCATGGCGTCCGAGTATTCCCGGGCGATGGGCGTGATCCTGGCGGACACCAAGTTCGAGTTCGGCATCATCGACGGCAAGATATCCGTGATCGATGAGCTGTTGACGCCGGACTCGTCCCGCTATTGGGACGCGAACATCTATGAGGCCGGCAAGTCACAGCCGAGCTTTGACAAGCAGATTATCCGCGATTGGCTGACAGGGTCGGGTTGGGATCGCGAACCGCCCGCGCCGGAACTGCCGGACGACATCGTCCAGCAGACGATCGACAAGTACCGCGATGTGTATCAACGGCTCACGTCAAAGGAGCTTACTCTGTGAGCATTGGGCGGCTTGTTGGAAGCGCGCTTATTGCGGTCGCGGCGGCGATCATGCTCTACACCATCATTGGCGCGGTCAGCATCGTTTGGGGCGTCGCGCAATTCAGCGAGATGCCGATCACAGTCAAGCTCTTCCTGCCCGTGATATTCGGCACGCTTGCCGGAACGCTTGGCGTCATGGCCGTTCAGCGCGTGCGCAGCCGCAGGCATCCGGACGCTGCAGACGGTTCCGCACAGAACTGAGCGACGAAGCAGCACTCGAAAGCGGGATGGCGAACTACATCGCTCGCATCTATGTCACGCCCAAGCCGGGCGTTGTCGACCCGCAGGGGCTGTCAATCCTGGGCGGCCTTAAGAACCTGGGGTACGACTCCGTCTCTGCCGTGCGCGCGGGACGGTACCTTGAGGTGCAGCTTGGCGAGGCCTCGTCACATGAGGCGGCCGAGTCCCGGACGACGGAGATGTGCCGCCAACTGCTGGCGAATCCCGTCATTGAGGACTACCGGTTCGAGGTGGTAGAGGACGAGTAGGGACTTCTAGTCCGTCAGCGTGCCCTTGGTGGAGGGCGCGATACCCGTAAATCGTTCATCTCGACGCGTGGCCGTATCCAGCGCCTTGGCTAGCGCCTTGAACGTTGCTTCGGCGATGTGGTGATCATTGACTCCGGCGTGCTGGACGACATGCAGATTGATGCGCCCCTCTTGCGCGATGGACTCCAGAACGTGGCCGACCAGCTCGGATCGCAGATCGCCGATCATCCCCGTGTTGAATTGCAGTCCGATGGCCGCGTAACCGCGCCCACCCAGGTCCACCACCGATGTCATCAACGCGTCGTCCAGCGGGACTGTCTCATGCCCCATGCGCCGAATGCCGGTGCGGTCGCCCAGAGCCTCACCGAGTGCCCGCCCAATCACGATGCCCGTATCCTCCGCCGTGTGATGACCGTCCGGGTCGTTCAGGCCTTCGGCGCGCACGGTGAGATCGAAACCGCTGTGCCGACCAAGTTGATCTATCAGGTGGTTGAGCATCAGCGAGCCGGTGCTCACATCGTGTTGCGCGCGTCCGTCAAGGTTGATCGATACTTCTACAATAGTCTCCCGCGTTTCACGCCGGACGGTGGCCTGGCGGGGCGCAGCCGCTCCCTCCGCCGTCATTTCCTGGCCTCCATTTCCTCGCGCATGGCTTCAAGCAGCCGTTCATGATCACGCGGTCGACCGACAGATATGCGGATACAGTCACGCAGTTCAGGCGTGTTGAAATGGCGGAGGGCGATGCCACGCTTCAGTAGTGAGGCGTGAAGCTCCTTTGCGTTGTGTTCCAGGAAGCGCACGAGCAGGAAATTGGCATCTGACGGAAAGACACGAACACTTGGCAGTGAACGCAACGCCTCCTCAAGGACGGCGCGCTCCTTCACGATTAGGTTCACCGACGCTAAAGCCGTGTCCAAATCTTCGATGGCCGCGATGGCCGCCGCCTGCGCCAACGTGTTGACGTTGTACGGCGGCTTGACCGTCATGAGGATTCCGGCCAGATCTGCGGGGAAGATGCCATAGCCGACGCGCAGCCCCGCCAGTCCTGCCCACTTGCTGAATGTTCGCAGGAAGATAACGTTGGGATACTCATCCACCAGGTGCATGAGTGACTTCCCGGAGAATTCCGCGTATGCCTCATCAACAATCGTGAGGGCCTCAGTCTCGGCGACGGCGCGAATTTCTTCTTCGGTAACGCTGTTGCCGGTCGGGTTGTTGGGCGACGAGAAAAACATAATCGACGCGTCGCGTGCCGCCTCCACAAGTCCGGGCAGATCAATGGAGAAATCATCCTGGCTCCGCGGCACACCGATAAAGCGAGCGCCGGCAAGGTCGGTCTCGACTGCGTACATGCCAAACGTGGGCGTCGCAGCGACGACGGTACCATTCGATCCTATAAACAGCCGCGCCAACAGGGCGATGAGCTCATCGCTGCCCGACCCCGCGACGATGCGCTCAGCGTCGAAACCCGTGTACTCGGCAAGGCAGGCTCGCAGCGCAGCATGGTCCGGATCGGGGTAGATGTTGGCGGCGTCGAAAGATTCTATAAGTGCCCGGACGCGGGGGGGCGGGCCATAGGGATTCTCATTGGCGTTCAGGCGGACGATTCCCTCTTCGCCTGCATCGCTCTCCGCCTGAAGCCGCTCCGGCGGCGCGACAGGCTCATACGGCTTCATGTCCCGATAGCGGGGCACAAGTCGGTCAAGAAGCGGAACAGAAAGGCGCGCGCGCTGTGCTGTCATAGCCTCTCTATTATTGCATGCGGCCTATTCATCTACAGAAACCACGGTGATGCTCGCGGCCTCGAGCACATCCTCTTCCGGTCCCGGCACGACAACCACATCCACGGCATCGCCAATTGCAAGATCGCTTATCGTGCCGTCGATACGAACGCGCGTCCCTGAGATAGTATTGAGTTTCTTTGGGCCTTCCTCCGTTGCGATGGTGATCGTATCCCCCTCGATACTCTCAATTCGTCCGGTCAGCGTTTCGGCATTCCCGGGCACGGGCTCTCCTTCGGAGCCGACGTTTAATCCCATCTGCCCGTCTGTTCCGGCTGTGCGGCCCATCTGGCCCACTATCTCCGCGATCTCATCATCACTCAGTCTTGCCTCTCGCATTTGTTGGAGGTCTTCTTCGGAGACCTCTACCTGCGGCTCACCCCCCGGTGACACCGGTGATTGCCCACCGGAGATGTCCAATGGCGGCGGGGACTCCACTGCCGGCGTCTGATTGCGGCCCATTTGAAGCCCCAGCGCATAGGCGCCGCCAAGCAGCAGCCCGAGCAGGAGGGCGGACGCCAAGAGGCGCAAGAGGGTTCGCCCCCGCACACCCCCATCCTGAATATCGTCGTCAAACTCGTCGTCTGACATGACCTCTATATCACTATCACTCATATCGAAGCGCCTCAATGGGATGGAGGAGCGAGGCTCTCAACGCCGGGTAGATGCCGAAAACCAGGCCGGTCAGCATTGCGACGCCCAGAGCCAGGGCGGTAATGTCGGCGCTGACGACAGTCTTGAAGTCCTCCTCCGCAAAGAGTGTAATGTCTATCAGCCGGGCCACGCCTATGCCAAGCAGCACGCCAATGATTCCCCCGCTGAGGCTCAACACGATGGCCTCCGTTACGAATTGCATGAGAATATCCCTGCGGCGGGCGCCGATGGCCTTGCGTATCCCAATTTCCCGCGTCCGCTCAGTGACGGACACGAGCATGATATTCATAATTCCTATGCCGCCAACAAGCAGGGAAATGCCGGCAATTGAGCCCAAAAAGAGGGTGAAGGCGAGAACAGCGCTCTGAGCGGATTGCACTTCTCGTTGTTGGTTGAATACCTCGAAATCATCAGGGCGGTCAGCAAGGCCATGACGCAATCGAAGCACCGCGCGAACCTCTCTCTCCGCGCGCTCAACGTTCTGGATATCGTTAACCTGGACATGCACCGCCGACACGAGCAGGTCGCCGGCCAACGTTCGCCCACTTCCAAATCGGCTGGAGACAGTCGTTATTGGCGCTAGCAAAGTCTGTTCTCCGAACCCGAAGGTGAAGCCCCCTCCACCCTTTTCCTGCAACACGCCAATGACCGTCATCTGACGATCACGAACCTTGACCGTCTGCCCAATGGGATTGCGTCCACCAAACAACTCCCCCGCCATCCTGGACCCAAGCACGGCCACGTCGGCGGAGTTGGCGACATGGGGCACTGCGATAAAGTCGCCCACCTCGATCCTGTGCCCCGCCACATCCTGACTCTCCGGCGTCACACCCACGATCTGTCCTGACGTGGACCTCGCGCCAAACGCATCTACGACCGACACGTCGCCGAACGATTGAATTTCCGGCGCGACTGCGTCAATGGATGGCGCCGTAACGGGGTCGGCAAGGGCATATGCGTCATCGATCGTCAGGTCGGCGGAACCACGAGGCCATACAATGAGCACGTTTGGATTCAGTTCGGCGACGAATGAAGTGATCTCCTCTTCCACGCCGCGTCCCATGGAGAGAAGGGAGATCACTGCGGCAACTCCAATGACAACGCCGAGAAGGGTCAACAGACTGCGGAGCTTGTTGGCCCACACTGATTGCAGCGCGGACAGAATCGTCAGCAACGGATTCATTCTGACGCCTCTTCCCGAGTATCGACCTCGCCGACGGCGTGGGCAATGATCCTGTCCTTGACACCTTCGTCACTGGCAATTCTGCCATCACGCATCGTGATGACTCGTTCAGCAAACTGCACCATCTCCGCGTCATGCGTCACCAGAATCACCGTAATCCCCGATGATCGATTGAGCCCCTGGAGTATTTCGATGATCTCCAGGCTTGAGCGGGAATCGAGATTCCCCGTCGGCTCGTCTGCTAACAGGATCGACGGTTCATTGACAAGGGCCCTGGCAATAGCGACGCGCTGCTGTTGGCCGCCAGACATTTCCGAGGGGCGATGCGCCGTTCTGTCCGCAAGCCCAACGCGCTCAAGGGATTGACGAGCGCGAAGCGCAGTTGACCCTTTATGGGCATAGAGCAGAGGCAATTCCACATTGGACAGCGCAGTGAGACGTGGCAGCAGATTGTAGCCTTGGAAGACAAAGCCGATCTCACGGTTTCGAATCCCCGCAAGACGCGAGTCCGAAAGACGGCCGACGTTCACGCCATCAAGCGAATAGTGTCCCGACGTTGGAATATCAAGGCACCCCAGGATGTTCATCAGCGTGGATTTACCGGACCCTGACGCGCCCATGATGGCGACCATTTCTCCGTCGCTAATGGTCAGACTGACACCCCGCAGCGCGGCGACTTCAATCTCTCCGATGCGGTAGATCTTGGTGACGTCGACCAGTTCAATCACCGGCGTATCCTCATTCGATTGAGGCGAACCCGAAGTTGTCCGGCCCGGACTGCGCCACGTGCACAACGACCTCCTCTCCCTCCTCAACCCCGCTCTCGATAACAACCCGGAAGTTGTCGCTATTACCAAGGGTGACGGGACGGTTCGTAATGACACCATCGCTCATGACCCGAACCAGCGGCTCGCGGAGCGTGCCGTAAATCGCCTGGACGGGCACAAGCAGGACGTCCTCTTCCCGTTGCACAGCCATGCGCGCGTTGGCGTTCATGCCCTCTCTGAGATTGATGTCGGAGGGCACGGTGATGTGGATTGTAACGGTGAATACAGCGATGCCCTCAACCTGTTCCGCGCTGGATGATACGGACGTCACTTCACCTGTGAGGTTTTGTCCGGGCAAGGCGTCCAGCGTTATGTGGGCAGTATCTCCTTCGCTGACTCGCTGAACCTCGGTTTCATTAATGCGTCCCGTCAGTTCAATGGCGGACGAATCGATGATTTCGATGGCGGTGCGAACATCTTTGGCAAGGGTCTCGCCCGGTTTCGCATTCAGCTTGGCGACAATACCGGCAAAGGGAGCGCGGAGTGTGGCGTTGCCGCGACGCTCCAGGGCGCTATCCAGCGCGATCTTCGCCGATTCAAGTTCAGCTTGCTTCAGGCTGAACGTATACCCTCTCTCGCCCTCGGTAACATCTTGAATGTCCTGTTCCGCCGTCTGCAGGTCTTTCCTTGCTTTGTCGAGGGCGTCTTGAGCCTTTCTTAACTCATCTGTCCGCTTCTGCGTAGCATCGCTCATTTCCTTCTTGGCCATCCCCAGCGCCTTCCACGCGTCGTCAAAACCCTTCTGCACGCAATGCCCGTGCAGCGGATGTTCCTGTGCGTCCTCACACGTCGCGACGATTTCGCCGGGATAGAAGTTCAGGATGCCGTACAGCAAGGTCTCCGACCACGGCGTCGCCGGATCATCAGGCGGAGCGTCTGCTGAATAGATACCCTGGCTGAGCACGGATCCGCCATCCGCGGTGAAGAGCATTTCGATGTCCAAGCCCCATTGCGCCAGGATCTGTTCCGGCGGCAGTTCCGCTTGACGGTCCGTTAGAGTCACGCCAAGCCAGGCGGCGAAGACAGTCTTGTACGCCTTTGCCACCGTCGTTACCTTCTCTGTCGCTGTCTTCACAAGCTCGTCTTGCGCTTCCGTCGTGGAACTCAACTGGGACTCCGCCCCTTCCACGTCTGATTGCGCGTCGGACAACGTTCTCTGCGCATCGGACTGCAGATCATTGAGCGCCTTCTGCGCGGAGCGAAGGGCAATCTGGGCCTTGACAACCTCCGCCTCATGCTCGGCCACTGTTGCATCATCCAAAGCGAGGAGCGCCTGCCCGTTAACGACGGTTTGGCCCTCCTCCACAAACACGCTCTTGACGACAGCGCTTGGGCTGATGGTCAAGGCCTCTTTTTGGGGAAAACTCAGTGTGCCGCTGGTCTGCACCTGGTTTACGAGCTCGCCGCGCACAACAGCTACTAACTGCTCGTTATCCGCCAGACCCGCGTTTCCCTGATCGTCCGGACGTCCCAAGAGATAGTACGCGGCAAATGCTCCAACCGCCAGGACGACAACGACCAAGACAATCTGCCACCGCTTGAGCCGACGAACAGTTGTCATCAGGCCTGCTCCTTTGCGCCTGCCGCCCGTTTCCGGGAATCAAGCGACGCGGGACTTACAACCGACAAGGGAACGCTATATATGGGGGGGGGGGGGGGGGGGGGCTTAACATAGTTTGGATGCCTCGGTCACAGCGCCAGCTTCTCCGCCAGCAGTTCACGCAACTCACGCACAGTCTCCACCTGCCATGCGGGATAGCGAGCCTGCGTCCGCTCACGCACTGCGCGGCGGAAAGCCTGCTCATCTTCATCCCCAATCTCAGCCTTCACACCTTCAGTGATCTTTGGCATTTCTTCATCGGCGGATTCGGGGCGCTCGTGCCAATGCGCAATCTCTTCGAGATTGTCTGTATAGAACACGGGCACGGGGATGGACATGAACTCGCCGTTCTTGAGGAACTCGTTCATGATGTCGAGGTTCTCGTCTCGCGGGAAGACGCTGACATCCATGCCCGCCGCCTCGGCAATCTTTGCAAGGACCGGCATTCCGCGGAACACATCAGGGCACCAATCCTCCCCGAGAATCAGCATCTTGGTCGCCCCGGCATCCTTCGCCCGGCGGAAAAATGCCACGTCATCTTCCGAGAGATGGGCGCTGTTGTAGTACTGCTCAAACCTGTCTTTGTTGACTTTGATCTGCTCGATGTAGTCGTCATATGTGAAACCCGAACCAAATCGTTCAGGAGTGACAACTGTCGTCTTCTCAGCCATTTTCCATTCCCCCAATGCTCTCAGCGCCGGCTTCTCTCAGCGTGAGTTCCGGTTGCTTAGCCTATGTTACAACTGATCATGTCCTTGTAACCCATGGTGACCTTGCCGTCCGGGTAAACGACGATGGGGACGACATCGCCATAGATTCGCGCCTCGTCGAGCCACGCCTGGTTTTCATCGACCTGACGCTCTTCAAACTCGATGCCCTGTTTCGTCCAATCCTCTTTCATCACGACGCACGCGGGGCACGTCGTCAACGTATAGACAATTGGCTTTGTTTCTACTTGTGTTGCCACCAAAACCTCCATTGAGCTCCGTGAAATCCGAAGCGCGTTGATACTACCAGTGATTCTAGAATTCTTGTCTCAATGAGTCAAAGCGCTCCATCCCCGGCCATGCGATGATAGATACACCATGATGTCCAATAGCATTGCGCTGGAATTGGGGCAGCGGCTGGAGCCGGAGTTGCTGGAAACGTGCCGCACGCTCGGCGAGATTGCGGAACAGGGCACGCTCTTCATCGTTGGGGGGGCGGTGCGGGACATTCTGCTGGGGCGGGACCCCGTTGAGGTTGACCTCGTTGTCCAGGGAAGTGCCGAAGAACTGTCGCAGAGGGCCGTGCAATTCCGGCTGGCCCACAGAACCACCGCCTCACAGTTCATGACGGTCAAATTGACGATTGGCACGCGGGACATGGACATCGCCACGGCCCGCAGCGAAACGTACGCATCACCCGGCGCGCTGCCTGATGTTGCTCCATCAGATATCGAAACGGACCTGGGTCGCCGCGACTTTGCGGCAAACGCGATCGCCGTTTCCATCGGTTCGATGGATTTCGGGCGCGTAATCGATCCACACCGTGGCGTCAACGATGTACGCGCAGGAGTGCTCCGCGCGCTGCATGCCAGGTCGTTCCGGGATGATGCCACACGAATGATTCGCGCCGCGCGCTACGCCTCACGGCTCCAGTTCAAGCTGCACGCGGAAACGGAGGCGTGGATAAAGGGTGATGCCTCCCATATCGGCACAGTTGGCCCGGACCGTCTGCGCAACGAATTCAATCGACTCTGGCGAGAAAAGAAGCCCGTGGAAGGACTCTATATGCTTCAGTCCTGGGGGGTTTTGGATCACCTGCCCACGGCATCCAATTGGGTGAACGGCCTGTATAGCTTCTCGATGTCCGATCGGGAGGAGGCCGCCAGGCCTGATGATGCCGACGATGCCGACGTGCATTGGGCTCTCATCGCAACGACAGTGGGGACGGATTACGAGACACTCATTGACACCTTCCATCTCGCAGGCAGTTCCCGTCGGGCCGTCGACGACATCCGCTTTTGGAAGACGAGCGGATCGGCGGCATTTCGTGAGGCCTCAGAAATAGGCCGCCCAAGCCACTTTGCGGATGTCCTTTCCCAGTTTGATCCTGCCGCCCTTGAGGCCCTTTACCTCACCGGAGACGCCACCGAGGCCCGGGCAATCGCCTCATACCTCGGCACATGGAGACACGTACAACCGGAATTGAACGGAAACGACCTGCTTGAGATCGGCCTGCGTCAGGGTCCCCTCGTCGGCAAGTTCCTTGACCAACTGCGAAAGGCCCGTCTAGACAACCTGGTCTTGAACAGGGATGGCGAGGCGCAGTTGGTCAAGCAATGGATGGGGCGCGATTCTGCCGCCTCTGACGGATCATGACGCTCCCCGGCAGAGCACGTTCCCGCATGGCCACCTCGCGCTCCTCCTGGAACAGCAGTTGCTGCGCATAAGCGGCGTAACGGCCGAAACGCTCTCGCCCCCATGCGGCAACCTTATCCTCAGGCGTCCTTTTCCCACCCAGGTACAAGCGCGTTACGGCTCGGCTCACCCATCGATCCACTGCGAACGCCTCCGTATGATCCAGCGAAAACGCGAGGACGCAATCGGCGATTTTCGGCCCAATGCCCTTGAAAGTCAGCAGCACGCTTTTGGCATCCTCGTAGGGCAACGATCGCAATTCATCGAGTTCAACGTCGCCCTCCGCAATACGGATGGCGGCCGAATCGAGAAAGGGCGCGCGAAACCCCAGCCCAATGTAGCGGAGTTGTTTCTCTCCCAGACGCGCCACCGCCGCCGGGTCAGGAACGCGATACACCTTCTCTCCCCACGCCGTACCGCTGACCCCGCACGCCTCAGCCAGGTTTTGCATATTCCTCTTGATGCGTGGCAGGTGGCATTGCGCGCTGATGATGAAACTCGCCAGGCATTCCCACGGTTCCTGGCGCAATAGGGTCAAGCCGGGCCAACGCCCCATGATTTCCATGAGCACAGCATCTTCGGACAGCGCATGTCTGATTCCTGAGTGGTCATCATCAAGGCGCAGATAGCGAGTTACCATTTCTGCGGCAGAGTCATTTGGCAGATCGGGGTCGTGCGCAGAAATTTCCAGAACACCGAGGCTGTCCGTCTCTGTATCAGCGTGACGAATTCGAACGGCGTGGCCGTATACGGTTCCGATCCACCAGCTGTCGGCCTCGCCATCAGGCGCCGTCCAGCCAAAAGCCTGCCCTTCATCCAGTGACGCCGGCAGGTCAAGCGGAGAGGTCAATTCGATATGGGCCGCCTGCGCGCGCACGTTGTCATTCCCCATCAGTGTTGAACCAGTCCCGCACCTCATCGCCCAGTCGATCAAGCGTTGGTGTCTGCACGGTGGAGGTGGGGAGCGCGTCGATAAACGCCGCCCCATACGCTCGATTCAACACCCGTGAATCCAGAACGATAATCACGCCCTGATCTTTCGTACTCCGAAGCAAGCGCCCCACGCCCTGCTTGAAACGCAAAAGCGACCGTGGGATCTGGAACTCGTTGAAGGCGTTTTCATACGTCTCGCCGCGCGCCGCGATTATCGGGTCGGACGGCACGTCAAACGGGAGGCGGGTGACGATGAGCGCTTTCAGCGCGTCACCCGGCAAATCGACACCTTCCCAGAACGCCGCCGCGCCGAGAATGACGATGCCCTTGCGGAGTCGAGCGATTTCCGCCAGACGGTCCGGCGCGCCATCAATCCCCTGCCCCAGGACGTTGATGCCCTGCTCTCGCAGATCGGAACTCACCCTCGTGTATGTCTGACGCAGCGACGCGTGCGAGGTGAACAATGCGAGCACGCCGCCGCCCGTTGCCGCTGCGACATCAGCGATGGCCTGCTGAACGGCCTTGCCATAGGTGTTGTTGTTCGGGTCCGGCACGTCAACCGGAACCATTGCCGCCGCCGCATCCTCCGGCGCCAGGGTGAGTCTCACTTGCAGCGTTTCGGGCTCTTCCAGTCCCAATCGGTCAGCAATGAACCCAAAGGAATCGTCCGTCGTCAGCGTCGCGCTCGCAAGGACAATCGACTTGCGATCAGCGAAAGGACCGCCCGCGAGGTGCGGCGCAACGGACATCGGCGCCCAGTGCAACGAGATGCCTGCCCGCTGATCGCGCGGGGTTTCAAGCCACGTGATGTCGTCATCAGGATTCATTTCTCTCATCACGTTCATCAAGCGTGCTCGAAGGTCAGCGATACGCCTCACAACATCATCGACATCCGTGGACTGGCCCGGCCGACCCTGCTGGGTTTGCAACGCTGATCTCAGCCGTGAATCAACCAGGTCGGCGACTGCGGCAAGGGTTGCGTCCAGGTCTTCCCATGCCTTTGCGGCCTCACGCCATTCATCCGTTTCCCGGACACGCTGAATGAGCCGCACCTGGGAATCGCCGCCTCGATCTGAGCGTGATCCGGCAGCGATGGCGCCAATGGCGTTGAAGAACTGACCCGCCCGAGCAGCTGCGCTGCGAGCTGCTGCAGCAACCTCAGCGCCCGCGGCCTCCATCGCCTGAGCCGTTGCTCCGGCGGGTGGACTCGATGAGCTCATCGCCGCCGCCATCAGTCGTGGCCTTCCCTCTTCCGAGTCCGCGCCAAGCGAGTTGAGCAAGTCATTCATCTCACTCTGAGAGATGCTGCGGCTGTAGTGGTCGGTGGCCTCGCGTTCAAGGTTGTGCGCCTCATCAAGGATCACGTGGGGGATTTCACCCAGAACGTTGCCGCCGGAGGACGAGTCTGCCATGAGAAGCGCATGATTCGTGATGACAAGGTGGGCGACTTGCGCAGCCCTTCGCGCTCGGCCGATGAAACACAACCCCTCACGCTCATAGCCGCAGTTGCCATGTCCCTCCTCCGACCCCGCCGACAGAGTTGACCAACGCGCCGCCTCCTGCTCCCCCATCGGCAGCTCGCCCAGATCGCCGCTTTCGGTCGATTCCAGCCAGACCATCAACCGGGCAAAGAACGCGGCCTCACCGGGCGTTACCTCAAGACTGCCGAGCCGTGAGAGCAGCCGCGACATGCACAGGTAGTTTCCCCTGCCCTTGAGCACGGCTACTCGTACCTCGTCCGGTGTCAGACCGAGCGCTTGCAGAGCGATTGGAACATCTTTGGATGCAAGTTGTTCCTGCAAGCCGCGGGTGGACGTTGCAACGACGACCTGTTCTTCAGCGGCCTCCGCGCGCCAGACGGACGGAATCAGATAGCCGAGCGATTTGCCCGTCCCGGGCGGGGCTTCCAGGAGGAGTGTTTGGTCCGCTTCCTGAACTTGCGCCACCGCCTGTGCCATCTCCAGTTGTTGCGTGCGTGGCTCATACGAGTCTCCAAGCGCCTGGGCGAGCCTACCGTTGGATTCAAACACCGCTCCAATGGCTGCCTTCCCATCCTGCGTTGTGGGCAGTTTCCGCTGGCGTGACTCGGACTCGCTCGGTTTGCCAAGTCTTTCGGTCAACAATCGGATAACCCGCTCAGGCCCGTCGGCGGCAATTTCTTGCTGCTGGGCGGCTAATTCAAAAACCGGACCCGCCCTCCAGTCACCCGGCGCACGATCATAGAGCGAACGAATCATCGCCAGTGTTGCCGGGTCGAGAGCAAGAATCATGTCCCAGAACGTGAGGAAGACCTGCGCAGTCGTCTCCGCGTCTGCCAGCGCCCTATGGGGGCTGTCGTTGACTATCCCCATCTCTTCGCTGACCCACCCAAGCGAATGACTGGCCGCTGACGGCCTCAGGATTCGTGAGAGATCCAACGTGTCGAACACGGGTCCGGTCGGCATCACGCCGTTTGCGTTCAGGAATCCAAGGTCGAACTGATAGTTCTGCCCCACCATCGGAAGGTCGCCGATGAATGCGGCAAGCTCGTCTGCTATCTCGCTGAACGGAGGCGTGCCAACAAGATCAGCGTCCGTGATGCCCGTCAGCACAGCGACGAAATCCGGGAGCGCATGACCCGGATTGACGAGTTGTTGGAAAGTGTCGACGATACGGCCTTGCTCAAGCTTGACTGCGCCGACCTCAATGATGCGATCGCTCTCGGCGTTCAGCCCTGTGGTTTCCAGGTCAAGCGAGACGAACGTCAGGGGAAATGGCGTGGTGTCCGACGCGCCTGCGGCAGTCATCCCACGCCTACTGCGGAAAGGTCGGCGGCCCGCTCGTCCCAATAGGATATGTCGCTTCCCTTGAGCAGTGAGCCGGTGGGGTAATAGCGGCCCTCCCGGATTTCCTCGATTAATTCCTCCACGTTGGAGACACGCCGTTCCGTAACGATTGCCCCGGAGCCAATGCCGGACGTGGAATGGGCGTCACTACCGCCAATACCTATGTGTCCGAGAACGCGCGCAACCTCCAATGCAAAGAGATTCTCCTGAGCGTTATTGGCTCCGTTCACGACTTCCAGCTCGTCCGTCAGTTTGAAGATTTGGAGGTCTGCAGCCTCCTCGACGCTGTACAACTTCGACCATCCGTTAATGCGCGGATCATCAAACATGCGGCGAAAGGGGTGCGCGGCGATCATGATGCCGTCCGACGCCTGGACGACTCGCCGGAGTATTTCGGCCCGGTGGATCCCGGACGAATAACCCGTCAGGCCGAAACAGGTGATGTGCCCAAGATCGGTGGAAACCTCCATGCCCGGGATAACCAGGAAGTCATGTTCCGCAGAGAACCTTTCCATCTGATAGGTGTCCCAGACGGTGCCGTGTTCGGTAACGCAGACACCATCCAATCCGACGGCCTTGGCAACCGTCACAAGATCCTGTGGCGAGAGGCCGCTATCGGACGAACCGACATTTGTGTGAAGGTGAAGGTCCAGTTTCATAACAACCTAAGGGTACTTGCATTCTAGCAGGAACGCGGCGACTGTCGGCGAACAAGACAGTCTCATTTAAGGCGGGCAATACCGTGACTCGGGGCAGGATTCGGTCTTCCAGGCAGCATGGCGGCGGCGGGGCGCACTGTAGACGAATCAGGTAGGCTGTAGGTGATAGAGGCGCTCTCACGGGAGGCTCGGATGTATCGCATTACGATTTCGACGAAAGAACACGGAACAATCCTCGACCAGGAATTGATGGGCTTCGTGCTGATTCGAAAGATGTTGTGTGAACACGAGGACCCCACGCATGAGCCTGTGATGAGCATGGAATCCCGCGGCGTAAACGGCTATGAACAGATTGGGCTGCTTGAATGGGCCAAGGCCGTGACAACGGCGGACATGGTCGCGGACATGGAAGAGGGCCCCGGCCTGGCCGATTACCCGAACTAGCGCACCGCCGCTCGTACTTCCACAGGCTCAGCGCGAACGGCTCTATCGGCTGTGGGTTCAGCCCGCGGTGGGAGTGGTGTTCTCCCCCTTGAGCCGCACCCACTCGCTGGACTCGGGGCTGTCCTCGTTGTAGTTGCCGCCGGTGAAGGAGCGGATGAACACCCCCGTCGCCACGCCGTTCCGGAGGCCGGTGATGGTGTAGGTGTACACCCCGCCCTCCACCGTGATGCCGTCATTGGGTCCTGCGGCGTTGGGGCCGGCGGGGTTGGCCCACACGCCCGGCTCCTGGCTCCAGCGGAGGGCGTGGCGTATCTCACCGTCCTCGAACCCCTCCCGAGGCGCGGCGGTCCAGGTGACCGTCAGCGTGCCGTCCCCCGGCGTGATCCGGATGTTGTACGGCTCCGTCTGGCCGGGAACGGGCGGACCCGTCTCCTGTTCCGCGGACTCCGGCTCAGGCGTTGGCGCTGCGGTCGGCTCCGGCGTTGGTGTTGCGGCCGGCTCCGGCGGCGGTTCTCCCTCGCCGCCCCGAATCACGCCATCGGGCACGGTTATGCGGGCATGGACGCGCTCGCCCTTGCCGGCTTCGTTCTGGGCCCGCACCCAGACCCGGTAGGTCGTGCCGGGTTTCAGGTTGCGGAAGGTGGTGGTCGTCTTGCCCGCCTTGGGCCGGTGAGTCTTGCCATCGCCGCCGCCCGCGGGTTTCAGATGCGCGATGTAGTTGTCCACCGCGCCGCCGGACGCCGGGGCCTCCCAGGTGACGATGATCTTCTTGCCCTTCACCGTCAGCTGCAGGTTGACCACCGCGCCGGGCTTCTCCACCTGGGATTCCAGGACCTGCTGCTCCGGTTCAGGCGTGGTGTCAGACACCGAAACGGCCACCGACGCAGCGGTAATGCCGTCGTACTTGGCGTCCGTGCTGGTCACAGCATGAGTGACGCTGACGGTCTCATCATTGGAATCCTCGTCGGCGACGCCGGACACGGTGAAGGTTTGCGCGACGTTCCAGCCGGACGGCGTGAAGGTGTGCGACGCCGGGGAGACGCCCACTGCGCCGTCGTCTCCGCTGGTCGGAGTGATGGTCACGTCCGCCGCGGGCCGGCTGTCCAGCGCCACGGTGTAGGCGGCGCTGCCGTCCTCAGACACGCTCAGAGTGGACGGGGTCACCGTCACCCCCGGCGGTGTCGGCGGCGGCACGGGGTCCGTCGTGGTAGTCAGGGTGTAGGTCCGGGTGGTATAGGCGTCCGCGGCGGTGACCACCACCCGGTAGGACCGCGGCTCGTGGCCCGGATTTGACAGGTAACCCCTGCCCCCCTGGAGGGGCCGGCCGTCGACGGTGACCGTCGCCCCGGCGTGCGCCGCCCGCGTCTTCACAAACAGGGCGATCAGGCGAGTCTCATATTCGCTGAGGTGCACCGTGTACTCGGTGGTGTCCGGGGTGAAGGCCGGGCGCAGGACGCCGCCGTAGGGCAGCGACAGCGACGCCAGGTTGGCGTTGTCCGAGCGGCCCGGTATCGGCCGCTTGGGCTGCTGCCGCTCCCGCTCCGCCGCGGCCGACTTGGCGTCGGCCAGGCTCATCGGCTGCGCCTCGCCCTCGGGCGGCGGGCCGTCGTCGTGGTTCAGGATGGTAATTATCATCCCGTGGCTCATGAAGCCCGGCACCTCCGGCTTGATGATGATGGTCTCGCCGCTGTCCTCGTGGTTGTCGTCGATGATCCGCAGGAACACCGAGTGCACCCAGCCCGTGCCTTCACCCTCGGGGTAGTGGAAGCGGGGTTCCGCGACCACCGAGAGCCGCTCTTCCGGAATGGGGTAGCCGTAGCTATTGATGAACTCGAAGTCCACGCCCTGCCGGGCCGTGCTCTTCGGATCCACAGTCAGGCGCCCCCACAGGCCGTCCGGGCCGGCCGGCTCGCTGATCCGCACGTTCAGGCGATAGATATCCAGGTCGTCCCGCGTGGCCAGGTAGGCTCCGTCGCGCTGGCCGAAGCCCTGCCGCTCGGCTTCCACGACGCCCGTGGGCGGACGCTCCCGCACCGTTTTACGCGCCGGGCCGCCCCAGGTCGAGTCCCCCATGTACGCCTCCCGCGTATACACCAAGATGAGCTCCGGCGTGTCGCCCGCGGCCCAGCTCAGGCCGCTGTGGTTCCAGCTGAAGACGTGGAATCCCCCGGCGTGCTGGAGGTCCCTGGTACTGCCGGATTGCCACGTGTCGCCGGTGCGGTCCACGCCGCTGTAGTAGTTGCAGTGGTGGCAGCCGGCGGTCAGGGCCTCCGTGAACCGGAAGGGCTTCCCGTCCACCATCAGGGTCAGGTAGTTGTAGTTGGCGAACCAGCGGTCCACGGCGAAGCGCAGCTCGCCGGGCCCGGAGCTCCGGTTCCGCAGGTTGACATACTCCACGTTGACGCCGCCCCCCAGCAGGCTGACGCCGGTGTCGCTCATCGCCGAGGAGCAGTCCGCGGGATCGGTGGTGGGCGTGTCCGGCGCGCCGCAGCCCAGCCCGAACTCCACGGAACCCACGGTCAGCGTGGATTCCCAGACCACGGACTGGCCGTCCGGCGTCACCCAGGCCGAGGCCGGGGCCGTCCAGTGTTCCTCGGTTTGAGGGTCGCTGTCCTGCGCCCGTGCCCGCACGTCGTACTTGACGTAGTTGGTCAGCCCGGTGATCTCCTGAGTCGTGCCCGTCCCGGTGTGCCCCGCGTCCGTCCACGAGGACGCCGACGACTCCTTGTACGCCACCTCGTAGCCGGTGACCGTGAATTCCGGGTTGGAGGGGGCGGTCCACGAGACGTCCAGCTTCCCGTCGCCGGGCGTCAGGGTCAGCCCGGTGGGGATGTTGCCCAGCTTGAGCTGCAGCTGCACCATCTGGCCCTCGATCCAGGTCAGTCCAGTGTCGCTCCAGACGGCCTTGCCCATGGAGCTCGGAGCGGTGATGGTGGCGTCGGCAAGGGGAAACTGGGCGTCGCCGACCTGCAGCGTGTACCCCTGCAGGGCATCGGGAATCGTGGCGCCCAGACCGAAATTGAGGGAGCCGCTCTCGGTGAAGACCTCCTCAACGGAGTACGTCGTGCTGTCGAGGTCGAAGTCGTCGTCGGTCAGGGTGGCCGTGGCGGTGCACTGGTTGGCGGGCGTGGTGTTGTCGTTGTCGCAGCCCAATCTACTCTGGCCCAGGTCCTGCACCGTCAGCTCGGCGGCCCAGATGGTCCCGGCTGGCAGGGGCATCCGGGAGCGCTCGACCCAAATGCTGCAGCCGTAAGCGTTGCACGCCCGCAGCCGCACCTCGTAGAAGGCCAGGGTGTGCACCCCGGTGATCTCCATTCTGGTTTCCGTGCCCTGGTGGCCGGCGTCCCTCCAGGGGCCGGCGCCGATCACCTCCACCGCTATCGATTCGCCGGCAGCCCAGCTCAGGCCCGTGTTGCTCCACGTCGCCTCGACACTCATCCCTGTCGAGGTTTTGGTGGCCGACGAAAAGGCGAAGGCGGTCCCGTCCACGCGCAGGGCCTTGAACCCTGGGGGGATGGCCGTGCCCAAGAATTCGAATCGGAGCTCGCCGTTGGAGGCAACCGACAGTTTGAGGATCCGCCGCACTGTGCCGTCCAGGGTGAACTCGTCCTCGCTCAGGGTGGCCGTGGCGGTGCACTGGTTGGCGGTCGTGGCGTTGGCGTTGTCGCAGCCCAAGACGCCGTTGCCTAGGTCCTTCGGCGTCAGGGTGGTGGACAAGAGGCTGGCCGAGGTGTTCCGGTAGTGAATGTCGTAGCCGGTGGGCGGCGGCGGGCCTGGTTGCGGGTCGTTCCAGTCCCAGATGATCGTTCCGTCTCCACCGGGGACCTCGGCCCCGGCGATCGCAGCGGGCGTGCCCTCGACGCTCTCGCTCCAAGCCGAGAAGGAAGAGGCGCTGCCGTGATTGTTGACTGAATACACCTGGATCTCGTAGGTCGTGCCATTGACGAGGTTTGTCATTGTTCTCTGGCCGAGCAGAGCGTCAGTCACGGAGAAGCCGGTATAGTGCTGCCATGTGCCTTGGGGGGACCTCACGCGGTAGCGGATGCCCGAAAGTCGTCCACCGTTCGTCTTGGCGTGCACGATCAATGCGCCATCGTCCGTCGCGATGCGCGTGATCGTTGGCGCGGGCACGGTTTGCCACGTTTTCACGATCACAGCCGTGCCCGCAGTCCAAGTCGGGACGTCTTCACTGCTCCAGGTTGCGGTTGTGCCGCTGATGGTGGCGTCGGAAAGGGGGAAGGTAATCAGCTCGATGCGCAGCGAGTAAGCCTTCAGAGCATCGGGGATGTTCGCCGTCAGGCTGAGAGTGAGCGTGCTGCCGTCGCTCGTGAACTTCGCGACTTCGTAGTCCGTTGAATTCAACTGGAAGTCGTCGTCGCTCAGGGTGGCCGTGGCGGTGCACTTGTTGGCGGTCGTGGTGTTGTCGTTGTCGCAGCCCAAGACGCTGTTGCCTAGGTCCTTCGGCGTCAGGGTGGGCGACCAGATGCTTGCGTGGGAGGCTTGTGCCGATGGCGCGTCACCCAGGGAGAGGACGGCGAGGAGAGCCAGCGCGGCGAGGAGGAGGGGGAGGGTGGAGAGGCGCCTACTACCCCCCCCCCCCCCCCGAACTTATGTACTACACTCGCCACACGAGAGGCGGCCAGACGGAGGGCGCGGCGCGCGGCATTGCCGGGCACGGAGGAATGTGGTCTCAGGCTGTTGTAATCCCTCTTGTTGGCCATTGGTGCTTGAAACTCCTTGCTCATGGCGTTCTGCTGGCGTTCTGCCGGGCCCAATCACTGTGATTTTACCACCTGCGTATGAAATGGGCGTGATATTAAGAATGAATATTGATGAACCACCATGATATTTGGGTAGAAAGGTCAAAATCGCCCAAAAACCCGCCAATCAGCGCTGTGTTATGAGCAACGTATGAATTGGTGCCCCCAAGGGGACTCGAACCCCTGTCGGCGGCTTGAAGGGCCGCAGTCCTAGGCCACTAGACGATGGGGGCGTGACACCTTCGCCTCTTCCACTATAGCCGTAACACACCCTCCTTGCGCTATTCGCTGCCCCTGACATTCTTGCGGCATCCCCCGATAATGGATGCATGAGAAATCGACCTATATCGGTCTTTCTGAACTCGCTCGGCATCTCCGGCGCGGAGCAGCAAGCCGCTGCGCGAGCCGTCCTAGAGGACGAAAGGTTCACGCGCGACGGAAAGACCAACATGGCTGTCCACAAAGAACCCGCCGCGGAAGAGTCACTTAGGCGGCGGCTGGCGCTTCACTGCGCCACCACGACCTGCCGCGACACGCTTGAACTCGAACAGGTAGACGCGGAGTCCCCGCGCCAACTTCTCCTTGTAGAACGGGACGCCTGCGAGGTATGCGGCGGTTCCGCCGACCGGCGCGCTTTGAATGAGATGGCGAGCGCGATGCGGGAGGGAGGCCTCTCCCGGATAGTCGTTGTTGGCGGAACAGACCAAAAGGCAGCGCGCATTCAGGAAATATCACCGGACTCAATCGAGTGGCGATTCGTTGACGGATTGAGAAACATCAATGAACGTAAAGCCTCAAGCGACCTCCAGTGGGGCCACGTGGTCGTCATATGGGCGACAACCCCACTACCTCATCGCGTGTCGAATCTCTACAGCAAGAGCAGCCACACAATCACGGCCCCTACCAGCGGCATCGCCGCGCTCGCCCGCGAAGCTGCCAGGTTTGCCCGTGGCGGTCAGCCCGCGTAGCGTTCTCCTAACGAAACAGCGCCTGATCTCCTACCGCGAAACCAAGTGACTCCGCAAGGCCGGCATTAATTTCCAGCGCGTACTGCGCCGGCGCGGCGCTCGGATACGTCCGCAGTTCAGAATCCGACACGCCTGGCTGCGGGTGCATCGTCTGGATATCCACGATGACGCCCTCTGCATCCATATAGAGGATATCCAGCGGAATCAGGGTGTTCTTCATCCAGAAGTTGAGCGTCCGCTCTGCGGAGAAAACGAACAACATTCCCGCGTTTTCGGCGAGATTTTCACGATGCATCAGGCCGAGCGCCCGCTCAGCCTGCGTATCCGCGATTTCCAGTACAAAGATGTGTCCCTTGAGGGATATCTCCCGGATCGATTCCGGATTCTCCACACCCTCAATGGCCAGAAATCCCTCTTCAAACGGTGACGGTGTAGGAGTGGCGGTGAGTGTGGGAGTTGCAGAGGGCGCTGCAGCGAGAGTTGGCGGGAGAACACGGATATCCGGGTGCCGGGAATCGGGTGACGGCACGGGTGTTGAAGCGGCAAAGGAACTGCACGCCCCAAGAGTAAATACAACGAAGGCCGCAATGACGCCAAGAACGGCTATTGAGCGAGGACTCATTCACCCAAGGATACAGGACTCATTTGGTAGAATTGAATCAGGGTTTGCTCACTGCATTCCCCGATTGGTGAGATGCTTCAGGCCAGCGTAGCTCAGGGGTAGAGCAGCGGTTTCGTAAACCGCAGGCCATCGGTTCAAATCCGATCGCTGGCTCCACGCTACAAAGAGAACGAGCCGCGTGTATAGCGCGGCTCGCCAGTCTTGTTCTTCTCCGGAGATAAAATGGACAGCCTCGTGGACCTTGAGAACGCTTTATGACCTCAAATCTCCGTATCAGTAAGCGTATCAAACAGTTCGTGTGCTAGAGTACGGTCGTAGCGGGTACGGATGTTCACCATCTGTGCCGGCATGGATCAGGGGATCGGCTCGTTTGAGCACAGGGGGAGTGGATCGTTGAGTACGGATGACAGTGGTATGGAAACTCCCACCGACGAGAGCTCTACAACAAAGGGGGGGACAAACAAGAAGGGTAATTTCTCATCTGTGGAGCAACACGTTCAAAAACGTGTCATGGACGGCCTCTTTGAACTCGTCCCGTTGCTTGTCACTATCGCCGCTGTTGCGTTCCTTGTGGGCTATGCGGACGGCCTGATCAGACCCCTCATCCGACTATTGGGTCTACCGACACTCGACATCACTATCGGAGAGACTGATTTCAGTCTGAGCTTTGACTTCTGGGGGGTTGGCGCAATCGCTCTTGCAATCATCTTCTATCTGTTCGGCCTCCTCATCTCATTCACAGTTGGCCGCAAGGTTATGAACGGGTTCAACACTATTCTCGGCGCCATCCCTATTGTGAAGGTCGTCTTTAACATAATGAGGCAGGCGATGGCCTCCATCAGCAATACCAAGACGAGCTTCAGCCGGGTCGTGTTCGTTGAGTGGCCGCGCGAGGGTATGGTTGCTCTCGGCTTCGTCACCGGGCGAATGTATTCCCCTGAAACGCATACGTCGATGGTCAGTGTGTATATACCAACCATCCCGAACCCGACATCCGGCAACATGGCCTTCGTATTCGAAGATGATGTTATCGAAACGAATCTCAATCCCGATGACGCGATGAGATTGGTCTTCTCAGGCGGTATTGTGCTCCCATCAACGGTTAACCTTGCACGGCTGCCTGCCGATCTCGAGGATCACAGAGTCTCGGAGCTTGTCGGCACGTTCAGGACATCCGCGCCGGATGAGGAAGCCGAGTGGGGTACGCCTGCGGTGTCCCAGGAGATAAATCCCAAGTCCTGACAGGCAGCAACCAGGTAAAGACGAGTTTAGTCGTTTGCGATAGTAACGGTCTCTGCCTGTTGGGCGGCATTTCCCTGCATCTGGGCAACCTCTTCCGCCGTGAGGTCCTTCACCGACTGCAATGGTATGTCAATGTACATCTCGGTAAACTCGTTCGGCGATGATTCCACCGAGATGGATCCGCCATGCCGCTGGACGATGTCATTGGATATTGCGAGGCCAAGGCCGGTCCCCTTCTCGGGAGGCTTTGTCGTGAAGAATGGATTGAAGATCTTTTCCTTCACCTCCTCCGGCATTCCAACCCCGTTGTCACGGATCGTGACCCGTATCTTGTCTTCTTCACGGCGCGTCTTTAGCCATACCATCGGGGTGTACTCTTTTTCCCGGCCTTCAGCAGCCAGGTTCTTGCGGCGAAGATCCGTGGCATAGCACGCGTTCGCCACCATGTTGAGGAAGACACGGCCCAACTCCTGCGGTATCACTTCCACTGTACCGATGTTGGGATCATAGTCTTCTTCTGTCGTCACGTTGAAGTTGGCGTCAGTCGCGCGCTGGCTGTGGTAAGCCAGGCGATACTGCTGGTCAACAAGGATGTTCATATCGACGTGTTCCCACTCACCGGTATCGCGGCCGATCTGGAGCATGTCATGGACGATGCGATTGGCCCTGTCCCCGTGGGACTTGATGCGCCCGAGATTGTCATGGAGATCACCCACGACCTCATCGACGTAGGAGCGCTGATCGTCCGACAGTTCAAATTTCGGATCGTCGAGGATCTCCTTGAGCTCATCGACGAGTTCTTGAGACGCCTCAGAGAAGTTATTCATAAAGTTGAGCGGATTACGGATTTCGTGAGCGACGCCGGCCGTCAACTCGCCTAGTGCGGCGAGCTTCTCTCTGAGGACAATCTGTCCTTGAGCCTGCCGCAATTCACCCAAAACCCCCTCAAGCTCTTCATTCTTATCCTGCAATTCATTGGCGAGCTGCTCAACGAGGTTCAGCCGTTGGACCTCCAACGCGTGTCTCCGAAAGACCTCGAGTGCGGACGCCATGACGGCGACTTCATCCTGGCCGCCAATATCGACAGACGATTCCAGATCACCCTCAGCCATGCTTTGCATACGGTTGGATAGAGTGTTAAGGCGCCGCAGCAGAATGCGACCAATGAATAACCAGATCACCAACAATGCCCCAACCACGCTCAGCGCCGTAATCACGACCAGGAGGATTCGTCCGGTGCGTATTGCCTGGTCAGAGGCTGCCGTAGCCGTCACGGTTCCCTGCTGTGACGCTATGACAAGCCCGTCCACTTCAGCCAACAACTCAATGGAAAGGGCGCGGTTATTTTCGAGAAGCTGCCGCTGAGCATTTGCAATCTGGAGTGATTGCAGTACGACATCATAGATTCCGTCCTCGCTGAGGCCCAGGGCAAAGAATTCGTTCAGGATAGGTTGAGCCTGTTCATGAATCTCCGTACCCGCAAGGAAACCCAGATTGCGCTCAATTCTGCTCGTCGCTGCCTCAAACTCAGCTCTGAAGGAATCTACGAGCCTGGGGTCAGTCGCGGTGAATGCGCTGGCCAACTGTTCACCGCCGATCTTGACATCGGACTGAATCTCGACAAGGCGCCGATACCTCTCGACCTGCTCTTCTGAGAAATGTTCCAGCCTTTGGGCCTGATTCTGATCGATGCCAGGGAAGCCTGTCATGATGAAGAAGAGTTGATCGTCTATGGCGGGGACGAGGACGCTGTTCAGCTCCACTCCCAGACTGGTGAGCCTAATCTGGTGAGCGCCCTGTTGGTCAATCAATTCAAATGTGCCGTCCGTTTGCGCAGCAATGGAATCGATGTTTGAGAGAAGGGTGTTCGCGTAATCCCTGATTACACGGATACGCTCGGGGTCAACGTCGGGCTGGGCTTCCAGCGCGGCCATTTGGGCCTCGAACTCGTCATAGGCAAAGTCGATTTCCCCGACGACTCGTAGAAATTCCTGCCTGTTGTCTGCCGCCGTCAGACTTGGAGCAGCGGTAACGAGAGTCTGTCCATATTGGGCGATGCCGAATGCGGACGCCAGTTCCGGCACACTGCCCTCATTCACTTGATCCTGCGCATCGTTGATGCTATTGAACGAGAACCACGCTACCAAGCTGGCCAACAAGGTGAGCATAACCGCGCCGCCAATACTGATATACAGCTGCGTCGCAATGCGTATGCGTCCCAGGATTCTTCCCCGGACACCCTTCACGGTCGGGGCATGCCATTGATCCGGCTCCAGGTCCTGTCCGTGACCGTCACCAGGGGTTGATTGCCCTCGTCTCCCGGGCAACAACTCGAGAATCGCTCCGACCACCGGAATTTTCATGATGCCGACTCCACCAGCGTTTCAACGGGGTGATAGGCACCATCAGTGCCAATCACAGTGAGGTAAACCGCGTCTGAGCCCTGGTTGTCATTTTCCCCGAACTGCAGCCTGAATCCGTCGATGCTGAGTAAGCGCGCATTTTGCAATGAACGCAGGAAACATTCCCTGTTCATTTCCTGTCGGCAAGCCGCAACGCCCGTGGCAGCAAGTCTGCCTGCAATATATCCTTCAAGTGAATAGACGTTGGCCTCCGCGTTCTCATCATACGCCTGAAGCGCATTCTCAAAGGTCAGGACAATCTGTTCAGTTTCCCTGGTTATCAGCGGCATCACCTGTGTCGCATACACTCCTGCGCCGCTGTTTCCCAACTGTTCCAGCAGGCGGTTGTTACCCGCCACGGAAACCGTGTAGAACTGCGTGTGCAGGCCGGTCCGGTTAGCCCACTTGATCATTGCGACTACAGGCTCAAACGTCCCAATCAGCAGTACAGCTTCAGGGTGGGCCGGCGCAATGTCCAGCAAGGCTGACTTGATCGCATTTGTATTCGCGGTGTAGAGGCCCACCGCAGCGGGTTCCATGTCGTGTGCTCTCAGTGCCTGGCGCGCTCCAGCGTAACCGCTCCGACCAAAGGCATCATCCTGGTACAACAAGCCAATGCGTGTTGCCCCGCGTCTTTCAATAAGATAGTCAATCACCGCCTGCGTCTCCTGTTTATAGGAGGCGCGAAGGTTTATCACGTTGTCCGGCGCTCCCTCCCGCAGGAATTCCGCGCCTGTGTATGGGGCGATGACCGGGATCCCTTCCTGCGCCGCTATGGGCAGAACCGCGCGCACTGTTGGAGTACCTGCAGAGCCAAGAATCGCAAAAACCTGGTCTTGTTCAATGAAACGGTCTATATTCCTGAGCGCCTTTGCCGGATCGTAGTCGTCATCCAGTGTGATGAGGCTGAGCTTGCGTCCGTTCACTCCACCTCGAGAGTTAATCTCGTTGAATGCGGCCTCGATCCCTATTTGGAGGCTCGTCCCAACCTCCCCGAAATCGACAGATTGTCCGAACACAACATGATCACGTGTGACACCCGGTGTTTCAACAGCCTGATCCGGCGTTGCTTCAGGCTCCGGTGTCGAAACCTCAGATTGCTCAAGGAGGCCGATTTCCGGCAGGCAAGCACCCAGCAACGCCACGGCTCCGACAGCCACGACAAACGCTATTCGGGCTAGCTTGGGATTTACCATTGTAGCCTCGCTGCTAGAGCTTGGCGACCAACTTCATCCTGTTCTTGTTATCTGCCCGACTGTAGGAAACGTCATCCATGATTGTTCGGACGATGTGGATACCCCATCCGCCGATACGGCGATCCATCATCGGCCCCTCGAGGTCAGGCTGAGGCGCATCACTGATTGGGTTGAAAGGCCGCCCGTCATCAACAATCTCTATCGTAACTTTGGCGTCCTCTGTCTTCACGGACAAATCGATATAGTGAATCTCTTCATCGGTATAGCCATAGTTCATGATATTGAGGGTCAGTTCTTCAAGAACCAGGTTGATCTTGTAGACCAACTCAAGCGGCCACCCGCTCTCCTCGCCGAGTTCTTCTATGGCAGCAGTAATGCGGTCCAACTCATCATGCTTGGACTCAATGGTCATAGAGATGTTCACAGTGACGTCCTAGTCGTCCCTTCGCAGCACGAGACAGGTGATGTCATCATGCTGTGCCGCGGACCCTGCAAATTCCTTGATCACATCGATCACGGCAAGGGCTGTGCTCTCAGGGTCTTTGGGCGGCGACTGCGCAAAGTAATCGCGAACCCTCTGGATGCCCATCGGTTCCTGGGCTTCGTTCATGGCCTCGGTGACGCCGTCCGTCACGAAGATAACGCTGTCACCGGGCGCAAGATCGACACTGTTCTCCATGTATTCGTATTCCGGCGCAACACCCAGAACGATGCCCTGTGTAAGGGGAAGCTCTTCCGATGAGCCGTCTGCGCGGACGAGCAGAGGCGGATTCTCCCCGCCGCTGGCATAGGTCAGTCGGCCGGATCGGGGATCGAAGACGGAATAAAGGACGGTGACGAACATGCCCGTTTCATTGTCTTCAACCAGGAGACTGTTTACTTCAGTCAGGACTTCACCGGGATGCCCTTTGCCCACGGCAGCGCCCTTGAGCAAGGTGCGAGAGGACATCATGAAGAGTCCCGCGGCAACTCCTTTGTCGGACACATCCGCCACTACCAGTCCGATGCGGTCGAACTGGAGGCGCATCAAGTCGAAGAAATCACCTCCGATGTTCCTCGCCGGGCGCATGGTTCCATAGACTGAATATCCGGCGCCGGTCGGGAAAACGGTGGGCAGGATAGACTGCTGCATATTCTTTGCGACATCCAACTCATTTTGGATGGCAACCAAGCGATCCCGAACACTCAGGGCGTCTCGCAGTTCCTGGATATGCCGCAGCGTTCGATCAATGGTAACCCGCAGATCGTCGAAGTCCACCGGTTTGGTAATGAAGTCGAACGCGCCGCGATTCATCGCGGTTCGAATATTCTGCATGTCCCCATAGGCGGAGATGATGACGGAGCGGACATTGGGCTTTGCTTTCGGAATCTCCTGGAGGAGTGTAAGCCCGTCCATCTGGGGCATATTGATGTCTGACAACACCATATCGATGTCGTCGTCGTTCTCTAATTCCTTAAGGGCTTCTACGCCGTTCTGGGCGAATACGAAGCTGTAGCGACCTGATCGAATCTCCCGACGCATTCGCTGACGGACGAGCGGCTCAAGGTCAGGCTCGTCATCAACGACAAGAATTTTGTAGCCTTGTTGATCGTCCTGGAGTTCTTCAGTCTGCTCGGTGTTTTCGCTGGAAACGTCAGTGGTCATGAGCCTCCCTCAAGGAGTTCCGGTGAACTGAGAACAGGCCGAACCATTACTGCATGGGCCCATGGCCCTGCCCAATTCACTTTGAGATAGCTGCGGCTGCCTCGGCCCGTGTCTCATGGATCGCGATGATGTTGTCGAATCCACTGATCTTGAAGACCTCGCGAATAGGCTCTGTCAGTGAGCACAAAGCCAATTGTCCTCCCTGACGCTGGAGAGTCTTGGCTGTCAGCAAGATCACTCGCATCCCTGCGCTGCTGATATACGACACGTTCTCGAAATCGATAATCAGAGCCTTGTCCTCGGGCTGAATTACATTCTCCAGCGCAGCCTGGAATTCCTGCGCACTCCCACTGTCTATCCTACCCTCCGTCTTGGCGACGACGGTTACCTGGTCTCTCTCAGCATCGACTTTCAGCACGGTAACCTCCCACGGTACCCATATGGATTATCGGTAGTATGCCACACCGCAGACTACTCGACTAGCAATCTTACCAGTTGTCACCCTCTCTTCCACACCAATCAGGCCTAATGATGACGCTAGTTGCCGATTGCTGCAAATCGATCAGGTCGGATTCGCCCGACAGGTTCAAACTGTCGCATAATGAACGAACCGGTTTTATGCCGAAGTGGCGGAATGGCAGACGCGACGGTCTCAAACACCGTTGGGGGCAACCCCGTGTCGGTTCGACTCCGACCTTCGGCACCAATTGAGACGGTCTGGGCGTGCCACCTCTCCGCTCTCAGAGTGAATGGGCGCGGCACACGGCTTTGCCCGGTGGTGCAGTGGTAGCACAGGGGACTTTGGATCCTCTGACCCAGGTTCGAATCCTGGCCGGGCAGCCATAACGACCACTCGAACACGGGAGGTTCAGCATCACTTCAGAACACGATTCCGGTCGGCCACGGGCACTGGTAACGGGCGGAGCGGGATTCATCGGTTCGCAGCTCGTCAAGCGCCTCGCCAGTGACGGCTGGCAGGTCGCCGTCGTTGACGATCTCTCGTCTTCGCCGACCAGTGATCAGGAAGCGTCCACCATCCCCCTTCACAAACTGGATATCGCCGATCCTGCCCTTGCAGATGTTTTTTCGGAACACCAACCGGAAATCGTCTTTCATCTCGCTGCCCAGGTCTCGGTTGCACGCTCAATGCGCGAACCGGATTTGGACGTTCATACCAACATCATTGGCGGTATCAATCTTCTCCAGCAGTGCGTCCGATTCGGCGTCAAGCGCATCGTGCTGTTTTCGACGGGAGGCGCTCTCTACGGCGAGCCCGAGTACCTGCCCTGTGATGAGACGCACCCCATCAAGCCGCTCTCCGTCTACGGAGCGAACAAGCACGCGCTGGAACAATACACGCGCGTCATTGCCGAGACGAACGGCATTGACCATGCGATTCTGCGCCCGGGCAACGTGTACGGCCCTGGGCAGGACCCACACGGTGAGGCCGGCGTCGTTGCGATCTTTGGCTTGAAAATGTTGGCCGGTGAAGAAGTCACCATCTACGGCGACGGTGAGCAGGAGCGTGATTACGTTTACGTTGATGACGTAGTGAACGCGGCCATCGCCGCTGCACGCTCTGACGCGGCGAGGGGGGGCGTCTACAACATTGCCGGCGGCTCACCAACATCCGTCAACGATATTTTTGCCCTGCTTGCAGCGGAAACAGGCTATGAACGCACGCCTGTCCACGCGCCAGAACGGCCGGGAGACGTGAGCCGCATTTACCTGGATATTTCCAGGGCGCGAGATGAGCTTGGCTGGATGCCGCAGATCGACCTGCGTGAGGGCATCACTCGAACCGTCGCCGCCCTCCGTCACAGTACCGGTTCGCCCTGAGCGTAGAGGCACTGCCTCCCCTACACGTCTTTCCCGCACAATCGGTAACCTATATCGTGAATCAAACACAACAACCTCCACGTCCATTGACTGCGAAACTTGAGTACTTCAACTGACATGTCTTCATCTATCCCGCCAGCCGGGCAGCCCACTGCCCTCTTGCAGAAACTGCATGACGGCGAGTTCGTGACGACGGTGGAAGTCCATCCGCCGCGCGGATTCTCGCTTGATCGCACGCTGGCCAGCCTCAAGGCGCTCATGGGAAAGGTCCGAATCGATGCATTCAACGCGACTGATGTGCCATTGGCGCAGGCCCGCATGAGCGCAATCACTTTGAGTGTCCTCTTGCAGCGGCACACGGGAGTGGAGGCGATCCTGCACACCGCCACACGGAATCGTAATGTCCTTGCGCTGCACTCGGACCTCATCGGGGCGCATGCCCTGAATGTGCGGAACGTGTACGTCTTTCGCGGTGACAACCCCTCAATTGGCGACTATCCGGACGCAAGCAGTCTTTCCGACGTGACGTCTTCACAGTTGATCAGCGCTCTCAGCCGTCTGAACGCGAGCGAGGAAGTTGCGGGGCACACGCTGCCTGAGCCTGCCTCATTCGCAATCGCCTGCGCTCTCAGCCCCAACGCGCCCCACGTGGACGAAGAACTCGCGAGCCTCAAGCGCAAGGTTGATGCCGGAGCGCACTACATCATGACGCAAACAGTCTTTGATCCTGAGCCGGTGCGGCGATTTCACGACCTGCTTGGCGGATTTCCCTTGCCCGTCGTGCTCAGCGTGCTGCCGCTGCAGAGCGCGCGCCACGCGGAGTTTCTCCACAACAACGTCCCCGGCATGGTGATTCCCGAACCGATACGGCGGCGGTTGCACGCGGCTGGGGACAACGGCCGCGCGGAAGGGGGGGCTATCGCTCGTGAACTTATTGAGGAAACGCGCGGGATGATTGCCGGCGTCTATATGATTCCGTCATTCGGACGATATGACGTTGTGGCGGACGTATTGGCGGATGATCCGCCGATTACAGGTGCATGACCGTGTGGACGGGGTAGTCCCCCAAACGCGCGCGCCCCGGTAAGTCTGCCAGTTCGATCAGGACTGTCGCCCCAACCGTCACTCCACCCGCCTTGTGAACGAGGTCCTCTGCCGCTTTGAGCGTTCCACCTGTCGCGAGCAAGTCATCCACCAGGACGGCGCGCTGCCCTGGCTGAATGCCGTCCTCATGTATCTCGACGGTGGTTGATCCGTACTCCAGCGCATACTCAACGCTGATTGTCTTGTGGGGCAGCTTGCCGACTTTGCGAACGGGAGTAAGGGGCACATCCAACGCCCGTGCCATTGGCGCGCCGAACAGGTATCCACGAGCTTCGACGGCAACGATGACATCCAGCGGCATGGTCCCGGCGGCCTGCGTCATCCTGTCAATCGCCCAGGCAAAAGCCTCCGGATTATGCAGCAGGGGTGTGATGTCACGAAACAGGATTCCCTGTTCAGGAAAGTCCGGTATTTCGCGGATCAGGTGCTCGTAGCTCGTTACGCTTCCCGCGCCCGACATTGTGCCCCCCCTGACGTTCCCCCTGTGTATCATCCATCCTGTCACGTAGATGATATTTGGCACAAGGCATTTCGGGGGACCGATGACGAATTCACAAGGCAACGCCGCAACTGAGGCATGGGAATGTGTGGTACTCGCAGCCGGCAAGGGATCACGGATGCGGACCTCATTTCCCAAGGTCCTGCACCACGTAGGCGGAGTCTCAATGATTCAGCGAGTCCTGGACAGGCTTGCCGAGGCAGGTTTCGCACAGCCCCTCATCGTGCGGGACTCGTCACCCGCCTTACTGGAGGCCATGGGCATCACTCATCGATTCGCCGTACAGCCTCAGCCTGACGGCACCGGCGGGGCGTTGAGGGCGGCGATAGCCGGTGCCAATTCTGATTCCAGCTCTCTGCTCATCGTCAACGGTGACCTGCCGCTGATCACGGCTGAATCCCTAATGACGCTCAGGAAATCTCACGAATCCGCAGACGGTGCTGCCGTTACTTTTTTCACAATGCGGACATCCAGTAGCACGGATTACGGGCGGATTCTACGTAATCCGGACGGAAAGGCGGCGGAAATCGTGGAGGTCGGCGACCCGCGGTATGAGGACGCGCCGACGGAGGGAAATGCGGGAGTGTACGCCCTCGATTTAGCATGGGCGCGGACGGCGGTGGACCGCCTGCCCCTGCACGAGAACGGCGAGTATTACATCACTGACCTGGTCAAGCTGGCGGTGAGAGACGGGCGCAGCGTGGAAACCGTGACAATCGATGCCGATGAGGCAATCGGGGTGAACACGCCGGTCGATCTAGCTGAGGCGGAACGGGTGGCGCGGCGGCGGACGCTGGAAAGGCTCATGCTGTCCGGCGTTATCATCAGGGACCCGGCATCGACGTACATCGATGACACGGCGAGCATCGCGGCGGACACGGTCGTTCATCCGAATACACATATCACGGGCACCTCTGTTATCGGCGCAGGGTGCGAGATTGGGCCGGACACGCACATCACCGATTCGGTAGTCGGCGAGGGCTGCGTCGTACGAGGTTCTTGGCTGGATGAGGCCACGCTGGAGGACGACGTCTCCGTGGGGCCGTTCGCGCGGCTGCGACCGGGCACGCGTATCGGCAGCGAGGCTCACATCGGGAGCTTTGGGGAGATCAAGGCGAGCCGGATTGGCAGTCGGACAGCGATGGGGCATTTCGGGTATATAGGCGATGCCGAGGTCGGGGACGACGTGAACATCGGCGCGGGCGCGGTGACGTGCAATTTCGACGGGCAGGACAAGCATCGGACGGCGGTCGGGGACGGCGCGTTCATCGGCAGCGGCTCCCTGTTGGTTGCGCCGGTGGAGATTGGGCGGGAGGCGTACACGGCGGCGGGGTCCGTCGTGACACGGAATGTGGCAGAAGGCACGATGGTTGCCGGTGTTCCGGCGGAGGAGATCAGGCGGTGAGGTAGGGGGGCACCCTTCGACAGGCTCAGGGCGAACGGGGTGGAATCACCCCCACCCTAGCCCTCCCCCATCAAGGGGGAGGGAATCAAGATAGCAGGCCGATCAGGGCGCCGAGGGTCACGACGATTCCGGCGGCGGCGGCGAATCGCGCGAGTGTGACACGGCTCGCCCATGCGAGGATGGCGCGGATGGCGACGGTTCCAACGATCGCGGCAGCCATCAGCGCCACGACGGCAGGCCAGCCTCCGATTGTGTCGGATGTACTGACGGCCAGCAGACCCGCGCCGATGCTCGCCGGTATTCCCATGAGAACGCTGAGGACGACAGCCTCGCGGTGACTGCAATCCCGCGCGAGCAGCACGGCAACAGTCAGGCCCGTGCGGCTCAGGCCCGGCACAACTGCCAATGACTGCGCAACACCGGCGATGACTGCATCCGCGGGGGTGACATCATTCCTGCCCCGTTCGCCCTGCCACAGTCCACAGCGGATGGTGAATGCGGTGGCGATCATGGCAAGACCGATGAGCAACATGGCCACGCTGCCCAAGAGGTCCGCGATCTCGCCCAGGATGAGGAAGAGCGGCACGCCGACGATCGCGGTGACGAGCGTGCTGAGGCCGAGGAACGTGATGGGGGCTGAGAGACGGGGGGGGGCGGCAAGGGATTCCCGGGCCATTGCGGCGATTTCGCCTCTCATGGCTATGGCTGCGGACAGGGCTGTTCCGGCGTGCAGCCACAGGGCAATGGCAATGGCGTCCGAGGGCGAGGCGTTGTCGATCCACGTGGAAACAAGGGCAACAACGCCCTGCGAACTGACGGGAATCCATTCAGTGATTCCCTGGATGATGCCAAGCAGCAACGCGGACGATTCGGACATGCGGCCCCCTAGATGATTGTAGGGGGGACTTTGCGCCGTTCGCCCTTCGACAGGCTCAGCGTGAACGGCAGGGTATGATTTGGGGGAGGGAATGACGGAGGCGATTGCTGACTAATGTGCGGGATTATGGGGTATACGGGGCATCGGCAGGCGATGCCAATTGTACTTGATGGGCTGTCTCGCATCGAGTACCGGGGTTATGACAGCGCGGGTATCGCGATACTCGGCACGTCCGGCGTTTTTGGCACCAACAAGGCCGTCGGGAAGCTGGATGCACTGCGGGCCGACCTTGAGGGGTCGTTCGTCTCGGGGTCGCTCGGGTTGGGACATACGCGGTGGGCCACGCACGGGGCGCCCTCTTTGGCCAACGCTCATCCTCACATGGACTGCACGGGCCGGGTGGCCGTCGTGCAGAACGGCATCGTCGAAAATTACAGCACGCTCGCGGCTCAGCTCGTTTCACGCGGGCACCGGTTCATGTCGCAAACGGACACAGAGGTGCTGCCCCACCTGATCGAGGAGGCGCTGGATCGGGGTCTTGATCCCGTCGAAGCAGTGAAGTCGATCTTGCCGGACATGCACGGGGCTTTGGTATTTCTGGTCGCGTGCGCGCAGGAGCCGGAGACGCTGATCGCCGTGCGGGCAGGCAACGCCGGAGGGCTGGTGGTCGGGGTTGGCGACGGCGAGACGTACGCCGCAAGCGACCTCCCTGCCCTTGTACCGTTCACACGTCGGGCGATGCCGCTGAACAACGGCGAGATCGCGGTGCTGCGGCCGGACGGCGTGGAGGTCTCAACGCTGGATGGCGAGCCCGTTTCGCGTGAGTTCACGGAGGTGACGCGCGACCCGCTTCGGGCGGCTAAGGGCATGTACAAGCACTTCATGCTCAAGGAAATCATGGAGCAACCGCAGGCGCTGACGGACGCGCTGCGGGGGCGGGTTGATTTGGAGTCGGGGCGACTGGAGCCGGATTACGGGTCAGGGCTGTCCGAGCGGCTGGCAAAGGCGCGGCGAATCATCCTAACCGGGTGCGGCTCAAGCTATCACGCGGCGCTTGTGGGACGGCACTATTTCGAGACGTTGGCGGACATCCCGGTGGAGGCGGAAGTGGCGTCCGAACTGCGCCACCGCAATGCGCGGATGGGAGAGGGCGACCTGCTCATCGCGATCACGCAATCGGGGGAGACGCTGGATACGCTCGCGGCGCTGGAACACGCATCGGGACTCGGGGCGGACTGCGTGGCGGTGACGAATGCGCTGGACAGCGAGGCCGCGCGGATTGCGTGTGAGACCATGGATATGCGCTCCGGGCTCGAGGTGGGGGTCGCGTCGACGAAGAGTTTTACGTCGGCGATCCTGTGCCTGTATCTGCTGGCAATCGACGCGGCGGCGGGTCGCGGGATGATGGATGAGGACGAAGTGAGCCTGCACCTGTTGGACTTGGAGCGGCTGCCGGGCATCGTGAGCGAGTCGCTGGAGCGGGGTGATGCGATTCGAGCGGCGGCTGAACGCCTGACGGCCAATGAGAATTGCCTGCTGCTGGGGCGGGGTCCACTCTACCCCATCGCGCTGGAGGGCGCGCTGAAGCTCAAGGAGGTCACGTATATCCACGCAGAGGGCAGCGCGGGGGGCGAGATGAAACACGGACCCATCGCGCTGATCGATCAGTCGATGCCGACTATTGCGCTTGCGCCGGAGGGCGGGTTGCGGGATCGGATGGCGATCAATATCTCGGAGATACGGGCGAGAGCGGGGCACGTGGTGGGCGTGCTGACGGACGGGGATGATGAGCTTGGCGGGCAGGCGGACGAGGCGATCTTCGTGCCGGAAACGCCCGCTCACCTGGTTCCGATTGCGGCGACGGTGCCGCTGCAGATGCTGGCGTACGAGATTGGGCTGCTGCGCGGGGCGGACATCGATCAGCCACGCAACCTGGCGAAGTCAGTGACCGTCGAATAACCCGCAGGGTCAGTGATTGGTGGAGCGGGGGACGGGAATTGAACCCGCGACAACCTGCTTGGAAGGCAGGAGCTCTACCACTGAGCTACCCCCGCCCGCTCCGGTTTACTTACCAGCTTAGCCTGCCAATTGCAGTTTAGATTCCCGCCTTCGCGGGAATGACGGAGGGCGGCTACCCCCGCCCGCTTATTCAATTGTACGTGCGGAGAATTACTCTCTGACGCGGGAGCGGGGGCCGAAGGGTTCCGGCTGGAACGGGCCGTCACGCACTTGCAGGAACGCGCGCAGGCCGCCCTCCTTCTGGGCCTCCATCATCTCGCGCTTGAAGTCTTCGCGCTGGGAGCTCTGGACGTGGGCGGACAACTCGTCGTTCAGGATGAGCGCGTTGCGCAGTCCCATCATCTCAAGGCCCATCGTCGCGACGTAGAGGTTAATCTTGACCGTCTCCGGCGAGACCAGGGCGATGCGCTCAACGACACGGAAGCAGTGCTCAAGCAGGTCGTCACCGGGAACAACCTCGTTCACGAGACCGATTCGCAGTGCCTCCTGAGCGTCGATGTGATCGCCGGTGAGGCCGTAGCGGAGGGCGTGCTTGTAGCCGGCGTTGAGCGTCCAGAAGAAGTTGGTGTTGGAGATCATCCGGATTTCCGGCTGGGCGAAGACAGCCTCTTCAGCGGCGTAGGTCATATGGGAGGCGAGCGCGTACCAGGAGCCGCCGCCCATGCACCAGCCGTTGACGGCGGCGATGACGGGCTTGGTCAGTTCCCAGATCTGGAGCAGTTTGGCGGTCTCGTCGCGTGAGCGGTCGCGCCAATCATCAAGAAGCGCCGCGGCGCTCCAGCCCTCCGGCATTCCATACGGCCAGACGGTTTCGGGACGGCCGCCGCCGATGTCATAGCCGGAGGAGAAGGCGCGGCCTGCGCCGGTGAGGACGATGGCGCGCACTTCGGGGTCGTTTTCGGCTTCCGTCAGCGCCTCGGATACATCGCGCTCCAATTGGCGGCTGATGGCGTTGAGTGTTTCCGGTCGGTTCAGCGTGATCAGGACGCCGTTGCGCTGCTTCTCATAGAGGACGGTTTCATAGTTAGGCATTGTTTGGCTCGCTTTCTGTTACGGGGTCGTTTTCCCCATGGTAGCAAAGGAGAAGGATTTATTGGCGGCGGGTGGCGAGCGCGAGGGCTTCGATTATTTCTCCGGTTGCGGCGGTGCCGCCAAGGATCAGATCGACGATGCGGAGTGTGGGTTGTTGCAGGTCGGGGGCCCATGAGGCAGTACCGTCCGAGGCCACGATGACATCAAGATCACGCACGTTGGCATCGAATGCGGTGTGGAGGACACAGGCATAAGTGATTGTGCCTGCGAGGATGACGGTGCGGATGCCGCGGCGTCGCAGGGCGGTCTCCAAATCAGTGCCGAAGAACGCTGAGAAGCTGCGCTTGGTGACGACGTATTCGCCGTCCTGCGGCGTGAGGGCATCGTGGATGTCCGCGCCCCATGTGCCGGGCATAAGGGCGGGTCCGCCGGGGGCGTCGGCTACGGCGCCGAATGTCTGCGCAACAACCTGGTGGATGAGGTGGACGGCGTCCGGAGAGTCGTCACGTTCGATGCGAGTGTGGACGATGAAAAGTCCAGCCTCGCGGGCAGCATCAAGGAGCGACTGCATGGGCGGGATACCATCAATCACAAGCTGTGGATCGAGGCCGAGCGGCTCGATGCGCTCTGCTGCTTTCGCGTAGAAACCGTCCGCGTGGCAGAAGTCGTTCTGCATATCCACAACGATGAGGGCGGTGGTTCGGGGGTCAATGGAGAGGTTCATCACGTGACAACACAGCTTCTCGACCACACATTATCTACAAATCGTCGGTCTTGTCAGAGCAACAACAGTGGTCGCGAGATCAATTCTTCTCAGCATTCGTGCTTCATATTATGAGGACCAATAATATTTGCCAGGAATTGGAGTCGTTGGATTGCCAAAGCCGATACGCCCCATGTCCTGCAACTCTTGTTTTAGGTTTGCAGAAAGACGGCTAACCATCTCGACTACCTCTGATGCCAATAGAAACTGCCTTTCTGTCACCCCGTTTTCAGCCAGTCTCTCGTTCTCTCTCCCTACCTTGTTCGCAATTCTCTCCAGAAGTTCGTTTGCAGAGCAAGCATAATGTCCCACTATCAGCACTTCTCCGTCGAAGGAGGGCAACCCCTCGGCTTTCAGTCGCTTCCTTGCGTCTCGACTGGAGGTAAGCCGCCGGTGCTTGTCCGTGAGGTCCAAGAATTCATCGAAGCTCATTTTAGCCGGAATTTCATAGGATGGCTCACCTGTTAGAAATACTCCGTAAGAAGCCGCCGAAGCCGCCAACTTATCCAGATCCAGATCGTCATCAGGTGAAGTTTTGGCTTTCCTTAAGAAAGAGTTCATCATATTTTTCTAACGCCTCATCCTCCACATAAACAAGCCTGAATCTGTACTCTTGCATTGTGCGCAAGAGCGCACTCAAACACATATTTCGTTCTTCTTCCTCCAGCTTCAGATTGGCCAAGAGAAGGCTGAGATTTTCGACACTATTGGCGCTGCCTTCGCCACACACGAGCCAACCTCCAAGTGTTTCTAGGGCCAAATTATGTGGGATTTCAAAACTGCAGAGGCTGCAAGTGATCTCATCTGCCCTGCTGTTAGTGAACATGAAACGCCATTAGTCGCTATTCTCGCACTTTTACCGAACTCGGCCCGGAGGTTTGGGATTCGGGGACAGCCACCTCAATCTCAATCATCTCGGCGATGGGGGCAGACCAGCCTTCTTCCTCGCCCGTGGGATCATCCGGGTATTCGGCGGCCAGTTCGGCGGCGAAAGCGGCGTCTGCTGCGAGGGCCTCTTCGGGTGTCTTGCACTTGGGCCACGGGAAAGGCAGCCGTGCCTTTTCCCAATCGTACAGGTGTCCTTCCAGGGCATCCTTAATACGGCGCCGTTGTTCCTCAAGGCTCCGCCCGGTACTGCCGCAGCCCTGTACATCGGGAGCGTACGCTGCCCAATTGTTGGGGCCCTCTTGAATGATAACGGCGTATGTGAGTTTCATCAGTACTGCACTCGCAAGCCTGCTTGCCTCATGATACTCGACCAGAGTCTTTTGGGCACATCCGCACCCGACCGGCCACCAATCGTTACTTTTCCACGCTTTGAGGGATGATAGTAGTAATCGTGGCCACCTCGCGAGTAGGAATAATACCAGCCGTCCTGCGTGATGATGCGGATTGCATCCCGGTATTTCCTTGCCAACGTTGTTGAGCGTTGATGTTGACTAGGGGTAGGGGCGGCCGTTTGGCCGCCCCTACCCTGTTCACCGTATTGGCGCTTTGGTGTTAGTTGCCGCGTGCGGCTGCTGAGCGGGGGCCGAACGGCTCCGGTTGGAATGGGCCGTCGCGCTGCTGGAGGAAGCCGCGCATGCCGCCTTCTTCACGCGCCTGTTCCAGCGGCCGCATGACGTCTTCGCGCTTGGAGGCGTGGGCGAAGGCGGAGAGTTCCCCGTTGAGGATGAGCGCGTTGCGCAGACCCATCATCTCGAGACCCATGGTCGCCACGTACAGGTTGATCTTGACCGTCTCCGGTGACACCAGCGCGATGCGCTCGCCAATCTTGAAGCACTCTTCAATTAGATCGTCAGCAGGCAGCACCTGGTTGATGATGCCGATGCGGAGGGCCTCTTCGGCGTCGATGTGGTCGCCGGTGAGGCTGTAGCGCAGAGCGTGCTTGTAGCCCGCATTGAGGGTCCAGATGAAGCTTGTGTTGGAGATCATGCGAACCTCAGGCTGCGAGAATACGGCGGCATCGGACGCGTAGGTCATGTGTGAGAACAGCGCGTACCAGGAGCCGCCGCCCATGCACCAGCCGTTGACGGCGGCGATGACGGGCTTGGTGAGCTCCCAGAGGTGCATGAAGCGGTCCGGCTTGTCGCGCGTGCGCCAGTCGTCCAGCATCTGCGCGATGTTGGTGCCCTCCGGCAGGCCGTAGGGCCAGACCGTCGGAGCCCGGCCGCCGGCGATGTCGTAGCCCGCGGAGAATGCGCGACCGGCGCCGGTCAGAATGATGTAGCGGACCTCAGGATCGGCCTCTGCCTCGTCCAACGCGACGTGCAATTCGTCTTCAAGGTCGCGACTGAGGGCATTGAGAGCCTCGGGGCGGTTCAGTGTGATGAGCACGCCCTTGCGTTGCTTGTCATACAGGATGTTTTCGTAGCTGCCCACTTTCTTTTCCTTTCTTTTCTGCTGCTCTGTTCTGTCAGTCCTGGCTGGTTTGTTGTTGGAGTTCTGGATTCCCGCTTTCGCGGGAATGACGGACGGGATTAGTCTCTTACCTTTGAGCGGGGGCCGAAGGGTTCCGGTTGGAATGGGCCGTCCCGCACGGTGAGGAACGAGCGCAGGCCGCCCTGTTCGAGGCCGTCGAACATCTCCTTGCGGTAATCCTCACGGCCGGATGAGTGGGCCAACGCGGACAGTTCGCCGTTGAGCTTGAGCGCGTTGGCGAGACCCATCATCTCCAGTCCCATCGTGGCGACGTAGAGGTTGATCTTGACCGTCTCCGGGGACACCAACGCGATGCGCTCCACAAGCTGGAAGGCCTCATCAAGCAGGTCTTCATGCGGGACAATCTTGTTGACGATACCGATGCGCAGGGCCTCTTCGGCGTCGATGTGGTCGCCGGTCAGCGAATAGCGCAGCGCATTCTTGTAACCGGCGGACAATACCCAGAAGAAGCTGGTGTTGGAGATGTGACGCACCTCCGGCTGGCCGAAGACTGCCTGATCCGAGGCGAGTGTCATATGCGTGGCCGTGGCGTACCAGGACGCGCCGCCCATGCACCACCCGTTGATAGCACCGATGACGGGCTTGGTCAGCTCCCACATATGGAGTAGCTTGCGGACACCGTCGTTGTCGTTCGTGCGCCATGAGTCGAGCAGTTCTGCGACGTTCTGGCCGGGGGCGAGGCCGTACGGCCAAACAAACTCGCGCATGGGGGCGTCGGGCGCGCCGAGGTCGTACCCGGCAGAGAATGCCCTGCCCGCTCCGGTGAGAACGACTGCGCGAACCTCGGGGTCTGCCTCCGCTTCATCCAGCGCCAAATGGAGTTCATCCTCCATCTGGGGGCTGATTGCGTTGAGGGCTTCGGGGCGATTCAAAGTGATCAGCGCGCCCTTGCGCTGCTTTTCGTACAGGACGTATTCGTAGTTGGGCACCGGTTCTTGTTTCTCCTTTCTGCGTTGGTTGTGGGGTTACTCTCGGGGGCGGGAGCGGGGACCAAAGGGCTCGGGCTGGAACGGGCCGTCGCGCGCTTCAAGGTATCCACGCAAGCCGCCCTTTTCCTGCGCCTCCACGAACGGACGGCGACCCTCCTCGCTCACGGATGTGTGGGCGTGCGCGGATAGCTCAGCGTTGAGGTTAAGGGCATTGTGCAAGCCCATCATCTCGAGGCCCATCGTGGCGACGTAGAGGTTGATCTTGACCGTCTCGGGCGAGACAAGGGCAATTCGCTCGACGATCTTGAAGGCCTCATCAAGCAGGTCATCGGCGGGCACAATGGTGTTGACAATGCCGATGCGGAGGGCCTCCTCGGCGTCGATGTGGTCGCCTGTCAGCGCGTAGCGCAGGGCGTGCTTGTAGCCCGCGTTGAGCACCCAGAAGAAGCTGGTGTTGTCCATATGGCGGACTTCCGGCTGGGCGAACACGGCGTTGTCCGCGGCAAGGGTCATGTGGGCCGCGTTGGCGTACCAGGAGCCGCCGCCCATGCACCACCCGTTGACCGCCGCAATGACGGGCTTGGTGAGTTCCCACAGGTGCAGGAAATAGCGCATGTTCCTGCGGTCCGACGTTCGCCAATGGTCGAGGTGCGCGGCGACGCTGGTGTTCTTGGGCAGCGCATACGGCCACTCGAACTCGGCCTCGCCGGAGATGTCATAGCCGGAGGAGAACGCCCTGCCCGCCCCGGTGAGCACGATGGCGCGAACCTCAGGATCGGCCTCCGCCTCATCTAGGGCCTGGTGCAGTTCGCGCTCAAGCTCCGGGCTGATGGCGTTAAGCCGCTCCGGCCTGTTGAGCGTTATCAGGACACCCTTGCGCTGCTTCTCATACAGGATGTTGTCATAGTTGGCCATGAATCAGCCCTCCCCCGTTTATCCCCTGGTGACGCGCAGGCTTACCCACGCACGCCGCGAGAATAGCATTGGGCGATTAGGAGGGGCAAGGGAGTTGCGGGGGTTCACCCCCACCCTAACCCTCCCCCTTGATGGGGGAGGGGATTCTGGATTCCCGCTTTCGCGGGAATGACGAAGGAGGCGGGAATGACGGTGGAGGGCACAGGTAGACTGGGGTGGGACCAGTGTTGTAGGGAGAAGCGCCGGATGCAGGTTACGGTTCTGGGTGGGTCGGGGTTCGTGGGGCGGCACCTTGTGGCAACGCTGGCGGCGATGGGGCATGGGCCGATACGCGTCCTGTCTCGCTCGCCTGAGAGGGTCTTTGGCGATGCGCGGCGTTCACTTGGCGTCGCGTTTGAGGCAGTGGAGACACTGGCAAGCATCGGCAAGCTGACGCGGGATGATGTCGTCGCCGCGCGCGACCGCGCCGATCAGGGCGAGGACATGCTGCGTGAGGCAGTTGAGGTTATTGAGGGGGACGCCCGCGACTGGAATGCGGTGCGTGACGCAGTTTCCGGCACGGACGCCGTTGTTCACGCGGTCGGCATCATCCGCGAAACGGAGGGGCGTTCCTTCGGCGATACGAACGTGGGCACGACACAGTCGCTTATCGACGCCATGAAGGACTTGGGAACAACCCGTCTGGTCTATATGGGGATTCTTGGAGCGTCCGATGATCCGGAGATGCCGTACGGGCGGTCGCGCTGGCAAGCAGAGGACGTGGTAACGAGCAGCGGGTTGGAGTGGACGGTGGTCAAACCGTCGCTGGTGCTTGGCGTGTCGGACGCTGTTTCGCGGCGGACGGTCAAGCTGCTGCGAACAGGGCCTGTGGCCCTGCTGCCGTTCCCTGACGGCGGGCGCACTCTGCTGCAGCCGATGTACGTGAGCGATCTTGCGACGGCGCTGACGCTGTGCGTGACGGAGCCGGAGCGGGCGGGACAGACCTATGACATTGGCGGGCCGGAGCACATCGCGCTCGTGGATATTGCACGCGCCTTTGCCACGGAATTGGGCATCAAGCGCGTCTACAGCCTGCCGATTCCGCGATTTGCCATCCGGCTTGGGGCGGCGCTCATGGGGCGTGTGTTGCGGGATCCACCGATTACAGCGGCGGAGCTAAGCCAGCTGCGGGTGGACAACGTGACCGCGCTTGATTCGGTTGAGCAGGCGTTCGGGTTTTCGCCGCGCCGCTTTTCGGACTACGTGTCCTACGTTAGGGACGTTGTGCCTTAGTTGTCGCGGGTTTTGGCGAGTTGAGCGATGAATTGCTCAATGGGAAATGCGGGCAGCGAGACTATCTGAATAGTGCCGCGAGCACCCAGTTCCAGGGAGACCCGAGCGATTGTCTCGTTGTCAGGGGCCTCAACGATGTTGACGAAGTCATAGTTGCCAAGCACGGCGTACTGGGCCGTGACCTTTGCACCCCACGACTCGATCTCACGGTTGACTTCCTGGATGCGCTCCGGGCGATGCTTTACGGTCTTGCGTCCCTCATCCGTCAGCGTGCTGAGCAACACGTATGTCCCCATCTAGTTTGCCTCCCTGCTTGTGTTTGTCCGGGTTCTCTTGTCGTGAACGTCTCAAGTCAGAATCGTAGGTATGGGGGCGTCCCGTGTCAACGGAGAGCCATCGTTTGGTCAAGGAAACCAGCCGTCGCGGCGGCCAGCGCGGGGCGGCTGGTCTGCCAGGCGCGGTCTGCGCCCTCAAGCGCCATCGCGGTCACGTCGTCACGTCCAATGCCATCAACCCACGCGCCCAATTTCTCCGGCGTTGTGAGCGCGTCGTTGCTGCCTATCAGGAATCTCACGGGCACGCCTACCTTTGAAAGCCCGCCCTCTGTTGGAATGCCGATCAAGGGAATGTCCAGTATCGGTGAGACCGCAACAACGGCCCGCACGCCCTCGGGCTGTTGCGCCGCGGCACGCAGCGCGATGCTTGCGCCGTACGAATAGCCGACGATTGCCACCCGGCGTCCATCCACGCCCGGCCATTCCCGCAGCATGTCAACGGCCGCGAGGGCATCTGCAACCTGCCCTTCTCCCAAGGCGTTCTCGCCTTGGGATTCGCCAACGCCGCGGTAGTTGAATCGAAACGACACGAAACCTCGGGGAGTGACCTCCCGTGTCAGCGCCTCTATGACGGGACTAAGCATCGTGCCGCCCAGGTGCGGTTCGGGTGAGCAGAAGACGACACCGGGCAAATCACCGCCGCCCTCCGGAATCTCCTCGCCGGACGGCTCAGCAATGATGCCTTCAAGCGTCAGGTCATCGGTCGAGAAGAAATTGACAGCCGTCTGCCTCACGCCGGCATGCCCTATAGACCGTACAAAAGGCGCTCGGCCAAACCGGAAGGCAGGTCGGCGTCCCTAAAGTATTTCTGTGCCGATTCGACATCGTATTGGACGCGGAACTGCGTAAGGGTACGGGCGTCCGAATCAAGAATGAGGTAGGCAGCGCGAGGATCGCTGTCACGGGGCTGTCCCACGCTGCCGGGGTTGATGATAAGACGGACGTCATCGGGCAGGTGGATGAGGGAACCATGGTTGAGGCGACCCATGGCATGAACCCGGTGCGGGGAGTTCGGCCCCGCGAAGATCTCTTCAAAGATCAGGGGCAGATGGGAGTGCCCCACCAGCAGGAACGGCGTCTCCAGCAGATCGAATGACGCGCGCGCGGCCTCCTCATGGATGAGATATTCCCAGACCGGGTCTCGGAGGGAGCCGTGGGCCAGCGTGAATTCCCCCTGCTTCACAACTCTCGGCAGGCCTTCAAGATAGGCGCGATTCTCCGCCGTAAGCTGTTCGCCGTTCCATCTGCAGACAAGAGCCGCTTCCTGGTTGAAAACGCTCAGATCAGCGGCTCCGATTGCGCCAAGGTCGTGGTTGCCAACCACACTCACATGCTCAAAGCCGCGAAGTGTGTCCAGGCACTCATTGGGATGCGGCCCGTATCCGACCATATCCCCCAGCGACCAGATATTGTCGACGGGGCCGCGCGCGTTTGCATCGCGCAGAACGGTGTCAAAAGCGACGATGTTTGAGTGAATGTCAGAAATGATCAGAGTTCGCATCGCCACAGCATCCCGAGTATGTCCGACATTATATTGCGGACTGTGGGACGTATGTGTTGCGGCCCGCAGTAAGGTCCGCGAGGAAGTTGTCGGCCCAGGCCTTGGCGGTATTTGACTGAACGTCCTCATACAGGGCCATCCACCGACGACGCCGTTCGCGATGCGTCATCGCGAGAGCGCTGTGCATGGCCTCCGCCGTGCCTTCGAGGTCGTAGGGGTTGACGATCAAAGCTTCCTTCATCGTCTCGGCCGCTCCGCAGAAACGGGACAGCACCAGAACGCCGGGATCAGCGCCTTGGGAAGCGACGAATTCCTTGGCGATAAGGTTCATTCCGTCCCGGAGCGGGGTCACGAGGCAAACGTCCGCCTCACGGAAGAAGCCGGCTAATTCCTCTTGGTTGTAGGAGCGGTAGAGATAGTGAACGGGCACCCAGTCCGCCTCGGCGAATCGCCCGTTGATGCGTCCGACCAGTCCGTCCACTCGCTCGCGTTCCTGGACGTATTCCGGCACGCGGCTGCGGGAGGGCGCGGAGATTTGAATCAAGGTGACCTTGCCCCGAACGGCCGGATACCGGTCAAGCATCGCTTCAAAGGCTCTGAGTCTTTGGGGGATTCCCTTTGAGTAATCGAGTCGGTCGACGCCCAGCACGACTTTCTTGCGTTCAACAGGGCGGCGCGGCAGGAGCCGCTGCAACAGACCCGTCGTCTCTGTTTCACCTGCTTCACGCGTCCATTTCTGGAATTGATCCGGGTCGGTTCCGATGGGGTAAACACCCGCTCCAACCGTCCCTGATCGGCCATCGAATACGCCCACGTCAACGGCGCCTCCGATTTCCGCTTGCAGGGTGTCAAGGAAGTTGTGGGCGTACCGGTTCGTGTGGAATCCGACCAGGTCATAGCTGACAAACTCCTCAAGGAGCTGTCTCGCCCACGGGAGGATAGAGAAGACCTCTGCGGCGGGGAACGGCGTATGAAGGAAAAAGCCGATCTTGCCCTGCCATCCCATTCGCCGCAGTTCCGAACCCAGGGGAATCAGATGATAGTCCTGCACCCAGACGGCGTCCCCATTTCGAAGGAGGGGGTAGAGGCCTTCAGCAAATCTGCGGTTGACGCGTCGATACCCTCGATACGCATCATGGCGAAGCTGAACGAAATTGGGGAAGGCATGCAGAAGCGGCCAGAGAGTGCGATTGGCGAAGACGGAATAAAAGAGATTGACCTCATCGGCGGTCAGGTTCATCGCGCCAACGTCAATGCCGCCGCTGCGCGCGACCGCCGGTTCCACGGCAAGGCGGCGCTCCGTTGTGGTGCCGCTCCACCCGAACCACAGGCCGCCGTACTGCTCAAGGGCTGCCTGCACCGCAGACACAAGACCGCCCACAGGTTGATTCCTCTGGTCTCGTGACGCGTCGGGAAGTGTCGATGCCGGCAATCGGTTGGACACGACAACAAGACGCTGTATCTGCTGCATCGCCTTGCCCCCTTGCCCCACCCGGCAAGCTCAACTAACGGCTCTACTGCGCAAAAAGAGTCCCGTAACGTGCCTTAACCCTAAGCCGTCAGTCTGTAACTGGTCAAATAGGGAGGCGATGGGTGGATTAACGGTAGCAGGGCGTTTGGTTGCACAGTGCGTATTAGATTCCCGCTTTCGCGGGAATGACGGAAGGGGACGGGGGAGCGGGCGTGGAGGAATGGCGTGCTACACTTTTGCTCTACGTGGGACGCAGACGCGGCGAGAACGCCGCGCGTGACGGGGGAAATGCCATGCCGGAGAGCAAGTTCGTCGATATCCAGGGTCTCAAGATGCACTATCTCGAATGGGGTGATCCCTCAAATCCCGACCTGCTCCTTGTGCACGGATGGACGGGGTTGGCGTCATCCTGGCAAGCGGTGGCCGAGGGGTTCGAGGACAGATATCACATCATCGCGCCGGACAACCGCGGCCATGGGCAGACAGACAAGCCCGTAACGGGCTATATGCTGCGCGATTTCGCGACGGACATCGCAGAACTGATCGACACGCTTGGCCTCGAAAAGCCCGCGTATGTAGGCCATTCCTGGGGCGGCAACATCGGCACGATCATGGCGTCCGACTTCGCGGACAAGATCTGCTGCGCGTTCCTTGAGGACCCCGTGTACTGGAAGATGGTGAACGTCCACGTGACAAGCCTCCAGCAGGCGCTTGCCCGCCACAATAGGCCGGAGGCGGAGATTCGCGCTGAGGCCAAAGAGCAGGGGATGTCCGAGCAGGAGGCTGATGAGCTGGTCTATCGGCATCATCACTTCTCGCCACACGCCGTCACGCGGCTGCTGACCGACAACCGTCAGTGGGCGTTCCGCTGCGAGGACCACATGCGGCGCATCTCCGTGCCCACGCTGGTGCTTGTCGCGGACATCGCTGCTGGCGGGTACATGATGCCGGAGGAGCTTGAGTACTACCGCAGCATCGCCACGCCTGATCTGGACTTCCGCCTGTGGCCGGACGTGGGACACAGCATGCGCGCAGCGCGCCCCGAGCAGTACAACCAAGAGCTTGACGAATTTCTCAAGAGCTGCAGCGCTTGAGCAATACTGGGCCATTCACAATAGCTGAGGACGAGACCGAAGTAACTTCGCGTTTCCGCACGTTCCGCTCGCTCCGCAACCCTGTTTTCCGCCGCCTTTGGATGGCTGGGTGGGTGTGGTATGTGAACCGCATGATGGAGATGGCGGTTCTGTCATGGCTTGTGCTGGAACTGACAGACTCGCCGTCACAGGTGGCGCTCGTCGGCGTGTTCCGCATGGCCCCGATGTTCCTGCTCGGCCTGGTGGCGGGCAGCGTGTCAGACCGTTTTCCACGCAAGTACGTGATGATCTCAACGCAGATCGTCAACGTGGTGGTGGTTGGCGGGATGCTTGCGGTGCTTGTTGGCGGGGACGTGGAGCCGTGGCACGCATATCTCGCGACGTTCCTCACGGGCTCGGCGTGGGCGGTGGATTTTTCGGCGCGGCGCGCCTATTTTGCCGAGATATTCCGGGGCGACGCCCTCACGAATGCCATTTCTCTGGATGTCGTGGCGCTGACGGGCAGCAGCATCGTCGGCCCGCTGTTTGCAGGAACGATCATCGAACTGGTCGATTTCTCAGGCTCGTATGCTCTGATGCTGGGCCTGTACGTGGCGGCGGGTTGGGTGTTGTTCACCATTCCAAGGACTGAGTCCATGGGCGAAGAAAAGATGCCCGTGCTGCGGCAACTGAAGGAGTCGGTGACGATGCTGGCCAACAACAGGGCGCTTGTGGCCGCCCTGACCATCACGGTCAGCCTCAACTTCTTCGGATTTCCCTTCTTGACGATGGTGCCGGTGATTGGGCGGGATGTGTTGGGCGCGAACGCCTTTCTGTACGGGATATTGGCGGGCGCGGCGGGAATCGGCTCGTTGACGGGGGCAATCATCATCGCGTCGCGGCAGATACGCAACCACGGGCAGGTCTATTCGCTGGGTTCGGCATTCATGTTGGGGATCATGGTGCTCTTTGCCCTTTCAGAGTGGTACACGGTCTCCCTTGTTCTGCTGATGGTGGCGGGTCTGGGCATGGCCGGCTTCGCCACGATGCAGCCGACAATTGCGCTGCGGGCAGTGAGTCCGGAGATGCGGGGACGGGCGATGGGCGCGATTGCCCTGGGCATCGGCGCGAGTCCGCTGGGGATGCTCACGGTAGGATGGATGGCAGAGCCGGAGAACCTGGGGCCGCAGATGGCGTTGGCGGTGCTGACGGGCACGGGGTTCGTGGTGGTGATGGTGCTCCGGCTTCTGCTACCGGAGCTGCGAGGGCAACCACGATAAAATAACGACATCGGGCACAGTGGCGCAGCATATGTGTCAGGAGGAATTCATTCGATGCCACGGTTCATTGCAGCCCTGATTGTGTTGGCACTGTTCCTCGCGGCTCTTGCCGGCTGCCAGCAAGATACGCCTGAAGGCGTAGGCTCAACGGCCAGCGCACAATTGGCAGGGCCGGATGGCGCGGACATGGGGACCGTCAGCTTTACCCAAGGGCCAAACGGAGTTCTGGTATCCGCAGATGTAGCCGGCCTGACTCCGGGCTTTCATGGATTCCACATCCACGCAGTCGGCGCATGCCAACCGGACTTTACGGCTGCGAGCGGCCATTTCAATCCGGAGGACATTGGACACGGGTTTATGGATTCCGAGGGGCAGCATGCCGGTGACATGCCCAACATCTACGCAGGGGCGGACGGCACAGCGCGGGCCGATTACTTTCACACGGCTATCACATTAGCGGAGGGGGCGGATACCTCGCTCTTTGATGACGACGGCTCCGCCATCATCGTTCACGAAAGGCCAGACTCGTACGGAGCGGATCCCGGGGCCGGCGACCGGGTGGCGTGCGGAGTCATCAGGCGCAACTAGGGCTACCCTCTATTCCCGCGCACCTTCTTGTTTGAGGAGTTTCTTTTTGCGTTCGATGCCGAGGGCGTAGCCGCCAAGACCGCCGTCAGTCCGTACGACGCGGTGGCACGGGACGACGATGGGCGTTGGGTTCTTGGCGCAGGCGTTGGCCACGGCGCGTGTCGCGCTCGGTTGGCCGATTTCCTGTGCGATTTCTGAGTAGGTACGCGTTTCACCTCGCGGAATACGGCGGAGAGCCTCCCACACGCGACGTTGGAACGCGGTCCCGCGCACATCCATCGGCAGATCCGTCACTTCATCCGGCGACTCCCCGTCCACGACGCAGGCGACGATCTCCACCCACTCGCTCAGCGGGCCGGTATCCCTCGATTGCTCTGCCTGAGGGAACTCTTTCCTGAGCGCGGTTTCCAGCGATTCATCGTCGTCGGCCAGGGAGATTCGGCATACGCCCTTATCCGTGCCCGCAACGAGCAGGCGGCCGAGCGGGCTATCGACAATGGCATATGTGATTGAGACCCCTACCCCGCCGTTGCGGTACTGCCCCGGCGTCATGCCAAGATGCGCGTCTGAGGATTCGTAGAGCCTGCTGGGCGAGCCAAACCCGCTCTCGTAGAGCGCGGATGTCACGTCATGCCCGTTGCGCACGCCATCCTTGAACCGCTCAAGTCGGCGTTGTTCCGTGTACTGGCGCGGGGTGATGCCAAGCACCATTTCAAAGGAACGGCGGAGCGCGTGATCCGTGACGCCGGTATGCCTCGCCAGAGCAGCAACCGTCAGTAGCTCATCGGGGCTGGCATCGATCAGTTCACAGGTTTGCGTAACGACGTTGACGGCGCGGGTGTACGGTCCGCCCTCGTCAGGCCGGCAGCGCATGCAGGCGCGATAACCCGCGGCGCGAGCGTCCGCTATCTCGTCAAAGAACTCGATGTTTTTGCGGAGGACGGGCGCGCCACGGCACGTTGTCCGACAGTAGACGCCGGTGGTTATAACACCGAAGGTGAACGTGGTTTCGTAGGCCGGGTCGTGGTTTTGGATGGCCTGCCAGCGTTCGTCTGCGAGCGCCTCTGGCTGGGTGCTGCGTTCTGCTGTTACTGTCATGTCTCTGCCCTATTCTGGTCCGCTGCCTTTTGGCTATAAGGACATGATTGCAGCCAGTCAATCGGAGCGTCTATCCGATTTCTTTGCGCTGGTCGATGTTCACCCCAAGCTTTGGTAGTGGTACATGGGCTGCTCAGGGACGTGCCAATCCGCGTAGTAGTCGCGGAGGTAGGGTTCGAGGCGGGCGGCGAGGTCACGGCGATCGGTGAGGTCATCAGGTTCCGGGGTACTCAGTTCCTCCCGGACGGCCTCAACGACGGCGGCAGCGTCGATGGTCTTGAACTGCTTGTCTTCGAAGATGCTCCTGCCTTCGACGATGACGGTTTCGACATCGCTGGCCCGCCCCCGCGAGACGAGCACGTCCAGCACATCGAGGTTCTCTGCGACGTACGGGGTGGAGATGCGATCCCAGTCGAGCAGGACCATGTCGGCGCGTTTGCCAACTTCAAGGGAGCCGATCATGTCCTCGCCGAACGTGGTCTCATACGCGCCGCCCAGGGTCGCCATGTGCAGAACCTGGTGGGATGTGAGGTGGGGAACGTCCAGTCCCGGCGGGCGGTGCAGGCGCATGGCGAGCGCCATTTCCTGAAAGAGGTCATCGTCATCGTTGATGGACGTGCTGTCCGTGCCGAGCGCGACATGGACTCCCTGCCGATGCATCTCAAGGACGGGGGCGATGCCGCTGCGGAGGCGCAGATTGGAGCTTGGGTTGTGACTGATGCTGGTTCCCGTCTCAACCATCAGCGCGATGTCATCCTCCGTGAGCCAGACACCGTGGGCGAAGGAAGTCATAGGGCCCAGGAAACCGAGTTCATACAGACGGCGTGTGGGGGTTTGCCCCTGCCCGTGCAGGCGCTCGGCATAGAGGCGCTGGTAGTAGCTCTCGACACAGTGTGTGTGGATGCCGACGTTCGCTCCGCGTGCCAGTTCTGCGATGTGTCTCAGCGTATCCTCGTCCGCCCAGTGATAACTCTGCGGGCTGTAGAGGACGCGCACCATGTTGGTTGAATTGACGGGGTAGTTACGGATCAAGTCGGCCGTCATAGCGAAATAGTCATCGTCGGAGAGGACGGAGCCTTCGATCACGCCGCGCACGCCGTTCGCGAGGTCGTCCGGCATCTTGTTCAGCACATCATCGTCATTGCCGTAGACCAGGTAGCACTGGTTCTTGAACGCGAGTGAGAATGCCGCTCGCACACCGGCCTGATCAAAGGCGCGGAGGTTGGCCTGCGCCTCATCCCACACCATGCGGCGCGGTGTCGCCGATTGGTTGAACATGACCGTGGTCGTGCCGGACCTGATCATGTTCAGCAGTGTGATCAACATCATGTTGTACGGCTCAACAGAGCGACGTCCCCACGCATGGTTGATCCACGTTTCCAGTCCGCCGTCCGGTTGTCCGAGGAGGAGGCCGGAGAGGCCGCGCCCGTGGTGGTGGGCATTGACCATACCGGGCATGAGGAAGTGGCGTCCGTTGCCTACGACTTCGGCATCCGGGAATTGCGCGCGCAGATCGTCATATGAGCCGACTGCAACGATCTGGCCGTCAGTTTGCGCCACAGCGCCGTCAGTGAGGACCGTGCTATCACCTGCCAGGTCTGCTCGGACGAGGACGTACTTGCCGCGCGTGATGGTAGTTGCCATTTTTCCCTCCAATGTCTGAGTTACTCAGAGTAGTCCCGGAGAACCCGGCGCGCTCGTTTCCGTCGAAACGCGAGGTGCTGGGTGGACGACGTTCCCTGAGAGCTACGGCACGATTGTGGCAGCCAGGCGAACAAAGTCGTGGCGCGTAATGATGCCGACGAGTTTGTCGTCACGGACGACCGGGAGTCGCTTGAGCCGACGTTGGTGCATGATGCGAACGATTTCCTCCACCGGCGTGTCCTCCTTGACGGTCACGACGGGCGTGGACATCACATCCGAGACGAGGGTTCTGGAGAGGACGGAGTGCAGATTCCCTATGTTGTCCCTATTGACGAAAACGTGTCCAAAAAGCTCGAAAACCGTTCCGTGCATCCCCGGATCCCGGATAGGCGTCAGGAAGAAGTCCGAGTGGCTCATGATGCCAACGAGTTTATCGCGGTCATTCACCACAGGCAGCGCGCTAATGTTGTGATCCAGCATGACATTGGCGGCATCGACGACCGTTGCCTCGGACTGAATGGTGTGCACGCGGCTTGACATGATTTCTGATGCGTTCATAGCCCAATCCTGCCCCTTGCCTTTGCCCTTACCCTAGAAGTCAATCATAGCGAATCACTGAACGCGACGCGCGCTTAAGTGTCCACTAAACCGTTCAGGAATCCGGCAACGTCTGCGGGAGAATCCAGTCGGTACGTTGCGACGGTATCACGGTCAGGCTCGCCAACAAGAATTGAGAGTCCACCCGAGAGATTGACCTCCCGAAAAGCATCTTCGTCCGTTGTGTCATCCCCAATGTAGATGGGAAAGAGCTGCGTTTCCGCCATTCGCAGCAGCGTGTCCATGATGAATCGCAATGCCGCGCCTTTGTCACGGGCGGCGGCCGGACGGATATCCAGGACTTTCTTGCCCCGCACGACGGTGATTTTACCGTCGGCGACTGCGCCCGCCGTGGCGTCATGGACGATCTCTCGCACCTTTGGTTCCAGTTCTTCCGGCGTCATGCGAGAGTGAACGCTGAGGCTCAAGCCCTTGTCTTCAAGGAAGACGCCGCTGATTTGGCTGACGGGACGCTCAAGCGCGCGACGTAAATCCGCCATGAGGAGACGCGCTCGTTCTGCGACATCATCCTCAAAAGCCAGGCCGGGCGCGGCAATCTCGATGCCGTGATTCCCGGAATAGATGGCGTTTGGGAGACCAACACGCCCCCGAACATCCTCAAGCGCCCGCCCGCTCACGATCGCGACAGCATATCCGGGCTGCTCAGTCAGCTGCCTGAGGGCATCCGCGCATTCCGGAAGAATGTATGCGTCCTCGGGGCGGGGGACGATGGGCGACAGGGTTCCGTCAAAGTCGCATGCAATCAGGACGTGGTCGGCGGCCCGAATGCGGGTCTCTATGTCCGGCCGGTGATTAGCCAGGGGCTCTGCCATGCGCTTGATTCCGTTCCTGTCCCTTCGGGATTGCGCTACGAGTCCGGGGCATTGCTCTCCGGGGGAGCCGCGCGTGATGTGCCCTGCTGAGCCTCCATGATTGCGCCCTGCAAACCGACGGTCTCCGGGGAGGCATCTCCCATGTAGAGCGTGCGGTGGGGGAAGGGTATCTCAATCCCCTCTTCATCGAAGGCCTTCTTCACACGAAGACGATATTCGCCGGAAACGTCCCACTGGCGGATGGGGAGAACCTCGCCAAGCACCTTGATGTCAATGGCGGAGTCACCGAAGTTGTCGACGCGCAGCGCCTTGATGGGGTCAAGGATTATCGGGCCCCATTCCTCTTCGTCGGCCATTTCCTGCCCTATCCGGTTCAGCACTGCAAAGGCATGCTCAAGGTCAGTCTTGTAGGCGACGCCAATGTTCATGTTCACGCGGGACATGTCTTTGGTGTAGTTGGTGGTGGTGGTGATCTGTCCGTTGGGGATGGTGTGCTGGCGATAATCAAGGTCGCGGAGGAGCGTACGGCGGAGATTGATGTCTTCAACCAGTCCGGCGATGCCCGCGATGCTGACAACATCACCAACGCGATATTGGTTTTCAAGCGTGATAAAGATGCCGCCGAGGATGTCACGGATGAGGTTTTGGACGGCAAAGCCGACGCCGACGGCGATTGCGCCCGCCGCGACAAGGAGGGGTGCGAGGTCGACACCAATCTGGCTGAGCGCGAGAAAGATGGTCAAAAGGACAATGGCTGTACGGGACGTGTCGACGACAACGTCCGAGAGGGTGTCAATGTTCTTCTGGATTTCCTCCTCAAGGGTGACGTTGGCGCGGGCGCGGATGTTGGATTCGACGAGGCGAGGAACGCTGAAGGAAACGATTCGCATGGCGATGACGCCGCCGATGACGATGAGAACCACCGGCAGCGCATTTTCGAGGGCCGATTCCAGAACCCACTGCCCCGCCGCGGACATCGAGCCCCTGGCGAGCGACGAATAGCCGAGCGCGAACGACGCGGCAATTTCGATGGTGGCAATCACGATGAGGAGCCATGCGATCCGCACCACAATCGAACTCAGATCCGCCTGCAACCACTCGAACCCGCCCGGGAAAACCCTATCGAGCGATCGCAGGAACCCGCGCACCAACGGCGGCAACACCAACCAAACGGTCAGCATCAGGGCCACTGCGCCTCCGCCCCAGACAATCATGAACCGCAAGAACGGCGCCGGGTCTTCCAAGACCATTTGAAAGTCAGACAGGATATCCTCAATCACCCGCGCATTTCCTCCTGCTATGCGAAACTACTCGCCTTAATCATAGACGCCCCATGCTTGACGCCCCAATGCGCAGAGCACACGCTAATCAGAAATCTCCAGGAAATGAGGTTCACGCATATGCGCATCGGTGTTGAGCTTGCCGTCCGAACTCCCGTTAACGAACTGGTGGAGTACATCAAAGACTACGATTCTTACGGCTTCGAGCGGATATGGGTTCCGGACGCGGCATTCTCGCAATGGGAGGTCTGGACAACGGCGGCTTTGGCGGCGGTGTACACAACGACGTCGAGGATCGGCATCGGAGTCATGGCGCCATATCATCGGAATCCCGCCGTCATCGCGCACGGGGCCGCGACGCTTGACCAACTCTCCGGGGGGCGGATCGATCTTTCAATAGGCCGGGGTTCACGACCCTACATCGCGAGCATCGATGCCGATCGGCCGGATGAGGCCGTGACGGAGGCAATCGCAATCATCAACGGGCTTCTCGCGGGCGAGACGGTCAGCACGGAAGGGACGGCGTTCACGTTCAGAGATGTCTCTCAGCGCGTGCAGCCGGTGCAGGAGCACATCTCCATCGCCATCGCGTCCATGAGCCGTTATTGGCTCGATATTTCACGCGACACGGCGGACGGCGTTCATCTCTACACGAGCAACCCCACCCTGCTTGGCACGGCCCAGGAGGCGAAAAAGGCCGCAAAGAACCCCGATTTTGAAGTCACGACGACGCTCGGCTACGTGGAGCCCGAAGAGGTGCGTGAGTGGTGGGTGACGAATTTCGGCCGCAACTTCAACTTGCAGCAGCTCTGCGGACGCGAACCGAACACGGCGAGCTATGACGAATTGGCGGCCGAGTTGGTGTTCACAGATGCGGCAAGCCTGCGGGACCACCTGCAGCGAATGGAGTCATTCGGCGTCGATGAGTTGATGATTGCCTATCGGCGGGCAGAGGACCTGCCAGTGATCGCGGAAATGGTGGCAGCGGCTCGGGGGTAAGCGAAAGTCAGTCTGAGACAGTCTCCGGTTCGGGCGTTGATTCCCGGGTGAGGAGGCCATCCCTGAGTTCGAGGACACGGTCCGCCGCAGACATGATCGCGCGGTCATGCGTCGCGGTGATGATAAGAACTCTTTCTTCTTCGACAAGGCTCCTGAAGAGCGAAAAGACGGTCTGAGCCGAAACGGAATCCAATTCTCCCGTTGGCTCGTCGGCAATGAGGACGGAGGGACGGGAGGCGATGGCGCGGGCAATACCGACACGCTGTTGTTCTCCGCCTGAGAGTTCATAGGGCCTGTGCCGCATCCGGTGCAGCAGCCCCACCCGATCCATCACTTCGCGGGCGCGCTCTTCACGGTCTCTACGCGACCAGCCGGAGATGCGGAGCGGCAGTTCCACGTTCTCGGCAGCGGTGAGCAGAGGCATGAGTGACGATGACTGAAAGACTATGCCAACGTGCTGCCGCCTCAATGCGGCACGGTCTTCTTCCGAGAGTCCGTTCAACCGCTGTCCCGCCAGAAACGCCTCGCCGGTGGTGGCGCGGTCAAGTCCGACGAGGATGTTCAGAAGGGTGGTCTTGCCGGAGCCGGATCTTCCTATAAGGGCAATAAACTCTCCTGCCACGCCCTGCATATCAACGCCGCGCAAAGCGTGCAGGCGCTCCGCTCCCAGCGTGTAGATGCGCTCGACGCCTCGCGCCTCGGCAAGAACAGCCGACCCTGCTCCGTCTCGTGAATCGTTCGTCATCGGCCTACATCTCACCCGACTCGGAGGGAGTCACGACGACGCGATCCCCGTCAACGGTCACCACCGCCCTCTCACGGAGGCGTACTCGATCCATCAGCTCTCGCGGGAGTTGCAGCCGCCCCATGCTGTCAACAAGAATGTACTCGCGAGGGGCTTCTGAAGAGCCGTTATCCTCGGACGGCCTGAAAGAGTGCAGTGATACTATTTCTGCGCTTGCGCGACCGTCCCGGATGATGATGACCCTATCGACGAAGTTGGAAATCTCCGGGTCGTGGCTCACGATGACAATCGTTGTGCCGTAGCGGTCTCGCAGCGACTGGAAGAGGTTCAGGATTGTTCGCGCGGTTTCCGTATCAAGTTCGCCGGTCGGCTCATCGGCTAGGAGCAAGTCGGGTTGATTCGCCAAGGCTATGGCAATGGCGACGCGCTGCTGTTCACCGCCGGACAACTCGTTGGCGCGGTGCGTCGCTCTTTCGGCAAGGCCAACGGCGTCCAATAGCTCTTCCGCCCGGGCACGGCGATCCGAGCCACCGACCCCTGCCAGCAACATGGGGAGTTCCACGTTTTCACGAGCGGTGAGATAGGGAACGAGATTACGCCCCGTCTGCTGCCAGACGAAACCGACTTCGCGGAGACGATAGGATTCCACGGCGCGTCCGCGCATGATGAGCAGGTCACGGTCTCCGACATGGATATCGCCGGCGGAGGGGGTGTCATATCCCGCGAGGATGTTGAGCAGGGTGGATTTGCCGCTTCCGCTTGCGCCCACGATTGCGACAATTTCGCCGCGCACCGCCTGGAAATCAAGGCCACGCAGGGCGACAACTTCAAGGTCCTGCGCCTTGTAGATCTTGAACAGGTCTCTACAAACGATGTGGACGTCACGAGGACGATTGTGATTGGTCATAGTCATCAGTATGACTGTTCCTCAGTCCTCTCCGATGCGGAGAGTCTGGCCGAGGGCTAGCGTATTGTACATGCGGACGACGAATGCCGTGGCGGCTATGAACACGGCGGCCATAAGCGCGTAGACGATGCCGACGGATATGGCGCTGGTCTCGATGATGTAGGGAGGCAGCACGGCAACCCCGTCCTGTGTGCGGTCAAGGAACGGCATCAGGAGCGCGCCCGTCCTCTGGCCGAGCAGGAATCCGGCTCCGATTCCGATGCCGACAACCAGCATGTGCTCAAACCAGACAACGGCGCGAATCTGCGGGCCGTTGAGGCCGAGCGTGCGGAGCAGGGCGAATTGTCTGCCCCGCTCACCGACTGTCAGGATGGAGTGCGCCACAAAGCAGGTCCCGCCCAGGAAGAGCACTGCGCCATAGGCAACCAGCAGGAGCGCCCCCCACCCTGCCGCCACCAGCGGGTCTGCCTGCGAGGTGGCGATCAATTCCTCGCGGTCGATGATCTGGTTTGCGCTGACGGACTGCATGATGCCCTGCAATGCCTCAGTTCGCTCCTCTCCTGCCAAGCCCTCATCGAGCCGATACCAGACTTCGTTCGCCTGCACCTCCTGGCCCTGCCCAACGAGATTCTGGTGGCGCAAGAGGCCCTGGATCTCCGTTATGACATAGCCCGCGCCCTCAGTGGGGTTCATGGTGGGGAAGAAGTCGACAACGCCAACGATTGTGCCGGGGACGCGGGCGCTGCCGACGCCGATATCGAGGGTGTCGCCAACACGGAGGCCGGACGCGCGCAGGATGCCGGGGCTGACGAGCATCGGCAGTTGATACGTTTGCGGGCCAGCATAGAAGCCGCGCTGGATGAATGTGGTCGTCGCGCCCCAACTGAAGAGGAGTGACGAGCCGCCGTCGCGTCCTGCGCCGCCGAGCAACTGCAGGGAGTCCGTGCGCGTGAGAGGACCGATTTGTATGACGGCCAGATCATCCTTGCTTGTGAATCGGCGGACGGATACCGGTTGTGATCCCTCAACCGCAGTTCTTGTCATGATTTCATCGACGTAGAAGGCTCCGGCGGTCATGCCGTCAGAGCGGGAGCGCTGGACGATCTGGAGGGAGACGAGGGTGAATGGCCCTGTGGGTTGGATTGTGGGAACGGCGCGGCGGAATGAGAAGCGGCGAATAGGCTCAAGCGGGGCCTCTCTGTACGTCCATTCCGTGCTTTCCAGGTTGCCCATGAACATGGTGAAGTAGCGGCCGTTTCCGTCTTCCACGATTGCAGCCAGATTGGAGCGGGGATCCGGCTGCTCGGCGCTCCGAACCCACAGACCCAGGTAGCGAGCATCATCCGGCAGCCTGATTCCCCAGTTTTCGATCGCGTGAGCATCAACAGCGTTAAGCGTTTCGTCCAGGGAGTTGGAAGCGAAGTCGTCACGCCACCACGTCACGTTCCTGAGTGTGGGCGAGTCAACGGCCAGCACTTCAAAACGCTCGGTAGATGAACCTGCGGCGAAGCCGCCGTCGGATCTGAAAACGCGCGCCGCGGCAGCCACACCGTCGGGGGCCTCCACAAGAGCCTGCATGTCCTGGGTTGGCCCCTCGTTGCGCGCGATAGCGGCAGCAGCGATGCGTACATCCGCGCCCGCCTCGTAACGCGCCCGTTCCTCGTAGCTGCGGTCAAGCGTGCCGCCGAAGCTCGCCGCGAACGCGCCGAGCCCCGCGGCAAGCACGAGAAGCAGCACCAATCTCGTGACGGATAGAGGGTTGCGTCCGACCTGCCAGAGACCAAGCGCGAGCCATGTTGGCGACGCAGGGGCAACAAGACGGGCGACAAGCCCGCCGATAATGGGGAGAACACGCAGCAAGAGCAGACCGGCGGACAGCAAGAACAACGTCGGTATGAGCAACAGGAAGAGGTCCGCGCCCTGCTGGCCGGAAAGGGTGTCCGCAACCAGTGATCCTTGCTGACCCAATTGCCACAGGAAAATAAGCCCGGCTGCGGCTAGGCCAACGTCCAGGTAATAGCGCTGGACGAATCCGACCTGGTTGGGACGGACGATGAGGCGTCGTTCTTCTAAGAGGTTTCGGCGGGCAAGGCGGAGTGTGGGAATGAGAAGGACGGCGAAGGCAAGCAGTCCCCCAATGGCCGCTAGACCAAAGGCCAGCGGCGAGACGGAAACGCGCAGCGGGCCTCCGTCACCCAGCGATGCGAAGACGGGCAAGTAGCCGATGCTTGCGATGAGGGCGGCGGCGATAAATGGTGCGGCGGCAGAGGCGGCAGCGGTTACCAGAAGGCCCTGGACGGCATAGATCTGCAGCACCTGCGGAGTGCGCGCGCCGCGGCTGCGGAGGAGCGCGGCATCAGCCCGCTGCCTGTCCGTTACAAGGCCGGCAAGGAAAACGATGGCGTACAGAACCATCGCGGTCACAAGGAAGAGCATGATCGCGATGGGCGCTTCAATGAACCGGATGCGGGTGTCATACGTGTTCAACACGTCATCGAGCTCCGTGTTCTGCCTGTAGCTGTCCACGGAGCCGCCGAGAGAGGCATTAAGGACGGCGATCGTCCTCGCGAAGCGTTCAGAGTCCGCTGCCCGAATTTCGGTGGGGTTCGTCAAATAGCGTGAGTAATATGAGCCGTCCGCTTTGACGAACATCGCTCCGACGATATCCACGACCGTGGATTCAGGAACAATGACGGCAAGCGTGCTCAGGAGCGTTGGCTCACGCACGATTCTCTGCAGTGGAGAGGCATCCCAGTAATGGGCGTCAGGATCGACCGGGGAGGCGATGCCGGTTAGACGGACGTTTATCTTGCTCGTCCTGTCCTCCCAGAACGGGATAAAGGGGACGGTGTCGCCGATGGAAAGGCCGAGGTAGTCCGCGCCCTGCCGCATTGCGACGGCCTCAACGGTCGCAGTGCCATCGATTGTTTCAACGATGCCCTGTTCCGGCAGACGACCCTCTATTGCGAGAAGATCCCTTGTCGATTCGAGCACGTAGAAGGTGGCGCGGGGGGTTACTTCGAGATCGATTTCGTCAGAACCGTCAGTGGGCACGAGGAATGTTGAGGACCGCACAGTGAAGATTTCGCGTTCAGCCAGGCCCTCAAATGCCGTCGTCACATTCGAATGAACACGGTTCGTTGCCCTGTCATAGACTTCTCGGTCAACACCGGATGTCTGGAAATGAACTTCGAGATCGAGCGATCTCTCATCCGCGTTATTGACGGCGTGGCTCAGGCCGAGGTCCCTGAGGGCCTGCGTATAGATGACGATGCTGGCCATGGTGGCGGCGGCAACTGTAGCGCCGAGCAGAACGGGCAACAACAGGGGCGCGTACGTACGCAGTCGCCGGAACACCAGTGGCAGGAGTCTCAGACCCACGCTACGCCTCCGCCCCACGCAGAACCCATGCGACGCGCTGCGACACATATGCGCGCCACAAGGCTGCGGCCAGGCCAAGGCCCGTAGCGCATATCAATCCGATGACCAGCCCAGCCACCTGCCAGTCCGGAGACAGAATCAGGCTGGGCACAGGCTCTGTTCCGGCAAGACCCTGGAATCTCGGCACGAGAATCCAACTCAGGTAAGCGCCAACGGCTATTGCGCCTGTGCCGGCCGGGAGGACGATCGCCACGTATTCCACGATAAAGGAGACCAGCGCGGTGAACCGCGGGACGCCCAGCGCGCGCAGCACGGCGTTGTCACGCGCTCTATCAGATGCCGCGCCTGCCGCGTGCGCCGCGACGCCGATCAGCAGTGCGCCCATGCCCGCGAAAATGGCGATGAGCGTCATGCCGCGCCATCCGGCGGAGGCGAGCGGGCTCTGCTGTGTCTCCTCCTGTATGGTGATGCGGTCCACCACTACTCCCGTATAGCGTTCATCGCTCACGATCCTGTCCACGACAGCCGCCCGCTGCTCAGGCGCGTCCGGAAGCGAGAGAAAGACCTGATTCGGCCAGAGCTTCTTGCTGACGCTGACGGCGTTGACGTGGTCGATGAGGGGCTGCCCGTTGGCGACCAGGAATCCGGCCGATCCGGGCTCGATTGTGGGGAAGGCGGTGAGGGCGCCGACGATACGGATGGGAACGAGTCGATCTGCCACATGCACCGCCGCCACGCTGCCCACCTGCCAGCCGCGATTCAGCAAGAGAACATCGGAGGCGAGCATGGGTATGGAGGACGCGCCCCGTGAGATGTAGATCCCGCGCACGCCCTCACGCGTATCGCGTCCCCAGACGAATTTCAGGGTGCCCCGGCGTTCGCCTGCAGATGCGCCGGCCTCGATGGCGTCACGCCGATCCCCGGTCAGGAGGATGGGGAGCCAATCGTTAGCCCTGTCAAAGTCTTCAACGACGGTTTGTGCTCCTGAGGCATCGACCGCGACAAAGTCATCAAGCTCAAAAGACCCGGGCGTGCCGGTTGCTCCCTCGACAGGCTCATAGATCATGATGCTGTTGAGCGTGTAGGGGCCGGGGGGCGGCGGCTGATTGCCGCGCGCGAGTCTCGTTTCGAGGAATCGCCAGCCGGAAAAGTCCAACGCGCCGAGGCTGTACGTGTCCGGCCTCCCCAAGCCATCGATGATCTGAAGCCATAGGAACCGGTTGGCCTGTGGAATTTCCGGATTCACCCAGACGCCGACGCGCTGCGTTCCATCGGGAATGGCGCGGGGGGGCGTGGGCGACTCATCGGTGAGGGCGAGATCGATGAGCAGCTGCTCCATGGGGACTTCGGTGTAATCCTCCCGGAATTCCAGCAAGCCGCCAATGGTGGACGGATCAATGCCGATTATCGGCACGAGAGTCCCCACTTGATTTGATCCCAGACCGGCATGGCTTGAATAGGCGGCGGATGCGTCCTCCACACCCTCCATGCTTCGAAAGTCATCCGTTACTTCAGCGAATGACTTCTCGTCGAACGATTGGGAGCGATCGATGCGAACGTCAACACCCGCCTGAAAGGCCGCCTGGTCTGCCGCCGCTCTATCCAGCGTCCCGCCAAAGGTGGCGACGAAGACGCCGAGCACGCCAAACAGCAATAGCAAACCGGCGAGCGCAGTGGCGGGTGTTGAGGCGCGGTTAATGCGCTCAAGCGCCATGTCTATCGGCAGCCGTCCGATGGCGCGGGCAATGGCGGCGGCAAGCCGTATGCCGAACGGCAAGAGACGGTAGAGGAGCAACAGGGCGGCAAGCGTCATGGCAATCGGAACGATGAGAACCGTCCTGTCCAGCTGTGCCTCGCCATCCGTTTGCGCGACGGCGATCCCTTCTTCGACGCCTCGAATCTCCACCTGCCACAGGATGGCCGCGGCGATCACAAGGAGAACGATATCCAGATGCAGGCGGCGGAACCACGGGAGATTTGTCGGGCGGGATCTTTCGCTTTGCAGGGTGGAGACGGGGACGCGCGAGACACCAATGACGGGCACAGCCATGATGACGATGGTCACCGCGACGCCGGCGGCGAGCCACGGCAAGGTTGGAGTGATTGGAGCCGGCATCAGATTCGCGCCGTCAAGCGCAACTCTCCACGCGCCAAGCTCGCCCAGCCCGTACATTGCTCCATAGGCAATCAGAGGGGCAAGGATGGTCGAAACGACTATTGCGCCGAGCGCCCAGGCAAGTATGAGCGTGACAGTGCGGGGGCTGCCCGCTCCCCTGCTGCGCAGGAGGCCGACTACTCCCTCCGTTGTTTGACCGACGGTGAACGCGATCATCGTCAGGGCGTAGAGCAGAATTGCGCCGACAATGACGAGGACGATGGTAAGCGGCATCTGGTTGCGAGCGACTTCATCCCGGAAATCGGGCAGCCTGTTCGCGAGCAGGGATATGAAGATGCTGCGGGGCGCACCCGAGGTGAGTCGGCCTTGCAAGTCCCCGACAGCCGCGTTGGCGTTGGCAAGTCCCATGTCGAGCAGGCCGTCCGGGTTGATATACAGGGTGTCCGTGACATTACCGAGGAGTGAGGGCGTTTCGGCTCCGATGCGGTCAACGAGCGTTTGCTCAGGCAGAAAGAGGCTTATTGTCCATAACCCTGCCTGGTTGCGCTCGGCGTCCAGCCGTTCGTAGAAAAGGCCGCCAACCTGGAACCAATACCGCTCCTCCGGGTCCACCGGCTCAACGATTCCCACGAGTACCGCATCATAGGGCATTGCAGGCGGCGGGAGGCGGGAGTTGAGGCGCAATTGCTGGCCAACCTGCAGCCCCGTCTTTTCCGCGGCCTGCCGCCCCAGCATCACTTCAATCGGCCCGCCGGCGACGAATTGGGCGCGGCGGCCCTCAACAACATTGATCTTGTCCTCGAAGCCGGTCCGAGAAGTCAGTGTCGATACAACATTTTGCTCATCCGTGCCAGTTAGCGCGGTGCGGATCTGGAAGGCGGTTGAGTAGACGCCGTGGCGATCCAGCGCGTCGCCGAGGGTGTCCTGTGCAGCGTTGAGAATGACGTTGCGCGTGCCGTTGTATTGCTCCGGTTCGAACGTTGAAAAGTTTGTCGCGATGGCGGCATCGAGGTTGTAGGAGTTGCGTTCGAGGTAGTCCTGGAACGCAAGGCGCTCAACGGTGTTGAGATAGAGGGGGCCGAGAACGGAGAGGGTGATTGTCAGCAGGATTCCAAGCGACGCCACGAGCGCCAGCGCCCTCTTACCTCTGGTTTGTCTCCATGCCAGCCGCCATGGCGACACGCGCCAAGCCCTCCCCTCGAACTGCAATTCAGCGAATTATACTTGTTTAGGACGGTGATGGGGCCCGCTGAGGAGGCCGGATGGCAACGTATATTGACTCGCACACGCATATTGACCAGCACGACGCCGATGAGTGGCCGGGCATTGTGGCGCGAGCGCGGGAGGCAGGCGTCGAGGGCATCATCGCCGCCGGTGTGACGGTTGAATCGTCAGAGCGTTGTGTGCAGTTGGCAGATCAGTTTCCCGGAGCCGTGTGGGCAGGGGTGGGCGTCCACCCGATGGACATCTCCGGTCCGCTTTCGGATGGCGAAATCGAGCGGCTGCGTGAGTTGGCCTCACACGAGCGGGTAGTCTGCATGAGTGAGACCGGGCTGGACTGGGAGCCGGGGCGGCCGGACAGGGCGGCGCAGGAACAGGCTTTTCGGGCGCAGCTGCGCCTGGCGGTTGACTTGAATCTGCCCGTGATTTTTCACAATCGCGAGGCGGGCATGGAGCCGCTGCGGATCATTGCGGAAGAGGCTGGCAATAAAGTGCCCATCGTGGCGCACTATTTCCAGGGGCCGCTGGATTATGCCTTCGCCTGCCTCAATCAGGGTATCTATCTCTCACTGGCCAAGCCGTTGCTGAGGCTGCCTGAGCTGCAGGAAATCGTTGAGAAACATGCGCCGCTGGAGGCAATCGTTCTTGAAACGGACTCTTTTCCACAGCCGTACAAGAAGAATCGCAACAATTGGACAGAGCCCCGCGACGTGCCGATGGTTGCGGCAAAGGTGGCGGAATTGAAAGGCGTTCCGATTGAGGAAGTTGCTGAAACGACGACAGCAACGATTCAGGGAGTGCTGGGGCGGGAGATCCTGACGTAGCGGAGGTTTAGGAGGCGCCCCGAGAATAGGACGCCATGCCTTCTTCTCCGATTTCATCTTTATCGCCCAGCAGCCTGTCAGGCACGGACGTGCTGCGCAATGAACGGAATATCAGCAGGATGACGATGACCAGGCTGAGGGTGACCGCGCCCATGATCGTGGTAGCCGTCGGCGCTCCCCATTCTTCTGCCAGCCGGCCAATCATCGTGAATCCCACAGGCGAGGCTCCCCACGTCGTCGTGCGGATTGCGGACAGCCGCCCACGCATGGAGTCGGTGATGAGGAGTTGGGCCCGCGCGGTGGTGGCCACAAGGCAGGACTGGAAGCCCAGACCGGCAAGGAAGGCAAAGAGCAGGCTCAACGTCAGTATCTCAGAGAAGCTGAACGCAATGAGGGCGAGGGCGAAGCCGATCCCGCCCATGACAATGAGATTGCGGATGGCGCGGGGGCTGCTGAACGTTGCAAGGACAATGGACCCGGTCATTGAGCCTGCGCCGGCCGCCGCGCCGAGGTTACCCGCGGTCGTCGCGCCCTGGTTGAGGACATCACGCGCGAAGACGACCAACTGCGTCTGATACGGGGATCCGAAGATGATGCATGCGCCGGCAACCGTCATCAGGCCGAGGATGACCTTGTAGCGCCAGACAAAGGCCGCGCCCTCAACGGTGTCCTTCCAGACAGTCACCAGGGTCTTGGTTCCTTCCCGTGTGCCCTGGCGGGTGTTGACGGGCAGGAGGAAGAAGATGGACAGGATTGAGAGGGCGGCGGCAGCGCCGAATGCCGCGGCTCCGCCTAGCTCGTCAAAGATGCGCCCACCGATAAAGCTGCCGACGAGCATGCCGCCGCTAAACATGATGGAGGAGAGCGCGATGCCATTGGCCATGTTCTCGCGGCTGACAAGGTTCGGCACCACGGCCATACGCGACGGGAGAGCAATGGCGAATGCGATGCCGGCGATAACGCTCAGCACGAAGACGCTCCATAGCTCCAGTTGGTCAATGGCGAGCAAGACGACGAATCCCAGCAGAGCGAGGATTGTTACAACCTCGGTGATGATGAGTATCCACTTGCGGCTGAACCGGTCTGCCAGAACGCCGCCGAAGAGGGAAATCAATGACGGCAATTCGCCCGCAGTCGCGGCGGCGGCGACAAGTTCAGGCGAATCCGTTAGTTCAAGCACGACCCATCCCCGGAAGAGGAGGAGCATCATGTGGGACATGATTGCGGCAACGGACGACAACCAGAACAGGGTATAGTCGCCTGTCTGGAAAGATCGCAGTGGGCCACGACTAAACAAAGATTGCAACAAGAAGATCATCGCACTATCTACAATACGGCATCGAACTGTGGTTGACGGTTGGCGGGCGGCTCGCTACCGTCCCCTTTGAGGATGAAGTGGGGAGCGGCTGAAAAAGCCGAAAGGAGCAGATAGCCATGACAGATTCATCGGACGTTGTCCTGTATGAGAAGCGGAATCGCATCGCTTATGTGACGTTGAATCGACCGGAGGCGATGAACGCGCTGAATTCTGCGGTGGGCGCGCGCCTCTACGAGATCTGGAGCGACTTTCGCGATGACGATGACCTCCTCGTTGCGATCCTCACCGGCGCGGGCGGTCGAGCATTCTCCGCCGGCGCGGACCTCAAGGAGGTGAGCGGCAGGCAAGCGGAGGGGAAATCTCAATTCGAATCGAGAGGGCCCGGTTCGAGATTCATCCCGGACCTCAACGTCTGGAAGCCGATCATCTCCGCAATCGACGGCTACTGCGTCGCGGGCGGCCTTGAACTCGCCATGCAGACTGATATCCGTCTCGCAACCGAGAATTCGCAGTTCGGCTTGCCGGAGCCGCGGTGGAGCATCATGCCCGCCTACGGCCTGCACCACATGATGCGGATGGTTCCCACGGGAGACGCGCTGCGGATGATGCTGACGGGCAGCCGCATCACGTCTGACAACGCGCTGCGGATCGGCCTGATCCAGGAGGTGCATCCGGACCGCGACGCACTGATGGAGGCCGCGGAGGGCATCGCCGAGGAAGTCAAGCTGTGCGCGCCGATGGCCGTTCAGGCAATCAAGCAGATCGCATACGTGGGCCGCAGCATGCCACCGGAGTATTCGTATCGGTTCGCGCAGGAGTTGAGCGCGAAGGTCCTCGGCAGTGAGGATGCCGCGGTCGGGCCGGCCGCCTTTGCGGAGCGGCGCACCCCGGAGTGGAAGGGGCGGTAATCCCTTACTGTCATTCTGAACGGAGCGCAGCGGAGTGAAGAATCTAAGAACTCATCTGCTGAGCAAATGGAGGTTTTAGATTCCTCGGCTGCGCTCGGAATGACAGATGCGAGGGGCTGCCTTTGCAGTAGCTTGCCTCTACGCCGTTCGCCGTGATGGGTGTGATTCAGGCAGCAGTATGCCGATGAGTCCTACCGTGACCGAGACGGGCAGAACGATGAACAACGCCGTTGCCAGTGAGCCTGTCCCCTCCTGAAGCACGCCCGCAAGCACAGGCCCGATGGTGGAGCCGAGCGGCGTGATTGTCCTGATGAGTCCGACTGCGACGGCCACTTCACGCGGCCTGAACTGCATGTCGAATGGGACCGTCATGATCATCGGCACGACGGAGGACGTCATCATCCCCTGGAGAACCAGGAACGGCAGCAGTCCCAGCGTCCAGGAATCGGACGATAAGACGCTGTCCGGCAGCCACGATAACAAGGGATTGTCCGGGCCCATGGACAGGATCGTCAGATAGAGGATGGGCATGATGAATCCTTGGGTGAAGATGAAGGGCTTTCGCCGTCGAATCCAGTTGGATAAGGGCCCGACGGTGAGCGAGCCGATCGTTCCGCCAATCGGGAATGCAGAGAACAACAGGCCCACCGTGATCAGCGATAGGCCGTGCTCTTCTTGAGCAAACGTCGGGAAGAACGTGACGAACGTTGCCCACGCCATCGCCCCGCCGAACTGGGTTGATGCAATGACGAAGAGAATAGGATGGCGCTTGAGCACGCCCGCCGGGCCGCCCGGTGTGCCATCGGCCCGCAGCGCGGTGGGGGGCGCATCGGCCCCAGACGACTGATACGGCCGCTCACGCCCGACGAGGAACCACGCGACTGCAACGGCGGCATAGACGACGGCAAGCAGAAGATGAATCCCGCGCCACCCGCCAACGTGAGGCATAAGTATCGGCACCAGCCCAATCGCCACCAGTTGGCCGATGCCGAAACTCGCGACGGTGATGGAGTTCAATGTGGCGATGCGCGGCCCGCTGAACCACTGCTGGATGAGCATCACCTCCGCCTGCGTCCGGGACACGAGCGCGTACATGAACATCAGCCTCGCCGCGAGCAGGATCCAGTAGTTCGGCGCGATGCCCTGCAAGACAGCAGTAACGGTCATGCCAATCAGCGCCAACAACGTCACAAGGCGCGGGCTGAATCTTGACATCCAGATCGCGGACGGCAGGGAGAGTGTTGTCAGCGCGACAAAGAAGGCCGAACCCAGGTAGCCCTCTTGGACAGGGCTGATGTTGAACTCATTGCGAATCTCAGGCAGCGTCAGCCCGATCAGAAAAATCATCACCGTGGACGTGCCGTCGACCGCCCAGAGGGCGGACATGACAATCCATCCGGTGCGATTTCCGGAAACAGGCGCTGTTGGGACAGCCGTCGTCATGGAATGATCCAAGGGAACATGCTTCATCATCGCATGTCCCACACTCCAGGACGCGCGTTACCAATCGGACGATTCGGATTCCTTGAGGGCATCCGGCATCTTATAGCTGATGCCAACTTCATCATAGACAGACCGCTGCATCATGCCAGCAAAGTTATCAAAGGCGAAGGATGCGCGCGGGCGGAGGCGCGAGGTGACGATTTTCAGGCGGCGCTGCACTTTCGCTAGCAGCAAGACACCTGTGGTCATCTGTTTAGGGAAACCGAGTTGGTCGGCTGCGGCGTGACCAATGAGGGCACGTGAAACCCTCCGCAGAAAGCCAAGCAATCTCGCGGCCTTTTTCGGATCAGTCACACCGAGCAATTCCGGCACCGCGTCAATATAGCCATTCGCGACGGCGGAGGCCATGGGCCCGGGAGAATTTTCGCAGAGTTTCGCCACCTGTCTAAGGTGTATCCCCTCTTCCTCGGTTCGAAAATTCAATTCGTCCGGCACTCCCATCAACCAATTGACAAAGTGCCAGATATGCATAAAGCCGTCCGCTTCCTCTTTCGTCATGCGCACGCCGAGGGCTTTAGCAGCGTTGAGATTAATCGCTGAAAATCCAGTGGCCGCGAGCGCCATGTGCGCCCCTGAAATCGGCGTCCCTTCGGCTTCTTCGTCCCATTCCCCGGACGCCCGAATCAGGCGCCGCATCTGGGCATGGACGAGCCTGATGCGAACCGTGTGCTTCCAGCCATCCCCCGTACGATCCAAACCACCGGGAAGCATGACTTCGATCAAATGCCGGGTGTTTTGGCGGATGCGCCGGACATTGGTTGCCGTGCGCTCAGACAGGTAGAACGCCTTTGCAAGACTCTCCGAGAGGCCGGTGATGAGCGTTTCCAAAACGAGAGCAACAAAGAAGAGATCGGAGTCTCGGTGGAATGCTCTCATCCCGGCAGCGGCCAATTCCTGGTCAAATGTGAAAGGCGGCTGCCTCACGGCTTCAAAGAACTCCCTGAGGGGGGGGGGGGGGGCATCGAACGTCCGTTCGTCTTCATCCATTCCGGCCCTGATTAAACGATCTACGTCTTCACGACTGTATCCCTCAAGAGATTCCATCGCGGCATCAGCAAGTGAATCACCGACGCGTGTATGGCGGACGTAGGCATCGGCCAGCACAGGATCAACCGCTCGTGCGGGTTCGAGATTCACGGCGTACACCGTGGGAGGATTGAACACGTCCTGCACCGGGTCAGTTCCCTGAGAGTTCACGTTGTATTCCTACGGTCTTTATTTCGAAACCATTCTAAAGGAATCAGTCCTTTCGAGCGAGTCTCACGCAGGTCTGAATTTCACCAGCGTCCACTCAGGAGTGATGTCCTCGAAAACGGCCACGACGGGCATGTCCACCTCGACGTCATGCGGCTCTATGCCGATGACGTTTGAGATCATGCGCGCGCCCTCATCGAGTTGTATGACTGCATAGACATACGGCGCTTCTTCGTTGAAGCGGGGATCATTTGGCTGGTAGACGATGGTAAAGGCGTGAACACGCCCGCGCCCCGAGACGGGCGCCCATTCGAGATTGTCGGAGAGGCAGGTGGGGCAAAGCTCACGCGGATAGAAGAAGAACACGTCACACATGCGGCAACGCTGGATCACTAACTCGTGCCGCTTCGTGGCCTCCCAGAAGGGCTTTGTAAAATCCCCTAAGGTTGTGCCGTGCAGTCCGCCGGGGATGGGCAGGGGCTTTGTGTATTCGGTTGTCATCATTCAATCCTGTCGTTTACACCACGATTGATAGCGACTGTTCGGTTCTTCCTAAAGTGTGTTCTCGGACCCGAGAACCAGGGTGGCCATACTGGACACCGTGCCGCCTCAACCGTTCACCAGGCAGAGGTCGCTGCGTTCCACCTGCCGCACGCCGGCACGTCCCATGATCTGCCGCGTCGCCTCGATCACGTGGCGGAATCCGCCGGCGTCGCCGGGCTGTCCGCAAGAGAGCTGTCCGCCGTCCGTGTTGATCGGAAACTCGCCTTTGTACGTCGTGTCCGTTGAGGCGAAGAACGGCCCGATCTCGCCCTTGGGCACGAGTCCCGCATCCTCAAGACAAACGGCGTGCAGGATGGTGTAGCAGTCATAGAACTGGGCGAACTCGATGTCAGACGGCCCGTATCCGGCCATGCCAAACGCGATGGGAGCCGAGCGGGTGACGACGGAGCGGGTCAGGCGTTCCCGCTGCCAACCTGAAAGCGGATCGCATGCGATGCCGGCGCCAAGCAGATAGACCGGCTTGTTCCTGAGCGACTTCGCCCTTTCAGCCGACGTAAGAATGATCGCTCCGCCTCCCGCGCACGGCATCACCGACTCCAGCAGCCGAATCGGGTAGTTGATATAGCGTGAGTTGAGCACGTCGTCAATTTCGAGCGGCTGCCCCCGGAACACGGCATTATCATTCTCCAGCGCGTTGAACCGCTGATTGACGGCGATGTTGGCCAACTGCTCCTGTGTGGTGCCGTACTCATGCATATGCCGCGAGTACATGAGGCCGTAGCCGGTATTTGCGGCGACTGCGGGGCCGTACGGGTCTTCGAATTCCGTTCTCAATCCCGGGGAGGGAGGGCTGCCCCAAGGCGTTCCCGCGGTTCTCGCTTCTGAAAGCGTGACAAGAACAGTGGTGGCGAGCCCGGAGTAGATGGCCATTGCCGCGACAGATGTTGCCGTCGCGCCGCTTGCCCCCATCGTGCTGACGCCCGTTACGAAGTTGGGGTTGAGTCCCATGTATTCGCCGATTGGGGCGGGATAGAAGCTGCCGCCCTCAACGACAAGGCCGTCGATTTCATCCTTGCGGATACCGGCGTCGACCATGGCATCGCGTGACGCCTCCGCCATGAGTCCAAGGGCCGTTCGGCCTTCATAGGTGCGACGGGTGGGAATCTCAGCGAATCCGACAATCGCCGCAGCGCCTCGCATCGTCATGACTCACCCCCAATCCACATGATATTCACCATGCGCGTTGATGAGACTAGAGTTTACACTACGGAGGGGGTTGGCGCGTATGTTTTAACCGGACGCCACGCAACTTTCGCACTACAAGGACATGGAGGATTCGACTGCATGATCAAGCTGACTGATGAGATGCGCGAGCACGTGAACTCAGCCCTGGAGAAGGGCTATCCATGCATTATTTCCACGGCATCAAAGGACGGCGAGCCCGGCCTGGGCTTTCGAGGCAGTCTGATGATCTGGGATGACGAACACATCGCGTGGTGGGAGCGGGGGCGGCGGAACCAGATGGGCAACATGGAGGAAAACCCCAGGGCAGCCGTTGTCTTCCGCAACAATGAACTCAACGTCGGGTGGCGATTCTACGGCGAGGTCACGTTCCACCCAAAGGGCGATCCTCTCTGGGAACAGGTGTGGGAGCGTGTCGTGGAACCGGAGCAAGCGCGAGACCCCGAGAGAATCGGGACCGCCGTGCTGATGCGCGTTGACATCGTGCGGGGCATGATGCCGGAGGCCATCCAACAGCGGGACTAACCGCCAGGCCATAGACCTGACACGTCCGGACTCCCCCATGCCCCAACTCATCCCCTATCATTGAATAGGGAACTTCGCGCGTCCACGTTCTTAGGCTCACTGGGGCAAGGACATGACTCCGTCTGCCGAATTCGTTGATCTGATACAGATTCTCGGTGTCGCCACTCTCGCGGCAGTTGTCGCGACAGTGCTGCGGCAGCCGATTGTCGTCGCATTCATCTTTGTGGGCGTCATCGCCGGCCCGGCCGGCCTCGCCCTGGTTCCTGAGGACTCTGAATTTGTTGACCTGTTCGGGCGGGTTGGCATTGCGCTGTTGCTGTTTGTTGTCGGCCTCAAGCTTGATCCCGCGCTCATCCGCACGGCGGGATTCGTTGCCGTCATCTCCGGACTCGGACAGGTGATCATCACCACTATCGTTGGATTCCTCATCACCATGGCCTTCGGCGTTGGGCTCTTGCAGGCCTTCTACATTTCACTCGCGCTGACGTTCTCAAGCACGGTCATCATCGTCAAGGTTCTCTCTGACCGGCGTGAGATCGATTCTCTGCATGGCCGCATCGCGCTCGGTATCCTGATTGTGCAGGACATTGTGGTCATCGTTGCCCTTACGCTGCTGTCCGGCCTTGAAGGGGCGGAGGGCGCCGAGGCGACTCTTGAACAGCTGGGGCTGAGTTTGCTGCGTGGAGTGGCGCTTGTTGTTGGCATGATCATCGTGGCGCGATTCCTCATCCCGCTCATTGAGCCGCGCCTCATCACGACACCTGAAGTGCTCGTTCTGGGCGGCATCGCGTGGGCGGTGCTCATGGCGGCAGGGGCGACGTGGGCGGGATTCAGCCCGGAGATGGGCGCGTTCGTTGCCGGTGTCGTGCTGGCAACCAAGAGGCCGCGCCAGTTGGTGGCTGCCCGCCTGACGACTGTGCGAGACTTTCTACTCCTGTTCTTCTTTGTGAGCCTGGGTGTGCATCTGCAGCTCTCCGACTTGCAGAATCAACTTCTTCCCGCGATTGGTCTTTCGCTCTTTGTGCTGATCGGCAACCCGCTCATCGTCATGGGAATCACCATCGCCATGGGTTTCCGCGCCCGCACGGGACTGGTCGCCGGCATGGCGCTGGCCCAGATCAGCGAGTTCTCCTTCATCCTGATGGCGCTTGGCCTTGATCTGGGCCACGTGGATGAATCCAGCCTCGCCCTGGTCACGCTGGTGGGCCTGATCACGTTTGCCGCGTCCACCTACATGATCACGTACGCCAACCAGATTTACCGGTTCCTGCGCCCTGTTATGAACAGGCTGGAACGCCCCATCGCCCATAGAGAAGATGAAATCCGCGACGAGGCAGATCAGCCCGTTGAGGTGCTCGTCTTCGGAACGGGAAGGCTCGGCACTGTCATCCTGTCCCGCCTGCGTGGGATCGGTGTTGAGGCGATGGGCGTCGACTTCGATCCTGTGGCGGTGCGCCGCCTGCAAGACCTCGGTTTTCACATGAGATTCGCGGACGTCGAAGCGCCCGAATTCCTCCAAGGGCTGCCGCTGGCATCTGCGCGCATCGCAGTGTCAACAATCCGCGCGCCTGAAATTGAGGTGGGGCTGCTGGAAGGACTGCGCGAGCATGGATTCCGCCGCCCTGTTCTCCTGACAAGCCAGTCCGCCGCCACGGCCCATCGCCTGGAAGACCTTGGCGCGACACTCGTGCTGCTTCCATTTGAAGCCGCAGGAGAGCGGGCATCGGAGATGATTGAAGAAACGCTGCGCGATCCGACGTACCTTGAACGCGCCCGCTCCAGCCCACGCGCGCCCGTGGAGGACGAGACGCTGGAGGAGGAATAGCTAGTCGATGACGCCGATGCGGGGGCGCAGACCTCGCTCACGGCGCGTCAGCCTGAATCCCGCCCGGGACTCCGTTCGCTCTCTCTGCTTCGATGCGTCCGCCCAACCCTCATGCAGGAGGAGTCGTTCCTTGGTGGCAAGTCCGCCGCCGAAACCGGTAAGGGCGCCGTCCGCGCCCACAACGCGATGTCAAGGAACGACGATTCCAAGCGGGTTGGAGCCGATGGCCTGTCCAACGGCACGGGCGGCCTTTGGTCTGCCAATGGCGTGAGCAACGTCACCATATGTCCAGACGGAGCCGGCGGGAATCTCCGTGAGCGCTTGCCACACGGCACGCTGGAATTCCGTGCCCCCGTCCATGTCAAGCGGGCCGGACAGGTCTACCGTCTCCCCGTTTGTGTAGCGTGAGAGGGCATCCGCCCAGTGATTGAGAACCTCGCCGGCGGGGTCGTCACTCAGTGGAGCAAGAATGTCGGCGCGTTCCTGTTCGACGAGTTCTCGATCATCATGCGGCCCCAAAACCGCCTTGAGGCCCTTTGGGGAGGCGACGAGGCCGAGGAATCCAAGCGGTGTTGAAATAACCCTGTAGCCATTAGCTTGCATCTGCAGTTCTCCTTCTCACCCGGGCGCGGCCTCTTGGCACGAATCTCAAGAATGTCAGCGCCAGCAGTCCAAAGACGATGGCGCGCCATGAGAACGGCCTGTCCGGCGGGGCGTCTTTATCGGGGCCGTACAGGACATGATCGTACCATTGCACCATGCCGTAAAGCGCCCACGTTGCGCGAGGCCACGCAACGGAGACGCGGCTGATATATTCCGCCGGTGTCTCATCGGGCCTGGTCTTTATACCGGCCAGCCGCCCAAGGCGGACGGTTTGCGCGTATGCCCTCCCCGCCGTGCGGGGACGGGCGAGGGCTTGCCACCAGAAGAATATCAACGCGGCTAACCCCATAAGTCCAAGTGCCGCGCCAATGCCGTACCAGACCCTGGGATCGATTCCCACGCCGGGAATAAGGCCGCCTCCGACGTTTTCAAAAGTCTCGTCGCCGAATTCGAAGAAAGTATCCTCTTGAAGCAGATCTGCTTCTTCAAATGCGAATGCGCCAAGATCACCGATGACTTCCAGGTCAACGTCAGGAACGAGAGCGGAGAAAGTCCCCGTCGGGCCGCCGGGGGCGTCCGGCTCTACATTCGGTGTTGACTCAAACGGAATCCATCCGTATCCGGGGAAGTAGGCCTCTGCCCAGGAGTGGAGATCGGATTCGCGGACGACGAACGCGCCCAACTCGTCGCTGTATTCACCGGGCAGATAACCGACCACCATTCGAGACGGCACGCCCGCCGCGCGGAGCATGACCGTCATGGCGGAACCGAAGTATTCACTGTATCCGGCCCGCTCGCCGAACAGGAAATGCTCAAGGCCATCGGCGCCGGGAGGCGGGGCATCAATGTTCTTCGAGTATTCGAGCGTCCGCAGGTATTCGCGGATTGCGATGGCCTTGAGATAAGGCGTATCGGCATTTCGCGACAGTGATTCGGACAGCAGCCGAACGCGCGGCGGGAGGTCCTCCGGCAGCTGCAGATATCTCTCCGCCACCCAGCTCTCATATTCAGGGTTGAGCGTGCTGATGTCCTCGACGGTTACCTGTGGGACGTAGCTTTGAACGGTATATCGCTGGTTGGGCTGCAAGACGTCCTGGCTTTCCAGCTTGACCAGTCGATGGCCCTCGTCAGCATCAAGGTTGGTGAATTGGGCCTCGACGGGCAGCGTCGTGCGGAGAGGGGTGGCGGCGGTAAAGACCGTGCTGGCCGGGGCCTTGAGTTCAAAGGTCACGTTCCTGACGCACTCGGCACAGTTGGTGTAGCTGCTTCCGGCGATGTCCTCCAGGCCGCGCCGTTCAGCAACGACGAGGGGGCTGTTGCTCCATCCCCATCCCGCGTACCGGTCATAGGTACGGGCGCGCCAGTACAGCCGCTCGTCGCTTTCGACGTGCATCAACACATCGGTGGGCAGGTTGATGTTTCCCCTGAACGGGAGCTCATCCGTGAAGCCGAACAGCCCCATCGACCGGCGGGCGGGCAGTGAGGCAAAGATGCGGGTGAACGTGCCCTCTGCATCTCCGATAGGAGAGCGGACTTCCGTCCAGAATGAACGGATGACTCGCGGGCCCGAGCCGAGCGACGGTGTCAGGGTCACGACAAGGAATACGATCAGCGCGAACCAGATGCCCGCGTGCATGACGTGGACGGGCAGCCATGATCCTTGCGTGGTTGTGGCTTCATCCCATTTACGGCGGCGCTCAAGATGCACAAGGCGGACGATGAGCAACGCGGAGGCCAACAGGAACGCCATGAAGAATGGGAGAGTGCTTGGCGGCAGGTAGGTCAGGTTGGTGACGATGGCAAAGCCCGCCGGCAGCGTGGCCCAGATGTTTTTCAGGAGCAGGGTCAGGTAGACAGTGACATAGGCGACGGCCCATGCGCCGAGCAGGAGGAGGAAGACGAAGGTCAGCCGGTCCGTGCTCGCGCCCCCTTCTAACAACGCCTGCGCCCAGAGTATCATGCGATAGATGGCGCTCAGGGCCTTGCCCTCAAGGCCGGAGGCGGTAACGACCGTGAGGGTCTGCGCGAACGACTGCGCCAGCGCAATGAACAGCGCCGCCGCGTGCTGGGCGACGTAATTGCGGCGATGCGTCGCGTTGATCAGTCCTGCCGCGCCCCCAATGAGCACGGCAAATGCCACTCCCGGAATCACGGGCACCCAATGGGCATCCTCGACGCTCCAAACGACGGTGGCGGCGACCATAAGCGCCAGGAAGACTGTCAGCCATCCCGTGTCCGGGTACGTTATCAGCCGATGCCACGCGCGGGTCAGCCACTGCGGCATGACGACGGGCTGGGTGGGCGGGATGCGCCGCGCTTCCGTGCTCACGCCCCCCACCTCTCAGGTCGCGTAAAGCTGCGGCGATTGCCGGGCTGCATGGCAATGGGCCCAAGAGCATTGAAGCTCAGCGCCCGCGCAATATCGTCACCAAGCCGAACGACGTAGGCGGCGATGCCCATGGAATAGAGGCTCGCCAGTTCCGGGGTGTAATCGCCTGACGCGCCGAAGCTCGTCGGCTCAAGGAGGACGACTGCTCCCGGTGAGTTTCGCTCCTGCAGAACCGTGGCGGCGGACATGGCGTCTTCAACGGACGGGGTGATGGCGATGACGCCGGTTCGCCGGCTGAAACGCGCCTCGTGGATGCCAAGCAACTCGCTCAGGCTCACCCTGCCCTCGGCTTTACAGAGCGCCAACGCTTCCAGGATGCGCCACATGTGCTTGTCACCGGCGCCGTTGGGGATGGTGTATTCGGTTTCGCCAATCGCAGAGAATCCAACACCGTTGTCAAAGTCGAGCAAGTACCGCGCGAGAGAGGCAGCGACCGTGACGGCCACCTCTTCCGTCCCGTTCAGGCCCTCACCCACCTGCACGGCAGCGTTGAGGTCAAGCAGGATTGCGAGATCGGACTGCACCTCCGTCTCAAACTCCTTGACCATCAGGCGGTTGAGCTTGGCGCTGCTCTTCCAATGGATGCGGTTGAGGCTGTCTCCGACGGTGTAGCGTCGAACGGATACGACGTTGGGGGTGAATTGCGACGTTGCGCGGTAGTCCGGCGCGTCGCCGGTCTCCTCCGCGCTGGAGATAACAAAATCTTCAAGGGGGAATGGGGCCGGGTAGACGACCAACTCCCGTTTTTCGCCGATGACTCGTGTTGTTTCAAAAAGGCCGAACGGGTCGGATGCCGTGACGCGGAGAGGCCCCCAATGGAAGCGGCCGCGTTTGTCCGCCCGGGTTCCCAGTTTCGTCCAGTTGCGCGAGCCGCGCGTGGGCACGCCCATGACCTCCGACGCGAGTCCGGGAACGTCTCCGATGTCCTCAACATGGAGCCAGGGGCGGGGCAGGAGGGATGAATTCTGAAGCCAGACGGACTCTTCAACACGCTCTCCCACCTGGGCGAGCGAGGGCTGATCATCAGCGCCGGCGGAGATGCCTCTCATACTCAGCCTTGTCCAGAGCCACGCCAGGATGAACACGACAATGATGGCGCTGAGAAGATTGGACATGACGTAGAATCCCGACCCGAGGGTCAGGAAAAGCGCCATCAGGATCAGCACGCCGAGGTAGACGCGGCGATTCCGCACGGTGTTCCCTCAGTTCCGCAGCCACCCTCGCGGCACGGCTCCCGGCACAGGGACACGCTCCAACACCTGCGCCAGCACGTCATCCGTGCTGACTCCCTGCATACGGGCGTTCGGGTTGAGGATGATTCGATGCCCCAGGATTGGGCTGACCAGATGCTTGATGTCGTCCGGGAGGACATAGTCACGCCCGTCCATGACGGCGCGAGACTGCCCGCCGCGGAAGAGTGTCAATGCGCCGCGCGGCGACGCTCCGACGTAGACGGAGCCGTGTTCCCGCGTGCCGTCCACGATGTCGACAATGTATCGCTTGATGAGGTCGTCCACGTACACCTGCCGCACCGTTTGTTGGAGGTCCAGCATCTCTTCCGGTGTGGTAATGGACTCAATGGAGTCTATGGGGTGTTGGAGGCGGGTTCGATCCATGATTTCCATCTCGGAATCGATTGTCGGATAGCCCAGCGAGAGGCGCAGGAAAAAGCGGTCACGCTGCGCTTCCGGCAGCAGGAACGTTCCCTCATGCTCCAGAGGGTTCTGTGTGGCGATGACGTGGAACGGCTGCGGGAGAGGGTGTGTCACGCCGTCCACCGTCACCTGTCCCTCCTCCATCGCCTCCAGGAGCGCGGACTGCGTTTTCGGGGTGCCGCGGTTGATTTCATCGGCGAGGAGGACATGAGCGAGAACGGGGCCTGCGCGGAACTCGAATTCGCCGGTGCGCTGGTTGTAGAGATTGACGCCGATGACGTCGGTGGGCAGCAGATCAGGCGTGAACTGCACGCGCTTGAAGGATGCGCCAAGTGATATGGCGACGCTGCGGGCCAGCATTGTCTTGCCGACGCCGGGCACGTCCTCTATCAGGAAGTGGCCGCCCCCCAGGACCGCGGTGAGGGCAAGCTCCGCTGCCGCGCGCTTGCCTACTATCACCCGTTCGACGTTCTCCAGTGTCTTGTCGACAACCTCGCGCGCGCGGTCAACCGTCGCTACCAATGTCTACCCCCAGCCGGTTCCCTACCCTGCGACTGATACTAGTATAGGGTGACGGGCATAAACGCCCAACGCCCGCACAATCAAACGACAATACCACAGCAAGCCAATGAGCACCCACGATTCACCGCCGAAAGAGCCGCTGACCGCCTGCATCGTAGCGGGAGGCGACATCACGCCCGGCGACCGTGTGATGGCCGTGCTGCGGGAGAGCGATATCGTCATCGCCGCCGACCGCGGGCTGGATACGTGCGTGGAATTGGGAATCACACCAACGCTGTGCATCGGTGATTTCGATTCCGCATCAGAGGATGCCCTTCGGACGGCGCATGGGCGTGGGTGGCAGGTGCTGGAGTACCCATCAGAGAAGGCCGCCACGGACGGCGAATTGGCGCTGGATGAGGCGATCGCGAGGGGCGCAGAGAGAATCCGGGTGCTTGGGGCGCTGACCGGCATCGACCGTTTCGACCACGGCATCGCCAACTTGCTCTTGCTGACGAGGGATGACCTGGACGGCGTGGACATCCGCCTCATCGACGAGATGCGCGAGGCGTTCATGATTCAGAAAGGCGGGTCGGCAACCGTTGCGGGGCAGCGCGGGGATTACGTGACACTGCTGCCCCTGACAGAGACGGGCGTAACGGTTACCACGTGGGGCCTCAAATATGATCTGCTCGGCATCACGCTCCAGTACGGCTCAACGCGCGGCGTCAGTAATGAGCTGGCGTGGCAGCAGGCGAATATCACCGTGGAAGAGGGGCGGGTGCTGGTGATGCAAGAGCGGGTGGGGTTACTCAATCCAGTCCAGCAGGCGTGCCTGATTCCAATCGATGGTGATTGAGACGGTTGTGTTTTGGTGAGGGCGGTGGTTCGCGGTTGTAACGGGGACGCGGGCACGGAGTTGCTCGTCCTGGATGTTCAGGGTCACGTCGTAAGCGCCGCCCTGCAGGGTAACGTCTACGATGGTTGCCGCCGCGCCATCCTGATCGACCTGGGCAAGCGTGACGGCCTCCGGCGGGATGAGTGCCGTGCAAAGGGGGCTGCCGGGGACGGCATCGGGCTGCCATGCGCCGAGCGCGCAGTGAGCTTCATTCGTGCCGTCGGCGCGGGTGGAGATCTCGCACCGAAAGAGGTTCTCGTGGCCGAGGAATCGGGCGACGAACGGCGTGGCGGGGTTGAGCCACACGTCCTCCGGCGGACCGTGTTGGACGGCTCTGCCCTGCTCCAACACGAGGATATCGTCCGCGACGGCGAACGCTTCATCGTGGTCGTGGGTGACATAGATGAGGGTCACACCCTCATGGTCGCGGATACGACGAATCTCCTGCGCAAGCTCCTCCCGCAGACGGCGGTCGAGCGCGCCGAGCGGCTCATCGAGCATGAGGAGGCGGGGGCGGGGGGCCAGGGATCGGGCGAGCGCGACACGCTGCTGCTCACCGCCGGAAATGGCTTCGATGGAGCGGTCGGCAAGCGGCTCTATGCGCATCAGTTCCAGCAGTTCATGGACGCGGCGTTCGATCGCCTCAGCCTCCCGCCGTTGGCTGCGGAGGCCGAAGGCGATGTTGTCGCGGACGTTGAGATGGGGAAACAGGGCGAGATCCTGGTGCATGAGTCCAAAGCCGCGGCGGTGGGGCGGCACGTCGTTCAGTGATTCGCCCTTTATGGCGACTTCTCCCACGTCAGGCGTCTCAAGCCCGGCGATGAGGCGGAGGAGCGTGCTCTTGCCACAGCCGCTCGGCCCCAGCACGGCTAGTGATTTCCCCTCGTCCAGGTCAAAGGAGACGTTGGACAGGGCCTGGGTGTGGCCGCCGTCGTAGCTCTTGGTGAGTCCGTTTATTTGCAGCAAGTGACGTTCCATGCGTTATGAGTTTTTGGATTCTTCGCTGCGCTCAGAATGACATGAAGGCGGGAACGACGTGGATTCTGCCGCTCATGTCCTTCGACAAGCTCAGGATGAGCGGACGGGTGGTAGAGCACTTTAAAATTCTCCCCAGCCGCGGTAGCGGGCGCGCTCGATGAGGAAGAATCCAGCGCCGGCCACCACCATCAGCACCGTGCTCATGGCGAGGGCGCTTGCCAGGTTGATTGCGCCCGGGCGGGTCAGGTAATTGAGGATGGCGACGGGCATGGTCGTGTACCCGGGACGATTCAGGAGGAGAGTCGCGCCAAACTCACCGAGGGAGACCGCGAATGCAAAGACGCTGCCGACGAGGATGGCGCGGGACAGGATGGGAAGATCGACACGCATCGCGGCAGCGATCGGCCCCGCGCCCAACACGTGGGCGGCCTCCCGCAGGTGCGGGCGGATGGCTCGCATGGTGGAGAGGACGACGCGGATAACAAACGGGTACGCGATCAGGGTGTGGGCGAGGATGATGGGCACGACGGTGGTGCGAACGTCAAACGCGCCGATTCTGAGACTGAGCAGGTAGCCGAGTCCAAGCGTGACGGCGGAGACTCCGAGCGGAAGCATGTAGAGGGCGTCAAGCGGATTGCGCCACCACGCCCTCGGATTCCGCAGGCCATAGGCGGCAAGGACGCCAAGCGGCACGGCAAGGATGACCGTCACGGCGGCGAAAGCAAGCGAGTTGCGAATGGCCGCTACCGGGGAGATGTAGAAATACTCGTTACTGTCGTTGGACATGATGGCCGTGTAGCCGTCGATCCCAGGCCCGTCCTGTGTGATGAATGAGCCGACGAGCAGTGCGAGCGGCGGGGACAGGACGAGGAGCACGGGGGCGAGCGCGCCAAGCCGCATGACGTAGTCCGCCGGGGAAAGGCTCTTCGACACCGCCGTACCCTGAGCGCGGAGGCGGATGCGGGTCACCCCCGCCGACTGGAGCTTGACGTATGCCCAGAGCATGCCGAACGTCGCGATGAGCTGTGTGAGGGCAAGCGCGGCGGCGATATGCGGCCTGAACAGCTTTGTCATGAGGGTGTAGATTTCGACTTCAAGCGTTGCATGCTGCGGCGCGCCGAGGATGAGGATGATCCCGAAGCTTGTAAAGGTGAACAGGAAGATCAGCGCGGCCGCGGCGGCGACGGCAGGCAGCAGGAGCGGCAGTGTCACGCTGAAGAAAACGCGGCGGGGCGATGCGCCAAGCATGGCGGCGGCCTCCTGCACGGCGGGGTCCATGTTCGCCCAGAAGGTGGAGATGAGCCGCACGACAATCGCGTATTCGTAGACGATGTGGGCAATCAGGATGATGGCAAATGTGTTGAGGAGTTTAATGGGGCCTTCATCCAGTCCGAAGATGCCCTTAAGGGCGTCGTTGACCAGTCCTGACGGCCCGAGAAGGGAGAGCAGCCCGAGCGCCATGACGATTGGCGGAAGGATGAACGGAATCGTTATCGCGGCAAGAAGCGCGCTCCGACCCCGGAACCGGTGGCGGGCGAAGATGTAGGCGGACGGGAGACCGAACGCAAGCGCGAGGATGGTGGAGAGGGCAGCCTGCCATACGGTGAAGATGAAGCGTCCCCTGAGATAGGGATCACTCGCAGCATCGATGAACGGTGACAGCAGGCCCTGCCCGTCCCATCCCAGGCCGACGCGCATAACGCTGACAAGCGGCCAGGCAAAGGCCACCAGCAGAAAGGTTAGCGGCAGAGAAATCCGCGCGATGCGCCACACATTCATCGGGCGCTGCCCCAACGCAACTTAACTGCGCATGAGCGCTGTCCATTCATCGATCCAGCGTTCGCGGTTTTCCGCAATCGTCCTGGGGCTTAGCTCCGCCGGGTCATCCGGGATGGGAGCGAATTCGAATACGTCCGGCAGATCGGCCCGTTCGTTCGCGGGATAGACCCACATGAGGGTGGGAAAGCTCTCCTGGAATCGGCGGTCCATCACAAAGTCCACGAATTGCTGCGCGAGCTCCTCGTTGCGGACGCCGTCCAGGATGCCGATGCCCTCGATCTGGAGAAAGGCGGAATCGTCGCCCAACACGTTGGCGGTTGGCGGTTCCGTCAGCGCGCCCTCGGAGTAGAAGACCTCCGCCGCGGGGCTGGTGGTGTAACTGACGACGATGGGCCGATCACCTTCATAGAGCGAGAAGGCCGTGTAATAGGCGTCTGTCCATCCGTCAGTGACTAGGATTTCGTTTTCATGCAGGTCCGTCCAATAGTCCTGCCACGTGTAGTCCCCGTCTTCACCGAATGCAGCTACAGTTGCCAGCAGGAACGCAAGGCCGGGCGATGAGGTGGCAGGATTCTGGACAACCGTGAGCCCCTTATACGCCGGCTCCGTGAGTGATCGCAGGTCGGTTGGAGGAGCGATGCCCTGTTCGTCAAACCACGCGACATCGTAGTTCAATGCAACGAAGCCATAGTCAACGGGCATGACGTGGTTGGACGAGTCGAGTTGATACTCGCTCGGAACCCTGTCGAGCATCGGCGACTCATACTCGATGAAAATCTCCTCGTCCAGTGCTCTGCCAAGGAACGTGTTGTCGATGCCGTACAGGAGATCGGCAATGGGCGCGTCCTTGGCCAGGATAGCCTTGGTGAGCGCTTCACCAGCATCGCCGGACTTGAGGATCGTCACGGTGGCGTCATGCTCCTCCTCAAACTCAGCAATGACATCCTCACCGATGTTGAAACTGTCATGGGACATGATGATGAGGTCGCGGGGAGGGGGTTCAGTGCTGATGCTGACACTGATGTTGTCACAAGCCGCGCCAAGCGCTGCCAAGACCATGACGAACACAATCGCCGCCGCGCGGAGCAGCCACCCTCCACGCCCACGCTGTGAAAACCCTGCCATCGCACGATCCATGATTGTCCTCCAAGGCCCTCATTAAAAAAACAAAGCCGCTGAACATGTCAGCGGCGCTCTTGGAATTGGGAGACGCCCAGGCATCTCCACAGCCTCTTCCCTCCGCTGGCATTACCCAGCTCAGGTTCCGACGGTCGCCCCGATTCCATTGTCGGGGCCTCTCAGCCGGGCATACCCAGCTCCCGCAAGACCCTATTCAGTTGTTACTGGCGCGCAGTATACCTGCCGCGGCGGATGCTGTCCATTATCGGCCCCAACGTCTCGCCAAATCGTTAGAATAATCGGTAATGGACGGAGCACACGCGACCATGCTGCACGCGGTCTAAGACATGTTCAAGGGAGCCCGACCAACAGATATTGCCGGCCTTCTCGGGCTGGCATCCCGCCCCACAACCGACCACGCTTTCCCATATACGCAATTGGGGAAAGACAGGGGGGTTGAGCGGTCAATCGCGCGAATCGTGGGAACAGCATCCCTGCCGAGAAAAGGCGAGACACTTGGCGTCCTCCTAAAGGACGGCAAAAGGCCGGGCGGACTGGCCGTCGTCCGGGGCGTGGAGGGCGGTTCTTCCTGGGAGATCGAGCACCTGCTTGCGCCGCCGGACGCAGAAGGGCTATGCGCCGACCTGTTGCCGCAGCTCGACAGGATGCTGCGTCCAAAGAAGGGGACGATGATATTTCTTCGGGTTTCAGGGGATAGCCCCATCCTGGAGTCGATGGGCAGCGCCGGTTTCCGGGGTTACGCGGAGGAAGAGCTTTACGTGCGGCCCGCCGGGGATCGAGCAGCGCGTGAGATTCCGGTGAACGTCAGCATCAGGGTCCTTACGGAACCCGCAGATTTCCGGTTGTTCCGTCTCCACACGGCGTGGGCGCCCGTTGAGATGCGCGCGGCGGACGGGATGACGGTACGCGAGTGGCAGGAGTCGCTGGCGACGCGGTGGATCGACGTGCGCAATACGACAGATATTGTGGCGTCCGTACAAGGCGGGCAGATTGGGTGGGTGAGATTCGGGCAGGTAGGCTCCAACAGGGTGGTCGCCCGATGCGTTGGGGCGTCCGAGCAACCGGAGGCCATTGAGGCGCTGATTGAATCGGTCATCCAGTCATCGGGCCGTTCACGAACCATCATGTTCCTGACGCCCACCCACGATGCGGCCACCGCCCGGGCTTTGACGTCACGCGGATTCCGCCCGGAGGCAACATACAAGAGTCTCGCCTGCCAAATGGGACAGCGGGTTCTTGAAGGCGCATTCGCGCCTGTTGGCCTTTAGCGCGAATAGCAGAATTTCTGGCGCGCGTGCGGTAAGCTCAAAACGGTATCTTCAAAGGCGAAAGGGGTACGCATTTGGAGCAGCAGGTCTATGTTGCCAGCGAGTCGGAAACCGACGATATGGAGGCGCTGTACTCCGCCCTTCCGCCGCGCATTTCCATCCCCCTTCGCGACCACGGCAACGCGGATCAACTCCTTGAGATCGTGCTGGACCTTGGCCGCAAACCGGAGGCCCGCTTCCTCGATGCCGAGATCGAGCTGAGCGACGCGGAGATAACGTCAGAGGACCTCGACTATATTGTCGAGCGCATCGGCGAGTTCAACGACGACAACCGCGCGGGAATCGAGCGGACGCTGCATCGCATCTCAGCGATCAAGAACCGGCAAGGGCGCGTTGTGGGGATCACGTGCCGCGTGGGGCGGGCAATCTTCGGGACAATAAAGATCATCGAGGACCTCATCACGGACGGTGGGAATATCCTGCTGCTTGGGCGTCCGGGCATCGGCAAGACGACGATGCTCCGCGAGGTGGCGCGCGTTCTGGCGGATGATGCGCTGCGGCGTGTGATCATCGTTGACACGTCCAACGAGATTGCCGGGGACGGCGATATTCCGCACCCGTCGCTGGGCCATGCACGGCGGATGCAGGTGCCGCAGCCGCACCAGCAGCACCGGGTAATGATCGAGGCGGTGGAGAACCACATGCCGGAGGTCATCATCATCGATGAGATCGGGACGGAGGCGGAGGCTGCCGCGGCGCGCACGATAGCGGAACGGGGCGTGCAGCTCATCGGGACGGCTCATGGCAACCGGCTGGACAATCTCGTTCAGAATCCAACGCTTGCGGACCTGGTGGGCGGTATACAAGCCGTGACGCTTGGAGATGAGGAGGCGCGTCGGCGGCGGACGCGAAAGACGGTGCTGGAACGGAAAGCGCCGCCGACGTTCAACGTGGTTGTGGAGATTCGCAGCCGCACCGAGGTTGCGGTGCATGCTGACGTGGCGCGGACGGTGGACATGATGCTGCGCGGCGCGCCGCCACGGCCGCAGTCCAGAAAGATCAGCGACGAGGGGGCGGTCGAGGAAACCGAGGGCGACCAGGAGTCTTTTGGGATAATCGGCGCGGGCCGCCCTGCCTACCAGATGGACGAGGAACGGGAGTTGGACGAGACGCGCGAGGCGGACTATCGTCGGACATCTGCCGATGTCTTTGCGCACGGCATCGGTCGGGGAAAGCTCGAGGAGACGCTGTACACCCTCAGCCTGCCGTTCCGCGTGGTTGACTCGATCAGTTCCGCCGACGTGATGCTGACGACGAAGCAGTTGTACCGGCGGCGCACACCGGCAGTGAGGACAGCGGAGGAGAACCACGTTCCCGTCTACGTGCTGCGGAAGAATACGCCGGTACAGCTTGAGCAGGCATTGCAGGCCATCGCGCATTCACGCGGCATGGCGGAGGACATTGAGTCGATATTGGAGGACACGGAGGAATCGCTGGAGCGGGTTCTGGCTGGGGACGTGGATGAGATCGAATTGAGGCCGCAGAACGCGTACATCCGCCGGCTTCAACACCAGATGGCGCAGGAGGCGAGCCTGCAATCGCATTCAAATGGTCGGGAGCCGAACCGACGCGTGCGGGTCTATCGGGCGAGAGAAGCCGTCGGGGCCGGGCGCTAACGCAGCCGTGGGTATTTTCATCACGTTTGAGGGGTGCGACGGCGCCGGCAAGACGACGCAGGCGGCGCTGCTTGCCGGCAGGGTCGGTTATACACACGAGGTAGTCCCACTTTATGAGCCCGGAGGCACGTCACTAGGAGATCTTGTTCATAGGTATGTGAGAAGCCATAGGACCATTGAGTCCACGGTCAATGCCCCGGAACAGGGCTATTTCGAAGAACTGGGGGATGGAAGTTTCAGGGCTCAAGTGGACGCAATCGCAGAGTTGCTTTTGTTTGCCGCTTCGCGAGCCCAACTGGTATCGGAAGTGATCCGACCAGCACTTGAACGTGACGCCGTTGTCATCTGCGACCGATTCGCAGATTCAACTCTGGCGTACCAAGGGTACGGACGCGGCCTGTCACCGGATGAAGTAATCAGAATCAACGAGATTGCTACGGGCGGCACCTGGCCGGATTTGACGATTTTGCTCGACATCGACCCAGATAAAGCACTCAGCAGAGTCCCCCATAAGAAAGACCTCATGGAGCGGCAATCATTAGATTTTCATCGGCATGTGCGAGAAGGTTACTTGACCATCGCAAGCAGTGACCCCAATAGATTCCTCGTGCTAGACGCAACCATGCCAACAAATTTCCTGCAAGCAGAAATCTGGAATCGGGTCTCGTCGCTTATTGGACTAAACGAGGCAATCCCAGCCCAAAGGCTCCTTTAGGAAGCATAGAAAGTGGCTACTCCCAGCAATCCCTTTCATCTGCCCGCGCATGAGGCTTCACGGTTACTGGCCGCGGGAGAGATCAGCGCCGTTGAGCTGACTGAGGCGGTGCTGAGTCGCATTGAGGCCGTTGAGCCGCATGTGCGTGGTTTGGTGACGGTGACGGCGGAGCAGGCGCGCAGCGCTGCGCAGGCAGCGGACAAACGCATCCGTGAGGGCAATACGACGCCGCTGACCGGCATCCCGCTGGTTTTGAAGGACAACATGTGCACGGAGGGCATCTCAACGACGTGCTCATCCCGCATGTTGGAGGGCTTTGTCCCGCCCTACACTGCGACGGCGGCACGCAAGCTGCTGGACGCGGGGGCTGTGATGGTCGGCAAGTCCAACATGGATGAGTTCGCCATGGGATCATCGACGGAGAACTCTGCGTTCTTTCCGACGCACAACCCGTGGGACGCGAGTCGTGTGCCCGGCGGGTCATCGGGGGGCTCCGCCGCGACAGTTGCAGCGGGCGAGACGCTCATCGCACTGGGCTCAGACACGGGCGGCTCCATCAGGCAGCCGGCGTCGTTCTGCGGCGTGGTCGGCATCAAGCCAACCTACGGAACCGTGAGCCGCTACGGACTCATCGCCTTCGCATCATCACTGGATCAGATCGGGCCACTCGCTTCAAACGTGACGGACGCGGCTCTGACTCTCAACACGATCTCCGGCTACGACTCGATGGATTCAACGTCCATTCAACGCGACACACCCGACTACACTCAGGCGCTTGTACCAGATGTACGGGGCATGAAGATCGGTGTGGTCAAGGAGATGTTCGGGGAGGGCGTGGAGCCGCAGGTGCGGGACACGGTTCTTGAGGCGGCGCGCGTGCTGGAACAGGCGGGGGCGATTGTCGATTGGGAAGTCTCGCTGAGCCTCACGGAGTATGCCCTGCCCGTGTACTACATCCTCGCGCCCTCGGAGGCATCGTCCAACCTTGCACGTTACGACGGCGTCAAGTACGGCTATTCATGGGACGGCGCGGCGGATATGTGGGAGGGGATGGAGCGGACGCGGCAGCACGGGTTTGGGCCCGAAGTGAAGCGGCGTATTCTCCTTGGCGCGTACGCGCTCTCGTCCGGCTATTATGACGCGTACTATCGCAAGGCGCAGCAGGTTCGGACACTGATACGCCGTGAGTATGAGGATGCCTTCACGCGGTTTGACGTCCTGCTGGCACCCACGTCGCCGACGCTGCCGTTTGGGTTGGGAGAGCGCACGAACGATCCCCTCGCAATGTACCTGGCAGATATCTGCACGATTCCGGTGAACATCGCCGGCGTGCCGGCCGTCAGCCTGCCGTGCGGGTTCGTTGATGGGCTGCCGGTGGGGCTGCAACTTATCGGGCCATCTCTCGGGGAGGAGGCCATCATCCGCGCGGCATATACGTATGAGCAGGCAACGGAGTGGCACACCATGCGGCCGGAGCTGGGGTGAGGGTAATCGACGTCTTCAGCCTGCACCACACTTTGTAAAGGCGACGCCCTTCTTGCAGAGTCGGTATCATTTGATGTGATGGATGACATTCTTCGGATTCTTGAACAGGACGCGCGGACGCCGCCGGAACGCATCGCGGAGATGACCGGGCGGTCGATTGATGACGTGCGCGAGGCCATCTTGAAGGCTGAGCGAGACGGCATCATCCTGTCGTACCGGTCACAGGTCAACTGGGACGCGCTGGGCCGCGGCGACGTACACGCGATCATCGAGGTGCGCGTTGCGCCGCAGCGCGAGGTTGGGTTTGATTCAGTCGCGGCGCGCATCGCGCGATTCCCGGAGGTGCGCTCCATGCACCTCGTGTCCGGCGACTATGACCTCGCGGTACAGGTGACGGGTGAGAGCATCTACGCGATCTCGAATTTCGTGGCGAGCAAGCTGGCTGTGCTGGACGCCGTGCAGGGAACGGTGACGCACTTTGTCCTCAAGCGGTACAAGGAGGACGGCTCGCTGTTCGATACACAAGACGATTCTCCGCAGCGCTTGCCGGTGTCCATGTAGGCGGGATTCTATGACCAATTCAACACAGCAGGATACCGCCCCGCCGCAAGAGAAACAGCCCGTTCGGCGGCGCATCGCGCAGCGGGTGGAGGACATTCCGCCGTCCGGCATCCGCAAGTTCTTCGACCTGATTGCCGGGCAAGAAGGGATCATTTCGCTGGGCGTTGGCGAGCCGGATTTCGTTACGCCGTGGCATATCCGTGAGGCGGCCATCGATTCCCTGGAGCGCGGCCACACGCATTACACGTCCAATTACGGCACGCCGGAGCTTCGCAAGGAGTTGTCAGCGTACCTGGAGCGGCTGTACGGTGCGCGGTTTGATCCGCAGTCCGAGCTGCTCATTACGGTGGGGGTGTCAGAGGCGCTGGATCTTGCGCTGCGGGCAACGCTTGACCCCGGCGACGAGGTGATCACGGGCGACCCGTGCTACGTGGCGTATTTCCCCGTCGTGCATATGGCGGGTGGGGCGCTTATCACCGCGTCGACGACGATGGAGGACGAGTTCCGGCTGCGGGCTGAGGAGGTTGAAAAGCTCATCACACCACGGACGCGAGCGCTTTTGATCAACAATCCATCCAATCCAACGGGCGCGGTGCTGGACAGAGCAACAACTGAGGAACTCTCAGAGATGGCCGCGCGCCACGACCTGCTGATTATCGCGGACGAGATCTACGACCGCCTTGTGTATTCGCCGGATGAGCCGTTCACGTCGTTCGCATCGCTCACAGGCCGGAGCGATCAGACGCTGGTGCTGGGCGGATTCTCGAAGTCGCACGCGATGACGGGATGGCGCGTGGGCTACGCGGCCGGGCCGTCGGACATCATCTCGGCGATGATGAAGGTCCACCAGTACACGATGATGTCCGCGCCGACTGCGGCACAGGCGGCGGCGCTTGAGGCCCTGCGCGACGGCGACCGCGACGTGGAGGAGATGCGCGAGGCGTATGATCAGCGACGGCGGCTGCTTGTCGAGGGACTGCGGCGCATCGGCCTGCCGTGCGTGGAGCCGCGCGGGGCGTTCTACGCGTTCCCGTCCATCATGCCGACGGGTATGTCATCCGAGGATTTTGCGGAACGGCTGCTGAAGGAAGAGGGGGTCGCGGTCGTGCCGGGGAGCGCGTTCGGGCCGTCCGGCGAGGGTTTCGTGCGGTGCTGCTACGCTGCGAGCGTGGACGACATCGAAGAGGCGCTCACCCGCATGGGCCGATTTATGGAGCGGCACACGAAGCAAGGCTGACGCTCCGAGGAAGGGGTAACTGATGGTCGAGCAGGGGTCAAACGGCCACGGGAACCCTCCGACTGCGAACGGGCCGGGGGAGCCGCCGCAGGACGACGATCTGGTCGTCACGTTCACCGGCGTTTCGGCCAAGCCGAATGACGACGGCACCATCGATTTGATCATCGGGACAAACCGTGGCGAGATCCGCGCGATCCTGCATCCGAAAGAGGGGCATGACGGGGCCGTGATCTTTGTGGGCGGCGGGCGGGAACTCAAGGGCCCGGCGGACGGCATCTATGAGGAACTGGCCACGGAACTCACCGAGCAGGGCGTGACATCGCTGCGGCTTGGACAGCGGCGGCCGGAGGTGTTCATCGAGGCCGTTGCGGACGCGCTGGCGGGTATCTCATTCATGCGCGGCATCGGCGCGCGGCGTCTGGCCCTCGTCGGTCATTCATCCAACGGGGCGGTGGCGATAAAGTCGGCGGCGTTCTCGCCGGATGTTGTGGCGGTGGCGTCATTATCGGGGCAGACATTCGGCGCGCAGGACGTGGCGGAGATAGCGCCGCGTCGGCTGCTTGTGGTGCATGGGCGCGAGGATGACGTTCTGCCCTACACCGACGCCGAGCGCATCTATGAGTGGGCGGGGGAGCCGAAGGAGCTCATCCTATACCCGGGCGCGAACCACGGGCTGCGGGAGGCGAAGGACGAGCTGAAGGAGAAGCTGGAGGGCTGGCTCGTCGAGGTGGTGGGGCCGCCGGAGGGGGGCCCTTCGACAGGCTCAGGGTGAACGGGGATAACGCTTGTCATTCCGAGCGCAGTCGAGGAATCTAAAATCTCGCCTGCCAGGTCAAATACGTCTTTAGATTCTTCGACTCCGCTGCGCTGCGCTCAGAATGACAGAGTGGCCTTTGTAATGAGGGGGAGTAGGGGTTAGGGTTCGGTTTCGTCTTCGCCGAAGACGTAGCGGACGCGGACGTAGCCCTCTTGCGCGGCGGGGGCGTTGGACAGCATCTCATCACGACCGTAGGATTCGCGGTCGGAGTCTTCCCGGTAGACGTTGGTGACATCAATGGCGTGGCCGGTCGGCTCGACGCCCTCGGTGTCGACTTCCTGCAGCGCGGACACGCTCTCGATGATGGCGTCAAGCTGGCCGCCGAACGACTCGATTTCCTCTTCCGTCATGCCGAGGCGACTCAACTCGGCCAGGGAGCGGGCAAGTTCCGGGCCGGAGCGGGCGCTATCAGTGTCTTTATCTGTCACGTCTCTGTGTCCTGTGGATACGCGGAGCCAGCGTTGCAATACCCGACCATTGTATCGCGGCGCGTTGGGACTATTCGGGTTTCTCGTTTGCGGGCGGCGTATTCGCGCGGCGGCGTTTTTCGTAGGCGGCGATGCGGGCTTTGATCTCGGCTTCGAGGCCCTGCTCCGTGGGTTCGAAGTAGCGATGCCCCTGAATTGAATCCGGTCGCATCTGTTGGTCAACGACGTGGCCGGGGAAATCGTGCGGGTATTTGTAGCCGTTGGCGTAGCCCATGCGGCTCATCAGCGGGTGCGGGGCGTTGCGGAGGTGCAGCGGCACGGGCAGCGCGCCGGCGCTGCGGACGTCCTGCTGGGCGGCAAGGTAGGCCTTATAGGCGGAGTTGCTCTTGGGGGCGGCGGCGAGGTACAGGCACGCCTCCGACATGGGCAGGTAGCCCTCCGGCATCCCGACAAAGTGGACGGCCTGCTGGCATGCGGTGGCGACGCTGAGGGCCATCGGATCGGCAAGGCCAATGTCCTCGGCGGCAAAGATGACCATGCGCCGCACGATGAAGAGCGGATCCTCTCCTCCCTCCAGCATCCGCGCCATCCAGTAGATCGCGGCGTCCGGATCGGAGGCGCGCATGGACTTGATGAACGCGGAGATGATGTTGTAGTGCTCCTCGCCGCCCTTGTCATAGCGGACGGCGCGGTGCTGCATAGCGTCCTCGATGGTGGCAAGGTCGACCACGCGGCTGCCGTCCGCCTCAGGGAGCGTGGCGCTGACAGCGACCTCAAGCGTGGTGAGGGCGGCGCGGGCATCACCGTCCGCCATTGCAATCAACGCGCTCTCCGCGTTGTCGTCCAGCCGCGCGTTGAGATTGCCAAGGCCGCGTTCGGGATCAGTCAGAGCGCGGTCGACGAGTTCTCGTATCTCATCCTCGGTCAGGGCATTGAGCGTATAGACGCGGGAACGGGAGAGCAGGGGCGCGACGATCTCAAACGAGGGGTTCTCCGTTGTTGCACCGATGAGGGTGACGGAGCCGTCCTCGACGTGGGGCAAGACAACATCCTGCTGCGCTTTGTTGAACCTATGAATCTCGTCGATGAAAAGGATGGTGCGTTGGTCGGAGAGGCCGCGGCGCTGGCGGGCATCGGTAAGGACGCGGCGTAGGTCAGCGACGCCGGATTCGACGGCGCTGACAGGCTCAAAGTGGGACTGTGTCATGTGCGCGATGATCCGGGCAAGGGTGGTCTTGCCGGTGCCCGGCGGGCCCCACAGGACGATCGAGGGAACCTGGTCGGCCTCTATGGAGCGACGGAGAACGTGGCCTTCGCCGACGATGTGCTGCTGGCCGACGAATTCATCGAGGGTTGCGGGGCGCATACGGGCGGCCAGCGGCGCCTCATGAGAGAGGCGTTCCTCCCGCTGCTGTTCGAACATATCGGGCCCGGCTGCGGCGGACGACTTTCGCGTTTGCCTCGCCATTCGACTCCCGCCCGGGGACGCCAATTCAGATCAGTCCCGCGTCGCCCTGCTACCCCTTGCGGCCATTATAACGGGGAGGGAATCACCACGATTCAGGCTTGGTGATGATGCCGTGCTCGTCTGTCAATTGGTGAGGGAGTTGGCTTTGAGCGAGGTGTTCCTCTCTGATATTACGGACGTACGTAGTCGCCTGTACGAGTTCACGGCTGATCCTGCGCTTGCGGATCAAATTGGGATTCAGCACAACAACCGGAATGCCAACGGTGTCACGAACATACCTGATGGCGCCGACGAAGTCCGTATCGTCAGAAATCAAGGCCGCGTGTTCAAATTCATTCCGCACTGCCCTCGCAATCAGGTGAGTTGCCAAGTTCACGTCGGTCTGCTTTTCCTCAACCCTTAGAACTTGATGGAAATTTGGCGCATCCATTCGCCTGTCGGCTGCAGGCAGCCACAATTTTTGGGTCTTGAAGACACCAAGGTGAACCTCAAAGGCCGGGATTGTCGAGAGCGCCCGCAAGTAGACCCTCTGCCGAATCGGTTGAGAACCACTCACTGGCCGCTCCTGGACGATGGTCGTGAAATAATAGATGCGTCCTATCCTGTGCTCTGGAAGAACGTTTTGGGCCAGCCGCCGAAAATCAAGCCACTTGTATGGCGAGTCTTTGACGGCTCCATAGTAGAAGTTGAGCCCATCGATAAACACATCTGTCAGCCGCGATGTTATCGCCATGAGATGAACAACTCTATCTACTACCTTAAAATCCGAGACCGCCCGGAGGCGGTCTCGCCATGCCATCGAAACGACATGGGTGGTTATGAGTCAATTATGTGGCAGGGTTGTTGAGGCGTCAAGGAGACGGATCACTGAGGACGCTCCGTGGGTGGCATTGAGTCGAGGTTGTTTTGGACGAGTTGGGTGGCGGGGTGGGCCTCGCCGCGGGTCTGCTCCAGAACACGGCTTGCACGCTCAAAGAGTTCCCGCGCGGCATCCATATCACCCATGTATTGCAGGACGCCCGCAAGGTTGTTGGCGCGGATGGCGACGAGCGGGTGGTCTACGCCATAGGCAGCTTCATCGATTTCCATGGCACGTTGGTAGCCTTCACGCGCTCCTTCCAGATCACCGAGGTCGCGCAGAACGCCCGCGATGTTGTTGATCTCGGCCGCAACGACGGGATCGTGCGGACCGCGCTGCCGCTCATCGATGGCAAGAGCACGCTCGTAGTATTCTTTCGCGCCGTTCAGGTCGCCGGATTCGTGGGCAAGGCCGCCAAGGTTGTTGATGATGGAGGCGACTATAGGGTGGTCGTCACCGTGGATGGCGGTCAGTATTTCCAGCGCGGTTTCCAGGTGGCGCTTTGCGTCGCTGAAGTGCCCAAGCTCCTGCAGGACGCCGCCGAGGTTGTTGTGGACTATCGCGACAGCCTCATCCTCATCGCCGTAGTGTTGGCGGGCACGGTCAAGCGCCTGCTCGTAGTGCTGGCGCGCGCCGCCCATGTCCCCCAATTCCTGGAAGACGGTGGCGAGATTATTGAGGTCCTGGATAACGTTGGGGTGGGTCTCGCCGTGGTCACTGCGGTCGATTTCGAGCGCCTTTTGCAGGTGTTCCCACGCGGTCAGCGGTTTGTCCTGCTCACGGGCAGCCTGCGCCATGGCGCGGAGTTCGTCGGTGGACGGGGCCTCGCCCTGCCCGTCCGTCATGTTGTTCGCCATGTGAGCGTCATTCCGCCATCGACGACGATGGTCTGGCCGATTATCATCTGCGACTCCGGCAGACAGAGGAAAGCGACGGCACGGGCGATGTCTTCCGACTCAACCATGCGACCGGCGGGGGTCTCGCTCGTTGCCTTGGCAATCATATTCTCCCGGTCTTCAAAGTGGTCGAGGGCATCGGTCTTGACGAGGCCGCCGGAGACTGTGTTCACACGTATGCCCTGTGGAGCGAGTTCGACTGCAAGATAGCGCGTAAGGGACTCAAGCGCGGCCTTGGAGACGCCGACGCTGGTGTAGTCCGCCATGACGCGGGTGGAACCAAGACTGGAGATGTTGACGATGGAGCCGCCGCCCTGAGCGATCATATGCGGGGCGGCCAATTTAGCAGCGAGCCAGGGGGCGCGGGCGTTGATGCCCATTGTCCAGTCCCAGTGTTTCGGCTCCAGTTCCGTGGCAGCGCGCTGGATGCCTGAGGCGGCGTTGTTGATCAGGATGTCGAGTCGGCCAAAGGACTGGATGACGTTGGAGATCAGTTCCTCGACCTGATCGGGCTCGCCAATATGGGCCTTAAACGATTCCGCCCGAACGTCGTATCGTTCTTTCACGGTCGCGACGGTTTCGGCAGCCTGTTTGGGGTTGCGAAAGAAGTTGACGGCGACATCAGCGCCCAACGAGGCAAGTTCAAAAGTGATGGCGCGTCCGATGCCACGGGAGCCGCCGGTTATGAGGGCGACGCGGCCATCCAAAGGCTTGCCGAAATCTGAAACGCTGCGTTGCGTCATGGTGAGTGCATTGTATCGCGGAGCATGTTGAGTAGATTGCAGGTGGGTTCGCGGCTACGTCAGCGCTGAGATGGCGGTCTTTTGGGCGGTGATGAGTTCTCCGATGCCCTGCATTGCGAGGTTGAGGACGGCATCGAGTTGGGCGCGGGTGTATGTTGAGCCTTCGGCAGTGCCCTGCACTTCCACAAGGCGGCCGGATTCTGTGGCGACGATGTTGAAATCAGCCCCTGCTTCAGAGTCTTCTTCGTAGCAGAGATCAAGGAGCATCTGATCTTCGGATGCGCCGGCCACGATGCCGACTGATACGGCGGCGACGGGCTCCTTGAGGGGAAAGTCCGGAAAGGGGTCTTCGTCACCGGCTTCCATCGCCGCGCGCTGCGCCCATCTGAGCGCCTGGTACAGCGCGACGTACGCGCCGGTGATGGCGGCGGTGCGGGTTCCGCCGTCGGCCTGGATGACATCGCAGTCGACGGTGATGCTGCGCTCTCCAAGCGCGCCAAGGTCAGTAACAGCGCGGAGCGAGCGGCCAATCAATCGCTGAATCTCCTGCGACCGCCCGACATCCCTGCCCTGCGCCCGTGCGCGGGCGGTGCGGGTGTGGGTGGAGCGTGGGAGCATTGCGTATTCCGCCGTGACCCATCCCTGCTGTTGGCCACGCAGCCAGCCAGGGACGCGATCCTCGATGGACGCGGCGCAGAGCACCCTGGTGCTGCCCTGCACGATCAGCGCCGAGCCCTCGGCGTGGTCGAGGTAGCCGGGCGTGATGGAGACTGCGCGCAACTCATCGGCGGCGCGACCGTCAGGACGATTCATCGTGACCACTCTGTGACAGGTATCAACGTCAGCCATACAGGAATATACTTTAGCGCAGAGGAGGTTCGGAATGACAACGGATGAACGGCTCGCCAGGCTTGAAGACGGGTTTGAGAGGTTGGTTGCGTTGAACAGCAATGTCGTGGAACTGCTGAATGCGCACAATGAACAAATTATCGAGATGCGGCGAGACGCACGCTTTACACAGAAGATATGGGTTGCGTTCGCGCAACACTTCGGTCTACCACCTGAGATGTGGCAGGATGACCTCCCGTAGCGCGGATGGATCGGTCGGCTCCTGGTCCTGGTGATACCCCTGCGGCTGTAGAAGAACCTCGTTCATCGCGGTTAAGGCCAATACTTGCGACGGCGCTCCTGGTTGTCGTCGCGGCGGCATTCCTTATTCTCATGGCTCGTGAGTGGGCTTTTGCGCCTGCTCCGGTTGAGATTCAGCTTCCACCACCTGAATCGGCAACAACCACAGTTACGATCCATATTGGGGGCGCAGTCCTGAGGCCGGGGGTGTATTCACTTCCGGCGCGTTCGCGGGTTGTCGACGCGATCGAGCTGGCGGGAGGACTGGCCGAGGAGGCAGACACCGACGCGGCGACCATGGCAGAGGTGCTGGAGGACGGCAACAGTTACATCGTTCCCTCACAAGAGATCATCCTGCTTGATAACAACACGGTGGTTGTACACGTTTGGGGTGAAGTGCAAGAGCCCGGACTCTATGAATTGCCTGGGGGCTCACGGGTTACAAACGCATTGGCAGCCGCCGGGGGATCGACGGAGCGGGGTGATCTGTCCGGTCTAAACCTTGCGGCAGTCCTCGAGGATGGCGCGCGCTATGACGTGCCGGTTCTGACCGATTCGGAGATAGAGACCGTCTTCGTTCACGTTGTGGGAGCGATTGAACAACCCGGGACGTACACGCTGACTCCCGGAGCACGGCTGGTCGATCTGATCAAGGTGGCCGGCGGAGTCTCAGCGGGCGCGGATACGAATGCGGTCGACCTTGCGGTGCGACTGGAAGACGGTCAGCGCTACTACGTGCCCTATATGGGCGAGGAAGCCGTGGGCGACGTGACGGTTCACGTCGCCGGCGCAGTGTCGACGCCGGGTCTGTATACGCTGCCGACCGGGACCCGGCTCATCGACGCAATCGCAGCTGCCGGCGGGACGCTTTCGACAGCGGACATGCATGCTCTGAACCTGGCAGAGCCAATCCGGGACGGCGCGCGGTACACAATTCCCGTTCTGCGGGCTACGGTGAACGTGAATATCGCCACCGCGAGCGAGTTGGAATCCGTGCCGGGCATCAGCCGAAACGTGGCGCAGGCAATTGTCAATTACCGGGAGGCGTCCGGAGCGTTCACGGACGTGGATCAACTGCTGGACGTTCCGGGCATCGGCCCGTCAACACTGGCGGCAATTCGTCCTTTCGTTTCAGTGACCTAGCTTGCGATGCGTCCCTTCGCGCTGGCCGCCGGAACCCTATGCGGCCTGGCGCTGTCGCTTCTTGTTCATCTGCCGCTCTCAATAGCCGTTGCCCTCGCAGCAGTGGCCGTGTTGGCCGCCCTGCTGTCACGCCGAGGCGGCCTCTTGTTGGCCTGCCTGATCGCAGTGGGGGTCCTGGCGGGGATGGCGCGGGGCGCATTGCCGGATACGAATCCGACGGCAATTCCGGCGGGACAATTTGCGGGCAGGGAGACGGCTTTTGAGGGGGTCGTGCGTGATGCCCCGTCACGCCGCGGGCAGCTAACTCGTGTTCGGGTGACGCTTGAGAACGTACAGATGCTTGATCAAACGGAGGTTGGGACGTTTGCCGTGGCGGGAGACGCAATCGCGTGGGTCTATCCTCCGACATACGAACTCAACCCCGCCGATCGCGTGAGATTGACGGGGATTCCGAGCCTGCCGACGCCGGATGACGATGGCGAGAGCGCTGCGCCGGGGAACCAACAGGCGGCCACGTCCTGGCCGGACGATCTTGTCATCCTGCTGCGTCCCGATCTTCGACTAATCGAGCGCGCTCCTGCGCCAATGGCGGTGCTGAACTCCATCCGCAGCCGCCTCAGCGCGTCATTGGAGCAGAACCTGCCATCGCCTCACGCGGAACTGGCGCGGGCGCTGCTTTTGGGACAGCGGGATGATCTGCCGTCAGAGCTAAGCGAGGAGTGGCGACGGGCGGGGACGGCGCACCTGCTGGCGATTTCCGGCCTGCACGTGAGTGTTGTGTTGGGCGTGACACTCGTTACGGGCGTGATGATGCTGGGTCGACGGCGTGGGTTGTTTGTGCTGCTGCCGCTTGGGATCGTCTGGGCATACGCGATCCTCTCAGGGCTGAATCCCCCTGTTGTTCGAGCAGCGATTATGGGGAGCGTTTACCTGGGAGCGATTGCCTCCGGGCGCCAGCCGAGCGGAGGGTTGGCGCTGGTGCTCGCAGCAACGGTCATCGCCCTCTGGGATCCTCGCGTGATGGCGACTGCATCGTTCCAGATGACGGTGGCGGCGATGGCAGGAATCGTCTTTCTCACAGATCCGCTGCGGCGAATTATGGGAACGTCGTTCGGCGGAAACACCACCGATACGGGCGTAAGCTTGACAACCAACTGGCGGCAGGTTGGCGCGACGGGAATCGCGGCGTCGTTGGGCGCGGTGATCGGGATCAAGCCGCTGTTGCTGCACTATTTCGGCGCAGCCTCGCTGTTCACCATACCGGCGAGCCTGTTGGGGACAATGGCCCTGCCTGCCGTCCTGCTTGCGTCCGCAGCCACCGGCGTTGTAGGTGTATTTACGGACGGGGCGCTCGCATCCGCGACAGCATGGGCGGCGTGGCCGTTCCTGACGTTCCTGATCGGACTGTCATCGCTGTTTTCGTCGCCGGAATTCGCCGCAATCACGATAGCGCCGCTGAGCGTGGGGGCGGTGGTCCTAATCTACCTTGTCATAGCAGGCCTGTTCCTCATACCACTATTGCGGAGTTCCTCCGGGCTGCTGGGGCCGGTGGTGTCTCTGCCGAGCATCTCCATGCCAAGCGGGCGGCGGATACTGACCTCGTGGCCGGTGGTGGGCGGGCTGGTCATCATGACGGCGACCGCGGGAGTTGGGGCGGCGGCTCCCTACGTCTCCCAGGAACAGCAATTGCGGGTCCATGTCCTGGACGTGGGGCAAGGCGACTCCATCCTGATTGAATCGCCGACGGGTCGGCGTGTTCTCATCGATGGAGGGGCGGATGGGGCATTGCTGCAACGGCGGCTGGCCGAGCAGCTGCCGTGGTGGTCGCGCCGCATCGACGTCATGCTCCTCACGCATCCGAGCGCGGATCACCTTATCGGGCTGACAGAAACCCTACGACGCTATGACGTGGGGTTTGTGGTGGACCCGCAACTGGAATCCGACACTGTTTATGGTCGGCAGTGGGCGGAGGCGTTAAGGGAACGAGCGGATTTGACTGTGGTGCGGGCGGAACGGGGAACGACTTTGGATCTGGGAGGAGGGGCGCGGCTGGAGCTATTGCATCCGCCGCCTGCCCGGCCATTCGACACGGCTACGGAACACGATGACAATTCCGTGGTTGCGAAGCTGTCCTATGGGGACGTTTCATTCCTGTTCACGGCTGACATCTACAGTCCCGGGGAGAGGTTTCTACTGGATTCCGGGGTGGACCTGGGTGCGACAGTTCTGAAGGTTGCGCACCAGGGGAGCCGCTATTCTTCGAGCGAGGAGTTCCTGGAGACCGTGTCGCCGCGCGTTGCGATCATCAGCGCGGGCGAGGGCAACAGGTTTGGGCATCCGCATCCCGAGACGCTTGAGCGGTTGGGGGCGCTGCCGTCCCCGCCGGCGGTCCTGCGGACTGACCTGCACGGAACGGTGACGCTGGCGACGGATGGGGAATCTCTTATGTGGGATGGGGGCCCTTCGACAGGCTCAGGGTGAGCGGGGGGGGGTCCCCGTTATAGAGGGGGATTGCAAGCAGACGCGCCTGAGTCAGCGCGTAGCCCAGTCACTTCGACGCCAAGACACTAAGGGACTTAGGCAAGCGACCGCCTCGGAAACAAGGGGGACACAGTGAAGCCGCTAGCGGGGGAGTGAGAGCAATTCCTTACCTATAGCGAAGTCGCCACTAAGTTGGCTAATCCTCACACTTTAGGGCCAAGTCACTCAGTCCATTCTGCTCAGCCCAGAGTACTTCGTCCCAGGAAATCCACACTTGATCGTTGGTTTGCCCAACTTGACGGTAGTCATGCGGATATACTTGGACACGAATTAGGCCGTCCTCAGTTGGATTTGGAGTCAGTATCTGGACATAATCCCCTTCCTCAAGTTGACCTGTTACCCGTGGATCCATCGAGAAGACCACTTGGGGGGATTGGCCCCAGTAAATGGGCCCACCTACAACCAAGCGTTCACAAAAAATGTAACCTTCCATAACTTCTTCAGCAGTAGGCGTCCTTATAGGTTGCGACTCGTCCGAAGAGTCAGTTTCCGGCGTAGCTGTGGCCGTGGGAGCTTGAATTGATGATGTGGCTCTAGGGGTCGGTGGAATAGGGGTTTCCGCCGGAACGGGTGTAGAGGCTGGGGTCACGGTAGCGTATGCCGACAGAGTCGCCTCATCGGGAACAAAGCAGTCTTTCATGAAAATCGTTCCCAAAATGTACTCGCCTACAGTACAGATGGCAGTGAACGGGTCTCCTGCTGACGGCACCATTAGTTGCTCAACGGGGATATCCTGCAGTCTGGCATCGTCTACTAAAAAGGCGCAGCCACTATCAGAATCTCCAAGAAAGACATCCTCGCTCTCGATTTTGCATACAACGCCATTCACTAGGACCTTTTTGTCCTTGTAGATTTGGTCGTAACGCGTGGCGTTCTCATCTCGTTTGGCGTGAAGCTCTCCAACAGACACAGCGACGATCGGCTCCGGAGTCGCGGTAGCTATAGGTTCTAACGTCGCGGCCGACTGCGGAGTCGCTGTTGGCGTGTTGCGAGCACTGCTCGTCTCCTGACTCGGCTCGCTTGTAGTGTCCCCGGTTAGCGAACCGATGATGACAAGCAGAAAGAAAACAGAGGCAATGCCGACAAATATCCGGCTGCGCTTGGTTCGGAAACGATTCCTCATCAAAGTGCCCCCTCGCGGCGTGCAGACGTTACTTCGTTTGCCACCAAAGCAAGCGGGCTGCGCGAGTCCGCGAGGAGACATGACAAGCCACGTCTCCACGCGGATTTCACGCAAAAAACGACTCGCGCTAACGGTGTGCGGAACCGTTGCTTTGGTGGCTCGTTCATTCTGCGAGCCGTCGGGGTGGCTGTCAACGGGAATCGGTGATGCGCTCCGAACGGGTGCGTCCCGAGGAGGGTGTTGGACGGCGGAGGGGGCGTGGATGGATTCCGACGCGCGCCGGAATGTGGGGGGGGGTATGACAGTTGGGGGATGACGCCGGTCACAGAGGGAACGGCCAGGAGGGTTGCGTTAAAGGCAGGGAGACGTTGGAGGGTTAGTGGTAGTCCCATGATATTTGGGCGGGCAAAAGGGGAGCAGGGGATTCTGGATTCCCGCTTTCGCGGGAATGACGGAGTAGAAGCGGGAATGGCGGGGGGGCTCGCCCTTCGGCAGGCTCTGGGTGAAGGGGGCGGCGGGGATGCCCCGTTGCTATACTGAGGCGAGGGGTAGATTAGGGGCAGGTTTAAGGAGCTTTCATGTCGCTGTTGTCGCAGTCCGATCCCGAGGTCTTTGCCGCCATCGAGGGCGAGGAGGCGCGTCAGCGGGACTCGATCATCCTCATCGCGTCCGAGAACTACACGAGCCGGGCGGTGATGGAGGCGCAGGGTTCCGCGCTGACGGAGAAATACGCGGAGGGGTATCCCGGGCGACGGTATTACGCGGGGTGCGAATTCGCGGACGTCGTTGAGGACCTGGCGCGGGACCGCCTGAAGAAGCTGTTCGGGATGGAGCACGCGAACGTGCAGCCGCACAGCGGCGTGCAGGCGAACATGGCGGTGTATTTTTCCTTCGTGAAGCCGGGAGACACCATTCTCGGCATGAGGCTTGACCAAGGGGGGCACCTCTCGCACGGGAGCCCCGTCAGTTTCTCCGGCCAGTACTACCGCTTCGTCTCCTACGGCGTGGACCGCGAGACAGAGATGATCGATTACGATGAGGTGGAGTCGTTGGCGCGGGAGCATCGCCCAAAGATCATCGTCGCGGGGGCGAGTTCGTATCCGCGGGCGATCGATTTTGAGAATCTGCGGCGCGTGGCCGACTCGATTGACGCGCTGCTGATGGTGGATATGGCGCACTACGCGGGCTTGATTGCGGGCGGCGTCTACCCCGATCCCGCTCCCTACGCGGACATCATGACATCGACGACGCAAAAGACGCTGCGCGGACCGCGCGGGGCGTTCATCCTCTGCAAACAGGAATACGCATCGGCAATCGACCGATCCGTCTTTCCCGGGGCGCAGGGCGGCCCGATGATGCACACCATCGCGGCAAAGGCGGTGTGCTTTGGCGAGGCGCTGCGGCCATCATTCCACGCCTATCAGGACCAGGTACTGCGGAACGCGCGGGCAATGGCGGCGGAGATGGCGGAGGAGGGGCTGCGAATCGTCTCCGGCGGAACCGACTGCCACCTCTTCCTCGTGGACGTGACGACGCTCGATACGACGGGCAAGGCGGCGGCGGACCTGCTGGAATCGGTGGGCATCATCACGAATCCCAATGCGATTCCGTTCGATGAGCTTCCACCGCGGGTGGGGAGCGGCATCAGGATCGGGACGCCGGCGATCACGAGCCGGAACTTTGATGAGGATGACGCTCGCTCCGTTGCGCGGCTGATCACACGTGTTCTCAGGAACGCGGATGATGCGTCGGTTCTTGAGGAGGCACGGGCAGAGGTCAAGGAACTGACCGGGGCGCATCCGATACCCCAGCTTTTCGACTGATCAATTACCTGACGGTGTGACACGGCGACAGGGTACATGCGGGGCGTCACGTGTATACTTCACTAGCGAAAAACGGCAAGGGAGGGTGAGTGGCTCGATACGAATTGATGGTGATGCTGGATCCGGAAATCCAGGACGAGGAATTGGACGGGGCGGTAGACCGAATCAAGCAGGTTATTGCCGATCGGGGCGGGTCGGACGAGGCGACCGAGGTCCAGGGACGCCGCCGGCTTGCGTATCCGGTCAAGGCAAAGACCGACGGAACAATGGTTGTCTCACGCTTCGACATGTCGGGTGACGCCGTTGCCGCGCTCACGACCACACTCCGCGCCAATGAGAATCACCTGCGAACTTTTGTGACGCGCGTTTAGGCGCATGTTGGGAGACGGTGAATCTGTATGACTCTTAACAGGATGACGGCCATCGGCAATCTCGGGAGCGATCCGGAGATGAGGTACACACCGAATGGGAATCCGGTGACGACGTTCAGCATCGCCGTCAACAGGATCTACAATACGCAGGACGGTGAGCGGCACGAGGAAACGGAGTGGTTCCGCGTGGTCGCGTGGAATCAACTGGCCGAGCGGTGCAATCAGTACCTCAGCAAGGGCCAGAAGGTCTACGTGGACGGCCGCCTGCGGACGGATCGCTGGGAAGGGCGCGACGGGACGCCGCGAACGACTATCGAAATCGTCGCGCAGAACGTTGTGTTTATGAGCAGGCCGGGAGAGGGCGGCGGGACGCCGCGTGAAGAGGACTATCCGGGAGAGGCGTTCGGCGGCGGCGGGCCGGATGATGACCTGCCGTTCTAGGGGCGGCGTGGAACGGCATCTGCCCTACTCTCACAAAGCCGTGTAGACTTAACTGCAATCAGTCTTGGAGGAAATGAATGACGACAGAAACGCCCGAGTCGACTGACTCACCGTCCGCGCCTGCCGGAGCGCCGCCATCGAGGCCGGCCACTGAGAGGCCGCCGGGCGGACGCGCGCCCGGGGACAGGCCGGGGGGCGGGCGTCGTGAGGGCGGCCGGCGCGAGGGCGGTCGGCGTTTCTACCCGCGTCGGCGTGTGTGCTTATTCTGCGCAGACAAGGACGCGGTGATGGACTTCAAGCAGCCGGAGACGCTGCGGCGGTTCATCTCTGAGCGCGCGCGGATTGAGCCACGGCGCAAGACAAGCACGTGCTCCCGTTGTCAGCGAGCGCTGGCACGGCAGATCAAACGCGCGCGGCAAGCGGGGCTGCTGCCGTTCACGACGGATACCCTCCACGATATGCCGCCGGCACGCTAAACGCCGTAACGCGGTGATATTTCCGCTTCGCGGCAGCGAATTTCGCAACAGGTTCTGAGGATGACCGAACAGGACCAGAACAACTACGACGACGCATCCTCGTCGGGCGTCATTGGGGGACACCGGCGCGCGACGGAAAGACGCCGCCGGAACCGCTTCACGCGGATCCTGTCATTGGCCGGCATCCTGATGCTGATCACTGCCATGGTGATTCCGGCCACCGGCTACTTTGTCGTCTTCGTCCAACCTCATCGGGAGACGGCGTTAGTCATCAACGACACTCGTTACACGTGGGGTGAGTACCTGACGCGGTTGAAGATGATCATCGCGGAGGCGCAGGCAATAGGCACGTGGTCGCCGGAGTCCCTGAACAACCTGATATTTGACATGGTGAATGACCTGGAGCGCCGTGAAATCGTCAAGCAGTACGCGCCGCTGGAGAACGTGGCGGTGAGCGCCCTGGAGATTGACAACGAGATGAAGGCGCGGATTGTTGGCGTTTCCAACGTGGATAATCCTGACATACCGGAATCCGAGTACCGGGAGCGCCTGAGGCTGCGTCTTGAAATCCTGCAGGTTTCCGAGGAGTTCTTCCGTGAGATCGCCCGGGAGCAGGCTCTGCAGAACAAGCTGGAGGCGTTGCTGAAGGAGAATATCCCGGCCAAGCTGGAACAACGGCACCTGTATGAGATTCGCTTCACCAACTCCGAAACGGACATGGTTGACGCGCGGGCGGCGCTTGACAGATTTGATGCCGGTGAGTCTTTCCAGGACCTGGCCCGCGAATTATCAGGCGACCGCGACACGGCTGAGCAGGGCGGAGACCTCGGTTGGGTGCCGCGCGGAATCAAGGAAGAGTACACCGAGATCATGACTGCGCTGGCAGACGGAGAGGTGTCCGGCCCGGTCATTACCTCCAGCGGCGTTTCAATTTTCCTTGCCGAAGGTGAACTGGAGCTGCGCGACGTTCGCGAAGACCACATCAACCCACTACAGGACCAGGCTCTGCGGGCGTGGATTGCCGGTCATCGCGCGGACCTGGTGGCGGCGGACGCGCTCAGCCGTCCGGGGGGCGGAATGAGCTCAGAGAGATACCAATGGGTTCTCACCCAGTTGAGGCAGGACCGCGAGCTGTTCCCAACGAGGAGCGCGAGTGAGTAAGGGGGCGGCGGGCCCCACTGAACGGGGATACATCGGCGTCGGTCTGCTCGGCATGGGCGTCGTGGGAACCGGCGTTGCAGAGGCCCTGACAACCAGGGCGTCTTTCCTTGAAGAATCGGTCGGGCTTCCACTTAAGCTGCAAGGCATCCTGGTGCGTGACGCGGGACGCAGCCGGTCTTCTTTGGTCGATGCTTCTCTCATCACGACCGAGGGGAAAGACGTCCTCGATAATCCCGACGTCGATATTGTCATCGAGTTGATGGGCGGTGAGGATGCCGCCCTGCCCGCGATCAGAGGCGCGTTGGCCGACGGCCGCTCCGTTGTGACGGGAAACAAAGAGGTCATGGCCAAGCACGGCGCGGGCCTGTTGGCGATGGCGCGTGCGAAAGGGGTCAGCCTCAAGTTCGAGGCGGCGGTGGGCGGCGCAATTCCGGTCATCGCCGCGTTGGAACGGGGTTTGACCGGTGCGCGGGTTCGAACACTGCGGGCAATCATCAACGGGACAACAAATTACATCCTGACGCGAATGGCCGTTGAGGGCATGCCCTTTGAGGATGCTCTTGCGGACGCGCAGGCGCAGGGGTACGCGGAGGCGGACCCCGGCAACGACATCGACGGCACCGACGCCGTCTATAAGCTGGCGGTGCTCGCGACGCTCGCCTACGGATCGCCCGTATCGCCGGAGTCCATCTATTGCGAGGGAATCGGACATCTGGCTCCCCAAGATTTTCGGTACGCGCATGAACTCGGGTACGCAATCAAGCTGCTCGCAGTCGCAAAGGAGATCGATGACGGCGAGTTGGACGCGCGGGTGCATCCGGCATTCATCGCGTCGGACGCGCAGCTGGCAAAGGTTGACGGCGTTTACAACGCGGTCCAGTTCGATAGTGATTCGGCAGGAGAGCTGCTCCTGTACGGGCGGGGGGCAGGTTCAGGGCCGACGACGAGCGCTGTTCTCAGCGACCTCATCGAGGTGGCACGGGGGTTGACAGGGCGGGGCGAACCGCAACAGCGGCAGACACCCGTCGCGGCCAACCGGGTGCGGCCGATCGATGAGCTGGATTTTCGCTACTATCTCCGCATGACCGTGACAGACCAGCCGGGTGTTCTCGCGGCGATTGCGCGGATACTGGGGGACGCATCGATCAGCATTGCCTCCGTGATCCAGCAGGAGGTTGATGAAACTGCCCGTTCCGCCGAGATTGTAATCACGACACACCGCTCGCGGGAATCGGCATTGCGTGACGCGACGGGTAGGCTGACGGCGCTCGACGTGGTGCGGGAGATTGGCAGCATCATCCGCGTTGAGGAATAGAGGGGGCTTGGGGATGGGCGTGCTTGCGCGATACGGCCACCTGATTGACGCCGTAACGGAATCTACGCCTCATATCACGCTGGGAGAGGGCAGCACACCCCTGATCCGGTCGCGCCATCTTGAGTCTCAACTGGGTGTCGGTGAACTGTATTTCAAGCTGGAAGGGATGAACCCGACGGGTTCATTCAAGGACCGCGGGATGGTTGTGGCGGTGGCAAAGGCGCTGGAGGACGGCTGCACGGGCGTCATCTGCGCGTCAACGGGCAATACGAGCGCCTCCGCGTCGGCGTATGGGTCCGCCTGCGGGCTGCAGAGCATCGTTGTGGTGCCCAAGGGCAATATCGCAGCGGGAAAGCTGGCGCAAGCATCGATGTACGGCGCGCGGGTTGTCGCCATTTCCGGTCTATTCGACGACGCACTGGACATCGTGCGGTCGTTTGCCGGGCCGGGTCCGATCAAGCTGGTGAACTCGATCAACCCGGACCGGATCGAGGGGCAAAAGACGGCGTCGTTTGAGATCATCGATGAGTTGGGGGACGCGCCGGACGACCTTTTCATTCCCGTGGGCAACGCGGGGAATATCACCGCCTACTGGAAGGGGTTCACGGAATACCACGAGATGGGCAACGCGAATCGCCTGCCGCGGATGATGGGTTTCCAGGCGGCCGGCGCGGCTCCGCTTGTGTTGGGGCACCCCGTGGAGGACCCGCACACGGTGGCATCCGCCATCCGCATCGGCCGCCCGGCGAGTTGGGAGAACGCGGTGGCGGCGCGAGATGATTCCGGCGGGCTGATCGACAGCGTGACGGATGAGCAGATCATGGATGCGTATTCACTGCTGGCTGAACAGGAAGGGATATTTGGCGAACCGGCGTCTGCGGCTTCAGTTGCAGGGCTGGCGAAGTACGCTGCGGCGCACCCGGAGATGAAGGACCGGCGAGTGGTCTGTATCATCACCGGGAACGGGCTGAAGGACCCGGATAATGCGACGGCGCAGGGGCTGAACGTTGAGGAGGCGCCCGCCGATCTCGCGGCGGTGCAGCGACTGCTCGGCATGAACTGACTGCCGCCGCGTGCGCTACACTACTGCTAAGCAATTGGAAGGTCGATACTTTCCCGGATGATTGATCAAGAGCGCATTGTCCGCGCCGTTGAGGAGATTCTTCGCGCAATTGGAGACGATCCAAGGCGTGAGGGAGTCGACAGGACACCTACGCGCGTGGCGGCGATGTACGCCGAACTCTTCTCCGGCATCGAGCAGGACCCGCGCGACTTCCTGACGGTGTCCTATGACGAGGGCGCGCGGGACATGGTGACGATCAGGGATATCCCGTTCACGTCCATGTGCGAGCACCACTTCCTGCCGTTCTTCGGTTCGGTTCACGTGGCCTACGTGCCGACGGGCCGCATTGTGGGAATCAGCAAGCTGGCGCGGGCCATCGAGTGCCTGTCGCATCGGCCTCAGATGCAGGAGCGCGTGACGAACCAGGCCGTAGACCTGCTGACGGAGGCGCTTGAACCGCAGGGGGCAGCAGTTCGCGTGGAGGCGGAGCACCTGTGCATGACGATTCGCGGCGTTCGCGCGGCAGGGAGCCGGGTGATCACGACGGCGTTTCGCGGGGTGTTCAAAGAAGACGCTGCGGCGCGGGCAGAGTTTCTGTCCCTGACGTCGCCACGCGGGGCAGGCTCATGACTCTGATCGTGCAATGGGAGTCGCTTGGGGCCGTCACAGGCGAGTGGCCGGACTTGTTCGCAAGGTCGGCTACTCAGTCGATCTTCCTCTCCCTGCCCTGGCAGACGGCGTGGGCGATCAATTGCTGCGGCTCGACAGACGAGCATCCGGTGCTGACAGTGAGAGAGGACAGCGACGGCTCACTCCGGGGCATCGCGCCTCTTATCCACAACAAGAACAAGGGCGCCGTCACGTTCGGGCTGGACTACAACGTGACGGACTACCAGGATATTTTGTCGATACCGGGCGAGGAAGAAGCGGTTTGGGACGCGATCCTGGAGCACGGCGCGGCGGCAGGGTGGGCGTCCATTGAGTTGATCGGCGTGCGGGATGATTCGCCGTCCACACAGATATTGGAGTCCCGGGCCGTGGAGCACGGATGGCAGGCGAACCGCTCCGTGTGGGACGTTTCTCCGTATGTTGAGCTGCCGGAATCATGGGATGAGCACGTGCAGAGTCTCTCCAAGAAAGACCGCCACGAGCTGCGGCGCAAACTGCGGCGGCTGGAGGCGAGCGGAGATGCGGAATACCGCGTCTATGACAAGGAGCACGATGAACTGCCGGATGCCCTAGGCGCTTTCGTGTCGTTGATGGGCAAGAGCAATGAGGCGAAGTCGGATTTCCTGACACCGGAGCGTCGCTCATTCCTTGAAACGCTGACAAGGACGATGGCGGAGGCGGATTCGCTGCAACTTGCGTTCCTGGACGTGGGCGGAAAGCCGGTTTCAGCAACGATGAGTTTCCTGGAGGGGGACCGGCTGCTGTTGTACAACAGCGGCTACGACCCTGAGTATCGGCACCTGTCGGTTGGGCTTCTGCTAAAGGCGTACGAACTGCGCGGGGCGATTGAACAGGGGCTGCGCGAGTACGATTTCCTGCGCGGGAACGAGCCGTACAAGTACGACCTTGGCGGCAATGATCGCGTGTTGTACCGCTGGCAGCTGGCGCGAGAGAACGAGGCTCCGTGACTGTTCGTTCTGTGGGGTTGGTGGCGCTGCATTCCCACCCATTGGCTGCATTGGGTGAAGGGAAAGCGGGCGGCATGTCCGCCTATGTGCTCGGGCTCGGCAGGGAGCTTGCGCGGCGCGGCATTTCCGTGACGATCGTGACTGCTTCCCACGACGATGCAGATTCAGTTGAATTGCGCTGCGACGGGATTCGAGTGACTCACCTGCCCTCATCTGCCGCGGAATCCGCGAGTGAGTGGGCGGCGCGAGCCGGTGAGTATGCCGAACAGATAGGGATTGCTCTTGGTGAAAGCTGCGACTTGATTCACACACACTACTGGGCTTCAGGGTTGGCGGGGTTGGAGGTGTCACGCCGGTTTGACGTTCCACACGTAACGACGTTCCACACCATCGCCGCCGTTAAAGAGCAGGCCATCTCCCACGGAGAGACGCGGGAACCGCATGAGCGGCATGAGGCGGAGCGGGCGATTGCGCGGGGCGCGGACGGGATCGTCGCATGGACGCCGTTCGAGCAAGATGCGCTGGTCTCGATGTTGGGGGCTGAGCGGGATCAGATCGCGGTTGCACCGATCGGCGTTGACACCGATCGATTTCGGCCACTGGATCGCGCAGAGGCACGCTCGCGGCTGGGTATACCTACAGACGAGGAGACTCTGCTGTACGTGGGTCGGCTTGACCGGATCAAGGGAGCGGACGTACTGGTGAGGGCGGCGGGACTTCTGGCCGAGAGGCCGCAGATGCGCGTACGGTTTGTGGGCGGCGAAGTGGACGCGGACTATGCAGCGGGGCTGCGCGCGCTTGCCTCGGAAATGGGTATCTCTGAAAGGATTTCGTGGGCGGGCGTCGTGGCCAATGATGCGTTGCCGTGGCATTACGCGGCGGCGGACCTGGTCATCGTTCCCTCGTATTCGGAGAGTTTCAGCATCGTTGCGGCAGAGGCGATGGCGTGCGGGACGCCGGTGGTGGCGTCAGATGTGCCGGGGCCGGCGTCGTTCATCGAGGACGGCGTGTCGGGTCGGCTTGTCTCCGCGGGAGACGCCCCTGCCCTTGCGCAGGCTATCTGCGAGTTATTGGATGATGGGGAGTTGCGACGGCGTCTTGGCCTTGGGGCGCTGGCGGCTGCGCAAGGAATGACGTGGGAGGCGAGCGCGGAAACGGTGTTGGATATGTATGAGAGGGTGGTGGACCGGATGGATTCCGGCTTTCGCCGGAATGAGGGGAATAAGCAAATGGCGGGGGGCGAGCTGTGATTGAGGAGTTTGGGGCGGTTGAGCGGGTGCTGGTGGTTGCGCCGCATCCGGATGACGCGGAGATCGGGTGCGGGGGGACAATTGCGCTGCTCGCGCGGGATGGGGTCGAGGTGTATTACGTGGTCGCGACGAACGGCGACAAGGGGACTGAGGACCCCACCCTGACGAACGCCGATCTAGCCGCGGTGCGCGACAAGGAGCAACGGGCCGCGGCAGCGATGCTGGGCGTGAAAGAGGTCACGATACTCCAGAACGGCGACGGGGAGCTGGTGGACGGGCGGGAGCTGCTGGGAGTGATTACCCGGCACGTTCGTCGCATCAAGCCGGATATCGTGCTCACGACCGACCCGTTCCGCACGGGCTTCTATATCCACCGGGATCATCGGATTACGGGGATGGTGACGATGGACGCGGTGTTCCCGTTCGCGCGGGATCGGCTGCATTTCCCGGAGCATGACGCAGAGGGTTTGAAGACGCACAAGACGGCGGAGATCTATTTCTGGGGCTCGGAGAATTCCGATGTGTTCGTTGACATTTCGGACACAATCGAAGCAAAAATTGAGGCGACGATGCTTCACGCAAGCCAGTTTGAGCCGGATTCCGGCGACTGGATCCGGCGTTGGTCGGCCCGCAAGGGGGAGCCGCGCGGCATGGCGTACGCGGAGGACTTTCGACGCTACGGGATAAGTCGCATGGGAACGGACGAGGAAGACTAGGACGATTAGAACCGGGGAGACAGAGATACACATGGTTGACACGCAAGGCCGTCCCAAGAAGTTGATGGCAATCTCGGCGCATCCCGACGATATGGAGTTCGGGTGCGGGGGCACGATCGGCAAATGGATCCGCGAGGGCTGGGAGGGAGCGCTGGTTATCGCCACGGACGGGCGCGCCGGCACCGCCGACCCGGACACGAAGCCTGAGGACCTGGTCAAGACGCGCGAGGCCGAGGCGACGGCGGCGGCAAAGGTTCTGGGCATCGAGGACGTGACGTTCCTTGGGTACCCGGACGGCGAACTGGAAGACAGCCGCGAGCTGCGCGAGCACATAGTGCGGGAGATTCGCCGGTTCAGGCCGGAGGTTGTGTTCACGTTCGACCCGTATCGGCGGGGACACAATCACCGCGATCATCGGAACATCGGGCAGGCGGCGTTCGACGCGATGTACCCCTATGCGCGTGACGTGCATCATTTTCCGCACCTGGCGCAGCAGGGTTTCGAGCCGCATATCGTCTCCGAGGCGTGGGCGTGGAGCGATGAGCCGGACACGTGGGTCGACATCTCGGATTCCATTCAGCTCAAGGTGGATGCGCTTCGGGAGCACAAGAGCCAGATCGCGAACCCGGAGGGGTTGATGGAGCGGATTCACTCGCGGCACGAGGAGCAGGCAGAAGCGCTGGGCTTCCGGTACGCGGAGGGGTTCCGTGTGCATCGGTTCAGGTGGCCCGGGTGATTTTAAAGTTCGCGCTCGACGCCGGTTGGCCCGTGGAGTCTGCATTCCGCGTTCCGGCGTGGCGCCCGGGTGGAGACGGAGTTGGATAATCACGCGGACGGAATCCACCTGAACGGGGCCCACATTGGCGGGTTTGTGGATATCCATTGCCATATCCTGCCGGGGATCGATGACGGGGCGCGGGACAGGGCTGAGTCCATTGAAATGGCGCGCATCGCCCACGGTCAGGGCACGGCAACCATCGTGACAACGCCGCACAATTTTCCCCGCTCGCATCAGACCGTGCTGGAGGAATCCCGACACCGCGTCACCTTGCTGCGGCGCGCGCTGGCGGAAAACAACCTGGACGTTGATCTGCTCACCGGGCAGGAGATACGCATCACGCGTGGTCTCACGGAGCAGTTGGAATCCGGCAACGGGGCGACGATCAATGAGAATCGCTATGTACTCACCGAGCCGCCGTTCAATTCGATGCCCGACTATGTTGAAGAGGAAATCAGGTCGATCATTGCGCTGGGTTATCGGCCCGTGCTGGCGCACCCGGAACGCAATACGATCATCCAGCGCGATCCCGATATTGTGCGGCGGCTTATCTCGCTTGGAGCGCTGACGCAGATGAACACCGGCAGCCTGTTCGATCACTATGGGCCGGGGTCGCGGGAGGCGGGCGAATACCTGCTGCAACAAGAGATGATCCACGTGATCGCGACCGACGCGCACGGCTCAACGGGGAATCGCGTGCCCAATCTGCGGACAGGCTTTAATCGGGTTGCCGAGCTGACGGATGAGAGTCGCGCGTGGGCGCTGGCGCGGGATAATCCGTTGGCGATCACTGAGGAGCGGGAGGTCCCGTACCGGCCATCGGTGAAAGCGCCGGAGGCCGTGCCGGTGGTATGACTCTCGCGTGCGCGGGGTGCGGCCGGCGGGAGTTCGCGACGGGCGGAGGGAGCCCCCCCACCCCAACCCTCCCCCACGAGGGGGGAGGGGGTTCTGATATCAATTCACTCTTTGTCTGTGTGGATTGTCGCGACTCAAAATCCGCGCTGCGTTATTGCAATAGATGTGGAAATGAGTCGCCAGAAAAAGAGTTGGCGGAGTTTGGCGGTCGGTGCGCGTGGTGTCGTTCCGCGGATGATATTCCGTGGGAGGAGCCGGAAGACTGAGGACGAGGGCCGCTCATGTCCTTCGACAGGCTCAGGATGAGCGGGGGCTGAATTCCCGCTTTCGCGGGAATGACGAGTGGGGGGACGGGAATGACAGAGGGTGGGCTTAGGCGGGGGTGTAAGTTGGGGTTAGCCAGTGGGCGTATTGGTCACGCTCGCCCTTGACGACCTCGAAGTAGAGCTTCTGGAGCTCGGCGGTGACGGGGCCGATGGAGCCGCTGCCGATGGGGCGGCCATCAACCTCCAGCACGGGCGTGACGTGGGCGGCGGTGCCGGTCATGAAGAACTCATCTGTCACATAGACTTCCGTCTTGGGGATGGTGCGCTCGACAACTTTGAGTCCAAGCACGTCCCGCGCCAGTTCAATAACCGTGTTGCGCGTGATGCCGTCCAGGATGCCGTCGGTCTGCGGGGGAGTGCTGATGACGCCGTTGTCGATGAGGAAGATGTTCTCGCCGCTGCCCTCGGAGATGTTGCCGTCATCGGTCAGGAGAATGGCCTCATCGTAGCCGCGCCAGACCGCCTCGCTCTTGGCGAGGCTGTTGGCGACGTACATGCCGGTGACCTTGGCACTGGGCGGGATGACGTTGTCCTGGATGCGTGTCCAGCTTGAGAAGGTGCAGCGGATGCCCGCGTCGGAGTCGAGATAGTTGCCGAACGGGACGATGTAGATGAGGAAATCGTCTTCAAGATCGTGGACGCGGAGCCCGACAACATCAGAGGACTTATAGGCGAGGGGGCGGACATACACATCCTCTTTGAAGCCGCACTGCTGAACGAGATCAAGGGTGATGCGCTCGAAGTCGTCGAGGGAGTAGGGGAGTTTGATGTTGAGCATGGCGCAAGAGCGGAGGAGGCGGGCGTAGTGCTCGCGGACGCGGAACAGGTACATCTGCTCCTGGTCTGCGTTCCAGTTGCCGCGGATACCCTCAAAGACGCCGGTGCCATAGTTGAAGGCGTGCGTGACGACGCTGATTTTGGCCTCCTCAAGCGGGACGACTTTCCCTTCAAAGAAGGCGAGTGATGGCATGGACAATTCCCCCAAGACTCAGTGCGTATTCAGGTACTGGTCAGTTTATCGCAGTTGAATTAGCTAGGGCAACGAACCGGCTCACCCTTCGACAGGCTCAGGGTGAGCGGGGGCTGGATTCCCGTGTCAAGCACGGGAATGACGGAGGGGGGCAGGCGGATGGATTCCGGCTTTCGCCGGAATGAGGGGATTTGTGAGGAGGGGACATCTGTTAGCGGCGGCGGTCTGTGAGTTCGGTGGCGACGTCTGAGAGTGAGACGCCGGCGTCCTCAAGGAGGATGGTGAGGTGGTAGAGGAGATCGGCGGCCTCGGCGCGGACGCGGTCCGGGTCCTTGGCCATCGCCGCAAGCGCGGTCTCTCCACCCTCTTCAATGACCTTTTGGGCGATGCGCTCCGTGCCACGCTCGAACAGGCCCGCAGTGTAGCTGCCCTCCGGCATGTCTTTCCTGCGCTGGGAAACGGTCATGGCGAGTTCCGTTAGGGTCGCGCCAAGTTGATTCTGCGCGGATGACTCCATCTGCCAGTCTGATGTATCGAAGTCCTTGTAGAAGCAGGTCTCGCTGCCGGTGTGGCAGGCGGGGCCGTCCGCATTGACCCTGAGCAGGATGACATCGCCATCGCAGTCGGGGCGGATCTCGACGATATTGAGAAAGTTCCCCGACGTTGCGCCCTTGTGCCAGAGTTCCTGCCGTGAACGGCTGTAGAACCACGCCTGTCCGGATTCGATGGTGCGGGTAAGGGACTCATGGTTCATGTAGGCGACCATGAGGACGGCGCCGGTATCCGCATCCTGCGCGATGGCCGGGATGAGGGCCTTTTCGTCGATTATCAGTTGGGTTGGCATGGGTTTTCTCCTGCCTTTTTCAGTGGAGGCACATGTTAATTGTATGGGGTGAGGGGAGAGGGGGCACCCTTCGACAGGCTCAGGGTGAACGGAGGGGTTAGAGGGCGGAGAGGGTTTTGGAGGCGACGATGTCTACGAGGCCGAGGAGGTTGGTGATTTCGTAGTCGGGGGTGATGGGGGCGAGGTTCCCGCCGTCGCGGGAATGACGAAGGTCGGGCCAGTCGGCACCGGTGCGGTTGATCCAGACGGCGGGGATGCCGAGTCCCTGGGGGCCCTGTATGTCCTCCCTGGGGGTGTCACCAACGTAGATGGCCTGTGAGGGATCATCGATGCCAAACGCGGCGAGGCCGACCTGAAAGATGCGCGGGTGAGGCTTGTAGACTTTCACGCCCTCTGAGTGGATAACGTGGTCGAATGACAGGCCGTGGGTTGCGATGGTGCCGTGGAGGTATTCGTGATCGGCGTTGCTGACGATGGCCAACGGCACGCGAGCGCGGAGGGCTTCAAGGGCAGGCGCGACGTCCCGGTACATTGCCCTGCCCTTGAGGTCGTCATAGATCATGCCGATGGCGGCGGGGATGTAGGCGGGGTCAAGGTTGAGTTCAGTAGAGGCGAGTTCAAAGGCGTGGGCCCATGCGTCGCGGTAGGGGGTGAATTGATCAGGCGGCGGAGCGTCCCATTCACCGTCGTCGTTTAGCCAGACGCGCGTTTGGCGGAACGCGGTCTCGTGTACACGCCAGTTGTGCAACAGGGTTTCGGAGTCGACGGGGATGTTCAGCCGTTCGACGATGGTCGCAAAGACACGGGACAGGAGACCCGGTTCGTAGTGGAAGAGGGTGCCGTAGGCATCGAGGAGGACGGCGCGGAGCCGGTAGCGCGACCGGCGGCGAGGTCGGGAGGGAGGGTTCACGCCCCTGCGCTCGCGTTCAGTCGAACGGGGACGTTCTGACTTCGCATATAGTCCTTGGCCTGCTCGATAGTGAATTCGCCGTAGTGGAAGATGCTGGCGGCAAGCGCGGCATCCGCCCCGCCCTGCACAACGGCCTCACACATGTGCTCGACGTTGCCCGCGCCGCCTGAGGCAATGACAGGGATGGTGACGGCGTCCGCGACGGCGCGAATAAGTTCGAGATCATACCCGGTCTTTGTGCCATCGGCATCGATGCTGTTGAGGACGACCTCACCCACGCCAAGTTCGGCGGCATAAATCGTCCATTTGAGAGCATCAATGCCTGCCGCGCGGCCACCGTCGGCGCCGGTGTGGGTACGGACTTCCCAGCGCGTTGAATCATCAAAGGCTATCTCTGATATTTCATGTGGCGGCGCATCGATTTGGGACGGGGCGACGCGGCGGGCGTCCATGCCGAGGACGATGCACTGGCTGCCGAACTGGGCGGCGGACTCGCGGATGAGTCCAGGGTTCTGGACGGCGGCTGTGTTGATGCTGACCTTGTCCGCGCCGGCGTTGAGCATGGTGCGGACATCCTCAACGGAGCGGATGCCGCCGCCGACGGTGAGAGGGATATACACCTCTTCAGCGACGCGGTGAACGACATCCAACATGATTTCACGGCCATCGGATGAGGCGGTGATGTCATAGAAAACGAGTTCATCCGCGCCCTGCTCGTCGTAGAAACGGGCGAGCTCGACGGGGTCGCCGGCGTCGCGGTGGTCCCGGAAACGGACGCCTTTGACGACACGGCCACCTTTTACATCAAGACACGGGATGATTCTGCGTGAAAGCATGGTGTGTTTATTGTAGTTTGCCTGCGGCGGCGATTGCATCAGGGAGGGAGATGTCGCCGGTGTAGAGGGCACGGCCGATGATGACGGCTTCTACATCTGTAGCGGCGAGGAATCGAATGTCGTTGAGCGTAGTGACACCGCCGGATGCGATGACGGGGATCGGGGCAACGGCCTCTGCGAAACTCTGCATCGCCTCCACGTTGACGCCCTGCATCGCGCCGTCGCGGGAGATGTCCGTGTGGATGAAACGGCGGACACCATCGTTAGAGAGACGTTGAGCCAACTCAATCGTGTCGACGCCTGAGTCCTCGGTCCATCCACGGACGGCGACGCGGCCATCACGGGCATCAAGTCCGACAGCAATGCGGTCGCCGTAGCGTTCACATGCCTCACGGACGAGATCCGGTTTGGTAACAGCGACGGTGCCGAGTATGACGCGGTCGATGCCGGCGTCGATGAGGGCGGCGACGTCGTCCATGGAACGTACGCCGCCGCCGAGCTGGACGGGGACGTTAACGGCACGCGCGATGGAGGCGGCAAGCTGCGCCTGCCCCGTGTTGCCCTCACGCGCGCCGTCCAAATCGACGAGGTGGATGCGCTGCGCGCCCTGCTCTTCCCATGAGCGGGCGACGGCAGCCGGGTCATCGTCAAAGACCGTCTCACGGCTGTAGTCGCCCTGAAAGAGGCGGACGGCCTTGCCGTTGCGCAGGTCGATGGCAGGAATAATTTTCATCATCGTTCCGGATTGCGCGTCTATATTTGGGACTGTCCGTTTTTCATGATCTGTTACGGATTGTGCGTCTAGATTGCCCAGTTGAAGAAATCGCGGTAGAGGGCAAGGCCGGGCCTGCCGCTCTTTTCAGGGTGGAACTGGGTAGCGATGAGCTTGTCCTTCGCGACGACGCTGGCGAACGTGCCGCCGTAGTCGGTGACACCGAGCGTCATGCCTTCATCCGCGGGTTGGGCGTAGTAGCTGTGGACGAAATAGAACTGGTAATTGGGCGGGATATCGGCGGCGGCGGGATGATCGCGCGTGAACGTCACATCGTTCCAGCCCATGTGCGGGACGGTGAGCTCATACGGGAAACGGATACATGCGCCGGGGATGAGGCCAAGACATTCAGCGTCGCCCTCCTCTGTGCGGTCAAAGAGGAGTTGGAGACCCAGGCAGACGCCAAAGAATGGGACGTCTCGGGTGATGAGGTCTTGCAGGGCGGAGTCCATGCCGGCATCGCGCAGCCTGACCATGCACGGGCCAGCGATTCCCTGCCCGGGAAAGACGACGCCATCGACGCTTTGGAGATCGGCGGCCTCGTCCGTAACGTTGACGCGAAAGCCGACGGTTTCGAGCGCCTTGGCAACGGAGCGCAGGTTGCCCGCGCCATAGTCGACGACGGCGATGAGCGGGGCTGCAGCGTTACTGCTCACCGGTCAGGAGCTCCATCGGGAGGTGTCGGTCCTGGTAGCGGGCGAGGATGAAGAGGAGATCGGCGGCGCGGTTGAGATATGGAATCATGAGCGATTCTTCACGCAGGTACCCGTCCTGCATGAGGCCGACGGCACGACGCTCTGCACGGCGGAGGGTGGAACGGGCGAGATCGAGAGCTGCTGAGGATGGCGTCGCACCGGGGATGACGAACGCCCGGGGCAGTTCGAACTCCTCCTGCAGAGAGTCGATGTGTTTTTCGAGGGCGTCGACGTGCTCTTGCGTGACGGGTGAAAAGTGCTTGAGGAAGGTATCGAAGTGGCCGACGTCCGTGGCGAGTTCGGCGCCGACGGTGAAGAGTTCACGCTGGAGGGCTATCGCGATTTCACGGACGCGGTCGTCTTCGGAGTGGCTGCGACCAAGTCCGATGGCGGAGACGGCCTCATCGACGGTGCCGTAGGCTTCGGCGCGTGGATCGTTCTTGGGCACGCGGCCGCCGTAGAGGAGACCGGTCTCTCCCTTGTCACCGTATCGTGTGTAGACGCTTGGCATTTTTGTAGGCCGCTCCGGCTTTGTCCGCGCTCCTGAATCTTTCTGTTCTTCGATGTCTCGTGTGTTCTTCTTGCTAGTTTAGCGCGGGGCGCGAGAGCATGTTAGGGTGTATTCAAACATTTGTACGTACTTGAGAATAGCCGGGGAGGTGATACAGGGTGGCGGAGGAGAGTAGAACACAAGAAGAGCGGCCGGGAGTTGATCTGGCTTACGACCTGATGCAGAGCTCCTATGACCTAGCAGTTAGTCGGCTCAATGCAGTGGAAAACCGAATTCAAGCAGTGATGGTGTTCTCAGCAGGTTTCCTGTTTGCAGCACCGGCATTGGTAGCAACTTCGGGCACCGATATCACTCTCAACTCAGCCTTATTCTTCATTGCCGGCGCCTTGGCACTCTTGAATCTGGTCATTGGCACTTTTACTCGTGCCCGCGGTGAAATCAAGCTGCGCAGGATATACGCCAATGCAACGGAATGGCTCGACTTACCTGAATATTGGTTCAAGTACTATGCCGTCGAGGATGCCGAAGAGCATTTCAAGGAAAACATCGAGACCGTCAACTACAAGGGCAAGGTCGCCTTATTCATGACTGGCCTCTTTATCTTAGAAACAGTATTTCTGATTGTTTGGGGTTACAGCCAAGTCAGCTAAACGAACATCAACAGAAGCACAGGGTTTCGAAAGAGCTAACAACTCAGCCTAGATCAGGCACCCCTTATGACGACTTCAGGGCCAGAAGGCCGGGGAGGCATGGGGGGAGCGGGCTTTCGCACCGGCTTGTCTGTATTCGCGTCGCCCTTGGCCATCTCTTCTCCTTCGACAGTCGATTCTGTGGCTCACAGTCTACCACTCTTCATTGCCAAGGGCCGAGCCGAATTCGCGCTCGGTATGCATGTTGCCGGGGTTAACCCGAGCTGGAATGAGAGGAATGCTCAGATATAAAGTTGACAATGATGTTGTTAGATGTATGATGATTTTGTTGATAAGAACAAGGGTGGGACAGATAGCTGGGAATAGCGAATTATCGGGCTGATGTGATGGCGGCGACGGATTACTACAAAACGCTTGGGGTTTCGCGGACGGCATCTGAGAAGGAGATAAAGTCGGCGTTTCGTAAGCTTGCCCGCCAGTATCACCCCGACGTGAATCCCGGCGACGAGGAGGCGGAGCAGCGCTTCAAGGAGATCAACGAGGCGCACGAGGTTCTCGGCGACGCAGACAACCGCAAGAAGTACGACAAGCACGGCGAGAACTGGGTACACGCCGATCGCATTGAGGAGATGCAGCAGCAGGGCGGATTCGGCGCAGGGCCCGGAATGGGCGGCGCGTTCAGATTCGCGGGGGGACAGGGATTCTCCGGCCTCGGCGATATTCTCGGGCAGTTCTTCAGCGGCGGTGGAGGCGGAAGTGAGTCGGTATTCCGTCAGCGACCCCAACCTCAGCGCCCACGCGACGTTCCTGTCGAAATAACACTACAAGAGGTGTTTCATGGGACGCGGCGTTCGATTCGCGTGCAGGATGGAGAGGGCGGAACCCGGACAATCGAGGCGCAGATTCCCGCAGGAGTTGATACCGGCTCTCGCGTCAAAATGAGCGGCGCAGGCCCCAAGACACCTGCGGGCGGAAATTCCGATCTGTATCTGAAAGTGACCGTCAAGCCGGATTCACAATTCAGCCGCAAGGGCGCGGACCTGACGACCGAGGTCAAGGTTCCGATGCTCGACGCGCTGCTGGGCGGCGAGGTCATTGTGCCGACAATCGGCGGTTCCGGCGTGGCGCTTCGCATCCCGCCGGAGACGGACAACGGTCAGACGTTTCGCATCACGGGCAAGGGAATGCCAAAGATGCGCGGAACCGGCACGGGCGATCTACTCGTCAAGGTGAACGTGACGCTGCCGAAAGGCTTGCAGGAATCCGAGCGCGAACTGCTGACGCAACTGCGCGGGATGCGCGAGACGGCGGGAGGTACGGAATGAGCTTCCGAAATCCAAGCGATCCTGTGTATTCCATCCGCGTTGCCGCGCGGCTGGTCGGCCTGCACGTTCAGACGCTGCGCTACTACGAACGAAATGGGATGGTGCAGCCACAACGTTCCCGGGGCAACGTGCGTTATTACAGTGATGCGGACCTTGAGAGAATCCAGAAAATCAAGTCGCTCATCGATGAGCTTGGCGTCAATCTCGCCGGCGCAGAGGTGATCATGCGGATGAGCGGGCGCATGGCGGAGATGGAGCAGCGCATCAAGGACCTGGAGGGCGCGTTGGAGCGCCTGACAGGCGCCAGGGCGCTGGGCGAGGGGTCCGCAGACGGTACTGAATCACAGAGAATCAATCGCAATGAAAGCGAGGAAACACAGTCATGATGAGCCCTGATCGCTTCACGGACGGAGCGCAGGAGGCGCTCGCCGTGGCGCAGCAGACGGTGATGGACATGAGCCACAGTCAGCTGGACGTGGAGCACATCGTCTATGCGATTTTCCAGCAGCCGGACAGCCAGGCCATCATGCTCCTGGAGCGCCTGGACATCGACGTTGACGCGATGGCGGATCGGTTCCAGGGTGTGCTGAACAGCGCGCCAAAGGTGGCGGGCGGAGCGACACAGTTGTATCTGACGCCGCGAACGCAGGGTCTTTTGACGGGCGCGACGACGTCATCCAAGCGGCTCAATTCCGAGCAAATCGGGACGGAGCACCTGCTGTTGGGCGCGGTGGGCGTGAACAACGGCGATTCTCACACCATTTTCCAGGAATTCAACCTGACACAGCCGCGCCTTGAAACGGCGCTTAAGGAGGCGCAGGGCGGCTCGGACGGCGCCGCTGACGCCGGAAAAGGGCGCTCTGAGCGGTCGTCCCGGGCTTTGGACCGCTACACCACCGACCTCACAGAGCTTGCCGAAGAGGGCAAGTTGGATCCGGTCATCGGGCGGCATGTCGAGATCCAGCGGGTGATGCAGATTCTCACACGCCGCACCAAGAACAACCCGGTCATCATCGGCGAGGCGGGCGTCGGCAAGACGGCTATCGCCGAGGGACTGGCACAACGAATCGTTGCCGGCGACGTGCCGGAGTCGTTGAACCACGCGCGCGTGCATGCTTTGGATATGGGGGCGCTGGTTGCGGGGGCAAAGTTCCGCGGCGAGTTTGAGGAACGTCTGAAGCATGTGCTCAATGAGGTCCGCAGCGCCCACGGGAACATCGTTCTGTTCATCGATGAACTGCATACTGTCGTGGGCGCCGGCGCGGCGGAGGGATCGATGGATGCCTCCAACATGCTCAAGCCGGCGCTAGCTCGGGGCGAGCTGCAGGCGGTGGGCGCAACGACGCTGGATGAGTACCGCAGGCACATCGAGAAGGACGCAGCACTGGAACGGCGTTTCCAACCTGTTTATGTCGAGGAGCCGTCCATCCCAGACGCGATTCAGTTCTTGCAGGGAATAGCCCCACGCTATGAGGCGCACCACAAGGTGACCATCACGCCGGAGGCGCTAGAGGCGGCGGTGCGGCTGAGCGCACGCTACATCGCAGACAGGCATTTGCCTGATAAGGCGATCGACATGATTGACGAAGCTAGTTCCCGCCTCAGGATCGACAGGGAGTCGTTCACGCCTGAATTGAAGCAGATGGATCAGCGGATGCGTCAACTCGGAATCGAGGAGGAAGCAGCGTCGAATCGCGAAGACTTTGAGGAGGCGGCTCGGATCAAACAAGAGCGAGCCAAGCTCAAAGACGAATACGAATCGGCTTTGTCCGCATGGATGAAGGAAAAGAACATTCGCAAAACAGTAGAGGCGGAGGACATCGCGACGCTGATTTCCGAGTGGACGGGTGTGCCAGTGAGTCGAATGTTGGAAGAGGAGACGCATCGACTCGTCCGGCTGGAATCTGAACTGCATAAACGTGTAGTGGGGCAGGAGCAGGCCGTTGCTGCGCTGTCCGACGCGATTCGTCGGGCGAGGGCCGGCCTTAAGGATCCCGAGAGGCCTGTGGGAAGCTTCATCTTCCTGGGGCCAACTGGGGTTGGCAAAACTGAACTCGCCCGCGCCTTGGCAGAGGTCCTCTTCGGCGACGAAGAGTCGATGGTCCGGCTCGATATGTCGGAGTACGGCGAGCGGCATGAGGTCTCGCGGCTGGTCGGCGCGCCTCCCGGGTACATCGGGTATGACGAGGGCGGCCAATTGACGGAACTGGTGCGGCGGCGCCCGTACCGAGTGATCCTACTCGACGAGATTGAAAAGGCACATCCGGACGTGTTCAATATATTCCTCCAGATACTGGAGGACGGGCGGCTGACGGACGGGCACGGTCGGACGGTAGATTTCCGCAATACGGTCATCATCATGACGTCCAACCTTGGCACCGAGATTCTTCAGCGGGAGCAGCTTGGGCTGCTGCGCAACACGAATGGGGCGCAGGCATTCCAGGACTTGCAGAGGTCCGTGGATCGGGCGCTCAAGAAAGAGTTCAGGCCGGAGTTCATCAACCGCATCGACGAGATCATCGTGTTCGAGCCGCTGAGCGAGGAGCAGATCCTGGAGATCGTGGACCTGATGGTGGCAGAGGTGCAGGAGCGGCTTGAGGAGAAGAGCCTGCGGATCACGCTGACGGACGCGGCGCGCGAGTGGCTGGCCAAGGTTGGCTTCGATCCGTCGTTTGGCGCGAGGCCGCTGAGGCGGGCCGTGCAGCGGCACGTTGAGAACGTGCTGGCGCGGGAGATCCTTGAGGGACGGTTCTCGGATGGGGACGAGATTTCGGTGGACGTTGGCGATGAGGAGTTGGCGTTCACGAAGGTTGGCACTGCGGCGCCGGCCGTGGCGGCGGGGGTCTAGTGACTGATTATCCGTTGGGAGAGGGGTTCGTCTCCGTTGAGGGGATGCGCCTGCAATACGTGGAGGCGGGGCCGAGTGACGGGCCGCCGCTCGTGTTCCTGCACGGGATCGGCGGGGGCATCGAGGACTGGTGGGCGAACCTTGGGTATTTCGGCGAGCAGGGGTACCGGGTTCTCGCGCCAAGTTCTCCGGGGCACGGCACGTCCGATTACCCTCATGACGGCTGGAATCCGGCTGAAAGCGGCAAGACAATCATGGCGCTGCTGGACGCGTGGGGAATCGAAACGGCCTCGCTGATTGGGCACTCTGCGGGCGGGATATCGGCGATATTGGCCACGCTTGAGAGCCCGGAGCGAGTGACGGGCCTTGTGCTCGTCTCGCCTGGCGGTCTGACGCGGAAGGTTGGATGGCCGCTGAGGCTGGTGACTATCCCACTCCTGGGAGAGGCGCTGTGGCATCCACGGTTGCTGTCCGGACACCGGGCCAGCAAGACCATCTTCGCGGATGAAGACCTGGTGAATCGCAGGATCATGGACGAGTGGGTATCCCGGCAGCGGGATTCGCAACAGCGCAAAGCGTTCTTCAAGCTGCTGCGGGAGGGACTCACCGTGCAGGGGCTCAAGCATAAATACGATCTGCGGGGCCGCGTGCGTGACATTCACTGTCCGACGCTGATCTTCTGGGGGCGGGAGGACATTATCGTGCCGTCGCCGGAGAGGCAGGGGGGACACTTGGTGTCATGGCCGGAGGCAGGCTTCATGGAGCTATCGCCGTCCGGGCACTGGCCGCAGGTGGAGCAGGCGGCGGTGTTCAACCGTGAGGCGGCGGGGTTTCTTCTCGGCTCGCGATCGGGCAGCAATAAGAGTTAGGGCGCCGCGTTCCGGTGTGGATAGCTGATGGGTCTTTGGATTCTTCGCGGCGCTCAGAATGACAGAGAGGGCAGCATGTAAGGAATCGATGGTGCGCGGGAATGACGGTTAGTGGTGTGGGGATGGCAGGTTGAGCCAAGCGTTTACCGCGCTTGCAAGGTCTGTCGAACGCGCTGAATCATGCTGAATCGGCACTTAAATCATTCATCGCGTAGGCATATAATCGGCATATCTTGTGATGTTTGCGCACCTGCATACACATTCAGAGTTCAGCCTGCTGGATGGCTTGTGCCGCATTCCTGACCTCGTCGGACACGCTCGCGAGCTTGGATTTGAGTCGCTCGCCCTCACGGATCACGGGAGCCTGTACGGCATCGTCGATTTCTACCGGGAGGCAAAAGAGGCGGGGATCAAGCCGATCATCGGTGTGGAGGCATACGTCGCGCCGGGCAGCAGGACGGATCGCACGCCGGGTGACAAGCAGTCGTATCATCTCGTGCTGCTGGCCAGGAATGATGAGGGATACCACAATCTGCTGCGGCTGGTCAGCATCGCCCATCTTGAGGGTTTCTACTATCGTCCGCGGATGGACCGCGAGGTGCTGGAGCAGTACGGTTCCGGGCTAATCGCTCTCTCTGCGTGCATGGCGGGCGAGGTGGCACGGGCGCTGATGGATGGCCGCCCTGACGATGCGCGAGAGGCGGCGCTGTGGCACAAGAAGACGTTTGACGGGTATTACATAGAGATTCAGCGGCACCCCGGCATTGCGGAGCTTGACCGGCTGAACACTATGCTCCTTGATCTGGCGCAAGAGCTGGATATTCCCATTGTCGCCACGAATGACCTGCACTACACGCGGCAGGCGGATGCAGAGGCACACGATGTTTTGCTGTGCATCCAGACGAACTCGACGGTCGATGACACGAATCGGATGCGAATGGAGGACGACGGGTTCTACCTGAAGTCCGAGGCAGAGATGCGGGAGTTGTTCGCGGACCTGCCGGAGGCGATCGAGAACGCGGGACGCATCGCGGACGAGTGCAATCTTGAGTTGGAGTTCAACCGGCTGCTACTGCCGCAGATCGAACTGCCGGACGGACTCTCGTCGTTCGAGTACCTGGAGCGGCTCTGCTACGAGGGGTTTGACCAACGGTACGCGGAATACGCGGACACGGAGCGGGCACGCGAGCGGGTTGCCTACGAGCTGGACGTGATCCGGCAGATGGACTTCGCCGACTATTTCCTCGTCGTTTGGGACCTGGTGGCGTATGCGCGCAAACAGGGAATCCTTGTGGGGGTACGCGGGAGCGCGGCGGCCAGCGCGGTGCTGTATTGCCTCTATATCACGAATATCGAGCCGCTCAGATATGACCTTGTCTTTGAGCGGTTCCTGAATCTTGAGCGCAAGGAGATGCCGGATATCGACCTTGATATCGAGGACGAGCGGCGGGATGAGTTGATTGACTACGTGACGCGACGTTACGGACAAGATCGCGTCGCGCAGATCATCACGTTCGGGACATTCGGAGCGCGCGCAGGCATCCGCGACGTTGGGCGTGCGATGGGGATGTCGTTCGGCGAGGTGGACCAGGTGGCGCGGTTGCTGCCGGCAGGGGCGCATCCGTCATCACTGCGGGACTCATTGGACAGGCTCCCACAGTTCCGCGACGCCTATGACCGTGATCCGCAAGTGCAGAAGCTGGTCACGACGGCGATGCAGCTGGAGGGGATTGCACGAAACGCGAGCACGCATGCGGCGGGAGTGGTGATCTCACGTGAGCCGCTGGTCAACGTGGTGCCGCTTCAGCGGCCGGTGAAGAGCGCGGGGTCGGATGACGACGGCGTGCCGATGACGCAGTGGGATATGCACCGCGTGGCAGAGGCGGGGCTGCTCAAGCTCGATCTGCTGGGCCTGACGAACCTGACGACTCTGGCGCGAACGCGCGACCTGATTGAACAGCGGCACGGCAAGCGCATCGACATCGACTCGATTCCGCTCGATGATTCAAAGACCTTTGACCTGCTGTCGTCGGGCAAGACGATGGGACTGTTCCAGCTTGAGGGGCAAGGGATGACACGGTGGATCCAGAGGCTGCAGCCGCGGACATTGAATGAGGTCTCGGCGATGATCGCGCTCTACCGGCCGGGGCCGATGGAGCACATACCGCGCTATATTGACAGCAAGAAGGGGGAGATTTCCGCCACGTTCCCGCACGACGACCTCAGGGACATCCTGCATGAGACGTACGGTGTCATCGTGTACCAGGACCAGGTGCTGCAGATTGCACAGCGCTTTGCAGGGTACAGCCTTGGACAGGCGGACATCGTGCGCAAGGCGATGGGCAAGAAGGTGCGGGAGATCATGGAGGCTGAGGAGCAGGGGTTCCTCACCGGGTCGGTCAAGAAAGGCTATACGGAGCACGACGCGCGGGAGGTCTTCAAACTCATTGAGCCGTTTGCCGGGTATGCGTTCAACAAGGCGCACAGCGTGAGCTATGCCTACATCGCGTACCAGACGGCGTATTTTAAGGCGAACTACCCCCGTGAATACATGGCGTCACTGCTGAACGCGCACCTGGGATCACAGGATCGGGCGGGGGCGGACGCGGAGGAATGCCGCGCCCTGGGGCTGACGGTCGCGCCACCAAGCGTGAACGCAAGCACGGAAGAGTACTCCATCGACGATGCCGCCGACCCCAACGACGATGCGGCAAGGGGCGACGCGGTGATTCGCGTTGGGCTATCGGCGATCAAGAACGTGGGGTACGGGGCGGCGCAGGCGCTTGTGGAGGAGCGCAAGGCGAACGGGGCTTTCGGGGACCTAGGAGATTTCATCGGGCGGGCGGACCTCACGTCGCTCAATAAGCGCGGACTGGAGAACCTGGTCAAGGCCGGGGCGCTGGATGAGCTTGGCGACCGGGCCACGCTGTTGGCCAATGTTGAGCGGATACTCTCATCCGCGTCACAGCAGCAGCGGCAACGGAACTCGTCGCAGTCCAGCATGTTCGACGCGTTGGCGGGCGACCCCGCCCTGGATCTGCCGAGCATTGAGTTGACACCCGCGGATGCGGCGTCGAACGAGGAGAAGGGTGCGTGGGAGAAGGAACTCATGGGCATCCACTTCTCCAACGATCCGTACCGGGTGCTGCGAGCGGCGCGGTTGCCAGAAGACCTAACACCATGCACCAACGTCTCCGCCGAAATGGAAAGGGACAAGATTAACCTGGCGGGGATTGTGACATCCGTGCGGACGTTTATGGTTCGTGAGAAAAATGCCGCTTCCGTCACGCTGAACGATCAATCAGGCTCGACCACGGTGACTATCTGGCCGGAGCAATATGAGAAATCGATGGACACATGGCAGATCAACACACCGGTGCTTGTCCGGGGAACCGTGCGTGTACGCCAGGACGAGCCATCCATCAATTGCGAAGAATTCACCGTGCTGGAAGTGAGCGCGGAGGACCTTGAGGCTGCTCCGCCTGCTCCCCTGGCGGTGAACGGCAAGAGCAACGAGCACTCGTCCGAGCAAGCTGTCAATGCCGAGATCGCGGGAGGCGCAGTAGCGGTGGCCGAGCCGCCTGCTGAATTTGCAACTCGCAACGAGGTTGAGGCCAAGCCGGTTGAGACCGAGGCTGCGAACGCTCCCCCTGAGAAAACTACAACCGGCAATGGGACCGGCAAGGCGCCCGCCTCGAACGAACCGGTGAAAGAAGCGTCAAAAGCCGCAAGCGGCAATGGGAACGGAGGCGCGGGGTCATCGAATGGCCCTGGGAATGGAACAGCGCGGCGGGTCTTGATCTCCGTGATGCTGCATGAGACGGCGGACGAGGAGGCCGACGTGGATCGGCTGAACCGGGTGGTACAGACATTGCGGAGCCACCCGGGAGAAAGTCCCGTTCAGTTAGTGATCATGCAGCAGGGCGAGCAATCCGTCATGACGATGCCGTTCCAGACGGCTCACTCGGAGGAGTTGGAGGCGGAGATTTCGGGCATCCTCGGCGGCAATTACCTGTCCGTCCAGCAGATGTTGATGTAGTTATTCGCCCGGAAACCTTGGCGGTCTTGTAGTCTGGTAGCCATGGATTGGACGCACCTGACGACCACCGACGACCAGTTGAGCGCAGAGCTTCTTGTGCAGGCGCTGCTGGAAGAGGGCATCGAGGCGCTGGTTAACCAGGGGGATACGAGCAGCTTTCTGGGCGTGATGGGGCAGCCGTGCCGCGTGATGGTGCGGGCGGAATCTTGGGCGCAGGCGGTGGTCTTCCTTGAGAAATGGGAGGAGGAGCCGGGCGGCTAGGAGTTCCAGGGGCCGATGATGTCTTCGGTGCGCCAGCCTCCGTAAAAGTCGCCGTGAACCAGTTCAACAGGAAGGTCATCGACGTATGCGGCGTCGAGCTTCCACGTATAGAAGGCCATGTACTCCCTGATGCCCTCGTACTCGTCTTTCGGGTTCACGTAGCTCCAGATCGCCGTTTCAGCTTCGCGGTCCCCAACACGGACGCCCCAATAACTGGCGTCCCCCTTGAAGGGTCAAGTGGAGGACCGGTCTTCAGGAACAAGGAACTCCTGCCGTACGTCCTCGGGCGGGAAGTAGTAGACGGGCGGCATGTCCTTTTCAACGATGCGGAGGCCGCGCGTCGTTTCGGCAAGGACTTCTCCGCCGAACTCAACGCGCAGTCGGCGTTCCACCGGCTGAACCGGGCCGGGGGACGGCGGGTAGTCGGCGGCTGATTCGCGGTCTGCTGTTGCCATTGGATTACTCCTTCTAGCCATGGGTTATGGGGAGATTGTACGCCTTTTGGGGCGGGAATGACGCGGGCAGGTTAGCGGCGGGCGAATTGGCGTTCGAGTTGGGCGGAGCTGAGGTGGACCATCGTGGGGCGGCCATGAGGGCACAGTCGCGGAAAGTTGGCATCGCGAAAGAGGGCGATCAGGGACTCCATCTCCGAGAGGGAAAGGGACTGTCCAGCGCGGACGGTGGAATGGCAGGCGATGGTGGCTGCGATGCGTCTTTCCCGGGCATCAACGGCGTCCGCTCCGGACGCGATGATGGCATCTGAAGCTGCAGGGTCTGAGTCGTCAGTTTCATCACCGGAATGCTCGTCAAGGACTTCAAGAAAGGCATTCGCAGCCTCCGATTCCTTGAGGGTTGCGGGCATAGCGCGAAGGAGGACTGCGTCATCCCCGAAAGGCTCCCATTCGAAACCGTAGGAGGATAAAAGGTCGCTCAATGGAACGATGGCATCGAGTTGGCGGGTGGTGAGCTGGATCGTGGCAGGAGTGAGGAGGCCTTGGGAGGTGGCCGCCTCTTCCCGGCGGGCGGCGATGATCTGGTCGAACACAACGCGTTCATGGGCTGCATGCTGATCGATGAGATACATGCCGTCCGGACCCTCCGCCACGATGTAGGTAAGGCCAACCTGGCCGACGGGGCGGAGGGTGAATTGGGTTGCGGCGGGAGTTGCGCCACTGTGTTCGGTTGCAGAATTGGGATTGAGATTCCCGCTTTCGCGGGAATGACGACCATCGAACTGGGCGAACAGGTGTGGGGCTTCGAGTTGGACTTCGGCGTCAGGGGGTGCGGAGGGAATGGCGGAGTTCTGCATTCCCGCTTGCGCGGGAATGACGGAATGGCCTTGGGCGGCGAGGGTGCGGCGGATGGCGCGGTGTATTGTTGCGATGACCTCACCCTCACGTCGCAGGCGCACCTCGGCCTTGGTTGGGTGAACGTTGACATCAACCTCATCTGGCGGGACGGAAAGAAAGAGGACAACGAGGGGATAGCGGCCTCGCTGAACAATGTCACGGTAAGCGTCGGCAATGGCGTAGTAGAGAATCCGCGCTTCAACGAGCCGTCCGTTGACGAAGAGGATCTGACCGGTGCGGCGGGGACGCGTCGTGCCGGGCTCGCTCGCGTAGCCGGAGACGGTCGTTCCACCCATGGTGGTGGGCTGGATAGGGAGCATGGCGGATGCGGTGTCCGGGCCCCACATTTCGAGGAGGACGTGTGAGACATCGCCACTGCCGGGAGAGTGAAAGGCAAGGCGGCCATCAACGATCACGCGCAATGCAACATCCGGGTGCGCGAGGGCGTATTGGGTGAGGACATTGACGCAGCGCGTGGCCTCAGCAGCGGGGGAGCGGAGGAATGAGAGGCGGGCCGGAACGTTCTTGAAGAGGTCGCGGACATAGACCGTAGTGCCGAACGGCGCGCCCTGTCTGCCCCGCTCGACGATCTCGTTGGCCGCTGTAATCACGTAGTGGCCGCCCTCCGCGCCCGGAACGCGGGAGACGATTGTCATGCGGGCGACGGCGGCGATGGAGGCCAGGGCCTCGCCGCGAAAGCCGAGTGTATCGATGCGCTCAAGGTCCCGAACATTTCGCAGCTTGGACGTAGCGTGACGCATGACGGCCAATTCGAGTTCGTCCTCCGGGATGCCCGATGCGTCGTCCGTGACGCGGATGAGGTCGAGCCCGCCGCCGGCGATTTCAACTTCAACCTGGCCTGCGCCGGCGTCGATCGCATTTTCGACCAACTCCTTGACGACGGACGCGGGGCGTTCGATGACCTCGCCGGCGGCAATCTTGGAGGCGACGTCTCTATCGAGGAGTTGAATCGGCATATCAGGCGTCGCTCGCGCCGTTCCTGCCCTGCTCTGCCAGGCGCTGCAGGTCATAGAGCTTGGCGAGGGCCTCAAGGGGTGTCATCTGATCGGGCGACAGGCTAAGGACTGCGTCGCGGATTTCAGTATCGGCGGACATAGATTCGCGTTGCGGGGTTTGCATAGAGAAGAGCGCGGGTTGGGCGGCACCGGGGGTGGCCGCCACATTTCCGTCTTCGAGTTGAGCGAGGACTTCCTGAGCGCGGGCGACGACATCACGCGGCAGCCCGGCGAGTTGCGCGACGTGGACGCCATAGGAGCGGTCAGCGCCGCCGGGGACGACCTGGCGCAGGAAAACGACCTTGCCCTCTTCCTCGGAAACGAGGACGTGGAGATTAAAGGCGTGGGGGAGGGTTTCACCGAGTTCGACTAGCTCATGGTAGTGGGTTGCGAACGCGGTGCGGGCGCTGAGGCGGGGGTGGTTGTGAATGTGCTCCACGACAGCCCACGCGATGGAGAGGCCGTCATACGTGCTTGTTCCCCTGCCCGTTTCGTCAAGGATGATGAGGGAGTGGTCGGTGGCCTGGTGGAGAATGGCCGCGGTCTCAATCATCTCGACCATGAAGGTTGAGCGCCCGGTTGAGATGTCATCGTGGAGGCCTGCGCGCGTGAAGATGCGGTCGACCAAGCCGACGCGGGCAGATGCCGCGGGGACAAAGGAGCCGATCTGCGCCATGAGGGCAATGAGAGCAATCTGACGGAGATAGGTGGACTTGCCGGCCATGTTGGGGCCGGTGATGATGGCGATCGGTCGGTCCTCCATGAGAGAAATATCGTTGGGGACGAACGGCTCGTCGAGAACCTCTTCCACAACGGGATGACGGGCCGCGGTGGCCTCCAGAACGCGGGAATCGTCGATCTCGGGGCGGGTCAGGCGGAGTCGGATGGCGTTCTCGGCGAAAGCCGCAAGAACATCGAGACGGGCGACGGCCCGGGCGGTGGCAAGGATGGGCTCGCCCTGCTCCACCACCTGGCTGCAGACCTGCCGAAAGATGGCGGACTCAAGCTCCTCGGCGCGCTGCTGCGCCTCGGATATCTGGACTTCAAGTTCCTTGAGGCGGGGCGTGAAGAACCTTTCGCCACCCGCGACGGTCTGCTTGCGGATGTAGTTTTCCGGCACGCGGGACAGGTGGGGGCGGGTGACCTCGATGTAGTAGCCGAAGACGCGGGTGTAGCCAACCTTGAGCGTGGGGATGCCGGTTGCGTCGCGCTCCTCCGTTTCGAGGGCAGCGACGGCGACGCGGGCGTCAGAGGAAATCGCGCGCAGGTCTTCGAGCTCCTGCGAGAACCCCTTGCGCACAACGCCGCCCGCGGAGAGAGTCGCGCCGGGCTCGTCAGCGATGGCCTCGTTCAGCAGCTTACGAATTTCATCATGCATTTCGATGTCGTTGAGAGTCCACCCAAGGGGGCTGGCGGTCTCATCGTCCCGCTGAATCTCGGGCAAGGCGGCGGCGGTTAGCATAGAGTTGATGCCTGCGACGGCCTCAAGACCGCGGCGGACGGCTACAACGTCACGGGGGGCGGCAGAGCCGGAGCGGATGAAATTGATGAGGCGCTCAAGGTCCGGGAGTCCGTGCATGGCCGTACGGAGTCGTGAGCGGAGCATGGGGTCTTGAACGAGGGCCTCGACGTTGTCGTGCCGTTCGATGACAGCGTCTCGGTTGAGTAGCGGACGTCCAAGCCATTGGCGCAACAGGCGTCGTCCCATGGGGGTTTGCGTGGTGTCAAGGAGGTCAAGCAGTCCGCCTTCGCGAGTGCCGGAGCTGCCCTCAAAGAGTTCAAGGGTGCGGACCGTCTGCGGATCAAGAATCATCGTTTCCGCAGTTTGGCGCGTGGAGAGGGACTGAATCTGAGTAAGCGCGCCACGCTGCGTTTCCTGCAGGTAGGAAAGCACAGCGCCTGCAGCGGAAACTGCAAGAGGCAAGTTGTTGCAGCCGTACGGTTCCAGAGAGTGGACGCCGAAGTGTTTTAAGAGGCGTTGGCGGGCATCGTGTTCGTTAAAGTCGGAGGCATCCAGCGAAACAAGGGCTACACCTTCCAGGCTCGGCGGCATGTCCAGGTTCTTCGGGACGAGCAACTCCGCCGGGGAGAGAGCGGCGAGTTCGGTTTGCAAGTCCTCGACGGGAATCTCGAGGGTGACGAATTCAGAGGTGGAGATATCGGCGTAGGAGAGGCCGGCGCGCTGGCCGTCAATGACGAGTGCGGCCAGGAAATTGTTGGCGCTCTCCGGCAGCAGATCGTGTTGGAGAACGGTCCCGGGCGTGACGACACGGATGATCTCGCGGTCGAGGATGCCCTTCGCTGTCTTGGGGTCGCCAAACTGCTCACAGACGGCGACGCGGTGTCCCTTTTCAAGCAGGCGGGCAACGGAGGCGTCAAGGGAGTGGGTTGGGACGCCGGCAAGGGGGACGCGGTGGCCGCGCCCAAGCTCCTTGGATGTGAGGGCGATGCCGAGGTCGCGTGAGACGATTTCGGCATCCTCTCCGAACGTCTCATAGAAGTCGCCGAGGCGAAAGAGCAGGATTCCGTCAGGAAACTCGGCTTTGATCCGCTCGTATTGTTGCTTGAGGGGAGAACCCCTTGTCGTCATCGACCGATCCCAGCCCTTTTGCAGTCTGCCGCGCCGCCTACCCCCGTCCCGTCATTGTATAGCGGGCGGGGCGGCGGATATACAGTTGCCGTGACGGCAGGTAGGATTCGTGGATGGAATTGTGCGACATCCGGGGGCATCGTGACGGTTGGCACTGAACGAGGGGCGCCGACGGGGCAGCGCCTTTACACAAGCTCTTTCGTGCTGCTGTTCCTGATGGAGTTCACGATCTTCGTGACGTTCTACATGCTGCTGCCGACGGTGCCCCTCTATATCAAGGAGCTTGGCGGCACGAATTCCACGGTCGGCCTCGTGATCGGAATCGCCGGTCCTATAGCGGCGTTCGGCGTGCCACTATACGGACTGGGTGTGGATCGGTGGAGCCGCAAAGGGATGGCGGTGCTTGGCCTTGGGATCAACGTGGTGGGGGCGCTCATCATGATCATCGTCGTGTCGCCGCTGACGATGCTGCTACCGACAATTCTGCGGCGCGTGGGGAGCGGAGCCACCGGGTCTGCGACGCGGACACTGATCCTGGACATAGCGCCGCCCAGCAGGCGCGGCGAGGCGATGACCAATTTCGCCACCTCACACAACATCGCCATCGCGTTTGGCCCCGCGGTCGGGCTTTGGATCTACCACGGTTTCGGGGCGACGGAGCTGTTCCTTGCCTGCGCGGCGTTGATGGCCGGGGCAACGCTATTTCTCTTTCCTGTGAGAGCGCAGCGTCCTGCTCCAACGCCCACCCCAACCGCCTCCCGCAAGGAGCGAGAGGATTCTGACGCCGCAGGAGAGGGAGCGAAAGAGTCACGCAGGGAGACGTGGGTGGACAAGCTGATTGTTCCGGAGGCCCTGGTACCGGGAATCACGGTGCTGCTGCTGTCGGCGGCGTATCTGGCGACGACGACATTCGTGTCCATCCTCGGCGAGACGAGGGAGGTGCCAAATTACGAGTGGTTCTTCGTGATGTACGCGGTCGTGGTTATAGCCGGTCGGTTGCTGACCGGCCGCATCTCGGACACGTACGGCCGGGCGATCATCTTGCTGCCGTCACTCGCGCTTACCGTCGGCTGCATGATCACGCTGGCGTTTACGTATTCGACTGCCGGTTTCCTGGCAGCGGCGTTCATGCTGGGGCTGGGGTTCGGCACGGGGCAGCCGATGCTGCAGGCTGTTGCGGCGGACTGGACACCGCAGGAGAAATACGGTCGGGCGATGGCGATGATGATGGGCGGGTTTTCGTTCGGCTCGGCGGCAGGAACCGTGTTTGTCGGCGAGGTGAGCGAACGGCTGGACTTTGCGGCTGCGTTCATGGGGTTGGCGTTGTCGGCGGGGGTCGCCCTGGTTATCGCGTGGTGGGGATTCCGGCGGCGGCGAATACCATTGTTCGTTACGCCGGAACGGGGCGCTGCGTAAGGAATGGATGCCTAATGAGCGGCACGGGCGCTACAATCTGAGGACACAAGGCGCGTGACGATTCATAAAACGCGTGTTGGGCAATTCACTAAACCGGAGGACAGTGGGCGATGGGCGTAGATTTCGTAAGCAATGAGGAGACGATACAGGCGGCGCGCAAGAACCTCGACCAGGCGGGGTGGGACTACCTAGTCGGCGGGTCGGAGTCAGAGACGACGATGCGGCGCAACCGCGCCGCGTTCGACCGCGTTGCGTTCCGTCCGCGCGTGCTGCGCGATGTTTCCCAGATGGACCCGTCCACCGATTTCCTGGGCCACAAGATGCGGATTCCCGTGATGCTCGCGCCGGTTGGGGGCATGCAGCGGCTGCACCCTGAGGGGGCGGGCGCGTCCGCAAAGGCAGCGGAGGCATTCGGCACGATACAGACGGCCAGTTCGGTATCCGAGCCGGGGCTTGAAGGAACGATGGAGGCGGCTGACGGCCCCAAGCTGTTCCAGATGTATATCCAGGGCGATTGGGAATGGATCGAGGGAATGGCGCCGCGCATCAAGGCCGCCGGCTATCACGCATTCGTCCTGACCGTGGACAACGCTCGCTACAGTCGACGCGAACGCCCAATCGTCGGACGCTCGGTTCCGGCCAATCTGAACGTGCAGCGGGTTTCACCCGGCTCGTCGGTAACGTGGGACTTGGCAGAACGCATCCGAGACCTTATGGGTCTGCCGTTCGCGGTGAAAGGCATCCAGACGGCGGAGGACGCGGAGATGGCCGTCGAGCGCGGTTTTGACATCATCTGGGTGTCCAACCATGGCGGGCGTCAGATCGATCACGCGCTTGGCAGCCTCGACACCCTGCCGGAGATTGCCAAGGCCGTCGATGGCAAAGCCAAGATCGTGCTGGACGGCGGGATCGTGCGGGGCAGCGACGTGGTCAAGGCACTCGCGCTGGGCGCGGATTGCGTGGCGGTTGGAAAGCTGCAGGGCTGGGGTCTTGCGGCGGGGGGCATCGACGGCATCGTGCGGGCGCTGGAGATCATGGAGGACGAGCTGCTGAGCGCGATGGCGCTGATTGGCGTGTCCCGGGTTGATCAGATCGATGGGTCCTACGTGACGGAGGGATACCCAGTGACGCCGCCGCACGAGATGAGCGCGTGGGTGAATATGCCGGACCCGCGGATTCCATAGACGTAGGTGGATTCCCGTTTTCGCGGGAATGACGGGGTGGAGTTTACCAATCGCCGAGGGTGGCTTTGAAGCAGCGGTCCTGGTGGTCGTTGACCATGCCGGTGGCCTGCATGTGGGCGTAGCAGACGGTTGATCCGACGAACTTGAAGCCGCGCGCTTTGAGGTCTTTCGCCATGGCGTCCGATTCCGGCGAGGTGGCAGGGACATCCTCCCAGCCAGTAATGGGCTTGGGATTGCGGAGCGTTTTGTAGTCCGTGAACTGCCAGATGTAGCGATCAAACGAGCCGAACTCTTTCTGGATCTCAATGAACCTTTGCGCGTTGTTGATTGCGCCCACTATCTTGAGACGGTTGCGAACGATGCCCTTGTCTTCGAGTAGGCGCGCAACGTCATCGTCGTCAAATTGCGCAACTTTCTGCACATTGAAGTCGGAGAACGCCTTACGAAAAGCCTCACGCTTGTCGAGGATGATGCGCCATGAGAGGCCGGCCTGGAATCCCTCAAGGATCAGGAACTCAAAGAGCTTGTCGTCATCATGGAGCGGCGTGCCCCACTCCTCATCGTGATAGGCGATCATCTGTGGACTTACGTCCACGTCCGGCCAGCAGCGTGTCAGTTGGGAGTCGTTAGCCTCAGTCATGCGGGAACGAGCACCTTGACTATGACGTTGTAGCGCGGCATGGAGCAGGCGTGGGGGAGGGCTTCAAAGGAGACAACCTCAGCGCTGCGCCATGTTTGGTTGGGGTCTTCGGCAGTGATGACGACGCCGGGAGTGGGCTCGATAGGCTCTTCATCACGGATGTGTATGCCGAGGGGGCGACCGTCGTCATGGGCGCGGAGGCACCACGTTGCGGCGGTTGCGACCATGCCGATTAGACGGTGGAGAGGCGAATACGGCCACTGGCGCTGCCGAACGCGCCGCCCTGATAGAGACGCTCATCCGCGCCATCGTCCCGGAGCGGCCACGTGGGGCCGGTGAGTCGAGATTCCAGTACCTCGGCGGTGATGCCAGCGTAATTGGGAATAGCCGCGGCGATGTCAGCAAGGATGGCGTCAGCATTGTCATAACCGAAATCCGGTGCGCCCAGGTGACGAGCGATCTCGGTCGGGGCGCGCCAAACCGGCTGCGCATCACCCGCGGCGTTCTTGATGGGGCGAACGCGCTGGACGCGCCGCTCGGCATTCGTGTAGGTGCCCTCGCGCTCGACGGCAGCGGCAGCAGGAATGAGAACGTTGGCCAGCGCAGCGAGCTCATCATCGATGACAAGCCCTTGCACCACCAGGAACTCAAGGCGACCCAACGCGGTGAGCAGCCGGGCACGGCCGCTTTCGCTTATGTCCTGCGGGATGCCACCGGTCCAGTAGAGGGCTTTGACGGCGTCGGATTCGATGGCGTCGATGATCTCATCGAGGCTTGCAGCTTCCGCGCCAAGCACGTCGCTGACTCCCTGCACGTTGCCGCCACCGGGCCGCAGTACGTGGAGCCCGCCGCCCTGCGTATTAGCGACGTTGCCCGTCACCGCAGCGATTGAGGCAATCAGCGTGGCCACGCCGGGCGCGTCATTCTCGCCCACGCCATAGATAAGGGCGGCAGGAGCAGACGTACCGATGATGCGGGCGACCCAGCGGAGATCATCGGCGGAAACGCCCGCTTGAGCCGCCGCGTCTTCAACGGTCGTGCCCTCAAGGCTCTCAGACAAATCGGGCAGGCCGTCTACGGATTCCTCAATGAACTCATCATGGACAAGATTGGCGTCGAGCAGCGCACGGAGGATGCCGCGCAAGACGGCAGGCTCAGTTCCCTCAGCGCAGGTGAGCCATCGCTCAGAGGCGCGGCCAAGCTCCGGGTAGGCGACGGGGCCGATGCCGATGAGAGTGGCGTCTTGGTAATTGACGGCCTTGTGGACCTGGTAGGCCGCGACGGGATGGGTGATTTCTATATCTGAACCGATCACGAGGACGGCGCGGGCCTTTGCAATCTCCCGGATGGGATCCGCATTTGCGGCAGTGCCGAACATGGCAGCGAGTTCCCTGCCCGTCTGAATGGGCGCGGACGACGCCATGGCAACGCGCTCGGTCTGCAGGGATTCGCGGGCGAGGCGATTCAATGCCCAGGCGTCCTCATTGGCGACGCGGGGAGAAATCACGACGGCAGCGGAACCGCCGGCATGGCCGCGGAGACCTTCCGCAGCGGCAGTTATGGCATCGTCCCAGGACGCTTCGCCAAGCGCGCCGTTGGCATCACGGATCATGGCGCTGATGAGGCGGGCCTCATTATTGGATTCGTTAGCGAGTTCGAACTTGCCGTGGATGCAGGCAAAGCCGCCGTTCGCGCCGCCATCAATGTCCGGCGTCACGCGCAGCAGACGACCGTCCTGGAGTTCCGCGGTCACCTGGCAGCCGATCTCACATTCCGTGCAGACGGTTGTGACACTGGTATCCGGCAGGCCGGCCCACTTGTTGTCCTTTTCCGTGAGCGCGCCCACGGGGCAAACGTCCACGCACGCGCCGCAGAAGGTGCAGCCGGTGAGCAGGTCAGAGAGTGGAACATCATTCGGGGTGCCGGGGAGAATGCGGTCGCCGCGATCCACCATGGATATTGCCTCCGCGCCGATGACCTCATCGCAGACGCGGACACAGCGCGCGCAGGAGATGCACAGGTTGTAGTCGCGGTCGATGTGCGGATCCTCGGTGCGGATCGGCAGTTCACGGTAGGTATATGGGAGCAGCTGCTCCGTGACGCCGACGATCTCAACAGTCGCCTGCAGCTCACACCGCTGGTTCTGGGGGCAGACGACGCACCGGTCTGTGACGGAGACGTTGCGCAGGCAGATATCGTTGGGGCCGCAGTGGACGATGCGGTCGCACGTCAGGCATCCGTGCGGGTGCTCGGACATGAGGAGGTTGAGTACGGACTGGCGGAGCTCGACGGTTTCGTCGGAGTTGGTCTTGTAGGCGGCGTCCGGGGAGGCAGGGGCGACACAGGCGGCGGCAAAGCCGGGGCGGTCAACCTGCTCAACCATGCACATGCGGCAGGCGCCATAGGCCTTGAGCCGCTCGTCGTAGCAGAGGGTGGGGATGTAGATGCCGGCCTGCGAGGCCGCCTCAAGGATGGTAGACCCCACCGGGGCAGTGACCTGCCGTCCGTCAATCATGATGGTGATTGTGTCGGCGGGGGCTGGTTGCGTCACGTCCGAAACCTCCCAAGCGCTTGTGTTCCTGTGTTCAGACTATCCCACGCGGGGGACACGCTCAAGTTTGGGGTTAGTGGGCCGCATAGACGTTTGAGTCGCCGCGCTCTCCTTCGACCATTTCATCCGGAGAACGGGGAGGCAGGGGCGGTTTGCGGGCGGCGGCAAAGAGAAACGCGCCCGCGGTTGTGACGAAAGCCATGAGGATGAACGCGCCCGCATACGTATCGAACACATCCTTGAAACCCGCGGCTACCACGGGGCCCAACATCGTCCCAAGCTGCACCACAAGCGAGGAGAATCCCATGATCGTCGCGAAGGAGCCGCGGCCAAAGTACTCCGCGCGAATTGCCGTCATCAGCGGCCCCCGGAATCCCCACGAAAGGGCCTGAACGACGGCGAATGTGAGCAGGATCGGAATGGCGTATTCCGGATTTCCCAGCGGCAGGACAAGCAGGATGAGGGCGAGCGTGTGGCCAAACATGCAGGCGACGATGATCAGCCGCATTTCGACTCGTTCCGCGAGGAAGCCGGTCGCTAATTGCGCGCCGATCATGATTGTGGTGAGGAACGTGTATATCCACGCTCCGGTCACCCTGGAGATACCGAGATCGTCTTCGAGATACGGGATGAACTGGGCGTTGATGGCAGAAACGGCAAACATCGCGCTTCCATGACCGAAAGAAACGAACCAGAAGGAGGGATTCTTAAGCGCTTCCCGGGCAGTGAATCCCCGCGCGACCAGGCTGAGAATCGGCCGCGCCGTTGCCGGAACTCCGTCTCTCTCCTGGCCGTCATTGTCCGGTTTTTCGCCGTCCGGCAAGTAGCCGTATGGCTCCGGTGAATGCCGAAAGAGAACGGTCAGGGGCAGGCCGATAACAAGGACAATCACGCCGGACCACAGGGCAAGGCCACGCCATCCCAACGCGTCCATCCCAAATACGACGGCCGGCACCGCCCAACCCGATACGCCCCATCCGACGGCGGCGAGCCCCATCGCGCGGGAGCGTTTCTTGTCGAACCAGTTGGCGATGGCGGCGTTGATGGTGATGAACCCGCCGAGGCTCGACCCAACGGAGATGATCAGGTACGCGCCGTAGTACTGCCACAGTTCCTCGATATTCGCGAAGAGAAGGAAGCCGCCGGCATAGAGCAGCACGCCAACCTGGAGAACACGGCGCGTGCCGAACCGGTCAACCAGCCAGCCCTGGAACGGGCCAAGAACGCCACTCTCTGCACGAGCGAGGGTGAATGCCAGCGCAATCTGCGCCCGGGTCCAGCCGAAGTCTCGCTGGAGGTGATTGAAGTAGACCTGGAAGGCCTGGAAGAACAGGCCGCCGTTGAGGACCTGGATGAGAAACGCGCCCAATACAATCCACCAGCCGAAGAAGACCTGGCTGGGATTGAATCGACTGCCGCTTCTTAGTCGGAACACCTACCTGTAAGCCATGAGGACAAAGATCGTATTCAAAACGTAAAGAAATCGTAACACAGGCAGGGGTGGGAGTAGATTCTTGCTACGCTCAGAATGACATTCTCAAGGGGAGGGTGTTATGCTGCCATGCCGCAGGTACCGGGGTTGAGGGGGCACGTGGAGCAGTTGGCAGCCGACGCGTTGTGCAGTTCTATCGCGCGTTTGGACGGCCCGTTTCCGGCTTTCGCCGAGATGAGGGGAGACGCGGGCTGCTCCTGGAAGAGGGGCATCTCGGCCTGCTTGGCCGGGGTGGGTTTGTGACCCGGGAAGCGCAGGAACGGAAGCGCGCGCTTCATCACGACACCCATCGCCTTGAGTTCCCTACTCTGCGTGATCGAGTGCTCGCGCCGCTGCCCGATGATGCGGCTGGCCGCCAGAGGCCCGACACCGGGGACGCGCAACAACTCCTGCTCGGTCGCCTGGTTCACGTCCACCGGAAAGCGCTCGTAGTTGGTCATGGCGATCATGAGCTTCGGGTCGGTGCGAATATCCAGAAAGCCGTCATCGCTGAAGGCGGGGCGCAGTTCCTCGGGGTCGTAGCCGTAGATGCGTGACAGCCAATCCATCTGGTAGAGGCGATGCTCCCGGGCGGGCGGCGTTGCGGGGTGTTCCTCCAGCGGCGTGTACCGCACGGGGCGGAACGCCGAGTAGTAGACGCGCTTGAATCCGTAGTTGCCGTAGAGGCTTGTCATGCGCTCGTAGATGTCCCAGTCGGACTCATCCGCCGCGCCGACGACCATCTGCGTGGCCTGGCCGACCGCGCCGCCGTACTTCTCTTGCATGAGGTCGCTGATGCGCCCCATCGGGTCGATAATGCCCTTGTCGAAGTCCTTCATCTTGCTGACCTTGCGGAGATGCTCGGCTGAGGGCGACTCGATATTGATGGAGAGCCGCGCGCCGAGCCGCTGGCTGGCTTCCAGGAGGGAGTCGTCATTCGTGCCGGGCATCACTTTCAGGTGAATATAGCCACGGAATCCGTAGCGGGAACGCACGGCATCGACCACGTCCAGCAGGCGCTCCTGCGTGGCGTTGGGGTTCTTGAAGATCCCGGAGCTGAGGAACAGTCCGTCCACCATGTGGCGCTGATGCATCTCATTGAACAGCCGCGCGAGCTCGTCCACCTTGAACCCGTAGCGCCTGCGCGGGACCCAGTGAGAGTTGGGGCAGTAGTGGCAGTCCATGATGCAGTGGTCGGTGAACATCACACGCATCAATGAGATGCGTTTGCCGTTCGGCATGGCGGCCTTGTAGACGCCGGCGTGGGGAGTTGCGCCGCCGCGCGGGCCCACGCGCTCCCCGCCGCTACTCGGCCGTGTGGTTCCGTCTGAACGCTCGGCAGGCGACAGGATGTCATCCGTTGCCATTCCACCGAGATGGCGGAGCTTCTCATAGACGTCCGGGGTGCTTTTGATGAGCATGGCGGCCTCCCATATAGGAACTAATGTTCTATATCATAGAGGACTCTCTGAGCCTGTCAAGACCCTAATGGGGTAAGTGGGGCGCCCACCGTTCGACAGGCTCAGGGTGAGCGGGGAGGAACTCTGGGTTCCCGTGTCAAGCACGGGAATGACGAGGGGGGTTAGGGGCGGAGGCGGTAGAGCCAGCCTTCGTCGTGGGCGAAGCCTCGTTGGACATCATCGGGATGGTTGAAAGCGTCAGGGTTGCGATGCCATTGGAGCGCGCCAGCAAGGTTCACGACGGCATCAAGGCAGTCGGCGTTGGCACGACCGGCAAGGCGGACATGTTCGGGGAGCGGCGAGCCAATCCACTCTTCAGCGATCGAGAGGATTGCGTGGCGGCGTTGGAGGCTGTTCGCGCCGTTCTTGTAGCCGACGCCCGAGTCGCCCTTGGCGCGCAGCAGCTGGCCCGGCATCAGCTCCACGAGAGTCACGTCCCAACTTGCGGCATTGGCGGGGATGGGCGGGATGTGGAATCGGCCCTGGGCACGTGCAAGGATACGGCCAAGCATCCTCATGCCGTGGTAGGTCATGGGAACCATGTTGGGGTTGGTTGCGTGGAGTGGTGAGAAGGCGGGGGCCGCATCGCTGGCGCGGCGGGGCTCTCCATACGCGGCGACATACTCCCTCGCAACCTGCTCGAATTCGGCCTGGGGGATCTGCGACATGCGGTCGCAAGAGTCCATCTGGCCCTCGCCCCACCTGATGAAACCTTGCGTGACGGCAAAGTCAACCGGCAAGCCAAAGGGGAAATCGAGGGCGGCGACGGTGGGTGCGTCGATGGTCAGCAGCAGTTGTTCAAGGTCGGCGCGTCGAATGGGAAACGGGGTCTGCCATTCGATGCGGCTATCGTCACCGACAGTGGCCATGGCGATCCACGTGCCACTGTCATTCTGCGCACCACTAAAGTCCACGCCGATGAGGGTTGTCATCTGATCGGCCCCTATGCCAGTTAGAGTGCCCTTATCTCAGCGCGTCGGCGGCTACCAGTTCTTGTGTCTCTTGCTGGCCGATGCCGAGGATCTCGGTGAGGATGGCGTCCGTGTGCTCGTTGAGCATCGGCGCGCGGCGTAGTTCACCGGCGTATTCGCCGTTCACCTGCCATGGCACTTTGGCTGTTCGACGCGGACCGGCCTCGGGATGGTCAATCGTGGCAAAGAAGCCGCGAGCCTGTTGGTGCGGGTGCTCAACGACCTCAAGTGGGTCGAGGATGGGGGCGGCGGACACGCCTGCGGCGGCCAGCTGGTCGGCCGTCTCGTATTTGTCACGCCCTGCCGCCCACGCCGCGATGATCTCATCCAGCGCGGCCTCGTTCTGTTTGCGTGATTCGGGCGTGGCAAAGCGATCATCGTTGGCAAGGCCGTCGATGATGCTGCACAAGCCGGCCCATTCGGCGTCGGTCCGGGCGGTGATGGCGATCCACTGGTCATCGCCGCTCGTCGCATAGACGTTGTGCGGGGCGTGGAACGGGTGATGCGAGCCGTCTCGGACGGGTTCGTAGCTGCCGATGGCGCGAGCGACCATCGGCTCCGTGATGAGCGTCATCAGGGCCTCGGTCATTGCGACGTCAACATGGTGCCCCATGCCAGTGCGCTTGCGGTCATGGAGGGCGGTCAGCGTGGCCATGGTGGCGTACGTGGCGGACACAACATCCGGGAAGTAGGAGCCGAGCAGCCGCCTATGGCCGTCCGTGTAGCCGGTGACGTCCGCCAAGCCGCAGAAGGCGTTGATGATGCTGTGGAGGCCGCTGTAGTCCTTGAGCGGGCCACTCCTGCCGAACGCGGCGACGGACGTGTAGATGACGCCCGGGTTGAGGGGGGCGATGTCGCTGTAGCCCAGACCCCATCGCTCCATCAGGCCGGTCGAGAAGTTCTCTAGCACGATGTCTGCGGTCGCGCACAGCCGGCGGGCGACATCCCTGCCCTCCTCGGTGCGGAGATTGATGGGGATGGCACGCTTACCCATGCTGAGGGTGTTGTATGCGCCGGCGCGGTTCATGCCCGGAACCTGGGCGGCGAACGGCGGGGAGTTGCGGAAATCGGCGGGGTTCTCACGGCTTTCCACCTGGATAACGTCCGCGCCGAGGGCTGCCAGCCACTTGGCGCAGTACGGAATCGCTATGTACTGGCCGAAATCGACAACGCGGAGCCCCTTGAGCGGGAGGCTGGGTGTTGAACTCATGTGTGACGCTGCCGCGCCGTTGACCGACGTTGGCGCGGGGACGGAACTGTCGGCCTCCGGCTTGCCGTCCTCATTCCGCGGGTAGCCGGTCAGGATGAACGGCGCGCCGGTAAACGGGACTTCCTGTCCATCCTGAGTCTTTACGTGGCGGATGTAGCGCCGCGCCTTGACGTGCTCGTGCGTTATGACCTCTTCGAGGGATGTTGCCCAGAACGCGGGGATGTTTCGGGCCTGCAGTTGAGTGGTGATCTCCTCACCGGTGTGCTCCATCGTCCAGTTGGTCATAAGGACGCTCACGGCGTCCCAGTTCATGGCGCGCTTCGTGCCGTCGTCAAAGTCCTCGGTGTACGCCCACTCCGGGCTGCCCATAACTTCAGCAAACTGCTCCCAGTGGCGGGGGCTCATGGCAACGATGACGATGTAGCCGTCCTTGCATGGGATGTAGCAATTCGGCTGCCGCGCAAGGATGTTGGGGCCGCGGTCAAGCACGTATTCCAGGTATTCCCGCTGTGTGACGGGATGGTAGTTGAGGGCCGTGATGGCCTCCAGCTCGGAAATCTCGATACGTGTGCCCGTCACTCCCGGCCCTGCGCCGTTGCCGCTGCCGGAGTCGGCGTACAGCGTGGCAAGCGTTCCCACCACACTGACCGCCCCGGCCATGAGCGAGGGCACGGACGCGCCGGTGGGCATGAGCGGCGGCTCTTCAGGGAGATCAAAGGTGGTATCGGGCGGGCCGGGTGTTGTCCATGCCATGCCGCAGAGCGCCCACGTTGCGAGGTCGCTCGGCGGCAGATCAGCCAATGGAGCGTCCGTGCCATAGGGGGTGAGAGAAACGACGGACAGATGAGGATAGCGGGCGTGGACGGCATCCCAATCAAGGAAGGGCTTATCGCCGTCGAACATCCCAACGTCTTCGATGAGGACATCCTGTCCGTCCAACGCGGCCAACAGGGATTCGGGCGTGACGGTTTCGGCGTCGGTATCGGAGCGGTGAGACTTGTTGGCGTTGAGGGAGCGATGCAGGAGCGGGTCCCACTCCGGCATCTCCCGTCCCTTGAGGCGGACGTAGAGATCCCTCATGCGGCGGACGCGATCGACGTCCGCGCCCAACTCACCGAGGAGGCGGGCGGCGTAGGCTCCGGCAAGCGATGCCGTAACATCGACAACTCGCATATGCGACAGTGGACCTGACATGAGCGCCCCCTTTGGCCGGATTCGTCGGCCTACCCCACTGAACGATAAATATACCGACCGTCACCCCCAGATGCTACAACTTTGCCGTTTTCAGTGACTGTTTTTCCGCGAACGAGCGTGCGGACGGGCCAGCCGGTGTAGGACATGCCCTCATAGATGGAGTAGTCGGCGCGGCCTTGCAGTCCCGCCGCAGTGACGGTTCGGGTCTCGTCCATATCGACGATGGCGATGTCGGCGTCCGCCCCAACTTGCAAGGAACCCTTCTGCGGCCACATGCCGAAGATGCGCGCGACGTTGGCGGCTGTCACCTCCGCCACACGCTCAAGCGGCAGTCCGCGAGCGAGGACGCCATCGTTGAGCATGACGGGCAAGAGCATGGGCATGTTGGGCTGGCCGGGCGAGGCGCTCCAGATCGTGCCCTGCTTGCGGTCGCCCAGCCGGGCGGCGTGGTCTGAACCCATAGTGTCGACCGTACCGTCGGCGATGGCCTCCCACAACGCGTCCTGGTCCTCAGGGCTGCGGAGCGGCGGGTTCTGCTTGCCGAACGTGCCAACGGGTGATTCGTAGGTATGGGAGAGATAGTGCGGACACGTCTCGATGTAGATGCTGCCGCCGTCGCGACGGAATGCGCGGGCGGCTGCGAGAGTATCCGCCGACGTTGTGTGAACGATGTATGGCGTGGAGCCGGTTTCGCGTCCAAAGAGCATGACGCGAACAGCGGCCTCCGCCTCCGTGAACGGCGGACGTGACTCATGCCACGCCTTGAGGTCGTCACGGCCCGATTCTTCAAGACGCTTGCGGATTGACCAGACGACCTCGATGTTCTCCGTGTGGACGCACAGGACGGTACCGGGGCGCTGGCCGAGTTTCTCCAGCAGCTCGTACATCAGGCCGTCGTCGATGGGCGGGAGGCCGATGTAGGCGCCCTCCTCGCCGCGGAAGCTCATAAAGAACTTGAAGCTGCCGATGCCGAATTCGTCGATATACCTGTCGACCTCCGCCAGCTGGTCACGGGTGGAGATAATCGCATGGAGAGCGTAGTCAATCACGCTCTGGGAGTCGCCCCACTCGCGGTATTGCTTGTACTCGGCCTCATACGGATCGTTGGACATGAGGAAGTGGATGAGGGTGGTGATGCCGTGGAGGGCGGCGGCGCGCGTTTCGGTCTCAAAGGCGGTCTCGGCGTCACCGAGGTTGAGGTGTGTATGGGGATCGATGACGCCGGGGAGGATGACCTTGCCGGCGGCGTCGATGACCTCATTGGCGTCTACGTCAGTGTCCGGGCCGAGGTGGGCGGCGATGCGGCCGTCGGTGATGGCTAGATTAAGGCGACGAACTCCGTCGTAGGGCAGCGCAACCTCTGCGCCGCGGATGAGTGTGTCGAAAGGCATGTGACTCTCCCAATCAGTGGATTTCTATAGGGAGATGATAGGGGAAATCAGGGGTTAGTGGGTGGTAAGCGGACAAAGTGAGACTTGGCTGAGACACGCAGGGCTGGATTCCTCGGCTGCGCTCGGAATGACAAAGGGGGGCAGGAATGACGAAGGGATGACGAAGGGGCTTAGGGGACGTCCATGGTCTTGAGGCGGTGGAGGGTGAGGAGGGTGAAGAGGACGAGGACAATAGCGGCGCCGATCAGAGCGGCAACACCGTCGATTGAGTTGGCGGTCGAGATTTCGCTATCGCTGGCCCATTCCATTACCGAGAGGGTGTAGCCGTTGATGCTGAGGTATTTAACACCCGCCAGCAGGTTGGATGCGACGCCCTCCCACACGAATACGTACACGATGGCGAACGCGAGAGCCTGGCCGCTGAGCAGCCCCAGCCACGTGAAGATGGCAGCATAACCTATGATGCCGACGGCGATGCCCAGAAGGAACGCCAGGAATGTCATGCTGGTGGCGTCATAGACAAGCCAGCCCGTCACGATCGCGGAAACACCCACAAGCGCGCCGCTCGCGATAATGACGGCAGAGAGCTTGGCGACCACGATCTCCCACCGCCCGACAGGCTTCATCGTGAGAAAGCCGAGCGTGCGGTCCTCCACCTCATTGCCAAAGGCAGGGGTGGCAATAATGGCGACGGTCAGTGGGAGGACGATGGCGACGACGACCGCGCCGATGAACTCCTCTTCCGTCGCAGTGGTGTCCGCGTCGGACAACGCACGAATCAGGAGAGTTACTCCCGCAGGGAGGAGGGCGAGAGCCAGCAGCACAATGATGCGGCGAAGCCCGGTCACCTGTCGGAATGTGAGCAAGAAGACCTGTATCATGCGCCCGTGCCTCGCCTACCGCGCCACCACATACGAGAAGACGCTTTCCAGCGATTCGTCGGTGGGTTCCACGCTGAACAGGGTCACGCTGCTGTCCCGGGCGGCGCGGGGCAGGAGCGACTGGAGGGCGACGATGTCACGGGTGGTGATCATCACCGCGTCGTCCGGCTCCACCTTGACGGAGTCCACGGATTCATGGGCGAAGAGAGCGCCGGCCAACTGCCGCGAGTCGCTTGCGCGGATTCGGATTTCATAGGGCCGCTCATCCAGCTTGGCGCGAATGGCGTGGAAGTTGCCGGAGGCGGCCAGGCGACCGGCCACCATCAGTAGGATGGTGTCGGCAAGCTCTTCGACCTCCTCGAGGATGTGGGATGAGACGACGACAGATCGTCCTTCCGCCGCCAAGCGGTGCGCCATGTCCTGGAACTCAAGCCGTTGGCGCGGGTCAGTGCCGTTCAACGGCTCATCCAGCACCAGAATGGGCGGGTCATGGACGAGGGTGGCGGCAAGCCGCATTCGTTGACGCATGCCGCGTGAATACGTGGCGAGCTTGCGGTCCTGCGCGTCCAGCAGATTAACAGTGCTGATGGCCCTTTCGACCGCTTCATCCACGTTCGGGATCTTTTGAAGCTTCGCGTTCAGGGCCACGAATTGCCGACCGGTGAGCTGCTCATACACTGACTGGTGCTCCGTCATCACGCCGACTTTCTGATACAGCCCCACGCTGCCGCGCACGGGCTGCCCCATGATCAGGATTTCTCCACGGGAGACGGCGGAGAGGCCGGCGATCATGTGGAGTAGGGTCGTCTTTCCCGCGCCGTTTGGACCCAGTAGGCCCGTAACGCCGGGGCCGATGTCCAGTGAGACCTCATTCACGGCGACAAGGTTGCCGAACCACTTGGACACGCCGCGCACGGAGATCATAGGCTCTTGGGAAGACACTGTCGTCATTGCGTGAACCCCCGATATCGCCACCACAGGATTCCCACGGGGACTAGCACGAGCACGGCATACGCTCCGGCCACGCCGAAGATGGGCAGGTCCCTAATGAGCGGCGTTACAAAATCGCCCTGCTGAATCTCAGCTGTCCGATCCGGATCAAACATCCAGTCGATGAGAATAGTCACGGCGGAGTCGGGCGCCAACAAAAGGAGCCATCCCGCGCTGTCTCCGCCAAGAGCGGTGCATTGCTGCGTGACGGTCACGCCCTCAGGGGAGTTAAGCTCCGCCAATTCCGACTCCGTGAGGCCCGGGGAGCCAAACTCTGTATTCGTTATTTGCCCCGTCACAACCATCTCTCCAGTGGCGGCGTCACGCTCCCGTGTAGTTGTCACCGTTTCGCACGTGGGAGTCGCAAAGATGCCCGGGACGACGTTCAGCAGCAGGATGGCGGTGATGAGAGTGGCAGCCACATAGACGCGCCGTGTGAAGAACGTGGAGAGCGCGAGGGGAATTGTCGTGATGAACAGGGCGATCATCGCGACGGCCACGATGCTGAGGGGAATGTCGGTCCATTCCTCGCGAAAGTGTTCAGCCGGATCAGCCGAGCCGATATAGGAAACGCCAATCATGATGGCGAGGCCAATACAGATGAGGATGAAGACAGCGCTGACGAATGCCAGCCAGCGCATGGTCACGTAATCAAAGATGCCCAAGGGCCGCACAAGATAGAGGGAGAGCACGTTTTCGCGGCGGTCAGGGATCAAGAGTTCCGGCGCGCTGATGGACGCGAGCAGGAACAGGAGCAGGATTATCGTACTGAAGTATTGCTGGACGGGTGGGATGTTCACTTCCCCGCCCCCACTGAACGCGACGGGTATGACGACCAGGATCAATGCCATGCCGACGGTGACAACGCCCATGAGCGCCGGGAGCACTTTCGCGCGTCCGCCGCGGCCAATGCCGAAGACCTGCCGCACGCCGTTGACGTACAGGGCCAGCAGGGCATTAGCGCGCCCGGCGCGGGGACCGTCGTACGGCTGATAGCCAATGTCAAAGAGTTCGCCGGTTTGCTGCTGCTCGGTCACGCCGTATCATCCCCGTTTTCGCCACGGAAGATCTCCGTCAGCATACGGCGGCGCGGGGCCATGCGCCGCAGCGGCGCGCCGATCTCCAGCACCGCGTCCAGCACAGTGTCATTGTGCAGGTTCGGCTCATCCTGCGGCACCAGCACGGAGGAGCCCTCTATCGTGGCGGTGATGCCGCGCGTCGCCAATGCGGCCACAAGCGCTTCCTGGTTGGGGCCGACGTCTACCGCGAGGGTCTGCGTGTCTCCTGTGAATCCTTCGACGGAGCCTTCACGCGCAACCCGGCCACCTTCCAGCACGATGATGTTGTCGCAGGTGCGCTCGACTTCCCCCATGAGGTGAGAGGAGAATACGACGCTGATGCCGAAATCCGTGCCGGTGCGCCGAACGAGGGTGAGCATGTCATCACGGCTTTCGGGATCGAGGCCGGCTGTCGGCTCATCGAGCAGGATCAACCTGGGATCGTGAACGAGGGCCTGGGCAAGCTTGGCACGCTGCTTCATGCCGGTGGAGTATTCGCCCATGCTTCGGAATCGTTCTTCGTGCATGCCTACGTGGCGCAGGGTATCGGAGGCGCGCGAACGGGCTTCGCCGGGGGGGAGGCCGCTTATGCGGGCCATGTGGGTCAGGAATTCCGCAGCGTTGACGTTCGTGGGGAGACAGTCATGCTCCGGCATGTAGCCGATGAGGGAGCGGGCGTTGACGTTGGTGTATGTCTGCGCGCCCATGACGCGGGCTGCGCCCTCCGTTGGCCGGAGCAGGCCAAGAAACAGCTTGATGGCCGTGCTCTTGCCTGCGCCATTGGGTCCAAGAAGACCCGTTATTCCATCACCGACGTTGAAGGTGACGTTATCGAGGGCGAGAACTCTGCCATAGCGTTTGGTGAGGTTTGTGGCTTCAAGAAGGGACTCTGATTCCATAACGCAAGGATAGCGGATTCGGATTGTCAAGCCAATCCGAATCCGCTATCCACGCAAAAAATTATGCTCATGCGTTCTTAAAGAGTTTCTTCTTCAAGCTGCTGCCATGCCACGAGATCCAAGATCTCATTTCGGTCATTGAGCGGCATAATGCCGTCAACAAGGTTGGTGTTATCGCCCTGCTCTTTCAGGACATTCAGGCTCTCCTGCACGGCCTTTGCCGCGGAGCCGATGGCGAGGCCGGAGTAGCCGATGAGGGTGTAGCCCATGTCAGCAAGTTGCGAGGCGGGCAGGAGAGGTGTTTTGCCACCCTCCGTCAGCACGACCATGAATCTCCCCTGCCCGACCAGTTTCGGGAATTGTTCCAGTTCCTCGACCGCGCCCGGGCCTGCCAGAAACGCCATGTCTGCGCCGGCGTCGAGATAGGCTCGGGCGCGTTTCGCTGCACCCTCAACTCCCTCGGTTTCGACAGCATCAGTGCGGGCGATGATGAGGAAGTCGTTATCGCGGCGCGCGCCGAGGGCGGCTTTCAGTTTGCCCAACATCGCCTCCACAGGAATGACGGTTGTTCCAGCAAGGTGGGCGCAGCGCTTGGGGTCTTCCTGATCTTCCATGAACAGGCCGGCAAGTCCGGCGTCCTCCATAGCTCGTACCGTGTGCGCGGCCTGTAAAGGCCCGCCGTAGCCGGTGTCGGCATCGGCGATGACAGGAATATTCACAGCTGCGGCGATGCGGCGGGCCTGCCCCACAACGTCCTCCCGTGAGAGCAGACCAACGTCCGGCAGGCCGAATGCTGAGGCGGCGACGGACGAGCCGCTAATGCCCGCGGCGGGAAAACCGGCAGCCTCTATGAGCTTGGCGGAGAAGGCGTCATAGGCGAACGGGACAACGAGGGGGGACCGGGTGTCCAGGAGTTGGCGGAGGGTGTTGGACTTAGTGGTCATGATTCAGATTCCCGCCTTCGCGGGAATGACGGATGGAAGCGGGAATGACGGTTGGGTGCAGGAATGACATCAAACCGAAACGCCATTAGACGGTGGGGGCGGGTTCGTGGCGGGCTGGGACGGCGTTGAGGATGGGTTCGAGTTCGTCCAGCGGCATGACATCGGCGTATTTCTGGGCGATGTCAAACAGGTTGATGGCGTGAGACGCCTGCCCGCGATCCCAAACGCAGTCCTCGGGCACAATGCACCGGAAACCGTAGCTCATGCCGTCAACGACGGTGCCGCGCACGCACCCGCTGGTGGTGCATCCAACGACAACGAGCGTGTCCGCGCCCGCCGCGACAAGCTGGGTGACAAGGTTGGTCCCAAAGAAGATGGACGGGAATCGCTTGTAGATGATGACATCCTCGGGCTCCGGCGTGAGCGGCTCAACGATCTGCGCGCCACGGCTGCCGGGGAGGTTGTAGTCGGCGGAGAGCGACGGAATCTTGTCCGTGTAGCGCGCGCCCTCCTGCACACCGGTGCGCTCACCCTGCGCGTACATGACCGGCCAGCCCTTGCCTCGGAATACCTTGACCAGCTGCTCGATCTTATCGACCGCGCGCCAGGCGTCCTCACCGACTGCGGTGGCGTATTGTTTCATCGCCTCCTGTATGGGGACGGGGCCTTCACCGGTTGTGCGGTACTGGGCGTCGATGATGAGAAGCGCGGGGCGCTCGCCGACGCCAACGCTCGCGCCGAAGCCGCTCCTGGCGTAGATCTCACGGTCGCGGTCACTGATGAATGCGTCCCACGGGCGGGGACGCCCTTCGACAGGCTCAGGGTGAGCGGCGTGTTGCCCATCAGGGCGAGCGGCGTGTTGTCCGTTTGTTGTCATTGGATTCCCTCAGATTCTTCGCTGCGCTCAGAATGACACTGGGTTCCCGCTTTCGCGGGAATGACGAAGGAGTCAGTTCTTGGAGATGAGTGGGTTCAGCAGGTCGGCCAGCGTAGCAATCGTGCGTGTCTGCACCCACACCTTGCCCTCACCGCGGAACTTCATCACCAGCCCCTCGCCGCCACCGATGAGCGAGACGAGGCCGCCGACCTTGCCGATGGAGTACTCGACGCCATCCGTGAACGCGACAAGGTGGCCGGTGTCGACCACCAACTCCTGGCCGCCTGAGACGGTCAGTTCCTTGATCGCGCCGTAGCAGTTGCAGAAGACCGTGCCGGTAGCGCGCTCCGTGTAGGCGCGGAGGAAAAAGAGGTTCTCTCCGCTGAACAGGCCGCGCATCCCCTGGAACTTGGTGTCCAACTCTACGTTCAAATCGGATGCCAGGAACGAGCCGCCCTGGATATAGAGGTTCTGGCCCGGCTCAAGATCAAACGACTTCACATCTCCGGGGACGGTCGAGGCGAGTCCAACCCAGCCGCCGCCGGGGCCGCCGGTAAACGTGTTGACGAAGAAGGACTCACCGGCGACCATGCGGCGCACTTTCCCGAAAAGGCCGCCGCCCGTCATGCCCGTCTGCATATCGACGCCCTGAGATGTGGCCATCGCGCCGGGCTCAACCTTGATCGACTCGCCCTGATCAAGCTCTACCGTCAGATACGAATATGCCGGATCGAATTCAGTCGTTACCTTCACGTTTTTCCTCCTGTGACCAAAGGGGTGTTTTCAGGCTCACGTGCTTCTCCCACTATAGCGCCACCTCATAGCGGGCTTGTGCTGACGGCTCTGCCCATCTCGCGCCACGCAGCAAGAACCTGCGCCAGTTCATCGGATGTTGGCGCGTCGCGCGTTTCCGGGCGAGAAACATTGATGCCGGCAGCAGCGGTCGCGCCGAGCAGGGCGTCGGTGAATGCTTGCCCTTCGGCTTCGAGAGCGGCAAGCGCGCCATGAAAGGCATCCCCTGCCCCAACGCTGTTGACCGGATTCATGCCAAGCTCCGTGAGCGGGAGCGGAGGCACGTCGATGAGTTGACCGTTCACAAGGTCAATGACCGTTGCCCCCTGCCCGCCCTGCTTGAGGATGATGCGATTGGTCCAGCCCTCGTCCCGCAACCGCCGGGCGATGGCAGGAGGGTTGTATTGGCCAAATAGCGCCGACGTTTCTTCTTCATTCAAGAGCAGAGTATCGACACGCCGCGCAAGAGGCCGGACAGCGTCACGGTCTGTTGCGAACACTCCCGGGTCCCACGAGACACGACACTCGGTGGTCTCCGTGATACTCAGGATTTCCTCGATGACGCGGAGCGGCGGATCGGTAATGGCACAGTTGCGGGCATTTGCAATCATGTTGCGGATATTTGGCTCGCGGATATGGTCAGGTGTGAGCAGAGCGTTCGCGCCGAGCGCGCTGGCAATGACGTTCTGGCTGTTCGCGTCAACAAGGATGAACGCCTGACCGGACTCAGTTTCCGGGATCGTCACGATACCGTCCCCAGACACTCTCTCCGCGCGCAGGATGTCGCGCTGCTGCGCCGCGATAGCGTCATCACCAAGCGCTCCAACAAAGGCGACGGCATCCGGTGAGAGCAATCGCGCGGCAGCGACGGCGACGTTGGCGGCAGTGCCGCCCGGAACGCGGGCAACTTCGGAGACTGTGACTTCCTGCCCCGGAGTTGGCAGCGACTCCACGAACAGGGTGACATCCCAGTTGATGGCCCCAACGGCAACGACGAGGGGCGTTTGCGTAGTCGTTACGCCTCCTGCGTCAGCCGCCCCAACAAGAGCTCAAGAAAGCGCGGGCCGTCAACGGCGGCTGCAATGGCGATTTCAGGACCGCTGCTCCGACGCGATCCGGGGCGGCGGTCCACGATGGTCTGCCCGCGCACTGACCCGTCCTGCGTGATGATCTCAATGGGGTAGGTTTCGAGCCGCATAAGCGTGGGATCGATGACGTAGGCAACGGCCTGCGCATCGTGGATATTGACGACCCCGAATCGTTCGAGCACCTGCGTGCTGATGAGGGCGGCGGTTTGCGCGTACGAGTCGCTGCTGTTGCGGAGCATCTCGTGGCGCTCGGGGTTGATGGAGGCGGTGGGGTCGGTGGTGACGTCGAGTCCGACTGCCGTAATGGGGATGTCGGCCTGAACGAGTTCGGCGGCAGCTTCCGGATCGGCCCAGATATTGAACTCGGAGACAGTCGTCACGTTGCCGTGACCGTATGGCGTGAGGGCAAATGCGCCGCCCATCAGAACAACGCTGTTCAGGCGCGCGAAGGCATCAGGGGCCTCACGCATTAGGTGCGCGATGTTTGTCATGGGGCCCGTCGGAATGAGGGTGATCTCACCCGGTTCGTGCGCCATAACGATGTCAGAGATGAATTGAACGGCGGGGCGTTCATCGAACGACATCTGCGTGGGTTGAGGAACGGGAGCGCCGCCAAGTCCGTCGTTGCCGTGGACATGGAGAGCGGCTTCAGGCTCGCGGGTGAGTGGTTTGGCCGCGCCTTTTGCTACCGGAATCTCGGTCCGTCCCGCCGCCTCAAGGACGCGCAAGACGTTGACGGAGGTGTTTGCCAGTGGAGCATTGCCGGCGACAGCCGTGATGCCCAGGATTTCCAGTTCCGGAGAACGGAGGGCGAGGAGGATGGCGAGGGAGTCATCGACGCCGACGTCCATATCGAGGATTACTTTGGTGGGCATGGCGTTTCAGGGCTGCGCGTGAGCCGGTGCGGCAGAACCTGCCCTGATGTGCTCCTCGAACTCGTCACGGAAGTAGCGGATGGCGCTGTTCAGGACGCCGGGCGCGAGTTGGCCGAGGCCGCACAGCGAGCCCTGCACCATCGACGTGCCAACGTTCTGTATCTTGATGAGGTCGCCCTCCTGCCCGTAGCCATCCATAATCGCGGCAAGCAGGCGGGAGATATGGGTCGCGCCCTTACGGCACGGGAAGCATTTGCCGCACGATTCCGCGTCGATGAACTCGGCGATGTTCTTGACGAGATCCACGATGGAGGTGTCCTCATCAAGCACAAGGATGCCGCCGGAGCCGAGCGGGCTGCCCTTTGCGGTCATAGCCTGGAACTCTGCCGGCATGTCCATCTCGCTAGCGGGCATGATGCCACCGAGCGGGCCGCCGCACTGGAGAGCCTTCACTTTCTTGCCGCCGCGAACGCCGCCCGCAACGTTTTCAATAACGCCGGCCAAATTAATTCCAACCGGGATTTCTGCAATTCCCGGTTTATTTATATGGCCGGAAAGCGACAACATCGCCGTGCCGGACGCGTTCTCCGTGCCGATGGCGGCGAATGCCTCCGCGCCCATCTCGAGCACGTGCGGTACATAGGAGATCGTCTTGACGTTGTTGATGGTGGTCGGTCTGCCAAAGATGCCGTAGGCGGCGGGGAACGGCGGACGCGGGCGGGGCGCGCCGCGCTTGCCCTCAACGGACTCCATCAGCGCCGTTTCTTCACCACAGATGTAGGCGTGGCCGGTGGCCTCGATCTCAACCTCGTGGGAGAAATCGGTGCCCATGATGTTGTTGCCGACCAGCCCCCGCTCCTCCATCTCATGCAAGGCCCGGCGGAGCCGTTCAAGGGGCAAACGGTATTCGGCACGGATGTGGATATAGCTCTTGTTCGCGCCCATCGCGTATGAGGCAATCAGGATGCCCTCCAAGAGGCGGTGGGGATCATTCTCGACGATGGCGGCGTCCGTGAACGCGCCGGGGTCGCCCTCCTCGCCGTTGATAGCAAGATAGCGATCGCCGGGGCCGGGCGGGCCCATGAAGCTCCACTTGACGCCGGCGGGGAAAAGCGCGCCGCCGCGCCCGCGCAGGCCGGAGTTGCGGACTGTGTCGACAACATCCTGCGGCGACATCTCATGGAGGGCCTTGTCCAGCGATTCCAGGCCGCCGCGCGCCACGTAGTGCATCAGGTTGCCGGGTTCAATGTGACCGAAATTGGCCATCAAGAGGCGGAGTTGGTCGCGCATCCAGCTTTGCTCATTGAGCAGAGGAATATCTGCGCCGTCGATGGGCGTATCGCCCTGCACGCCAAGTGCCAGATCCGTTCTCAGGTTGCCGTCCACAAGTACATCACGGATCAGCTGTGGGGCTACATCGGCTGTCACGTTTCCATACGTGATGCGCGGCATGTTGGGCGGGGCGATGTGAACGACGGGATCGGCCCACGAGAAACCGATGTCACCGACTTCCAGCAGCCGAACGTCGATATTGAGTTCCCCTATTGTCGACCGGATTGCCTCAAACGTCTCACCTGCGCCGACCGTGTGCGCGGCGGCGGAGATGCCGACGCTAACGCGGGCAACGGACGGGTCATCCCATTCCGCCCACGCGGCGTCCGCCTCTTGCTTGAGTGTGGTGTAGATATCAGAGGACATGGTTAGGAAATAACTCCCATGTTTCGAGCGAATTCGGCGGCGGTTTGCGGCGTCAGTTGGCCGCGCCACTGCTGGTCGTAGGCGACGACGGGGGCCTGGTTGCAGAGGCGCGGGCATGAGATCGGGCGCACCTCCACATCCGAATCAGCTACTGCGTCGCGAATGGCCCGTTCGATGGACCGCGCGCCGGTCACGTGGCACGGGGCATCGATGCACACGTCGATGAAGTGGTCGCTGCCCTGCCCCACGGAGAAATCGGAGTAGAAAGAAAGGACGCCCCAGACCTCCGGCTGTGAATAGCCAAGAATCTCGGCGGCATCATCGACGGTCGTTTCGGGGATGTAGTTGAGCTGGTACTGAACGTCCAGCAAAGCCATGAGGAGCGCGCCCTTGTGGCCGACGTAGCCGGAGATGATGTCACGCGCCTGTTGGCGGGCGTCCGGGTTGGCGCCGTTTGAACGATTGGATGCCGTCATGTGGACAGAATAGCAGAGGGTAAACATCGTTTGACATGCGCATTCGTTTATTAGCAAGCTTTCCTGGATACACTAGCAGGGACCTCGGAACCTGATGGATATTGGAGGCTGCAGGAGATGTCCCGGCCGAACTGTGGCAATTGGTTACTCGCTGCGGCGGCGTTCATTCTCGCGTTCGTTGTTGTATTAGCCGGCTGCACAAACGAAACACCCGAACCATCAGCTACCCGGCAACCACCGCCGGTACCTACTTCCACCTCTACGCCTACACCTGCTCTCACCCCTACACCAGCACCGACTGTCACCCCTATACCGACACCTACCCCTACCGTTCAACGCCCAGAAGACGATTACTATACCCAGTTTCTTACCGTCAAAGGCGTCACCATCAAGGGGAATGACGCAATCGATCCAATGGCCTTTCGCTCAGCGGCAGATATGATTGGCCCTATGCTGTCGGGACGGCAGGACATCGCTGAGTGCATGGACGAAGTGGACATGGAATTAGCAATCATCCCTAAGGATGAAAAAATCACTACGTTGCCCGAATTTCGCTTCTTGGAGGGCACGAAGACCTTCGACGGCAGGTCATATGAATCCGTCCGTGGCGGCGGCGCAGTAAGAGGACGAGTGATAACGGTTACCTCAGAAGAAAGCCTGCTCGGGCTTAAGGAGAATCCCTATCGGTACATCGCGCTTGTTACAGTCCATGAATTCGCTCATAGCATTCAAAACCTCTGCTTCACGGCAGAGGACCATAGGGAGTGGGATGCCTTTTACGACTCGGCTTTGGAAGAGAACCTCTATCCGGGATTTTATCTAATGTCTAATTCCGAAGAATTCTTTGCTGTGTTTAGCACCGCCTATTTTGAAGTCACCGATGAGCTTGGCCCCAATACAAGCCGTGATCTGATAGAAGACGACTACCTAGCCATTTTTGAATTCCTGGACGAGGTCTATGGCGGCGCGCAACTCTCGCCGGAGTCAAAACGCCTGACACCACGCTAAATGCCGACCCTATGCATCCGCCAGATGCCACTCACTCACTGAACCCAGTCCAGCCACTACGCGGCTAGGATAAGGTATGAGGCATCGGTCACGTCGGGCGGCATCTGGATGTAGCTACGTTGTAAGGAGATTGGGTGATGTGCCGGAGTATCAAGCGCTTGAGGGTCAGTGACGGGCCGGCGGCGTCCGAGGATGAGATTCGGGAAGCGGCGCTGCAGTTCGTGCGGAAGATCAGCGGCTATCGCGTTCCGTCACAACGCAACCGACCGGCGTTCGATCAGGCCGTTCAGGACATTGCCCGTGTTTCCTCAACACTCCTCGACTCCCTTGCCCCAACTTCGGCCCGGCAGTGACTTAGAATTCCCGTCATTCCCGCGAAAGCGGCAATCCAGCACGGCCTGGCGCAGCCGTGACCGCGGCTTCCATGAGGAAGACGCCGATGGCGATGAGCCAGACGCCTACGAGCAGTTCGCCGAAGAAGAGGTTGTAGGCGCCGTAGACGATCATCGCGGCTGCGCCGAGTTGGCCCACCAAAGCGGCCATTCCAATTGCGCGTTGCCGGTTGTTGGTTATTGCCCAGAGGATGGCGCTGAGGATGCGCCCGCCGTCGAGGGGAAAGAGAGGCAGGAGGTTGAATACTCCGATGATGATGTTGGCGATGGCGATGTATTCAATCCCCAGGCGCAGGAAGAAGCCCGGACCAGGCGCTGCCTCCGCCATGCTCACGTAGCGGTATTCGATATCGGCCGGATCGAGCAGCGCGTTTGGGATGAGGGAGTTCATCCCGAGAACCACTCCAATCGCGAGGCTTGTGAGGGGGCCTGCTATCGAGACGGCGAGATCGGTGCGGGGTCTGCCAGCATCGCCATCGTCACTATCGAGGTGTGAGACGCCGCCGAGGGCAAAGAGAGTGATTCCGCTTGCCCGGATGCCGAACCGGCGCGCGACGAGGACATGTGCGAGCTCATGGAGCAGGATAGAGGCGACGATAGCAAGGGCGATGGCTGCCGCGATGGAGTACGGGGCAAGGGACCCGTCAGTGAAGAAGTAGTTGTCGTTTATGGTTGCGCCGAGGGCGACGGTGATGATGATGGGGGCGATGGGCCACGTGTAGGCGATGCGTACCGGGGCGCCGAAGAGAGTGAAGAGCTTCAGAGAGCGGGACATGAGTGAAAGAGATTGGTAGCGGGGGCAGGACTCGAACCTGCGACCTTTGGGTTATGAGCCCAACGAGCTGCCACTGCTCCACCCCGCGTTGTGATGAAACGTGGGTTCAAGTATACGCGCCGTGTTGTGCGGTGGCAAAGGCGGTTGGCGCTAGTGTGGGGGTTGAATGATGGCGGTTGGCGCCGAAACAAGTGAATGGGTCAAGAAAAGGGATTTCATGTGCTGACCATTGCGGTCATCCATTGTGGGGTAGAAACGAGGTAAGTAGTAGGCGGTTAAGCCCTCGGCCGATTAGTACCGCTAAGCTCCACACATTGCTGTGCTTCCACATGCGGCCTATCAAACTGGTAGTCTTCCAGTGGCCTTACCTCGTTAACCGAGTGGGAGGTCTAATCTTGGGAGGGGCTTCGTGCTTAGATGCTTTCAGCGCTTATCCCGTCCAGACATGGCTACCCAGCGGCGCCTCTGGCGAGACGACTGGCACACCAGCGGTCTGTCCTTCCCGGTCCTCTCGTACAAGGGAAAGCTTCCCTCAAACCTCCTACGCCCACGGCGGATAGAGACCGACCTGTCTCACGACGGTCTGAACCCAGCTCGCGTAACGCTTTAATCGGCGAACAGCCGAACCCTTGGGACCGCCTTCAGCCCCAGGATGCGTTGAGCCGACATCGAGGTGCCAAACCCTGCCGTCGATGTGAACTCTTGGGCAGGATCAGCCTGTTATCCCCGGGGTAGCTTTTATCCGATAAGCCACGGCCCTTCCACACGGTACCGTAGGATCACTTTGCCCGACTTTCGTCCCTGCTTGGCTTGTAGGCCTCACAGTCAAGCTCCCTTGTGCCAATGCGCTCCACGGGTGATTTCCATCCACCCTGAGGGAACCTTTGGACGCCTCCATTACCTTTTGGGAGGCGACTGCCCCAGTCAAACTGCCCGCCTGACACGGTCTCCCTGCTTGATCAGGGGTTAGCATCAAAACCAAAGAAGAGCGGTATTTCAAGGTTGACTCCATGCCGGCTGGCGCCGACACTTCACAGTCTCCCGCCTATCCTACACATCTCTGGCCCCAACACAATGCCAGGGTACAGTAAAGCTCCACGGGGTCTTTTTGTCCTGCCGCGGGTAACCCGCATCTTCACGGGTACTTCAACTTCACCGAGTCCCCCCTCGAGACAGCGCCCAAGTCGTTACGCCATTCGTGCGGGTCGGAACTTACCCGACAAGGAATTTCGCTACCTTAGGACCGTTATAGTTACGGCCGCCGTTCACCGGGGCTTCAATTCGAAGCTTGCACCTCTCCTCTTAACCTTCCGGCACTGGGCAGGCGTCAGCCCCTACACGTCGGATTACTCCTTCGCAGAGACCTGTGTTTTAGTTAAACAGTCGCTCGGGCCGGTTTTCTGAGACCTCCAGAGCGCAGCGGCGTGAAGCTGCCACGCCCAGAGGCACCCCTTCTTCCAAAGTTACGGGGTTAGATTGCCTAGTTCCTTAAGGGGGGTTATCTCGAACGCCTTCTCCGTTTTCGGAGCACCCACCTGTGTTGGTTTGCGGTACGGGCGCCTGTGTGCCATAGCATACGAAGGTTTTCTGGACAGCGTGAACTCAGCGGGATCGCCCTATCGCCGTAGCGAGAAAGCTCTCCCCTCTCCTCACCTACCTATATCCGGGACGGATTTGCCTATCCCGGCATCGGCTGGGATCAGGGACACACCATGTCCAATAGGCATGCCCCGCCTATCCTCCTGCGTTACTCCGTAGCTTTAAACGACACACCGGCGGCGCTGGAATACTAACCAGCTGTCCATCGCTTACGGCTTTCGCCCTCAGCTTAGGCCCGGCTAACCCTACGTCGACAACCGTGGCGTAGGAACCCTTGGGTTTTCGGCGCCCGGGATTCTCACCCGGGTTCATTGCTACTCATGCCGGCATTCTCACTTCCCTGCGCTCCACTCAACCTCACGGTTGGGCTTCACTGCACAGGCAACGCTCCCCTACCACTCCCTCCAAAAAGGAGGAAGTTCACAGCTTCGGTGGCGGACTTGAGCCCCGGTACGTTGTCCGCGCAGAGTCCCTCGACCAGTGAGCTGTTACGCACTCTTTCAAGGATGGCTGCTTCTAAGCCAACCTCCTGGCTGTTTGTGGAACTCCACCTCGTTGAACACTTAGACCGCACTTAGGGACCTTAGCTGGTGATCTGGGTTGTTTCCCTCTCGACGACGAAGCTTATCCCCCGCCGACTCACTCCCATGGTCTGGACCTCCGGCATTTGTGGTTTGATTGGGTTTGGTAAGCTCTCGCCCCCTAGCCCATTCAGAGCCCTACCTCCGGAGGTGAACCCATGGGGCTGCACCTCAATGCATTTCGGGGAGAACCAGCTATCTCCTGGTTCGATTGGCATATCACCTCTACCCACAGCTCATCCGAGAACTTTGCACCGTTCACCAGTTCGGGCCTCCACGAGCTTTTAGACTCGCTTCACCCTGGCCATGGGTAGCTCACCAGGTTTCGGGTCTAATCCGTGCCACTTTGGCGCCCTGTTCAGACTCGCTTTCGCTACGGCTGCAGATGGCCACATCCTTAACCTTGCCACACGGATTAACTCGCCGGCTCATTCTTCAATAGGCACGCCATCATCCCTCTTTCGAAGGACTCTGACCGCTTGTAGGCACGCGGTTTCAGATCTCTTTCACTCCCCTCCCGGGGTGCTTTTCACCTTTCCCTCACGGTACTAGTACGCTATCGGTCGTCAGGAGTATTTAGCCTTGGAGAGTGGTCTCCCCAGCTTCCCACAAGATTTCCCGTGTCCCGTGGTACTCTCGGTCGCAATGCACGGAGCCTTTCCCCTTTGCCTACAGGACTATCACCTTCTTTGGTAGCCGTTTCCACGGACTTTCGGCTGGAGTCCGGTTGGTAACTCCGCGAGAGATCGCGGGATCTCTCCCATCACGTCGCGCAACCCCGAACAGACATAAGACCCGCGTCCGTTAGGCCTCTCCGGTTTGGGCTGTTCCCCGTTCGCTCGCCACTACTGAGGGAATAATCTCTTTTCTTCCAGGTACTTAGATGTTTCAGTTCCCTGACTTGCCTCCATCCGGCCTATGTGTTCGGCCGGCGGTGACCCGCGATAAAGCGGGCCGGGTTTCCCCATTCGGGCATCCCGGGATCAACTTGCTTGGCAATTCCCCCGGGCTTATCGCAGCCAAGCTACGCCCTTCTTCGGCTCCTGACGCCAAGGCATCCACCACGCGCCCTTAGTAGCTTAACCCTACTTGTTTTTGACTCGTTTCTATTTCATTGAAGAACCGCGGTCAGTACATACTGACCTTATCTTGACCTATTCACTTGTTAAGGCGCCAACCATCCAGCACCCGTCCGAGGACGGGCGCGAACCACCACTATAAGGACGCGATGATAGGCGTGTCAATGCGAAAGGCGGGCACTTTGGGGGGGGCGGCCCTTCGACAGGCTCAGGGCGAACGGGATGATTCAGGATCAGGGGGGGGACGGGGAGACATTCAGGTGTTGATGGTGTCACCGTGGACGTCTATGCGGGTTTCTATGTCAATGGGCAGCGCCTCAAGGTCTGGATGGTTGACCAGGGAAGCGATGCACTCCGCCGTTCCTCCCACGAAGGTGGACGTCATATCGATGTCCGTCGCCACACACCATGCGCGATCCTGCGGCCACCAGAAGCTCGGAGATTCCACCATCTCCGGTATGACCGCCAGACTGCTTGTGAAGAGCAGGTAGTCGAACAATCCAATCTTGAGGGGCTCGGAACTCCTAGCCTGTTCACGGGTTTGTCGTTCTCTATCAAATTGTTGGCGCACAGCATTTCCCGTTGGGCTCAGAAAGGCAAAGGTCGCACCGTAACCATGCCAAGCCCCCTCCCAGATGCAGAAGAAGCAGGTCTCCCGTGTAGTTGTGAATGTAGACAGAGTGTCGATTAAGCTGTCGATCAGATCGGTATCAAGCGAACCTTCGGCTGGCAGTCTGCCCCATTCAGGTTTGACTGCGGGGTTTTTGGGATGACCCAGTATGGAATGGAATTGCATCGCGGCGTGCGCCGTTCGGCCTGTCCACGATGCAATCTGCGCCCAGCGAACGAGCCCCCACTCTCGCCGGTTAGCGAAATAGCGGGAGGCCGGGTGAAAGATGCGGGCGTAGGCTTGAAAGCCCTGTGGAACAACATTGCCTACTCTGTAGCCTTTTTCGCGCCGCCGGAGGGGCAGCAAGCCCTGCTGTACCCACAAGGCTGCCGAATGATTATCCAGCGGCGCGATCCGCTCTGTGTCCCACAACATTCCATTGTTCCCTGCAGTTACTAAGGATGGTTCGTGCTCGAACCCGCATTTACTAGTCGCACGAGGTTATCTGCTGAGCGTTCTTTGTGAATGCGTAGTACAGATCGTCCTCGGAATCTATGATGTAATGTAAGCTATCGCCTCTATACACTCCATCTTCACAAGGACTACCAGAGGCTCTGCTGCGGACGGAAGTCACATAATGTGCTTCGTTCGTATCCAATGTGCTGTAGGGGGACCATGAAAGGCAGGTGTTGCCGATGCAGAGGCTGCCTTTCATCAGAATCGTGTCTACACCTATAGTGGGCATTGCTGGCCCGTTGGGGCAAAAAGTTCGGGCCTTTACAGCGATTTGATCACTAGTAGTGCCAGACACATGAGGGTTGTCGGTCTTTCCATAGCAACCGTATGGATTCGGCCACGCAGCTTGCGCGGCACTACTAGCGGTAGTGCCCTCAGTTTGCTGAGAGTCACCTGTTCCAGACTGCAACGACGCTGTCTTGGATGATGACGAATCACCGATGCTGGCCCGGAGCGCATTCAGCAATTGTTCTTGGGTGTCGGGCGGCGAAGTATCCCCTGGAGTAGCGCCAAGCGCCATAGATACAACAAAGAGCACCAATACTGCGGATACACTGATCCTCTTCATCTTGCCCTCCCTTCTGCCCAACTGATTTGGGCTGAACGACTGACGCCCACATACTATGCACCTAAGGAATTAAGTCAAGAGGGAGCGGAGGGATTGAAGGGTGTGATGGCCCTTCGACAGGCTCAGGGTGAACGGGGTAGTGTCACCCCCGCCCTGGCCCTCCCCCATCAAGGGGGAGGGGACTCTGGATTCCCGTGTCAAGCACGGGAATGACGGGGGGCAAATTGGGGGGCGCTGATAGAATCGATTGTGGTTGACGGTGAGCAGGCGGCGAGGGAGGGCGTGTGCAGCTTCGCAAACTATCCGGCGGACTCAAGAATGCGTATCGAGGTTCAAACGTCGCCGGGCGCGTGCGCGATTTCGACGGATGGTTGGACAGGGCCTCCGCTGACGATGCCGACGGGGCAGGCTACGATCACGCGGCAACCGTCAAGGAATACTACGACCTGTGCAGCGAGTTCATGGTGTACGGTTGGGGCGAGTCTCTGCACTTCGCTCCGCTATCATCCACGGAGAGCCTGGAGGAGTCCAAGGTTCGGCACCAGCGATTGATGATCGACAAGCTGGAACTGCGCGAGGGAATGTCGGTTATCGACGTGGGCTGCGGGTTGGGCGGGCCGATGCGCCGCGTGGTCGGCGAGGGCAGCGTCAGGGTCGTTGGAATCAACAACAACGAACTCCAGTTGGAAAAGGCGAGAGCGTTGAACTCTGAGGCGGGTATCAACGATATGGTCGATTACGTGGCGTGCAGCTTCATGGACATGGGCACGATCGGCGATGACACGTTTGACCGGGGATATGCGATCGAATCGACATGCCACGCGCCGGACAAGGCGGGCGCGTTCGCGGAGATCTACCGGGTGCTGAAGCCGGGCGCGCTGCTGTGGGGTCAGGAGATGTGCTTGACGGACGTATTCGATCCCGGAGACAGCCGGCACCTTGCCCTCAAACAGGAGCTCATGCGCGGCATCGCGCTCAACGACATTGCGACAATGCGGGAGGTGGACCAGACGCTGACGGCGGTGGGGTTCGAGGTGATCGAGGGAAAGGACCTGGGCGTCGTGGAGGACGACCTGGGGACGCCGTGGTACAAGCCAATGGAGGCGCGGCACGGCACGCTGGGCACTGCGTTGCGGAGGACTCCGTTGGGCCGCAAGGGAATTATGTGGGGGTCCAAACTGGCCGAGTTGGTCGGTGTGTTTCCAAAGGGGTCTACGGACGTAATCGGGCTGCTCGATCGAACGGCGAATGCCTATGTGGCGGGCGGGAAGACGGGAATCTTCACGCCTTTATATTGTTTTCTGGCGCGGAAACCGGGTTAGAGTTCCAGCAGGGCGCGGCAGAATTGGGCGCACTGCTCGAGGTCTGAGATTTTGACGCTTTCACGGACGGTGTGGGCATCATGCATGGCCGCGCCGACGACGACGGCCTCAATGCCGTTGAGAACGAAGACGTTGCCGTCCGTGCCGCCGCCGGAGATCGCCAGCTCAGGGGTCATGCCAAGTCCGGTGAGAGTTTCCTTGACGCGGGCGAGCAAGCCGGCGCTCTCATCCAGGCGATACCCGATAAATTGCTCCTGGAGCTCACAGTTGATGGTGGCTTCCGTCCACCGCCCCTGCGTGTCCTGAACGATGTTGAGCAGATAGGCGCGGATCCGCTCAAGCGCCTCGGGGTCATGGCTGCGGGTTTCGCCCCTGAGAACGGCGTGCTCGGGCACTGCGTTGCGGACACTGCCGCCCTCGATGAGGCCGACATTGAACGTGGTGTTCTCATCGAGACGGCCGAGCCGCATCTGGACGATCATCTCGGCGGCAATCTGGATGGCGGAGATGCCCTTTTCCGGTTCGACGCCGGCGTGCGCGGCGCGTCCGATTATATCAATATCAAGGCTGATATAGGTGGGGCTGCCCGTTGTCACGTGGTAGACGGGACCCTCGCCGTCAAAGACTACGGCCTGTTTTGCCCGGAGCATGGAGTAGTCGAGGTTCTTCGCGCCGACGAGACCGATTTCCTCCTGACGTGTGAGAGCGATCTCAACGGGGCGGCGCGCCACACCATCGCTCCGCAGAGACTCAAGCGCTTCAAGGATGACTGCAAGGCCGGCCTTGCAGTCGCCGCCAAGGACGGTGGTCTGGTCGGTGTGGATAACGTCTCCATCAATGATGGGTTTGATGCCCCGCCCCGGCTCAACAGTGTCCATGTGGGCGGAGAGGAGGACGGGGGAGTCGCCGGGTTCGGACGCGATGACGTTGCCATAGGCGTCACGCGAGACGGTGAATCCGAGGTCAGTGAGGCGGGATGTCAGGGCCTCGGCGACGGCGGCCTCCTCGCCGGATGGGCTGTCAATATGAACAAGATCAGTGAACGTGCGGATGAGGCGGTCTCGGTCGATCATTGAACCTCCTAAAGCATGATCATGGAGTCGCCGAAGGAGTAGAAACGGTATTCCTGGGCGATTGCCTCGCGGTAGGCGCGATCCACAAGATCCTTGCCCGCGAATGCGGAGGCAAGCATGAGGAGGGTGGAGCGCGGGAGATGGAAGTTGGTGATCATCGCGCCGATCACTTTGAACTCAAACCCGGGCAGGATCATGAGTTCCGTTTCTCCGATTTCAGGAGCGATTCTTCGTGATTCGCCCTGACCGGCGGCAACGTCCTGGTTGATGGCGATTGCTTCAAGCGCGCGGACGGGGGTTGAACCGACTGCAACGATGCGGCGGTTATCCGCAAGAGCCTGCGAGATGGTCTCCGCGGCCTCATCCGGCAGCTCGTAGCGTTCCTGCCCCATGACGTGCTCACGCGGGTCATCGACCTTGACGGGTCGGAATGTGCCGGGGCCCACGTCCAGGGTGAGGCGGGCGATGCCGACGCCCTGCTCTTGCAGGTTCTCCATCAGTTCCGGCGTGAAATGGAGACCCGCAGTGGGAGCGGCGACACTGCCGGGCTTCGAGGCGTAAATGGTCTGATACCGCTCAAGGTTCGGAATCTCCTGGCGGATGTACGGGGGGAGGGGAACCTGCCCGACATCATTGAGGACAAAACCCTCCGGCAGAGTGACGAGTCGGGTGCCGTCCGTGTATTGCTGACCAACGTGAACCCGGGGCGCGCCGGGAGCGTCCAACTCCACAATGGTGTTCGCGGCGACGCGGCGCGAGGGCCGCACCATGGCGGTCCACATTCGCTCGTTGGCCTCGACACCTTCCCCGCTTCCTGCGACGGGGCGGATGAGGAGAATCTCGACACGTCCGCCGCCGTCTCGCTTGGTCCCCAAAAGGCGGGCGGGGATGACGCGGGTCTCATTAACAACGAGGACGTCTCCCTCGGTGAGTACGGACCCGAGGTCGTAAAAATGCTTGTGCTCAATCAGGCCGGAGGCACGGTGAATGACGAGGAGGCGAGAGTGGTCGCGCGGCTCGACAGGCTGTTGGGCGATAAGGTGTTCCGGGAGTTCAAATTCATAATCCGCCACCATAAAGGGGGCGGAGCCGTCGTTGCCGATATCGTCAGATGTCATGAGATATGTCAGCCTTGCGCAACGGTCTGTACTGGTGATTCTACAACGACGACGGTTCCTGTCATACCGGCCTCCGGATGGCCGGGGATGGAGCAGATGAGATCGAATTCGCCCGTTTCTGTTGGAGTGAATCGGACTGTTTTCTTCGAACCGATCCGCATCGATCCCGTTGCAACGCCAAACTCCTCAATGACGAGATCATGGTCGACGGTGCCAAGATTCCTGAACTCGATAACGGTTTCCTCGTTCACGGGAACCTCGATTGTATCCGGTTCAAAGGCGAATTCCGTCCCGACGATGATATAGGTGCCATCGGGCTGCAGGCCTCTTGCGCCAAGGTCATTGTTGTTCCCGCAGGCAACTGCGAGCGCCAGGGTGAGCAGCACGCACACAAGGGCAGCCAGCTGCGCTGCCCATCGCTTCCTTCTCACCTATTTTCTATCTGCGCTTGCGCGGCAGAGACCGTGTTGCGCAGCAGCATTGCGACGGTCATGGGGCCGACACCGCCCGGCACGGGCGTGATGGCGCTCGCCACCTCAGACACGGCATCAAAGTCAACATCGCCGACGATCTTGAAGCCCCGTTTCTGGCTCTTGTCCTCAATGTGATTGATGCCCACGTCGATGACGACTGCGCCCGGCTTGACCATTTCAGCGGTAATGACTTCAGGAATACCAACGGCTATAACGAGGATGTCCGCCTGCTTTGTCACCTCAGCAAGGTTTGGGTCTGTCCTGTGGCAGACGGTGACGCGCGGGTAAAACTTCGGATCGCCCTGCATCCACGCCGTCGCGATGGGCTTTCCAACGATGTTGCTGCGGCCAATGATGACGGCATGCTTACCGCCAAGATGCACACCCTCCCGCTTCAGCATCTCCATGACGCCGAACGGAGTGGCCGGCACGAACTGGGAGTCGCCGATGGCGAGATGCCCGATGTTGAGCGGGTGAAATCCGTCCGCGTCCTTGTCCGGTCGGACACATTCAATGACGGCGTGCTCCTCAATGTGCGACGGCAGCGGCAGCTGCACGAGGATGCCGTGGACGCGGTCCGCGCGGTTAAGGGACTCGATGAGGTCCAGCAGGCCGTCCTGCGAGACGGAAGAGTCTATACGGTGAATCTCCGTATAGATGCCAACCTCCCGACAGGCGCGTTCCTTGTTGGCGACATAGGTTTGGGATGCGGGGTCGTCGCCCACAACGACAGCGGCGAGACCGGGCATGATGCCCTTCGCCTTGAGCGCGGCCACATCCCGCGCGACTTCCTTGCGAATGTCTGCCGCGATGCCCCGGCCGTCAATGATGCGTGCGGTCAATGGCGTGCTCCGTCTCCAGCTACCCTTCTCTGAGTATAGCGTTAGGGACGGCGCATATTCCGTTCTGCGATAATCTGGGGACTGCATGAACAGAGGAGCATTTACCCGTAATGTTGACCACCGGAATCGATATGTGCGAGGTGTGGAGAATCAGAGAGGCTCGCGAGCGGTTCGGACAGCGGTTTCTTGATCGCGTCTATACACCGGAGGAACAGCGGACGAGCCGGATGCGGGACCCGGAGCTTGCGGCGAGATTCGCCAGCAAGGAGGCCGTGATGAAGGCGCTGGGCACGGGGGCGCGCGGCGTGGGCTGGAAGGATATTGAGATCCTGCCGATGCGCGGCGGCAAGCCGGAGGTGCGGCTGCACGGTCGCGCGAAGGCCGTCGCGGAGCGCATAGGCCTGACGGATCTGACCGTGAGCCAGACACATTCGATTGAATATGCGCTCTCAATCGTGGTGGGGACGGCGGAGTATCCGTCGCCCTATCACGCGCCGGAGTAGACGGGTTTACAGTCTGGCGGTGCGACATGAGAGCCGTCACAGCCGCGGAGATGCGGCGCATTGAAGAGGACGCAATAGCGGCGGGCACGACCGTTGAGGAGTTGATGCAGCGTGCCGGGCGGGCCGTTGCGGATGCCGTTGGGGAGGCGCTCGACGGGCGTGTGGTTGGACGGCGAGTTCTTGTGCTGGCTGCGCCGGGCAAGAACGGCGGCGACGGGCTGATTGCGGCGCGGATACTGCGGCAACGAGGAGCAAGCGTTTCGGTTTTTAGTCCCATTCCGCGAGCGGACAATGACCCGCTGCTGGAAGAATGTGGAGCGGCAGGTTGCTCAATCACGCAGGGTGACCTGTCTGATCTAGGCGAGACCTTCGCAAAAGCCGAAATCGTTGTTGACGCCCTGCTCGGCACCGGACGGTCGCGTGCCATCGAGGGGCCGATTCTCGATGCCTTGGATGCGGTGCGCGGTGCAAGCGGAGCTGCTGTGGTAGCCGTTGATATGCCGTCGGGCCTCGACTCTGACAGCGGCGAGGTGGACCCGGCCACGCTGCCTGCAAATATCACGGTGGCGCTTGGCAGCGTGAAGGTTGGCTGCCTGACCGTGAATGGCGCGGAAATCTGTGGGCAGATTTGCGTTGCAGATATTGGGCTAGGGGTGCCCGGCACAGAGGATTCAGGCGTCGCCGTGCTGACGGCGCAAGAGGTTGCCGAACTTCTGCCGGAGCGGCGAGCGGCGGGGCATAAGGGAAGTTTTGGGCATGTTGTGGTCGTTGGCGGCTCTGAACTTTATCGTGGCGCGCCGGTCCTAGCAGGACGGGCAGCAGGCCGAGTGGGTGCGGGAACAGTGGAGATTGCCGCGCCGGAGACGATCACGGATTCCCTCGCGTCGATGACGTTTGAATCGACACATCTACCTCTCATCGTCGATTCCAACCTGCAGATAGATTCCGAGAGGGCATTGGTACAAATGCTGGCCTCACTGAGATTCAAGTCGCCGGGGGCTGTCGTTATCGGCCCAGGTCTGGGGCAGCTATCGGGGAAACACAACTTCTTGACGGGGTTGATCGACATTATGGAAGAGGATATACCACTAGTACTCGATGCGGATGGCCTAACCGCTCTTACCGACTTCGATGAATGGTGGGAAAACCTTGAGAATCCTACCGTCGTCACCCCCCACCCGGGTGAGATGGCGCGGTTGTGCGAAACGTCGGTTGAAGAGATTCAGCGGAACAGGATTGAGATTGCCGAGGCAAAGGCGAAGGAGTGGGGCCTGACTGTCGTGCTGAAGGGCGCGTATACGGTTGTGGCGAGTCCTGATGAGCCGCCGTCCATCTGCCCTTTGGCATTGCCTGCCCTTGCATCGGGCGGAACGGGTGACGCGCTGGCGGGAATCATCACGGGATTCCTGTCACAAGGGCTGACAACCTCTGCGGCCGCACGAGCGGGTGTGTATGTACATGGAACGGCGGCGGCTCTGGCAGCTCAAGCAAACGGCAACATGACGTCGGGGCTGTTGGCGTCCGATCTGATTGAGAAGATTCCGGCGGCGATGGATGTAATCCGGCGAGGACAGGGGCCGGTTCCGCCGCTGTTTGCCTAGCGCCAGCCGATGGCGCGGAGCCACTCCTCGAATTTGAGCGTTGGGATGCCCCACCTGGCTTCCAGGGCGGGAATATCCTCGTCGTAGCCATAGGCCTGGTACCACTTGCCCATCGCGACGCCGGACTCCGGCATGTTTGCTCGCGTTTCCTCCGGTATCTCTTGATAGACAATCTCATGGCCGACGACACGGGTGAGGGCGGCGGCGATGTCGGTCATCGTCAGGGTTTCGGCGGCGATATCAATCTCCTGCCCCTGGTACTTGGCAGGGTTGTTGAATGCTGCGGCGGCGTATGCGCCGATATCGTGGCCTGAGATGACCTGCAGGGTCTTGTCCGGCGTCAGCAGTCCGCGAACAACGCCGTTGGCGAGGCCATTGCGGTCGGAGACGTAGTTCTCCATGAATGACACGGGGCGGAGGATCGTGTAGGGAACCCCGTTTTCCCGGATGTGGGCAATGACCTCTCGCTTGGCATCCCAATAACTGACGCCCCTGTTCGGCTCCTTAGCTCCGCAGGAGGAGGTGTAGACGAGGTGCCGGATCCCTGTCCTCTTCGCCGCCTCTACGACGGCTATACCCTGCCGCGCCTCGTGCATGGGATCGTCCCCTCTCGCCTCCCCCTGCACGGAAAAGACGCCGTACGCGCCCTCCATGGCAGAATCGAGTGACGCAACATCGTCCATGTCTCCCGCTACGATCTCCACGCCGCGCGCGGCGAGCGCCTGTGCTTTTTCGCTTTGGGGCGAGCGTGTAAAGCCGCGAACGTGCCAGTCCTTGGACGACAGCAAGTGGCCGACGAGGCCGCCGCCCTGGTTGCCGGTTGCGCCGATGACGAGGATTGTGCGAGTGGGGTTGGTCATATGTGATTCTCCTTGTTTTCAGATTGTTTCAGATTCGCGGCACTAATGGATAGACCCGACGCGTATAATTGCGTGTGCCTTTGGGGCAGACCGGATGGATTCCGGCTTTCGCCGGAATGAGGTGATAAGGGATGCTGCTGACGGTTGATATTGGGAACACGAACATGAAGTTCGCCGTCTTTGACGGCGAGCGGATGGTCGCGTCCCACCGTCTCCCGACGGGTGAGAGCAATTCGCCTACGGATACTGCTGAATACATGTGTGCCGAGTTGGCGCGACACAACATCCGGGAATCTGATATTGACGGCGTTTCACTCTGTTCCGTCGTGCCGCCCCTGACAACGATGATGGAGCAGGCAGCAACGGAGACATTCGGCGTCACGGCTTTAGACGCGAAGGCGGCGAAGAATCGCGGCGTGACACTGGACGTGGACAAGCCGGACGGCGTTGGCACGGACAGGATCGTGAACGCGGCGGCGGCATACGGGCTGTACGGCGGGCCGGGCATCGTGGTCGATTTCGGCACGGCGACGACGTTCGACGTGGTCACGAAGGACGGAGTATTCATCGGCGGCGTGATCGCCCCGGGGATCACGTTGGCGTCCGAGGCGCTGACACGGAGGGCGGCGCAGCTGCCGCCCATTGCGCCCGTGTTTCCCGAGAGGGTTATCGGGCGTGACACGGATCAGGCGATGCGCTCAGGTCTGATGTATGGGTATCTTGGTCTGATGGAGGGTGTGATACGGCGCATCCGCGCTGAGATTGGGGCGGAGGCTCGTGTGATTGCGACCGGCGGGCTTGTTGAGACGATTGCGGAGCGGACGGAGTTCATCGACGAGTTGGAGCCGGACCTGACGCTGCAGGGTTTGCGACTGATTTGGGAGCTTAATCAGGGATAGACTGAGCAAATCACGATTCAGATTCCCGCTTTCGCGGGAATGACGGAGTGAGAAGGTAGGAGATGAGTGGGGCAGACGCGATAGCCGGTAAGCGGATTGTGCTGGGTGTGTCCGGCAGCATCGCGAGCTATAAGGCGGCAGACATCGCCTCCAAGCTGATGCAGGCGGGGGCGCTTGTTGACGTTGTGCTGACACGCTCCGCGCAGGAGTTCATCACGCCGCTCACATTCCGTTCGTTGACGCACCGCCTCGTGATAACTGACCTGTTCGACGCCAACTCCGAGGACCCGCTTGAGCACGTGGAGATTGCGCGGCAAGCGGACGCCATCGTCATCGCGCCCGCAACGGCGAACGTGATGGCCAAGATTGTGCACGGCCTTGCGGATGACGCGCTCTCGACCATCGTTCTCGCAACGGAGTCCCCCGTTCTCATCGCGCCCGCGATGGAGCACCACATGTGGGCGAACGCGGCGACGCAGGCGAACGTGGCGGTTTTGAAAGGGCGCGGCTTTGAATTCGCCGGACCCAATGAGGGGCGGCTTGCATCCGGCGCGGTCGGCAGCGGGCGGCTCGTCGAGACTACGGATATTCTCGAAGCGCTGGGGGGGATTCTCTCAGCGAATCAAGACCTGGCAGGACGGCACATTGTTGTCTCCGCGGGCGGCACGCAGGAGCCGATTGACCCCGTGCGCGTTGTCACAAATCGCTCATCCGGCAAGCAGGGCTATGCGTTCGCGGAGGCTGCGCGAGATCGTGGCGCGAGAGTGACGCTGGTAACGGCGGCAAGCCTGACCAACCCGGCGGGCATCAAGGTCGTCAAGGTGGAGAGCGCGCGCCAGATGCTTGCGGCGGTTTCCGACGCGCTGAACGACGCGGCGGATGCGCTGGTCATGGCGGCTGCCGTTGCGGACTGGGAGCCAATCTCTGCGGCGGGTCAGAAGATGAAAAAGGTCGAGGGACAGGACCGCCTGACCATTGAGATGCAGAAGACGCCGGACATCCTCGCGCAGGTGAGCAGCCTGCCGGGTATCAAGGTCGGTTTTGCCGCCGAGACAGAGGATTTGCTCAATAATGCCCGCGCCAAGCTGGAGGGCAAGAAGCTGGACATGATTGTCGCCAATGACGTTTCGGCGACGGATGCAGGCTTTGCGGTTGATACAAATCGTGTCGTCATCCTTGACAAATCCGGTGGCCAGGAAGACCTGCCGCTGATGTCCAAGCGCGAGGTGGCGGACACCGTGTTAGATCGCGTGTGCGCCCTTTTCAGCGGGTGATCAACTAAGGAACTCGCGTGACCGAAACGGGTACCCGGTTCGTTTCCCTGGTTATTCTCGCCGCGGGCAGTTCATCACGCATGGGCCGTCCCAAGCAGACCCTGCCCTGGATGGGCAAGGACTTGTTGACGTATCAGGTTGAGCAGGGCGGGCTTTCGGGCGTGGATGAGCTGATTGTCGTGCTTGGCGAGGACGCCGCGGACTATCGGCCACTCCTGCCGGAGTCGCTTGAGCGAGTGCCTGTCTACAAGATCATCGAGAACGCGGATTACGAACGCGGCAAGACGACGTCGGTGCTGGCCGGGTTGGCCGCCGCCGACGCACGCGCCACTGAGTGGATCTTTCTGGCGATGGACTCTCCGAAGCCCGCGCATATCACGGACATGCTGGTGGAGGCGCATCACACGGGCGGGCTGCCGATCACGTATCCATGGCACGGCGGCATCGAAGGACACCCACCCGTGATGGATTCTTCCCTTCGTTCCGAGATCGAGGCAATCACGGAGGCAAAGCGCGGCTTGCGTGAAATCACGGAACGAGACCACGATCGCGTCAACAAGGTCGAGTTTGCAGACCCGATCGTTATCGTGAACATGAACAGCCCCGAGGACTATGAGCAGGCACTTGTGGTGACGGGGCAAGCGGCGGGTTAGTCACACTCATTCGCTACAATAGAAGCTGCTATGAATCACTGCCCCTATCGTCCTGCTTTATTCAGCCTTCGGAGCGCCCTCTAATGTCGGCCGACTCACACCCTGCGGCTGAGATGCCGTCTGCGTATGATCCGGCGCGATTCGAAGAGGCGCGCTACCAATGGTGGGAGGATCGCGGGTATTTTCAGCCAACGATTGACCCGAACAAAGAGCCTTTCGTCGTCATCATGCCGCCGCCCAACGTCACGGGGCAGCTGCACCTCGGCCATGCGCTGACGGCGTCGGTTGAGGACACGCTGGTGCGGTGGCATCGGATGCGGGGCGACCCAACATTGTGGCTGCCCGGTACCGACCACGCAGGCATCGCGACCCAATACGTTGTCGAGAATCATCTTGCTTCGCAAGGCATGGACCGACGCGAGATCGGGCGCGAGAAATTCCTAGAGCATGTGTGGGAGTGGGTGCGGGAGTACGGCGGCGCAATCCAGAATCAGCATCGTCGGCTCGGCGCGTCGTGCGACTGGACACGCGAGCGGTTCACGCTGGACGAGGGGCCGTCACGGGCGGTGCGGGCGACCTTTGTGAACCTCTTCAACAAGGGGCGGATTTACCGTGGCGAGCGGATGATCAACTGGTGCCCGACTGACCACACTGCCCTGTCAGATTTGGAAACCGAATACGAGGACGCCGAGGGCAAGCTCTGGCATATCAACTACCCCTACACCGACGGTTCAGGGCGCTATGTGACGGTTGCAACGACGCGGCCTGAGACATATTTAGGCGATACGGCCGTCGCCGTGAACACGAACGACCCACGATTCGCGGACGCCATCGGCACGACGGTGCGTCTGCCGTTCATCGATCGCGAAATCCCCATCGTCGGGGATGACTATGTGGACATGGAGTTCGGGACGGGCGCGCTCAAGGTGACACCGGCGCACGACCAAAACGACTTCGAGATTGGTCAGCGGCATGGCCTCGACGCAATAGAAGTCATCGATGCGGACGGCGTGATGAATGAGCACGCAGGGCCGTTCGAAGGGCTGGAGCGATTCGAGGCTCGACAACGCATCGTCGCCGACCTTGAGGCGCAGGGCTTCCTTGAAAAGACGGAGGACTATCAGAACCGCGTGGGGCGATGCTACCGTTGCCAGTCCGTCATTGAACCGCGCATCAGCATCCAATGGTTCGTCGACATTCTGCCCCTAGCAGAGCGCGCCGCGGAGGCTGTGAGGGACGGCCGGATCAACATCGTACCGGAGCGCTTCACCGGCACGTATCTCAACTGGATGGACGGTATTCGCGACTGGTGCATCTCCCGCCAACTGTGGTGGGGGCATCGTATTCCGGCGTGGTTCTGCGGCGAATGCGACGGCGAACGGCTGGAGATAGTACTGCGCGATCCCGTCACAGGCCCAAACGGACAGGAAGTATGGTCGGGCACGTACGCGCAACTTACCCGTATAGGCTTATCCCACGACGAGATCGTCTCGCGTTCGGATCGGGTGGATGCGGACAAAGACGTGACTCCCATCGTGGAGGCAGAGGATCCGTCCGCTTGTTCCTCCTGCGGCTCAACAAGCCTCGTGCAGGACCCGGACGTGCTGGACACGTGGTTCTCGTCCGGGTTGTGGCCGCATTCGACACTGGGATGGCCGGACGAGACGGAGGACTACACGTATTTCCATCCAACGTCCGTGATGGAGACGGGCTACGACATCCTGTTCTTCTGGGTGGCGCGGATGATCATGATGGGACTGGAGAACACGGGAGATATTCCCTTCCGCACCGTTTACCTGCATGGGTTGGTGCGTGATGCTCAACGACAAAAAATGTCGAAGACGCGCGGCAACGTGATCGATCCGCTTGAGAGCATTGCGGAGTACGGCACGGACGCGCTGCGCATGGCTCTGACGATTGCCACAACGCCGGGGAATGACCTCGCGCTGACACCGGGGCGCATGGAGGCGGGCCGGAACTTCGCTAACAAGTTGTGGAACGCGGCACGGTTTGTCGTGCGGTCGATGGAACAGGTAGAAACGCAAATTGGCGGTGAGATGCCCGCGCCGGAACACCGGGAAGATCGGTGGATTGTTTCCCGCATGGCAAGCATGACAGTTGATGTCAACCGCCTGCTTGAGGATTTTCAGTTGGGGCAGGCCGAGCAGATAATCCGTGATTTCCTGTGGGATGAATATGCGGATTGGTATATCGAGCTTGCCAAGGTTCGCATTCGCAACGGTGATGAGAGGCCAGTTCATTACCTGGTCGGCGTGCTTGAGCAGTCGATGCGGCTGCTCCACCCATTTATGCCGTTCGTGACGGAAGAGATCTGGCAGAGCCTCATCACCCGCGCCCCTGAACTGGCACGGGGCGTGGACTCCATCATGATCAGCGCTTACCCGGAAGCGGACACAGTTCATGTCGACGGGGCGGCGGAGTCCGAGGTTGCCGATGTTATCAACGTCGTGCGGGCCATCCGCAACGCACGGGCCGAGGGCAACGTTGAACATTCACGCATGATTGAGACGATCGTTGACGCCGTGCCGGAATCACAGGACGCCATCGCAGATTCTCGTGAGGCCATTGGCGTTCTGGCTCGCGTGTCCTCTCTGAGCGTGCTCGCGCCCGAGGATGAGCGGCCTGATCCCGCGTCAGTGATGACGGCCATCCTTGACGGCGTAACGGTCATGGTGCCGCTCGCCGGGTTGGTGGACGCCGACGCGGAGCGGTCACGGCTGTCAAAGGAATTGGAGGAAACGCGCGGGCGGCTGACCGGTCTCGAGCAGCGGCTGTCCAATGAGAGTTTCCGCTCCAAGGCGCCCCCGCAGGTGGTGGCCAAGGAAGAGGAGCGGCTGGAAGAGTCACGCCAGCGGGTGCAGCGCATCGAGGAACAGCTGGCGCGCCTTGGATAGCGATGTACTACATCCTGATTTATGAATATGTGGCGGACGTGCTGGAACGGCGGCCGGCGCATCGCGATGAGCATCTGGCTCTTCTGAGAGACCTCCATGCTCGCGGGATTGTCCCCATTGCAGGGGCATATGACGATCCCGTCGACGGCGCGTCAATCGTTTTCCGCACTGACGATACGTCCGTCATCGATGACTTTGTTGCAAAGGACCCGTACATCAACAACGGCCTGGTCGCCTCATGGCGGATCAGGAAGTGGAACGTGGTTATCGGCGGGTAGCTGCGCTACGGCGCGTCGTCCCATACCTGGGGCTGGAAGCCAAGCTCACTCGCGATTTGGTCGGGGCCGTAGCCGGGCGGGTCCTCCTTGCGCGTCCGAAGATCCGCGTAGAGCAGGAATACCATGATTGCCTGAATCGGCCCCGCAAGCGTGGGGGCGACGAGGTTCGAATACCACGTGCCAACGGCCTCAAGGCCGGCGCCGGTTGCAATGAGACCGGGGAAGCCGATGGCGAAGACGGCGAGCGTAACCATGATGACGATGCCGAACGTCCGCCACCAGAAATTCTCCGTCAATTCCCAACTGCGACGGAGTGCCGCAACACCGATCAGGCCCTCAAAGGCAATGACAGGCCAGATGAACGTCCATCGGATGGCCGTATAAAGAGTGATGACCACCGCGCCCACAAAACCGGTGAAGGAGAGCAGTCCGAACAGAGCGGCAACCAGGGCGGTATCCATAGCAGCGTTTGCAATCATGAACGGCGCAATGAACAACACAGCCCAAACGGCAAACACCACGGCCAGCGCTATCAGCGTCGTGATGATCAGGCCGCCAACACGTTGTACGGAAAAAGTCAGGGCCTCCGAGATCAGGACGCGGCCAACCACATAATGCGCGCCGATGACGAACATGTAGGCGCCCGCGGCCACGGCGGAAACCAGCAACGCGGCGCCAATCAATAGAGCTGATCTCAGCAGTTCAAGCGGCAGATCCTCCAACTGCAGCTCGGCTACCTCCTGGAGTTGCTCATTGGTTGGAGTCTCGCCCTCCGGCACACTTGTGAGAATCTCGTCGATTGCGGGCTGATTTCCGTCGGGCAGAATGGCGTCGATACCGGACATTGCGCCAAACACGACAAGGGCACTGACAAGGGAAATGATGAGCAGGCGTACAACCCGCGCCAGGTAAACGGACCAGAGCTCCGCAAAGAGATCATTCAGTCCCCGCTCAGGGAATGCATTCTCACTCCGCACGGTCACGCCTCGGGAGAATCGTGAAGGTCAGGGCGGCTCGCCTAATGATCAACACCAACGCCGACGCCATGCGCCGGCCCAGCCGTGCCTAGCTGCCTCCGCCGGCTGCGCTCATGCCGCCCGCGCCGCGCTGCTGCAACTCGATGAAGACCATCTTTGTGCCGAGGGGATGCACCCACGCGACGTTGGAGTTGCCCTCTTCACGCTGGATGCGGCCGCCCTTTTCCTCGATGTTCTTGATTGTTGCCTCGATGTCATCAACCTCAAGGCAGACCATGTACATGCCCTCGCCCTTGGGATTTCGCTCGTTCTTGCGCTCCTCCATCATCCGGGCCAGGGCGGTCTCCGGGCCGGCAGGCGTCATGACCTCGATGACCGGCTGGCCGTTGTAGCCGAGCATCTGCGCCCGGATGCCAAACTGGTTGCCGCGCGCCTGGTTGAGTTCCTCAAGACCAAACAGGTCTTTCCACAACTGCACGCCCTCTTCAAGATCCTCCACCATGACGGCGTTGTAGCGAATATCAGTGATCATCGTCTCCCTCTCCCCGCGCCGCTGAGGCGCTTTTACCGTTCATCCCTTGTACCGCGAGTGTGGCCAATGGCAATGCGCCGTGTCAACGATGTTCCGCCCTCACCCTGAGGGAGGGGCTAGGTGTCGAACTTGGGGCGTTCAAGCAGGGCGGGCGGCCAGACCGCGCTGTCCACAACACCAACGAACGGCAGGTTTCGATAAAAGCCTTCGTAGTCGAGGCCATAGCCCACGACAAAGACCGGGTCTATCGAGAAGCCGATATAGTCCAACTGGACTTCAACTTCGCGGTGGGCCGGCTTGTCCAGCAGTGTGCAGACCTTGACCGATGCGGGATTCTCCGCGAGCACCTTATCGACAAGCAGTTTGAGCGTGACGCCGGTGTCCACGATGTCCTCAACAATGAGGACGTCGCGGCCGCGCAGGCTCTCACGGAACGGGTTGGGCATCTCAACGGTGTGGCCGCGTTCGTCGATAAAGCGGTCAACGTGGACAAGCTCCACCGGCGCGGGAATGTCCATCTCACGCACGAGGTCCGCGAGGAAACAGATGACGCCATTCAGCGCGCCGACGCAAACGATCTCTCCGTCCGCATAGTCGGCGCTCAACTGCGCGGCCATTTGTTTCACGCGGCGTTGGAGACGCGTCTTGCTGATGAGGACGCGGTCGACGCCCTTGGCGGCGGGGCCCGCAAGGCCATTATTCCGCCGCGTCTTCTCTGTGCCGGAGGCCATAGTGAAAGCATAGCGGACGCGGGTAAGCTGCGTATACTTGATGCAGAGCTAAGGGGCAATGCGATGAATAAGCTACTGCAACAGGCGTTTGAGAAGGCAGCGGAACTGCCTGATGAGGATCAGGCTCGGATTGCCGGAATCGTGCTTGAGGAAATGGAGATCGTAGAGGAGTGGGACGACATCGACGGCGATGCCCGATGGGAGGAACTGTTCGCGCGTCCCGAATCAGAAGTCCTGTTAGCGAAAATGGAGAAGGAAGTGCTTGAGGATGTTCGGGCCGGTCGCACAGAACCCCTCAATTTGGAAGACCTGCAAACTTGAGATCAATCACGCGTAGAAGCTTCAGAGAGGCATACGCCAGACTGCCGAAACGTGTACAGGAACAAGCGCTGAGGACATTCCGTGAGTTCATGTCTGATCCTTACCAACGCAGTTTACAGTTCAAAAGGGTGCGTGCAGGTCGGCAAATCTATTCGATTCGGATAGGAAGAAGGTACCGCGCGTTGGGTGTGGTCGACGATGATACAGTAGCTTGGTATTGGATTGGCCCGCACACTGAATACGACAGACTGCTCCGTAACCTATAGGTCGCGTTTCAGCACCGATTGACTTCCCTTGACCCTGTTTGGCGCGGTTCCCATACTCGAAAGTGTGATGGATATTCTTGAGTTGATAGACCGTATCCGACAGAATCACGCGATTGAGCACGCGACAATTGCCGTACTCAGCCGCAAGTATGACCAGTTTGGCCGGCTCGGCGGCAGCGCCAAGCAGGACGGGTTCTTCGTCTATGGCCCCACAACGGCAGACCGCGTCGAGGACGCCGCCAAGGAGGCCGTCGAACGGCTGAGGGCGGGAGAATCCGACCTGGCCATTTCGCCGTTCTGCGGCACTAATTTCCTGCTCGGCGGCATGACGACTGCCCTGCTGACAGGAATGATTCTCGGCACGCGAAATCGCGTTGGGCGGCTGCCGCAGGCGATGGGGCTTTCCGCCTTGGCGCTCATCGGATCGTTCAGAGCGGGCGCGGTCGTTCAACGCAAGTGGACGACGAAAGCCGACATCGGCGGGCTGGAGATCAAGAGCGTGTCCCAGTTGGGGGGCGCAGGCAGACCGCTCCATCGCGTGTATACGTGGCTGCCGGACGTGATGGACGCCCCTCCTCTGCAGAACGAGTCCGCCGAATCCAGCGCCTAAGCGCGTAAAACTGCTGCAGCCTATCCCTTTACCGACAGGCTGCGAAACACACGCGACTTCGTCCGTAGGATTCGCGGCGCTATCATGGATGGGATGCCGCGGCCTCAGCGCGTCCCTGTAGCTCAACCGGACAGAGCAGCGGACTTCTAATCCGCAGGTTGTGGGTTCGAGTCCCACCGGGGACGCCAGCTACATTGAGCCAAGGCAAACTACTATTGATCAGTAAATGGACGCATCTTCAGCTATCAATCGGCGTTGCATAGTAAGTGACCTAAGTCGGGCAACGGCCATATCGGCGAATGAAGGTTCAATCTCGTACCCAATGCTGTTGCGCCCTGCCAATGCCGCTGCCACCGAAGTAGTTCCTGTTCCTACAAAGGGATCCAGAACGGTGTCACCTGCGAAAGAGAACATGCGAATCAATCGATTAGCCAGTTGAAGAGGATATGGCGCGGGATGATCTTTTGTGGAGGCTCCAGACACATCGGACCACACTTGCCTGAACCAAAGTTGATGCTTCTCATAGGGAATCACCGATAAAAGCCGCGCCGCCTTGGATGGCTGACGATAACCACCCGGCTTACGCTGGAAGAGGATGTATTCGATGTCATTCTTGATGATGGCGTTGGGTTCGTAGGGTTTGCCAAGAAACGTTGAACCGTTTCCAGATTCATAGGAAGCATTCGATATCTTCTGCCAGATGATTGGAGCAAGATTATCCAGCCCTAGTTTGCGGCATTCTTCCTGGATGGAGGCGTGTAAAGGCATTACTATGTGCCTACCGAATCGGCGCCGAGCGAGATTCACGTCTCCAACGACGACGACAAGCCTCCCACCGGGCACGAGAACGCGACAAGCTTCCTTCCAGACTGCAGTTAACTGCTGATTGAATTCCTCATAGTCTTCATACTCGGCAAGCTGACCCTCTCGAGGGGGATACGTTTTTAGAGTCCAATAGGGAGGCGAGGTGAGCACTAGATGTATCGACTGATCTCGGACCCCTTCAAAGACACGGCTGTCCGTTTCACGAATTAGATGGCGCGTTGGGAGATTCGAAAGCGCGTCATGAATGCGCTCAATGTGCTCTTGGCTGCGGGCTAGACGCGGGATTGTATCTTGTTCGAAATGGTCGAGTTCATGCACCAGTTCTTCCGAAAGATGGGCCTCGATTGGCAGGTGATTATCATCATCCAGCCATGAGCCTAACCGGATTTCAGCCACACTCTGCCGTTCATGGATGTCACTGGATTCGAACATTTGTAACGATTATATCAAGATCCAGCTTCCGTACAACTAGCAGTTTAGCCCGCCGCCACGAGTAGAATGAATGAGGCAAACGACTATAGGGAGCCTCTCATGCCACCAGAACTACAACAGAGAATCACGCAGGCCATACGGTTCTTTTGGGAGGTACGCGCTTCTCAAGGTGACAGTCAGCGCAGAGGTGGTGCCTCTAACCAGGGAGCACGTGGCAATGTGGTCGGCGGAAAGCAGATGGATGGCTTCTCTCGTCTGCTGGTTGACTTGATGGTAGAGGCAGGTATCGATGATTCAAACATCTTTCTGCGGCCAACTCAATTGCCCGGTTTCTTCAGGCCCACGAAGGAATGGGATCTTGTGGTCGTAAAGGACAACGTTTTACTGGCAGCTGTTGAACTCAAGTCACAGGTCGGTTCCTTTGGGAACAACTTTAACAACCGTGTCGAGGAAGCACTTGGGTCGTCTCTTGATCTCTGGACTGCTTATCGGGAGGGACAGTTTCAGACAATGCCTAAACCCTTCCTCGGCTATCTACTCTTACTAGAGGACTCGGAACGGTCTCGCTCCCCGATTGCTGTGCGTAAACCACACTTCCCAACGCGCACGGAATTTGAAAACGTATCTTACATGAGGCGTTATGAACTCTTTTGCCGCAAGCTCATTCTAGAGGGGAGTTACACGGCCGCCGGATTCCTCGTTGCCGCTCCCGAAGATGTGGAAATGGAGCCAAACTTTACTGAGCCTGCTTCAGATTTGACCGTAGCACGATTCGTAGAAGAGCTTATTCGACACACTCTGCCTTGAAAGCCCTACCCCTCTTCCTCCTCCGCCACAATCACGCCCTCTGCGCGCAGCCGTTCCAACGTTTCTTCCGTGTAGCCGGTTAGGCCTTGCAGGACGGTCTCGTTGTGTTCGCCGAGGTCGGGGGCGGGGCCAAGGTCGCCGACGGGCGTGCGTGAGAATCGCAAAGGTGAATTGACGACGGGGATATTGCTGACGCGTGGGTGCGAGACGTCCACTATCGCGCCGCGATACTGCACTTGCTCATCCGCGAGCACCTGGTCGATGCGATTCACGGGGCCGCAGGCGATGCCGAGCCGCCCAAAGTCGCGCAGCCAGATGGCGGCGGGCTTTGTTGCCAGCGCGGCTTCCAGTTCGGGAATCAGTTGATCGTAGTTCAGGGTGCGGTGGTAGCCATCGACGTAGCGGATATCGTCGATCATGTCCACGCGGTCGATGGCGGCGCAGAACAGCGGCCACTGGTCGTTCACGCCGCCGACAATCGCCACGACAATCCAGTCGTCCGCCGTCTTGAACGCCTGGAACGGCGTGAACGAGGGATGCCGTGTGCCGATGGGGCCCGGAACATGGCCCGTCGAGACGTACCGGCCAACGGCGGCCTCAAGGATGGCGAGTTGGCACTCCAGCATTGAGACATCGATGTACTGCCCTGCCCCGCTCCGCTCCCGTTCCTGCACCGCGGCGAGGATGGCGGTGGTGGCGAACAGTCCGGCGATCATGTCGCCGAGCGAACTGCCGGGGCGAACGGGGCCGCCGTTGGGCTCGCCGGTGATGCTCATGATGCCGCCCATGGCCTGCACGATGATGTCCAACGCCGGACGCTGGGCGTAGGGGCCGGTCTGGCCAAAGCCGGAGATAGAGCAATAGACGAGACGGGGATTGACCGCCTGTAGGTCGTCGTAGGAGAGGCCGAAATTGGCCATCGTGCCGGGAACGAAGTTCTCCACAAGCACGTCGCACTCAGCGGCGATGTCCTTAAGCGCCTGCTGTCCATCCGGGTGGGCGAGATTCAGCGCAACGCTCTTCTTGCCGCGGTTGACGCTGACAAAGTAATAGCTCTCTCCCTCGAAGAACGGGCCTGTGCCGCGGGAGAGATCGCCGCCCTCGGGGCGTTCGACCTTTATGACCTCCGCGCCCATGTCGGATAGAATCATTGTTGCGAACGGGCCCGCGAGGATGCGGGTTAAATCGACAATTCGGAGACCTTCAAGTGGGCCACTCATACGTTTATGCCTTCCATCATTAGAGTCGCGCGCCAGAGCGCATCGGGTTTCATTGTAGACGGGGGAGCGCCGCCGACGCGTTGCAGCCGCGGCGGCGCGAGACCGGCATGATTCCCCTCTCGGACAACGCCGGCGAGCGGCACGGCGCGCCATGGCTGACCATCACGCTGATCGTCATCAATGTCCTCGCGTTCCTGTACACGATCATCCTGGACCCCGGACAACGGGGGATCTTTCATTTTCGATTCGGCGTTGTGCCGCTTGAGTTCACGGACGGCGAACTGTTCGACTCGCTCGCGGCGCTGCCGCAGAACGCAGCCGTCGCGCCGATTGTGCCGACGTGGGTGACGCTGTTCACCTCGATGTTCCTGCACGGCGGATGGGCGCACATCCTGGGGAACATGGTGTTCCTGTGGGTGTTCGGCGACAACCTTGAGCACCATTTTGGGCGCATTGGATTTCTCGTGTTCTACCTGGCGACCGGTATTCTCGCCTCCGCCACGCACATCCTGTTCAACTGGGACAGTACGATTCCGGCAATCGGGGCTAGCGGGGCGATCGCGGGCATTCTGGGCGCGTACCTGCTGCTTTTCCCTCGCCGCCGCGTTCGGACGCTGTTCATGATGGGCTTGATCACGGTGATGGAGATACCGGCGGTGTGGCTGTTGGTCATGTGGATGGTGATTCAGCTTTTCCAGGGCGTCGGGGGGCTTGTCGTAGCCGGAGGCGGGGGCGGCGTGGCGTACTGGGCGCACGTTGGCGGATTCGTTGCGGGCGCGGGGATTGTTGCAGGATGGCGTGTCTTGAGGCGGGAACGAATTTGGCAGCCGAACAGGTATGAAACGGGTCGATCACGACTGTACCAGTACGATGATGACGATGACGACTACTACGAGCCGCCGATGCCGCCACGGTATCCACCCTATCGACGCCGTTAGCGTTTCAGGAGGCGAAGACCGGTGAACGAATACGAGCCGCAGGACCTCATCGGCCTCGCGGGCATGGTTTTCTACGGGCACCATGGCGCGACGGCGGAGGAGCAGGCGGTGGGACAGCGCTTCGTCGTCGATCTTGAAATGGCCATGGACCTCTCCGTCGCGGGACATTCCGACGATCTGAACGACACGGCTGACTACGGGCGGGCATTCGAGATCGTGCAGGGAGTGGTGGAGGGGCCGCCGCACGCGCTGCTGGAGAGCCTTGCGGAGGAATCAGCTCAACGCCTGCTCGATGAGCTGCCGGTTGAGCAGGTGCGTATCCGCGTCAGAAAGCCGTCCGCGCCCATCAGGGGGACGCTGGACGCAGCGTGGGTGGAGATAACGCGGCGGCGGTAGGGGATTAGAAGTCGTAGCGTTCTGAGCGCCACGGGTCTCCGTTGCCATTGTAGCCGTGGAGTTCCCAGAAGCCGCGCTTGTTCTCCGGCATGAGTTCCAGCGCCTTGATCCACTTGGCGCTCTTGTAGGCGTACCGGTCAGGCACGATGAGGCGGGCAGGTCCGCCATGCTCGGTTTCCAACGGCGCGCCGTCGTGCCGATGAGCAATCAAGACATCGGGGTTCAGCAACGCCGCCAGCGGCAGATTCGTTGTGTAGCCGCCGTAGCAGTGAGCCATAACATGGGTTGCGGTTGGACGGATCTGCGCTTCATCAAAGAGATCACGCACAAAGACGCCCTCCCATCGGTTATCGAGGCGGGACCACCCCGTGACGCAGTGAAAGTCCGTGGTGACGGTGTCATTGGCGCGAGCGAGAAATTGCTCCCACGTGAAGCTAATGGGGTTGTCGACGAGGCCGATGACCTCAAATGTCCACGTGTCGAGGTCAATCTGCGGGATCTGCCCGTAAGAGAGGACGGGGAACTTCTGCGTGACGGTCTGGCCGGGCGGAACACGATCCTTGTCCACCGCCGCTGCGCCGCCGAATATCCGCTGCGCCTTGTCGATGATGCTCATATGTATATCCTACATGGGTGGATTCTTCGCTGCGCTCAGAATGACACAGGGGAACCCTGGATTCCCGCTTTCGCGGGAATGACGGAAGGGGGCACGATGGCTACCGAGGACTATACCCATCCGGAGTACCTGGTGGAGGCGGACTGGCTGGCAGAGCATCTGAATGATGCCAACGTCGTCGTTGTGGACTGCGACGTGGACGCGGGCTACAACAGGGGCCATATCCCGGGTTCGGTTCTGATCCCGGACAACTTCGTGAAAGACCCTGACACGAATCGCACGCTGATGATGACGCCCTCGCAATTCAAGGAGATGTGCGAGGGGCTGGGGATCGGCGATGACACATTGGTGATCTCTTACGATAACGCGCAGAGTGTGACGGCGGCCCGGCTGTGGTGGGTGCTCAACACGTACGGACACCGCGCCGCGCGGGTTCTGAACGGCGGCTGGCGCGGGTGGGTCGCAGGCGGCCACACAATCAGTTTCCAGCGTCCGGCGCGAGCGGAGGGCGTGACGTTCACCCCTAAACTTGACGACTCCATGTTGGTGACGGTGGACGGATTGAAGGAGGCATGCACGCTCCAGGATTCCGTCGTTTGGGACGTTCGCACCGACGGCGAATGGGACGGCTCCAACAACCGTGCCAACACGCGAGCCGGGCATATTCCGGGGGCTGTTCACCTTGAGTGGCTGAACCTGATGGAACGCGAAACGCATCGGTTCAAGTCGGCGTCCGAGATACGGCGCCTGCTGTCAGAATATGGCATCACGCCGGACAAGAACGTCTACACGTATTGACAGGGCGGCATCCGTGCGGCGCACGGAGTATTCGTCATGCGGCTTGTCGGTTATGAAAGCACGCGGAACTACGATGGTTCCATGCGGGAATGGGCGAACCGGGACGATACGCCGCTTGAGGTGTGAGGGCGCTCACGTCCTTCGACAGGCTCAGGATGACCGGTGGGGACTCAGGACGATCGGTGGGGGCTCAGGATGAGCGGTGAGGGTTAGGCGCCGGTAGAGCCATGTCCGCCGCCGCCCCGCTCGGTCTCCCCAAGGCTTTCTGCGACTTCCAGTGAAACGCCGGCGCGGACTCCAACGACCATTTGGGCAATCCTGTCGCCATCGCGCACGACATGGGGCGGTCGGTTCCCCACGGTATACATGGTGATGAAGACCTCTCCTCGATAGTCGCTGTCGATGGTTCCGACGGTGCTCATCACTCCCCTGCTGCTGAGGCCGGAGCGCGGGCGAATCTGGACATCGAGGGTTGGGGGGAACTCAAGGGCGATGCCGGTTGGAATCCGTATCGGGTCAGGGCCAACGACGATCTCTTCTTCACCATCATGGAGGCAGGCATAGATATCAAAGCCCGTCGAGCCGGGTGTGGCGCGGAACGGCAGGCGCGCGCCCTCACGGAGCAAGGCGACACGAATGACTGCGGTGGGATCGGTTTGCACCCATCCACAATAACGGAACGGGGCGCGGCGGGCCGGGCAAGGCCCTCCACGCCCCGTGAGTCCTTATGACGTGTGTTTAGGGACTTAGCGGATGCGCCGACCCAACGTGCCGCGCGCCAGCATGACACCGGTACCGGCCATGGCGAATCCAAGCATGGCGATGAACAGCAGGGTCATGGAACTCAGCGAAACGTCTCCACCCTGGATGGGCGGCGGCGGCTCCTCCCTGAACAGGGCGAACTGACCGGCCCGGGCGACCTTGGCCGTAACGACCATATCGAACGGATTGGTGGATGTTTCAACGGTCAACCACATATTCCTGCCGGCATCCCAGGCGCGAACGACGAACGCATCCGGGTCATTGTCCGCCTCTTCCCATTCGGCATCCGTCAGGTCCAGATTGAGCATCATGGTGGGGTTGAAGCGGGCCGTTTCGCTCGCATCCTGGCCGTCAATGCTGACGGACACGGAAACGGCGCGGTGCAGGTATTCTGCCGTGCTGCCGCTCGGCTTGCTCGGATTGGGCGCAATCAGCGTGGGCATCGTCTGGCTTTCTTCCAGCTCAAGCGGCTCAATGGTAATGGAGCCCGACGGCATCTCATTGCCGTCCACTTGCAACGCGCGAGGCTGAACCATGAGGGACCCCGCCGCATCAAACCCGGGGAAGAATGTACCCGGTATGTTCAGGGTGACCCCTGCGTCATATGCAAAATCAGCGCTGACGCTGTTTTCCTCGCCTGCCGGGGTTTCTTGCGCCAGGGCGACGGTAATGGAGGCCAACAGCAGTCCACCAACGATTCCCAGCACGCCGAGCAACTTCAGGCGTCTGCTCACGCCCGCATGCGTCCATGGCATGACACACCACTCCTCTTTGGGCCGTAGCAGCCCACTATCTCAACCGCTCCCGTATCCCGCGCCTTGACCCTCGAAGGGTCATCAAGCTCAAAACGAAACCGAGAATTTGTTTTGAACCGAGTTTGAATTATAAGCCCGTTTGCCGCTCTGGTCAATCGCTCAGACGTTCAGACCGTGGGGAGGGCGCGGCCTGCCTGGGAATGCATCACGCGGACACGGCGCGGGAGATCGAACCGGGTGTCCGTGTCCGCCTGCCATCCCCGGATGCGATTCTGCGGGGCCAGGGCGGGAAGGACATCCGTCACCCAATCCGCGTTCGCTCCTGCCTGCTGCAACGGTTCCACTGCCTCCGGTTCGATGATGTAGATACCGACTCCGACAAGGATCTCCGGGTCGGCCGGGAACGGTGGATCAGTCAGGATCTGTTGCACGAAACCTGAGGAGGAATCCGTTTGCGCGCGGGGCAGCCCCGCCGTTTCCTTGATTTCGGCTGCCAGGCACATGGTGACATCGGTGTCCACGGAGCGGTGCGCTTCAAACAGAGGAGCAAGTTGAAGGTCCGTGACAAGCGCGCCGTCAATGACGAGAGTTGATTCCGTTATGTGCTGGCGGGCAGCCATAAGCGCGCCGCCTGAGCCGGGCGTGCCGTCCTGCCTGACGTGTGTTGCCCTGACTCCCCACCGGTCTCCATCGCCAAAGTAGTGAACGACCATGCCCGGCAGAGCGCGCGAAACGAGCCGGACATCCGTTATTCCCTGCCCTGCGAGATGCCGGAGAAGCGCGTCTGCGGCAGGCGTGCCGTTCACGTCCCTAAACGCCGGATGGGGGCCCGTTGCGGGCAGGACGGCACGCGGGTCAAGACCATCAATCAGGACGATGGCGCGCGTGAGTTTATCCGGGGGGCTCATGCGCCCAGTTTCTCATTCTCGTCCATGCGAGGGAAATGAAAGGGGCGCCCTTTGCGGGCGCCCCTATTCGCGAACGGTATTTCGAGGTCTAGCTGGGAACAAGAACAACCTTGCCAGCCACGGCCTCGGTTTCAAGCAGGACCTGGCCCTCGCCTGCGTCCTTCATGGGCAGGACGCGGTCGATGACCGGCTTGATGTGACCCGCCTGCACCTGGTCCAGCGCGTCCTGCAACTGGTGGACCGTACCCAGGGTGGAACCAACCAGCTTGACCTGTCGGAAGAAGATGTGGCGGAGGTCAATGTTGGCGTCGTAGCCGCTGGTAGCTCCGCTCGTAACGACGGTTCCGCCCCAACTGGCGAGTTGGATGCTGAGGCCCATGGTCGCCTGGCCGGGGTGCTCAAAAACAATTTCTGCGCCGCGCCGCCCCACAATGTTGCGCATCTCTTGCCGGACATCCTGCGTCTTGCGGTTGATCAGGTACTCCGCGCCGAGATCCTTGCACAACTCCAGTTTCTCATCGCTGGATGCGACAGCGATGGGATGCGCCCTGAACAGCCTTGCAATCTGGATGGCCATGACGCCCAAACCGCCGGCCGCGCCCCAGATCAGGACATGGTCGCCGGGCTTGATGTTGGACTTCTCAACCAGCTTGCGCCACGTGGTAACGAGAACAAGCGGGAATGAGGCGGCCTCTTCATGAGTGAGGTTTGTGGGCTTGGGAACAGCGTTCTCCGCCGGCACCCTCACATACTGGCCGTGCGCGCCGTCGAGCGCGGGCCAGTCATATCCCCAGATGTTGCACTCCTGTCCGGTGCGATTATTGAAAGCCGGGCGGCCGCAGTGGACGACAACCTCGTCGCCGATAGAATGCGACGTGACCTCGCCGCCCTTGTCAACGACAACCCCGGAGGCATCGCTGCCGGATATGTGGGGCAGAGCCACTTCCATGGGCGCTCCGCGGCGTCCCCAGACATCGTTGTAATTGATGGCCGTAGCCTTAACCTCAATCACGACGTCATTCGGCCCGGGCTTGGGGTCGTCAATGTCCTTCCACTGGAGGACTTCCGGGCCGCCGTACTCATCGAAGACGAGTGCCTTCATGCCAATTTCCCTCCCTTACCGTCAGTGCGGCGCACGACGGCATATAAATGTCTCTTCAGGGGCGCGCGAAACGAGTTAATCTTCACCTACCCCACCCATCGGGCTATGGCCGCGACGCGGCTAATCGCCCGCCCGCCCAATGTAGCACAGCGAGCGGACGGGCGTCATTGCCAACCGTGTTGTTATGGCGCGCGGCTGGGACGTGCCATCTGCTCAGCGGCTATGGCCTGGTCCTCGTCGGTGAACGCGTCGTTCATGTACTGGAACCCGGCGCGCATCCCCTGCTCCGCCGTGACGCGATCCACGTCCTGCAGGCCCTTCGGCAGGTCCTCCGGCGAGGATGCGTAGGACACGTACATCAGGTTCTCGGCGTACTCATACGCCTGGAACATGCCCTGCGACTCGTAGTAGTAGTTGATGGCGCGCTTGTTGAGTTCCGTGGACGCGGGCGGCAGCTTGGAGATGGTGTTGGCGAGCGTCCAGACGTGGTCGTCAAGCTCATCTCGCGCCACAACCTCGCTCACCAGGCCGACACGCAGCGCTTCCTGCGCGTCCATCATGTTGCCGGTGAAGGCGAGCTGCTTCATCTTCTTCATGCCAACCAGTTCCGGCCAGATCATGTAGGTCGCCACGCTGGCATAGCGCGCGGGCGGGTAGCCGAACAGCGCGTCATCCGAAGCGATAGTGATGTCGCAGTGGCAAGCCAGCTGGCCGCCGCCGGCAAGGCTGAACGAATGGCACTGCGCGATGACCGGCTTGCGATTGTTCCAGATCCAGCGGCGATACATCGTCGTGGGATGGTCGCCGGTAATCATGGCCAGCGCGTCACGCGGCAGGTTGCCCTCCGACTGGACGTTCATGTCGTAGCCCGCGGAGAACGCCCGTCCCGCGCCCTTGATGACGATGCAGCGGACGGTCTCGTCCTTGTCCGCCTCCTCCAACGCGCCGCCGAGGTCTGCGAGCAGGCCGCGACTCAGCGCGTTCAGCCTCTCAGGGCGGTTCAGCGTGATGTAGGCGACGTTGCCGCCGGCTGCCTCACGCAGTTCATAGATGATGTTCTCGTAGTCCGCCATCTCTTCCCTCCTTCTTTATCCCCCGGTCTCTCCCAATCCTCTCACGTTCACTTATTGTCTGTCAGCGCGGCGCGGCGTTCGCAGCGAATCTCCCGTGCCAATCGTGAATGATGCCGCGGTCCCGGTCGAAAGCGAGGTCGGGCAGCGCGTCAGCCGGGAAATAGGCGACGGCCAGGCTCTCATCGCCGGGGCGCGGCTCCCCCTCCACGATGTGCCCCCGATACACGACGAGAATCACGCGGTTGCCCGTCTCTGAATGGATCCCCAGCAAGCCGTCCAGTTCGACGGTGACGCCGACCTCTTCCTTCGTCTCACGGATCGCGGCGTCTTCCACCTTTTCACCGGCATCGACGAATCCCGCCGGATATGACCAGAGGTCCTTGCGTGGATGGTGGGCTCGCTGCATGAGGAGCACACGCCCCTGTTCGTCACCGATCAGCACGCCGACGGCAACCTTGGGATCCGTGTAGTGGACGTATCCGCAGGAATCGCACGCAAGACGCATGGCGCCGTCAATCTCACGCTCAGCGAGTCTGTCGCCGCAGTTCAGGCAGAACTGCGGCTTACCATGCCCGTGCATGATGGGCGGGTGACTGTCCTGCTGGTTATCGGCCATCCGTCAGCCTCACGACTGAGCCAATTCGTCCCGGATAAGTCTTTGCCCTAGCGGAACGGGCCGTCTCGCGCATCGAGGAACGCCCTCATGCCCTGCTCAACGCGGACATTACCGAGGTGCTCCCGCTCGGGAACATCGGGGGTGAGCGACTCAATCATACGCAGCATCAAGTGATCGTCCTGCCCCTTCTTGAAGCCCTGAGCGTCATAGACGGCAGTGATGGAACGCTTCATCATCTGGAGTGCGAACGGCGGCACCTGAGCGATGCGGCGCGCCATGGCCATCGCCTCGTTCAGCGCCTCTCCCGCCGGAACAACCTTATTGACCAGGTCCCACTTCTCAGCGGTTTCCGCGTCGATGAAATCACCCGTGTAGTAGAACTCCCGCAGGTGGCGGTTGCTTGTGATGAACGGCAGCAGCACGTGGGGGGAGTGGGCAACGTGGCGGATCTCCGGCTCGCCGAACTGCGCCCGCTCGGACGCGACAATCAGGTCGCAGCTCATCGCGAGGACATTGCCCGCCGCGGCCGCAGGGCCGTCCACCGCCGCGATCCACGGCACACGGGAGTACCAGGGACGCGAGACGAGAATGGCCTGCCAGTGGGTGTGCTCCCAGCGCTCCGTCGCGCTGTAGGTCGGCCTCTCCTGGTTCGGGGTGAGGTCGTAGCCCGCGCAGAAAGCCGGGCCTGCGCCCGTGATAACGGCGATGCGCACGTTGTCGTCGTTCTCAACGGCATCGAAGACTTCTTCGAGTTCGTGGAGCAGCTGCGGATTGAGCGCGTTGCGGCGCTCAGGTCGATTCAGCGTGACTTGCGCGACGCCGTCGTCGCCAACCTCGTAGATAACAGTCTCAAAATCAGCCATGTGGAATATCCCTCCCCCAGAATGAACGTGGCGGCCATCCTCAGCCGCCCATTGAGTATACGTTACTGGATGGGACGGACGGGATGGCGGCGGCAGCAGCTTACACGTACTCCTTGACGCGTTCGGCGAGGCGTTTGGTCATGCCGGGCGCGGCGGAGAGGTCATCGATTGTGGCTTCGCGGATGGCGTCAAGGCTGCCGAAGTGGCGCATGAGCATGCGCTTGCGGCGCGGGCCGATGCCGGGCACCGCGTCCAGCATCGATTCCATCCCCTTCTTCTGGCGGACACCACGATGGAATGTGATGGCGAACCTGTGAGCCTCATCGCGGGCGCGTTGAACAAGGTAGAGGGCGGGCGAGGTACGCGGGAGCATAATCGACTCCGCCATCTCCGGCAGAAAGACCTCCTCCTCCTGCTTGGCCAATGACGCGAGCGGGATCTGGTGGAGGCCAAGTTCGACACGCATCACCTCAGCGACGGCATTGAGTTGTCCTTTTCCGCCATCGATCAACACGAGGTCGGGCAGCGTCATGAACGAGCCGTCTGCCGTTTCCTTCTTTGCGCCTGCGCGCTCGTCCTTGCTGCGGGACGGGGCCGACTTGAACTGCGCGATGACCTCCTCGGCATCCTCAGCCGTCGACGCAAGGCCGCGGGCGGCGCTGCCAAGCGCGCCGGAGCGCCGGAATCGCCGCCGGATGACCTCCTGCAGTGATGCGAAATCGTTCGCGCCCTCCACCGTCTTGATCCTGAAACGCCGGTAGTGGTCCTTGAGCGGCTGCCCGTCCTGGAACACAACCATGGAGGCGACAGAGTTCGTTCCTTGCGTGTTTGAAATGTCGTAGCACTCAATGCGGCGCGGGAGTTCCGGCAGGTTGAGCTGTTCCTTGAGTTCCGTCAGCGCCGTCTCCGTCGCCGCCTCATCCGCGAGCACCTTGATGCGCAGCGCCTCAAGGCCTTGCAGGGCGTTTTCAGCAACGAGTTCCAGCAGCTTCCTGCGTTCGCCGCGCTGCGGGACGATGAGGCGTACTTTTCTGCCTTCCCGTCGCTCTTCAAGCCATTTCGTGATGGCGGGGCCGTCTGCGACGGGCGATTGCGTCAGGATGCGCGGCGGCACGACGGGGCTGTTCACATAGAACTGCTTGATGAATCCGGCAATAACCTCGCCGTCCGTTTCGCCGAGCGTGCCGTCCAGCAGGAAATTATCGCGCTCAAGCAGCCGTCCGCCACGGACGAAGAACACCTCCGCCCATGCCTCGTTGCCGGCGCGGGCAATGGCGATGATGTCCTCGTCAACGGCATGCGTGGAGACGGCCTTCTGCTCGGCAGAGACGCGGTTGATGGCGTTGAGCTGGTCGCGGAAGAATGCTGCGCGTTCATATTCAAGGCTGTCGGAGGCGTCCATCATCTTGCGCTTGATGTCCTTCGCGATGGTGGCCTGCCTGCCCTCCAGGAACGCGGAGACCTGCCCGATAACCTCGCGGTAGTCCTCGTTTGATACCGCGCCGATGCAGGGGCCGAGACAGCGCTTGATGTGGTAGTCCAGGCACGGACGCGGATCCGTGCCGGTAATCTCCTTGGTGCAGGAGCGGTACGGGAACAGCTTGTTAAGCAGGTCAAGCGTCTTGCGGACGCTCGACGCGCTGGCGTACGGACCGAAATAACGCGCCCCATCGTCTTGCATCCGCCGTGTGATGTACACACGCGGCCATTCTTCGCGCACGTCGATCTTGAGATAGGGATAGGTCTTGTCGTCTTTCAGGCGGACGTTGAACCGCGGCTTATGCCGCTTGATGAGCGTGTTTTCAAGGATCAGGGCCTCCGCCTCAGTCGTCGTAACGATGCAGTCGAGGTCAGAAGCACGTTGAGCGATCTGGAATGCCTTGGTACCCGGCGTCAGAGCATCCGAGCCGAAATAGGAGCGCACGCGGTTACGGAGAACGGCGGCCTTGCCAACGTAGATCGGCTTGCCACGCGCGTCACGAAAGATGTAGACGCCGGGCTGTGTAGGCAGGCCGCGGGCAACCTTGGCGAGATCGATACTCATCGTGCGCTCATTCTATCGCGCCACGACACGGTGTGAGTGGGAGATTCTTCGCTGCGCTCAGAATGACAAGGAGGGGCTAGAGGAAGAATGCGGCAGCGACAAGGGCGGCAGCGGTGATAACGGCAGCAACACCGATGGAACGAAGATCCCTGACGGAATCACGGCGGATCCGCTCTTCACGCTGCGCTTCAAGGGCGCGTGCGGATGATGTCGCTCCACGGCGCAGCGCACCAACCCCTCTGCCTCTTGTTCGCACGCCGGTTTGCGCGGCCACGGGCATCTGCTGCGGCGCGGCCTGGTTAGGCTCGGACGCTGTGGTTTGGATATCCTCGGGTGCTGAAGGAGGAGCGCCGGCGCGGGCGGCTCTCACGATGCGTCCGGGTGAAACGGGCGGGGCCGGACGAGGCCGGCGCTCAGCGGCAGGGCCGCGTCGCTTTCTGTCTTTTCTACTTGGTTTGCCAGGCATTACTTTCGTCTCTCCATTCCCGAATTGTTTCGTTGGAGGTCACATTAAGTTTCGTCGCAAAGGAGCTGTTCGTCCAGCGCGCGTGCGCCTGCCGCGACCATTTGGGCGTAGTGCTTGATATCGAGTCGATCGACGCGGAGCACCATATCGAACCAACTGGGGTCAAACGGATCGACGCCGAAGAATTTTCTCAGAAAGGCCTGCCGGTGATGCTCCTGGTCATCGACCTCCCGACGGGCCTGGTCTTCCGACAAGCTGTTCCGGTTGGCCCAGCGCTCAATGCGCGCGTCACGCGGCGCAAGCGCGAGGACGTTGAAGACACGGGGGTTGTTCCTGAGGATGTATGTTGCTCCCCTACCGATGATGACGACGCGGGGCAGGCGGGCGAGCTCCTTGATAATTTCCGTCGTCACCTCAAGGAAGCGCTGATCATCGAGAGTCTGTTCATCAGTTCGGGGCTCCGCGGCGGCCTGTTCATAGGTGCGCGAGAGGATCGGCTCGCCGCTCATGTAGGGATCGGCGGTGTAGCTGGCCGCGGACCGCTGAACGAATGTCTGAAAAACGCGAGCGATGCGATCCGTCAGGCTGTCAACGCGCATGTCGCGCGCATCCCATTCTTCAATGCTCATACCGGTGCGGCTCGCAGCTTCACTGAGGAGGAAGTTATCGACGAATTCAGCTTCGAGCTGTGCGGCGACTTCCTGGCCGATATCCTGACCGCCGCTGCCGATCTGTCCTGCAATCGCTATAACAGCCATGACGCCCCCACTCCCGCGCGAATCCTAAGCGCGCGCAGCTTCGCCCCGCGGACGCCCCCATCATGCCATGCCAGATAGCTTTAGGCGATAGGAGCGACGAAGGTGTCAGGAGAGGCTATCCGGCGGTGACGGTGTCGCGCTCACGGCCGTAGCGGGCGCGAGGATGGGCGCGGTCGTATTCGTCACGCAGTTGATCATGGGCCAGGCGCGTGTAGATCTGAGTGGTGGAGATGCTGGAGTGCCCAAGCAATTCCTGGACGTGGCGGAGCGCTGCGCCCCCGCGCAGAAGGTGTGTCGCGAAACTATGGCGGAGCGTGTGAGGCGTGATGCTGTGTGTGATGCCCGCCTCAGCGGCAAGCGACTTGAGCAGAAGCCAGAAGCCCTGCCGGGTGAGGCGGTTGCCGCGTCGATTCAGGAACAACGCGGGTTCGTCGCGCCGGCGGCGGAGCCGTGGGCGGGCCTCATCGATGTAGACACGCAAGGCGCGGATGGCCTCCGGGTAGACGGGGATAATGCGCTCTTTGTACCCCTTGCCCCTGCATCGTACATAACCTTCGTCGAGATTGACGTCCGCAACGCTCAGGGACACGAGTTCCGAGACACGCATTCCCGTCGCATAAAGGAGCTCAAGCATGGCGGACGCGCGCATGGCCTCCGGCGTTGATTTGCCTCTCGGTTGATTCAAGAGCAATTCGACTTCATCCACACCGAGGGGTGACGGCAGCGCTCTCCCCACCTTCGGTGAACTGAGTCCCTCAGAGGGGTCGGATGCGAGCAGGTCATGTGTGGTCATGTAGGAGAAGAACGACTTCACGGCGGCAATCTTACGCGCGATGGTGGTGGTGGCGTACTCCCGGGACTTAAGTTGACTGACAAATCCCAGCAGATGGTCGCGTGAAACGTCCGGCCACGATTCCGCAGGGGCCAGGTCCTCGGACGGGGCGGCAAGCCACTCTGTCAGTTGGGTCATGTCACTGCGGTAGGCCTCCGACGTATTGGCGGAGAAGCCTTTGACGGTGGTGAGGTACACAAGGAAATCTCGTACACCATGATCAAGCATTCGGGGGTTGTCCTTTTTGAATAGTTATGAATGTGTTACGTCACGTCTAGAGAAGAATATCACAAAGTCCGATGAGCAAGGCGTTTCATTGCCGTGAGCTGCCGATTCGCAGATGTGACGGCGGGGGCATAGAATAGTGAGACGGCAGGTTGTGGAGCCGCAAGGCGCATGACCGGCCAATTCTAACCAGCGAGGTAATGCAGCTTGAACGTTCTTGCCGCCATCAACATCGGGATTGACCCGACGATCTTTGAGATTGGCCCGTTCCTCGTGACGTGGCACGGATTCTTTACGGCGGTGGGCATTGTCGCCGTCGTTATCTGGGCCGTGTATATGGGCCGCAAGCACGGCATCCATGAAGACGCCGTTTACGGCACTGCCGTCTGGGCCGTGCTGGGCGGACTGATCGGCGCGCGGCTGGTCCACGTGATTGATAACTGGGACTACTACGCGACGGACCTGCTGCTCATTCTCCGCATCTACGAGGGCGGAATCGGCCTGCTTGGCGGCATCCTTGGCGCAACGCTCGCCGGAACGTTCTACGCGTGGCGGCACCGCTATCCCGTGGGGCGCATGGTTGACCTGGTCACGCCGGGACTGTTGCTTGGCATGTTCCTCGGACGGTTCGGAGACATCATCAACGGCGAGCACCTGGGCGAGACGCTGGTGAGGCCGTGGGCGTTCCTGTACACGCATCCGGGCAGCCCCGCGAACGGCGAGGGCCCTATGCACCCGGTCATTGTGTACGAGATGGCGCTCGATGCCTTCATCGGAATCGTCACCTACTTCCTGATCGGAAGGCTGCGTCCGGACGGGTCGGTCTTCTTCATGTACCTGCTGATGTACGGGCTTGGCAGATTTGTCATCCAGTTCATGCGGCGAGACGCCGTGTGGTTCCTGGGGCTCCAACAGGCGCATCTGTTAGCCATCCTTCTGGTGGTGATTGCGCTGGCGTTCCTGATTACGCGGGTGCGATTGGCAAACTCGGGAGATGACGGCTCCGACGAGTCGGGAGACGACTCTGAGGAGGAGACGGAGGATGGGCAGACGGACGCGCCGCCACAGCCGGCGTAGATTCTTCGACTACGCTCGGAATGACAGAGGTTACGCTGAGGGGCGGAAGTCCTGGACGTTGAGTTCCAGGGTGGGTGGGCGGTTTGCGTTGGGGCCGCCGTCGTTCTCCTGGAACTGAAACGCAACGTCGATCTCTCCTCTGGCCTGCCCTGCCTTGCCGCCCTGCCGGAACGCGATGGCGTTCCACTCCCTGCCCGTGTCAGGTTCCGCCAGTGAGAGGCGCAGATGCGAACCGTCCCCTACCCTGCGCGATGATATGACGCGCATGTTCCCCGCAAGAAACACGGGTTTCCTGTTGCCCTCGCCGAATGGTTCGAGCTTAGCCATGTGGGAGTTGAGTTCCGCGGCGATGCGTGTGGGCGCGCCCTCCGCGTCAATGGCAATGACGGGATGGAGATCGACGCCGTCCAACGTTCTGGCAGCCAGTTCATGCAACCTGTCGCGGAAAGCGGAGAGGTTGCTTTCGAGGGCCGAGAAACCGGCGGCGCGATGGTGCCCACCGAACTGGGTGAGCAAATCCGAGCATTGCTTCAGCGCGGCATCGGCGTCGAACTCCTCAATGCTGCGGGCGGAGCCCTGGATCAACCCCTCATCATCGGTGGAATAGACGAAGCTTGGACGATAGAACTCTTCCATGAGTCGACCGGCGACAAGGCCCAGGATTCCGGCGGGAATGTCCGGCGCTCCGGCCACGATGATAGGCGCTTCCGTATCGTCGTCCGCCATGCTCTCTCGGACTTTGTTGTACGCATCTTCGGTGAGTTCGCGGCGGCGCTGATTGAGTTCATCAAGTTGGACGGCGAGAGTTCGGGCCTCCTCCTCGTCCACTGTGGAGAGCAGGCGCAGCGCATCATTCGCATGGGTGAGGCGGCCCGGGGCGTTAAGGCGCGGGGCGATCTGAAAGGCAATGTCTTCGGACGTGAGGCCGGCAAGCGGGCGGTGGGCGATCGACGCGAGGATGCGGATGCCGGGACGCCGCGTGTCCTTCATTCGGGTCAGGCCTTCGTTGACCAGGTAGCGGTTCTCGTCGATCAGGGGCGCAACGTCCGCAACGGTGCCGAGCACCACGAGTTCAAGAAGGCCGTCCGGAAGGTCTTTATCGAGCGCCTGGTGCAGGCCCTGGGCGAGCTTATACGCAACGCCGACACCGGCAAGTTTCGGCGACGGGTACGCGGACTCTCGTCGCATGGGGTTCACGATAGCGGTGAAATCAGGCAGCACGTCCCTGGGCATGTGGTGATCCGTCACGATGACGTCCATACCATTGGGCGGCACAGCCCCGTCATTGATGCCCCCAACCCCGCAGTCCGCGGTAATGACAAGCGTGCAGCCGTCATCATGGAGCGACTCGAGTGCCGCGCGATTCACGCCGTGGCCTTCAGCCCGGGAGGGGATATACGGGGTCACTGTCAGGCCGAGGTTCTGCAGCGCCTCACTCAACAGCACAGTGCCGGTGATGCCGTCGGAGTCGAAATCGCCGTAGACTCCGATCTTCTCACCGGCGAACATGGCCTGCCGGATGCGGTGGATAGCGGCGTCCATGTCCGGGATATCGTTCGGGTTGCCGCCCAAACGCTCGTCAGGTCGTAGAAAAACATCGGCAGCGGCGGCGGTCTCGATGCCGCGGTTGACGAGGATCTGTTGGAGTGTTCGCGGGAACGCGGTGAGGGCCTCACGCGCCTGCGGCGACGGCGGTTCCGGCATCGCCCACCGTCGTTGAACCGTCATGGCGGGCGGCAGCTAGTCCGCGAACTTGCGGAAGATGATTGCGGTGTTATGGCCGCCGAATCCGAACGTGTTGGACAGGGCGCTGTTGACGGGGCCGGTGCGGACCTCATGCGGCGTATAATTCAGGTCGCAATCCGGGTCTGCGTTTTCGAGGTTGATGGTCGGGGGAATCCGGTCGTTCGCAACAGCAAGGGCGCAGATAGCGGCCTCCAATGCGCCGCCCGCGCCGAGCAGATGGCCGTGCATCGACTTGGTTGAGGAGATCGGCACAGAGTAGGCCGCCTCGCCAAACACCGTCTTGATGGCCTTGGTCTCCTCACGGTCGTTGATGGGCGTCGACGTGCCGTGCGCGTTGATGTAGCCGAGTTCGCCGGGGGACAGTTCTGCCCTGCCGAGCGCCTTGCGCATCGCTCGCACCGCTCCCTCGCCGTTCTCCGCAGGGTGCGTGATGTGATAGGCGTCTGCGGTGGAGGCAAAGCCGGACAGTTCCGCGATGATATTCGCGCCGCGCGCCTTTGCGTGCTCAAGGTCTTCCAGCACCAGCACGCACGCGCCCTCGCCCATGACAAAGCCGTCACGGTCGACGTCAAAGGGACGGGAGGCCTGAGAAGGCTTGTCATTGCGCTTGGTGGACAACGCGCCCGCCTGGCTGAAACCGGCAAAGGCAATGGGCGTGATAGTGGCCTCCGCCCCGCCCGCCAACGCAACCGTGGCGTCGCCGCGTCGGATGAGATCAGCCGCCGCGCCGATGGAATCGGAGCCCGAGCAACACGATGAGGTAACGGAGTAGGCCGGGCCGCGCGCGCCAAGCGCGATGGACACCTTGGACGCTCCCATCTCCGTGACCATCATGGGCATGAGGAACGGGCTGACGCGGTTGGGGCCGCGCGTTGAGAGGGTCTCCACGGCGTTCTGGACGGTGCCGATGCCGCCGTAGCCGCTGCCGATGATTGTCGCGATTTCATTGCGGTTATCGTCCGTGACCTCAAGGCCGGACTCGGCGACGGCCTGGTCGGCGGCAGCCATGGCGAACTGGATATAGCGGTCGGTCTGCCGGACTTCCTTGCGGTCCATGAATGTGGACGGATCAAAGCCCTTGACCTCGCAGGCGATGGTTGTGGGGTACGGCTCCACGTCAAAGAGGGAAACGGTGTCCGCGCCGGACTGTCCGGCGAGCAGGGATTCCCACGTGGTCTGCGTATCAAGGCCAAGGGGCGTCACCATGCCGACGCCGGTCACAACGATTCGAGTCACTCTCAATAACTCCTACCAGAAGATTTTCCGCGCCTGCCGCTCCTTGTGCGGCTGGCTAGATGATACGGGGACGCGCGGCATGGGGACAAGAGAGGGGGAATTGCTTTCAAGGCATGCGCGTTCATCCCCTATACTGAATCCATGACACGCGCTGACAGACTCCGCGATAAGTAAACAAGTACAGTCGGCAAGCGGACATGTACATGACTCAGGCGAGCGAAGAGCTTGCCCGAGGCGATTTGCGTCAGGCAAGCGAGAAAGCCTGGGGAGCAGCGACGCAGATCTCCAAAGCAGTGGCAACGCAACGGAGATGGCGACACGGCCGGCGCACCGATTTTGACGGGATCATCGTTCGGGTTCTTGAGGAAACCGGCGACGACGAAATACCGTCGCTCTTCGGCTTGGCCGACCAGTTGCACGTTCATTTCTATGAAGGCCATCTCAGAGATGAGTTGGTAGATGTCTATGTCCGGCAAATGCCGCGGTTCCTGGAGAAGATGCGCGGCCTGCTAAACGGCGGGGGTGATGCGTCGTGAGTCAGGGCGATCTGCTGGGGCCGCTGGTAGACGCGATAGAGACCGTTAAGCAGCGAATTCAAGAGCATGGCGCAAGCCTGCGTGAGAACGAGACACGGACGCGCATCGCGCTTATTGACCCGATTTTGCAGGCGCTGGGATGGGATGTGTCCGACCCGTCGATGGTGACACCGGAGTTTCCAGTCAGCGCTGGCCGTGCAGACTATGCATTATTTGGTAACAGGGGCCACGCAATAGTGGCGCTCGAAGCGAAGAGGCTGGGAGAAAGTTTGGTACCCCACAGGCAGCAGATGGTCAACTACGCGAACACAGCGGGTATTGGCTATGCAGGGCTAACGGATGGTGACAATTGGGAAGTCTACAGAGTGTTCACAGCAACTCCCTTGCCGCTGAATGAACGAGTCGTTATGAGCACAAGCATCCTTGGAGAGCAACCACACGAATCAGCGCTCAAGCTTCTTTCACTTTGGCGGACGAACGTGGAGTCCGGTCAGCCGCAGGAGGCTCAGCAACCAGTCGAGGTGCAAGCCCAAGATATCGCCGCGCCTGAGATACTTGAAGTCCCACCTCAAGCCATTTCCGCTACCCCACAAGATTCGGTGACTACCATGGAGTCTTCGCCTCATTGGGTTCCACTGACAGACTTCAGACCAACTCAACAAAGTCGCCCTTCCCGAATTCGCTTTGCTGATGACAAAGAGCAACCAATTGTCAGTTACCCTGACATATTGCTAAGGACAATTGAGTGGCTCATCGGTAAGGGATTCCTCAAGAAGGATTCCCTGCCATTTACGACACAACATGGAGCCACAATAGCCAACTCAACGGACACCAACGCTCAAGGTGATCCCTTGAGGCGTTACAAGCAAGTAGGATATCCCAGTGTTTATGTGAACACCGACTTGAGTAGGGTGAAAGCTAAGTCGACGGCCATCGCCGCATTACGTTTGCTCAAACAGAATCCGGGTAACGTATACGTCCAACTCGGCGACTGAATAAGCTACCGTTACGTTATCAACGGTTCACAACTTCCTTATCTCGACATCAATTCAAGTAAGCACGGATGATGAGCAGGAACCGAAACGGCTCTACGATAAAGCCCATGAACATTGAGACTCGTCCGTACGTTGATCGCAGCGCACACTATCTGGCTCAGGCGTCAGAGGGGCTTGGCCGCGGGGATTCCCTGCAGGCCAGCGAGAAGGGGTGGGTCGCGACCGCCCAAATCATCAAGGCCGTCGCGGAGGAGCGAGGGTGGGACCATAGCCGTCACGCGCAGCTCATCGGTATAGTGCGGCGCATCGTCGAAGAGACGGGCGATGCCGACCTTTGGGTCGCATTCGGGATGTCCCGGAATCTGCACGAGAACTTCTACGAGGGCGAGTTGGGGCCGAGCGACGTGGACACCCATCTTGGTCATATAGCCGGATTCGTGGAGAAGATGCGCGGCCTGATTAACGATTAGGCCCGTTCCGAGCTCTGGATTCCCGCGCCCGCTCCGTCATTCCCGCGAAAGCGGGAATCTGAATCGCATTGCGCCAACCAACCCCGTAACGCCAACCGACCGGACTTCCCATGTCATTCCGAGCGGAGCGCAGCGGAGTCGAGGAATCCAAAGACGTATTTGACCAAGAAAGCAAGATTTTAGATTCTTCGCTGCGCTCAGAATGACAGTTTGGATGGATTCCGGCTTTCGCCGGAATGAGGGGATGTGTGTTAGGTGGTCTGGTTGGTGGGGTGGGGGTGGGGGGTCTCTTTTCGGGGTGTTCTTTGGAGTTCTCCTTTCGGGTTGGGGTGGGGGCTGGGGTTTCTTGGTGGGGCGCATCGGTGCCTAGCCTTCGGTCTTTGGTGGAACCGTCATCGGTTCGGCGCAGTGGGAGCTTTGTTCCATCGCGTCGGCCACCGTTTTAGGCCGCGCTCCGGTCTCCAGATATTCGCGCCAGGAGCTACCTGGCACCGGACGACCCTCGCTGCGCCGCGATTGCCGCCCGCCTTGTTGAGCCCCGTCAGCCCACCGTCACTGGCCGCCCGTGGCCACGAGCGAATCCCGTCGTGGTTTCCTGTCCGGGAAACCGAAGGTTTGTTGGCACCGATGCGCCCCTCGCAGGGAGCGCCCTCCTATTGCGCTCCTGGGGATAGGTGGCGGCTCAACTGCTAGCTGTCGCGCCGCCGGGGTATGGCGTGATGTGAGGGGATAGTAGGACGGGTGTTTTGTTTTGTGCAAGTGGTGGTGTCACATGGGGTCCCGTTCGCCCTTCGACAGGCTCAGGGTGAGCGGGACCGGATGGATTCCGGCTTTCGCCGGAATGAGGGGAGGGGCGTTACGGGGTTTGGTTGCGCAATATGATTCAGATTCCCGCTTTCGCGGGAATGACGGAGTGAAGCTGCCCCCCACCCGGCCCTCCCCCGCAAGGGGGGAGGGGAGTACGATTTCCCGTTACACTGGTATGTGCCCGTTCAGGCGGGGGTTTTGGCGTTTAAGAGTGGAGGTAGTGAATGAGTCTGGCGGCGTTGTCTGAGGGGTTGCGGCGGCGGTATGCGTATCGTCAGCTGGTGGAGGCGCTGCGCGCAGGTCAGCCGGAGCCGATCCTGCTCGATCCGCTGGAGGGCGCGACGCCGTTCATCATCGCGAGCCTGTGGCGTGACCTTGGACGGCCTGTGCTGTGGCTGCACGCGGGTGCGGAGGACGCGCGGCGGGCGCATGAGCAGGTCAGCGCCTATGTGTCGTCGTCCGCCGCGAACGCCGTCATCCCCTACCCTGAGCCGGACGCCCTCCCCTACGAGCAGCTGGCCAACGACGCATCAACAACACGGGAGCGTCTGCGGGCGCTCTCCGCGCTGACGGATTTCCGGGCCGGGTCGCAGGAGGCGCGCCTGCAGGAACTCATGGCCCGCCCCGCCCCGTTCATCATCGCGAGCGCCTATGCCGCCGCCGCAGTGACGCTGCCTCCAGAGGATTTTACAGGGGCAACGTTCACACTGAGCATCGGCGAGGCGATTTCGATTGACGGCATTCTCTCGGACGCTGTGGAATTGGGGTACGAGCCGGTGGCGGCAATCGAGACGCCCGGGACGGTGAGCCGTCGGGGCGGCATCGTGGATATCTGGCCGCCGCAAGACGAAAGTCCCGCGCGCATCGAGTTGTTTGGGGACATCATCGACAGCATCCGCTCGTTCGACGCCGCAACGCAGCGCTCACAGACAGAGGTGGACGAGGTTGTCGTGACGCCTGCGCTGGAGTTGCTGCCGTCCGCGGTGCGGGGTGCGCCGCCGCCTGCCATGGACGGGCTTGGGGGCGAGGAAGCAGCGGCCTTCGCGGAAGAATTGCGGCAGTTCTCTGAGGGAGCAGCCGTGCCGGGCGTCGGGTTCTTCGCGCCGTTTTTCCATCGCTCGACGCTCATCGACCACCTGCCGGATGAAACGGTCGTGATTGTTGACCGGCCCATGAGCGTGCGGACACGTCTCGACGAGGTGATCAGGCGGGGGCTGGAGATCCGCGACGGACAGATCGAACGCGGCAAGCTGCCGCGTGGCTTTCCAAGCCCCGTTGCCACCTCGGAGCGGCTTGAGATGTCGCTGGCGGACGTGCCACGGCGACTGCATCTTAAGCCGTTCGCGCAGGCATCACCCGACGGACTACAGCAGGGGGCGCGGTCGTTTGGGAGTTTAGGGTTCTCGCCGCCGGAGACATACGGCGGACGCATCGACCGTCTCAGCAGCGATATCCTCGGCGCGCGCCATCAGGGAAACGCGGTGGTCATAGCGTCGCTGCAAGCGCAACGGCTGGCGGAGATGCTGCGAGAAAGCGGGCATGAACTGTCGCTGCGAGCGGACATGGACGCCGTGCCGACGCCGGGTAGCCTTGTGGTCGTTCAGACGGCGCTTGCAGAGGGATGGGAGCTGAGCGGCGGGGAATCGGGTGTCAGCGGGTCGATCATCACGCTTTCGGACACGGAGATCTTTGGGTTCATCAAGAGGCCGCGCCCCGTGCGGCGGCGCGTTGTACGCCGCGACGCGTTCCTCTCCGATTTCGTGGAGGGCGACTACGTCGTTCACGTGGAGCACGGCATCGCGCGGTTCAATGGGACGGTGCAGCGGGCAACGGAGGGCGCAGAGCGCGAATACCTGGCGCTCGGCTACTCGGGCGGGGACACGCTGTACGTGCCGACAGACCAGGTGGACCGCGTGGCGCGGTATACGGGCACGGGCGGGAACCCGACGCTGACACGGCTTGGAGGCAACGAATGGGCCAATACCAAGCGTCGCGTCAAGGAGGATGCGCTCAGGTTCGCGGAGGAGCTGCTTCGGCTGTACGCGGAGCGGGAGATAAGCTCGCGCGCGCCGTTCGGAAGCGAGACGGCGTGGCAGTGGGAACTGGAAAGCTCGTTCCCGTACCAGGAAACGGAGGATCAGCAGCAGGCCATCATCGACGTGAAATCGGACATGGAGGCGGGCCGGCCGATGGATCGGCTGATCTGCGGCGACGTGGGCTACGGCAAGACGGAGGTGGCGGTGCGCGCCGCCTTCAAGGCCGTGGCAGCCGGTTCGCAGGTGGCGCTGCTGGTGCCGACGACGGTGTTGGCGCAGCAGCATTATCGGACGTTCATGGAGCGGCTTGAGACCTTTCCGCTGAGGGTTGACATGCTGTCGCGTCTGCGGACGGACGCGGAGCAGAAAGAGACAGTGGCGGCGCTGGGGCGGGGCGAGGTGGACGTCGTCATTGGAACGCACCGCCTGCTGTCCAAAGACGTGAGTTTCCGCAACCTGGGGCTGGTCATCATCGACGAGGAACAGCGATTTGGCGTGCGGCACAAGGAGCACCTGCGCAAGATGCGGGCGACAGTGGACGTGCTGACGATGACGGCCACGCCCATCCCCCGCACGCTGCATATGGCGCTGTTCGGCATCCGTGACATGAGCCGCATCGACACCGCGCCGGAGGACCGGATTCCGGTGACCACGTTCGTGGCGGAGCAGGAGGACCGGACGATCCGCGAGGCGATCCTGCGTGAGACGGACCGGGGCGGTCAGATCTTCTTCGTCCACAACCGCATACAGGACATCCATCGTGTGCTGGAACACCTACAACAGCTTGTGCCGGAGGCGAGCTTCGGCGTGGCGCACGGACGGATGCCGCCGGAGTCGCTGGAAAGCGTGATGAATTCGTTCGCGGCGCAGGAGTTCGACGTGCTTATCTGCACGACAATCATCCAGGCGGGGCTGGATATGCCGAACGCAAACACGCTCATCGTTGACGACGCGGATCGGCTTGGGCTGACGCAGTTGTACCAGCTGCGGGGGCGTGTCGGGCGCTCGTCTATCCGTGCCTATGCCTATTTCCTGTTCAGGCGGGACCGGGTGTTGACCCCGACGGCTGAGCGTCGCCTGCGCGCCATCCTGTCCGCGGCAGAGCTCGGAGCGGGGTTCCGGCTCGCGATGAAGGACCTTGAGATTCGCGGCGCGGGCAATATCCTGGGCGCGGAACAGAGCGGGAACGTGGCGGCGGTCGGTTTCGACCTGTATACGCGGCTGCTCTCAGAGGCGATCGAGGAGGTCCGCAAGGGCAAGTCGGCGCACGTGCCGGATGAGCCGGGGCTGACGGGAGGGCGCACGCTGTTGGCGGCGGGGGCTGCCCGCGCGCCGGTAGACCTTCCTGCCGACGCACGCATCCCGCCGCACTATGTGGAGGACACGGGAACGCGGTTGGCCGTATACGAACGGCTGGCCAATCTTGTCGATCCGGCGGAGGTTGAGACGATCCGTGGGGAACTGCGGGACAGATTCGGGCCGCTGCCGCAGCACGTGGATGATCTGCTGCTGGCCGTCGAGGTTCGGGCGCAGACGGGGCAGCTGCGCGGCATGGTGCGCTCAATCGCAACGGAGGGCACGGAGATCGTCGTGCGGCTCAGGGACGTGTATTGGCTTGACCGTGACGCGATCCGCCGGGCGCTGCCGCACGCCAACGTGGGGCATCTGCAGATACGGGTGCCGGCGCGTTCCGGGAGCGGCTGGCGCGAACAGCTGCGCCAACTGATGGATGAGTTCGGGCGGATGAGCGGGAATGCCGCTGCGGCGACGGTCTAGCTATTCGTGAGGACGGTTGCGGCGGCCTCGAATGCGGTCCCACAGAGACGGGCCCTGGGGTCGATCATTATAGATGGTCTGCCCGCGCCATCGCTTTTCATAGCCGCCGGGCAGGTTGGCCGGAGAGCCGTTCCTGAAGTAGCTCAGGTAGGCCGCGCCAAGCAGGACCAATCCGCCGAGAGCCAGGCCCGCGCCAAGCGAACCCGACATGCTCCAGAGCAACGCGCCGCTGATGAGGAGAAGGAGTCCGAAAACGGCGGCGTACTTCACGCCGCCCATGAGGGAGCGGCGGGGGCTGTCCGGGGATCGCCGCCGCCGTGGTCGGCGGGAACGGCGGGGCGGAGGCGGCAGGCTGCCCGCCTTCTCGACAATATCCTCGATCTCACGCTCGAGACGATCACTCATGTGTGTGTCTCCCTGTGCCCCAGGCGCTCTATGGTCGCATTCTACTCCGCGCCGCAACGCCATGCACGCGGAGGGAACGCCATCGTTGGCAGTATACTCTGACGATGAACGATTCACAGCAACCACCCACGCTCCAACCGGACAGCATCCGCGCCGCGCTTGGCTCCTACGAGCCCGAATTCATCAACGACGATTCCCTGATGCCGTCCGCGGTGCTGATACCCATCATCGAGGGGTCGGAGGGGCCGAGCATCCTGTTCACCGTCCGCACGTCCCGCGTGGAACATCACAAGGGAGAGGTGTCTTTCCCGGGCGGCGCGCGCGACCCTGAGGATGAGTCCATTCAATCCACGGCGGTCCGGGAAACGCATGAGGAAGTCGGGATTGAGCCGGACAAGATTGAGGTGCTCGGCAGGCTGAACGACCACCAGACGCGGACGGGATACCACATCACGCCGTTCGTGGGCATCGTGCGGCCGGGGGCGGACTACGACCATGACCGTTTCGAGGTGAACGAGGTCTTTGAAGTGACGTTCGCCGATCTATGGGAGACGTACCTGAAGGGCCGTCAGCCATTCACCTACGGAGAGAGAACCATCATGGCCTATGAGTTCCATCACGACGGCTACCGCATTTGGGGCGCAACGGCGGGCATCCTGGCCGAATTCTTCGACGTGCTGCGGGCGGCTGAAGGGTAGTCGCGCCGTCATTCTGAGCGCAGCGAAGAATCTGAAGACCTGTCACCGGACACCCAAGCGGGAAACTCACCGCTCTAGATTCTTCACTCCGCTGCGCTCCGTTCAGAATGACATCAGAATCTCTTGACACTCACGCACTAAATCTTATAATATCATTATCAAGTTTAGTGCAGGAGGTTGGGAACAATGACGATGACGCGATGGAACCCCTGGCCGGTCCGTTCCTCGTTCGGGCGTGGCCTGGACCGCTTCTTCAATGACACGCCCTCGTACGCGTGGTGGCGCAACAGCGGCAATCTGCGGATCGACGTGGAGGACAAGCCGGACAGTTACAGCCTGACGGCCTCGCTCCCCGGTTTCGAGCCGGATGACGTGGACATCTCCATCACGGGCCGAACGGTCACGGTGTCGGCGGAGTCCAAGTCGGAGACGGACAAGACGGAGGACAGCTACGTGCTGCGTGAGCGGTACAGCGGCTCGCTGATTCGACGCCTCATCCTCCCCGGGGCGGTGGACGCGGCCAACGGCACGTCGGAGTTCAAGAACGGCGTGCTGACCATCAGCCTGCCCAAGGCGTCCGGTTCGGAGACGCACAAGGTTGCGATCGGCGCAGGGGAGTAGTTTCCCGCTTTCGCGGGAATGACGGGTGGGTTTAGGAGGGGTTTCGTCTAGAGGCGGATCCCCTCTCTTCTTTTTGGGGCAAAGGTGGAATTTTGGCCGGTCACTTCCAGACGGATTCCAATTGCGGACAGGGCGGCGTCCATCTGGTCAAGTCTCGATTTGTGTCGGATGTCCAGGACTCGATCGACCTGCGGTAAGTGCCAGCCAAGACGCCGCGCCAACTCGGCTTTACCTATACCTCCATCCTTCATACCCATGTACAACATCACCTTAACCGTGGTGAGGGACGGCAGAACTGCGAGATTGTCGCCCCCTTTAGAAGGCGCAGGAATATCCTTGCGGTCATGGATACGAGCAGCGATGGCTTCGTCCAGCGCATCAATCGTGCGACTCAGGGCCTCGTCGCGATCGACACCAAAGGTGGTCAATTCGGGGAAATCAGGAGACGTGGCAAGGAGAGTGCCATCGTCATCCTCAAGAATGATTGGATATGCAAGCATTATTCCAACCCCAAGTCCTTTTTGATCTTCTCGACCAGTTTCTTGCCGAGTTCTCTTCGGCCACCGTGCATCGGAAGCTGGCTGGTTCGGGTACCACGGCGAACAGTGAGGTGCCCGCTACCTCCCTTGTGCGACTCGAACGTACAGCCTTGCCTCCTCAGCCAACGACGGAGTTCATTGGCATTCATGTGTCGCCATTATGAGCACGCATCCCAAGAAGGTCAACATTTCTGTTGTCCCTGGGAAACTAGTCGTTGTTGGTGATGAGGACGGCGCGGGCGGGTGCGCCGTCAAGGCCGGGGGCTTTGAGGGGCAGAAAGGCGAGGGTGTATTCGCGGCCGGCTTCGACGTGTGAGAGGTCAAGACCCTCCATGATGATGCCGTTCGCGCCGAGGATGGCCAGGTGGGTCTTTGGGGTGTCGCCGCCGAATCGCTCGATCGATAGATAGTCGATTCCGACCGACTGCACGCCCTTCTCAACGAGCCATTCAGCGGCCTCCGGCGTCAGGAAGACGAAACGCGGCTGGAAGTAGTCCCGCGTCCAGAGCGCGGAGTTGCGTGTTTTGAGGAGGAGACGCTCGACGGGTGTTTCCGGCATGGCAGCCTCAAGGTGTTCAACGGTGATGCCCGTGCCCATGGTCAGCCCGGTGAGGTCCGCGACCCACGCGGGACCAACAAGCATCTCAAGGGGCAGGGTCTCGGTTTCCGCGCCGCCCTCGATGTAATGCGCGGGCACGGTGATATGCGTGCCGTTGTGCGAGCCGACTTCGATACGGGACAGCCTCATGCCGTCCTTGTGGATGGTCTTTTCCGTGCTCGCGAAATAGGGGGCGTCGCCGGGGTAGACGTGCATCCCCTCCTTGAGGGATTTCAGGGGGACGGAGATGTCGATGACGCGCACGATGTATTTGGAGGTGGCGGACGGCGCTCCGGCGTCAGCCTGTCAGGGCAAGGCCGCCGTCGACGGCGATGAGTTGTCCGGTGATGTAGGAGGCGCGATCGGTGCACAGGAACGCGACGATCTCCGCGATCTCCCACGCATGGCCGCGCCGCCCGAGCGGGATGTGGTCGGTCAACTGCTGCTTGATCTCCTCCGGCAGGTTTTCAGTAACGTCGGTGGAGATGTAGCCGGGCGCGACGATGTTGGCCGTGACGTTTCTCGCGGCCAACTCCTTGGCCACGCTGTAGGTGAATCCGGTGAGGCCGGACTTGGCGGCGGCGTAATTGGATTGGCCGGGGTTGCCGGCGAGCGCGACGACGGAGGAGATGTTGATGATGCGCCCCCAGCGCTCACGCATCATGGAACGGATGACGGCGCGCGTGCAGAGGAAAGGCCCGCGCAGATCTGTCCCAATGACGGTATCCCAGTCATCGTCCGTCATACGGAGAAGGAGTTTATCGCGGATGATGCCGGAGTTGTTGACAAGGATATCGACCTTGCCAAAGGTATCGACCGCGCCATTGACCATCGCCTCAACCTGATCCGTCTGTGAGACGTCGGCCTGGAACGAAGCGCTCTCGACTCCAAGGCTTTTGATTTCGTCAACGACGTCCGCGGCAAGGTCACCGCTCGCGTTGTAGTTGACGGCGATATTGGCGCCCATGGAGGCCAGCTTGAGGGCGACTGCCTTGCCGATGCCGCGCCCGGAGCCGGTGACGAGGGCAACGTGGCCCGCGAGTTCCCTAGATTCCTGCGTTGCCAGTTCAGCCTGGGTCTGCATGTGTTTACGCTCCCGGCGAGGCGGCCGGCTCAGCGGTCTGGCCCCTCGCATGAATGGCGCTCAATTCGTCCTTGACGGCGCCGACGACGTTATAGTCTTTCATTAGTTTGGCCGTACGGATCGCGCCATGAACCATGGGGGCGCGGGCGCGGCCGTGTCCGACGATGACGATGCCGTTGACCCCCAGTATGGGGCCGCCGGCCGTCTCCATTATGTTGATCTTCCGGAAGATGCTCATGGCAATATCACGGGCTTTGTCGGGGCCGATTTCAGGGGCGAGGCGCTCGCCAAGATCACGCGCGATGGCCTGACTCAAACCCTCGCTGTACTTGAGGAGGGCATTGCCGACAAAGCCGTCCGCAAGGAGGACGTTCGCCTTGCCCTGCACGGCCTCATGCGCCTCAACGTTCCCGATAAAGTTCAGTCCTGAGTCCTTTAGGCCGGTATAGGCCTCCTTGATCTGCTTGCTGCCCTTGGTCGGTTCCTCGCCGACGTTGAGCAGAGCGACACTGGGGTTATTAATTTGCAGATAGGCCCGGGCGATGGCGACGCCGATGGCGGCGAAATCAAGAAACTGGGCGGGGCGCGCATCGACGTTCGCGCCCATGTCCAGCCAAATCGTGTTGGGGGCGTAGCCGAGCGCCGGGCCGCCGAGCACAGGGCGATCCAGGTTCTCAAGTGTGCCAAGCAAGAAGTGCGCGCTGGCCATCAACGCGCCTGTGGAACCCATGCTGACGACGGCATCAGCCATGCCCTCCTTGACGAGGCCGGTGGCGACGAGAACGGACGCCTTTGGCTTGCGGCGCAGGGCAAGCGCAGGCTGTTCCGTCTCTTCAATAGCGTCATCGGATGGAACAACCTGGATGGCGAGTCCGCTGACATCCTGTTTGTCCAGCTCCGCCTGCACGCGTTCCGGCACGCCAACGAGAAAGACAGTTGTCCCCTCACGCGCCGCGGCAACGCCGCCACTGACGATCTCAGCGGGGGCATGATCACCCCCCATGGCATCCAGCGCCACGCGGAATCCGCGTCCATCAAGCGGGGGGGTCGTCACGATTCCATCCTCCGATCAGGCTCGCCCACAGGGGGCGGCACCCTTATTGTTCCGCCAAAGTCAGTGTCGCGTCACCTGTCGCAAGGCGTTCGCGAGGTTCGGCTTTCCAACATTCTACGATGCAATGCACGTCTATTGTGCCATCGTCTCGTGGATGGCGTGACCGCTCTTCTGCGGATACCTCAACAACGTCACCCGGGCGGGCGGGGGTGCGGAAACGACCACGCATCCTGCCGCTGGTGGCCCACGCCACGCCGTATACCTGCAAAAGCGCGTCAGACATGTATGCGAGCAGGATCATGCCATGGGCAATCGTGCCGCCGAACCGGGTTGTCGCTGCGAATTCGGCGTCAAGGTGGACGGGGTTATGGTCGCCCGACGCCTCGGCGTAGGCGGCGATGCGCTCCTGCGTCACTGTTCGTGTGAGAACCGGGGTGGCGCTCTCGGTCATGTGGCCCCCTCACTCGCTGCCGGCAGGGAACATGACTGTGCCGGTGCCCGTGGCGAGCTGCTCACCACCACCCGATTCGTCGGGGTGGCTATCAACATTGAAGTCCAGAGAAACCAGTGTCATGCCCGCCCTGTTCGAGACGTTGGCAACGAGGGCCTCACATACCGCCCGCGTGCCCACGTGAATCGGGCGCCATACGCGGATCTCTTGCGAGGCATGGAGGGAACCAAGCGGAAGCGAGACGTGTTGCAGGAGAACGCCGAGCGAAAGAGACGCCACGACGGACGGCGGAACGAGTTCCACGCCATTTTCATCCTGAGGCAGGGCGGCCTCAACGGAGTTGAGGAGGTTGATGACAGCCTCACGGCTGAGATCAAGCGGGGTCGGGGTGAATTCCTGCCCGGCGTGAACGGTTTCAAGCCCTACGCGGGCGTGCGGCTCAGGCGCTGAGGAAGTCAACCAATGCCCTGTTGAACTCGTCCGGCTTGTCCAGGTTGGAGAGGTGGCTGGCATCCGCGATTGTGACCAGCGTTGAGTTGTAGATGGCATCCGCCATCGTCTGCGCATCCGCAGGGGGAGTGATGCCGTCCTGATCGCCAACGACAATCAGCGTGGGGACGTGGATGCTGCCCAACGTATCAGTCTGGTCACGGCGCACCGCCATGCCGCGCGCCGCTCCCGCGACACCCTCAGGGGACGCGGCTCGAATCATGTCCGACGCCTTAGCGACCACGTCCGGTTTGCCGTTGACAGTGGCTTCAGTCAACATTCGCGCAGGCAGCGCTTCCGCAAGGCCGCCAACGCCGTCCGCCTCAACCTGTTTGGCGAGATTCTCACGCCCCTCTGCGGCCTGTTCAGAGTCCGGGAGGTGGCGCGTATCAAGCAGCATCAGGCTGTCAAGATGCTCCGGATAGGCAGCGGCAAAGGCCAAGGCGACGTACCCACCCATGGAGAAACCGCCAAGGGCGACCTCACCGAGAGACAACTCTTCAACCAGGATATGGAGGTCTTCCGCCAGCATTTCCATGGTGTACGGCCCCTCAGTCGAGCCGGACTCACCGTGCCCGCGCAGATCATAGGTGATGACCCGATGACTGCCGGAGAGCGCCGCAACCTGGTCATCCCACATGGACTTGTTGTAAGGAAAGCCGTGGATGAGCACGACGGGAGGGCCGTCGCCCTGCCCCTGGTCTGTGTAAGCTGTGTCAATTCCGTTGGTGTGGACGGTCGGCATTAGCGTTTTCCCCCTACCCTGAATTTGTCAGATACTACGAACTTTCTAGAGTGTAACAGTGGTCAAACATGCAGTGCTACGGGCGCAGGAACGGGCAACCCTGCGTTACAATGCCAGAACACAGTTCCAGGATTTATCCGAGGGGGTATGACAGTGACATCAAACGCGGGGAATGCCGGCTCAAAGCTTGTCGGGACGTCAGTCCCACGCGTCGATGGGCCTGAAAAGGTAACGGGGTCTGCGGTGTACGGGCTTGACGCGCAGATGCCCGGCATGTTGTGGATGAAGATCCTGCGCAGCCCTTTCCCCCATGCGCGCATCGTTTCGGTAGACACATCGGCCGCTGGCGCGCTGCCCGGCGTTCACCTGGTTTTGACCGGCGAGGATGTCAAGGGCAGGTTGACGGGCGCCATGATCAAGGACATGCCGCTGTTGGCGTGGGACAGGGTCATGCTGGTCGGCGACAAGGTGGCGGCGGTCGTCGCAGACGATGAGGACATCGCACAGCAGGCTATTGGGCTAATCGACATCGAATACGAGGAGCTTCCGGCCATTTTGGCGCCGGAGGACGCGATGACAGCGGACGCGCCGGTTCTCCACCCGGACGCCGGTTCATACGAGGGTATGCCGCCACGCGACGAGCACCCGAATCGCTACGCAGGCATCCATTTCGCCAAGGGTGACGTGGAGGCCGGATTCTCGGACGCGGATCACGTCATCGAGAGCACCTACCGAACTCCGCTGCTCCACCAAGGCTATCTTGAGCCTCATGCCTGCCTCGTGTATGTCGATGACGAGGGCGTCGTGCAGGTGTGGAACGCGAATGACACACCGACGGGTGCGCTGCAGGAGCTATCACGTTTAACGGGCATCGAGGAAGACAACATCAATTTCAACTTCAACTACGTTGGCGGCTCATTCGGCGGAAAGTCGTCGGGCACAGATGTTGCGTTGGCGTATGAGTTCAACCAGCGAACCGGCAGGCCAATCAAGTGGACAATTGAGTACGACGAAGAGTTCCAGAACATGACGATGCGCCACCCGGCAACGATGCGGGTAAAGGCGGGCGTCAAGAACGACGGCACGATCACAGCGTGGGAGTCTGAAGTTCATTTCGCGGGAGGCGGCTATGCGGCGTACGCCCCCCTGCCGGCCATTATGGGCATCGTCGAAATCGTGGGGCCGTACCGCATCGCCAACGTGAAGGTGGACTCCCACCAGGTGTACACGAACACCTCTCCATGCACGTACGCACGCGCGCCCGGGCACGTGCAGGCCCACTTTGCCGGAGAATCACACATGGACGTGCTGGCGCAAGCCATTGGCATGGACCCCATGGACTTCCGGCTGCAGAACGTTGTCGAACCCGGCGAGGAGTACCCGACAGGCGAGGAGTGGGAGAACGTGCAGGCCGGCGCGGCGCTGAGGCGCGCGGCGGAGGCCGCGGGCTACTACGAGCCGAAGCCGGAAGGCGTGGGCCGCGGCGTGGCAATTGGGAGCCACTCACAGATCGGCGTGACCGGCAGTGTGGCCGTCAAGGTTATGGAGAATGGCCGCGTAGAGATCAATCATCCGGTCTTCGATCCCGGGACAGGAACAGGCACCATCATCGCCCAGATCGTCGCCGACGAGCTTGACATTCCAATCGACCGCATCGATGTCGTGACGTGGTCGACGCGTGAGGGCAAGACGGGAGACATGGGCATCGCCGGGAGCCGCGGGGCGCGGATGTTCAGCACGGCGGGATTCAACGCGATGCAGGAGGTGAAGGGACGGCTGCAGCGTCTCACGTCAGAGTTCATGGGTTGGGATGAGGAGCGGCTGACCATTCAGTCAGGCCACATCGTCAACGGAGCAAATGCTGACGAGCGCATCGCGATCGAGGACATTGCGCGGCGATTTGGCGAGCCCGTCGGCGCGCGAACGGACGAGATGGAGGGCTTTGACAGCCCATGGAACGGGTACGGCGTTCACGTGGTGGACGTTTCAGTCGACCCGGACACGGCGGAGGTGACGCCGCTGCGATACACGGCGGTACATGAAACGGGCCGCGTGCTGAATCCCATGGGATTCACAAGCCAGATTGAAGGCGGCATCGTGCAGTCCATCGGCTCGGCGCTTATGGAGGGGCTGTTCTACGACGAGAGCGGGCGGGTGATGAATCCGTCATTCGCGGACATGAAGCTGCCAACGGCACGCGACATACCGAGCCTCGACGTCGTTGTGATGGAGTCCGATGACGGTCACGGCCCGCTCCGGGCGCGCGGCATCGGTGAACATGCGAACAGCATGGCCGCGCCGGCCATCGCCAATGCGGTGGCGGATGCCGTTGGAGCACGGATTGAGAGTATTCCCATCACGGCAGAAAAGGTGTATGGGGCGCTCCGGGAATAAGCCACAGGTAGAGTGAGAGGGCAGCTAAACGTGACCTTCGAGCCGGACCCATCACTTATTGTCCAGGCTATCGAGAGGCAGCGCGAGCTCGAGGCAAGGGCTGCGGACGTTGAGTTGAGCGCGGAGTTGGTCGAGCGAGCGCGGCAGGTTCTGATTCCGGCGGCGCGCAGCGGCCAGCGGATGAGCCACGCGCAGTTTGCGGCGCAGCTTAACGTGCCCGACATTGAGGGCACGACGTGTGATCCTCTGCTCGTGCGCTTGGCGGAGAGCGAGGCGGAGGCGGGACGCCCTCTGCTGAGCGTCATCGTCGTCAACAGCCACAACCGGCGGCCCAGCGCGGCCTTGTGCGAACTGGCTCGAGAAGTCCGCCAATGGGACTGCGACGACGAAGAGGCGTACCTAAAGGAACTGTCGCTGGTCTCCGAGTATTGGCGTCCCGTCTGACGATCCTCAGGGCGGAGACGTAAAGAGGATTCCCTATGCCCATTGAATTGCGTGATCTGGCCCGGCTGCCGCCGTCAATCGAGAATATGGCGTTCTCGAAGCTGCGCGTGGAGCGTTTGCCGGAGGAGGAGGCGACACGTTTCTTCAACGGGCTGTATGAGGCCGCCCTGCTCTCTCATGAGGACGGTGATTGGTCGCGGGTAGACGCATATCTGAGTGAGTGGGAACGCGATCTGGTATCGCGAGTGAATCCCAACGCCATCTCATTTGATTCTTCACCGTGGACGGCGTTTGAGAAGCCGCTCTCAGAGGCGCGCGTTGCGTTGCTGACAACAGGCGGGACCTATGTGCGGGACGCGCAGGAGCCGTTCGTCGATGACGACCCGTCTTACCGCGTGATTCCGTCCGCTACGCCGGTGTCCGAGTTGGCAATCTTCCATGAGCACTATGACAAGTCCAACGCGGAGAAGGACATCAACGTAATCTTTCCAATCGAACGACTGCGAGAGATGGAGGGTGAGAAACGGATTGGGTCACTCGCCGCGAGTGCTTTCGGCTTCATGGGGTACATCGTTGGCGACAACATCCCGCGCCTGATGGAGGAAACTGCGCCGGAGGCGGCCCGGATGCTGCTGGAGGAAGACGTTGACGCGGCGTTGGTTGGGACGACTTGACCGATATGCAATCAGTCCGGGGGGCTGATCGCGCGGGTGCTCGAGGAGCATGGGATTTCGACGGTGGTGGTGAACCAGGGTTTGCAACAGCCCATGCGGGTCAAACCGCCACGCTCACTCTATGTGAAACACCCCTACGGGCAGCCGTTCGGGCAGCCGGACAACGTGGACCAACAGCGCACGATTGTGGAAGATGCGCTTGACCTGTTGAAAAGCGTGACAGAACCCGGAACAATCGTCCACTCTCCCTACCGATGGCGACGGGAGGATTTTAGGGCGATTCGCAGAGAGCGAGGCGATAAGGAATAGCTTCGGGCACTTGCCAGGCGCCAAGCCGATGTTTTCCTAGTCCTCGTGGCCCTCGATCGGCGCTTCGGCCAAGGCATAGTCAAGCTGGGCGAGGTCCTGCCTGAGTCGGCGAGCCATCGGAAGCATGGTGGACGCCGTCATACCGGCGCCGATGAATCCCCCCAGGAGCGGGATGGCCTTGGCGAATCCACGCGTGAACGTGTCTTTTGTAATCTTCACACCGATGTAGCGGCCAACACGCTTGGTGAGCATCAATGAGGCATGATGCTCCACGGCGCGGGCGGAGAGCTGCTGGAGGCCGTGCTTGGCCGCGCCGACACCCATCATCGCGCCGATGAACATCGTAATGTCAGCCTGGGCGATCTCATCCAACTCGCCCTCGTGCAGAAGGTCCGGCCATCCATAGAGATAGGCCAACTCCTGCGCCATGACGGTCATATGAAAGAAATACTGGGCGAGGTCCGGCGGAATCGTGCCCATCATGGCAAATCCACCGGGGATGCCGGTTGCGAATGAGATGCCGGACGCGCGGGCAACGTGCTTCCTGATCAGGACATTCGCCCGCCCGTCAATTTTGTCGATTTCGATGCCTGCGAGCGCCGGTCGCGACTCGACGGCCTTCGCAATCTGCTCCTCATCGGCAATCGACTTCAGGGTAGACGACAGGAAGTCCTCACGGTCGACCTTAACGCCGGGCACGGCGAGCGCAGCGTGGAGAACACGCTGCCAGACGCGGTCATCATGGCCGGACTCGACGAGCTCCAGGGTGCCATTCTCATCCTCAAGAGCGGACGCCTCATGCTCAAGGCGTTCCTCGGCAATATGCGCCTTGTCTTCGGCCTCAATGGTCGGAGCTTCGTTGTTTGCTCGTTCTTCGGCCATCCTGCCCTCCCGGGCGACCAACTTATCCTTGTTTCATGATACACGCGCGGCAATGCCCGCAGCGCCGTCAGTATGAGCGAAACAGCGATCCCCACGGCGTTTCCAGCGCTCTCCCGGCTCTACGCCGACCAATCGCATTGTACCAATAGCCGTTGAAATAAAGATTCGACGCGACATAGGACCAGGGGGCGATGACCGTCCGAAGGAGCAGGTGTTCAAGACGCTTGAGAGGGCCCCAGTAAATGAGCTTCTGACCACGGCTTGCAAACGTGTCCTCGCTCGCCTTGAGATGCCAGTTCACCTCGGACACGTCCTCGCCGACGATATCAATCTCACGTGGGTCGCCCGTTCCCAAGCCTGCTTCATGCGCAAGACGAATGAACTTGACGGACATCGGGTCAATCCCCATGAGCTTGGCGGAGACGGCATCTATGGCCACCTGGTCTGCGGACGCGAGCAGGATATTCTTTGTTTGCCATTGCATGGCGCGTGGGCCGGGCCCATCACCCACAAAGGTGCCGTCCATGACGGCAAACAGGCCGGGGTGGATCTCCTTCTGGATGGCCAGCAAGTCGACGAGCGTCTCGTGGATGACGGAATGCGTCCAGTGACGGCGGTGATTCAGGAGGCCGCCGAATGCGTTCTTCATCGCGCCGGTCATCGTCGTGAAGACGTGGGTCTTCATGGTTGGCAGGTGGATGATATTCTTGCCGGTGAAGAGGGCCGGGATACGCAGACCCTCTGGAAAGATGTCACCCAGCACGCGCATCTCCGCTTTCGGATGGAACTGCATCCATTCCACGTCCTCAAGGTGTGTGTTCGGGATGCCGTGTTTCTCAATGACGGGCAGATGCTTGTTGTTGACCTCGCCAACCTTCGCGTCAACGACGACCGTGCCGTTGTGCGCGGCGATGATGTCCTGGTATCCATCTTCTTTGAGCGTTTTGATCACGCCGTCAAGCTGCCATGGCGTGGTGGAGCAGGCCGGATACCAGAGCTGCCAGGAAATGTTGACCTTCAAAAGCGTGGCGGCGGTGGCATCAAGTGTTTCCTGATAACCTGCGAGGCGCATCAGGCGGCCTATATCGTCCAACACCGTTTCAGGGGTCGTGTAGACGACGGCCACACGGGAGCGAGAGGGCGGCGCGGCGTCCGCGGCCGTGTTGTCCAGAACTGTCTGTGTCATTGTTTCTCTATTGGGATTGGGGAATACCTCCGTTCCTTTCTCTATACTTTAGCCGATGAGCACTATAGGCCGCGTGGACGCGCACGTTCAGATTTTTCACCCGGACGTGGCGGAAAACCGATTCCGCTACTTCCCGCAGGATGCTGCGTTCCATGAGATGTACCAGGCGCCGGACGCGCAGATTATCGTGACGGAGCAGTTGATCAACGCGATGGATCTGGCGGGTATATCACGGTCGATTGCCTGTGCATTCGGGTGGAGCACGAACGCGCTGTGCCGTGAGGGGAACAACGCGATCATCGAGGCTGTGCGGCTGTATCCGAGCCGATTGGCGGGATTCGGAACCGTTGCGCCACGCGATTCGCTTTCGGAGGCAATTGCCGAGATCGACCGTCTGGCCGCAGCCGGCGTCCGGGGTTTGGGCGAGCTGCGGCCGGATACGCAGGGGCTGCTTGAGATGCAGGCCCAGGACATTGAGGCATTCGGGGACCACGTTCGCAGACACGGAATGGGCATGTTGATGCATACATCCGAACCCGTCGGTCGGATGTATCCGGGCAAGGGTACGGCGACGCCCGAGCGCGTGTACAGACTATTGGAACGCCTGAAAGGCATCCCAATCATCCTTGCGCACGCCGGAGGTGGTTTGCCTTTCTATGCGAATCTCCGCGCGTCTGAGGATGTTTTTGCCGACGTATACGTGGACACGGCAGCAATGCCGTACCTGTATGATCCCGCCACGGTTCGCGCCCTCATCAACTCCATCGGCCTTGATCGGGTGCTGTTCGGAACGGATTACCCGCTGATGCGGCAAGAGCGGGTGATTCAGTACCTCGATAAGGCGGGGCTGACGTCAGAAGAAATGGAACGCGTGCTGCAGCACAATGCGGAGGAGTTCTTGAGGAGAGTGGGAGCTTTTCGCGCGTGACGGCAGACTCCCCTGCACCGCCTTCTTTTCGCGCATTCGTGGCCGTTGTCCCGCCGCTGAGCGTCAAGACAGGACTTGAAGCGGTGGTCAGGCAGCTCAGGCAACATGACGCAGATGAGGTGGTGCGATGGGTGGCGGCGGACGCCCTGCACATCACACTCGCCTTTCTCGGCCAGATCGCCGAAAGCGCGGCTGCGCCGCTGATTGATGCCATCCGAAGCGAGACGGCAGGGACTGAGTCTTTCGAATTGACCGTAAGCAGTTTGGGCACATTCGGCGACAGGCGACGCAGGGGCGGGGCGCAGGTGGTATGGGCCGGTCTCAGCGGGGATATAGATGCGTTGCAGGGACTGCATGAACTGGTTTCCAATGCCGTGCGTAGTGTCAGCTTTCGCGTAGAGTCCCGCGCATTTCAACCGCACGTAACGTTGGGACGCGTGCGGCGTGGACGCAGGTGGCGGTTTGACCCGGCAAATGCGCCGCCAATTCCCTCGGCCACATTCCGCGTCGACGCGGTGACGCTGATGGAGAGTCGGTTGGGGCGGGGGCCTGCCGAGTACGTGCAGAGGGGCGCTGTCGAATTGACAAAAAGGGGCCTTCGCAAGTAGGATTTATGGAAACTGAATAGGGAATGAAAGGCGACGAACGAGAGTAGTACCGTCCATCGTCAGGCTACAGAGAGTCGGGGATTGGTGGAATCCTGGCGCCGAACCGGACGGGAATGGACTCGGGAGCCGCGGACCGAACAGGGCGGCGGAAGCCGCAACTCAGTAGGCTCCGACGGGTTGGGACGCCGTTACACGTCCACGGTATACCCCCGGCGGCTAAGGCCAACGGGAAGTACCTAAAGAGCGCTCCCGCCATGCAGGCGGGGGAATAAGGGTGGCACCGCGGGTTTCCACGCGAAACGAGGACCCGTCCCTTTGAGGGACGGGCTTTTTGTTTGTCCCTCACTTTCAGGCAAGGACGAGGGAGAAGCAGAAAGGCGGGAGTAGAGATGGCGACGTATTTCCCAAGCGTGGAAGAGGTATGCGCGATGCGTGGCCAGGGAAACATCGTGCCCGTCTGGTGTGACATCCCCGCAGATATGGAGACACCCGTCAGCGCGTACCTCAAGGTGGCGCGAGAAGCGCCGTCCTTCCTGCTGGAAAGTGTGGAGGGCGGCGAGCGTGTCGCTCGCTACAGCTTCATCGGCACGCTGCCAACAAAGGTGCTCACAACAGGGCCGAACACGCCTGCCGGGAGCATCGATCCGCTGACACTTGTCGAAAATGAGCTTGAGGGCGTCAAGCCCGTGCAGGTGCCCGGCCTGCCCCGTTTCCTGGGCGGGGCAGTTGGCTTCGTGGCTTATGAGGCGGTTCACCACTTTGAGCCGCGCGTGCCGCGGAACGAGAACCCGGACCCGATGCAACTGCCTGAATCGGTGTTCATGCTGACCGACACAATGCTGATCTTCGACCACGTCAAGCACGTCATCAAGATGGTGAGCCATGCCTCGCTGGAAGGCAGCGATGAGCAGATCCATGAGTCGTACCAGCAGGCCGTTCGGCACATCGAGAACCTGCGTACCCGACTCGAATCAGGAACCATAGAGGAAAATGCCGTCCTCACACCCGGCCTTGCGGACGATTACCGCGGGGAACTGACATCAAACCACACGGCGGATTCATTTACGCAGCAGGTTGAGGAGGCGCGGGAGCTCATCACGGACGGCGAGTGCATACAGGTGGTGTTGTCACAGCGACTGGCTCGGCGCACATCCGCCGCTCCGTTTGACATCTACCGCGCGCTGCGAACGCTGAACCCATCGCCGTACATGTACTTCCTGGATATGGGCGACTTTCACATCATCGGGTCGTCCCCGGAGATGCTCGTTCGTGTGGAGGACGGCGTCGCGACAACGCATCCGATTGCCGGAACACGGCGACGCGGCGGGACTCCCGAGGAGGATGACGCGCTTGCGGAGGAGCTGATCACAGACGAGAAGGAGCGGGCGGAGCACATCATGCTCGTCGATCTTGGCCGGAACGACATTGGCCGCGTCAGCGAGGCGGGCACCGTGGAGGTGACGCAGCTCATGGAGATCGAGCGATATTCACACGTAATGCACATCGTGTCGAACGTGGTCGGCAAGCTGCGTCCGGAGTACACGGCGTACAACACGCTGCGCTCCTGTTTCCCTGCGGGCACGCTGTCCGGCGCGCCCAAGGTGCGGGCCATGGAGATCATCGCGGACAAGGAGCCGCATGCGCGTGGGCCGTATGGGGGCGCAGTCGGCTATTTCTCCAACGCGGGCAACATGGACATGGCCATCTGCATCCGCACCGTCGTGATGAAGGACGGATTGGCAACCGTGCAGGCGGGCGGCGGCCTCGTCTATGACAGCGATCCGAGTGCCGAATACGAGGAATCACTGTCCAAGGCACGAGGCATGTTGGCCGCGCTGGACGCCGGAGAGGACCTGACGAACGACCGCTTGAACCGGGCTGCAGCCGAACCGGTGGGAGGCGCGCGATGATCTTTCTGCTCGACAACTACGACAGCTTTACCTACAACCTGTACCAATACCTCTCCGAGCTTGGCGAAGAGGTTGTCGTTGATCGGAACGACAAGACGACGGTGGAGAACATCGCCGAGATGCAGCCGGAGAAGGTGGTCATCTCGCCGGGCCCGTCGAATCCGGCCAACGCGGGCATCTCCAAGGACGTTGCACGGTATTTCGGGGAGCATGGCACGCCGGTCCTGGGCGTGTGCCTCGGGCATCAGTGCATCGGAGAGGCCTTTGGCGGAACGGTGACCGGAGCGGGAGAAATCATGCACGGCAAATCCAGCATGATTTACCATGATGGCAAGGGAGTCTACGAGGGTCTGCCGAATCCGTTCGAGGCGATCCGCTACCACTCGCTCGCCATCCTGCCGGACAGCGTGCCTGAGGAGCTTGAGGTGACGGCGCGGACGGACAAGGGCGTTGTGATGGGCGTACGGCACCGCGAGTATCCCATTGTGGGCATACAGTTCCATCCGGAGAGCATTCGGACGGAGGTCGGCAAGGACCTTCTCGGCAATTTCCTGAAGATGTAGGCGCGAGGACACGTTGGCGCAGAACATTCAACAGCAGGGCGAGGGATCAACGGCATCGGCGCCGGCCGAGCGTGAACTGACCACCGGCCAGCGGCGGACGCTGCTGATCACTGCCGTAACGGGTCACGGCATAAAGCACCTAATGAATGCCGCTTTTGCGGTGCTATTGCCTGAACTCAAGACGGGCCTCGGTCTCACCAATACGCAGGTCGGTGTTCTCTCCACGTCTCGCTTTCTAACCGGCGGGTTGGCCAATTTCCCGGCCGGCTACATAGCCGACCGATTCACAAAGCTCCGCGCTATCGTGCTGGGCATCTCGATTGCAGGCATCGGCGTTACATACGCTCTCGCCGGGTTAACGATGTCGTTCTGGCTCGTCACGCTATGGACATCGCTGATGGTGCTATTCATCTCTCTATGGCATCCGGCGGCGATAGGCTCACTCTCACGACAATTCACGGCAAACCGTGGATTCGCCATCGCCTTGCACGGCACCGGCGGGAGCATAGGCGAGGCCCTCGGCCCGATAGTCGCGGGTTTTCTGCTGGGGTTCTTTGCGTGGCAAGTGATCTTCCAGGGCGCGATCGTCCCCGGGCTGATCCTCGGGTTCATCATCTGGTTCGTGCTGAGACGCGTCCCTGCCGACATCAGCCAAGCTGCATCCTTTGCTGAGTACCTGGTCGCGCTGCGCAGACTCTTGCGCAATCGCCGTCTGCTCCTGGTGCTGTTCTTTACAGGTGGATTTGCCGGCGCCCAGGCCACCATGTACACATTCCTGCCTGTCTATCTGCGTGAGGACATCGGCTTGACATCGGGCGCACTGGGCTTCCACCTATTCCTGCTGCATGTGACCGGCATTGGGTCTCAGCCGGTGATGGGATACCTTTCCGACCGTTGGGGCCGCAAAGCCGTGATGGTTCCGGCGATGGCCATTCTTGGAATTGCCTACTTCTTGTTCGGCGTTGTGCCTGAGGGGCTGCCACTGATTGCCACGATCCTTGTAGCGAGCCTGTTCTTCTACCCGATGATGGCGATTTTCCTCGCGTCCGCGTCCGACCTCGCGCCATCTGACGTCCAGTCCACGACGGTTTCACTCGTCTTTGGTGTTGCAACGCTGTTCGGCTCTCTCGCCCCTCTTATTGGCGGGCGGATTGCAGATGAGCAAGACTTGCCAACAACTTTCATTTTCTGCGCCGTGCTGGTCTTGTTCGCCGCTACTGTTGCCCTGGTCACAAGGTGGGAAGGACAGCGCGAGTACGCCACATCCGATTAGTCGGCCTCCATAAGGCAACGCGTATCATGTGGTCGCATAGGAATTAGCCCGGACAAGATACGGAGCACACGCAATGATTCGAGAGGCGATTGCACACCTGATTGAGGGCCGCAGCATCTCTCAGGCAGAGGCCGAGCAGGTGATGACGGAGATCATGGACGGCGAGGCGACGCCCGCCCAACTCGGCGCGTTCCTCATGGCTCTGCGCACCAAGGGGGAGGGCGTCGACGAAATCGCGGGCCTTGCGCGTGTCATGCGGGCGCGGGCGTTGCGGGTCGAGGTGGATGACCCCGATTCCCTGCTGGATACGTGCGGGACGGGCGGAGACGCATCTCACACGTTCAATATCTCAACGACGGCGGCACTGGTAGCCGCAGGAGCGGGTCTGCGCGTCGCCAAGCACGGCAACCGCGCCGCGTCGTCCGCATGCGGCTCAGCCGACGTGCTGGAGGCCGCGGGTGTGACCATCGAGCTTGAACCGGAGCAGGTGGCGCACTGCATCGACAGCGCAGGCATCGGCTTCATGTTCGCGCCGAAGTACCACCCCGCAATGCGGCACGCGGCGGGGCCGCGGCGGGAGATCGGTGTGCGAACGGTCTTCAACATCCTCGGGCCGCTCACGAACCCGGCACACGCAGGACATCAGCTTGTCGGCGTGCCACGCCCTGAACTCGTGGAGACCATCGCCCGTGTGCTTGGCGAGCTGGGCGCAAAGCGGGCCATCGTGGTGCATGGCGCGGACGGGTTGGACGAGATTGCGCTGAGCGGGCCGTCGATCATGGCGGAGTATCGCGACGGCTCCGTGACGGTGCAAGAGATCGCGCCGGAGCAGTTCGGGCTGACGCATGCCGGCATCGACCAGATACGCAGCGAGGACGTGGAGTCCAGTTACCGCATCTTCACGAACGTGCTCAACGGGGAGCCGGGGCCATACCGCGACATCGTGCTCATCAACGCGGCTGCCGCGCTGGTGGCCGGAGAGGCGGCTGACGACCTGGCCGGAGGACTTGAGGCGGCGCGGGAGTCCATCGACTCGGGAGCGGCGCGAGACAGGCTGGAGCGGCTGGTGGCGGCTAGCAAGGGTTAGGGAAAGTTAGGGGATTTCTGGATTCCCGCTTTCGCGGGAATGACGAGTGGAAACCCTAGGGAGCCGTGTTGAACAGGAGCAAGGCTATAACCGCCACACCGGTTAGGGCGATGAGCGCAACAAGCAGGCGGCATCCAGCGAATTTCTTGAAGCTCTCGCCCTCTTTGCGGCGTTCGCCCTCCCGGAGTTCCTGGTCAAACATGGAAAGTGCTGTCGAACTGATGAGAAAGCTATTAGGCAGCGCGTGCGGCATACACGAGGAGCACTATGACTGGCAGCGCGGAGATTCCCGCGATGATGGCAAGGTAAACGAGGGCGCGTTCGAGGGTAACCGGGTGTCGGTGGCCGTCATGCGTCTCACGGTGCTTCTGCACCGCCTCCTGGGGGTCCGGGGTGTTCAGGTGAAACATGTCCCAGTTGGACATGGGAGCCTCCCTCGCGGCGTCAGGCCGCAATGAATGGCATTATAGACGTGCTTCACGACAGGTCAAGGAATCACATCAATGACGACCGGCACATATCTGGATAGAATCCTGCCGCAGACGCGGGAGGACCTGGATGATCGCATGTCGTCGCAGCCTCTCAACGAGGTCAAGGCGCGGGCGAAAGACGCCGAGGAGTCGCGCAGTTTCTATGACGCGTTTTCAGAAGACCGGCTGCATCTCATCGCCGAGGTCAAGCGGGCGTCGCCGTCCAAGGGAGACCTCGCGCCGGACATCGACGCCGCAGAGCTTGCCCGCGTCTATGTCGATAACGGCGCGTCGGCGCTCTCCGTGCTGACGGACAGGCCGTTCTTCAAGGGATCACTGGACGATCTCAAGGCCGTGAGAGACGTCACGGCGGAATCAGGAACACCGATCCTTCGCAAGGATTTCGTCATCGATGAGTACATGATCTACGAGGCGCGGGTGTGGGGCGCGGACGCCATACTCCTGCTCGTTATCAGCCTGTCCGACGGGCAGCTGCAGGACTACCAGGGCCTTGCGAACGAACTGGGTATGGCCGCGCTGATCGAGACGCATGACGAGCTTGAACTCTATCGCGCGCTGGAGATCAAGCCGCGACTGCTGGGCATCAACAACCGTGATTTGCGCACGTTTGAGACGGACCTCTCCACCACGCACGGGCTTGCTCCGCGAGTCGGGGGCAGCACACGCGTCGTGGCTGAAAGCGGCATCTCGAATGAGGAGGACGCGCGCAGCATGAGGGCGGCCGGGGCCGACGCGATACTCGTTGGCGAGGCGCTGATCACCGCCGACGACACCGCTGCCAAGGTGCAGGAACTCAGCTCAGTTCGCATACCGCGTTTGACGGGCATGGAGACGAACGTGCCTGAGGATGTGATCCGGGACACGATTCCGCAGTTCGGCGGCGGGCCTCCCATGCCGGGCGGCGGGGTTCCGGGAATCGGCGGTTTCGGGCCGCCGCGTTTTCCGGGCGTGCCGGGCGATTTCGGGCCGCGGGGCAGCTGATGGGTCTCGCGATCAAGATGTGCGGCAACAGGTCGGCGACCGACCTCATCAATGCCGCCGACGCGGGCGCCGATCTGCTCGGCATAATCTTCGCCGACGCGTGGCGGCGCATCCCCGTCGACTATGCCCGGGAGATTGTCGGCACTCTGAGGGGTGAGGCGGATCACGTGCCGCCTGTGGTCGGCGTATTCGTCGATCAGCCCCTTGACGAGGTGAACGCGACGGCGGACGAGGTCGGGCTGGACATGATTCAACTGCACGGGACGGAGACCCCGTCGTATTGGGAGCAGATGGAGAGGCCGCTGATCATCTGCCGGCGGATATCGTCTGCCCTGACTCCTGAGCAGGTTGAGGATGAGCTTGGGATCGTGGCCGAATTCACACAGCGCACCGGCTCGCTGAGCCTGATTGAACCGCACGTGGAGGGCGCACCCGGGGGCGCGGGCGTCAGCCTCGATTTTGCGCTGGCGGAACGGCTCGCGAGGCGCTACTCGTTCATCCTGGCGGGCGGGCTTGGGCCGGACAACGTCGCTGAGGCAATTCGCTCAGTTCGCCCATGGGGCGTAGACGTTTCAAGCGGGGTTGAAACAGAGCGTGTCAAGGATCCGTCCAAGGTGGGGCGCTTTGTCTATGAGGCACGGCGGGCGTCAACGGACTCCGTCGGCGCGCGCACCGGTGGCGGGACAACACGATGACCATCGTCAAGACAGGCGCAGACGCGGAGGCGCCGGGACGCTTTGGGCGATTCGGTGGCCGTTATGTGCCGGAAACGCTGATGGCGGCGGTCACGGAACTTGAGGAGTCGTACGCGGCGGCGCGTGAGGATGCGGAGTTTCTTTCGCGGCTGGACCACCTTTCTCGGACATATGCAGGCCGCCCAACACCACTGACGCTGGCCGAAAGGCTGACCGAACAGAGCGGCGGCGCGCGCATCTATCTCAAGCGAGAGGACCTGGCGCACACGGGCGCGCACAAGATCAACAACGCGCTCGGGCAGGTGCTGCTGGCTCAACGCATGGGCAAGACGCGGATCATCGCGGAGACGGGCGCGGGGCAGCACGGCGTGGCGACGGCAACCGTCTGTGCGCTGCTGGGCCTCGAATGCGTCGTGTACATGGGCGAAGAGGACATTCACCGGCAAGCGCCAAACGTGTTCCGTATGCGGCTGCTGGGGGCGGACGTGGTTTCGGTCGTCTCCGGTTCGCGCACGCTCAAGGACGCCGTGAACGAGGCGATGCGCGACTGGGTGACGAACGTGGCGAACACGTACTACGTCATCGGCAGCGTCGTCGGGCCGCACCCCTACCCTGTCATCGTGCGTGATTTCCAGTCCGTCATCGGGCAGGAGGCGCGCGAGCAGATGCTGGAGGTTGAGGGTCGGCTGCCGACACACCTTGTGGCGTGCGTGGGCGGCGGGAGCAACGCGATGGGGCTGTTCCACGCGTTCTACGGCGACTCAGACGTTGCGATGGTCGGCGTGGAGGCCGCAGGACACGGCATCGACACCGGCGAGCACAGCGCGAGCCTCGGCGCCGGCAAGCCGGGCGTGCTGCACGGGTCGTTCTCACAGGTGCTGCAGGACGAATGGGGGCAGGTGACGGAGACGCACAGCATCTCCGCCGGACTGGACTACCCGGGCGTTGGTCCGGAGTTGTCGTATTACCAGGAGACTGAGCGCGCCCGATTCACAAGTGTGACGGACACGGAGGCGCTGGAGGGTTTTAAACTGCTGGCGCGGACGGAGGGAATCATCCCGGCGTTGGAGTCGTCGCACGCGATATTTGAGGCGGCGCGTCTGGCCGCCACGCTGTCATCGGATGACATAATCCTCGTGAACCTGAGCGGGCGCGGCGACAAGGACCTGTCCACGGTAACGGACGCTCTGGGCATCGAACTGGACGGGGCATAGCCCCAAAAAGACGCTACCCCCTGACATTCGCTCGGCCTCGAATGAGAGGGGGCAGCGCAGCGCGGGGAAAGCAGTGAGGTACAGTTCACATAGTTACTGCCGTCCCGCGCGCAAACACACCGTCGATAAGTCTACCATAACTTGGACGCATTTGGAATGAGGGGCAACCCTCTCACCATAACCCTCTCCTTGAGGGAGAGGGGATTTTAAGGCAGGGAGAGCAGGTAGGATTCGAGGGCGAGGCGGGCGTTGGCGTTTTGGCGGAGGGCCTGCATGGTGAATAGGGTCTCCGTCAGGGCGGATTGCGCCTCCCCCAGGGTGACGCCGATCTCCCCTATGCGATCCAGGTCCTCAGAATCCGTGACGTCCTCCGGGGCGCCCGCCGCCATCACAAGCGCGTCACGCCATGTCGATGCCCACGCCTCAAGCCGTGCAAGCAGGCGCTGGCGGTCGGCGTAGAAATCATCGGCCATCCTGCCGGCGCGTCTTAGGCGGTCGGTAACAGGCTCCCCGCGAACGGCAAGAATCTCGTCCAGGGCAGCGCGGCGGGCATCCAGCGGGGCGGTATCGGCCAATAGGCTGAGCGCGTATTCAAGGCGTCCGCCGGAGAGCTTGGCAAGACGATTCGCTTCCTCATCGTCCGCGCCGTTCTCGCGCAGACCCTCAGCGACCCGGTCAAACGGGATTGGGCGGAGTGGAACGATCTGGCAGCGGGAACGGATGGTATCGAGAATCGCTTCGTCATTGGCCGTGACGAGGATGAGAGTAACGTTCGGATGAGGCTCTTCAAGGACCTTGAGGAGGGCGTTCGCGGCCTCACGCGTAAGTGTGTCCGCGTCGTCGATGATGATGACGCGGCCGGACGCCTCATACGGCTGCAGGTTGGCGGCGGCCTGAAGATCACGAGCGGCCTCGATGCCGATGGAGCCTGCGCCGGCGGGGGAGATGACCATGACGTCCGCGTGGTGGCCGCTGTCGATGCGGCGACAGTGGCGACAGTCAACGCACGGCCTCTCCCGCTCCGAATCACATAGCAGGGCCTTTGCGAATTCACGGGCAAGAGCCATGCCGCCGACACCCTGCGGGCCGGTCAGCAACCATGCGTGGGCAAGCCGCCCCTGCCGGATGCTGCGGTCAAGGAGGCCGACGGCGTCTTCGTCCGCGGGCGTCGTCCAAGGCATCACAAGTTAGACATCGAGGCGCATGAGGTCTTCGAAGGTCTCACGGCGGCGGATGGTGCGGGCTTCGCCGTTGGAGACGAGAACGACCTCCGGGCGGGGATTCGCGTTATAGGTGGACGACATTGCGATGCAGTACGCGCCGGACACCGGGATGGCGAGGATATCGCCCGCGGCAGGAGTCGGCAGGGAGCAGTCGCGGACGAGGATATCCCCGGACTCACAGTACTTGCCGGCGATGGTCACCGTAATCTCCTCCGCGTCCCCCATTCGTGAGGCCAACACGGCCTCATACTCGGAGCCGTAGATGGCAGGACGGATATTGTCGCCCATGCCGCCGTCAACGGAGACGTAGGTGCGGATGTCCGGCAGGAGCTTTGTCGCGCCAACGGTGTAGAGCGCAACTCCCGCAGTGCCGACCATTGAGCGGCCAGGTTCGATGGAGATGGCGGGCAATTCGAGGCCGTGGACATCGCAGCCCTGGATGATGGCCTTTGAGATGGTGGAGATGTACGTGTCCGCGACGGGGGCTTCGTCCGTTGTGAGGTAGTTGACGGCAAAGCCGCCCCCGGGGCTGAACATGCGCAGCGAAAAGCCGTACTTGTCCCTCATCTGCGCCGCGAATTCCATCGTGATCTGAATGGCTTCCTCGTATGGCTCTATCTCGAATATGGGGGAGCCGAGGTGGAAATGGAGCCCCGCAACGTCGAGGCGCGGCGACTGCATGGCGCGTTCGATGGCCTCTTCCGCCTGCCCCGTCTGAATGGCGAGTCCGAACTTGCTGTCGAGCACGCCGGTAGTGGTGTGGGCGTGCGTGTGGGGATCGACCCCGGGGGAGACGCGGAACGATACCTGCTGTGTTCTTCCAAGCCGCTCAAGAATCGACTCAAGCAGCGCAAGTTCGTGGAGGTTGTCGACGACGATTGCGCCGATGTCGGACTCGACGGCCCGCTCAAGTTCCTCCGCGCTCTTGTTGTTGCCGTGGAAATGAACACTGGCCAGATCGACGCCTGCCGCCTGCGTCGTAGCCAACTCACCGCCGCTGACCACATCGAACCCGACGCCCTCCTCCGCAAGCAGGCGGAAAAGGGCGACGTTTGAAAAGGCCTTGGATGCGTAGATGATGGAGCTTTCGCCGGGGTAGTGGGCGTCCAGGGCCGCGCGATAGCGTCGGGCGGCGTCTCGCAGCTCAGCCTCATCGAATACGTACAGCGGCGTGCCCTGCGTGCGGGCGAGTTCCACGGCGTCAAGTCCGGCGATTTCAAGATGGCCGTTGTCGCGCGCTTTCGCAGACGCGGGAAAGACAGATAGGGCGTCAATTCCTCTCATGGTTGGTTGGTTCCTCTCGCTAATGTCCTTGGCAATTCGATCCGGAATCTTTGTCTAGGCTAAGCGGTAGCTGTTTCCCGCCTCAACTTCGGTTACGGTTCCCTCACCGATCAGCTTCAAGAGGTGGGCGATGATCTGCTCTCTGGCGGCGTTCCAGCGCCATTCCTCAAGATTGGCCGCGCCATAGAGTCTCCCGCGCATCGCGTCCACATCCGTCACACCGTCGCGCAGGCATTCCAGGATGGCCGCATCACGGGAGTTGCGATGCCCGATGAGTTCGGCGAGCTTGGCGGCAGGGTCCGTTACGGGCGAGCCGTGGAACGAGAGCAGAAGATTCGCGTTCTGTTCAGCGAGTTTCTGTAAAGACGCGACGTAGGCGGCCATGTCGCCGCCCTGATCAAGATGGACGGCGGTGGTGCCACGGCTGAGGACACAGTCGCCGCTGAACAGGACGCCATCGGGTTGGAGGATGTAGCACATGCTGCCGCCGACGTGGCCCGGCGTGGCGATGGTGTGAATCACCCTGCCGCCGCCAAGGTCAAAGGTCTCACCACCGTTCAGTGGCACATCCACTGCCCCGCCGGTTTCCGCATTGATTGCATCCACGTCATCCGCGCCCGCGTGGACAACCATGCCCGGGAACGCCGTCTTGAGCGCTGCCGCGCCGCCGCAGTGTTCATCATAGCGGTCAGTGATGAGGAGGACGGCGGGCGCAGGATCATCTCCACGAAGTGTGTTGACGGCGTCGATGACGCGCTGTGAAACCTCTTCTTCGCCGTGGCCGGCGTCGATGAGCACGCCGCCGTTCTCTCCCTGCACCCAAAAGACGTGGGGAGAATCGTCATCATCGGGGCGCAGTGTGATGGCGACGACGCCCGGGCTGACTTCAGTGGTCATCTGATTCCTCCGCGCCGCGACGAATTGGCAGGTTGAACACGCGCAATTTTGGTCGCGGCGTGCAAGAATCCTAAGAAAGCGCGGTCAGGGGTGTCAACGTAAATAACGAGCGGATGGGAGACTTTGAGGAATGACGCTGACGCACAACGAGATGGATCTGCGGATCTACAGCAAGGAAGTCGGGAGTTGGGGGAATAACTTCTACGTTGTCGCGGATCCTTTGCGCAACGCAGCGGCGATCATCGACGCGGCGGCGGAGGCTGACCAAATCCTTGACACCGTCGCGGGCATGGACGTTCTCTACATCCTCACCACGCACAGACATTCCGATCATTGGGGGGCTTTGGAGGAGGTTTCAGCCGCACTGCCCAATGCGATCGTCGCGGCGACACCGGCCGATGCCGAGGAGCTGCCCGTCACTCCCACCCTGCTGCTGGATGACGGAGACACACTTCAGATTGGGACGGTGCCCTTGCAGGTGATCACGACACCCGGACACACGCCGGGGAGCGTGTCTTTCATCACGGGGCGGCACCTGTTCTCGGGAGACACCCTTTTCCCCGGCGGGCCGGGAAATTCGGTCAGCCCCGAGGCTTTTCGGCAGCAAATCACAAGCATCACAACAAAGTTGTATGTGCGGCCGGACGAGACAATCGTCTACACCGGACACGGGCCGGGAACGACGATCGGCGCGAGCAAGGCGGAATACGCGGTGTTTGCGGCCAAGCCGCATCCTGATGATCTGCACGGCGACGTGCTGTGGATGGAATCGTGACCGGCGCGCAGGGGAGCGGTGATACGCGCGCGCTCCCCGTATCCACGACCATTGGCGGGTACACGATGACGGAAGCGCTTGCCCCATATACACGAACCGTCCTGCCGAACGGCATCCGACTGCTGACGGCTTCAATGCCGGCAACGCGCGCCGTTTCAATCGCGTTCTACGTTGGCACGGGCTCGCGCTATGAGCACGATAACGAATCGGGCGCATCACATTTCCTGGAGCACATCCTGTTCAAGGGCACTGAGCGGCGTCCGCTGGCGCAGGACGTGTCCGAAACCATCGAGCGCGTGGGCGGGTTCATGAACGCAAGCACCGACCGCGAATTGACAATCTACTGGGCGCGAGTTGCGCGGCCTCATCTGTCCATCGGCATCGATATTCTGTCCGACATGCTCTTGAACTCCACGTTTCCGGCGGAGGAGATCGAGAAGGAACGCGACGTCATCCTTGAGGAGATACACACCTCATTCGACTCCCCGGCGCAGCGCGTGTTCCACATGGCGGACAAGATCATCTGGCCGGATCAGCCGCTGGGGCGGGACATTGCCGGAACGGAAGAGAGCGTTCGCGAACTTTCACGAGACACAATCATGTCGTACATGCGTGAGCAGTACGACCCGTTTCAGATCGTGATGGCGGTGGCGGGACAGGTTGAACACGCGGAGATTGAGGAGACCGTTGGGAAGTTGTTGGAGTCGTGGCCGAGCGGGAGTCCACGCCCAATGCCGCCCGTGGAGGACAAGCAACCGGAGAGCCGCGTGGAACTGGAATACCGCAAGACGGAGCAGGCCAACATCTGCCTGATGTTCCCCGGCATGTCCGCACACGATCCGGACCGGCGCGCCCTGTGGCTGTTGAACGCGATCCTCGGCGACGGTATGGCGTGCCGGCTCTTTCTGGAGCTGCGTGAGCGTATGGGCATCGTGTACGAGGTGGATACGGATGTGATGTATCTGCAGGACACAGGCGCGATGGCGGTGTACGCCGGAACGGTGCCCCAGCGGGGACCGCAGGCGCTGGAGGCCGTTATCAGGGAACTGGAACGAGCAACCAAGGACATCACCCAGAGCGAACTGGATCGCGCGCTTGAGTTGTCCAAGGGGCGGATGCTGCTGCGCCTGGAGGACACGCGCAGCATATCAAGCTGGCTGGGCGGACAGGAGATCATCTTTGGGCATATCGAGACGCCGGAGGAGGTGGTCGAACAGCTGGACAGCATCACCGTGGATGACGTGCAGCGCGTTGCCCAGCGCATCTTCGACCCTGAACAGTATCGTCTTACGGTCGTCGGGCCGTATCGGAGTGACCGCAGGTTCAGGAACATCATCGAGGGGCGTTAGATGGCGGCCATGATGAGAAGGCTCACCCAGGTACTCACGGTCGTCGTCATCCTTGCGGTTCTCTATGAGGAATTGCGCAAGGGCCCGGAGAACGAGCGCTGGCATGGCCGCGCGCTTGGATTCGTACCCTACGATCTCAGACCACCGAGCCTGCGTCAGGTTCGCGAGACGTACTGGAACCCGGAGGACCCGCGCATCTTTTCTGGACGGGTAGCGGGCATCGGGTGGGGCGTCAATTTCGCCGCCCTCTTTGACCGCATCAGTCGGATGTAGAAGTCCCCCACCCCGCCCTAACTCTCGTTCATGAAGAGGGAGAGGATTTGTTGAGGATTTCCGGGAGTGTTATGTCGATAGGTAACTTGTGCTATAGTCCACGCGGTACCTGCTTGGGACCAACGTGGAGTGGGGGTAGACCGTCATGACGTTCAGCGATCGCACGCTGACGTGTTCCGAATGCGGCAGTGATTACGTCTTTACCGCGGGCGAACAGCAATACTATTCGGATCGAGGCTTTCGGAATGAGCCCAAGAGGTGCCACGCCTGCCGAGTTGTCCGCCGCGCGGACATGGCGCGGCGGCGGGAGACACGCGACGCGGCGCCGGTGGAGCAGGATCGCCCCCGACGGCAGATGTATCCGGCAACGTGCGCAGAATGCGGACGTGAGACAGAGGTGCCGTTCGAGCCGCGCGGAATACGGCCTGTCTATTGCGCCACGTGCTTCACACGCCAACGGAACTCACCGCCCGGCCGCTTCCGCGACTGAACCCGCCACGCGGCCACCGCCCGTCCCGTTCTTTATTGCGACTGTGCTATTAATGGACAGGTGGCTGTCCACGGGCGGCAGCACTCCCGCCAACGATGGGGCAGCAAGAACGATAGTAGGAACTGAAATGGAGGAAAGTGGCGAATGACGTATGTAGTCCTGCGTGAGGGTGAAAGCCAGGAGCAGTTGATCAAGCGGTTCCGTTCCGTGGTTGAACGTTCAGGCATCCTGAGGCAGGCAAAGGAGAAGCGCCACTTCATCTCCAAGCAGGAACGAGCACGCTTGAAGGCCCGCAAGGCGCGGCGCCGACGCAACTAGCGCGAGTTCATGGCCTTAGACGAACGACCATGACTCACTCACAGTCTGCATCTTCCGCCACGGCGGGCGCCGAGGACTACTCATTCAACGCTTTCGCGCGGCAACCCTTCTACCAGGAAGAGAACAGCCGGCTGGTTGATCTCGTCGGTTTGCAGACCGGAAATCGGGTCATTGACCTTGCGTGCGGCCCGGGTGAGATCACGCGGAAGATCCTTGACAAGGTGCGCGGGCACGGCGCGTGGATCCTGGGTGTTGATATGTCGCCGGAGACCCTGGAAGAGGCGCGACGGCAGTTCACGGACGTAACGGACGCTGAAGTCTCCTTTGAGAATTCCCGCGCGGAAGACCTTTCAAATATCATCTCGGAGCCGGTTGATGCCGTGGTTTTCTGCAATGCCATTCACCTGGTGGACAACAAGCCGGACGTGCTTGCGGGAATCATGGACGCGCTCAAGCCCGGCGGCCTGTTCGCGTTCAACAGCACCTTCTACTCGGGCTCTATCGTGGAGGGCACAGACCCGTTCTATCGTCGATGGATGATGCGCTCGCTGCGTCTACTCAAGTCGGAGTACGGTTTGAGTCCCGTGAAGAACAAGGTCATGGCGCGGCAGCAATTGACGCCGGAGGAATACAAGGCGCTGCTGACGGACGCGGGTTTCAGCATCAGGGATGAGCGCGTTATTCCAATTAAGGTGCCGATTGAGGGGTGGCTTTCCATCTGCTCATTTTCAGACTTCGTGGAGGGAGCGCTGCCGGGCGTGCAGATAGAAACAGCGAGCGAGGTGCTGCGGGCGACCATTCGCGAGACTTTCCGCGATATGGAGCTGTCCTTCGTCCCTCGCAACTGGCTCGAAATCGTGGCCGTGCGCGATTAGCGCCACGCCGAGCAGCCGGGCGGAGACCTTTCCGATGCCGGACATCACCCCAGACGAGTTTCGCCGTGTGATGGGTCGGCTCGCCACCGGCGTCACCATCGTCACAACTCGCGCAGGCGATGATGTGCATGGCACGACAATGAGCGCAGTCTGCTCAGTCTCCTTGCACCCACAGTTGGTGCTCGTCTGTGTCGACCATGAATCGGATATCCATGCGCTCATACAGCAAAGCGGTGTCTTTGCCGTGAATATTCTGCACGAGGGGCAGGCAAGTTTGGCCGCCGAGTTGTCCCATAAGGGCACTGCCGAACTGCTGGCAGCCCACCGGTTGGAAACCCTGTCCTATCGAAATGGCGAATCGGGCGCGCCACTCCTGGATGACAGCCTCGCTCATATCGAATGTCGTGTTGAGAACACTGTCGAGGCGGGGGATCACACGATATACGTTGGCGCTGTGGTTGCAGCGGGTGTGAGTCCCCGCGCCGATCGCCCATTGCTGCACTATGAAGGGCAGTACGGGTCGCTAAGTAGGGATAGATAGCTCCAGGTTTGTTGACACCGATTCCGTTCCTACCTACAATTTGAAATCGCGCCCCCTATTGGGGACGCAGGGTACTTGTGCCTGTTTTTCGTGTTTAGCGACGCGGATAGTGGGAACAGTCTCAGTCCTTGTCTATCACGGACGTGGGGCTGGGCATACCAAGCCAAGAGAAGCAGAGAGATGCGTCTGCCACGACGCGCATGCGCGTCGTGGCAGACAAAGAGGAAAGCAACGGGATGCCGACAGTCAATCAACTGGTACGGAAAGGGCGACAGCGACCGCGGTCGAAATCAAAAGCGCCCGCCCTGCAGGTGAGCTACAACGCGCTTACGAACAGGGTTGTGCGGAATCAGCCTTCGCCTCAGAAGCGGGGCGTCTGCACGCAGGTCCGGACGATGACGCCCAAGAAGCCGAACTCCGCGCTGCGCAAGATTGCCCGTGTTCGGCTGACGAACGGCACTGAAGTCACTGCGTACATCCCGGGGGAAGGGCACAATCTGCAAGAGCACTCCACGGTGCTCATTCGCGGCGGCCGCGTGAAGGACCTTCCGGGCGTTCGTTATCACATCATCCGAGGCGCTCTGGATTCCGGCGGCGTGAATGGCCGCAAGCGAGGCCGCAGCAAGTACGGCGCGAAGAGAAACTAACGCCATGTCACGACGTCGACGGGCGATCAAGCGCCCCATCCTCCCCGATCCACGCTATGGAAGCGTGTTGGTTACGCGATTCACCAATCGCGTCATGCAGCGCGGCAAGAAGAACACTGCCCGGAGCATTGTCTACGGCGCGCTGGCAAACATTGCCTCAAACGGGGATGACCCTATCGAGACTTTCGAACGGGCGATACGCAATGCGACGCCGCTGCTGCAGGTTCGGCCCCGGCGCGTCGGCGGCGCGACGTATCAGGTGCCCGTTGAGGTGCGTGGAGAACGCGGACTGACGCTCTCCATGCGGTGGATCATTGATTCCGCGCGGCAGCGCACGGGACGCCCGATGCTTGACAAGCTGACGACGGAGATCATGGAGGCGGCGCAGGGACAGGGCAACGCGGTTCGCCGCCGTGAAGAGATGCACCGCATGGCTGAGGCCAACCGAGCCTTTGCGCATTACCGTTGGTGAAGCGGACTATCTGATATAGCGCAGGGGAAAACAGTAATGGCCACCGACTTACCACTCTCTAAGATCCGAAATATCGGCTTTATCGCACATATCGACGCCGGAAAGACAACGGTGTCCGAACGCGTGCTGTATTTCACGGGCCGGACCTACAAGCTGGGCACCGTGGATGAGGGCACAGCCGTCATGGATTGGATGCCGCAGGAAAAGGAACGCGGCATTACCATCGTGTCCGCAGCAACGACCGTGGACTGGAAGGGCTTTACGGTCAACATTATCGACACGCCCGGGCACGTCGATTTCACCGCGGAGGTTGAGCGCAGCCTCCGCGTTCTTGATGGTGGAGTCGTTATTCTCGACGCCAACGCGGGCGTTGAACCGCAGTCGGAGACTGTATGGCGGCAGGCGGACAGGTACCACGTGCCGCGAATCTGTTTTATCAACAAGATGGACAAGATCGGCGCGGACTTCTTCGAGTCGATCGATTCAATTCACGTCCGCTTGAACGCCATCCCTGTCCCGGTTCAGATTCCGTGGGGCAAGGAAGACGATTTCCGCGGTGTCATCGATCTTATTCGGCAGGTCGCCATCACCTGGGAGGACGCCGACGGCGCGACGATGGTGGAGCAGCCGATTCCGGACGAGTTGCTGGAGGACACCGCTCGCTACCGCGACGCGATGATTGAGCGCGCGGCAGAACAGGACGACGAGTTGATGGTCAAGTACCTCGAAGGGGAGGACTTGACCGAGGACGAGATCCGTTGCGGGCTGCGCGCCGGAACGGTCAAGATGGCCATCTATCCGGTATTCTGTGGCACGGCGCTCCGCAACAAGGGCGTGCAGCCGCTCATTGACGCCATCACCGAGTATCTGCCCTCTCCGCTGGACGTGCCGCCGGTGCAGGGAACAGACCCGCGTAACGAGGACGTTGTCATGGAGCGCGCGCCGGACCCGTCCGAGCCGTTCTCTGCGCTTGCGTTCAAGGTCGTCACGGACCCATTTGCGGGTCGGCTCGTTTACCTCCGGGTCTATTCTGGCACATGCAAGGCGGGATCAACTGTCCTCAATACAAGCAGGCAGGGGCGTGAGCGCCTTGGCCGCCTGATTCAGATGCACTCCAATCACCGCGAGGAGCTTGAGGAAGCGGCGGCGGGGAACATCGTCGCCGCCGTTGGGCTCAAGGATACGTTCACAGGCGACACTATCAGCGCCGTGAACAGCCCGGTCATTCTCGAATCCATCCGCTTCCCGGAGCCTGTCGTGTCGGTGGCCATTGAGCCAAAGACCCGCGAGGAAGAGGAGAAGCTGGTGGATGCCCTGGTCAAGCTGGGGCAGGAGGACCCGACGTTCCGCTCTTCTCATGATCTGGAGACCGGTCAGACCGTCATCTCCGGCATGGGCGAACTCCATATTGAAGTGATTGTCGACCGTCTCAAGCGGGAGTTCCGCGTCGACGCGCGGACGGGCCGCCCACAGGTGGCGTACCGCGAAACCGTCACCAGCCAGGCGCGTGCAGAGGGACGCTACGTGCGGCAGACGGGCGGACGCGGTCAGTACGGCCACGTCTGGCTTGAGGTTGAGCCGCTGGAGCCGGGGAGCGGCATCGAGTTTGTGAACAAGGTTGTTGGCGGCGCAGTGCCGCGCGAGTACATCCCCGCCGTCGAGCAGGGCGCGCGGGAGGCGGCGCAGAACGGGCAGTTGACCGGATTCCCAATCGTCGACATCCGCATCACCGTCGATGACGGCTCGTTCCACGAGGTGGACTCGTCCGAGATGGCATTCAAGATGGCGGGATCGATGGGATTCAAGGCCGCCATCGAACGCGCGCGGCCCGTTGCTCTTGAGCCAATCATGAAGGTTGAAGTGGTTGGACCGGCGGCGTCCATCGGCGATGTGATGGGCGATCTGCAGAGCCGGCGCGCGCAGGTGCAGGGGATGGAGAGCCGGGGCGAACTCGGAATCGTGACGGCATTCGTTCCCCTCGCGGAGATGTTCGGGTATGCTACATCTCTGCGCTCCGCTACGCAGGGACGCGCAAGCTACAGCATGGAGTTCGATCACTACAGCCACGTCCCGCAGCAGGTGGTGGAATCGCTCACCCGGCGCCCGGCAAGCGTCGGGGCGCGCTAGGCGGGACAACAGGGAAGAATCATGACAACCGTGCGGCAACGGCAGAAGATACGCATCACGCTGAAGGCGTTTGACCACCGCCTGCTGGATGCGTCCGCCGTGCAAATCGTGGAGGCAGCGGAGGGAACAGGCGCGCAGGTGTCCGGGCCGATTCCGTTGCCGACGCGCATCAAGCGATTCACTGTGATTCGCTCCCCGCACGTCGATAAGGACTCACGCGAGCAATTCGAGATTCGGACGCACAAGCGAATCGTCGATATTCTCGACCCGACATCACGCACGATCGATTCATTGACGCACCTGGATCTGCCGGCCGGCGTCAGCATCGAAATCAGCTCATAGGAATCGCACCAGGTATTTTCGACGATGCTCTCCGCACTACTGGGAACCAAGCTCGGCATGACGCAATACATCCATGAGGATGGAACGGTGTCCGCCGTGACGGCCATCCAGGTTGGGCCCTGTACGGTGACGCAGGTCAAGACGGCGGCAACTGACGGCTATGACGCGGTGCAGATCGGCTACGAGGCAGTCCCCGAGCGCAAGCTGAACGGACCACGACTCGGCCATCTCTCCAGGAATGACATCGGCCCGCTGCGGCACCTGAGAGAAGTGCGGGCGCAGGGCGATATGCCCGAGGTCGGGACTGTCGTGACGGCAGACCAAGTATTTGAAGTTGGAGAGCAGGTTGACCTGACGGCCCGGTCCAAGGGTAAGGGTTTCGCGGGCGGCGTCAAGCGCTGGCATTTCCGCGGCGGCCCCAAGACACATGGGCAGGGCGACCGATGGCGCGCGCCCGGCTCCGTTGGCGCAGGCACCACTCCCGGCCGGGTTCGCAAGGGACTCAAGATGGCCGGCCAGATGGGCAATAAGCGAACGACACAGAAGAGCGGTCTCGTTGTAGCCGTGGACGCGGAGCGAAACCTGTTGTTTGTGCGCGGCTCCGCCCCGGGAGCGCCGGACGGAATCGTCCTGGTGCGCAAGAAGGCGAGCCGCTGATATGGAAGTTGACGTCCGGAATACAAGCGGGCAGGTCGTTGACCAAGTAGAGGTAAGCGACCTGCTCTTCAATGCGCCGATCTACGAGGCCCTTGTTCACCAGGCGCTTGTGCGGCAGCGCGCGAACGCTCGCCAAGGGACGCATTCCACAAAGTCGCGCGGTGAGATACGCGGCGGCGGACGCAAGCCGTGGCGGCAGAAGTACACGGGCCGCTCGCGGCAGGGCAGCATCCGTTCCCCGCTGTGGCGTCACGGCGGCGTGACATTCGGCCCCAAGCCTCGCAGTTACCGACAGGACCTCCCAGTTCGCATGAGACGGCAGGCACTGCGCAGCGTACTGACGAGCAAGCTGGCGGACGGAGACCTGATCATCATCGACAGCTTCGGGTTGGAGAGGCCGCGCACGAAGGACGTTTTGACAGCGCTGCAGAGCCTTGAGGTTAGTACCCCTGCCCTGTTGGTGACGGCGGAGCCTGAGGAAAACCTGATTCGCTCCGCGCACAACGTGCCGCGGGTGAAGACGCTGCCGGCACGCTATATGAACATCGGTGATCTGCTGGCGCACCGCAAGCTGGTGATCACACTGGACGCCGTCCGCAGCGCGGAAGAGTTGTGGGCGAAGAGCGGCAGAAAGGCGGAGAGGTAGTCATGGACCTGCATCCGCTGGAGGTTTTGCGCCGCCCCGTAATCACCGAGAAGTACACGGCGCTCCAGGACCAGAGCAAGTACGCCTTTGAGGTGCATCGCAAGGCCAATAAGAAGCAGATACGCGAGGCGGTGGAGGTTGCGTTCCGCGTGCGTGTGTCGGCCGTGAATGTGATGAACGTCAAGGGTAAGACCAGGCGCGCCGGGCTGAAGACGTACCAGACGAAGCCGTGGAAGAAGGCCGTTGTGACCCTGCAGGCAGGCGAGCGCATCGAGGTCTTTGAGGGCGTGTAAGGGCAGAGTGATGGCAGTCAAGACAGTCAAACCCACATCACCCGGCCGCCGCGGCATGGTGCTGGATGCTTTTGACGACATCGACAAGGTGCGGCCGGAGAAGTCGCTGCTGGAGCCCTTGAAGAGCAACGCAGGACGCAACCATTCCGGTCGCATTACCGTTCGCCATCGCGGCGGTGGTGTGAAGCGTTCCTATCGCGTTATCGATTTCAAGCGCAACAAGCACGGCGTTCCGGCGTCTGTGAAGACGATTGAATATGACCCGAACCGCTCGTCGCGGATCGCCCTGCTGCACTACCACGACGGTGAAAAGCGCTATATCATTGCTCCTCTTGGCCTGCAGCGCGGCGACGTGATCTCCTCCGGCCCGGATGCGGAGGTTCGGGTCGGCAACGCGCTTCCCCTGGGGGTAATTCCAACCGGCACGACGGTGCACAACGTCGAGATCCATCTCGGCAAGGGCGGGCAGCTTGTCCGTGGAGCGGGCACCGGCGCGCAGGTCATGGCACATGAGGACAAGTACACGCTGCTCCGGCTGCCCTCGGGCGAGCTGCGGCGTGTGCTCTCCACTTGCTACGCGACGATCGGGCAGGTCGGGAATCCCGACCATAAGAACCTGTCATGGGGCAAGGCGGGCAGAAAGCGCCTCAAGGGCTGGCGTCCGACGGTGCGCGGGTCCGCAATGTCACCACGCGACCACCCGCACGGGGGCGGCGAAGGTCGCTCCCCAATCGGTATGCCGGGGCCGAAATCTCCGTGGGGCAAACCGACACTCGGCAAGCGGACACGGAGGAACAAGAAGACGGACGTGTTCATCGTCCGTCGGCGCGGCGGGCGTAGAGGCTCACGCCGCTAGGAATCTGAACGGTAACGGACAAGAACAGGAACGCTGAAGAACAATGTCGCGATCAGTCAAGAAGGGCCCGTACATAGAGCCCAAGCTCTTGCGCAAGGTAACCGTCGCGCAGCAAACGAACTCGCGAGCGGTAATCCGCACGTGGTCGCGCGCGTCAACCATCGTGCCGGAGATGGTGGGGCTGAACATGGCGGTGCATGACGGTCGGCGGCACATTCCCCTGTTTATCACGGAGAACATGGTGGGCCACAAACTCGGCGAGTTCGCCCCAACACGCACGTTCCGCGGCCACGTTCGCAATGAGCGGCAGGCGAGGCGGTAGGACGGGGTTGGCGTGATGCAAGTAACAGCACGAGCACGCCGTATGTCGCTCTCCGTGCGCAAGCTGCACGTCATCACGCAGACGCTGCCCGGCATGTACGTGGAGGATGCGCTCACACAACTTGAGTTCATGACGAGTCCGTGGGCCAAAGAGGTCGCGAAGGTTGTACGATCCGCAGCGGCGAACGCGGAGAACAACTACGATCTGGACCCGAGCATACTGCGCATCGTGCGCATGGACATTGGCCCGGCGGAGACGCTGCGACGCTACAAGCCGCGGGCGCGGGGACAGGCCGGCAAGCATTTTCGCAGGCACAGCAATCTGACGGTCATCGTGGATGATGAGGAGAACGGTTAATGGGTCATAAGGTTCACCCGTTTGGGTTCCGCCTCGGGTACATCCGTGATTGGCAGACGCATTGGTTCGCAGACCGCGCGGAGCAATACCGAACGAATCTGCTGGAAGACCTGCAGATTCGGGATCATATCGTCGAGAAGCATCGTGACGCCGCGGTTGCTCGCGTGGAGCTTGAGCGAAAGGCGAGCGAGGTGCGGGCGCTCATCCACACGGCAAGGCCGGGCGTGGTCATTGGACGCGGCGGCCAGCGCGTTGAGGAACTTCGCCAGGAGCTCGAGAATCTGACCGGCAAGCGCGTCCGCGTGGACATCAACGAGATCCGGCAGCCCGAACTTGAGGCGACGCTGGTTGCGCAAAGCATCGCAGACCAGATTCAACGGCAGGTCTCTTTCCGACGCGCCACACGGCAGGCCGTTCAGCGCTCCATGCAGGCCGGGGCGCAGGGAATCCGCGTCGCGGTTTCGGGACGGTTGGGCGGCGCGGAGATTGCGCGCACGGAGAAGGCGATGGACGGCCGCGTCCCGCTCCATACACTGCGCGCCGATATTGATTTTGGCACCGCGGAAGCGCGGACACAGATGGGGCAGATTGGCGTCAAGGTCTGGGTCTACCGCGGCGATATTGTGACGGAGGCGACGCCGGAGGAACTGGCGCGGCGCAGCGCCCTGATGTCCACGCCGGTGGCGTCCTCAGAAGACGGCGCGGTGACCGTTGCCGAGGCGTCACCACCTGAGAGCGACGCTACCACGGACACCGAGGCGGCGGCTCCTGAAAGTGATACTTCTGCAGACGTTGAAACTCCCGCCGCTGAAGACAGCCCGCCCGCCGAGGCCGACGAGGCGAGCACTGACGAGGACGACGAGTAGTTCGGACTGACCGATATGTTGCAACCACGACGAGTCAAATATCGCAAACAGCACCGGGGCCGGATGCGCGGGATGGCGCAGAAGGGCAACACGGTGGCGTTCGGCGAGTTCGGCATCCAGTCGATGGAGCCGGTCTGGCTCACGGGCCGCCAGATTGAGGCGGCACGGCGAGCGATGACACGTCACGTCCGGCGCGGCGGCCAAATCTGGATTCGCGTCTTCCCCCATAAGTCGATTACAAAGAAGCCACTGGAGACACGGATGGGGGCGGGTAAAGGCAACGTGGACGGCTGGGTGGCCGTGGTGCGCCCCGGCAAGATCCTGTTCGAGATTGCAGGGGTTCCTGAAGAGGCAGCGCGGCGGGCAATGCGCCTGGCGCAGGACAAGCTGCCCATCCGCACGCAGATTGTCACTCGTGACATGGAGTAGCCCGGGATGGACCTTGAAGAGATACGCGCGCTGAATGATGACCAACTCCAGGAGGAGTTGGAGAATGCGCATCGGGAACTGTTCAACCTGCGATTTCGCGCGGTGACGCGGCAGTTGGCCAACACCAGCGAGGTTGGCAAGGCGCGCAAGACGGTTGCCCGTTTCAAGACCGTAATCCGTGAGCGGCAATTGGCGGCCTTCGCGGTGGAGGAGACAGCGTAGATGCCCGATCAGAAGACACGCGTGGGCCGCGTGGTGAGCACGAAGATGGAGAAGACGGTCGTCGTGACCGTTGAACGGCAACGCACCCACCGCCTGTATAAGAAGGCCATGCGCCGCCTGACACGATTCAAGGCGCATGACGAGAACGGCGTTTGCGCCGAGGGCGACCTGGTGCGCATCCAGGAGACACGGCCGCTGTCCAGGGACAAGCGGTGGCGCGTGACCGAGGTGCTGGAACGGGGCGTTGTTGTGGCGCTGCCTGACGATGCGAGGGCAGGTTCAGAATGATCCAGGTTCAGACACGTCTTCGCGTCGCGGACAACTCCGGCGCTCGCGAAATCCAGTGCATCAACGTGCCGGGCGGCACGCGGCGGCACTATGCGTCCGTTGGCGACATCATCGTTGCGTCCGTCAAGGAGGCACAGCCGAACGCGGGCGTGCGCAAGGGAGACGTGGTTCGCGCCGTTGTGGTGCGCGTGGTCAAGCCGTATCGGCGGCCGGACGGCTCATATATCAGATTCGATGAGAACGCGGCAGTCATTCTGACTGAGCGTGATCTGCCGCGCGGCACACGCATTTTCGGCCCCGTCGCGCGAGAACTGCGCGACAAGAATTTCATGCGAATCATTTCGCTCGCCCCGGAGGTCTTGTAGCGATGGCGGCGAAAATCAAGCGGAACGACACCGTGTACATAGCCGCGGGCAAGGACCGGGGCAGGCGCGGCACGGTTGAACGCGTGATTCCGTCCAGGAACCGCGTCGTCGTGCAGGGCGTCAACATCATCAAGAAGCATCAGCGCCCGCAGCCGGGCGTGCGGCAGGGCGGCATCATCGAGATGCCCAACCCGCTGCATATCTCCAACGTGAAGTTGATTTGCCCCCACTGCGATAAGGCGGTGCGGGTGAATTTCGGCACACTCGAAGACGGACGCAAGGTCCGACGGTGCAAGACATGCGACGAGACGATCGACTAGACAACGACGACATCGAACGCGATCTGCCGTTCCCCGTTCCGGCGGGGGCGTCAACGGACGACGCGCAAAAGGACGACGAGGCGGAGGCCCCTGCCCGACAGCGCCGCTCATCCGGACGGCGACGGCAGGCTGAGTCCTCCGATGAAGGGACGCAGGAGGCCGCGTCAACGAATGGCGCGCGCCCTGCGGAGATTCCACGCCTGCGCCGGATGTACATGGACGAGGTTGCCCCTGCCCTGATGCAGGAGTTCAACATCACGAATACGATGCGCGTGCCAAAGGTCACAAAGATCGTGCTGAATATAGGCGCGGGAGACGCGCGTGACGAGGCGCGGGTGCTGGAAGGCATCCAACGCGATCTGACGACGATTTCCGGCCAGAAGCCGGTGGTCACACGCGCCCGAAACTCCATCGCCGGATTCCACATCCGTGAGGGAAACACCATCGGCGCGTCCGTGACGCTGCGCGGCGCGCGTATGTGGAACTTCCTGGACAGGCTGATGAACGTGGCCTTGCCGCGCACGAGAGACTTTCGGGGCGTCTCAACAAAGGCGTTCGACAAACGCGGCAACTACAGTGTCGGACTGCGAGAGCAGATCATCTTTCCCGAAATTGACTACAACCGCGTGGACCGGATCCGCGGTTTGCAGGTGAACATTGTGACGACGGCGCAGACGGACGACGAGGGGCTCAGGCTGCTGGCCCTGCTGGGGATGCCGTTCACGCGTGAGGAGATCACCAACTAATGGCGAAGAAGTCAAAGATTGCCAGCTGGAAGCGCGAGCCCAAGTACAAGGTGCGGGCGTACAACCGCTGCTACGTGTGCGGCAGGCCGCGCGCGTATTATCGTATGTTCGGCCTGTGCCGCATCTGTCTGCGGGAAAGGGCGCTAACAGGGCAGCTTCCGGGCGTACGCAAGGCGAGTTGGTAGAGGGGAGAGCGTAAGAACATGACCGTCAGCGATCCCATCGGAGATATGCTCACCCGTATCCGCAACGGGCTGATGGCACGGCATGAGTCGATCACCGTGCCGGCGTCCAAGACCAAGGTCGCTATTGCAGAAATCCTCAAACAGGAGGGGTTCATCCGCGATTTTTCAATCCTCAGAGGGTCGACGCCACAGCAGATTGTGCGGATGCAGATGGCATATCGCGAGGGCAACAGCCCCGTTATCAATGGGCTCCGGCGCGTCAGCAAACCCGGGCTGCGCGTATACGTGCAGCGCGGTGAGATTCCGCGCATCTTTGGCGGCCTCGGCATCGCAGTCGTCTCAACCTCAAGCGGCGTGATGACGGGCCGGGAGGCGTGGCGCAAGGGTATTGGAGGAGAGCTGCTCGCCTACGTGTGGTAGGCAGGCCGGCAAGCGAACAGGAACGGTCAAACACGCAAAGCAGATTTGTGAAGACAATCTGAGGAACACGGTTTCAGAAAAATGTCACGAGTAGGACGGATGCCGATACCGGTGCCGGGGGGTGTGCAGGTCACGATGACCGACGATCCCCAGGGGACGACTATTGCCGTCAAGGGGCCCCGCGGCGAACTGACGCGCAGGTTCCACCCCACCGTGCGATTTGAGCAGGAGGATGGCGTGATCACCGTCCACCGCAAGGACGAGAACGATCGCACATCTGCGGCGTTCCACGGCCTATCGCGTGCCCTATTGTCAAATATGGTGATTGGCGTTTCCGAGGGCTACCGGCGGACCCTTGAGATCCAGGGCGCGGGCTACCGCGCGCAGCAGACGGGACGCGGCATCACGCTTAGCGTCGGATACTCACACACAGTCGATATCCAGCCGCCCGAGGGCATCACGCTGGAGGCGGAGAGCAACACGCGCCTGCACGTGGACGGCATCGACAAGGAGCTTGTCGGGCAGATTGCAGCGAATATCCGCAAGGTGCGCAAGCCGGGTGTCTACACCGGCAAGGGCATCCGCTACCAGGGCGAGCAGGTGCGGCGCAAGGCGGGCAAGGGCGCCGGACGCAGATAGGCGGAGTAAACACAGACATGCCACGCATCAAGACAACGAGAGAGGGGCGAAGCCGACGCCACCTGCGGCTGCGGCAGCGGGTTTCCGGCACGGAACAGCGGCCTCGGCTGTGCGTCTTCCGCAGCCTGAACCACATCTACGCGCAGGTGGTTGATGACTCACGCGGCGTGACTCTCGCCGCTGCCTCAACACGGGACAAGGACATTCGAGACGGGGCGGGCGGGCAGAACAAATCGGATCGCTCCAAGATGGTTGGCGCGGCAGTCGCACAGCGGGCGATCGCGGGCGGCATTAAGACCGTCGTATTTGACCGGGGCGGATACCAATATCATGGTCGAATCAAGGCCGTCGCCGAAGCGGCGCGTGAAAACGGCCTTGTTTTCTAGGGACGAGGAGCGGACGGAGAAACGATGACACTAGGACGCACACGCGGCGCGCGCGGGCGCACACGGGAACGACAACGCGACGCGGATCGGGAATCGGACGGCCTGACCGAAAGCGTGGTGTCGATCCGGCGCGTGGCGAAGACCGTTGCGGGCGGACGTCGTTTCACGTTCAACGCGCTCGTCGTCGTTGGCGACGGTAAGGGTAAAATCGGCTACGGCCTCGGCAAGGCGGCGGAGGTGCCGCTTGCGGTGCAAAAGGGCGGCGCGATTGCTCGCCGTTCACTGATTGATGTCTCGACGCTCGAAAGCAGCGTGCCGCAGCAGGTCGTCAGTCGGTTCGGAGGCGCGCAGGTGCTTCTCCGCCCCGCCGCGCCCGGCACGGGTGTCCGCGCCAGCGCCGCCGTGCGCGCCGTGGTGCAGGCCGCCGGTGTGCGCGATATCTTGACGAAGTCGCAGGGCAGCAACAATCCCATCAACGTGGTGCAGGCCACCATCAAGGGCCTGCAGATGATGCGCGACCCGCGTCAGACGATCTCCCTGCGCCGCATGGTGCGGGGCGAGGAGCCGCTCCCTGAGAAGGAGCCGGAGGCGGCCGCCGACTATTCCGGGCCCACGCCCATCGATCCGCAGCCGGTAAGCAGCGACACCTTCCTCGCGGAGAACGCGGAGGAGGAGCAACAGGCCACCGCTGCGGAATCACAAGAACCTGAGACCGAGGCACAGGCCGACTCCGAGACGGAAGCTGACGCCGCAGCGGAGACTGAGGACGCTGAGTCGGATTCCGCCGAAGAGACGGACACGACCGCCGCTGACACTGAGGAAGCCCCCGCCGCCGAGGCTGAAGAGTCTCCAACAGCAGAAGCTGAGGAACCCGCGACTGCTGAGGCGACTGAGGATGCTGAAAGCTCTGACGACGGTGACGATAACAACGAGGGCGCAGGGTCATGACAAAGGTGCGTGTGACACTCACCAAGAGCCCGATTAACCAGAAGTCGGACCAGGTCAAGACGCTGCGCGCGCTTGGCCTGCGGCGCATGGGCGATGAGCGAGAGCACGACTACTCGCGCTCGATTCGGGGAATGTTGATCAAGGTGCGCCACCTGGTGACGACGGAACTGAGGGACGAGGGAGGCGCGAGCGCCGATGCATGAGAACGAACTGCGAGCGCCTGCCGGATCCCATAAGCGCAGACGGCGCGTGGGACGAGGTAACTCATCCGGCCGCGGCACCTACGCCGGCAAGGGCATGAAGGGGCAGAAGTCTCGTTCAGGCGGCGGCGTGCGCGCGAGCTTTGAGGGCGGTCAGCTATCGCTGGTCAAGAGGCTGCCCCACAAGCGGGGCTTCAAGAATCTCTTCCGCGTGGAATATGAGCCGGTGAATCTTTCAAGCCTCGTGGACCTGCCCGCCGGTTCGGAGGTCAGTCCGGAATCACTGCGTGAGCAAGGAATCATCAGGTCGACCAAGAAGCCCATCGTTATCCTGGCGGATGGAGAAATCGAGCAGCCGCTCACCGTTCGCGCCCACCGCGTGTCCCGTACCGCGCGGGAGAAGATCGAGGCAGCGGGCGGCACCATCGACACCCTTCCCAAGCCGGTCATTCATCGGCCCCGCTAAGAGGGAGCACATCGCGTCGTGAGTTACTCATCGACGACCGAACGGCGTCAGCCTCGTCCGGCCTTGATCCAGGCGATGATCGACGCCTGGTACCAGCCGGATCTCCGCCGCCGCATCCTCTTCACGTTCGCGATTCTTGTGATTTTCCGGTTCATCGCGCACGTTCCGGTGCCGGGCGCGGACATTGTCGCGCTGCGGCAGCTTTTCCAAAGCAACCAGTTGCTTGGATTCCTGGATATTTTCAGCGGCGGCGCGATGCGCAACCTTTCAGTTGCCGCGATGGGCGTATACCCGTACATCACGGCGAGCATCATCCTGCAGATCATGATTCCGGTGATTCCCCGCCTGTCCGCGCTTGCGCGGGAGGGGGAGGCCGGACGGCAGAAGATCAACCAGTACACGCACTGGATGACGGTGCCCATCGCCGCGGCGTCTGCCTATGGACAGCTTGTCCTGCTGAACAGGCTTGGGGTTCTGGGCGCGCTGTGGCCCTACCCGGGCGGCGAGTTCCTGCCGACTCTCGCGATGATCGTGAGCATGGCGGGCGGAACGATGCTGCTGGTGTGGCTTGGCGAGCTGATCACGGAGAGCGGCATCGGCAACGGCATCTCCGTCATCATCTTCGGCGGCATCGTGGCCGGACTGCCGACACTGTTTGGCCAAGGGGTGTTCGCCAATGATCCGATTGCCCTTGCGCTTGTGGGCTTTGCCGGGCTGGCGACCATCTATTTCATCGTGGTCTTCACGGAGGCGCAGCGTCGAATACCGGTTCAATATGGACGAAGCGTGACGCGGCAGGGCCGCGTTTATAGACAAAGTGGATCGACGTTCATCCCGTTGCGGGTGAACTCCGCAGGCATGATCCCGCTCATCTTCGCGTTCTCCATCTTGATCTTCCCGCCGACGGTTGCGAGCTATTTCCAGGAGGCGGACAACAACGTTGTCGCAGGGGTCGGCGACTTCTTCGCCCGGAACCTTGGGCCGGAAGGATTCATGTACTGGCTGCTGCTCTTCTGGCTAGTGGTGGCTTTCACGTTCTTCTACACGATGGTCACATTCCAGCAGCAGAACCTCGCGGAGTCCTTACAACGCAACGGCGGATTCATCCCCGGCATCAGACCGGGGACGCCGACGCACAACTATCTGATTCGCGTGCTGACACGGATCACGTGGGGCGGCGCGATATTCCTGGGGATCGTCGCTATCGTCCCGTTCTTCCTGCTGCTTGCGACGGGCGTAAGCACATTATCAATTTCCAGCACTGCCCTGCTCATCGTTGTTGCGGTTGTGCTGGATACGATGCGACAGCTGCAATCGCAACTCCTGATGCGACAATACGAGGGGTTCTTGAGGTAGGCAGGAGTTCAACGAATGCGAATCATTCTTCTTGGAGCGCCGGGCGCGGGCAAGGGCACGCAAGCGGCGACGCTTCATGAGCAACTGAACGCCCCGCACATCGCGACGGGTGACCTTTTCCGCGCCGCTCTCTCACAGGGCACCCCCCTCGGGCTGGAGGCAAAGTCGTACATGGACCGCGGCGAACTGGTGCCGGACGACGTGACGGTTCGGATGCTGCTGGAACGCATCTCAGAGCCGGATGCGGCGGACGGATACATCCTTGACGGGTTCCCGCGCAGCCTGGCACAAGCGGAGGCGTTGGATGAGGCACTCAAGAGCCGCAATGAGAACATCGACAAGGTCCTGTTGGTCGATGTCTCTGAGGATGAGTTGGTTAGCCGCCTGAGCGGGCGCTTGATCTGCCGCGGATGTCCAACTCCCTACCACGTCATCAACAACCCGCCAAAGACGGAGGGCATGTGCGACACGTGCGACGCGGACGAGGGTGAACTCTACCAGCGGGATGATGACAAGCCCGAGACGGTGAGGAATCGCCTTGGCGTTTACCGGGACCAGACCGCGCCGCTGATTGACTACTACACCGCGCAGAACATCCTCACAAGCATCAACGGCGAGCAGGGAATCGACGGCGTGCGAGCGGACCTGCTCGCGGCGCTGGAATAGGCCCCGCCTCCCAGCATCACAATGGTACTTGGCAGCGACAACCAATCACCAACAGTGAAGTCTGCGCGTGAGATTGACCTCATGCGCAAGGCCGGCCACATCGTCGCCGATGTCCTGAACATCATGCGTGAGACGGCCAAGCCCGGCATGACGACTGCGCAGCTGGATGAGATTGCGGGGCGTGAGATACGCGGGCGGGGGGGCGTGCCGTCGTTCCTCGGCTACCAGGGCTTCCCGGCACACATCTGCGCATCATTCAACGAGGAAGTCGTTCACGGAATTCCCGGCCCGCGCGAAATCAAGGACGGGGATATCCTGTCCATCGACTGCGGCGCAATCTACGACGGCTACCACGGTGATTCCGCGATTACGTTCGCGGTGGGCGATGTCCCCGACGAGACGAAGAAGCTTATCGAGGACACGCGCCAATCTTTGATTGTGTGCATCAACGCCGCCCGGCCGGGAAACGGGCTTGTGGACCTGACGAGCGCTATCAGGGACTACGCCGAGCCGCGCGGCTACAGCATGGTTCGCGGTTACGGCGGTCACGGGATCGGCACGGAAATGCACGAGAATCCCTGGATTCCCAACAATATGGCCGATTTCGACGGCTCGGGTCGCCGAGGGCTACGGCGCTTTCGGCTGCGACCCGGGGTGACAATCGCGTTGGAGCCGATGTTGACGCTGGGTGGCTGGCAGACAATCGTGGAGGAAGACGATTGGACGGTTTCAACCGCGGACGGAAGTTTGTCCGCCCACTGGGAGCACACAATCCTTGTAACCGAGGACGGGCCGGAGGTTCTAACGAGCCGAACGGGGCAACCGTAACGTAGCATTTTCTATCCGCGCTATGGCATACTTATAGTTCGTGCGACCTATCCGATGGGCGAGGAATGACTCAAAAGAACAAGAAGGAAACAATCGAGGTTGAGGGCACCGTGCGGGAAGCTCTCCCGAACGGGATGTTTCGTGTTGACTTGCCCAATGAGCATTCCGTTTTGGCGCATGCCTCCGGAAAGATCAGGCTCAACTTTATTCGTATCCTGCCCGGGGACCGCGTTCTCGTCGAGCTTTCGCCGTATGACTTGAAGCGGGGACGGGTGACGTACCGGTTCCGTTAGATTTGCCGCACATCCAGAAAAACGAGCAGAGCAGAAGGGCATCGCGACATGAAGGTATCAGCGTCCGTGAAGGCGCGGTGCAGCAAGTGCCGCATCGTTCGGCGCAAGCGTCGCCTGTTTGTAATCTGCGTGAATCCGAAGTGCAAGCAGCGACAAGGCTAAACAGGGGGCACGGGACGGACTGATGGTACGAATAGCCGGGGCGGATATTCCGGACAACAAGAAGGTTGCTTATTCACTTCGTTACATCTACGGCGTTGGTCCGCGTCGAGCAGGCGAAATCCTCGAGCGGTCCGGGGTCGACCCCGACCGGCGAGTGCATGACCTGACTGAGCAGGATATGGCGCTGCTTCGTGAGGCCATCGAACGGGGCGGTTATCTGATTGAAGGCGATCTGCGACGTGAGATCGCCATGAACATCCGCAGGCTTATTGAGATCGGCAGCTACCGCGGCGTCAGGCATCGGGTGGGTTTGCCTGTGCGCGGTCAGCGGACACGCACCAACGCGCGCATCCGCAAGGGCCCCAAGCGCACGGTGGCTGGCAAGCGACGGGCGGCTCGCAAGTAAGAAACGGCCCATCGAGAATAGAGAACAGGGCCGACTCGCTAGGACGCGCGAGTATCTGCCTGCCCGCCGAAAGGAGCAATAGCAACACATGGCGAGACGAGGACGCCAGCGAGTCCGCCGCAGGGAGCGCAAGTCCGTGCCCTATGGACGCGCGTATATCTACGCCACGTTCAACAACACAGTTGTGACGCTGACGGACCCGGTTGGGAACGTGATCGCGTCCGGCAGTGGCGGCGCGGTTGGATTCCGCGGTTCTCGCAAGGGGACGGCCTTCGCAGCACAGCGAGCCGCTGAAGAGACGGCGCGGCGCGGCATGGAACATGGTCTGCAGCACGTGGAAGTGCGTGTGAAAGGCCCCGGCAGCGGCCGTGAGGCGGCGATTCGCTCCCTGCAGGCCACCGGTCTCGTCGTCACTGCTATCAGGGATACCACACCGATACCACACAACGGCTGCCGACCGCGAAAGCGCCGCCGCGTCTAGTCGTCACAAGAGGAATTCAGAGGCCAATGACGCGAACGGCGGTACACGGATTGTTTGCGGTCATGCAGACAACCAGGAGGAACAGGTAAGGGATGGCTCGATACACGGGGCCGGTCTGCCGGCTATGCCGGCGACAGGGAATCAAGCTCTTTCTCAAGGGAGAGCGCTGCTATACGCCGAAATGCGCCATTGAGCGGCGCCGCAGCGCCCCCGGCGAATCGACCACGGGCAACCGGCGCCGACGGCGGCTATCGGAGTGGGGCATCCACCTGAGAGAGAAGCAAAAGGCTCGCCACATCTACGGGGTGCTTGAACGCCAGTTCCGAAGGCACTATGCGGTCGCTGCCCGACAGCGCGGAGCGACAGGCGAGAACCTGCTCAAGATCCTGGAGACGCGCTTGGACAACGTGGTCTATCGACTCGGATGGGCCAACTCACGCAAGGAGGCGCGCCAGATGGTGTCGCACGGTCATCTGGCTGTGAACGGCCGCCGAGCACGCACGCCCTCCATCAGTGTCAAGGAGGGGGCAGAGATTACATGGGTGCCCAGTTCCTCCAGCACGACGCAGTATGAGATCGTCCAGTACCAGGCGCAGCGAAGGCAGGCGCCGGAGTGGCTCCAGATGGACGCGCGGAACATGGTGGGGCGGATGCTGCGGCAGCCTGAGCGGTCTGATATGGACATCCGTATAGATGACCGCCTGATCGTTGAGTTCTATTCACGCTAGGGACTGCAGAACGCGAGACACAGACTGCACACGCATACCTGTACGACAGGGAGGCCAAACTCTTGACCTTGGTGACTGAGGCAGAACTACAGATAGAGCCGGGCGCGAGCCTTGTTCCGGAAATCACGACCGACAGGTCGCAGGACTCGTATGGCCGGTTCATCATCGAGCCGCTAACGCAGGGCTTTGGCGTGACACTTGGCAACGCCATCCGGCGCGTCCTGCTGAATTCGCTGCCCGGTGTGGCGATTACCGCGGTGCGCATTGAGGGCGCACAACATGAATACTCCACCCTGCCCCACGTTCGTGAGGATATGGTGGACTTCCTGTTGAACGTGAAAGATATCCGCATCCAGTCCATCACGGGACGCCCCGGCACCCTGCGGCTTGACGTGGGCGGGAAGGCGGGAGCGGTTACGGCCGGCGACATCCAGCGGCATGGCGATTACACGATAGTCAATCCCGATCTTGTGCTGCTCAATGCTGACAGCAAGGACGCTCAGTTGTCAGTCGAGTTCACCGTCGAGCAGGGAACAGGCTTCAGGGCGGCAGAGACCTCGGTGGAGGACCCGATCGGCATCCTCCCCGTAGACGCCATTTTCACACCCATCCGCCGCGCAAACTTCGAGGTCGAGGCAACGCGCGTCGGCCAGGTGACGGACTTTGATCGGCTGGTGCTTGAGGTATGGACGGACGGCACAATCACGCCGGAGGACGCTGTCCGCAAGGGAACGCAGATCATCATCGATCAACTACAACCGTTCGCTTCCCTTGGCGAGCCGGAGGCTCTTCCCGCCGGGCAGGAGCCCAGCCTCAGTGTTCCGCCTTCACTGTCGTCGGTCACCGTCGAAGATCTGCATCTTTCCACACGGACGCAGAACAGCCTGCGCCGCGGCAACCTGGCATTGGTGGGGCATGTGCTGGAGAAGTCCGCTCAGGAGCTCCTTGAGCTGCGCAACTTTGGTGAACAGTCTCTCAATGAACTCATCCAGCGACTTCGTGAAATGGGGGTGGAGATTCCGGAGGACGATGAGGATCGTTCCTGGCGGCGCGCCCCCCTGGCTGCGCTCGTTCCAATTGCCGAGGGTATGGTGAGCGCCGGGACGGAGCAAGGGGCGGATGGAGAGGCTGAGGAATCCGATGATCGAGCGGTCTTTTCGATGCGCCCAGACGAGGATGTTTCAGAGGTGGATCTGACTCATTATTCGCGCCGCTCGTTCGCCCCGGACGATGATGACGAGGAATAGGATAGCCAAACCATGAGACACCGCGTTTCAGGCCGCACGCTCGGCAGGAAAACCGCGCCGCGGATGCTGCTGTATCGCAACCTGACGAGAGATCTGTTCCTGCGTGAAGCGATTGTGACGACCGAGGCCAAGGCCAAGGAGACGCGCAGTTTCGCGGAGCGCATGGTGACGCTTGGCAAGGACGGTAGTCTCCCTGCTCGTCGGCGCGCGCTCAAGTTCATCCCGGACAAGGACGTGGTGGACAAGCTCTTCCGAGTCTATGGAGAGCGGTACCAGGACCGCCCCGGCGGATTCACACGGATCACGAAGATCGGGCCACGACAAGGCGATGCCGCGCCAATGGTGCGGCTGGAGCTTGTCTAGGTACTCGAAGAATGAAGACCGCCGCACTCAGCAAGCCAAGCGACGATATCGCGCCGCCGCCTGCCATCGCAGACCGTCTGGTCGTACTCACTATCGAGTACGCGGGGGCACGCTATCAGGGGATGCAGCTGCAAAAGCCGGGCGTGCCGACGATCCAGGGCGAGATTGAGGACGCGCTCTTGAAGCTGACGGGGCAGCACTATCGCATTGCCGCGGCAGGACGCACCGATTCAGGGGCGAGCGCGCGAGGGCAGGTCATCAGCTTCCAGCCCAAGACCGAACTGCCCTTTGATCGTTATGTGACAGGACTGAACCACTATCTCCCGAATGACATCAGCGTGACGAGGGCGCAATGGGCGCCCGGAAACTTTGATGTGACGCGCGACGCCCGCTCACGCCACTATCGCTATACAATCATCAACCGCCCGTCTCCGTCCGCCCTCTTGCGGCAGCAGGCCGCGCACGTGAAAGAGCGTCTCGATGAGACTATGATGGCGGAGGCGATAACAGCACTGGACGGATGGCTGGACGCACGGCCCTTTACGGGTCCGCTACCCGCAGACCGCAACCCGCTGCGGCGCTACGACCATGCCGCAGTGACGCGTGACGGTGACATCGTGACGATTGACCTCCGTGGGAGCGGATTCCTGCCCCACCAGGTTCGGCGCGTCGCCGGCGCTCTCGTTCAGGTGGGCATGGGGCAGATGAGCGCGGCGGAGTTTCATCGCCTCACGCGAGAGGGTGAACCGGGGGAGGCAACATGGACGATGCCTGCCATCGGCCTCTGCCTGATGGGCGTCACTTATGACAACGGAATTCTTGAAGACTGAGGCAATCGCCATGGCACGTGTACGAACATTCAGCCCCAAGAAGAGCGAGATCGAGCGTGGATGGCGCGTCATTGACGCGGAGGGCGAGACGCTTGGGCGTTTGGCGACGCGCATCGCAACCATCCTGCGCGGCAAGGACAAGCCAACGTATACGATGCACATGTCAGTCGGCGATAACGTTATCGTCATCAATGCCGAAAAGGTGCGCGTGACGGGACAGAAAGAGGATCAGAAGACCTACTATCGCCACACGCAGTACCCGGGCGGGCTGCGCGCGGTCACGCTGTCGACGCTCCGGGAAAAGCACCCGGAACGCATCATCCAGAACGCCGTGAAGGGCATGCTGCCGCACAACCGGCTCGGCAGGCAGAATCTACGCCGTTTACACATCTACGCCGGGCCTGAGCACCCGCATGAGGCGCAGGTACGCGCGGGCATGGGAGAGGCGGGCCGCCGCAAGCAGGCTGAGCTGGAGGCACAGGCCGCAGCGCCTGAGCCGGTTGCTCCTCCGGAGGAGGCAGCGCCGGTCGTGCCGCCAACCCGCAGACGACGGCGTACTGCCGCGCAGGCTGCTGAGGAAACCCCGCCGGAGGCAACGACGGCAGAGGCGCAGGCCGCCGAGGAGGCAGCGCCGGTCGTGCCGCCAACCCGCAGACGACGGCGTACTGCCGCACAGGCTGCTGAGGAAACTCCGCCGGAGGCGACGACTGAGGCGCAAGACACCGAGGAAGCTGCGCCGGCTGCTCCCCCGACTCGCAGACGACGGCGTACTGCCGCGCAGGCTGCTGAGGAAACTCCGCCGGAGGCAACCACCGAGGCACAGGACACCGAGGAAGCGGCGCCGGCTGCTCCCCCAACCCGCAGACGACGGCGTAATGCCGCGCAGGCAACTGAGGAAACCCCGTCAGAGGAGCCCGTTGCGGAGAACGAGCAAACGCCCGAAACTGATGATTCGGCGGATGGGGCGGCGGACGAGAGCGACGAGGCCAAGGAACAGGAATAAGAACGGAGCGACTCCTGGGGAGGAGAACGGAAAGGCATGACAACAGCAGGTCGATATTTCCAGGGAACAGGGCGGCGCAAGCGCGCAGTGGCGCGCGTACGTGTGACGCCCGGGGGTGAGTCCATGTTTGTCGTGGACGGCAAACCGCTTGAGGAGCGATTCCCGCTGGAAATTCATCGCCGCTCAATCTTGCAGCCGCTTGTCGCAACGGATTCCCTGCGGCGCTTTGCGATTTCAGTAAAGGTCACGGGGGGCGGCGTGACGGGGCAGGCGGAGGCAATCCGTCACGGACTGGCTCGCGCGCTCTCGAACCTCGATGAGTCGATGCGCCCCGTGCTCAAGAAGTCGGGTTTCCTCACACGGGATGCCCGCGAGAAAGAGCGCAAGAAGTACGGCCTGTTCCGCGCCAGGAAGAAGCAACAGTACTCCAAGCGTTAATCTTCTCGGTTCGCGATCACCCTCGGCCGGCCTTTTCAGTTGGTATTCCGCGTTCCGGCGTCGTCGTAATTTCTATTTCTGGATTCCCGCTTTCGCGGGAATGACGGGTGGTGGCGCCCTAGATTCCCGTTAGGTCTCGGCCTGCGCCGATGAGGCGTTGAACGCGCTCCATGGAGCGAGCCTCGGCGTAGATTCTCAGCAGCGGCTCCGTGCCGGAGAACCTGATGAGCATCCATGAGCCGTCCTCAAGCATGAAATGATAGCCGTCTTTGGTTGAGATATCCGTGACGGCCACTCCCGCAAGCTCCGCCGGTTGACTCTCCGCAACGCTGCCCATAACCTCGGCGCGGCGTGCAGCAGGGAACTCAAGGTCAAGGCGATCATACTGGTGTGGCCCGACGGTTTCGTAAAGCCAGTCGATGAGCCCGGACAGGGATCGGCCCGTCTGTGCCATTGCATCAAGGACGTAGAGCGCGGAGAGCACGCCGTCGCGCTCCGGCACGTGCCCACGGAATCCGAACCCACCGCTCTCCTCGCCGCCAATCAGCGCGTCCGTCTCCATCATGCGCGGCCCGACGTACTTGAACCCGACCGGCTCTTCATAGACGGGGACGCCGTATTTCTCACCGAGGATGTCAATCATGCGCGAACTCGTGATTGACTTGACCAGTGGGCCGCGTTCGCCTCGAATCTCCAGCAGGTAGAAAGCGAGCAGCGCGAAGAACTGCAAGGGGGTGAGAAATCGGCCCGCTTCGTCCACGCCTCCAACGCGGTCCGCGTCGCCGTCGGTCGCCAACCCCACGGTATAACCGTACCGAACGACGGCCTCGCGTAGTTCGCCGAGATTGTGGGAGATGGGCTCCGGCTGCTTCATGCCGGGAAAGTCGGGGTTGCGTTCGCCGTGGATCTCAATGAGCTCCGTCTTGCCGCCGCCAAGCAGGTCCGCGAGGTAGCCCATCCCTGCGCCATACATCGGATCGATGACCACACGCAGGCCTGCCGCCCGGATGCGCTCCACGTCCACCAGGGAGCGAAGTTGGTCGATGTAGACCGGGCGGGGATCGATCATTGTGATGAGTCCGTCCTGCTGCGCGTCGTCAAGGGGCATCACAGGCGGCGGGCCGGACGCCTCAACTGCATGAATCTCTCGCTCAACAGCTTCGATTATCTCCGGTGAGGCGGAGCCGCCGTAGTCCGGCTTGTACTTGAAGCCGTTCCATTCAGGCGGGTTGTGGCTGGCGGTGACGATGATGGCGCCGGCGGCCTTTTGGGTAATGACGTTGTAGCTAACGGTGGGTGTAGGCGCCCACGTTTGGCAGAGATAGGACGGCACACCTTCCGCTGCCAACACCTCCGCGATGGCCGTGGCAAACCGCTCCGAGCCGAATCGCGTGTCATAGCCGACAATGACGCCCTGCCCGGCCGTGCCTTGCGCTTTGAGATATTGCGCGACGCCCTTTGCGCAGTACCGCACGTTCTCGAAGGTAAATTCTTCCGCGATGATCGCCCGCCAGCCGTCGGTTCCAAAGGCGATCTGAGATTGGGTGGAAGTGGTCACGATCCTGCGGCCTCCAATCCATGGATGGGGAAAATGAGTTCCTGCACGCGTTTGACGGATTCCTCCGCCTCCTGCCACACACGCGCCTCATCGGCCTCCAAAAGGTCAGGAGCGGACGTGTCTCGCAATTGCCTGAGCCCGTACGCCTCCTGGTAGGAGTCCGGTATGTCATCAGGCAATTCCACGCCTGCCATAACGGCGAAATCCATCGCCCAGCACCGCGCGACAGCGGACAGATCATATCCGCCGCCGCCCATGGCCAGCCACTTGCCGGGTGAAAGAGCGCCCAGGGCCGCGACGGCCGATGTGTGCCCTGCTGAAGTGAGTCGCAGGTGGGTGAGCGGGTCATCTATGTGCGTGTCAATCCCCTGCTGCGTGACGAGGACATCCGGATTGAACTTTCGGATAAGAGGCGCGACGGCGTTTTCCAGAACGTGCCTGTATGCCTCGTTGTGCGTATTCGGGGCGAGTGGCAGATTGACGGCGTAGCCGACGCCCGCCTCTTCGCCCATCTCGGTCGTCTCTCCCGTGCCGGGAAAAATCGTATGCCCTGACTGATGGATGGAGACGGTCAGCACACGATTGCTGGCGTAGAAAGCATTCTGCACGCCGTCGCCATGGTGCGCATCGATATCAATGTATGCGACACGCTCCGCGCCGAGCGCAAGCAGGCGCAGGATGGCGATAACGGCATCATTGAATACACAGAATCCCGAGGCGAAATCGGGGCCGGCGTGGTGGTAGCCGCCGCCTGCGTTGAAAGCGACGTCGGCTTCGCCGTTCCACACGGATTCCGCCGCAACGAGTGAGGCTCCTGCGGCCAGCGCAGCAGCCTCATACATACCCTCCGAGATGGGGTTATCGCCCCAATCACTGAAGCCATAACGGTGTTGGCGATGGAGGTCTTCACCGCGGCTGAATGCCTGCACGGATTCCACGTAATCGCGTCCATGGAATGTCATCAGTTCCTGCTCGCTGGCAACACGCGGCTCAATCACCACCGCATTCGGCCCCTCGAATACGCCGTACGCCTGCAGAAGCTCATAGACGAGGCGCAGGCGCATGGGACGCAGCACGTGATCTTCACGAAGAATATTCCGCGTGAGTTCCGGGCTGTACATGAATCCTGCCGTCATAGGTAATACCGCGTTCCCCTGCTCTCCCTGTCGTTATGGTACAGGGCAACGGAGGGGTTTAGACAGTCAATGTCATATCTGCCGCGCCAAGAGTGACATCCCAGCCCGTTTCCGAGCAGAGGGCGTCGATTTCGTGGGCAATCTGCCGGTCATGGGCCGGGTTGCGGTGAATCACGATGACGCGCGGCGTCCAACCGGATTCGGCAACAATACCCTCAACTTCTGCACGCAGCAGCGCGGGAGTCATGTGTCCGTTGCGAGCTGCATCCTCTGCGCCCGCGTTCGAGTAGGTGACCTCAGAAATAAGAATGTCCGGCGGGGATGCCGCGAGGTGGGTAGAGAAACCCGGGGCGGTGTCGCCCGTATAGTAGAGGCTTCTCTCGCCATTAGAGACGAAAAATCCGACTGCGGGCGCGGTGTGAGTGGCGGCGCGTGGCGTGACAGCAAGATCTCCAACCGTAATCGATTTGTCCGGTTCCAACAGATGAAACCGCACACGGGGCTTCCCGTCCTCACCCGTTCGTTCCTGGTACGCCGAATAGATGACGTTGTTCATCAGATGCGCGGCGAGCGCATCGAGCGTATCCCGGAGGCCATAGACGTGCAGCGTGCCCGCTAACGGAGTCGCGTACGCTAATGCAGGAAGATCGCGAATGTGGTCGTAGTGGCGATGCGTGAGGAACACATGACGAAGATCTTGCAGTTCCTCATGTGTCAGCGAGCGCGTAAGGCTGCCGGCATCGAGCGCGATACGGCCATCAATGACGATGCCTGCCAGCCTCGTCGCGGCGGATTCCGCGTTATGAGCGCCGGTCAAACGCGCGAGCATGGGCTTGCTGAAGATGTGTACTGTCGATCGCTACGGGTGCAGAACGGAAGACGTGCCGCGCTACTCAGTCGTTATGTGAGATCAATATCCAGAACCACAATCGGATCATTAAGGCTGGATATGAACTCGGTCTCGACGGGGATCTCGAAGCAGTTGACGTAGACCTGGACAGGACGCCCGACATACCCCTGGCTTTCCGGCGGTTGGACCGTTATGAAGGGGATTCTGCCCTCTTCGCCAACGGCAATAATAGGAGTGATGTAGCCCTCAACGCGCATCTGAATGGTTGTCCCCGGAGGGGCAGGCTGGCCGTTGACTGAGATTTCTCCAGTGTAGATCTGCCCCTGGATTGGCTGGGCATTGATGCTGGATGCTGGCGGGGTGTGCGGGCGGAAACAGGTGGCGCCTCTCTTGAGGTCCTCTGCGTTGGACAGGATCGATCGGATTGCAACGCCCAGACCGGAGGCAGCGGAGCCGGGCCCAAGCACTTCCACGATTCTCGGCGAGACGACGCCGACAACATCCGTATTCGGGTTGAAGATGGGGGCGCCGCTTAGGCCTTCTGCGAATTGTCTATCAACCTGGAAGAACAGCGTTGCCCCGATCTCATGTCGTGCCTGAATCTTTCCGCTCGCACCGGTTGGCACTTGTCCACCGGCTCCACCGGGGTAACCAACGGCGACAATACTTTCGCCGGCGGGAACAAACGCGTCCGCCACAGGGTTTAGCGGTGGAATCTCTGCATCAACGGCGAGTCGCAGGAGGGCCACATCTCGAAGTTCGTCCCGGCCGACAAGAGTGGCGAGCACGGAACCGGTCGTTGCATGTGTGACCTGGATTTCCCTGGCATCCAGTGGAATGAGTTCAGAGCTTGTGACAATGTGCCCCTCTTCGTCGAGAACGAAACCCGTCCCCTGGAGGTTTCCAACGTTGATGCGAACAATGGAATTCCCCACCTCCGCGACCACTTCTTCCGGAGTTCGGATTGGCTTTGGCGTTGCGGTGGGAGTTGGCAAGGGCGTTGCCGTGGGCAAAGGCGGGCGCGGTGTCGCGGTGGGCGTGGGCGTCACGGTGGGCGTGGGTGTCACGGTGGGCGTGTGGGTTGGGAGCGGAGTATACGTGGGTATGGGTGTCGCCGTCGGTGTAGGAGTCGGCGGTTCTCCATCGCAGGCGCCACTCAGCCCGATGGCGAGCACGATGCCCACGGCGATCACGCCGAGCAGCACACGTCTCGGCAATCCATTAGCGCGCTTACTCTCCGACATCATAGACCGGTGCCCACTCTTCTCCTGTTGACTGGCGCAAGAACCGCATGTCCTGCCTGCTGGCAGCTATACTTTGACAATGGCCGCTCCAGGCAGCTGCGTCGATCGGTTTCCCCACGCTGACTACCATTCTACCGTACTTGTGACAGGTGGAACGGGGGTTATGGGGACTGTGGTGGCAGATTGCCTGCTCGCAGAGGGTCACTCAGTGCGCGTCTACTCACGGCGAGCCACGCAAGCACGTGTTTCGCCGGGTATAGGGCCCTTTGATGGCGATATTCGCGATGTCAACGCCCTGGCGGCGGCACTCAGCGGCGTGGATGCCGTCGTGCATCTCGTCGGAATCCTGCGCGAGACCGGACACGCGCAGACCTTTGGCGGGGTGTTCCTGGAGGGCACAAGGGCCGTCATTCAGGCGGCTCGTCAGGCAGGTGTCCGGCGGTTCATCCACGTGACGGGCATCGGGGCGGATCCGGATTCTCCCGACGCGTTTGAGCGGACGCGCGGCTTGGCGGAGCGCGAAACGCGCGAGTCAGGTCTGGATTGGGTCATCTTGCGTCCATCTGTCATCTTCGGCGTGCGTGGCAGCATGTTTGATCGCATGGCAAGGAGCCTAAAGAGCACGTGGCCGTTCGCAGTCGTGCCGCGCCAGGATGGGTTGTATCAACCGATCTGGCGTGATGATGCCGCGCTGTGTGTTGCCACCGCGCTGCGAGACGAAGCTTTGCTGGGCGGCACGTACGAACTTGGTGGGCCGGACACATGGACGTACAGGGAACTCGTCAGGCTGGCTCTGCGCCAACTCAGGCTCAAACGGGTCATGTTGCCGCTCCCATCGCCTCTGTTGTTGGCCGGGGCGGGTCTCCCACGGCTGGCGGGCAAGAGAGGAATGGTCACGGCATCTGAATTGCGTCAACTCACTCGCGATAACCGGACTGATCCCTCTGTGGTGCGCAGAGCATTTGGCATCGAGCCGACGAGCCTGTTAGACAAGGTTGATGAGGCGTTCACTCTCTGACAAATCATTAGCGGAGATGTCATAAGATAGAACGAGGTGAGGAGTGGAGGCCGCCACGTGTGGGCGGTTCTGCCTCCTCAATCAGCGCAAAGGGGAAGTTCATCGTGGCCACCCGTTGGACAGGGCTATCGTCTGTGACACGGCGCGCTCCGGACGCGCCACAAATGGATCCCAATCGGGTTGCGCCTGCGCGCACCGCGGGCCGCCGACGTGGACGCACCGGCGTGCGCGGTCCCGATGAAGTTGAGCATTTGCGCGATCGCTTGAGCAGGTTCCGCCCCACCAAGTTCCGTCTGACGATGCAGATAAAGATCGCCCTGAGTGGTCTCTTTTTCGGCACATTCCTTGTCGCCGGCGGCTTATTCGTCGCATATCTAAACGCGGACGAGGCGCGCGTTGAACAACTCGGCCTGATCGGCGCTTTCGTCGTCAGCTTGACGTCAAGCGCGACGGTCGTGCTGCCCGCGCCCGGCATCCTGATCATCCTCAGCATGGCGGAGATCATCGACCCATGGCGGCTGGGCGTTGTAACGGGCATCGGTACCGGACTCGGCGCCAGCACGGCATACCTTGCCGGAGTGGTCGGTCGCGGCGCGATGGGAGAATCGAGCAGAATCAAACAGTGGATGACGGACCTCTTCCATAGTAGATGGGGCGCGGTCATTCTAGTCCTCGGCAACCTGATTCCCTTTGCGCCCGGCGACGCTATCAGCGCCATCGCAGGCATTTCACGCTTCCCGGTGATTGCCTTCTTCATCTACGTCATCATTGCCTCAATCATCAAGATGATTGCTCTTTCATGGCTTGGGCGGATTGCGCCGGACATCGCAGGGACTTTCCTAGGCTAAGAAGGAGCGTCATTCCGTGAAGATCGCCGTCGGGGCTGACCACGCAGGTCTCCCGCTCAAGGAAACGGTTATCACACGCATCGCCGCGTTGGCGCACACACCGGTCGATTTCGGCGCGCACGAATATGATGCGAATGACGACTACCCGGACTTTGCTCTAGCCGTGGCGACAGAGGTGGCAGAGGGCCGTGCAGACCGCGGCGTTGTGCTGTGCGGAAGCGGTGTTGGGGCAAGCATCGTCGCCAACAAGGTGCGAGGCGTGCGCGCCGGCGTCTGCCATGACACGTATTCCGCGAGACAGGGCGTGGAACATGACGATATGAATGTTCTGTGCATCGGTTCACGCATCATCGGCTCAGCGCTTGCCGACAGCGTCGTGGCTGCATTCGTCAGCGCCGCTTTCACGGAAGAGGAACGTCATACGCGCCGCCTCGAAAAGGTCAAGTCAATCGAGGCATCGGGCGGCATGCCGCAATAGCTAAGGGTTTGTGAGGGAATCAGAGGGGGCATCCTGTGGCAACGTCGGATTTGAAACCGAATGAGTTTGTGGCAGCCGTCTCAGTGGCGGTCGACGAGTTGAGCGATGAACTCATCCGCATCAGCAAGGACGTTCACGCGCATCCTGAACTCAACTACGAGGAGTTTTACTCGTCCGCGCTGTTGGCAGACGCAATGGAACGGCACGGATTCACGGTTGAACGTGGGACCGGAGGCGTTGAGACCGCCTTCCGGGCGACGCTCGAGGGCGGCGCCGGATCGGGGCCGACTGTTGCTTTCCTGGCTGAGTATGATGCTCTGCCGGAGATCGGCCATGGCTGCGGCCACAATCTAATCGCAATCTCCAATATCGGCGCGGCGCTTGCCCTCAAGGCCTTGATGCCCCGACTGCCGGGCACGATAGAGGTGCTCGGAACGCCGGCGGAGGAAGGCGGTGGGGGGAAGATCCGGATGATCGATGCCGGCTCATTCGGCGACGTGGACGTTGCGCTTTCGTCGCATCCGGCGGCCAACCGCACCGTCATCCCCAACTCGATCCCAATTGAAGAGAGCTGGAGCCTGGCGATGGTCGGCTATCGATTTGCCTACCACGGCAAAGCCGCCCACGCGGCGGTCTCTCCTCACCACGGCATCAACGCGCTCAATTCCGTCATCCACCTTTTCACCGGAATCGATGCCCTCAGGCAGCACCTTCGGGAGGATGTCCGTATTCACGGCATCATCACGGACGGCGGTCTGGCGCCGAATATCGTCCCGGAATTCGCCGCCGCGAATTTCATGCTGCGTTCGCGTGACCGCGACTACCTTGGTGAGGTAGTAGAGAGGGTAAAACAGGTGGCGGAAGGAGCGGCAACGCTGACAGGCGCAACGCTTGAAATCCTGGACGCGCATCCGCTGTATGAGAACGTGCGGCCAAACGAGCCTCTCGCTCGCGCAGCGCGGCAGTACGCAGAGGCTGTGGGTATGACCGTCCATAACCCGCGGCCCGGCTCCCGCGGCGGCGCATCGACGGATTTCGGCAACGTGAGCCAGCGGATGCCGTCATTTGCAGTGAACTTTGCGGTAAGCGAGACGCCTATACCGGCGCATTCGATCCAGATGACGGAGGCGGCGCTGTCTGATCTGGCGCATGAGAGCGCGCTGGGCGTGGCGAAGTCGCTGGCGCTGACCGGTATAGACGCGCTGACAGATGCTGATTTCCTTCAGGCGGTGCGCGCGGACTTTGAGGCGAGGGACGGTTAACCGGACCCGCAGGGGCTGCTTCAATGGCACGCGTTAAAATCGCCAATGCCAAGTTCATCCTGACGATGAACGCGTCCCGCCGCATCATTAGCGACGGAACGATCATTTTCGATGATGACCGCATCACCCACGTGGGCAAGGCGGTGGACCTGGCGAACGCGCCGGCCGAGCGGGTCATTGACGGGCGGGAAATGGTGATTACGCCCGGATTCGTCAACGGGCACATGCACATTTCCTATGCGCACGCGACGCGCGGCATCTTTCCCGACGATCTCAGCCCCCGGGACTATTTGAGCAACGTGTTTGCCTTGCAGCAGTCCATGACGGAGGAGGAGGAGCACGATACGTCCCTGCTGGGCATTACGGAATTGCTGCGTGGGGGGACGACGACGTTCGTGGATCCCGGGAGCACACGATTCCTCGATGCCTGCATGAACGCCTATGAAATGGCGGGCTGCCGCATCGTCGTCGGGAGGCAGGTCACGGATCGGGCCAACCCGCTCAACCTGCCCGTCTACGACACGGGAGAGGCCGTCGCCCTGACGGGGCGAACCATCGACGCCTACGACGGCGGACTTGACGGGCGCGTTCACGCGTGGGCGATGCCGTTCTCCGTCGACTACTGCTCGCCGGTACTGCTCCGGGAGCTAAAGGCGCTGGCCGATTCCATGGACACGCGGCTCACCCTGCATCACGGGAACGCCCCGGGCACGGTGCGCGCGTTCCTTGAGAACTACAACATCCGCCCAACCATGTGGCTGGAGGATCAGGGCATCCTTGGCAACAACGTCGTGTTGTCGCACATCATAGGACTGGATGGCAAAGAGGTTGCCTCCATGGCGAGGACGAACACGTACGGCATCTTGTGCCCAACGGCAGCGATGAAGATGGGCTCCGGCCTTTCACAGCAGGGAATGGCGCCGGAGATGCTTCGCAGCGGCGTGACGCTGGGACTCGGCACGGATGCCGGCAATAACTCGAACCTCATTGAAACGCTCCGATCCATGTATCTCATTGCCATCCTGTTCAAGGACGCCCGGACGGACACACGGATGGTCCCCGCAGAGGCCGCGCTGGAAATGGCGACGATTGGCGGAGCGACGGCTCTCGGACTGGATCATGAAATCGGCTCCATCGAGGCGGACAAGAAGGCTGATCTTGTGATGTTCGACACACGCCGGGCGCAGTGGCGAACGCTGTTCAATCCGGTAAACAGCCTCGTGTACAACGCAGACGGTCGCAGCGTCCACACGGTGATTGTGAACGGGCGAACGGTCGTCGAGGATGGCGAAGCGACATTCGTCGATGAGTGGGAGCTGGCACAGCGGGTGCAGCGTCACGGAGAGTCCATGCTGGAACGCACCAATACGTCATTCCCGCCCCGCTGGCCGGTTATCTAGTCCGGCAGAGTCCCCTCTTCGCGCATCACGTTGGCAAGCAGGCCAATGCCGTCCTGGATTTCCTGGGGCGTGGGGAAGCTGTAATTCAACCGCGCCCGCTGTGAACCCTCTCCGATGGGCGAGAATTGGTGCCCGCCAAGGTAGCGCACACCCCGCTCCTGCGTGACCGGCTCAAGCGCCTGCATGTCTATGTTCTCCGGGAATTCTGCCCATACAAACATGCCCGCCTTGGGAACCGTCATGCGTACAAGCGGCCCGAAGTTCTCTCCAAGCGCGGCGATCATCGTGTCCCGCTTGTGCCTCATCCTGTCGTTCAGGTGGCTGATGCGGGCGTCCATGTGGTCTTCCATGAACTTGGCGACAATGAGGCCGGAGAGGTAGTCGTTACCAACATCCTGCTTGTACGCCGCCATGCGTTCAATGAGGCGCTCGTCTCCTGCCACCCAGGCCACGCGGACGCCGGGGGAAAGAATCTTGGAGAACGTGGCGATGTAGATGACGCGTTCCTGCGCTCCGTCAAGTGACGCGATGGCAGGGGGCATCTCGTCAACGTCCAGCATCTGGTCCACGTAGCAGTCATCTTCAAGGATCAGCGTGTCGTACTCCTGCGCGAAGGTGAGCATTTTCTCTCGACGGTCGGACGGCATGATGGAGCCGTCGGGATTCTGCGGGCTTGGAATCGTATAGATGAACTTGGGTGTCACGTCCTCGGACTTTAGCTCGCTGAGCTTCTGTTCAAGAAGGTCCATCCGCATCCCATCTTCATCCCTATCGATGGTGACAATGCGGAGTCCGCGAGCGATGAATGCCCGCACGGCGCCCTGGTAGAAGAACCGATCGGTGATGATCGTGTCGCCCGGGTTGGTGAGGGTTTCAAGGCAGAGCGTGATGCCTTGAGCGGAGCCGTTGGTGGTGAGCACCTCAGTAATGGTCGGCCACGTCATGCCGCGGTGCGCCGCCATCTTGTGGAGGATGATTTCCCGCGTGCGGACAGGGCCATACGTGGGCGGATAGCGGGCGATGATTTCCTTCTCTTCGTGGATGACTGCTCGGGCGGCTTCTGCCAACTCTTCAATCGGCATGACGTCCGGGCCAGGATTCGCGCCGCCGAAGTCGTACTGAAAGACCTCTTCCTGCCACGTAGGCACGGGCCTCTCAGGCACCGTCCAAAAACGGGAATAGTCGATGCTGCCCATAAGCCCTCCGCCTCTCATTCCCCATCACGCGGCTCACCACCGCGCTGCGCGGAGAGTAGCACAAAGCGTCCCCGGATGCCGACTGTACGTCAGTCGGCATCCGGGGACAACTAAGATCGCGAGTTTACTCGGTTGGCCAGCCGGCCGGAATCACGCCCTCATCGAGGGATTCCTGGATGGCATCAGCGATATCATCCGGAACCCACGTGTTCCAGACATCTGCGTTGTTGTTGAGCCACCACAGCGCGGAATCGGCAGTGTCAGCATTGGGGTTGTCCTGCTGCCACGCCACGACCGTGCCGAACTGCGGAATGTCAAAGCTCCATTGCTCGAACATGTCGATGACTTCAGGAGCCCGCTCTATGAGGTCTGTGCGGACGGCAATCTTGATCTCGGCATCGCGGTAGCCGCAGCCCTCTGTTGGGGCGGGGCCGCCGTCACTGAAGGCCTGCATAGCTGTCCAGCAGGTGTCGTTGTAGGCAGGCTCTTCTAGCCGAACCAGATCAAGGAGGAGCGCCGGGTCATTCGTGCCCCACTGGTAGCCGAGCCATGGCTCTCCGCGCTCATATGCGCCGTAGAGGTCAGCGTTGGCAGCGGCGCCGTCACCGGGGTTCACGACGTGGACGTGATCCACCAATCCATAGCCCTCAATCTGCGCGGCATTGACGTTTTCACACGCCCATCCGATGACGCAGGAAACCAGCCGGGCCTTGCCGTCGGTCTCAGCAGTAGCAAACAGTGCCTTGTACTGCTCGTCCTTGAGGTCTTCAATGCTATCCAGATCGGGGTGCTGCTCCTGGAGATACCTCGGTATCACAAATGCAGACTGCCAGTCTGCGCCCAAGCTAAAGCCGACTTCCTGCACCGATCCCTCGGCCAGCGCGTCAACCCAGGCGGCATCCTGGTTCGGCAGCCAGATCTCCATGGTCACGTGCGTATCACCGGCACGCAGGCCCTGCAGCAGCGGCAGCGTTGCGCCGAAGACGACATCCGTCGGATATCCGTAGCCTTCTTCAACGATGTATTGCGCGATACGATTCTGAATCTGCGCGCTCGGCCAGTTCAGATCGCTGAACACAATAGGATCTTTCTCTTCCTCTTGCGTGCATCCTGCGACGGCTGCCACAGCCAACGCAGCGATGGCGAGAGCAAGAATTACAAACTTTCTCATTGGGTACCTCCCATTCCTTTCGCGATTATATCTTATCGAATCTCAGCAGATGTTTCAGTGCGGGATGATTGAGGCCGTTACCCTGCGGTGACAGCCTCCGTCCGTCTGGCAGCCACAGCCTGCGTCAGGCGGTCAATGATGATAGCAAGGAACACGATGGCAAGGCCGGCAAGCAGGCCGTTCCCCGGCTCGTTCTTCTGGAGCGCGCGATTGACGTTGTCACCCAGCCCGCCCGCGCCGACAAGGCTCGCAATCACGACCATTGCCAACGCCATCATCGTGGTCTGGTTAACGCCGGCCATGATTGTTGGCAGTGCCATTGGCACCTGGACCTTGGTCAGGATTTGCCAATGCGATGAGCCGAATGCCCTCGCGGCGTCGACAACGTCAGGGGCGACTTGCCGAATGCCCAGGTTTGTCAGGCGGATAACAGGGGGCATGGCGTAGAGCAGCGTGGCAAAAATCGCGCCCGGCTTCCCCAGTCCGAAGAAGAGAATTCCCGGCAGCAGGTAAACAAAGCTGGGCATTGTCTGCATGCCGTCCAGAATCGGTCTCATTATGCGATCAACAAAGTCATTTCGCGCCCCGATTATGCCGATTGGCAGGCCAATCGCAATACACACGGCGACGGCCACCATCATCAGCGCGAGGGTTTCCATTGTGCGATTCCACAAATCCATGAACCCGATAAAGAACAACGCAGACAATGCGAAAGCCATCAATGGCATCCGCCCAACCGCATACGCAAGGAGCGCGAGACTCACAACCATGGCGGGCCACGGCGTCCACTTCAGGCCCCTTTCGATGTAGACCAGGGCGTATGTCACTCCTGTGCCTATCCCGTCAAAGGCCCACGCCGCCTCTCGCGTCAGCCAGGAGACCCCACTGTCAATAACGTCCGCGACCACTTCTCGGGCGCTTACCGGAAGCATCACCGATCCATCGGACGATTCCTGGTGTGAAACAGTCGTTGGGAATCCCATGTTTGAACCCCAGATGACCAGGGACACGATAAGGACAATCAGAACGAGGGCAAGTCCCAACCAACGCAGCCGAGGCAACTCACGGCCGTTTGGGGCCGACACTTTCTTTTCAGTTTCAGCTTTGGTTTCAGCGGCCTGCGGGGCCTTTTCCATCACCACATCATCGGTGCTAGCCACTGTTGTCTCCAATCCCTACTCCACCCGACAGCAGTTCATCACGCCGAATCGCTCCGATGAGCACGCCGTTCTCCTCCACGACTGCAACCGGGTATGGAGCTTCCTCGACCAGCGGAATGATTTCGTCCAGAGAGGTATCAGGATCAACGATGACAGGGTCCTGAAGTCTGGCGTCTTCTAGATTTTGCTTACGTCGGTTGGCGAGTGATTCCGCTTCCTTCTTGGTGAGCATCCCCCGCAGCCGTGAATCCCCGCCCACGACGAACAGGGCATCACTATCCATGTTCTCCATGAGAATGAGGGCCGCTCCGGGGCCCTGTCGCACAGTGACACAACATCTTTCGGCCTCACTCATTACCGTGCGCGCCTGGATGAGCCGCGTGGATGAGACATCGCGCACGAATTCAGACACATAGTCATCGCTCGGCAGCGCGACGATCTCATCCGGTGTTCCCTCCTGGATGATCTCCCCGTCGCGCATGATGGCGATACGGTTTCCAAGCTTGATGGCTTCATTGAGATCATGCGTGATGAAAACGATGGTCTTGTGCAAATCCGCCTGGAGCGTAAGCAATTCGTCCTGCATCTGCCGGCGAATGAGCGGGTCCAAGCCGCTGAAAGGCTCATCCATGATGAGCACGGACGGATTGACGGCGAGAGCGCGGGCAAGGCCCACACGCTGCTGCATTCCACCGCTCATCTCACGAGGGAAGTAGCGCTCCCATCCATTGAGGCCGACCTTTTCAATCGTGTCTCGGGCGATGTCAAGCCGCTCCTCTTTTTCCATGCCCTTGACTTCAAGGCCGTACGCCACATTCTCCAAAACGCGGCGATGCGGCAGGAGGGCATAGTTCTGGAAGACCATTGCGACCGTTGACCGACGGAAATCGATCAATTGATCCGCCGAAAACTGGAGAATGTCCTCACCGTCAAAGAGAACTTCTCCGGCGGTGGGGTCAGCCAACCTGATAAGAGCCCTGGCGAGGGTGGACTTGCCACTCCCGGAGAGTCCCATCAGGACGTAAACCTGGCCGCGATCAACGCTGAAGGACACATCCCGCAAGGCGGTGACCAGGCCCAACTCTTCCTGGATCTCCGTACGGGTCTTTTCGGCGTGCTCTATTTCAAGAGCCCGCTCAGGATGGCTGCCGAATACCTTCCATACGTTCTTGACTTCAATCTGATGTTCAGCTTCAACCATAACGTTGCCACTGTCGGCGCTGAATCATGCTCCTTCAAGCGGCTCATGACCGTGTCGATGGCGCCGACTGCCCCCTCCCCTGTTTGCGACAACCCACTGTAGCCGATTAGGCCGCAGTCGTCCAATCGCCAATCAAGCCCATGAAAACGGCTGCCCGGCGTGGCCCCGAATGCCCGAATAGTGGTGGTTCATTGGCGTCCATATACGATTCGTGGCACAATATGAGGTGAGTTTATCGGGCATATATATTAGGAACAGTTCGGGAGGAGCACATGACAGGCAAACTATTTCTACTCGCATTGGCCATCGTCGCAGGCTTGATGATCTTCGCGGCCTGTACAACCGAGGAGGACACTCCTGAGCCGACCGACAGCGAGCCCATGGAAGAAGAGATGATGAGCCGTCTCGCGACGGTGCAGGAGCGCGGAACACTTGTTTGTGCAGTCAACACAACCCTGCCCGGCTTCGGCTCGCTTGACGCAAACGGCAACAACGTCGGCTTTGACATCGACCAGTGCCGCGCGGTGGCCGCAGCAGTTCTGGGAGATTCCAACGCTGTTGAGTTCCGTCAGACAACCGCTGCACAGCGCGGCCCGACCATGCAGTCCGGCGAAGTCGATCTGATGGTACGGAACACAACGTGGACATCCGGCCGTGACGCAACGTGGGGCAACTTCGCCCAGACCACGTTCTATGACGGCCAGGGATTCATGGTGCCGGCCAGCCTGAGCGTGACCGATCCTGTTCAGTTGGACGGTTCATCGGTCTGCGTCCTGTCAGGAACGACGACAGAGCAGAATCTGCAGGACTTCATCAGCCAGAACGGGCTGGATATTGAGGTGATCACGTTCGGTGAGCAACCACCGCTGAGCGAGGCATACCTGGCCGGTCAATGCCAGGCGGAGACCACCGATAAGTCCGGATTGGTGTCCCTGCGCGCCAATTTCGACAACCCTGATGATCATGTCATCCTGGGAGCCACGATTTCCGAAGAGCCGCTGGGCCCGGTGGTTCCGCACGGCGACGACCAGTGGTATGACATCGTCAAGGCCGTCATCGCAATCCTGATTTACGCGGAGGCGTTCGAGGTTGATTCGATGAACGTGCCGACATCCGCCACACAGAATGCTGCCATTGACAGGCTCTTTGGCCTTAGCGACACAAACTGGGGGCAGGCAGACCTGGGCCTGAGCCAGACCGTGGCGCAGACAGTGATCCAGCAGGTTGGAAACTACGGCGAGATCTACGATCGCCACCTGACGCCGCTGGGTGTCACCCGAGATGGCAGCCGCAATGCGCTGTGGGTCTCCGCGCCATGCAGCATGTGCCCCAAGGGCGGAGAGATCTACGCCGCGCCTCTGCGGTAAGGGAAGTACTCGATCGTAGAGCGTCTCACAGACGCGATGATTGAAATGCAAGGGCGGGGAGTCCGCTGTCGAGAGGCAGCGAACTCTCCGCTCTCTTGTATGGCCCGTCTCCGCCGCGTCTTGCGTTATAGTCAGAACTGAACAACAGGCAACGCCGGTTTGGGGGACGGAATCGAAAGATGGCCGACCGACCGCAAGGATTTCTGACGTACCAAGGAATTCCCGTATGGCGTCACGCAGTGCTCATCAAATGGGCGCTTCAGATTGTATCCACCATCATGGTGCTTACCCTTGTCTTCTGGTTCTTCACCAACATTGCGCTTGCGATTGATGGTCGTGACATCCCCTTTGGCTGGCGATTCTTCTCCAGGGATTACGGAACACCGGTCCCTGAACACGCTCTGCCCTTCAATGATTCGTCTGACAGCTATGCGTACGCGTTGCTGGTAGCGGCCGTCAATACGGTCCTGCTTGCTGTGGCGGGAGTCATCCTTGCCATCATCCTTGGAATCCTCATCGGAATCGCGCGCATCTCGTCAAACTGGCTTCTGTCACGACTCGCGCTTGTCTACGTGGAGTTCTTCCGCAACGTTCCCTTGCTTGTGCAGCTCCTCTTCATCTTTTACTTCATCCTGATCCTGCCGCCGATCACCGAGACCTACAATCTCCTCGACACCATCTACCTGAACAATGCCGGACTGGCAATACCGCAGCCGACTTTGGATCACGGAATCGCCCAGGGCATTGCCTGGCTAACTGCCATTCTGGCAGGCATCGTGATTGGAATTGCCCTGCATCGTTACCTTGCGAAACGCGAGACACTGACAGGAAGAGTCTCGTATCCGGTCGCCACGGGTCTTGGCGCTGCAATTGGCATTGCGGTGATCGCCTGGCTGGTCATCTGGATCATGTCCGGGGACACGCCGATGGGCTGGAGCACGCCGGAACAGGATGAGCGATTTGGTCGGCTTGAAGGTGGGTGGCGCGTTCGATCCGGCGCAATCGTGATGCTGATCGGCCTCGTCATCTACACTGCGGCGTTTATCGCTGAAATCGTCCGTGCCGGCATCCAATCAGTAAGCAAGGGGCAAACTGAAGCGGCGCTGGCAGTGGGCCTCAGGCCCATGGGCGTGCTCCGCAATATCACGTTCCCACAGGCATTGCGCGTGATCATTCCGCCTCTCATCAGCCAATGCCTGAATCTGACGAAGAACAGCAGCCTTGCCCCGGCAGTCGGTTTTGCCGATCTGACCAATGTTGGCATCACAATGACGCAGACCGCACCCGCCATCAACATCTTCATCGTCATCATGCTGGCGTACCTCGTGATGAGCTTGACCTGGTCGGCTGTCGGCAATTTCTACAATTGGCGCACGCGGATTGTGGGGGCATAGACGATGGCATCTGAGCAAACAATGACGCCGGGCGCCAGCCTCCCGCCCCCGCGGATGACGACAGGAAAGGCCGGTTGGGTCAGGAATAACCTGTTCAGTTCCCCCGCCAATGGCGCTACAACCATCATTGTGGCGGCGCTGGCCCTCTACCTTGCCTGGCTGTTTGTGGGATGGGCGTTCGGCCCCGCCGATTGGTCGGTTATTCCAACGCTTGGCGGAACGCTGATCCTCGGCCAATACAATTCTGACTCCGTATGCCCTTCAAACGATTGTTTCTGGCGTCCCCAGGCCTCGCTCCTGATCGCCGTGACATACTTCGGCATCTTGTGGGCCGTCGCGGCGACGGCGCTTGTGAGAGGCGTGGCGCTGACTGTCGCTTTCGCCTCCGCGGCAATGGCCCTCATCCCCCTGCCCTTCGACGAAATGGGCATGGACGTGCGCTTCCTGCTTGTTGCAAATATCCCGGCCGTCTTCATCGGCCGCTGGCTTGGGCGAAACACCCCTGTCGGGTCCACGAGGAATCTCATCATCATCGCGTTTGTTGGCTTCATCACGGTGTATTTCCTGCTGCGAGGAATAGAGGGGGTTCCGGGCCTGTATCCCGTCCCATCCCGATTCTGGGGCGGGTTGATGCTGAACATCCTGCTGGCGGCGGGCGGCATCACCGCCAGCCTGCCTCTAGGCATCCTTTTAGCCCTAGGCAGACGCAGCAACCTGCCGGTCGTTAAGATTATCTGTATCGGCTTCATCGAGTTTTTCCGCGGCGTGCCGCTCATCACGCTGCTATTCATGTCCCAGACACTCGTGCCGTTGGCGTTCCCGCGAGATTTTCCGCTTGATGAGGTGACGCGGGCCGGCATCGTCATCACAGTATTCAGTTCCGCCTACATGGCGGAGAACATCCGGGGCGGTTTGCAGGCGCTGCATCGAGGCCAGACAGAAGCAGCCCGCGCTCTTGGTATGCCGCCGTGGAACACAACGATATTCATCACGCTGCCTCAAGCCCTTCGGAACGTGGTGCCCGCCATTGTGGGCCAATACATCAGCCTGTTCAAAGACACCACGTTGGTCTTTATCATTGGAATGCTCGATATCCTGCATATGGGAACCTCATTCATCGGCAGCAACCGTGAGTTCCTGGATAACAGCCGCGAGCTTTTCCTGTTCATTGCGCTGGTCTTCTGGGTCTTCAACTACGGCATGTCCTATGTGAGTCGCAGGGTGGAGCATAACCTGGGCGTTGGCCAGAGATAGGTTGTTGCGCATGAGGTATCGTCGCAAGGCAAGGAGGCACCTGGATGACTAATGGGGACACGCAGGACAATGGCGTTGAGGACATCATCATCGCTCGTGACGTTCACAAGTGGTTCGGGGCGTTCCACGCGTTACGCGGAGTTTCAACCACCGTCAAACGAGCGGAAAAGGTCGTCATCCTCGGCCCGTCCGGCTCCGGCAAATCGACGTTCATCCGCACCATCAATCGACTTGAGGAGCATCAGCGCGGCGAAATCATCGTTGACGGCAGAACTCTCTCAAATGACGTCCACGACATCGACGTGATTCGCAGGGAGGTTGGGATGGTGTTCCAGCAATTCAACCTCTTCCCGCACCTGAGCGTGCTGAACAATATCACGCTGGCGCCAATGAAGGTTCGTCACACGCCACGAGCAGAGGCGGAAGAATCGGCCATGGGTCTGCTGGAAAGGGTCGGCATCCCGGAGCAGGCCGAAAAATATCCAGCGGAGTTGTCCGGTGGTCAGCAGCAGCGCGTCGCCATCGCGCGGGCGCTTGCGATGGAACCCGAAATCATGCTCTTTGATGAGCCGACATCAGCGCTTGATCCGGAGATGATCAAGGATGTGCTGGATGTGATGACTGAACTGGCACAGTCCGGCATGACCATGTTGATTGTGACGCATGAGGTTGGTTTCGCCCGTGAGGTGGCGGATCGGGTCATCATGTTTGACGAGGGTATGATTGCGGAAGAGGCCCCACCCAACGAGTTCTTCATCAACCCCAAGAGCGACCGCGCCAAGCTCTTCCTGTCACAGATCCTGCACTGACTGCGGGTGGTGGAGCTGAGGGGAGTCGAACCCCTGACCTCTTCAATGCCATTGAAGCGCTCTCCCAACTGAGCTACAGCCCCATCGCGACAACCTGAGAATCGGGCGCTTTCGCCGCGCCGAAGCGGCTTGCGCGGCGTGCCGATGCGATTGCGTCCTCCAATTGTACAGTAGCGCGCCGGCCCGGCAGCAGTTTCTCGCCCCCATCCATAGCGCGAAATACTACAATAGATATACGTAATCAACTTCAGCCGCCGTCATGCCGGACGGCGCTATGAGTCGCGAACGGAGACGGAGATCAGCACGACGGATAACAGAGAGGCGCGGCTTGCGCGCTTACGAGAATTACTGACCGAACGCGTCCTCGTCGTGGACGGGGCGATGGGCACGCGCATCCAGTCGCTTGGCCTCACGGCGGAGGACTTCGGCGGCGCTGAGCTTGAGGGATGCAACGAGTATCTGAACATCACGCGGCCGGACGCCATCGCTGGCATACATCGCGATTTTCTGGATGCCGGCGCGGACATCATCGAGACGAATACGTTCGGCTCAACGCCACTGGTGCTGGGCGAATATGACCTGGCCGACAGAGCGGAGGAGATCAGCCGGATCGGCGCGGAACTCGCGCGCGCAGCGGCGGACGATGTCTCCACAGACGACCATCCCCGCTTCGTTGCGGGTTCCATGGGCCCGACAACGCGCTCAATCTCCGTCACGGCCAACGTCACGTTTGATGAACTCGTTGAGCACTTCCGTGTGCAGGCTCGCGGCCTGATTACGGGCGGGGTGGATGTCCTGCTCGTCGAAACCTCGCAGGATGCCCTGAACATCAAGGCCGCGCTGGATGGCATCGACCGCGCCAATGAGGACCTCGGCTCCAACGTTCCCTCTGCCGTGCAATGCACCATCGAGACGATGGGCACACTGCTCGCGGGGCAGGACATCGAGGCGTTCTACACGTCTTTCGCGCACCGGGACTTGCTGTGGATCGGTATGAACTGCGCGACGGGGCCGGAGTTCATGCGCGATTACGTCCGCACGCTCTCGCAGATATCACGTTTCCCTGTTGCGGTGATCCCGAACGCCGGCCTGCCGGATGAGGACGGCAACTACCACGAGACGCCCGAGAACGTGGCTGCCACGCTCGGCTCCTTCATCGATGCCGGTTGGGTCAACGTCATCGGCGGATGCTGCGGGACCGTGAACGAACATACTGAGCACATGTGCGCGGTGGCGCTGAATCGCCCCGCGCGAAAACCCGCCGATCCGACTGCGACCGTCGTGTCCGGTCTTGAGACGCTGACGATTGACGAGGACACAAAGCCCGTTCTCATCGGTGAGCGGACGAACGTGCTTGGCAGCCGCCGATTCAAGCGCCTCATCAGCGAGGGCAGCATTGAGGAGGCGTCCGAGATCGGGCGCGACCAGATTCGCAACGGCGCGCACGCGCTGGACGTCTGCTTGCAGGACCCGGACCGGGATGAGATCGCAGACATGAACGTGTTCTTGGAACGGCTCGTGCGCAAGACACGCGCGCCTCTTGTGATTGATTCGACCGATGTCAACGTCATCGAGGAGGCGCTTAAGCGCACGCAGGGCAAGTCGATCATCAACTCCATCAACCTGGAGGACGGCGAGGAGCGCTTTGCCGCCGTCGCGCCGCTTGCTCGCCGCTATGGCGCGGCGGTGATAGTTGGCTGCATCGACGATGACAGGGAGCAGGCGCAGGCCATCACGCGGGAGCGCAAGCTGGAAATCGCCCAGCGCTCGTATCAACTGCTTACTGAGAAGTACGGTCTGCGGGGCGAGGACATCATCTTTGACGCGCTGACGTTCCCCGTCGGCACCGGCGATGAGAACTACATCGGCTCTGCGGTTGAGACCATCGAGGGCATCCGGCTGATCAAGCAGGAGTTGCCGCTGGCCAAGACGACGCTTGGAATCTCGAACGTCTCGTTCGGGCTGCCGCAGGCGGGACGGGAAGTGCTCAATGCGGTCATGCTGTATCACTGCGTGCAGGCGGGACTTGATAGCGCCATCGTGAACACAGGCGGCCTCGTGCGCTATGCGGCGCTCTCGGACGAAGAACGCGCCCTATGCGACGACCTGATTTTCTGGCGGGGCGATGACCCCATCGCCGCCTTTGCCGCCCATTTCCGTGAGCAGCGCGCATCCGCTGCCGAGCAGGGCGTTGACCGCATGGAAGGGCTTTCCCTGGACGAGCGCATTGCGCGGCGCGTTGTTGAGGGCACGCGTGAGGGCATGACGCCGGACCTGGATATCGCTCTTGAGGAACGACCGCCTCTGGAAATCATCAACGGCCCGCTCATGGACGGCATGGACGAGGTTGGGCGGCTCTTTGCAGCCAATGAACTCATCGTCGCGGAGGTGCTTGAATCGGCGGAGGTGATGAAAAACGCCGTCGCGCACCTTGAGCCGCACATGGAGACAACCGAAACAAGCTCACGAGGCAAGGTGTTGCTCGCCACCGTGAAAGGTGACGTGCATGACATCGGCAAGAACCTCGTCGATATCATCCTGTCCAACAACGGCTACCGCGTGATAAACCGCGGCATCAAGGTGCCGCCGGGAGAGTTGATTGAGGCGTACCAGGAACACAGGCCGGACATGATCGGCCTTTCCGGCTTGCTTGTGAAGTCGGCGCAGATGATGGTGGAGACCGTGCGTGATTTCACGGAGGCGGGTGTTGACGTGCCGATTCTTGTTGGTGGCGCGGCGCTGAGCAATCGCTTCACGCGCCTGCGCATCGCGCCTGAATATGAGGGGCTTGTTGCGTACGCGCAGGACGCCATGACGGGACTCGACCTCGCCAACCGCATCCGCATCCCCGAGGAGAGGGAACGCTTGCAAACGGAGCTAAAGGCTGAGGCAGAAAGGCTCAGCCGACAGAAGACCGTAGATGCAGGGGCGGTGAGGTACGAGTTCAATGTTTCCACACCAAGCATCACCCTCGTGAAAGCGCCCCCGCGTCCGCCGGACCTGATTGAGCACACCCTGTTGGATCACGACCTCGACGAGATCTTCTCGTACATCAACCCGACCATGCTCTACGTTCGGCACCTGGGATATCGTGGCCGTTTCCTTGAAGACCTGGAAAACGGCAACGAGCGGGCGGTCGAGCTGCATGAACGTGTCCGAAAGATCCAGCGTGAGATGGCATCGCGGTCTGATATTCGCGCCTCAGCGGTCTATCGATTCTTCCGCGCCGCCCGTGACGGCGAGGATGTCTTGATCCTGTCATCGGATGGAGAGAACACGCTGGAACGGCTGCAATTCGGCAGGCAGGCTGCCGGAGAGGGACTGAGCCTCGCGGACTATGTGCGCTCGGACGGCGCGCCGGATTACATTGGCGCGTTTGTCACGACGGTCGGGCCGGGCGTGCGCGCTCTGGCCGATGAGTGGAAGAACAAGGGCGAGTATCTCGATTCCCACATCCTGCAAGTGCTGGCGTTGGAGGGCGCAGAGGGATTTGCGGAACTGCTGCACCAGCGGATGCGCGCGATGTGGGGATTCGCCGATCCGGATGACATCACAAAGCCGGACCTGTTCCGCGCTGCCTACCAGGGCAAGCGGTACTCGTTCGGGTACCCTGCATGTCCGAGGCTGGAGGACCAGGAAATCCTGTGGCGGCTGCTCAATCCGGTGGAGACCATCGGCGTCAATCTGACCGAGGAAATGATGATGGAGCCTGAGGGATCAGTCAGCGCGCTCGTTTTCCATCATCCGCAGGCCAAGTATTTCAACCTCTCAAATGAGGACACTGAGAGACTTGAGCGGCGGATCAGTCGATCGGCAGCGCCTGCCTAGCACCCCTATAATCACTGGACAGGCCCTGACAAGAGAACGGTGTAATCACATGACTCTTTCTGATTCGGTGCGAGCCGCCCTGGAAGACGCCGCGCAGACCATGGTGGAGGCAACGTACGTTACCGCGCTTGCCGGCGCCGGCATGTCCGCTGAGAGCGGAATACCAACGTTTCGCGGCCCCGGCGGGCTCTGGAAGAAATACGGCGAACCGGACAATCTCGGGTACCAACGGTTCCTCCGGGACCCACAGCAGTGGTGGGAGGAGCGGCTGAACGACAACCAGATGCCGGAGATGCGGGAGGCTCTGGAATCGGCGCAGCCGAATCCCGGCCATCACGCGCTGGTCGACCTCGAGCGTATGGGTGTGTTGCGCCACCTTGTCACGCAGAACGTTGACAACCTTCACCGCGCTGCCGGCAGTGAGAGCATCTCCGAGATTCACGGCAACCATACGCTGATCCGTTGCATCAAGTGCGTGGATCGATTTACGCGGGATGAGATTCCGCTCGACACATTGCCTCCTCCGTGCCCGAGCTGCGACGGTCTTCTCAAGACGGACACAGTCATGTTCGGAGAGCCGATTCCGCCGGACATTCTCCGGCGCTGCCAGGAAGAGGCCGCCCTCAGCGACTGCGTCCTGATCCTGGGCACGTCGGCAATCGTCTACCCGGCAGCCGCCCTGCCGGAAGTGGCGAGACGGTTGAACGGCGCGACACTGATTGAGATCAATCCCAATGAAACGGCTCTCACGGAGGTGTGTGATATCGTCGTCCGCGCTCCAACCGGGGAGGCGCTGCCGGAACTGGTGAAGGCCGTGCGGCGGGCCAAGGGGCAGGGCGAGCTCTCCGGCGGCATCCTGGAGGCGACGTAGATTGGCTGAGGCCCTCTTTCGTCCCTTTCACGGCTGGCGCTACGATCCAAACCGGGCAGGAGGCCTGGGCACTCTTGCCGCGCCGCCATATGACGTTATTGCGCCGTCTGATGTGGAACGTTTACTTGAGTCCAGCCCCCACAATGTGATCCGGCTTGAGCTGCCGTCCGCCGTCGATGCGGCCGATCCCTATGGCTCAGCGAGCAGGACGTGGAACGAGTGGACGTCAAACGGTTTCCTGCAGCGCGATGAGATTGCGCAGTTCTACCTTGTTCGCCATACGTTCACGCTCGACGGTGTAAGAACCGGCCGCTTCGAGATTTTGGGCGCGGTCCGCTTGGCCCAGTGGGAGCAGGGTGCCGTACTGCCGCATGAGCACACGCATGAGGCCGCCAAGCGTGATCGCCTCATGCTGATGAATGCACTACATGCGAACATCAGCCCAATCATGGCGCTGTATGAGGACGATGACGGCGCGATTCGAATGCTGCTCCGCGCTATATCGTCGCGCCCGCCGGACTCGTCGTTCACGGACCTTGCGGGGGACGATTATGACGTCTGGCACGTGTCTGATCCGGGAGAAGCCGGGGCAATCAGGCTCGGAGTGGCCGGCCCCCTGTTCGTCGCAGACGGCCATCACCGCTATGAAACGGCGCTAACGTATCTTGGCCAGCAGTCCGATGAGGCAAACGACGGTGAGCACGCTCCCGGATATATCCTGGCCGCGCTCACGTCCATCGAAGATCCGGGCCTGGTCAGCCTTCCCTATCATCGTTTGATTCGCGGTCTACCGGATGATGCCCGCGCGCGGCTGATGCGGCAGGTGGAGACGTATTTCAGAGCGGAAGAGATCACGATTGGCGGCCTTTCCGATGCCGCGGCGGCCGAGAGATTCGCCTCGGCAATCGAGGCGCAGGATGCATCCATGATGGCTCTAATCGAGCCGCCCGGCGATGTTCTCAAGCTGCTCCGCCCCCTGGAGCCCGGCATCTTTGAGGGTTTGCTGACCGGAGAGTCAGAGGCATGGGAACGGCTTGGCCCGTGTGTTTTCCTGGATGTGCTGCTCACGCACGGAGTGGGCGCAGACCAACACGAGGCGGAGACCCGCGGTTGGCTGTCCTATCCACGTGATGCCGCGGAGGCGATAGCGGCCGTTCGCGCAGGCGGCTGTGATGCCGGCTTCCTCCTGCAGGCAGTCAGCATGACGGATATGACAGAGGCGGCGGAGGCCGGTGAGCGCCTGCCGCCCAAGTCAACGTACTTCTTTCCAAAGGTTGCTACGGGAATTGTCCTTAACTCTCTGGCAGGACGACTCGAAGACTAGTACACTGTCTGGACTTTGGGGCATCCTGTTCGGCCAAACCGGCCCCACATAGTCCATTCTCAGATTGGAGTTTCACATGACGACGGACAGCGCATCTACGGACAACAGCGTTTATATCAGCGCCGAGGGACTGGAGCGGATGAAGGAGGAGCTTGAAGACCTCCGCAATATCCGCAGGCCTGAGGTCGCGGAGATGATCCAGCGCGCCAAGGAGCTTGGCGATATCACAGACAGCGCGCAGTACGACGCCGCGAAGAATGAGCAGGCCTTTCTTGAGGGCAGAATCCGCCAACTTGAGGACAACGTGCGGCGCGCCGTCATCATCGAGGATCAGGGCGATCAGTCCGATGGGGAAGTTCGCGTTGGCTCAACCGTGGTCGTTGTCGATTCTGACGGCCAGGAAGAGCGGTGGACCATCGTTGGCCGTGCCGAGGCGGATGCCGCGCGCGGCCGCATCTCCAATGAATCGCCGGTTGGAAACGCTTTACTCGGCAAGAAGAAGGGCGACACGTTCGAGATCGACATCCCTGCCGGCAAGCTCGGCTTCACGGTCTCGGCGGTGGAGTAAGCCGCTCACCATCAAGATTCCCGTGCTTGACACGGGAATGACTGTATATTCGTTAGCCCGACTTAGACTTGCCCGGATAGCTGGAGCTGCTTGCCCTCAGTCTTGATGGCAGGAGCGACAATCATCTCCGCCTGCTGCAGGTCACGTATGGTTTCCGCGCCGCACATGCCCATCGCCGTGTGGATAGCCCCAACGAGGTTCTCCGTGCCGTCCGTGCGGTCCGTCGGCCCAAACAGCAGACGCTCAAGCGTCGCGCGGACGCCAACGCGCACGCGTGTGCCGCGCGGCAGTGCGGGATGCGGCGTCGCCATGCCCCAGTGATAGCCCTTGCCAGGCGCTTCCTCCGCGCCTGCGAATATCGATCCGAGCATCACGGCGTCCGCGCCCGAGACGAGCGCCTTGCACAGGTCGCCGCCGGAACGGATGCCGCCATCCGTGATGATGGGAACGTAGCGGCCGGTGCGCCGTTGGTATTCATCACGCGCGGCAGCCGTCTCAATGGTCGCGGTGACCTGCGGCACACCGATGCCGAGCACCTCGCGGCTGGTGCAGGCCGCGCCGGGGCCGACGCCGACCAGGATGCCCGCCACACCTGTCTGCAACAGTTCCAGCGTCTGGTGATAACCAACGACGTTGCCGACGACGACGGGAATCGGAATGCGGCCCACGAGGTCTTCGAAATGCAGTCCGACCGGGCTCGATGAGATGTGCCGCGCAGTTGTGACCGTTGATTGGCAGACATAATAATCCGCGCCTGCTTCGACAACCGCGCCAATGAAACGCTTGGTGTTGGCCGGGGTGGCGGCGACGGCAACCGTCGCGCCGAGAGCCTTCATCTTCTCAATGGTCATGCCGACGTATTCTTCCTTGAGAGGGGCGGAGTAGATGCGCTGCAGTGTGGCCGTGACGGAATCCGCGGGGGCCTCAACCACCTCTTGCAGGACCTCTTCCGGGTTGGGGTAGCGCCCGTGGATGCCCTCAAGGTTGAGGACGGCAAGCCCGCCATAGCGTGTGTACGTGGCGGCAAAAGAGGGGTCAACCACGCCGTCCATCGCCGCCGCGAGTATCGGGAGATCGAATATGCGATTCCCCATTGCGAACCTGATATCCGTCTGCTCCGGGTTCAGCGTGACCCGCCCGGGTACGATGGCCACCTCTTCAAAGCCGTAGGCGCGCCGCAGCAGTTTGAACTCCGGCAACTCGTCTTCGATGCCAAAGTCCACTCCCCGCTCGGCGATTTCTGTTGCGACCATCTCGACCTACCCCCTTAAACGGCACGGCGCCGCATCGCGGCACCGTTTAGCCCTGCTTTGTGCGCTACATAAAGCAAAGGGACACGCGCAATCGTGCCCCTGACATAAACCCCTGTGGATCGCTCAGCGTCCATGAACCATTGTTGTCCCGACGGCGCTCAGCGTCAAGCATTTTTTGGGGACTTTATCCGCCGAATCCCCCCGATGCGACGAAGCTTGGATATTCGCCGTCGACACGGTCCTTGATGGAGCCACGGAGCAGTTCCAGCTGCTCCAGCGTTGGGCCGGTTGTTACCGGCACGTCGTCGGGAATGAGGAACTCAAACCCGGTGTTTTCCACTACCTCATCGACGGTCACGCCGGGGTGAACGGACTCAAGCCGGAATTTCTTTTGGTCCTTCTGATACATCATCACGCAGATGTTGGTGATGAGCATGGAGGGGCCGCCCGGCCGCTCCACACGCTCTCCGCTGGAGCCGGCTGACGTGATGAAATCAACATTCTCCACAAAGACGCGCTTCGTGTGCTCCAAACGGAACAGGATGATGCGATTCGTCATGAAGTAGAGCATTCCGGAACCGGCCGCGCCGGGGAGGCGCACGTCCGGCCTGTCATGGTCGCCGATGGTGGTCAGGTTGATGTTCCCGTGTCCATCGATCTGCGCGCCGCCGAGAAAGAAGATGTCCAGCCTGCCGCGTTGAGCGAGGTCAAAGACCTCCTTCCCGCTGATGAGGTTGAGTTCAGGGTTGGACGCGCCAATGGGGACATAGATCATGTCCGGCGCGTGCGTCTCCTGCGCCAGCAGAACACCCGCCATCGGCACGGGCGATGCCGCGCCGGAACTAACGTACGTGTCGTCTCGAACCTCCCGCGCAATGCGGGTGGCCATCAACTCGCCGATGGTGTAGTCGTCCGACTGGAACGGCATCGCGCCGGTTGTCGCTGAGCGTGACTAGGCAGGAACGGCGACGCGGGTCACCATCTCACGGTATTCGTCCTCCGTGTGTCCGCGCACGAACTCGTCGAGGTAGGCATTGAAACCGTCTGCCGTCTTTGAGGATTCCATGTACCGCGAGAAGTGGTCATTGTCCGCCTCGTAGTATGGCTTCATGCCGCCGGGGTGCGATCCCCCGGGTGTGTGGATAACGAGGCTGACGAACGGCCATGGGACGAGGTGGCCTCCACGCGGGTCCTCGGAGAGGTCATAGTCGACGATCTCCTCAACGGTCACGAGAACCTTGTCGCTTGCCTGCGCCACCATGCGATCCTCGAAGCTCGGCGCAAGGACGTTGCCGTTCCGGTCCGCCTTGAAGGCGTGAATCATGGCGATGTCCGGGCGAATGGCCGGCACGAGCAGGATGTCATGGCCCTCGTTATAGGGGTCTTCGATGATCTTCCAGTTGGGATGGAGATTGACGAGATCGGTGCCAATCACGCCGCGGGACGGGATGAACGGCACGCCGTTGGCTCCAGCCTGGAGCCCCGTGAGTGTGACGGGTCAGGTGCTGTCCAGCGCCGCGATTCCTCCTGCTTTGGCCACGCGGCGGTAGTTGGGCGCGAAGCCGCGCTCGCCGAACGTGAGAGAGCCGGTGTCAATGGCCTTGACGGCGCCCGCGCCGATGAGCATATCGCCCTGGATGCCGCCCGCGGGCGTAAAGACGAGGGTGAGGTCCTTGATGCCGCGCCGCACAATCTCGCGTGTCAGCGCCATGGAGGAGCGGTCATTGCCGCCGGTGGTGGCGATGAGCATCCCGTCCTTGAATCGATTTCCTGCCTCTTCAATGTTGACGATTCTCGTCATGACTATTCCTCCACATATTCAGGCGGTTCCGTACCCGCCCGACCACACAGAATGAACCTACGCCGAATAGGGTGAAAGGTCAAGATAGCAGGCGCCTTACGCGGACGTTATCGTTCCGCCGCGCACGGTGTGCATGGCGGCATGAGCGCGAACTTCTGCGGGGATGAGTTCAACGTCGGCGGTTGTGATGAGAACCTGCCGGCCGGGGGCTAGGCAGTGGCGCAATACACGCTCGCGGCGGTCCGCATCAAGCTCGGATAGCGGATCGTCGAGCAGGATGACGGGCTCATCGCCGAGACGCCGGCCGATGTACGCCGACTGCGCGATGACCAGCGCAAGCGCCGCCGTCCGTTGCTGGCCGCGGGAGCCATAAACACCCAGATCGACGTCGCCGGATACCACGCGCAGATCATCACGGTGCGGCCCGACGGATGTCGTCGCCGTGGCCGAATCGCGCGCCCACGCGCCCTTCAGGGCATCGGCGAATCCCTGCTGCAGGTCGGGTGATGCTCCCTCAACCTCGCCACTAGTGACCGTTGAACGGTACTCAAGCGCAAGGTGGCCGGTGCGGCCCGTGAATTCGGCGTGCGCGGCCAGCATCTCTTTCTGCAAGATGTTGATCATCGCGATCCTGTGACCCAGGAGAAATGCGCCTGCTCGAATGAGTTCCTGCTCCCAGAGGCGCATTTCCTCAGTCCTATGGGTATTGCCACGCTCGCGGGCCTCCCTGAGGGCTGCATTGCGCTGGGTGACAAGGCGGTCATATCGCCGGAGCGCCTGTGCATACTCCGCGTCCGTCTGAATCGCCGTTGAATCGATTGCGCGGCGTCTGTCAGCCGGGGGGCCTGCGAACAGGTCGACCTCCTCCGGCCCGGCGAGAACAACCGCAAGGTCGCCGACGCTGCTCGCTGAACGCTGCCGAACGCCGTTGACCTTGTAGCCCTTCTGCAATGTGCCGCCCCTGAGTCCTGAGGGGCCAATCGTCCTCTCCGCGACGGCAGTTGGCTCACCCGCTTGCCCTCGCGGCGCGAGCTGCATGACGAGTTCCAGTTTTCGCTCAGAACCGTCTCTCGCTGCCACGTCTGCCGCGATGCGTGAGTACGGAATCGGCTCACGGGCAGCGCTCCAGCCGATGACCTCTCGATCCGTGTCAGCGCGGTGGGAGTGGCCGGTAGCCAGGATAAACAGGGATTCGAGCAGGTTCGTCTTGCCCTGGCCGTTATCGCCCGTGAGCACCGTGACGCCGTCCGCCGGCTCAAAGGCCAGCGAGGCGTAGTTCCGGAAGTGGGTCAGGGAGAGAGTCGTAACGCGAATGGCGCTCACCTGCCAGGCACTCGAATCGTCGCCGCCATCCGGCGGCGATATACTTTTAAAACCGTGACCAATCATACCGAATCAGACACGCATCAGGGGGCGGCGCTGCCGCGTAATCAACTGATCATCGCCAAGCTTGGCACCGGCGTGCTGACGGGAGGCGGCGATCAACTTGATGAGGGTCTCATCGCGTCCATTGCGAAACAAGTTAAAGAGATTGTCGCCGCCCAATCGCAGGTGATTGTCGTTACGTCCGCGGCAGTTGCCCTGGGGCGCAGCATCATCGGGCTGCAGGGCAGAGGGCGGGGCGTCGCGACGCTGCAGGCGCTCGCGGCGATCGGTCAGCACCGACTGATGCGCTCGTGGGAGGCGGCATTCGCGGACCAGGGACTCATCGTTGGCCAGGCCCTCATCACCCGCGCAGACTTCACCGCCGGCCGTTCCGCAGTCAACATACGCCGCACGCTGCGTGAGCTGCTGGGATTCGGCGTGGTTCCAATCATCAATGAGAACGATGTTGTCGCCTCGGAAGAACTGAGCGAGACGCTGGGCGACAACGACACGCTGTCAGCCGCTCTCACGAATCTCATGGCGGCGGACATGCTCATCCTCCTGACGGACCGCGACGGACTCTATGACAGTGATCCGCGCACGAATCCCGATGCGGCGTTCATTCACCGGGTGGATCGCGTGACGGACGCCACGCTGGCAATGGCCGCCGAGATGCCAAGCGAGTTGGGACGCGGCGGCATGGCGTCAAAGATCCGGGCGGCCGCGGAGGCCACGTCATGGGGCACGTCCGTCGTAATCGCCAACGGCAAGGCCCCGGACGTGCTGCTGCGCATTGTGCGCGGCGAGGACATCGGGACGCGGTTTGAGGCGTGGGGACGACGGCGTCCTTCCGCCCGCAGGCGTTCACTCGGCCCCCTTTTCGTGCGTGGACAGGTGGTCGTGGATGAAGGGGCCGCAAAGGCGCTGCGGCGGGGCACATCGAGTCTCCTTGCGGTCGGGGTACGCGAGGTGCGCGGAGAGTTCACCACGGGCGACATCGTGGAGATTGTCGGGCCGGATGAGACGGGTGTGGCGCGAGGGGCAGTCTCCTACCCGGCGGGCCTCATGCGCCGCCTGGCTGGCCTCCACAACGCGGAGGTGCGCCAGTTCTTCCAGGCGGAGGACAACGCCAACACCGACTACCACGGCGAGGAGATGGTCCACCGCGACCACCTGACGCTGCTGTGACGAGCGGCTATCCCGTTTGAACAGCCCCACCTGCACAACTACAATTGCAGAGTAGATTGACGCCAAATATCGACGGCACTACAACGTCAGTGCCGTTTATCGAAAGAGTGACCGTGATGACGGCAACCGTGACAAGAAACACCGACGCAGCAGAACTTTCGGAAGAGCTCGTCAGCAAGGCGCAGGCGGCTAGAAAGGCAAGCAGGCCGCTTTCGCGCGCGTCCACTGAAGAGAAGAACGGGGCGCTTGAGCGCATCGCGGCCATGCTGGAGGAACGCGCGGACAAAATCGTCGCCGCCAACAAACGGGATTACGCAACCGCACAGGCAGACGGCATGTCGGATGTCCTCCTGGATCGGTTGCTTCTCAACGAGGAGCGCGTGCGGGGAATGGCCGCCGATGTGCGCGCCACCATCGCTCTGGCGGACCCCATCGGCGAGGAGTTCGATGCGTCGACGCTGCCCAACGGCCTTCGCATCTGCCGCAGGCGTGTGCCGCTCGGCGTCATCGCCGCCGTCTACGAGAGCCGCCCAAACGTGACCATCGATATCGCCGCTCTCTGCATCAAGTCCGGCAATGCCGTCATCCTGCGGGGCGGGAAAGAGGCCATTCACTCGACGACGACGCTTGCGGGCATCGTGCGCGAGGCGTTGGAGGATGCCGGCCTCCCCCGGGACGCCGCGCAGATCATCGAGTCCACGGACCGCGCCATCGTTGGGCAAATGTTGGTGTACGAGGGCGGGATCGACCTGCTGATTCCCCGCGGGAGCGATACGCTCATCCGCTTTGTGCGGGACAACGCGCGGATTCCCGTTGTGACCGGCGGCATCGGCGTCTGCCACACGTATGTTGACGCCGACGCGGATGTTGAGCAGGCCGTTGCCATCGCCTACAACGCCAAGGTGCAGCGTCCGACGGTGTGTAATGCGCTGGACACGCTGCTTGTGCATGCGCAGGCCGCCCCGAAACTGCTTCCCGCCGTGGTTGCGGCGTGGGCGCGGGACAACGTGGAGATCCACGCGGACGGGCGCGCGCTCGCCCTGATAGGTCCTGAGCCTCCCACGCGGGTCATCACGGCCGTCGAGGACGACTGGGGCCGTGAGTTCCTGTCACTGACGGCCGCCGTGAAGGTCGTTGATTCCATCGACGAGGCGCTGGATCATATTGCGGAGTACGGATCCGGCCACACGGAGGCGATCCTGACGACGAGCGACGAGAACGCGGCGCGGTTCCTGGATGAGGTGGACGCGGCGGCGGTCATCGTCAACGCGTCAAGCAGGTTCACGGACGGGGGGCAGCTGGGGCTTGGCGCGGAGGTTGCCATCAGCACCAACAAGCTGCATGCCCGCGGGCCGATGGGGCTGCGAGAGTTGACGTCGTACAAGTGGACCATCGTTGGAGACGGCCAAACCCGAACCTGAACACTTGCGCTACAATCCTGTCATGCTCAGGATTGATTCAATAGCTGGCGTCAGGACTTCCATAAGGTCCGGTATTCGTGACGGAGCGGCGCATTATGCCGCCGGCGTGTCCGAGGCGCCGGGCGCATGGCCAAGTGAGAAAGACCTCTGCGACGCGTGGGAGTCCGGCGCGGCGAACAGGCGGGGACAGCGACTGAGAACCGTCACGGGTACAGCGGTCAACGTCGTTCAGGCCGGTACACGCAATTCGGGCGATGGGCCGGATTTCCTCGGCGCGGTCATCGTGTTCGAATCCCCCGGACAGCCGCGACGTGTTATCCGCGGCGACGTTGAGATGCACCTCCGCGCCTCGGACTGGTTCGCGCACGGGCATGAAGCGAACCCGGCCTTTGCGAGCGTCATCCTGCATGTCGTTGAGGACGCGCAGGGCATGACGGAGATCGCCGGGGCTCCTGTCCTTGAAATGCGGCACAACACGCGCCGTTGGAAGCGCACTAGCACCGCAACCGCGGCCAAACTGTTGAATCTCGACGTGGGGAAGACGCGCGATGTAGCCGAGATGCTCGATGCGTTGGGGGACGCGCGGCTCGAAGAGCGGGCGGCGGCCATAGAAGGCGATATCGCCGTGGTCGGGTCTGAGCAGGCGCTTTATGAAGCTCTTTTCAGGGGTCTTGGGTATACGCGCAACATGACCGCTTTCCAGGAGGTCGCGCGGCTCATGCCGGTCGATACGCTGCGCAGCTTGACGGACGGCGCTCCGAATGACGAAGCACGCGTGGCGCGTCTGACAGGCCTGCTGTTTGGGACGGCGAGATTGTTGCCGTCACAACGGGGTGAAGGAAAGCAAGGACGGTTGCCTTTCAGCGAAAAGATGTCGAGCAACTACGACGGCTTCACTGCGTCTGCGGAGATTGAGTGGGCGCGGCACCCCGGCCTGGAGTCTCTGCCGCGCGAGTCATGGCAGACGTTTCGCGTCAGGCCGGACAATCACCCGGTCAGGCGGGTGGGCGCTGCGACGGAGCTCATGCGGCGCTGGCTACAGGGACCGGGGCTGCTCAACGATCTGCGTGCTGCAGTCAGTGAGGCTGAGAATCCACGAGATGCGGCGGCACGGTTGATCGATGCGCTTGTCATCCCGCCGGAGGGCTATTGGGCCGCACATGGTGATTTCGGAAAATTGCGGCGGAGCAGGCCGTCCGCGCTCATCGGCCGGGGACGCGCTCTGGACATGCTGGCGACGGCCGTCCTGCCGTTCCTGCTTGCCGTGGCAGATTTTGAGTCAGACACGAACATGGAACGGCAGACGCGGCAGGTTTATGCCGTACTGCCCAACCCGGGAGAGTCCGAGGCTGCCCGCCGCGCGCGGCATCTAATCGCGGGGAGTTCAGACGGGCGATCACAGCGGCTGTCCGCTCGCCGTTACCAGGGATTCTTGAGCCTGACGGCCTCCTCACTGAACGGGGCGCGGGAATCTCTTTATCGATCCCGGGGATAACCGCCCGTCCGATGGCGGCAGCGTGTCCGTCCGCCTAGTATCATGACTGGGCGAGGCGTCATTTTGGGATGCCGCGCTGACCGGGCACACAACAACAGGAGGACGATCTCTCTATGCGCATCGAACGTGACTCAATGGGTGAGATGGAGGTGCCGGACGAGGCCCTCTGGGGCGCGCAGACGCAGCGGGCCGTCCGTAATTTTCCCATCAGCGACCTGCGCTTTCCCCGCAGCTTCATCCGCGCGCTCGCGCTGATCAAGCGCTCCGCCGCAGAGGTCAACGAGGAGCTTGGCGGCGTGACACCTGAACTGGCCGCCGCCGTCCGATCCGCAGCGCAGGAAGTGATGGACGGCGAGCTTGATGCCCACTTCGTCCTGGACATTTTCCAGACGGGCTCAGGCACGTCCACGAATATGAACGCGAACGAGGTCATCGCCAACCGCGCAACGCAGATCCTCGGGGGCGAGGTCGGCTCCCGCATGGTTCACCCCAACGACCACGTCAACCGCGGCCAGTCGTCCAACGATGTCATCCCGACCGCCATACAGGTCGCCGCCGCCCACGGCATCGCCATGGAACTCGTGCCCGCGCTGGAGCGCCTGCAAAAAGCGCTTGCGGACAAATCGGCGTCCTTCTGGGACGTCATCAAGACGGGCCGCACGCACCTGCAGGACGCGACGCCCATCCGGCTCGGGCAGGAGTTTCTGGGCCATGCGGGACAGATGGAACGGGCCGTTCGGCGGCTGCGCCACGCCGTCGATGAGCTCTGCGAGGTCCCGCTCGGAGGGACGGCCGTCGGCACGGGCATCGGGCGCGACATCGAGTTCTCGGAGATGGTCTGCGCGCGGCTCGCGTCCTCCACCGGCCTCCCCATCCGCGAGACGGAGAACCATTTCCAGGCACAGAGCACCTTGAACGCCGTCACGGAGGCGAGCGGCGTCCTGAACACGGTTGCGGTCAGCATGTTGAAGATCGCCAACGACGTGCGTTGGCTCGGTTCTGGCCCGCGTGCCGGCTTTGGAGAGATTGCCCTGCCGGAGGTGCAGCCCGGCTCGTCCATCATGCCCGGCAAGATCAACCCCGTCATCGCGGAGTCCGTTGCGCAGGCGGCGGCGCAGATCATGGGCAACCACGTGACCGTCACGATCGCCGACGCGCAGGGCAGCAATTTCGAGTTGAACGTCATGATGCCCGTCGCGGCCTACAACCTGCTTCAGTCCATCGATCTGCTCGCCGCGGAGGCGGACAATTTCCGTGAGCAGTGCATCGAGGGGCTTGTGTCCACGCAGCGCGGGCCGGAGACCGTTGAGCAGGGGCTTGCGATCTGCACGGCGCTCGCGCCGGTCATCGGCTATGATGCCGCCGCCGCCATCGCGCACGAGGCCTCGGAGACGGGCGAAACCGTGCGGCAGGTAGCCCTGCGTACAACGGAGCTAGGTGAGGCTGCCTTGGAAGAAATCCTGGACGCCGCCAAGATGACGGAGCCGGGCTTCTCCGGCGGCGGTGGGGGATAGTCTCACAACTGTCCGTTCCCTTGCCATGCGTTGCCGCCACTCCGTAGAATGGCATCACGTATGAGCCATCCAATTGGGCAAATGATGGCACAGTGTCACGCGCGTCGAATTTTCGATACAATTGCCAATTCCGATCACGCACGCAGGGGGCGTTAATCAGTGTCAAGCAAGAACGGGAACGCCGTCATGGTCGTTGAGGACCTCCACGTGGAGGTGGACGGCAAGGAGATCCTCACGGGCGTCAACCTGGAGATTCCCGCCGGCAAGGTCAACGCCGTCATGGGCCCCAACGGCTCCGGCAAGAGCACCCTCGCCAACACGCTTATGGGAAATCCCCGCTACGTTGTCACGGGCGGGCGCATCCTCTACAAGGGCAAGGACATCACGCTCGACCTGCCCGATCAGCGATCGCTTGACGGCATTTTTCTGGCGTCACAGTACCCCGTGGAGATTTCCGGGGTCACCTTGATCAACTTCCTGCGGCAGATGGTGAACGCCCATCGCGACGAGGAGATGCCGCTTGTCGAATTTCGGCAGATGGTCAACGAGAAGATGGACACGCTGGGCATGGATCGCGCGTTTGCCACCCGCTACGTCAACTCCGGCTTCTCCGGCGGGGAGAAGAAGCGCAGCGAGATCCTGCAGCTTGCCGTCCTCGATCCTACCCTTGCCATCCTCGATGAGACGGACTCCGGCCTGGACATCGACGCGCTGCGCACCGTTTCGCACGGAGTCAACCAACTGCGGCACGAGGCGATGGGCATCCTGCTCATCACGCACTACACGCGCATCTTCAATTACATTGAGCCGGACACCGTCCACGTCATGCTGGACGGCGCCATCGTCAGGTCGGGAGGGCCGGAGCTCGCCCATGACCTCGAGGAACACGGCTATGACCTCATTCGGTCCGGCGCAGGCAGCGCGGTCGCGCCGGCGTCGCAGTAGCGCGGCGATCACGCGCAAGGCCGGTCACCGTGCCTGATCACTCATCGCAGCTTGACGTTGAAAGTATTCGCGGCGACTTTCCCATCCTGTCCCGCGTCATAAACGGCAATCCGATCGTTTATCTGGACAGCACGGCAACGTCACAGAAGCCGAAGCAGGTCATCGATGCGCTGGCCGACTTCTATCGCACCTCCAACGCGAACGTCCACCGTGGCATCTACACCCTGTCCGAGGAATCGACCGCTGCCTATGAGGGGGCGAGAGACAAGACTGCCAGCTTTATCAATGCGGCAGAACCCGCTGAGATCATCTTCACCCGCAATACGACGGAATCGCTGAATCTGCTGGCCTATTCGTGGGGACGAGCGAATCTGAACGAGGGGGATGAGGTGCTCGTCACGCTCATGGAGCACCATTCCAATATCGTGCCGTGGCACATGATCTGCGAGGAGCGCGGCGCGGTGCTCCGCTTTATTCCAATCACGGATGAGGGCTTTCTCGACCTCACAGACATCGATACCCTCATCACGGAACGCACGAAAATCGTCTCCTTCACACACATCTCCAACGTGCTGGGGACAGTGAATCCCGTCCGTGAACTCGTGGACAAGGCTCACGCCGTCGGTGCGATCGCCATCCTGGATGGCGCGCAGGGAGCGCCGCACGTCGCCGTCGATGTTCGCGACATGGACGCGGACTTCTATGTGTTCTCGTCCCACAAGATGCTTGGCCCCACGGGCGTGGGCGTCCTCTATGGCAAGCGCACGCTCTTGGATGAGATGCCTCCCTTCCTGGGCGGCGGCGAGATGATCATGGAGGTGCGCGAGGACGGCTTCACGTGGAAGGACCCGCCCTGGAAGTTCGAGGCCGGCACACCGAACTTCGCCGATGTTGTCGCGTTCGGCGCCGCCATTGACTACCTGACCGAACTTGGCATGGACCGCGTGCGGCAGCATGAGATCGAGATCACGGACTACGCGCTGCGGCAGATGCGGTCGCTTGGCGAGGGCGTCACGCTGCACGGCCCGCCAAACGCGGATGACCGCGGCGGCGTCGTCTCGTTCGCCATCGAGTCCATCCATCCCCATGACATCGCCCAAACGCTGGACTGGGAGGGCGTGCAGATTCGCGCCGGGCATCACTGCGCGCAGCCGCTGATGCGCCGCCTCAACGAGCCCGCCACCGCCCGCGCGAGCTTCTACGTCTACAATACGAACGAGGACGTTGACCGACTCATCGATGCGCTGAAGAAGGCTGGTGAGCTCTTTGGCAGGCAGTGAACCCGAGCCGCATTTTGCCCAACTGTACCGGGAATTGATCCTGGACCACTATCGGCTGCCCCGAAACAACCGCGTCCTGGAATCCGCCGACGCCGACCTGACACAGTTCAACCCGGTGTGCGGGGATGAGGTTCGGCTGATGGCTTGCATCCGCGATGGCGTGATTGAGGACATCGCCTTTGTTGGACAGGGCTGTTCAATCTCACAGTCGTCCGCGTCGATGATGACGGAGGCGATGCGCGGCCGTTCGCTTGAGGACGCGAACACGCTTGCCCACAACTTCCGCGCCATGATCCTGGGGGAGGACGTTGATGAGGCTGCGATGGGTGATCTGATGTCCCTGCAGGGCACGTCCCGCTACCCGGCACGCGTCAAGTGCGCCGTCCTCGCATGGGACACGCTGCAGAAAGCCCTCAGCGGCGCATCCGGCCGTGAGGACGTCGGGTCCTCAGACCCCGACTCGGGCGGTTAATTTTTCGGTTCGCGGCATCAATTACATCAGCGGACGCCGCGCTGCCGCTGTGCCCCGTTCGTAGACTTCATCGGCTTGCAGATTCTTTCCCTGCGACGCTTCCACCGCAAGCCGGTCACAACGCTCATTCTCGGGAACGCCGGAATGGCCGCGCACCCATCTGAACTCGACGTCATGGGCATCACAGAGATCCAGCAGTTGTTCCCACAGGTCCGGGTTGATGGCCGCCTCCTTCTTGTTCCTCATCCAATCGTTGGCTCGCCATCGCGCCGCCCACCCTTTTTCAATACCGTCGATCACGTAGCGCGAATCGCTGTGCAGCGTCACGCGGCATCGTTCCTTCAGCGCCTCAAGCCCCCGGATCACGGCGAGGAGTTCCATGCGATTGTTGGTTGTAAGACGATAGCCTTCACTCAGCTCCCTGCGGCGGCCGCCGTAGATCAGCACGATGCCGTAGCCGCCGGGGCCGGGATTCCCCTCGCACGCTCCATCCGTATAGATGATCACCTGTTTTTCTGATGCCATCGTTCGGGGTTCTCCCTGTTTGTCGAGCCGGTGTGGGTCATGGGTGAATCGTAAGGACTCTCATTTGAAAGTATAGGCTTCTGTCACAGACGCCCCACCGCACGGCATAATAGAAGGACAGCGCAGGGCAGAGATGAGGACAAAGCCGTGGCAAGAGGTTCCGGGGATGCACGAAGGCGTCGGCGCGGCTTCGGACTGCTTGAACTGAGCATCCTGATGGCGGCCATCTGTGTCTCCGGGGCGATAATCACCCTTGCCATCGTCGGCGCAACGGCGGGTTAGGATAAACGCCCGTCATTCAATCGTGGGGTCGTAGCTCAGTCGGGAGAGCACCTGCTTTGCAAGCAGGGGGTCAGGGGTTCGAATCCCCTCGGCTCCACCACACTTGACGATAGACAGAACCATCTTCGAGCTTTGACTGGGAGGCCTGTGATGTTCATCCTGCCTAACCACCTTGTATCCGGTCCATTATCTTGTTGTGTAATTCGTCATACTTAAAGAACAGGTGATTGCTCACAAATGCCTCCTGCTGCAAAGCGGGGAGCATCCAGCCCATCGCAAGAACATCTGGACTCGCAATAAACATCTTGTACTCTCCTGCTTGCGGTTGGATTGCATCAGGCTTTCCATCAGGATTGATCACAGCCATGCCAAGTGTCATTCGGATGATCACATACTTTCCCAGAACGTGAATGACGTTCGGTTGCCGTGTGTCTGGGATTCCACGGTTTTTGCTGTAAAAGTCTGTAACGTGGCTGAGTATCATTTCCGCACTGATTCCATCGTAGGCGAAGACAATCTTATACGGAGCATCTTGCCACTTGTCCTTACTCATCTTGAGATTAGGAGAAACAATCTTCTCCGAATTAGGCATAGTTGGGATCGAGGCACACTTCTCTAACGCGTCCTGCAACGATTCCTTGTCTAGGCGTGACTTGATTTCGGCAATGGCGATGGTTCCTTCCACGGGAGCGATGTAGTGATTACCAGCCGACAGACGGAAGCGGGGAGCATTGCCGCTAGTAACTATGACATCAATTTGCTTAGATTGATTCCCCTCTAAGTTAAAGACGTATCCTCCGAGGAAGACGTCACATGTCTTGGGGACGTGGCGCTCCAAGAAGCCGCGGTAGACCTCCTCCCGCTCTGTGCCTATGCCTGTTGGGTGATCGAGTATGCTCGCCTGTCTTGCGGCACTAGCCAGTTCTTCCGATATGGCCTCATAGTGAGCACGAAGCCGGTCAAAGACATTGACGGTCGTCATTATACTATCTCCGCTAGCAACCCTTCCGTCTCCTGTTCCGGGACCAGAATGTCGACCCGTATCTCCTCCAGGGGGTGCAGGGACTACTATTGTTCACTGCCACCCTCTCATGCAATCGCCGTTCCAGTTCCGGCCAAACGGATGGCGGCTAATGTCCGGGTCAGGCTGATTCTTCCTCCGCAGGAATGCAGCGTGGATCCAACCTCTAATTTCCTTTGTATCACGCGTCCAATCATAGATGCGTGCAAAGGTGTTGCTTTCCCAGCAGTTATCCGCCAGCCGAGGCGGTATCAGGCGGGGATTGTATTCCCTTCTTTGAAAATTCGGATGCTCAGGCAGCAGAATGCCCAAGAGCCCGCATCTCTTGTTCTTTTCAGTGTCCCTCAGGCTGGCACCTATCTCCCAGTCCACGTATTTCCGTTGCCAGGTGCATCGACCTATCAGCACAATCGTGACCGATACCTGAGCAATATATTCCTCACGGATTCTCTGGAGCACCGCCTCAGTGGGGAGATTGTTGTCGATTATGTCTCCGAGATCGACCGAATTGTCGACGACGTTCTCTCCCATTATCCGAACGAAACGATCCTTATACTTCTGATCCTCTTCGTGGTAGTAGCTCAGGAAGACGTTGTGTCTGGGCGTCTGGTTCATGGCACTACCTCCGAGAGAGCTCCGCACTGGAATATGAATTGCCAAGCCACAATTGTCAGCATGCTGACCGGAAGATAGAAGAGCCATATCGAGACCGAACCCAAGCACCTCCCGACAAGTCGCAAGCCCATGCCGGTCGGAGCCACTCGATAAACATCGCTGCTTTCCAGTTCGCCGGCATGCAGTTTGGTGACGAAGGCATTCTGAGACTTGATGAACGCTCGCTCCAGCGCCAGGAACATCACACCCAGCCCGGCCACCAAGAGCCACTCATGGGGGGCCGTTACCTGCAGACGGTCGTCGAGCGGCTCCTGCCTCTGGCGCTTTGCCAGAGCCTGTTCACGAAACAACCTGTTGATGAACACCGCGTATAGGCCCCTACTTTGTCTGACAGACCCTTCGGGGACAAGTTGGGCCTGGTCAAAGTCATTGCGTAGCTTATCATGCAGAGAAGAACAACCATGATTCCAAATGAGGAAATGGGACGCAGGATGGCGGTTCGCTAGACTACACTGGAATTCGGCGGAGGATGGTCATGGTCATGATTATGCGGATAATCGGCGGACTGATGCTGGCGTACTCGGTGGTGTACACCGCCCACTTCATCTTCGACACCCTCTACGACGCCGGACCCACCTGGACCGTCCTCAACGTCATCTCTGCCGTGGGCATACTCATCGCCATGGCGGTCAATTTCGCCCACCTGCGCGCGCAATTCGGCCAACAGGAGGTCACCGTGCAGCGGCTCGGCGCATACATCCTCTTCTACGCCAACGCCGCCCTGACCATCTGGTTCCTCCGCAACTGGGTCCACCTGCTTGCTCTGGAGGAGGGCGAATCGGTCAGCGTCCACTCGGACGTCATCTGGATGATCATCGCTGTTCTAATCCCTCTCGTCCTGGCGACCACTGGATGGCGGCTCTGGCAAAAGTCGGACTGACCGGCTCCCGAGCACTGGTTGATGCGGAGGAGTTTTTGCTATCAACGACTCCCAGCTGACCATCGCTAGCTCCGATGGCCAGACCATCAGATTTGCCCCGAAGCAATACAGGTAACGAACCGCTATTCACTATCATCTCCCCGGCCCATCAGGAACCCTCGCAGCTCCTCGCTGTAGCGTTGATAGGCCAAACCGGTGCCGAGCAGCAGGACACCAAGTATGACGAACGCCGCCACGCGGTAGATCTGTTCAAGTAGGAAGACATCGAAGGCGAAGAGCTTGATGACGGGCACGGCGAGGAGTGCTATGCCGACCAGTCGAATGCGTGACACATCTCTCAGGAAACCAACGATAATCACGCCGATTCCGTAGATCGCCCACAGGACGGTCAACGTGAGATGGACGCCGCTCTCCTGATCCACACCCAAGAGTTCCTCGCGAACCGCAAAGTAATGGATCGCCTCGAGGCTCATGGACCACAGGGCAAGCGCTCCCGCCGTGGCCGGCAGCCACCGGAGCATTTGCCTTTCACGCTCTGGAATGGACAAGCCCAGTCGCCGGAACAGCAAAGAGGTCACCACGATTGCGCCGACTGTGGCGGCGTTTGTGCCGAAGTGTGCATTGAGAACCAGACCATAGGTCTCCTCGTCCGGGAACAGAGAGAAGGTATCCACCAACACAGCCTTGGCCACCGCGAATCCAAGCAGGCTCAGCCCGCCCCATCGCGCAAGCTCCAGGTTCTTCCAGAGCCCCATCGACAAGAGGATCGCGCCGTACAGTGCCCATATGACTGTGAAAGAAAGGAGAATCGGCTCCGTTCTGTCAATAGAGAATTGTTCTTCGCGCACGAAGAAGAAATGTGTCGCCTCCACCATCAGCGCCCACACGACGAGTAGGTTGGTGGCCACAAACAGCGTTCTAAACGTTGTGTGCTCCCAATCAACCAAACTACGAATCGCGTTTCGGTACAGATAGCCGACAGCTGCAACGGGCGCGGCGGCAGCAACAAATGACATGAACTTGAGGTTCAGGACGGGCACATATGCATCAACGACCGGCAGGATGAAGAACGTGTCAACAAGGACGAGCTTGGCGAACGCGATGCCAAACAGGGTCACCCCGCCCAACCGCGCCAGCCGCATTCCTCGCGTTAGGCCGACCAGAACCAGGGCAACTCCATACACCATCCAGATGACTGTCAGCGTGACGAGCAGCCCCTCCAACGCAACACGGGTACTGCGGTCAAACCATTCCTCGGCAGGCGTCGACCCGAACCCGTAGTAATGGATGGCCGCCAGGCTCAGGGCGATGAGTGTCACGGCGCTCGCGGCCGCCAAGAGGGCCGCCCGCGCGTGTCGCTCCATCTCGAATGCCGATTCGCGGAATCGCAGATAGAGATACACCGCAACGTACATCGCAGCAATGACAAAGACGAACACGACAAACCGCTGCTCGATGAACGCTGCAAAGGTATCGGCATCAAGCTGCGGAGGGAACATGAGCAGATGAATGGTCGCCAGTGTCAAAGCGCCCAGCCCGAATACCCGCATCGGCATACGTCCCAGCACAAAACCGCTCCAAATTAAAATGGCGCCTTGTGCGGCCCACGCCGTCGTTAACCAGACGCCAGTCAACCCAAGTGGAACGGCGACCGTCAGGAAGACAAGGGCGATAGGCAGGGTAATCATGGCCGTTTGGGGCGGAGCGCCCGGCCGCGTGTAGGCAACCAGCGCGATGAGCCCGTAGATCGCGGCCATCGCCGCCGCTATGACCCAGAGCCAACCGTCATATGATTCCACCAGGACGATGGTCGTGAGTCCGAAATATGCAACTGCATTCACGGCCACCAGCGTCATGTCGAGAGAACCGGGAATCCGCCGCCAGGTGATGTGGAAGAGTGTCGTTGCGCCGACAAAGATCAGGAAGATGGCCGTCAGCCCCGCCTGGAACAGGAGCGGGTCTGTGTCCGGATACTGCTCGTAACCCGCCGCGAATAGGCCGTACGAGCCTACCCAGCCCGCGAAGATGAACCAGCGCCAGTTTCGTACGGCGGCGACACCAAGGATGCCGAGGTCCACCACTGCGATGTACGGAAGCACAAGCCGAACGTCCGGCAATTCCGGCCCCAACAGGATTGGCGCAATAAACGCCCCGAGGATACCCAGGAAACCGATCACACGAGAGTCGTAGCGGATGGCCAATGCACCTGCCAGCGCTACCACGCCGCCAAGCGCAAGGAATGCCAGATCAGGACGTACCAATTCATATAGGGCATACCCAGCGTAGATGGAGAGATAGAGTGTCGCCGTCCCGCTCGCAGTGACCGCCTGTGACCAGATCGGTGTGCGTCGACTCGTGTACTCTCCCAGACCCATCAATACTGCGCCGGCGCCAAGTCCGAGCAGGATGCGGCCGGTATCACCGATCCAGTTGTTGTCGAATGACAACTTGAGGAAGAACCCTATACCGACAGCCAGCGCAAGCGCGCCGATGATTGCCAGCCAGTTTCGGCCGAGCACGCGCTCCCAGTCGACGGATGGAAGGTCCTGGAACGGCAGGCGAAGTTCACCCGTGTCCGCCACTTGCCGCGGACGCGCCGGTGTCTCAGCCGGGCGATCTTGAAGAGGGGCGGTCCATGATTCGGGTCCCCGTTCCTCAACGGATGCCGCAACCGGTTCCGGCGTAGGCGGTTCCGGTTCAGGTTCCCGCTCTGGCACGGGCGGCTCCGGCTCCGGTTCGGCGACAGGGCCGATGTCAGGGGTTTCAGGCGGCTGCGCAGCCTGCCCCGCCCTTTCGACAATCTCTCCTTGTAGTCGGTCGATGCGCTCAACGATGGACTGTATTTCGCGGCGCAACTGGGCTAGTTGCGCATTGATACGGCGGGAGTCAGCATCCTCGTTGACAGTCATTCCAATCTGCCTGCCACATGAACTGCAGAAGACGCTGCCCGGTGGGTTGGTAGTGCTACAAACGGGACAGACGATTTCGTTCACGTCGTCTCTCTCGCCACAATCACCCAGCTGATATCCAGGCGCAATCCTCCCCAACTATACTCCTTAAATCTCGCCCCGTACTCTCATTCCATCCTCACTCGTCCCCATCCCCACGCGGCGCGGCTCGCGGATGGTATACTTTCAGCGGCATGGCGCGCCCCGCATGAGGGGCCGTTCGGCGTCCCCGGGTGGGGCGGACGCGGAAGAGTCCTGAGGGGGGTACAGGCATGTCAGATGGGGTCGTTGACATTCGGCAGATGCCGAAACGCGAACTCACGGAAATACAGAAGCGGCAGGCATCCCTGCTGTGGTTCTCAGAAGTCGATTCCGGCGATTTGGCGCTTGCCGGCGGCAAGGGGTCAAATCTCGGCGAAATGACGCGCAGGGGTGCGCCGGTTCCGCCCGGGTTCGTTGTCAGCATCGTCTCCTACCAGAAATTCCTCACGGACAACGGCCTTGACGCCAGGCTGAGCGAGATTCTCGGCGGCGTCGATGTTTATCACTCTTCGAACCTTGTTGAGGTCGCCGCGCAGGCTCAGCAGGCGATCCTGTCCGCGCCCATGCCCGCCGATCTTGCCGCTGAAATCACAGAGGCCTACGGCGAACTCGGCGAGGGGCCCGTTGCCGTCCGCTCATCCGCAACGGCAGAGGACTTGCCGGACGCCTCGTTCGCGGGGCAGCAGCGCACGTATCTGAATGTGGAGGGCGCCGAACAGGTTCTGGAAACCGTCAAGGGATGCTGGGCGAGCCTGTTTGAGGCGCGCGCCATCTTCTATCGCGCGGAGCAGAATTTCAACCAGCTTGGCGTCGGCATCGCCGTGCCCGTGCAGCGGATGGTGCAATCGGAGATTTCGGGCGTCATGTTCACGGCGGAGCCGAACCGGAGCGACCGCTCGAAGGTTCTTATTGAGGCTGTTTACGGCCTCGGCGAGTCTGTTGTATCCGGCGCAGTGACGCCGGATTCTTATTTAATCCAGAAGGACGGCATGGAGATCCTGGAAAAGCGGCTGGTTCCGCAGAGCAGGATGCTCACGCGCAACCCGGATGCCGGCGGCGCGGACGATCTCAACCACGAGGTGGATGTCCCCGCTGAGATGTCACGCACATACAAGCTCACAGACAGTCAGATTGCGGAGATCGCGCAGCATGGACTCAACCTTGAGGAGGCATATAGCCATCCACAGGACATCGAGTGGGCTATAGAAGGGAACTCCTTCTACATCACGCAGACACGCCCAATCACTACTCTCGGCAGCATCGGCGAGTCCGAGGGGCTGGAGGTGGACGAATCAGCGTATCCCCTCCTCTTGCAGGGCACGCCGGCCAGCCCCGGCAGCGCCACCGGGACGGTCGTGGTGCTTCCCAAGATCGATGAGACATCTCTTGATCAGCTTGAGCGGGTCAAGGATGGAGACGTCCTCGTCACGGAGATGACCACGCCCGACTACGTCCCCGCCATGAAGCGCGCCACCGCCATCATCACGGATCACGGCGGCCGCACCGCCCACGCCGCTATCATCTCCCGCGAACTGAGCATCCCGTGCGCCGTTGGCACAGGGGCGGCGACGACTACCCTGACTGACGGCCAGATCGTCACGGTCGATGGGTCCACCGGCCGTGTTTATGCGGGAGCGGTGCCGGGCGCAGGCGAGGATGTCAGCCAGGACGACACAGCGGCGAATCTGCGAACGAAGACGAACGTCTACGTGAATCTGGCGGAGCCGGATCTGGCTGACGTAATCGCCGCGCGCAACGTGGACGGCGTCGGGCTGCTTCGCGCGGAGTTCATCGTCGCGCGTATCGGTGAACACCCCCGCCTGATGATTGAAGAAGGGCGCGGCGAGGAGTACACGCAAAAGGTGGTTGACGGCCTGATGAAGTTCGCCGCCGCCTTCGATCCCCGCCCGGTGATCTACCGCACGACCGATTTCAAAACGAATGAGTACCGAAATCTGCGCGGCGGCGACCGCTACGAGCCGGAGGAAGAGAACCCGATGATCGGGTACCGGGGCGCGGGACGCTACGTCAAGGAGCCCGATATCTTCGCCCTTGAGATTGAGGCAGTTCGCCGGGTGCGTGCCAGGCACCCCAACCTCCACGTGATGATCCCGTTCGTCCGCACCGTGGATGAGCTTGTCCACACCAAGTCGCTGTTGGAGCAATACGGCCTGCGGCGCGGCGACAACGGCTTCAAGCTCTGGATGATGGCGGAGGTCCCCTCAAACGTGATCCTGTTGGAGGAGTTCATCAAGGTCGGCATCGACGGAGTGTCCATCGGTTCCAACGACTTGACGCAGCTCGTCCTCGGGGTGGACAGAGACAGCGCGATCCTGGCCGACGATTTCGATGAGCGGAACGAGGCCGTCATGCGCGCGCTGGAGACCATCGTCACAACGGCTGCGCGGCTGGGCATCACCTGCGGCATCTGCGGACAGGCTCCGAGCTTCTTCCCGGATCTGACGGCCAAGCTGGTTGAGTGGGGCATCACCTCCGTGAGCGTCTCGCCGGACGTCATCAACCACACGCGTCGCATCGTCCATGAGGTGGAAACGGCGCAGGCTGCAGACGCGGCAAAGAGCTAGCTGTTCACCCTTGTCCTCTAACCTCCTGTCGCCAACGTGCGTTACACTAGATATTCATAATTCTCCGAACCGACGGGGGCGCGGGGCATGATTGAGGCGCGTGGCCTAACAAAGTTCTACGGCGATTTTCCGGCAATTGAGGACGTATCCTTTGCCGCCGAGCCGGGCGAGGTAATCGGTTTCCTCGGCCCGAACGGCGCAGGGAAAACGACCACTATGCGTATCATCACGGGATTCACGCCGCCCACCGCCGGCACGGCTGTTGTGGCGGGCCATGATGTGCAAGAGGAGCCGCTGGACGCCCGCGCATCCATCGGCTACCTGCCCGAAACCGTGCCGCTCTATACGGACATGACCGTGCGGGAGTACCTGCACTACATGGGAGAACTGCGCGGCATGAGCAAGTCCCGCATCCGCGCTCGCGTGGAGGACGTGTTCGGGCTTTGCCGCCTTGAGGAATATACGGACTCCCTGGTCAGCAAGCTCTCCAAGGGGTATCGGCAGCGCGTCGGCATCGCGCAAGCCATCCTGCATGAGCCGCCCGTGCTCGTGCTTGACGAGCCGACAATCGGCATCGATCCGCGGCAAGTCGTCGAGACGCGGCAGATCATCCGTGGCCTTGGCGGCGACCACACCGTCATCCTCTCCACCCACATCCTGCCGGAGGTCAGCATGGTCTGTGACCGCGTGCTGATCATTCACGAAGGACGGATCGTGGTCATGGATACGGCGGAGCGGCTGTCCGCTCGGCTTGGGGGCGTCTCCCGCGTCGTGATGGACGTGCGCGGCCCGCGTGAGCAGATTCAGCAGGCTCTCTCCAGGGTGGACGGAGTCGCGGAAGTAACGCTTTCAGACGCCGGCGGGCGGCAACAGTTCGTCGTGGAGTGCGCGCCGAGCCGGGATATACGCGTTGAGCTTGCCCGCGCTGTGGCGGATCAAGGCTGGGGCCTTGTGGAACTCCGCGCGATGGGGCTTTCGCTTGAGGAGATTTTCCTGCGGCTTACCACCGAGGACGAGGAGACGGCCGCGTGAACGTGCGAACAATCCGCACTATCTGGTGGCGTGAACTGCGCTCCTACGCGAACTCGCCCAACGCCTGGGTCATTGCCGCCATCTTTCTCGGCCTCACCGGCCTTGCATTCGCGCTGAGCGTGACGGGGCGGTACCCGGAGGCGACGATACGCGGGTTCCTCTTTGGCCCCATCGGCCCCATGGGAGCATTCTTCCTGACCATTCTCATCGCGCCCGCCTTGACGATGCGACTACTGGCAGAGGAGCAGAAACTGGGCACGATGGAGCTGCTGCTGACCGCCCCGGTCCGTGACATTGAGATTGTCCTGGGCAAGTACCTTGCCGCGCTGACCATCCTGACGGGCATGTACAGCCTCACCATCTACTTCCCGTTGCAGCTATTCTTCTTCGGGAGTCCGGACGTCATTCCCCTTCTCACGGGATACGTTGTCCTGTTTCTCGTGGGCGCGGTGGCCGTCGCCGTGGGGATGCTGGGTTCCGCCCTCACGGCCAATCAGATCGTCTCCGCAATCTTCTCACTTGCAATCCTGCTCGTGCTGTGGCTATTCAGCGCCACGGCAGCGCTGGGCGATCCCGACCACGCGTGGACGGACGTTGTGACGTTCCTCGCGATGAGTGAACACATCCGGGACATGGCATTCGGCGTGTTGGACACGAGGGACATCATCTATTTCCTCTCGCTCATTGTGTTTTTCCTCTTCCTGACGGTGCGGGCCGTGGAAACCCGCCGCTGGCGGTAACCCGTCAATGCGTGAGCGTTTATCCCTCCGCGGGGAGCGGGTATCTGAGGACATCGGCATTGCGCTGCTGGTCGTCGGCGCGGTCGCCATCATCGGCGGCGCGCTCCTGTACGCCATCGTCGCAGAACTCAGAGCGTGGGCGCTTGTTCTCATAGGCGTTGGTGCTGTTGGGCTGCTTGTCGGGGCGTTTCTCAGCCGCGAGCAGGTCGTCCGAATCATGTCGACGCGGCAGGGGCGGTACGGCGTCAACACGCTCGTAATGATCATCGCTTTTACCGTCATCCTCGCGCTGGTCAACATCGTCAGCGCCGCCGCGAATGCCCGCGTCGATTTGACAGCCAACCGCGGATTCACGCTCGCAACACAGACGCAGGAGGTGCTCAGAAGCCTCGACCAGCCGGTGGAGGCTTTCGGTTTCTTCACCCCCGGCGATGAGGCCGCCGCGGTAACGGAACAACTGCTCCGAGAATACGATCTGCTGAGCAACAACTTCACGTATGAGATCGTCGATCCGGAGACAGACCCTGCCAAGGCCAGCAGGTTCAACATCGATCAGAACGGCGTAGTTGTCTTTGCCTCGCGTGACCGCGTGACGCAGACGCGCCAGGTTTCCGAGCAGGAATTCACGTCAAACCTCCTGCTCGCTACGGGCACTCAACTCCGCACCGTTTGTTTCCTGACGGGACACGGCGAGCACAGCATCCTGAGCACGACCGATATTGGCATGAGCCGCGCCAAAGAGGCGATGGAGCGCGAACTGTACGTGGTGAGGGACTTTGGTTTTGCGTCCGCCGGGCAGGTGCCCGATGAGTGTTCCGTGGTCATCGTCGCGGGCCCTGATCGCGATCTTGTCGAGGAGGAGGGGCGAAGCGACCGGGACCTGCTGGGGAACTACCTGGCACGCGGCGGCAACGTCCTCTTTTTGCTCTCTGACGATACGCCGGATTCCTGGCTGGAGTTGCTCTTCCTGGCAGGCATTGCCGCCGGCGGTGGCACGATAGTCGATCCGGCCAGCTATGCGCAGCCCGACATCACCACGCCGACGATCCGCTCGGATGCCTACCTGCCCGATCACCCCATAACCGCCCCGATGATTGACCGGTCTCTTGTGACGTTCTTCCCCCTGGTTACTCGCGTGGCCCCGCTGCCTCCGGAAGTCATGGAGGGCTCCCCCTTGACCGTCTATCCCCTGGCATTTACGACGGACCGTAGTTGGCTTGAGCGTGACGAGAGCAGCCTGGTGCAACCGCGATTCGACGCAGATCAGGACACGCGCGGCCCTCTGTCGATTGCGTCGGCCGTCGAATTTCCGTCCGACCCGCGTTTCCCGGAGGATACGGCGGGGCGCATCGTTGCTATTGGCAACTCTGCATTCGCGACAAACCAGTTCATCAACTCTGTTGGAAACCTCGACCTGATGATGAACTCCGTCAACTGGCTCACGGAACAGGAAGGCCTCATTGGCGTGCGAGCGCGCCTGAACGTGCCGCGCATTCTCACACTCACGCAGCGGCAGGCGAACTGGATTCTCTACTCATCCGTCGGCGTCTTTCCGGCCTTCATGATCCTGATCGCGGGGTGGACGTGGTGGCGGCGGCGCTGACTGACGTCGTCCAAGACAGTGCCGCCGGAGAACGGCGCGCTCCATGAACTTTCGTATCTCACTCGTCCTTGTGGTGATCGCAGTCCTCATGGGCGGTTACCTGTGGTTGGGGCCGCCGCTGACGGAGCCGGAAGAAGACACTAGTCCGACCTCGCAGGATTGGTTCTATCTTGTCGATGACTTCTTGATCAATCGCCTCGACGTAACATATTTCGGCACGGAGGCGACATTTATTCGAGACAGCGAGCGCGTCTGGCACTACGGGAGTCTGGATGGCCCGCCGGTCAGTGAAGAGTTTTCAGGGACAGCGTTCCTCGCCGGCGGCGCGCGCTCTCCCCGCCTCATCGTGGAGAATCCCGATGAAGCGGCCCTCGCGCTCTACGGGCTCGATTCGCCCCAGATTACACTGCGTTTCCACATGGAGGACGGGCAGGCATACACCGTTCACGTGGGTGATCTGACACCGGATCGCATCACGAACTACGCGCGCATTGACGGCATTGATCGTGTGTATCTCCTTGACCGCACGTGGGGTGAGCACATGGCGCGCCTGATCACGGAGACGTCCATCTTTGTCAGCACGCCAACTCCGACGCCGGACCCGGACGCCACGCCGAATCCATGAAATGGATCGAGTTCAGCATCGTCGTCACCGGTGAGACGGCGGAGGCCGTCACCGATCTCTTTAGCCAATACAGTCACGCGGGCGGCGTGGCGATACAGGAAGTGTCTGAACCGGAAGAGATTCGCATCGGCCCACAGTCCCTCACGCACAGCCGCCGCGTTCGCGTGGCAGCCTACGCGCCGCTTACAGAGGACGGAGAGGATGGCGCGATTGTGGCGGCGCGGCAAGGGCTGCGAGACGGCCTGTCTTACCTGGATATGATCACATCCATCGGCGAGTTGAATGAACGGACAATAGCCGATGAGGACTGGGAATCCGCATGGCGTGAGCATTTTCACCCGCATCGCGTTGGTCATCGCTCCGTTGTCGTTCCAACGTGGCGAGACTATGACCCCGAGCCGGATGACATCGTTATCCGTCTCGATCCCGGCATGGCATTCGGCACCGGCCTGCACCCCACCACGCAGCTCTGCGCCCGGGAACTCGAAAAGCGCGTACAACCGGCAGAAACGGTGCTGGACGTCGGCTGCGGTTCCGGCATCCTCTCGATCATTGCCGCGCGGCTTGGCGCAAGCTGCGTCCGGGGCATCGATATTGACCCCGTTGCCGTCGCAGCGGCGCAGGAGAATGTCGCGAACAATACCCTCTCGGACGTTATTCATATCCGTGAGGGAACCCTGCCCCGGACAGGACAGGACCCGTTCGACGCTGCCCGGCAGGATTGGCCGGAGACAGTCCGGGAGAATGGCGGCTGGGACATTGTCGCCGCCAACCTGACTGCGGAAGTGTTGGAGGAACTGGCCGCGCCGCTCGCCGCCGCGACGCGCCCGGGCGGGATACTCATCGGCTCCGGCATCATCACGGAGAAGTTCGACATGGCGGCATACGCGCTGATGGAGGCCGGTTTGAGGCTCATCGACGCCGTGTCCGACGAAAGCGGAGACTGGCGCGCAATCATCCTCATGCGCCCCGCCGGGACGGAGACCGGGTAGATGGCGTCAATCCGAGCAGTGCTGCTGGACCTGGATGATACTCTTTGCGATTCGGAGGGCCTGACCCCCCTCCGCCTGCAGGCAGTCCATGAGGCGCTTGCGGATTCCGTTGACCCAACACTGCTTTCACAGGTCATGCAAGAGGCGCTGAACTGGGACTCGGTCGGCGTCCCGGGTCGATTCCTCAATCGGATGTCGCGCATGGCGGAACGGCTTGGTCTTGACGACGAGGCAACGCAGTTCATGCGGGGCGTCTACAACAAGGTCCTGATGGACCATCTGACCCTCTACGACGGCGCGGAGGAAACACTGTCATGGCTCGGAGCGCGCTTCAAGCTCGGGTTGATCACAAACGGGCCGACGGACCTACAGCGCGGCAAAATCGACGTGCTGGGGCTGGAAGATCGTTTCGGCTGTATCGCCATCGGCGGAGAGGTGGGCGCGCACAAACCGGACCCAAAGATCTTTCAGCATTGCCTGGATGGGCTGGGTGTTGAGGCGGCTGAGTGCATCTACGTCGGCGATCGCACGGAGGCGGACATTGTCGGCGCGCGCAACATGGGAATAGTCGCCATCCGCATCAGAAAGTCGTACCCTTTCCCGATGGACGATGAGCCGGCGCCTGATCACTTCCTGGACAGCGTGAATGAGCTGCCTTCCCTGATGATCAGGCAGGGGTGGGCAGCGGCGGAGAACGGCTAAGAGTCCCCATTCTCTTGTCGAAGGGGTTACAGTGAGGGCATGGCCGAAACACCCGCTCCCGCTGGGGAAGGGCTTGGGTAAGGGGAAGCACAATGAGCACACCCCGGGATAACCAGGACAGTGAGGCGGAACATCAAGGCGATGGGCTCCGCGATGAGATCGAGGAAATCCTGCGTGAGCAGGGCGAAAAGCCCGTTATGCCGCGCCCACCGAGAGCGCGAGACGGCGGCCCGATCAACAGCGTGGCCGGGATGTTCCGCAGCTTTGGCAACAGAGACGGCGATGGCGCGCGCCCTGCAACGGCAACATTCATGAGAGCCGCCGTACTGCTATTGCTGATGCGCCTGGCCGTCGGGCTGGCCTTCGCCTTCATCGCCGTGCGGATCCTCGGGCCCCGCGCCATCCTGCTTTTCATCGTCATTGCGTTGGCCGTTGTCGCTCTCATCATCATCCGCTACATGATTGCTCGCAGACGCTACAGTCGATAACGAACCCGTTTGATGGCACAATGAAGGCAACCTGACATCGTCGGCCAGTGTGCCGCGTAGTGGAGGATGCCAATGCCGCGTGGACAAGAGCCGGGCACACTTCTTTGGGCAGTCGGTTGGGACGTCCTGCTGGGAGATATTCCTGAAGAGGCTGATCCCGTCGGCATCGCCACGCGGGCCGCGGACGCGCTGGAAGCCCGCGCCCCCCGGAACTCATACGTTGCCCGCACCATCTACGCTGTGGGGGCGGCATTCGCCCTGCCCTACGCCGCCTGGCTTGGCTCCAAGTGGGCTCTCGGCGCGGCCGGCCTCATTCACCGCGCCGTCTACCGTGAGGCTGCCACGGCGTTGCTCAAGGGCGCGATTTCCATCCGGGGCGGCCTGAATGCCCTGCGCGACCTTGAGAATGAACCTGAGACCGGGCAAGAGGCCATTTCAGACGACGTCGAGCGGCTGATGCGCGAAGCGGGCATGAGCGAGTCCGTGACGGGAACTGCGCAAGAGGTTTCGCCGGAGCAGCTTCAGCAGAAGCGTTCCCACGCTCTGCGCAAGCTGGGCAACGATTTTCGCGATGGTGTCGTGGGGCCCCTCATGTACTTTGCGATTTTCGGTATCCCGGGCGCCGTGGCCTATCGAGCGGTCAAGACACTCGCCGCGCGATGGCGCAAGCACGGCAACGACCCTTTGGCGCTCGCGGCCAAGCGAATCGACACCGCGGCAACCATCGCCCCGTCCGTAGCAGCGGGACTGTTTATCTCCGCCGGAGCGCAGCTAACATCACAGCGCGGACAGGATGCGTGGGAAACAAGCCGCTCAGAGGCCGGCGCGCGTGGCAACGTGCTGGAGGGCGGCTGGACGGAAGCCGCGATGGCCGGCGCGTTGGGTGTCACGTTGAACGCGGAACCGGACGTCACCGACTGGGAGTTTGCTACGAACCCTGAGGGGCGCAATATCGAGAGCGAGGACATCGAGCAAGCACGCCAGCTCTTCTGGATCGCCACCGCATGGGCCGTCGCCGCAACCCTGGCGGCAATCATCCTCCGCGGATCCCTCTCAAGGAGACGTTAATCCGGTTGTCGGCCTTGTGCTTACGATAGTCGGGTAGGTCCCATTATGAAGTTGCGGCACTTATTGGTGTTGGTCGTCGCATGTGTCGCTCTTGCAGCATGTTCCGCGCTTCTGCTGCCCACCGTAACACCCACTCCTACTCCAAAACCCAGTTTTGGTATCGAGGAGCTTCGGAATGTCTTCCAGAACCTTCCTGAAGGATATGTCGAGGTAGATCCTAAATCCAGGGAGTTAGGTAGCGCCAACTTTAACGACGCTTTCGATCTCCAGTTGGCATTCCTGGACAACGGGGGACGGAGTAGAGGTTTCTCAGTCAGCCTTGGAATTCTGAGTCCCGCCGACCGAGAAGGGTTCGACTACGCTCTGGAAAAGCAATGGGGTACAGCGGATGAGGATCTTATAAAGACTGAGAATGTTGATCGGGCTATTGGCCTGTTCTGGCTTGATATAGGGGATATTTCACTAGCTAGGCGTCATCTGCAACTCCCTGCTCGGTCAGGAGAGGAGTTGCGGGAATTCATCACCTTTCGCCGCGGAGAAGTTGCCATAGTTGTTGAATTCGCTCAGGAAGTCCATACAATGCGAGTGTTTGGCACCCTCCCTAAACAATCTGATATTTCAGCCAGAGACATCCAGAGAATTTCATGCGGCGGTGCGTATATTTGCTTCGAGGGTGAACCAGACTTTGTCACGGGTCCACAAGCCGCTAGGATGATTGACGAAGCAATAGTTCAGTTCTATGGTGACAGACTTGCTAGCGAGTAATCATAGGACCTCTTGCGTTACAGTTTGAACGATTGAACAACCATGACTAACAGCGGTTCCGATCAGGAAATCAACATCTCTCAGAGTGTCTTCGCTCGTGCGCGATCAGACACCCAGCGGTTCTTATCCACGCCATCGTTCTGGTTCATGGAAGTAGCTGTGACTGCGTTGGTCGCCACGGTTTCTTTCTTACTTTCGGTTCCCACCATCATTACAATTGCCATCGCCGCCGTTGCTCCAATCCTGCTGATTCTCTTGTCAGGCCTGTTCACGCTAGGGCGTGCACCTTTGATGCAACGAAATGAGACTCGCTGGGAACTCGTCACAGTTAGGGAGAGACTTCGTCCGAAACTACGACTCAGCGGCGTAAGAAAATCTTATGATACCTCTCTCGACCTAGCTAACGCACTGGTTTACCTTGAGTACTTGCGAATCGAAGTGGCTAACGAATCGGACAAAGTAGTTCAAGAGGTTGGGGTAAGTATTACAGGCCTAGTTCCCCTGGTACGATATGTCCCCACTGTCAAGGGAAATACTAGGTACACTATCTCCGATCCGTTTGATGGGTACACTGAAGTTCCCTTTCCAGTTTCGCTGACCTGGTCAGATCACACGGGACAAATACGTCCGACACTCAAGAACCTACCCGCGCAAGGTAAGGCACAAGTCGACGCTCTTTCGCTTTGGTCGGCACCCGAGGGTTCTAGGCTTAACATCGCTTTCGCTTCACTTGACCAAAGGAAACAGTTTGAGCTACCAGAGACTGAGGTCGTATTTGCAGTGAGATTGGATGGAGAACATGCCCTTCCCCGTTACTACGTGCTCCGCTATCTGCCAAACGTGATCCGGCGGAGCGGTAGGGAACCATGGGAGATTCTGCATGAAGGCCCAGAACAGCCCAATTTAGAAGACTTCAGAATCGACACACCGGCGCCTATTGTCGAGTAAGACAAAGTTGAAATCACTGAACATCAAGCATTCGCCCTTTATGACCTTGGGGTTCGGCACAGGAGCGAGGTTTATGACTAGCAAGCAGACTGTCGTGGTAGACCGCGAAGAGTACGAGGCCTTACTCCGGCAAAATGAGGATCTTGAAGACGCGCTCGCTGCAATAGCAGCTGATAACGGCATTCGTGTTCCTCATCAGGTGGCCCTGGAGCTCATGGAAGGAGCAGCGCCAATCCCTGCGTTCCGACGACATCGCGGACTAACTCTGAAAGCCCTCTCCGGGAAGACCGGGCTGGCTGTTAGTTACCTGTCCGAGATTGAGCGCGGACGAAAGTCAGGTTCCGCATCCGCGCTTGCCCGCATAGCCAAGGCCTTGGGAACAACTATTGACGTCTTGCTCGCCGACTACGAATAGGATTAGATCGCTCCGGGTAGTGTGCAGTCTCCTACCGCAGCACACCCTTCTCTTCTAATTCCGCGCGTCGTTCCGCTGGCAAGGCCAGAACCTCGTTGAAGACGTAGTCGTTCTGCTGGCCCTTTGTCGGGCAGGGTTGGCCCGCGTTGCCGGGTGTGTCTGGCAGGTTGACGTCGATCCCCTGGTGCTCCATCACACCCGCGTCCGCATGTTCAGCCGGTACGATGGCCGCCGGACGGCCCCGCAAGTGCGGATCGACGTACAAAGTCTCGCCGTTGGCGACGTATGTGGCCGGAACACCCGCCTGTTGCAGGATGCGCATCGCGACGCGTGGCGTGTACTGCTTTGTCCACTCACTGATATTCGCGTCAAGCTCTTCCTTGTTGGTAATCCGAGCCTGCATCGTGGCGAATCGCTCGTCGTTGGCCCACCCCGGACTGCCCATCGCCCCAACAAGCGCCTGCCACTGCTCCTCGGTGTGGATTTCAATCGCGCACCACTCATCGAACCCGATGCACGGATAGACGCCATGCGGCGCGTAGAATTCGCTGCGGTTGCCCGCGGGCGGTGGATTATGTCCGTTAATCATGTAATCCATGTAGGAGACGGTCAGCAGGTGCGCCCCGCCCTCCACCTGCGCGAGTTCGATGTACTGTCCCTCGCCGGTGCGGTCGCGGTACTCCAGCGCGGCGGCAACGGACAGCGCCCCAAAGATGCCCGCGATATAGTCCGGGAACGGCATCTTGATACGCGTGTCCATCGGCGCGTCGGGGTGACCCCAGAGATTCGTGATGCCGGACACGCCCATAATCTGCTGACCGTAGCAGAAGTAGGTGCTCAGTGGCCCTGTATTCCCCATACCGGGCATCGCCAGCATGATGATGTCCGGTTTGACCTTGATCAGTTCCTGATAGCCCACATTCTGGCGATCCATCACGGTGGGCCTGAAATTCTCGATGACCGCGTCGCTCTTGGCGGCCAACTCACGAATCAACTGCTGTCCCTCCGGGGTTCGCATGTCGATTGTCGCGCTGATCTTGGCGCGATTCAGGTCCTGGAAGGTCGTCTGACCCGGAGCGCGGTTGTCGTCCAGGTCCTCGGACTCGATCTTGATGACCTCCGCGCCGAAGAAGCCGAGGAACATCGTCGCCAACGGCCCCGCAAAAGCGCGTGTGAAGTCCACAACGCGGATGCCGTCCAGCGGCTTGACGCTGCCGGAGGCGACCGCGCCGTTGGATGCGGCCCCGGCAGGCGCCGGCTCTCGTTCCAGTTCCGCCAGCACCTCATCGGTATGTTCACCCAGCAGCGGCGCGGTGCGGCTTGGCTGCCACGGCGTCTTGCTGAACTTGAGCGGCGGCCCCGCTGTCTTGTACGGCCCAATGACGGGATGCTCCATCTCGATGAAGAACTCGCGCTCTTTGGCGTGTGCGCTGTCCGCGAACTCGCCGGGCGTCAGCACGGGCACAATCGGCATCCCGATGGCCTGGCCGCGCTCCGCAACATCATCGCGGTCGACGGTCTCCATGTACTCCTGCACGAACTGGTCGATGACCTCACGGTTCTCCTGCCGCACCTCACGCTCCCACCACATCTCATCGGAAAGGACGGGGTGGTTGCCCATGAGTTCCGTGGCCATGCGCCCGAAGTGGTGCCGCATGTAGATGGACAGGTTCACATAGCCGTCGTCACGCGTGCGGAATGTGTTCACCGCGCCGAACGCGGAATGATGCCCCTCGCGGCGGGTGATCTGGTTGATATACGAATATCGCGAGATATAGCTGTGTTGCGCCCACAGGCTCGCCTCTTGCTGTGAGACATCCACGTGCTGGCCGTGTCCGATAACACGCCGCGCGCGTATCGCCAGCACCGCCCCATACGCCGCGTGCATGCTCGCCAGCTGGGTGACCATCTCGAACGGGGCCATGACGGGCGGGCGGGTATCGTCGCCGTTGGCGAACATCATGCCTGCGCTCGCCTGCGCGATGAGATCACCGCCCTCGAATCCGGCATGCGGGCCCGTCTGCCCGAATGGCGTAATGGACACGTAGACCAGATTCGGATTCGTCGCTTTCAGGTCCTCATACCCCAAGCCAACGGATGCCATGTAGCCCGGTTTAAAATCCTCGACGAGGATGTCTGAACGCGCAGCCAACGCAGCGATAGACTCTCTATCCGACTCAACATTGATGTCGAGCGTCACACCGCGCTTGGAGCGGTTGGCGTGGATGAATCGCAGGCTGCGCTCAGGATGCTCGATATTGCCGGCGAACGGCGGCAGCATTCGCGCCGGATCGCCGTCCGGTGCCTCCACCTTGATAACGTCCGCGCCCATATCCCCCAGCGCCCGCGCGCAATGCTGAGCCGTATAGGACGTCAGATCAAGAACACGCAGACCGGAGAGGGGACCGGGGTGATCTGTTGCTGAATCAGTCATCACTTCGGCCAAACCTTTATCACCTCGTCACGATCTTGGTCGTATTCCAATATCTCAACATCTTCAGGGATCAGAGGTCCGTGATGCTTGACGTAATACTCACCCAGACTCTTTCCGTTTCTCTCGTTGATTTCACGCTGTACGAACAGAACCTTGCGGAAGCCTTGGGAGCCAAGTGAAAATAGTACATCGTTTCGTTCCAGACGGCTATTTTCGCGCTTGGCACGTTGCCGCCTCTTGTCCAAGTATGGGACTTGCATTCAACCAAAATGGCAGGATTGGCCGCTCCCAAATCGAAGCGCTTTTCTTTCTTGTTGGAAAGCCCGATATCCACAGCAAATTCCTCTTGAAGTTCGGGATGGTCAGGGTATTCCCGACGGAAATACTTCTTGGCCATTGCTTCAAACTCACGCCCAACGTGAGCATTGGAGACTGAACCGCTCCTCTGAAAGTTATTGTTGTCATCTCCTGCGGTTGTCATGGGAGCACCTCAACAAAACCGGGGCTCGCCATGATTGGCGAGCCCCACAGAGTTGTCCTTTTCTTGCCTTACGGCGCGCGGCTCGGCCTTGCCATCTGCTCCTGCGCGACCTTGTCCTCCTCGATGAACCGATCGTTCATGTACTGGAAGCCCGCGCGCATCCCCTGCTCCGCCGTGATGCGATTCACGTCCTGCAGGCCGCGTGGCAGCTCCTCCGGCGACGACGCGTAGGAGATGGACGTGTACATGGAGGCGAACTCCATCGCCTCGAACAGGCCCTGTCGATCGTAGTAGTAGTTGATGGCCTTCTTGTTCAGCGCCGTAGACGCCGGCGGCAGCTTGGAAATCGTGTTCGCCAGCTGCCACACGTGCTCATCCAGCTCGTCTGTCGGAACCACGTCGCTGACCAGCCTATGCCGCAGCGCGTCGTCCGCCGTGATCATGGAGCCCGTGAATGCCATCAGTTTGGCCTTCTTCATGCCGACCAGCTCCGGCCACACCATCGGCATCATCATGCTGGCATAACGCACGGGTGGATAGCCGAACAGCGCGTTGTCCGCCGCGATTGTGATGTCGCAGTGGCAGGCCAACTGTCCGCCGCCGGCTAGGGTGAACGAATGCACCTGCGCGATGACAGGCTTTGGATTGTTCCAGATCGCGCGGCGATACATATTCGCCGGGCCGTCCTCCAGGACGGAATCAAGCGCCGGGCGGGCGCCGCCGCGGCCCGTCGTCTGGACGTTCATGTCGTAGCCTGCGGAGAAGCCGCGTCCCGCGCCCTTGATGACGATGCAGCGAACGTCGTCGTCCGTCGCGCCCTCGTTCAGCGCCAACTCAAGCTCGGCGAGCAGGGGTCGGCTCAACGCGTTCAGGCGCTCCGGCCTGTTCAGCGTGATATACGCGACCTTGCCCTCGGCGGCGTCCTTTGTCTCATAGATGATGTTCTCGTAATCGGCCATCGTCTTTCCCTCCCCGGATTCCCTTTAAGCGACTCTACCGCCGCGTCTCTACCATCACTGGCCTGCAAACGCCTGCGACAGACAACGCGAGTGTGGACGCGACGCGGCGCGAGTGTCAAGGTTTCACGATAGCCGCCTTATAGGCGTCCGCTGTGCGTAATGGCGACAATAGCCACAATCGTTCAGTTGAGTGCCATAATGAGATGGTGTGGCAATTCAGTAAAATGACGGAGGCACGCATCCTATCGTTTACGTCATAGGAGGGATGATGGCGACAAAGGGGAAGAATATCCACATACGGCTGACTCCTGACGAACACGAGCGCCTTCGGGTCTTTGCCGAGGAGTCGGATATGACCATTTCCTACTTGGTGCGAGCAAGCGCAAAACGGTTCATCCGTGAATTGGAGAGGGCCGATGACGCGTTAGTAGAACACATGCGGAACTTGAACAACGACGTTGAGCATCGTCTGCGCGCACGTGCTGCCCGTAACGGGCGCACAGTCGAAGAGGAGGCGGAGGTTATCCTGACCGCAGCGCTAGAGGAGCCACCAAAGACGGGGGAAGAGCTTGTAGAGGGAATCAGGAAACTCTTTGAACCGCTGGGCGGCGTCGAACTTGAACTCCCACCTGACGAACCTATAGGTAACCCGCCAAAACTCGGATGAGTTCGTGTCGGTGATTATCCTCGACACAAATGTCATCTCCGAATTAATGAAGCCTGTCCGCGAGCAGCTTGTTGTGGAATGGGCAAACTCCCAAATGCAAGACGATCTGTATATGACCACCATTACGGAGGCCGAGTTGTGGTTTGGGGTGGCCATCATGCCGGCAGGGCGAAGGAGGGAACAGACTGCCGCCGCTGTTCGAGGAATGATTGAGCAGTATTTTCGTGGGCGCGTCCTTGTCTTTGACAGGGAGGCAGCACGTGAGCACGCTTCCCTTGCTGCGCGACGCCAGCGCGCCGGAAGGCCTGTTCCGCTCAAGGATTCTCTGATTGCTGCCATCGCCATCTCTCGGCAAGCCGCAGTCGCCACCAGGGACGTTCGGCATTTTGAAGACGTCGGTGTCGAGATCATCAACCCCTGGATCGCGACCAAGCCATAACCAACTCCCCGTACTCCTCCCTATACTTAACCCCAAGCCGCTATGCTTTTCTTTCTCATCGATCTCATTCGAGAAGATCCCGCCGCCGCCCTGCGCGTCGCGCCGTTCATCATGACCGCGCTCGGGGCCGGGCTGCTCATCGCGCTCAGCGTCCACGAATTCGGACATGCATGGGTGGCAAGCCGACTCGGCGACCAGACGGCGCGAGAGATGGGGCGCGTGACGCTCAACCCCCTCAAGCACCTTGATCCGGCGGGGACGTTTGTGTTTTTCGTCGTTGGCTTCGGATGGGGCAGGCCGGTGCCCGTCAACTCGGCAATGCTGCGCGGGGGTCGCCGCTCGGTTGCATATGTGAGCTTCGCGGGGCCCGCATCAAACTTCATCACCGCCGCCGCCTTTGGCCTGCTGATGCGGCTCTATAGTGTGGACCCCACCACCGGCATCATTCTGGACAATCCCGATCTGTCCATGGGCGCGTGGCTCGGCACGGCGCTCACCTACATCGTCGTCTACAACCTCTTGCTGGGTGTTTTCAACCTGATTCCGCTCTCTCCGCTTGACGGCTCACAGGTCGCTTTCGGCATCGCGCCCCGGGAAATCGCGCGACTGTTGCTCCGATTCCAGCCCTACGCGCCCACCGTCCTCTTTGGAATAATTGGCATTGACCTTATCCTGAATGTGGGGATCCTGCGCAGCATCCTCATCCCGCCCGTCCAGCTCATTGGGCGCGCGTTGATCGGACAGGATCTGCTGTAGGGTCGCGATTCGCGAGAGGAGCGGTCATGACAACGGAACGGCATCGAATAGCCATCATCGGACTTGGGCAGATTGGCGCGTCCATCGGCATGGACATGCGCGGATCGTTCAAGGGCGTGGACATCATCGGCCACGACAAGGACCCGGAGACCGCCGGCCTGGCGCGCAGGCGTGGCGCGGTGGATGAGGTCGCTTATACCCTCCCCGGCGCTGTTGAGGACGCGTCCATCGTCGTCGTCGCCGTCCCTGTCACCGCCGTCCGCGAGGTATTTACCGTCATCAGCCCCAATCTCTCCGACGGCGCAATCGTCACGGACACCGCGTCCACCAAGATGACCGTGCTCCAGTGGGCGGAGGAAATCCTGCCGCGGAGCGTCGATTTCGTTGGCGGCCACCCCATGGCGGGCGTCGAGACACCCGGCATCGAGGGGGCGCAGTCCGGCATGTTCCAGGGCGCGACGTGGGCGGTCATCCCGCTCCCACGCACGCAGCCCAAGTCCATCGACACCACGGTCAACCTCATCAAGACGCTCGGCGGCGAGCCGTATTTCGCCGACTCCGTTGAGCATGACAGCCTCGTTGCCGCCATCAGCCACCTGCCCATCGCGCTGTCCATCAACCTCATGCGAACCGCCGTCTCCTCGCCAAGTTGGCGCGAGATGGCGCGCATGGCCGCGGGCAGCTTCCGCGATGTCTCACGGCTTGCCTCCGGCTCGGTTGACATGCACCATTCCATCTTCGCCACCAACAAGGATTTCATCCTCCATTGGATTGATACGTACGTCGAACAGCTCCAGGAGATGCGAAAGCTTGTGGACGAGGGCGGCGACGCCTTGCAAGAGGCTCTACAGGAGGCGTACAACGCGCGCGACGCATGGTTGCGGGGTCGCGTCGGCGAGACGGAGCAGGATCGACTCTATGACGAAGTCCCGACCGCGAGCGAGAGCGCCATCGGCGTGTTCGGCGGCGAACGACTCGCCCGCATTGCCGGCCGCTTCCGCCGTGGCCGCCGCTAGGAAAGGCGCGCCATGGACACCGTTCGGCTCTCTGCCCCGCCGCATCTCGAACTCGATATCGAGTCGCCCGGCGACAAGTCCATCGGCCACCGTTCCCTCATCCTGAATGCCGCCGCTACGGGCGAGGCCACGGTCACGCGATTCCCGCGCGGCGCGGACACCCTCGCATCCTTGGCAATCGTCCGCGCGCTTGGCGTCCGCGTCACGGAGCTTGAACGCTCGCCGGATGGGCACTCATCCACTTTCCGCGTCCGCTCCAACGGCGTGCAGGGCCTCACGGAGCCTGACCGCATCCTCAACGCCCGCAACAGCGGCACGACGATGCGCCTCATGGTCGGATTGCTCGCCGCCGCCCCGCTCACTGCTGTCATGACCGGAGACAGTTCACTCCGCCGACGCCCAATGGCACGCGTCGTGGAACCGTTGAGGGCCATGGGAGCGCAAATATGGGGGCGGCAGGATGGCGCGCTTGCGCCATTCACCGTGCGCGGCTCAAACCTCACAGGCTTCACGTATGAAATGCCCGTCGCTAGCGCGCAGCTCAAATCGTGCCTGCTAATCGCCGGCCTTTCAGCGTCGGGCAAGACGATTGTTATCGAGCCCGCGCTGTCCCGCGACCACACGGAGCGCATGGTGTCCGCCATGGGCGCGCGTATACGAAGCGAGGGCAACACGATCGAAATCGAACAATCTGAAATGACGGCCACGGACGTCATCGTGCCCGGTGACATCAGTTCCGCTGCCCCGTGGCTCGTCGCGGGCCTCGTTCATCCGAATGCCCGCATCACCATCCGCGGCGTCGGCATCAACCCCACCCGCACCGGCATCCTTGATGTCCTGCGGGAGATGGGCGCGAATATGACCATCTCCAATGAGAAGGAGGTCGGTGGCGAGCCCATCGCCGACATCACCGTCGAGTCCAGTGACCTGCGGCCTGTTGAGGTGGGCGGGGCGATCATTCCGCGCCTGATCGATGAACTCCCCGTGCTAACCGTCGCCGCCATGCACGCCAACGGCGTCAGCCGATTTCGGGACGCCGCGGAACTCCGTGTCAAGGAGACAGACCGCATCGCCACCACGTCGGGAGAGCTTGGAAAGATGGGCGCGCGGGTTGAGGAAATGCCGGACGGAATGGTAATCTACGGCGGTCAACGACCGGCGGGGGCGGTCGTTCGCAGCCACGGGGATCACCGCATCGTAATGACTCTGGCTATTGCAGCCATGGCGGCCCGAGGCGAAACGGTTATCCACGGGGCGGACGCGGTTCACGTTTCATATCCGGCGTTCTTTGAACAGCTGGGTGCTGATGTAGCGTGATGTCGCGCCTCCCCACGCTGTGAGAGATACCTCTCTCTGGGGGAGAGGGTTAGGGTGAGGGGGAGCACGTGTTAGGTCCGGAAGTACTTCATATCGGCTTTGGCAATCACGTCATCATGAACCGTGTCATCGCGATAGTCTCACCGGGCTCCGCGCCCACTCGCCGACTCATCCAGGAATCCCGCAGCCGCAACGCCGTCATTGACATGACCAACGGACGACGCACCAAGGCCGTGCTCATCACGGACAGCGGTCACGTTGTCCTCGCTCCCATCAACCCGGAGACCGTTGCCGGCCGCGTCGCCACCACCAAGGGCGGGAATCAGAACGGCGCATACGAGGACTGAGCTCACACCACCCGATGATCGTCGTCCGATCCGGCCCGTCAGCATCTGGCAAGGACGCCGTTGCTGATCGCATCCTCAGCGAGCACCCCGACCGCATATCACCCGCAATCACCGCAACCACGCGTCCGCCGCGCCCGGGAGAGGTCGACGCCGTTCACTACCACTTCCTGGCGCCGGATGCGTTCGCTGAACTGGAAGAGTCCGGCCATCTATTGGAATCCGCGACCGTATACGGCTATCGATACGGTGTTCCACGCGACTCCGTCCGAGCCGCGTTGGAAAAAACGCCCATTGCCCTGGTCAAGACCGACGTACAGGGCGCAGCCTCCATCAAGGCCCTGATTCCACAGGCGTTGCTGCTCTTCATCACCGTTCCCGATTTCGCCACGCTTGAGCGCCGCATGTGGGCTCGCGGAGGCATGGATCAGGAGACGATGGAACGGCGGCTGCAAGAGGCGCGTAGTGAGATCGAGCGGCGAGATGAGTTCGACTACGTCGTTGTGAACGAGGACGGCCGCCTTGACGAGGCCGTCAGGGAGACCTGGGAGATCATCGAGCGGGAGGCGGCACGGCCTGAAAGGCGGCCTGTGGGGCTATAGTCCCCTACTCATCAAAATCGTCGTCGTCATCACCCTCATCGGGTGGCGGAGCAGCTGTCTCACCCGATACTGTCGGCACGGTTGCAGACGCGCGGCCTCGCCGACGCCTCGATTGCGAGGGCACGGCAAGGATGGCCTCACGCAGTCCTGCGATCCTGGCAGCCGCGCGAGCATCCGCAACCTCGACAACAACCGCGACAAAGCCCAAATCGCGAAGTTGCTCCATCTCTCCCGCGCCCCAGTCGACAGACGCTCTTGTCAGCAGAGGGCCGGCCAAACGACTGGCAGCCGCGGCAACCTCGACCGCTTGCCCAACCGTGAGATCATCACCTGCATCTGCCTCGATGACGTTGCCCTCAAAGGGCAGGCGTTCAAGGGCGCGCAGACGGCGCTCGTCCGTATCGGCAGGCACGATGTCGTAATAACCGATTGAATCGTCATTGAGCAGGCGCAGCGGCGTATCGCCTGCCAGGACGAACAGGAAATCGCAGCCCGCCTCACGCAGTCCCGTATGGGCCTTTTCGGTTAGCGCCTCGGTTCGCGCGCCCCACGGCGTTGAGCCGATGCCGGGCGGTGCCTTGGGCGTGGCTCCGGCCGGTATCAGGACGAACTCTGCGCCCGCCTTGATGGCCGCCTCAACCGTTGCCTTCGTCGGCTTCGCAATGGACGCGATGATCGCGAGAGGAGGAATCTGTTCTCGGGAACCGGCGCTGAAACCCAATGGCCGCGCGGGGCCGGACGCCGCGCGCTCAAGTCGTTCGTGTAATTTGCTCACCTCTGGATTATACCCTCCCGCACACCCGTCATTCCCGTGCTTGACACGGGAACCCAGAAAATCCCCTCCCCCTTGATGGGGGAGGGCCAGAGCCTGCCCCGTACTTGATACGGGGGTAGGGGTGACACCATCCCCTCACCCTGAACCCCTCGCCCGTCCGTTCACCCTGAGCTTGTCGAAGGGTCACATGAACGGACGGCCCCCGCTCCGTCATTCCCGTGCTTGACACGGGAATCCAGAAAACCCCCTCCCCCTTGATGGGGGAGGGTTAGGGTGGGGGTGATGCCCCCCCGTTCACCCTGAGCCTGTCGAAGGGCGAACACCCCCATGTCATTCCGAGTGCAGCCGAGGAATCTAAAGGCTCGATCCCTCAGCCAATCCCCTACCGCCCATCCACCTTGGTCGTCATTCCAGCTTCCTCTAGTTAGGAGGAACCATGTCTGTTCCCCTGGGGTCGCTTTGCCTTGGAAAGTGAATATCGATTATCTCAGCCATGGCTTCGGTAGAACTGTTGAAACAGGCCTTAGCCTCTTCGAGATCTGCTCCCCGGTGGTGCTGGAGTGCAAGCGTTGAGTCGAATGCCTGCTTCGCTCTTTGGGCAATGTCTTGTGGGAGCTTCAGGACATCGATGACCCCCTTTACGTCGTTTTTGCCGACGCCCGCAAAGTCTTTGTCAATGTCTCTGCGAACTATGTGCGAGAACTCGATCCAAGCATCACGAAGTATCAGGCCAACTTGCTGGCAGTCTTCGGTCCGGGAATTCGGCGCCAACGTCTCACAGACCTGATTCAACTTGTCGCCAATGTCCCAATTGAAGTTGTCAATAATTTCCGCCGACTCATTCCACTGAACGACTTTGTCACGTCGCCAGCCCTGCACCCGCCACAACTGTCCTTCCTGCATGAGTTCCCAGTGTTTGCGAAGCGTCCAGCCAGGAATCGGCATGTCGCATCGTGAGGCGGACTGAGCGATCTGGGTTTGCCATGAACCTGGGAGATGCCCACGATTAATTTGGTCGAATGTACGCGCATCCACTTCGAGGCAATCTATCGGAACCTTATGGTCATGGAGCATGCAGAGGGCCAGAGAAAACCCTCTCACTCCTTCACCTCCACCGCCGCCATTCCTGAACCCGGCTGGGATTATGTAGCCATACCCGGGTTGCTCAATCCTCTCCCACAGGATAAAAAGATGAAACCTAGCGTCGTCAGTGAGCACCGTAGCCCTCTCCATCTGTGATGGCCCAGATAGTATCTTGTCCAACTCGACAAGACAGGACTGAGTAATTCCGGATTCTCCCATCACTTGAAATGACATCTTCGTTAACTCCTTACCACAAGGGAATCGCCACTCCCCCGTGTCATTCCGAGCGCAGCCGAGGAATCCGAGTCCTCCATTGCACATTCTCATTCTGACACACCCGTTCGGCGTGGTGGCGCGAGACACGTTGACACTCGCCTCCACTCCTAGCAGAATGAACGAGCCACGGAAGGTGCGGTTCCGATTTACCGCTAGCGCAAGTCGTTTTTTGCGTGAAATTCGCGAGGAGACGTGGCTTACCATGTCTCCTCGCGGACTTGCGCAGTCCGCTGCCTTCCGTGGCAAACGAAGTCAACGTCTGCACGCCGCGAGGGGGCACTTCATTGGCCACGCTCAACGTCGCCAATCGAACCCTGTTCATCGGGGACAATCTGCCCGTTCTCCGCGGCATCAACTCCGAGAGCATTGACCTGATCGCGACAGATCCGCCCTTCAACAAGGGCGTCAAGGCCTTTGAGGGCATCACAAAGGCTGGCGAGAACATCAGTTATTCCGACGTGTGGACATGGGGCGATGTGCAGGCCGAATGGACAAACGCCATCTCCAATGATCATCCGGCGCTGCACAGTGTGATACAGGCTGCCAACGCAAGTGCCGGTGATGACATGGGAGCGTTTCTGTGCTGGCTCGCCGTGCGCGTGCTGGAGTGTCACCGCATCCTCAAGCCGACGGGAAGTATGTACCTTCATATCGACCACACCGCCCACGCCTATGCCAAGGCAATGATGGACGCCATCTTTGGGCGTAAGAACTTTCAGAATGAAATCGTCTGGTACTACGGTGGAGGGGGAGCGTCAAAGAGGCGCTTTGGGCGCAAGCATGACTCTATCTTGTTCTACTCAAAATCGAATGGTTGGATATTCAACTTGGACGACATACGAGTGCCCCACAAATGGGTGGATGGTCAGTTACGTGCAGACGGGTCAGAGCGCAGTAACAAGGGGAAGATACCCGACGATGTCATAGAGTTGCACGGAGTAATGCCTTGGGCGGGTGAGCGCACGGGTTACCCGACCCAGAAGCCGCTCGCTTTATATGAGCGCATTATCCGAGCCTCATCAAAGCCTAATGACATGGTTCTTGATCCATTCGCGGGGTGTGCCACGACATGCGTGGCGGCAGAACGGCTTGGCAGGCAGTGGATCGGTATAGACATCAATGAGGAAGCGAAGGGTGTTATCCGCGATCGACTGCAGAGTGAGGTAAGGGGGAGTTTAGCGTGGAAAACCCTCGTGAAAACCCCAAAGAAACCGCCCAAGCGGACGGATGGCGGCAAGGCGGCTGCCCCGGAATTGCGTGTTGTCAGTCGTAGGCGCAGCGAGCCGCGCCGCCCTGTCCGTGAAATACGGGAATGGCTGGAGATAGAAGGCGGTCGACGCTGTCAGGGCTGCGGATGGGAGCCGCCGTACTTGGACTATCTCCAGGTGGACCACAAGAAACCACGTTCATTAGGCGGCGCAGATGAGTTGGACAACTACACGCTGCTCTGCGATCCGTGCAATCGCCTCAAGAGCAACAAGCTCACGCTGAACGAGCTTCGTGACGTACGCGTCGAAGAGGGTCGTGTCGATGCAGTGTGGTGGGCTGAAGAAAAGTGGAAGTGAGGGGCTAGCGCACCACTCACCCTGAGCCTGTCGAAGGGCATGAGCAGAGCACTCCTCCCCACGCCCTCCCCGCCTCTCTCGAATCCCCCCGAAGACGGGGGCCATCATCACAACTGACCCCGGGCCTTCAACTCCGAGGGCAGCAGCGCGGCGTAGATGGCATCGTGGGCCGGCGTGGGAACGTGATGGCGCTGCCCAAGACGCGGAATCACCCCAACTTGCGCCTCCAGTTCCGACGGTCTGCCGGACGCGATATCGCGCTGCATGGACGCCGTCCCATCCACAGGCGCCAGGTCCGCCAACTTCATGGCGCCCTCAACGGCGTCGGACTGCAATGTGACCCCCTCCGCGGCAGCGACGGCGGCTATCTCCTCCATGCACGACTCCAACAGTTCCCGGGATCGTGGCACGGAGCGAAAGACGCCAATCGGCACGCGTGTCACCGCGCCCACCCCTCCCAACGGCCCGACAAAAAGCACCTTCTCCCACAGCGCCGCCCGGATATCTGCGCGAGCCGTAGCGAATATCCCGGCATCCGCGAGCGCGGCGCGAATCTGCTCCACCCGCTCTGATGCGCTGCCGTCAAGCTCACCGATCGTGACGGTCGGCGGCACGCCCGTGTGCCGCACAACGCCCGGCTCGACGATATCCGTGAAAATCCGACATGTTCCGCCTATGACATGACCGCCGGACACCTCTGCCGCAAGCTGATCCGGTGCTTCCACTCCGTTCTGCAGGGGAATGACCGTTGTGTGTGGGCCGAGCATCGGCCCAATCGCGACGGCCGCCTCCGGCACCATCCACGTCTTGACCGTCACGAATACCGCATCAACCTGCCCCACGTCCTCCGGGTTATTGGTCGCGGAGAACGACTCCGGCGGTATTTGAGCGTCGCCCTCAGGGCTTTCGATACGGAGTCCCCTCGTTTGCAGGGCGTCAAGATGCGGGCCGCGGGCAATCAGCGAAACATCATGCTTGCCGGTCTCGATTAGCCGTCCGCCGAAATACGCGCCGACCGCCCCCGCGCCAAAGACGGCGATCCTCACTGCGCGTCCCTACGCCGTGCCGAATTGGCGGTCGCCGGCGTCGCCAAGGCCGGGCACGATGAACCCGTTCTCATTCAACCGCTCATCAAGACCGGCAATGTGGATACGCACGTCGGGGTGATCGCGCTGCAGTCGCTCAACACCCTCCGGCGCGGCAATGAGCCCGATATAGCGAATGCGCTGCACGCCCCATTCCTTGAGAAGATCGCACGCGGCGGAGGCCGAGCCGCCCGTCGCCAACATCGGGTCCATCAGCAGGCAGGCCTGCACGTCCGGCTCGACAGGCTTATTGGCGTAGTACTGCATCGGTTCCAGCGTGCGCTCATCGCGGCGCAGACCGATGTGCCAGACGACCGCGTCCGGCATCATCTCCCACAACCCCTCCACCATGCCAAGACCGGCCCTGAGGACCGGCACCAGGCCGATGGAGCCCCGCAGGCGCTGGGCAGGCATGGTGGCGAGCGGCGTAGTGACGCTTGTGGGTTCCATCGCAAGGTCCGATGTCACCTCATAAGCGAGCAGGATTGTGATTTCTTTAACTAGTTCCCGGAACCGACGTGCGGGCGTCTCTGCGCTACGAAGTTGCGCCAGTTTGTCCTGGATGACCGGGTGGGTCGATACAAAAACACCGGCTTTTGTGGTCGCCTGACTCATGTCGATAGTGTAGCGCCTACAAGGGTCTTTCCGCCTTCCGTGTCAGTTACCTTTATGCTAGGAATACTTGGCGAGACTGCACTCGTCTGTTGGGGGGCGGAGACATGGACTTTGGGCAACTGGAAGATGTGGATTTAAGAAAGGCGTGGGGTAGAGAGGATCAGAACTTCACGCCTTGGCTTGCTGACAATCTTGACCGGCTTTCAGCAGCACTCGACATCTCTCCCGCCCTTGAACTAATCAGCTCAGAGTTCGCAGTTGGCGACTATTCGGCAGACATCGTTGCCCGCGCCCCGGGGTCAGGTGAGATAGCCGTCATCGAGAATCAGCTTGAAGGATCCGACCACAAGCATTTAGGCCAAGTGCTCACATATCTCGCGGGAACGGAAGCCAAAATTGTAGTTTGGGTCGCGCGTAATTTCTCTGAGCCTCATTTGTCCGCCGTCCACTGGCTGAATGACCATACATCAAACGATTATGCCTTCTTTGCCGTACGGGTTCGCGTGGTTCAAATTGGGGATTCGCCGCTCGCACCTGTCTTCGATGTCTTAGAGCGGCCAAGCGAATGGGAACGCACGGTTCGCTCAAACATTGCACGGGATGAAAGTGAAACAACCAAGTTTAGGCGGGAGTTTTGGGCTCACTTTAGGAAACGCTACCTCAATCACGGAGTCCCCGAACGATCTGCCACATCAGTTGTGTGGCTGCCAAGAGATGCCAACAACCTCATCATTGCTTTGAGTTTGGCAAAGGATGGAGTACGCATTTGGCTCCGTGGACAAGGTGGCGAATTACTCTCTGATGTTGAAGAACGCATCGCGCCCTTCAAAGACCCCTTAGCAAGTCAAGCCGGCTTACAGGTTGGAGATCCAGTTAAAACCGGAGCCTATCCGCTCGGCAGCTGGGAGGGGACACCTCGAATCACGCAAACTGGAACGAGATGGCCGATTGGTTGAATGACCAAATCCTCGCTTGCCAGCGTGTGCTTGAGACACCTGAAGCTCAATCAAGCTCAGACTGAAGGTCCCCGCTCCCTGCTAAAATCAGATAGAGGAGTCCAACCTGAGATGACTTCAAGCCTTCCTGTGAATCTACCCAGCGGCAAAAAAGGCCGCGTGCTATCCGGCGCGCGGCCAACCGGTCGTTTGCATCTGGGAAACTACTTCGGCGCGCTCAAGAATTGGGTGTCGCTCCAAGACGACTACGATTGCTTCTACTTCGTAGCAGACGTTCACGCCCTCACGACGGTCGAAGACACGGTGGGCCTCAAGCAGAACACGCGCGAGATGGTGCTGGATTGGCTGGCGGCGGGACTCGACCCCGATCGCAGCACGCTGTTCATCCAATCGCGCGTCCCGGAAGTGCTGGAGCTCCACACGTACCTGAGCATGGTGACGCCGATGGGCTCCTTACAGCGCGTGCCCAGCTTCAAGGAGCAGTTCCGCGCCCGTGCCGACAGCATGAACTACGGCCTCGTGGGCTACCCCGTCCTGCAGACAGCGGACATCATCATCTATCTCGCAAACAAAGTCCCGGTGGGCGTGGACCAGGTTCCGCACGTGGAACTCTCACGGGAGATTGTGCGGAGGTTCAACGGTCAGTTCGGTGAGGTTTTTCCGGAGCCGGACGCCCTCCTCTCGGACACGCCGAGCATCAAGGGGACGGACGGCGACCAGAAGATGTCCAAGAGCCTGGACAATCACATCGAGCTGGCCGCCACACCGGAAGAGACGGCGCAGCGCGTGATGTCCATGGTGACCGATCCGCAGCGCGCTCGACGGACCGACCCCGGCCGCCCCTGGGTCTGCAACGTTTATGCTCTCCACCAGATCTTTTCCAGCGAAGACTATACGAAGACGCTGTACGACCAATGCACCACGGCGGCCATTGGCTGTGTGGATGACAAACGCGCGCTTGCAGACGCGATAAATGAGAATCTCGCAGCGTTTCGGGATCGGCGGGCCGAGATCGCGACAAAGCCCAATCTCGTCGAAGACGTGCTCGCGGCGGGCACGGAACGAGCGCGCACTGTTGCGATCCGGACGATGGAAGAGGTACGAGACCGTATCGGGTTCTTCTAAGTGACCACATCCCCGGACGGGCTCCCTCTTGCCGCTACCGGTCGCACAGCGCAGTCCGTCGCGCTGGAGGCGGCGCAGTACGCCGGCAAGACCCATCTCCAATACTTCCGGGGTGATCATCTCGGCGCCCGGGAAAAGCGGCACGCCGATGTCGTGACGGACGTCGATGTCGCCATTGAGCAGGAGATGCGGCAGCTCCTGGCGAAAGAGTTCCCCTCCGCAGGGTTCCTTGGCGAAGAGACCGGGGAATCTCAAGGCGACTCTGACTACACGTGGACGGTAGACCCCATCGACGGGACGGCAAATTTCGTGCGGGGCATCCCTCATTTCGCAACGACAATCGCCCTGCTGAAAAACGGCACGCCGGTTCTCGGCATCACGTATGACGCGGTACGAAACGACACCTTCTACGCCGCCGCAGGACGGGGGTTGACACTGAATGGCGTGCCGATGAAACCCAACTACGCCACGAGCATCCAGGAAGCCAATCTCGGATTCGATATCGGACCCGAAGAGGACTTGAATGTCCGCGCATTTGACATCATCAGGTCGCTCCTCCCGATATTTCGCGTACGGCTCATGGGTTCAGGAGCGCTGGGCTTCGCCTATGCGGCGGCTGGGTTGGTCGACGTGTATTTCCACCTGGCGCTCAAACCCTGGGACGTGGCGGCGGGGCTGCTCTTCATCCAGGAAACCGCCGCGGACGCCGTCGCAATCGACTTTGACGGCGCTCCGGCCACGCCGTGGAGCGGCAGCTACCTCATCGGCGCGCGCAGCCTGCTGGAGCGTGTACGCACGGCGTGAGGGCTAGCGCAGCCAGCCCCGTCGTATCCTGCTGATGCGATGCGTTGTTACGACCTCATTCGCTGGAGTGTGACCCACGTGATGCTTGTTGATGTGATCAGGCTGAGCAGCCCGCCGATAAGAATATCGATCGGCACCAGTGCTGTGGGCCATGTGGACAGCATCAGGAACGTCGGGACGCTGTACGTCGCGTAGGCGCCCAATCCCAGCACAAAGCTGTTCTTCATCGCTTTGGACAGGTCTCTCTCCTTCACGGCAGGCTCGACAGCAAGATAGCTGTTGGCGAGCGCGATCAGTCCAAAGAAGATGAGCACGAAGAGAATCTCCATCCCGCCCCACGTGTCCATCTGCTTTCCGAAGGCGTCGAAGAGTTCGGTGTGGCCGCTTGCATCATAAAAGTTCTCATACATGGCCCTCGCCACTGGTGATATGTTCCATCCCACATCGATCACCAGGTAGACGACAAACGCCGCGACAAATCGAATGTACTGCACTCTTTACCTCCTACCCCCCATTGCGCCGGTGTGCATAAAAGATGGGGGCGCTGCCTCTAGCGCGGCAGCGCCCCCTTTGCGCTCTCTTGTGTCAGAGCTAGATGTCCATCGCCTGCGCGACGCGCTCGCGGTGGTAGTCGCCATCACCGAAGGAGACCTCCCACGCCTTGAGGCGGCGCGTGAACAGCTGCAGGTCATGCTCCTGCGTGAAACCGATGGCACCATGGCACTGGTGCGCCGTGGCGGCCACGCGCTGCGCGGAGTCGCTGACCCACGCCTTCGCTGAGGAGACCTCCAGGTCGGAGGGCAGGCCCTCACCGAGCCGCCAGATCGCCTGGTAGGTGATGAAGCGGGAGCCGTCAACGTCCGTCGCCATGTTCGCGCAGTAGTGCTGGATGGCCTGGAAGGAGCCGATCGGCCGGCCGAACTGCACGCGGTTCTTCACGTACTCAACGGTCATGTCCAGGACCTCTTGCAGCGCGCCGACCATCTGGCAGCAGCGCAGCGCCGCGCCCTTCTGGAGCAGCAGCCGTAGGTCGGACCAGCCGTTGCCGGCCTCGCCAAGAACATTGGCTGCCGGGACAGACACGTTGTTGAACGTGACCTCACACTGGTTGTCCGTGGCGATGGTCTTGAGCTTGTCAACAGACACGCCATCGGACTGCGCATCAACGAGCAATAGCGTGATGCCATCTTCGCCGGAGCCGCCCGTGCGCGCCGCAACCAGCAGGTAGTCTGCTGCGTGGGCGTTCTCCACGAACATCTTTGTGCCGTTAAGCGTGTAGCCGTCGCCGGAGGCGGACGCCTCAAGGTTGATGCCGTTGGCGTCGAGGCGGGAATACGGCTCAAGAATCGCGGCGGTGGCAATCAGGTCGCCGGCGGCAATCCTCGGCAGGTACTCAGCCTTCTGCGCATCGGAGCCGGCATCAAGGATGGCGACTGTGACAAGCGCCGTGTTGAAGAACGGGCCCGGCATAACGCCATGGCCAACCTCTTCCAGGAGGATGCCCAGATCGACCAGGTTCTGGCCGGTTCCGCCATGCTCCTCGGGAACGATCAGGCCAAGCCACCCAACCTGGGCAATCTTCTGCCACATGTCTGCCGTGAAACCGCGGTCATCCTCTTCCATGTCGCGGACGAACGTGCGCGGCGTCTCCTGCTCAATGAACTCCCGAGCCATCGAGCGCAGCATTTCCTGGTCTTCAGTCAGTCCCAGATCCATTTTCCCCTCCTGTTTCCCTTACTCTTTCTTGTGTCCCCCCACCGATGCGGGAGTTTTGTCTGCGTCTTATATCCCGTGTTTAGCGCGGGAGGCCAAGGCCCCTCTGCGCAATGATGTTCTTCTGAATCTCGCGTGTGCCGCCGCCGATGCTTGTGCCGATGGACTGCCAGCCGCGAGCGGGCAGGAAACCGTCGTCCGGCAGCGGGAAACGGTCGCCGTTGGTGGGCAGCAGGTTGCCGTAGCCGTCCATAATCTGCGCAAGGCCGCGGTAGATGTTCTGGAAGAGCTGATCACCGAAGAACTTGACCATCGAGGATTCCTTCTGGGGAATCATGCCCTCGCTCTGCATCCAGCCCACGCGGTAGCAGAGGGACCGCAGCGTCTCAATCTCAATGCGCCACTCGGCAAGGCGATGGCGAATCTCAGCACGATCAATCGGCGTATCGCCGCCCTCGTTCCGCACCATGCCGCACCAGTCGGTGAACTGCTCCAGCGTGCGGAGCAACTGCGCTGGGCGGCCGATGTTGGAACGCTCAAAGGAGAGCGTCGTCATCGCCGCGTACCAGCCGCGATTCTCCTCACCGAGGATATTGTTCGCAGGCACACGCCAGTTCTCCATGAACAACTCATCCCAGCGGTGATTGTTCGTGCCGTCCTTGATGCCGCGCACCTGGATGCCCGGCATGTAGTTGCCGTCCTCATCCTTGAGCCGTGCCAGCAGGTAGGTGATGCCGCGGTGCTTGGGTGCGTCCGGGTCCGTCCGCACGAGGATATGAATCCAGTCGCTTCGGTATGTGCCCCAGATCTTCTGGCCGCTGACCACGTAGTCATCGCCATCGCGCACGGCTCGTGTCTTGAGTCCGGCGAGGTCGGAACCGGCGTCAGGCTCAGAGAATCCCTGCGAGAACTCGATGTCCGCGTTGGCCAGAAGCGGCAGAAACTGATCCTTCTGCCAATCCTGCCCATGCACCATGAGGACGGGGGCCACGAGACCGCCGCCGAGCGATGCCGGCGCGTCGTGATAGGACATCACCTCGCGATAGGCAAGCTGCTTCTCGATGGAAGCATCCTGACCGCCATACTCGCTGGGCCAGTGCATGGTGTACCAACCCTGGTTGACAAGTTTCTTGGCGAACTGCCGAGCCACTTCGTGGCCCGCCTCTCGCTCCTCTTCATTACCATGCCAACCGGCAAGGCCGCCCGTCAGGTCGTAGCCCGGGTTTTGCCACTCTTTTCGGACAAAGTCCTCGGCCTCGTCCCGGATGGCCTGTGCCTCCGCGGAGAACCGGAAATCCATTAGCTGCTCCTCCTTACCCCTGTTATTGTTCGCTGTCTTCGGATGCCGAAAAGCTATCTCGGCAGGCCCAGTCCTCGCTGCGCGATGATCTGGCGCTGCACTTCAGTTGTGCCGCCGGCGACGCTAAGCGTGCCGGACATGAATGCACGATTGTTCAGGAATCCCTCGTTCGGCATGTCGATGCCTTCTTGCGTCGGCAACAGGTTGCCGTACTCCTGCAGGCCACGCGCAAGTGTCTTCATCGTCTTCTGGAACTGCACGTCCGCCCAGAGCTTGCTCATGGAGGATTCCTTCTGCGGAATCTCACCGCGGCTCTGCATCCACCCAACCCGATAGGCGATCATGCGCAGGGTCTCAATCTCGATGCGGAGATTAGCCATCTGGTGGCGGAACGGCGCATCATCCAGCGGGCTGAACCCGCGCGTTGCCTTCAATTGGCGGACAAACGCGATGTACTCCTCGATCTGGCGCTGCATCGTGGCGGGCGCCTGGATGTTGGAACGCTCAAAGGAGAGAGTCGTCATCGCCGTGTACCAGCCGCGATTCTCCTCGCCGAGGATGTACCGCGCAGGAACGCGCCAGTTCTCCATGAACAGCTCGTCCCAGCGATGGCGACCAAGCGCGTCAGGAATCTTGCGAACCTGCACACCCGGCATGAACTCGCCGTCGGCATCCTTCAGCGGCGCGAGGAGATAGGTGATGCCGCGATGCTTGGGGGCATCCGGGTCCGTTCGCACCAGGATGTGGATCCACGGGTTGCGATACGTGCCCCAGATCTTCTGGCCGCTGATGAGATAGTCATCGCCGTCACGGACGGCGCGCGTCTTGAGCGATCCGAGATCAGAGCCTGCATCCGGCTCCGAGAAGCCTTGTGAGAACTCGATGTCCGCGCTCGCAATGCCCGGCAGGAACTCATCCTGCATCCACTTGGGCGCCGCGAGCATCAGAACCGGAGCGACAAGACCGCCGCCCAGCGACGCGGGCGCGCCGGCGTAGGACATCGCCTCGCGGTAGGCAAGCTGAACCTCGATGGAGGCGTCCTGCCCGCCGAACTCGCTGGGCCAGTGCATCGTCCACCAGCCCTTGTTGACGAGCTTCTTCTCAAATTCGTTGACGGCCTCTTCAGCCTCATCCACCTGGTGGTGCCAGTTGACCAGGATCTGGGTATCCCACTTGCCGGGTTCCCACTCTTTCCGGGTGAACTCGATGGCATCTTGCTGTATCTGCTGCGCTTCCGGCGTAAAACGGAAGTCCATGGAATCGATTCCCCCTTTTCTACAACTCGTCCGACGCCGCATGACGGCGCACAAGTTGCCCCCCTGAGTCAACCCGTGAACGATAGCACGCGCACGCCGTCAAGGTAAAGCCTCAGGAAGCCTTATGGTCGTGGCGCAGAACCGATCACCCTGTACTTGACGGCCTCAGTCCTTTCCGCGAGCGGGAGAACCTCAACGACAACCCGGGACAGCCCGACAACCTCCCCATTCGCGTCAAAGCTGTAATTGTCGCCGATGGCTCCGCTCCACGTGATGTCGTACAGGCAGTCCCGAAAGCCGTCGGCGTCACTGTCATCACCGGTCTGTTTGAGACACTCCGCGGCGATGTAGACGTCGTCATACGCAGACCCCAGGTGCCAGGGCAGGGTCACGTAGTCGTAGCGATCCCTGAAATCTGCGAGGACTTGCTGCCCCTTTTCGTTGTCAGGGTCGAGGTCGGCAGTAATGGCTTTCACGCCCGTCGCGGCCTCACCGGCAATCTCCAGGGCTGTCGTCCCGACAGACACGGTTTCCGCGTAGATCGGCCCCGCATAGCCCAATTCCCGCGCTTGCTTCATGATTGAGCCCGCCGAGAACTCGGATTGCGGAGCTATATGGAGCGCATCCGGGTTGGCCTGGAAGAGTTTGGTCAGATGCACTCGGAAATCAAGGGTGTCCGACTGGTATCGCTCCGCTGCGACCACCTCGCCGCCGCGCATTTCGAACTGGGCGACTGAGGTCCGCCGAACGCCCTCCGCGTAATCTGTGGTCTCCGTAATCGTCGCGAGTGTGCGAACTCCGTCTTCCCACAAGGTGTTCCCGGTGTCGATGCCCACAAAGACATCGCTGATCTGCGTTCGGAATATGTAGTCGCCGGCATTGGCAATATCAGGGTTGCTTGCCAAGCCGGAAAAGAGGACGACGCCGTCAGCCTCTGCGAAAGGAGCGACGGCAAGCATGGCGCTGCTGCATGAGGGGCCAAGGATGATCTTCATACCATCAACCTGAGTGAGCTTGCTGTAGGCGGCGATGGCATCCTGCGCAGCGCATTTCGAGTCCTCAACGACGAACTCGAGCGGGCGGCCGTCAATTCCGCCCGCGGCGTTGATCTCGTCGGCGGCCATCTGCTTTGCCTGGCTCGCCACCGTGCCGTACGTCTCGCCGGCGCCTGTCAGCGACTCCATCACGCCAATCGTGAACGGATCAGCCTGCTGTTCCTCATCCGCCGGCGTACACGCAAGGAGGGTGAGCGCCAGTACCACGATAAACGCGACGATAGCGCTTCGTCCCCTGCTGCAGTGCCGGCTAAAGGTCAGAACAAGCCACCCGCTAGACATTATTCTCGCCAAACAGTCTCCGCAACCAAACAAGGAACGCACGACTATTCTCTTCAAGGACTAGGTCATTCTCGCTAATTCCCCTCCACATCGGACGCGGGCGACTCCTAGTCGCCATCCATGCGTGAACTTTCGCCCGCAACGTCTTATGTGCAGGAAATTTGCGGTCCCACTCAGGAATCTCATCGATGTACCGTTCCGACCTAGGCCAAATAGGATCGGGCTGCGGAATCATCCTGAAGATGAAGTCTTCAAGTTCTCCGGAGTTCTTGTTGTCGGGCATGACCCAGATGCCTAGACGTGGAATTCCGTCAATCACTGTCCCACCAATTTCGGGCTCAGCAGGCAGGTTACGCAGAACTGGATAGGAACCTAACGGCTGGGACAAATTTCTCCATTGCCGTTGCAGATCATCATCCGCATCCACAATCATGCCGATTGCCTGCATTCCTTTAGTCTGCCATTCCCCACGAAGCTTATTGATTACGCCGCCAAAGCCTTGCTGCGGTTCGATTTGGAATTCGAAATCGAAGCCTCCAACCATTCTGAGGCTCCTAATGACGTTCTCATCGTCAGAACCCTCGACTAAAAGCAACTTTCGTGGAGACAAGGACTGTGGGCCCGATGAACGTCCTCTTCTCCGGGCCATTGGCTACCGTACTTCGATTCCCATTTCGTCGGTAATCTGCAACAGTTCTTCGTTGTACTCCGCAACGCTGAGCTTGCCATCCTCGCCTCTGTCAAGGCGAATGAGCATACCATAATCCCCACGTACGGAGTTAACTGCCCTCGAGAAACCTGCTATGCAGTCGAAGCTGTGAGTAGTCGCTAGAACTTGGATATTGTTCTTGATGGCAGTCTCAATCACCATCTTCCAGTAGGTTTCGTGGTGAGAATAATGGATGCCGTTCTCCGCCTCGTCTATGAGTAAAAAGCCGTCACGAGCCTTCTCAAGTACCATTGCCAGAGTAAACAATCGCGTCGCGCCATCGCCCAAGCTTTTCAATGGCAAGGGCCTCTCATCACCCTTTACCTTAACAATCACGCGTTGCCCATGAAGGCTAGGAGAAATCACATCCGCCATGTGCGAACGCATGTCCGCAGGTATTCCTTCAAGAGCATCTTCCCCACGAATTTCCACACGCTCTACTTCAAATCCCACGATTGCTTCCAGTGCATGAACAGCTCTTGTGTCATTGCCATGCAAAACGATTTCATTCCAATGAAACGCATTTTCATAGCTCCGCGGCGGGCCGGAGCTGAGAAATTCACAGGGAATCCCGGGCACCCGGTCTTCAGAAGCTTCTTGTCTCTCCACGCGTCTAACGCTTCCGAAGGTCTCTGGGTATTTTAATTTCTCTACCGCAAAAGATTCTGTGGTTCCATTGAACGTCACATTGATACCTAAAGGGCGGGGACCCGCGGACATACTATGCTGCTGTATCCCATCACCGTCCGGTGATTCTGCCGCTACCACTTGAATTCCAAGACGCTTGGATTCATCTTCTGTATCGTCAGCACCAATCTCAAGAGTGTTCCTTTTTGCGGTGTCCCGCCCATAGAACAAGGATGGCCATTCAACGTAGGTGGTTGGGCCGATCCGATCCCATTCGTCATACAGTTCTTCCCTTGCTCTGAGGGTGTCTGCGAGGGCTAAGAGGTCTCCCCGAAGTGCATAAAGCTGTACTGCTTCCAGTACCGTTGTCTTGCCGACGCTGTTGTCGCCGGCAATCAGTGTTACTCGCCCAAGCTTTGGGATGTGAAGCTCATCAATACCCCGGAAGCCGGAGATATGCAAACTGGGTAGGTGGAGACCTTGATCCTTACGCGTATCTTTCGTTGTACGCGATGATTTTCTGGGTCGTCGTTTCCCCGTGCTTGATGCCGCCATTTAGCCTCCGTTCAGTGGAACCAGTATACAAACTAGAAACAGTGCTATCCTTTTCACTCCCCTATCTCGGCAGGCCCAGCCCGCGTTGGGCGATGATGTTGGGGCCCAAGGCCAGCCCGCCGCCGCCGCCGAAGCCCGTCGTCATGGAGAGGGCGTAGTTCGTGCCGTACTTGCCGTCACCCGGCGCGCGGCTCTCACCCTTCAGCAGCGCCCTGTAGGGGCCGATTGCCTTGGCAAGCGCGGGCCAGAACGTGAACTTGGCCGTCGCCAGCGCGCGATAGCCTGAGATCGCGCCCTCCGCCTGCGGCACTTCTCCGTTCGCCTGCATCCACGCCACGCGGTAGGCCAGCATCCGGTCGGCCTCCAACGTGATCCGCGCGTCCGCAAGGATATGGCGGATAACATCGTCCTTGAGCGGCGACTCGCCGTTGAACGTCACGCCCCGCATCTCAGCCAGGTACCGATCCAGCACGCCGATCAGGCGGGCGGCGCCGTCGATGCCGGTGCGTTCAAAGTTGAGCGTGGTCATCGCCGCGTACCAGCCGCGATTCACCTCGCCGATGATCTGGTGCCGCGGCACACGGACTTCGTCCATGAACACCTCATTCCAGCGCCGGCGCCCAAGCATGTCATACAGCGGCCGCAGGGTGATGCCAGGCATCTGGTTGCCCTCATCATCCTTGAGCTGCATGGCGAGGTACGTGATGCCGCGATGCTTGGGAGCCTCGGGGTCCGTCCGCACCAGCACGTGGTACCAGTTGGCGAAGTGGGAGCCGGACGACCATATCTTCTGGCCGGTGACGACGAAATCATCGCCGTCCTCCACACCGCGCGTCGCCAGCGAGGCGAGATCCGTTCCGGCGTTCGGCTCGGAGAAACCCTGCGCCCAATTGACGGTGTTTTTCCGCATCCCGTCCAGGAACGTGTCCTTCATCCAGTCCGTGCCATGAATCATAATCGCGCCTGCAACGTTGGCCTGGGGCTGAGAGGCGGGCGCGTTGTGGTATGCCATCTCCTCTGAGTAGACGAGTTGCCGGGAGATCGGCGCGTCCTGCCCGCCATACTCCTCCGGCCACGCCATCGTCCACCAGCCGCGATCAATCAGCTTCTGTTGGAACTGCTCCGCATGGTCACGCGCGCCGGGATTGTCATAGTCGTACGACCAGACGTTCATCGCGTAGGCGTCGTAATCCTTGGGGTCCCACTCTTTTGCGAGAAACTCGCGCAATTCGGCTCGAAAGGCCTCATCGGCGGGGTTCGTTGAGAAGTCCATCCTGCCTCCCCCTCATCGTTCAACGATGATTTGGCGATGCCGTCTTGGCGACAGCTCCGCTTTCATGCGGGCAATGTAGCACCGCGCGGGAGTGGGGTAAAGCCAACGGCGCGTGTGGCTCGCGGTTTGAGTATCAGGTTGAACCGGATTCCAACAGGTATTCCGCGACTTGCTGGATGACCCGCCACTCATCGAGTGACGGCGCAAACCGCTTTTCGATCATGATGGTCCACCCGTCGAAATCACGTTTGTCGTACCGCTTGATCTCCAGGTCGTTGCGCTTGAGCACAAGCTGCCGCACGTCCACGTCGTCGCTAAGTGTTGTCAGCAGCCCGGTGCCGTAATCCTCCCCGCCCCAGCTCATGCCTATCTTGAAGCCGATGAGGGGAAAACTCTTCTTCGTGGTGGACTTGATCGAGACGAAACGGTCGCCTTCAATTGGGCGGTCATCCGGCACCAGGAAGACGTACCACCACCTCGTCGCGGAATACTGACTTCCATCCCGCTTGAAGACGTTGACCCAGGGGATCGGCCCTTCCGAGATTTCGATTCCGCCCAGGGCCCGCGCCCACGTCGGCTTCTGCACATTCTCGATGGGCACGTCCCGCTCGGACATGGACGCGGGCAGGCCCAGGGACTGCAACGCAGTCGCCAGATCGTCCCGTGTCTTGTCCCTGAATCGTTCTCTCATGGCCGTCGTTCGGATCCTCCAATCATGGGCTGCCGCTACAGCGTGGACGTTCCGCCGATAATCGCGCCCATGACAGTGAACGTCACGACGTGATAGCCGGCGTTGATGACGAACAGCGTGGGGGATTTCTTCTCGAAGAGGTACGTGACGGCGAAAGAAGCGGCAACGAACGCCGTCCCAACCGCAAGCCCGATACGCAGGCCATCAAGGACCGAAGAATCGTCACCGATCACAAGCGAAAGCACATAGGCCGCGATGAGCAGCATAACGGCGGAGCCTCCGAACATGCGGAGGAGGTTGCCCCGGTGATCGTCCTCAGAGAAGCCGTTCTCCCGCATCCACGGCTTGGCGAACAGGATCGGCGAATACCATGCGCCGCCAATCACAAACGCCACGATCGTCGCCGCAATAATCCCGATGTAGTTCAGGTCCGTATTGAATTCCATGAGCCCGTGTCCTTACTGCCACTGCTGACGCCATAGAGTGTAAAGGACACCGGCCCTATTGGTCCGTCCGGTAGACGTATCGCACGTCAAACAGGCCGTACAGGGTGGCTGTGCTGTTCCCAAAGACGTTGCGGACAGCGGAGATTCTCTCCCCCAGCGTTGTATAGATGATCGGCACGTTTTCCGCCACTACCGCCTGTGCCTGCTGATAGAACACCACACGCTTTTGGCGATCCAGTTCCTTGCTGCCGTTGATGTAGAGCTCATCGATTTCAGCTTCCCATTCCGTGGCAGGCTCCGACTGGTTGGGATTCCAGAGGTGTAAGCCCTCGCTGCTGTGCCAGAGGTTTATTCCGCCATGGGGCTCCGTCCCGCCCGTGAAGCCGATAACGATTGTTTCCCAATCGTAGGTGGTGGTCAATTGCCCCACGATTTCGCCAAAGTCGATTACGGTGTAGTCAACGTCCAAACCGATAGCTTGCAGTCCCTCATGGACGATTGAACCAACGGTCTCCCGGACATTATTTCCCTGGTTCGTTGTCAGCATGAATGCTATGTTCTCTCCGTTCCCATCTTCACGGATCCCGTCGCCGTCCGTATCGACCCATCCCAGGTCATCGAGAATCTCATTCGCCTTATCGATGCTGTATTCGTACTGCCGGACATTCGGGTTGTGGAAGTCGCCCGCGGCCGGGCTGATGGACGACCACTGCGGATAGCCGAATCCGTGCTGCGCCTCATCGATGATGCGTTCCTTGTCGATGACGTGCGCGACGGCCTGGCGAAACTGTGTGGTGCTGAACCACTCACGCGTGTGAGGGTCCATGTAGGGCTCACCGGTTTCAGGGTTTTGCCCGGGGTTCATGTTGAATGCCAGGAAAGTCGTGCCGAAGGTGGGGCCGCGCCGATAGATCGTAAAGTTCCCTTGCTCTTGCAGGGGTTCCAACTGCGCGTATTCCTCGCCGAGTACCCCGTGAATATCAGCCTGGCCGGACAGGAAGTACGCAAGTTCATCCTTCAACTCGGGAACGATCAGATGCACAACCCGATCCAGATACGGCAATATGTTGCCGGAGGCGTCTTTCAGCCAGTAGTCGGGGTTGCGGGCCACGACGACACGCTCCCCCGGAATATAGGTTTCAATGGTAAACGGCCCCGTTCCGATGATGTCCGAGGGGGCGGTGTTGATGTCCCACGTATCTACAAACGTGCCATCGTCAACATGCTTTTCGAGGATGTGCCGGGGATAGATGGCCGTGCTCATTACGCGCAGGAACGGAGCGAACGGCTGCGGCAAGATGCACACGACAGTGTATTCATCCACCGCGACGACGGTCATGGGGGATTCCTGCCATGTTCCGGTTTCCTCATCCAGATAGCGGAAATTGAATGCGGGACGCGCGCTTGCCGGGATGTCATCGTTGTAGATGATCTGATTGAACGTAAACTCCACGTCGCGGGCTGTGAACGGTCTGCCGTCGTGCCATCGCACGTCGTCCCGCAGGTGGAACGTCCAGGTCATTCCATCCTCTGATGCCTCCCAGGATCTCGCCAATGACGGTTCAACACGATCGGTCAGCCACGAGATCTCAGTGAGTCCCTCAAAGAGATAGGACAGCACGCCGGATGATGAGGCGTCCCTCGAAATCGCCAGGTTGAACGTCAACGGTTCGGAAATCGTGGCAATCGTTATCTGCCCGCCATGTTCGCCCGTAACGTACTGAAACTGCTCGGCGTTGGCCTTGAGTTGATCGGGGACGGAAAGCCCCGCCTCGGCGACCTCGGGTGTGGCCGTCGGCATTGTGATGGGCATTGTGGTTGCCGTGGGGATGGGTGTGATTGTCGCCGTGGGAGCAATGATGCTGACAGAAGGCGCTGATTGACCGGTATCTCGCGCACCCGGCGTCGGCTCTTCATTCCCGCACGCCGCAAAGATAGAAACGGCGACCGCGCACACGAACAGGATCAGCGTCAGTCGCCGCATTCGGATAGCACTGGGCAGGCTGCTCAATTCTCAGTCCTTTCTATTGTCCCCACCCGGCGATCCGCTGATCCAATGCGGCATTGTCCCAACCAGGACAAAGCTGGCTCCTGCCCTCCGGTTCGCTTTAGACGGCCAACAGGCCGACCTGAGTCGTTAGCGGGGCAGCCCCAGTCCGCGTTGGGCGATGATGTTGGGGCCCAGCAGGATGCCGCCGCCGCCGCCGAATCCCAGCGACAGGGAGATGGCGTTGTAGGCGCCGTAGAAGCCGTTGTGGGGCGCCCTGCCCTCGCCGCGGTTCAGGATGCCGTAATCGCCGATAATCTTTGCGAGTACTGGCCAGAAGTGCAGCTTGGCGGTCACCTGGTTGCGGAGGCCTGAGATCGCGCCCTCATGCTGCGGCACGTCGCCGCGCGCCTGCATCCACGCAACACGGTTGGCGAGCTGCCTGTCGGCCTCGATCGTTACACGCAGATCGGCCAACTTGTGGCGGACCATCGGGTCTTCGAGGATTGGTTGGCCGTTGAACTTTGTCTCCTTGAGCAGATCGATGAATCGCTCCAGGATGCCGATGTGTCGCACTGGGCCTTCCGTGCCCGTGCGTTCGAAATTCAGGGTGGTCATGGCGGCGTACCAGCCGCGATTGACCTCCCCAAGAACGTACTTCTTCGGCACGCGGAGGCCGTCCATAAAGACCTCGCACCAGCGCCAGCGGCCCATCATGTCGTACAGCGGGCGCAGCGTCAGCCCGTCCGGGCGCTTCTCATTTTCGTCCTTGAGGTTGACGAGCAGATACGTGATGCCGCGGTGCTTGGGCGCCTCCGGGTCCGTGCGGACGAGCACGTGATACCAGTCGGCCAAGTGCGCGCCGGACGACCATATCTTCTGGCCGGTGATGACGAAATCGTCACCGTCCTCAACGGCCCGGGTCTGGAGGGAGGCAAGGTCGGTGCCTGCATTGGGCTCGGAGAATCCCTGCGCCCACTCGATATCGCCGTTCGCCATACGAGGCAGGAACTCGTCCTTCACCTCATCGGAGGCGTGGAACATGAGCGCGCCGGTGATGTTGGACTGGGGCGAGCCGTTCGGCGCGTTGGCGTATGCCAGCTCTTCCTTGTAGATGAACTGCTGGTTGATCGGGTAGTCCGTGCCGCCGAACTCCTTGGGCCAGGTCATCGTGTACCAGCCCTTATCGACAAGCTTCTTCACGAACTCCTTGTCATTCTCACGGGATTCCACCGTGTCGAAGTCCCAGGAGCGGACGGACATGCTGTGGCCGTCGAATCCCTTTTCGTCCCAGTTCTTATTGATGAAATCGCGCACCTCGGCGCGAAATGCCTGATCAGCCGGGTCTTCCCGAAAATCCATCGGAGCGCCTCCTGCCCCTTGCCCCGTCTCTGCGAGGCTCGCCAACGACGCCAAGACGCCGTCAACGCCAATCTGTCACGAATCTAGGCGCACTCTAGCACTGGGCGGGGACGGGGTAAAGGGGAGAGGCTTAGCGGGACATGGGCAAATCAGTATGGGTCGCTTGCACCAATAGCCCGCATGAGGGAGTACCACACAGGGCGGGCAATCTCCGCCTCCTCTGGGATGTCATCCGGGTTAGTCACTGGCCGATTGTCTGTTCCCTCCGGAAAAGGCCCGTAGCTCCCATCCGGCGCAAGCGCGACTTCAATCTCAATCATCTCGGCGATTGGGCCCGACCACTGTTTAGGGGATTCTCGGTCATCTTCGGGGAATTCGGCATCAATTTCAGACATGAATTCGGATTCGGCATCCAACGCATCCTGCAGTGACGCCAACGTCGGCCACAGTATCGGGTCTCCGTCCTCAGCCGCGCTGTCGACAGTCAGTTCTAGCGCCTCCCGAATCATGGCGCGCATGTGTTCCTGATTCTTGCCAACGCTCACAGTTCCGAGCACGTCCGGGCAATATGCGCTCCAATTATTCGGGCCTTCATACATGAGAACCGCGTAAGTGAGTTTCATGGCGGCGCTACTGTCCGTGATGCGAGGGCGAAATCGTTCCGTGGGGATTTGCCGTGCACTCGAATTGGAGATGCCAGCGGGCACGCACACTGCGCCCATTCGCGCTCCATCATGGCTGGTTGTCCTGCTACCCAAGATGTTCCGGCACCTTACCTCGGCAAACCCAGCCCCCGTTGCGCGATGATGTTGCGCTGGATCTCCTTGGTGCCGCCACCGAACGTCCTGCCCGTCGAGAGGTAGTGGTTCGCGCCGATGTACCCGCCGAGCGGCGACCATCGAGCCGGGCCGCCGGGGATGAGCGTGCCCATGTCTTTCATCAGGCGAGCGGCGGTGCGGAATACGCGCTGCGTCGCCTCGCCGGCCCACACGCGGGCAAGCGATCCCTCCGCCTGGGGCATCTCACCGTTCGCCTGCATCCACGCCACGCGATAGGCAAGCATCCGTCCCAGTTCGATGTAGATGCGCAGGTCCGCCATCTCATTGCGCACGATCGGGTTGGTGGTAAACGGTTGCCCGTTCATATCCGTCGTGCGGAGATAGTCGAGTATCTTCTCCCACTCCCGGAGCAACGACGCGGGAATGTCAACGGACGCCCGCTCGAACGAGAGTGTCGTCATGGCGGCGTACCAGCCGCGGTTGAGTTCACCAATCAGGTTGCGGGCGGGGATGCGCACGTCCTCAAGGAACCACTCCGACCAGCGGCGGCGGCCAAGCATATCGTACAGAGGCCGCAGCGAGATGCCCGGGGATTCCATGTCGATCAGGAAATAGGAGATGCCGCGGTGCTTGGCGGCGTCCGGGTCCGTCCGCACAAGGATATGACCCCACTTGGCTCTCGGATGGTGAGCGGTCGATGTCCAGATCTTCTGGCCGTTGATGACGAAATCATCGCCGTCCGCAACGGCGCGGGTTGTGAGGGAGCCGAGGTCTGAGCCGGCGTTGGGCTCAGAGAAACCCTGCGCGAACTCAAACTCCGCGTTGGCGAGGCGGGGTATGAAATACTCTTTCTGCCAGTCCTGGCCGTGAATCATGAGGAGTGGCGCGACGAGGCCGCCGCCGAGCGCGGACGGCGCGCCCTGGTAGGCCATCTCCTCACGGTAGACGAGCTGCCGTTCAATGCCGGCGTCCTGTCCGCCGAACTCCTTTGGCCAGTGCATCGTCCACCAGCCTTTCTGAACAAGCTTCTGCTCGAATTCATGCTGGAGCGCGAGGGCGGCGTTGTCATCAAGGTGCCACGACGTGTTCATCGTGGAGACGAGGTCATAGCCCCGGTCGTCCCACTCTCGCCGGACGAACTCGCGAACCTCCTGTCGGAAAGCCTCATCCTCTGCGGAGAACCTGAAATCCATGATGGTCACCCCCTAATCCCGCCGTCGCGATGCGACGGTACGCGGTCATGATACAGCGCGCGGCATTTGCGTGTGCATGCCCGCCGTGTACGAGACCTCTATCCCTCTTAGGCAGGGAACGGGTCGTTCACACTTCTCTGAGCCTGCAATTCCGCGATGAAGACGCCCGAGGTCGTCTTCCCGTCCCACAAGGTCTTGACATACATGAGGACATCGACGATTTCGTCGTGCGTCAATTTGTCGGCAAAGGCCGGCATTCCGCTCTTGAAGTCCGGTTGACTCGGGATCGCGCCGCCATCCCGCACAATCCGGTAAAGAACACCATCAGAGTGATGCCACGTATGGCCGTCACCATTGAGCGGCGGAGGGTTCAGCGTGCCGTCGGCGTTCTGAATCTGCCAGTCGGGATGACCCTGCCCAGCCGCCCCGTGGCACTCCGCGCAGTTTGCGGTGAACACCGTCATCCCCGCCTCGCTGAGAGCTGGTGACGATGACCTCGCAGTATCATCCGGCGGGCCCTCCACAAAGCCGGACGAGCAGCTTGCACTGCCGATGGCAAGGAGAAAAACGAGAACAGCCGAAGCCGTAGTGCTTCTTATCGACACGTATGACGCTAACTGTCTATCAACCCGTCTTGCGGCATGGTCCACGGGGGCTGCATCTGGCCCGCGAACATCTTTGCGCGGGGGAGCGATATGTCTGTCAGCGGCACGTCGATCACAACGGGCGCATTGCGTGACAAGGCCTCAGGCAGCAGGGTCTCCAACTCCTCCGGGCTTTCCGCTCTAATCCCCACCGCTCCGAATGATTCCGCAAATTTCACGATGTCAGGGTTCACCAGTTCAGTGCCGTACGCACCGCCGAAGTAGTTATCGAGATCGCGCGCAACGTTGCCGTATGCGTTGTCCCGGAACACGACGGTAACGACATTGATGCCGTACTGCGCGGCAGTCGCCAGTTCGGTCGCGTTGAACATAAAGCCGCCGTCGCCGCTCACGCACACCACAGGCGCGTCAGGGCGAGCCACCTTGATGCCCAGCGCCGTGGGAAACGCATAGCCCAGGTTGAAGGAGTAGCCGGAATCGATGTACGTCTTTGGCTGATTCACCCGGTAATGCGACCGCGCGTAATAGCCGAACTGTGTAACGTCCCAGGCGATGACGGTTTCCTCAGGCAGGGTATTCCACATCATCTCCAGGATCGGATACTGCGGCTCCTCTTCGCGAATGTCGTAGAAGGTCATGAGCCTCTTCGTCACTTCGACGGCCTCTTCCGGGGACGGGCGGTCCTGTGCCCCTGCTTCCGCAAGCAACGGCAGCAACGCTTCAATCGTGGCGCCCGCGTCTCCGTGAAGGGGAATCGTATTCGCCTGAACCCGTGTCAACTCGGAGTCATCGATGTTGATGTTGATAAGCGTGGATGATTCTCCGGCCGGGTTGCCCATGGAGAAACGCGCGCCGATGCCGATGACGAGATCGGCGGAGGCAAGCACCTCATAAATCTGGTTCATCTCATCCATCTCGGCGCGCGGGCCAAAGCAGGAGCCGTAGGAGAAGGGATGGTCGTCCGGAATCGTCCCCTTGCCGCCGCTTGAGGTAACGACGGGTATATTCGTCGCCTCCGCAAGCCGCACGAGGGCATCTTCCGCATTGGACTGCGCCACGCCGCCGCCCGCGTAGATGATCGGCAAACGGGAGTCCATCATCGCCTGCACCGCCCTGCGCAGGTCTTCCGCGCTGGGCACGATACGTGATACGGGAGCAGGATCGCGCAGCGTTATGTCTTCCCGCTCGACACCTGCATCAGGCGGCATCTCGATAAGAACGGGGCGCGGGCGGCCGGTGCGCATCTGCCGAAATGCCTCCGTCACAGCGGCGGGCACGTCTCTCGGACGCAGAACCTGTCGCCGCCACTTTGTGACCGGAGCAACGATTCCCGCCTGATCAAAGACCTCATGGACCGCGCCCAGTTCCTTGCCAATCATGGCTCTGGGTATCTGCCCCGCGATGGTGAGAATGGGAGAAGAGCGGGCATAGGCCGTCGCCAACCCGGATGCGGCGTTATAGACGCCTGCGCCCGGCACAACAAGGAGGACGCCCGGCTTGCCGGAGACACGCGCATACCCGTCCGCCATATGGGCCGCGCCTTGCTCATGGCGTGTGGTAATCAGCTGCAGGCTCGGCTCGTCCCGCATCGCGGCGACGATGCCGGACATGTGGACGCCCGGTATGCCGAATACAACCTCTACGTCATGACGAACGAGGGACGCGACAAGTGCTTCACCGCCGCTCATCGTCGACATGATGCAATCCTCATCAAGCTCGGGTTCTTATACCTCGAGTCTTTACATGGTGTTGGCTAGCGTCGAATACAGTTACCTCGGAAGGCCAAGCCCTCTCTGCGCAATCAGGCCCGGGGCGAGCAGGATTCCGCCGCCGCCCGCGTAGCCCGTCACCATCGAAAGCGCATAGTTGGTGCCGTACATGCCGTTGTCCGGGGAGCGTCCCTCGCCCTGCAACAGTGCTCGATACGGCCCCATGATCTGCGCCAGCGCGGGCCAGAAGTTGAACTTCTGCATCATCGATCCATACAGGTTGGCGATGAGGCTCTCGGACTGCGGAACCTCGCCCTTGGATTGGAGCCAGATAAGGCGGAGCGAAAGCATGCGGCCCGTCTCGACGCGGATGCGCAGGTCTGCCAGTTGATTCCTGACCAGAGGATCATTCAGGACGGGCTCGCCGTTGAACTTGAGGTTCCTCGCCATATCGAGGAATTTCTCCAGTACGGCGACGTTCCTTGCGCCCGTGCCGCCCGCGCGTTCAAAGTTGAGGGTGGTCATGGCGGCGTACCAGCCCCTGTTGACCTCACCAATGACCTGCCGCTTGGGAACGCGGACCTCATCCATGAAGACCTCATTCCAGCGGCGGCGGCCAAACATGTCATACAGGGGTCGCAGCGTGATGCCGGGCATCTGGTTCCCGTCATCGTCCTTCAACTGCATGATCAGATACGTGATGCCCCGATGCTTCGGCGCAGAGGGATCCGTTCGCGTGAGCACGTGGTACCAGTTGGCGTAGTGAGAACCCGACGACCATATCTTCTGGCCCGTCACGACGAAATCGTCGCCGTCCTCAACGGCGCGCGTGGTCAGGCTGGCGAGATCGGTGCCCGCATTAGGCTCAGAAAAGCCCTGCGCCCAGTCGATTTCGTTCTGCGCCATCTTGGGCAGGAACTCGTTCTTGATGGAATCTTCAGCGTGGTACATCATCGCGCCGGTGATGTTGGCGCTGGGGCTGCCCTGCGGCGCGCCTGCATAGGCAAGCTCATCCGCGTAGATGACCTGCCGGGACAACGGGATGCCCTGCCCGCCGTACTCCTGCGGCCACGCCATCGTCCAATAGCCCTTCTCAACCAGCTTCTTCTGGAAGGCCTTGGCGTCCTCTCGGTATTCGGCGCTGTCAAAGTCATAGCCGAAGACGTTCAGGTCTGTGTTGTAGTCCTTGGGATCCCATTCCCGTCGGACAAACTCTCGAATTTCCTGCCGAAACGCCTCATCTTCCGGCGCAAACGTGAAGTCCATTGTTTTCTGTCTCCCCACCGGCGCTCGTCAGGCAGCGCCGTCACTTTCGAACCGCCCAATACGGAATCCTACGTGTTCTGAATCGTTGTCAGCATACCACGCGAACCATCACGAGGCGGGCTAAAGCAGTATTCAAAGGAGCGTGGACAAAGGGGAGAGAGTGTGTGCCGTCCGGCGCACGATTATCCCGCGGGTGAAGCGCCGTTCTGGCCGTTCAGCGCCGCCTCGACTTTAGTCACGAATTGAGTGACCTGATCAAGGCTCCTCCGCACCTGACGCGGGCCATACTCGCCTTCACAGAAGTTCGTGTGCAGCAATCCCGCCGCGGCAAAATAATCTAGTAGTGAGTCGTCTTCCGTATCCTCAATCAGGCGGCGCACCGTTCGATCGAGCAGATAGTGGCGATCATGCTGCAGACCCTGCGCCTCGGCATAGGCTTTCACCAGTTGAGACGCCGCCCCCCACCCCTTCTCCGAGGCTTGACGCAGGTCATCGCGTTCAAGCTCCTCGTAGGCCTGATTCAGGAAGATGCGCCCTTGGCCCGCGTAGTCCTTGGCCTGTCCGTCGGAATTGGTCATGGAAACAGTATAGGCGGCTCAAGGCATATGGTGCTGCGCTACCCGCCATGCACAGCATCCCTCGTTGGCGCGATCGTCATAACCGTCGAAATTCTTTTTCGACTACGCCATAATGTCTGTGCGACAGAAGCAACGATGCTTGCATCGGCTGCGCTTGCTTCCTTTTGGAGGCATGGGGTTACCCATGTCTCCTCGCGGATCGGCGCAGCAGGTTGCTTCTGTCGCAGGACGCCCATGTCTGCAAACCGCGAGGAGGCACCTTTATGCGGAAACTCGATTTCCATTTGCTAGTTCTTCCAGTTCTCTTTGTCTGGCTTCTAGCCGCTGGATGCGATTCAGAACCCGTCAACCCAACGGCACCGGCAGAGTCCTCTGAAGTATCCACAATCGTTCCCGCTGATACACCAACGCCAACGGTGACACCCGAATCAACCCCAACACCCGAGCCGACGGCGACGCCCACCGCTACGCCCATGCCCACACTAACCCCGACTCCTGCCCCTACGGCGACACCCATCCTCGCACCAACGGCGACACCACCCCCCACTCCCACACCGGAGCCCATCGTGATTACCTTGACGGGCACTGGGCAGGATGTGCAAATCATCGACAATGTGCCGGCTGGAGTCTATTCCGTTTCGATGACCTTTGAGAATGACAGGGACCGCCATTTCTCTGTGCTCTTTGAAGGTGTGGAATCGGGCAGGGAGCGTCTTGCGAACGAGGTCGCCACTGAATGGTCGGGAACGAGCCTGCTCCGCGTTGGGGATGGCTTTTTAGACATCCCGCCAGGCACGATTCTTGTCTCCATTGAGGCGGCGGGAGGCACTACGTGGGAGATCGTCATAACCGAGGTCTAGACACTCTCTAACGGGGCCAATTAGGGTCGGGATATTCGTGTGTTGATGAACGTGGCTTGGTCTGTGTGAATCTCCATGAAGCGGGTACTGCTAATAGCCCTTGGCGTCTTTGTGGGTTTGTGCGGCTTCTGCACAGTTCTTGTGATTACGGTTGGCACCGTGGCCGAGTTGGATAATGGGGCTCCCGCAGATTCATCCCCTAGCCTTGAGACCACCGCTCCCTCCGTTCGGCAGCCCACGCCTACCACCGAGGTTACAAATCCATCTGTCCGACAATCCACTCCCGCATCCAATGGGGCAGCCCCGCCTGTTCGGCAAACGACACCCACAGCTGGTAATTCAACTCCGTTGGCTCAGCAGCCTACCCCGACGTCTGGCATTCCAGTTCCATCGGTTCGTGAACCCACACCTGAGCCGACGACTCCACCTACCCCTGAACCGGGACCTATTCTGGATGCTACAGACCTTGTTGAACGTTTCAGGGATGGAATCGTGAAGGTGGAAGCCGGCTGGCGGTCCAGCGGTTCAGGTTTTATCTTCGACGTCGATGGGGCGACGGCATTCATTGCAACCAACCACCACGTTATCGAAGATGCCGACAGCGTAGATGTCGTAGTGCGCAACACACGCTCATATGAGGCCCTGGTTCTGGGCTGGGACGCAGACAGGGATGTTGCAGTTCTCTCAATCTGCTGCTCGAACGATTTTCTCGTTCTTGATTGGGACCGGGCAACGCCCGGTGTTGGCGATGATGTTGTCGCCATTGGATACCCGCGAGGTGGCCAGAGAGGGCAAGTGACCGCAACGATTGGCGTTGTCTCTGAGAACGATGCAATAAGCAGGCTCTATGATTTCATCCCCCACACTGCGCCTCTCAACCCGGGTAACAGCGGCGGGCCGCTCTTTTCAATGCCTGATGCCAAGGTGATCGGAATCAATACCGCCCGCGGCACGCAACAACTGAGTTTCTATGCTGTGCCTTTTCAGGCGATTGAGAATCAGTTGGCGGAGTGGCGCTCACAATTGGTCGTGAGCTGAGGCTCAGATGCCGCTCGCCTCATGTTGCCAGCTATTAGACTCCAGCCCGAATCCGTAGATTACGACCCTTCTGATTCGTCGTGCAAAATGTCCGGGTACTGCAAGAAGCCTTCGCGCTCAAGTATCCGTATTAGCAGATCGACGCTTGACACCCCGCTCAGATTGAATTCTTCCTCCCTGGAATCGATGCCGCCCCCGGAGAATTTCCTGGCGCTAATCAGTACCGCAAAGGCGTACCGTCCATCAGCCAGGTCAAAAGTCATAACCAGCTTTCCGGCAGGAGTGCAGAAGAGGCCGACCAGCGCGTCACTCTGGCTCTTTTGCAGAACCCCCAATAATGCCCTCGTTGTAGCGGAATCAGGTGGGCGACGCCCATCGACAAGCCTTCCCTTGCCTTCAATCTCAAACAGGCGCACGACTTTGTCAGCTTGGCCATTCAATCCAAAGAGTCTTGTCAACATCCGCAGCAAATGATCTCGTCTTGCAATACCAATGCCGGTAACGGCTCGGGCCACAGCATACCCAACTCCTCCCATCGCCACAGCCGGGGCTGCAACAGCTGTAAGGGCGCCGATGCCTACGGCTCCGCCACCAAAGGCGAGTCCGACTCCTCCCAGCCCCGTAGCCACACCGGCGGCTCCGGCGCCAATTCCGGCTGCCGCGATGCCGCCCAGCGCTGCCATTTCATCAGCACTGACACGGCGGTGGGCCTCGGCTTCATCCATGCCTGCTTCTATTGCGAGTCCTATCTGCCACCCTCTGTTATTGGCGAGAGAAGTATCGTCAGCCAAAGTGGTTTCCTCTCTACACTTAGGGGTTCGTACAGCTACCGCGGCAGCCCAAGCGCCCGCTGGGAGATGATGTTCTTTTGCACCTCTCGCGTGCCGCCGCCGATGCTAAGTCCCGTTGCGAGGATGGAGTTCACGCCCATGAAGCGGCCGGCAGGCGCCCACTTGTCTTCCGGGCGCAGCTGGCCATAGTCGTTCAGGATTGAGGCGATTCCGCGATAGATGCCCTGGTGCAGCGTGTCTCCCCACAACTTGGTCTGCGAGGATTCCTTGACGGGAATCTCTCCCCGCGTCTGCATCCACGCCACGCGGTAGGAGATCATCCGCGCCACCTCGATCTGGAGGCGCATATCCGCGAGGATGTGCCGCACCCGAACGTCATCCAGCAAAGGTTGTCCATTTACCTTTGCCTCTTTCGCGTAATCGATAAACTCCTCAACGGTGCGGAGCATACGCGCCGGCCCACCGATGTTGGAGCGCTCAAATGACAGGTGTGTCATGGTTGCGTACCAGCCCCGGTTGAGTTCTCCAACCATGTTGCGCTTGGGCACGCGGACCTCATCCATGAACACCTCGCTCCAGCGGCGGCGTCCAAGCATGTCATACAGCGGACGAAGGATGATGCCCGGCGACTTCATGTCGATGATGAGATAGGTCAGGCCCCGGTGCTTGGCGGCCTCAGGATCCGTGCGGACGAGCGCCTGGCCGTAGTCGGCCATCTCCGCCATGGACGTCCATATCTTCTGGCCGGTGACGATGAAATCGTCGCCGTCCTCCACGGCCCGCGTCTGCACACTGGCAAGATCGGAGCCCGCGCCCGGTTCGGACAGCAGGCGGCAAAACTCGATCTCGGCGGTGGCGTAATGCGGGAGCAACTCATCCCTGTGCCACTCATTGCCGTGGTACATCAGGACAGGCCCAACAAGGTCGCTTGCGCCGGATGCGGGCGCGCCCCAATAGGCCATCTCCTCGCGGTAGATCAGTTGGCGCGAGATAGGCGCGCCCTGCCCCCCGAATTCAGTGGGCCAGTGCAGTGTCCACCAACCCTTGTCGGCAAGCTTGAGCTGCCATTCTTTGACGAGGTCTATCGCCTCGTGGGTGTGGAGATCATAGGACGCGATGGACGCGCCGACTGAGTCGTAGCCCTTGGGATCCCATTCAGCGTTGACGAATTCCCTCACTTCTTGGCGAAACGCCTCGTCCTCTTGAGAAAATCGGAAATCCATCGCCGCTCCCCCCGCGCCTCCGTCCTTTGACGCGTTGCTCTCTGCTCGGCTGCGCCCTGTATCAGGAAGCTAACGGCGCAACACCACTGCGTTGCCGCCCCGTGACCGGGTCAATTCAAAGTGAGACTGATAAGCAAGTGACAGTGCGCAGAATACCCCCGATTGTATGGATGCGGCTGGCAACGAGGCTACCGACCGTATTGAGGTCTTCTGCTTCAATCGTCGCAATGACGTCGTACGGGCCCGTCACCGCATCAACGGACGTCATTTCAGGAACCTTCTTGAGTTCCTCCACAACTTCCTGCGTCTTGCCCACGGAAGTCTCTACCAGTATGAAAGCGCGTGTGGCCACTTTACCCCCCAAAAATACAACCCGCCCAAGCCTTTAAAGGCGGCTTATTCTAGGCGCGGACGGGCAAAAGTGTCAATTGGCTGAGCCGCTGTCGAACCGCCACTGCAAGTACTCCGTCACGGCGTCCAGGTAGTCCTCGGGGTGGTCGCTGAATGCCGTGCTATGGCCGCCGGACGGGAACGATTTCAGGCGGGTTTCAGGGTGCGTTGCCGCCGCCGCGATACGTTCCGAGTGGTCAGGGGCGATCCTGTCGTCATCCTCCGAGTGTATGAGCAGCAGGGGGACATCAAGCTCACTAACGAATTCCTCAGGCTTGAGGGCCGACAGCGATATGCCATACCGCATCCGGGCCACAATCTCCATACCCGGCTGCAGCACCCCTATCGTCGACTCCGGAAGCGGCGTTCGGTCAGCCACTTCCGCTGCGAACAGGTCATCGATGTTCGCAAAGGCGCTGTCGATGACGAGAGCGCGCAGTCGTGGCTCCTCCGTCGCTGCCAGCAAGGCGGCAACCCCTCCCATCGAGAATGCCAACACACCGATCCGCTCAGCCGGAATCCCGTATCGGATTTCAGCAACGTCCATCGCTCCCAGCACGTCGTAGCGCTCGTAGTAGCCGGCAGACATTATCTCGCCGTCAGATTCCCCATGCGCCCGTAAATCAAAGGTGATCAGCGAGAAGCCTCTATCACGGAGGTCTCGAATCAGCGGCATGTACAGTTCCGGGTCGCGGGCGCGGTTCGAGTCCAGGCCGTGAACGACGACGATCGCCGAATCAGGACCACCGGACTGAGCGGTTCCCGGAATCCACCAACCCCTCAGTGTTATCGGATTCTCTTCTGCCCGCTCTTCCGACATGCGCGGCGGGAACTCGATGTCCTCATAGGACATGCCGTAGTCCAACGGTGTAACGTCAACCGGGTCGCGTTCCGCAACCACGGCCTGCGAGACCATCGTCCAGGAGATGATGGCGATGAGGGCGACGATAATGCCCAGGGCCGCCATCAGGATACGGCCCCAAAAGAGGAGACTCATTCGTCCTCAGGCGCGCCGCCGGAGATTCCCGTTTCCCCCAGCAGCTCCACGCGTGTCTCATCACCCGCCTCAAGGCGCGTCACGTCCTCCGGGCAGATCGCCAGCCCATTCGCCCGCGCCATCGCTGTCAGGATATTGGAGCCTTGCGGGCCGGAGAGACGGGCATGCATACGACCGTCATCGCCGCGATAAACATGGGCGCGGGCGTAAACGCGGCGGCCGTCCTCATTCTGGATCGGGTCATCCAGAACAGCCGTCAGTGATGGAGAGTCCCACGACTCGTGCCCCATCATCTTGCGCAGCGCCGGACGCGCGAGCATGTGAAAGACGACCATTGCGCTCACCGGGTTGCCCGGCAGACCAAGATGGGGGACGTCCCGTCCCCATGGCGCGTCAGACGTTCCACGCAGGATGCCGAACACCACAGGCTTGCCCGGGCGCATCCGCACCGCCCACACACGCAGATCGCCCAGCGATTGCAGCACCAGCTTGACCAGATCGTAGTAGCCGACGGAAACACCGGCGGACGTAATCAGGAAATCGGCTTCCCGGGCCTGCTCGACGTGTGTTCGAACAGATTCCTCAGTGTCGCGGGCGATGCCGAGCGGACGCGCTACTGCGCCCATCTGCTGAACGAGCCCTTGCACTGTGTATGTGTTGATGTCATAGATGTGGCCGACTCCTAGCTCTTCGCCGGGCGCGGCAATCTCGTTGCCGGACGCGAGGATAGCAACGACGGGACGTGGGTAGACGGGAACGGCCGCCATACCGACGGAGGCCAGCACGCCAAGCCGCGCAGGGGTCAGTTCCGTGCCTTTGGCCAGCACCATATCACCGGCTTGCACATCTTCACCGGCGGCGCGGATGGACGTGCCAACCCGGGGAGAAGCATAGATTGAGATGGCGTCCAGCGGCTGTCCTTTTTCTCGACGACTCTCCTCGTCCGTATCCTCAAAGCGCACGATGGTGTCCGCGCCGGGCGGGATGGGGGCGCCGGTCATGATGCGCACGGCGGCGCCTGCAGTCACGGCGGGTTCGGGCGGCGATCCCGCCGCAATCTCCCCGATGACAGGCAGCACAACGGGCGAGTTCTGCGCCGCCGCGGCCACATCCTCCGCCCGCACGGCGTAACCGTCCATGGCGGAGTTCGGGAGCGGCGGGATGGAGATTGCGGAGCGCACCTCATCTGCAAGGACAAGGCCGTTGGCGTCGGCAAGCGGAACACGCGTAGGCGGCAGAGGCCGAGTGTCGGCCAGGACGCGCTCAAGCGCCTCTTCCACAAGAATCATGCCGGTATCTGTCGTCATCGTCTCAATGCGCCTTTCATCTTGAAGGGCGCATCCCCCTCACGTCTGTGAGCGGAGAGTCGCGCCCGTCTCTCGTTGCAGTTTATCCAGCAACTGCGTCTCCGCGACATCCACTTCAGTATCCGTCAATGTGCGCGTTGGCGACTGCCAAACGAGTGAGTATGCGAGGGATTTCTTGCCATCCGGCACCTGCGGGCCCTGGTAAACGTCCACCAGCGATGAACGCACAACGGATGGAAAGCCCCGGATGATGTCAGTCACCGCCCCCGCCGGCGCTCCCTCATCGATGAGCAGTGAAAGTTCCCGCAGCACACCCGGATAGCGGGAAACGGACTGCCACGTCCGTTCCACATCGCGTCGATGATCAAGCGCCGCGTGCAGATCGATCTCATAGAGCACGACGCGGGGGGCGCGGATATCAAGCGCCTCCAGCGTATCGGGATGAACCTCGCCGATGGTTCCGAATGGCCGGCCGCCCTCTTCCGGCAGGAGATGCGCCGTGCGGCCATGCGCCAGGATGCGGTCTTCAGCGGCCTCGTACACCGCGCGGACGCCGATCGCGCCGAGCAGATTTTCGACAAGGCCCTTGGCATCAAAGAAGTCCATCTCATCGGGAACGGCGTCGTTGCCGCCGATCCATGAACGATTGTCCCGCATCCCCGCCAGTACGCCGGTGACATACGTCCGTTCCTCCGGCTGATGGCGGGGGCCGTGCGGGAGATAGGCCTGCCCGATCTCGAAGAGTCGGTACGATTCCCTGCCGATGACGCGCTCATTGTTCGCAAGTGTTCGCAGCAGGCTGCCCCGCAGTGTTGTTCTCAGATACTCCTGGTCGGGCGACATGCGATTCCAGACCCGCAGCGGGTCCTGCGGCGCGTCGCCGGGAATCGTGGCCTGCAACAAATCCATAGGCACGAGCGGATAGGAAATCGTTTCCCGGTTGCCAAGCCGAACGAGGGTGTCCCGCACATCGTCCTTGAGCTGTGTCAATGGTTCCGGCAGGTCAGGCTCACCGGTTGAGGGAAGCAGGGTGACGGGGATGGCATCATAGCCGACGATCCGCGCGACCTCCTCGATCAGGTCGTCCGGAATCCCGATGTCCGTCCGCCAATACGGAACGACGGCGTCGATGGTGTATTCACTATCCGGCCTGTCCGTGGCCGTGACTTCAAAACCGAGCGAGCGCAGCGTTCGTTCTGAGACTTCTCGCCCCGGGTCGCTGCCCATCACCTGCTTCATGCGTTCCGAGGTCATGGTGACCACTGCAGGATCGCGGCGCTCAGGCCAGTCATCAGCGATGCCCTTTGCAGCCGTTCCGCCACAGAGTTCAACCAGCATCTTGGCGGCGCGGCGGAGGCCGACGGGCGGAAGTGTTATCGGCAGGTTGCGTTCGAAGCGTTGGGAGGCCTCCGTGCCGCGTTTGCCGCCCACCTCGATGCGGCGTCTCTGCACCGTGCGGCGCGTGCTTGCAAAGCCGAATGACGCGGACTCCAGGATGATGTCCGTCGTGGAATCCGAGACCTCCGAGTTCTCCCCGCCCATGATGCCGCCCAGCCCCACGGGGCCGTTCTCATCTGCAATCACCAAGTCTTCGGTCGAAAGAGAGTGCGTGCGGCCATCCAGTGTCATGAGTGGCTCATCCGGTGTGGCGCGGCGGACTATGAGCTTGCCGCCCGCGATGGTGTCCCGATCAAATGCGTGCAGCGGCTGCCCAATCTCCAACATGACGTAGTTCGTAATATCAACGACGTTGGAAATAGGCCGCACGCCGGCGGACTTCAATCGCATCTGCATCCAGCCGGGCGCGGGCCCGATGGTCACGCCCGTGATCAGGGCTGACGTATAACGCGGCGCGAATTCCGGCGCGCGCAAGTCAACCAGGTCTTTTGTCGTTATCGGGTCTCCGTCCTCCGCGTACTCCAGTGACGGCACGCGCACCGGGTTGCCTGTTAGGGCCCCCACCTCCCACGCAACACCGAGCATGGACAGGCAGTCAGGGCGGTTGGCCGTGACTTCAACGTCGAGAATCACATCGCCCAGGTAGTCTTCCAATTGCGTGCCGGGGACAGCATCGTCCGGCAGAACGAGGATGCCTTCGTGATCGTCGCCCAGCCCAAGCTCGCGCTCGGAGCAGATCATGCCCTCCGAGACGACGCCACGGATACGCGCAGCCTTGAGCGTCTCCTGATTGCCCGTCTGCGGGTTCGTCAGTGTCGCTCCGACGCGGGCCAGCACGATCTTCTGGCCGCCCTCCACGTTCGGCGCGCCGCAGATGACCTCCAACTGCTCGGAGCCGGTGTCGACGGTGGCCAGCTTAAGGCGGTCCGCGTTGGGGTGAGGGCCGAGCCGCTCAACGTGACCGACCAGGACATTGTCCCAGCCCCCGCCAACATGCTCGATTGCGCCGACCTCGAGACCGGCCATGGTCAGCCGATGCGCCAATTCCTCAGGCGTCAGGTCGAAATCGACGTATTCTCGCAGCCACTTGAGAGACACGCGCATCGCGTCGTCTTACTCCGTTCGATCCCTTGTGTCAGACGTCTCAGACTCGCCGCCCGAATCTTCCGCCTGCTCATCTCCAAGATCATGACCCCGTCCGGCGATGTCCTCCGCCGTGACGAGATCGCTTGGGCCCGTTGCCATGTGCCTCATGCTGAGACGAAAGCGCGGCGGCTTGTTCGAGGTCGACCGCACCAGATACACATTCCCGCACGCATGACAATGAAAGCGATGCGGCACAAGATTCGACGGCAACGCGCTATACCCCTCGTAGTACACGAGGGCATTGCAGCTTGGGCAATTCTGCTGGGTGGGGACGGGAGCGCCGCGCGTCGTCATTCAGCTTGCGCGACCACCGTCCGGCAGCTATTGCTAGCGCAGCTGTGCGACGGTGGCCTTCTCCACATCCTGGATTTCCCTCACGATGCTCATTCCTTCGCCGACGGACATCGGGCCGAGCATCTGACGCTGCGCGTCCCGCAGTTTGTCTGCAAGTTCGAGGTACGTTACACCCGCCATTGCCTGGTCTGCCGCCGCGCTCAGGCAGCCCAGAATCGTGCCGAACTCCTCAATAGAGAGCGATAAATCCACCATGACCTTCTCGGCTCGCTCTGTCATCTCCATCCTCCTTCCGGTTTTCGAAACCCTCTCTCTATCCCTCGCGCTATTCCCACCGAGCTAGAATTGCTCAAGAAAATTCAAATCGTTGGCATAGAAATGCCGTATATCGTCGATGCCGTGCCGCAGCATCGCAATGCGCTCCGGCCCCATGCCGAATGCGAATCCCGTGTACTCGTCCGGGTCGTACCCGACTCGTCTCAGGACCTCGGGATGCACCATACCGGCGCCCATGATCTCCAACCAACCGCTCTGGCCGCAGACACGGCAGCCGTCTTCGCAGGTGAAGCAGTCAATAGCCATATCCACACCCGGTTCCACGAACGGAAAAAAGTCGCAGCGGAATCGGACGCGGCGGTCAGCGCCGAACATGCGGCGCGCAAAAGCGTACAACGTTCCTTTGAGGTCCGCGAACGTGATGCCGCGGTCAACGACAAGACCCTCAACCTGAAAAAAGACCGATTCATGGGAAGCGTCCGTCGCCTCATGCCGAAACACGCGTCCCGGGACAAGCACGCGGATGGGGGGCTGCTGCGATTCCATGATGCGCACCTGCATCGGCGACGTGTGCGTCCGCAGCAGCAATGGCCGCTTGCCGTCATCGTCCTCGATGTCCAGCCACAGCGTGTCCCACTGATCGCGGGCCGGGTGGTCTGCCGGAATGTTCAACGCCTCAAAGTTGTAGTAGTCCCACTCAACCTCGGGGCCCTCGACGACGCGGAATCCCATCGGCTTGAACGCGTCGATGATCTCCCGCATCGTTTGCGTCGTGGGGTGCAGTCCTCCGGAAGGAACCCCGCGCCCGGGCAGCGTCACGTCTATGGCTTCTGCAGACAGCCTCTGCGCCACGTTTGCGTGTTCCAGGACGGCGCGGCGCTCTTCGTAGGCATTCTCAAGAGCAGAGCGCACACGATTGGCGAGTTGGCCGGCCTCACGCCGGTCCTCAATAGGGAGCGTCGGCAGCTGCTCAAGCAGCTTCGGAAGACGACCCTGCCGCCGGCCCTGCCACGTCACACGCCATTCTTCCAGCGCATCCCTGTCAGAGATGCGCTCAAGTTCAGCGAGCGCGCTGCTCTCAACGTCCGTTAGTTCATCGGTGAGTGTGGACATGTTCCCCGCGCAGTTGTGACTGTCCGTACTCGAAAACTGGTATCAAAAACGTCCGCCGCATGACGGACAACAGCGGAGATTATACCGTCATGTCAATTGAGAGGTCAATCTGATGAGGGTATCGGCGAGTACGCATAATGCGCGAGATCGGCTTACTCGGCGTCCCCGTCACCGCCCACGGTCAGGGGTGGAAAGCCGGTGCCCAGGTCCAGGATGCGGGCCTCCGTCCGAGCGAAAATCTCGAACTCCTCCGGCGTCATCCCGGAGTGCCGGATGAGGGCCTTGAGCGCGCCCCGCTTGATCATCTCCACACCCGGAACGCCCGGCGCGACCAGAACGGGCGGGCGCTCCTCTTCAAACTCGCTCTGCTGCCGGTCGCCAACGTCAACCTGGACCTCGACCGTCTCGCATGTGAGCGGCAGATTGTCATCCGCGCGAGCGGCAAGGATCTCATACAGTTCATCGCCGAGATAGTCGACCGAATCCGCAGGCGGGGGCATATCGTCTTCTGCCCACGCAGAGAGCGACTGCTGAATCGCGGCGCTGATGCCGTCAACGGCCTCGTCTTGAGTTTCGCCCTGCGCGACACAGCCGGGCAGGGCCGGACAATGCGCTGAGTATCCGCCCTCGGGTTCGGGCTCCAGGATGACGGTGTAGGTTGCGTTCGACATTTCCAATCAATTGTATCCCGCCAATTGAGACTGGACACTGCGCTTTTGCGGCAGGCAAGCGGCTAATCTGGATGCATGGAATCGAGGCCGAAAACGCCTGCGCCGCCCCGTTTGGGACGGCGCTTCTACTACGGATGGGTGATTGTCGCGACGATGTTCATCGTCTCGGTCGCCCAGACAGCACAGTACAACCCGGCCATCAGTGTCTTCGTCAAGCCGATTACCGGGGATTTCGGCTGGAGCCGCACAACCTTCTCAACCGCAATCGGGATTGGGGGGATCGTTGGCGCCGGCATCGCCCCGTTCATCGGTCCCATCCTGGACAGGCGCGGCCCGCGGATACCGACGCTGATCGCATTCATGCTGCTGGGCGGGGTGGTGATGTCGTTGAGCCAGATCTCAGAAATCTGGCAGTTCTACGCCGTTATCGTTACGAACCGCGCCCTGAATACGGGCTTTCTGTCCATCGTCGCAGGTGTGGTGGTGGCCAAGTGGTTCATTCGACGGCGTGGCCGGGCCATGTCGTTCTCCATCACGGGCATCCGCTTTGGCCAGGCGATCTTTCCGCCCTATGCGACCTTTTTCGTCCTGCGTTCGGGCTGGCAGAGCGCGGCCATCGCGCTTGGAGGGTTGGTGTGGGCGATGACGCTCCTGCCGGTCGCGCTGTTCCTGCGGCGGCAGCCCGAGGACATGGGGCTGCGACCGGACGGTGACAGCCCAGTGGATGAGGACGACGACGATAGCGGATCGCCACAGTCGTATGCCGCCAGCGAGGAGGCGTCGTTCACGCTGTCACAGGCGCTGCGCACACGCGCCTTTTACCTGATCCTGTTCGCAACAAGCGCGCTTGCGTTCAACATCGGCGGCATCAATTTCAATCTCTTTCCGTACATGACCGACCAGGGTATGTCGGAAGCGCAGGCTGCGATGATCCTGACGGTATGGTCGCTAATCGGCGCGACAGGATCGCTGATCGTGGGGTTTGTGGCCGAGCGGATGCACGTTCGATTCGTGATGGCGCTGGCATTCTCGTTCGCGACGGGCGGCGTTGCGCTGCTCATGATTACGGACGATGTGCCAACGGCGCTGGTTTTCGCGCTCGTGCATGGGTTGTCGTTCGGCTCGCTGCCGATGCTGATGAACCTGGTGTGGGCGGATTACTACGGCAGGCGGCACCAGGGGGCGATACGCGGTTTCACCACCCCCTTCCAGGTCATCGTGCAAGCGGGCGGGCCTATCATCGGCACCCTTTCGTACGACCTGATCAACACGTATATGCCTGCGTTTATACTCTTCGCCGCGCTTTATCTCCTCAGCGCCCTCGCGATGCTCCTGGCCAAGCCCGTCTCGCTTTCGGATGTGCTGGCACGCCGGAGCGAAAGATGAGAGGAGGAACACCCTGCCGCTTGCCTAGAAATAGCGACAATTCTACTCTTGAAACAATCACAGCCATATCGGAGCGGCTTGCGCGTTCCGGCCAATCACATGAAGAGTCGGAGCAATGACGACAAATACGAATGAACGGTTCACCCTGCTTCCCCGGTCCGTGAGGCCGTCACACTACGCCCTCACGCTGACGCCTGACCTGGACAACGCCTCATTCACAGGCGACGTGTCGATTGACGTCCTCGTTTCGCAAATCACGAACGAGATCGTGCTGAACGCCATCGAGTTGGAACTCGGCTCGGCGACGTTCACGCCGCGCGGCGGAGAGGCCTCGGCATCGACCGGGATCACGTACAACGAGGATGAAGAGACAGCCGCCATCCGCTTTGGCGAGCCGCTGCCCGTTGGAGCGGGGACGCTTGAGATTTCATTCACGGGAATATTGAACGATCAACTGCATGGCTTCTACCTGAGCACTTTCCGTGACAAGGATGGAGTTGAACGGCGGATGGCTGCGACGCAGTTCGAGGCGTCGGATGCGCGGCGGTGCTTCCCGTGCTGGGACGAGCCGGCAATCAAGGCCACTTTCCAGGTTGACCTGATCATTCCTGAGGGGTTCTCGGCCATCTCCAACAAGCTGGAGTCTGCGCCGGAGCCGGAAGGTGAGGGCAAAGAGCGGATCAGCTTTCCCTCGACGCCGATCATGTCCACCTATCTCCTCGCATTCATCGTGGGTGAGATGGAATTCATCGAGGCGCGGTCAGCCAATGGGACGCTAAACCGCGTGTGGGCAACCGTCGGACAGGCGGAATTGGGACAGTTCGCGGTGGAAACGTCGGTGCGTATTCTTGACTACTACAACAATTACTTCGGTGTAGATTACCCGCTTGAAAAGCTGGATCACATCGCCCTGCCGGATTTTGCAGCGGGGGCCATGGAGAACTGGGGGGCGGTGACCTACCGCGAGGTGGCGCTGCTGTTTGATCCGGCAAGCTCCTCGCCCGGCACGCGGCAGCGTATTGTTGAAATCGTCGCCCATGAGATGGCGCATATGTGGTTCGGCGACCTCGTGACGATGGCATGGTGGAACGATCTGTGGCTGAACGAGAGTTTCGCGTCGTGGATGGCAGCCAAGGCAACGGACACGCTTTTCCCGGACTGGGCAATCTGGACGCAGTTCATCGCCACGGACGTCGCGCCGGGCATGAGCCTCGACGGGCTGGAGAACTCCCATCCAATCGAGTCCGAGGTGCGGAATCCCAACGAGGTCAGCCAACTCTTTGACGCCATCAGCTATGAGAAGGGCGCCTCCATTCTTCGCATGTTGGAACAGCACATCGGCCCTGACGACTTCCGCAGCGGCCTGAACAACTACATGCGCGAATTCGCATACTCCAACGCGGAGGGAGCGGACCTCTGGCGCGCCCTGGCTGACGCCTCCGGGCAGGACATCGTGGGTATGATGGACTCCTGGGTCAAGCAGGTTGGCTATCCCGTCGTCACGGTGGAGACGACGCGCCGAGACTCCGGCGCGGCCATCTCGCTGACGCAACGGCGCTTCCTGTACTCCGGGCCCAACGAGGATGAAACGCTGTGGCACGTTCCCGTGCGCATCACGACACAGGGCAGCGATGTTGAGTCACGGGCCCTGTTCACAGGCCGGTCGGAGACGATCGATGTTCCGGCAGCATCGGGAGACGGCTGGATCAAGGTCAACGCGGGCGGCACCGGCTTCTATCGGGTCGGCTACCAACAGGATGAACTTGACCGGCTGATCGCGGCGGTTCGGACAGGCGAACTGTCCGCGCCCGACCGCCTGACGCTGTTGGAGGACACGTACGCGCTGGCACGCGCGCGCCATATCCCGGCGCGCAACTACCTTGAGCTGGCACAGGCATACGCGGACGACGAGGACTACAGCATCTGGGCGGCGATGGCATCGCAGCTCGGGGCCATCGAGGCGCTGTCCCGAAACGAGCCGTATCTCGAACGCTACCAGGAGTTTGCCCGAGGGCTCACACAGACCGTCGCCGGCAAGGTCGGCTGGGAACAACCGGAGAATGAGGCGCACCTGCGAACGCTGCTGCGGGCGGTGGCGCTGAGCGCGGCGGGCGGCTTCGGTGATGAAGCCGTGCTGTCAGAGGCGGCGGCGCGATTCGCGCGTTTCCTTGAGGATGAGTCATCGCTGCGGCCTGACCTGCGCGCGGTGACATACAACCTGGCCGCTGAACAGGGCGACAACGAGACGTTCGAGACCATGAAGCGGCTGGAGCGGGACTTCGATCTGCAGGAGGAGAAGGTCCGCATGCAGATGGCGCTCACGCAGTTCAGTCAGCCGGAGCTCCTCCAACGCTCGCTCGAGATGTCGGTCGACCAGGAGCAGATACGCGTGCAGGACGCGCCGCGCATCCTGATGGGCGTGGGCGGCAACCTCCGGGGCCTGAACCTGACATGGGAGTTCATGAAGGACAATTGGCCGGAGATCGAGCGCCGCTACGCAGGCGGGGGATTCGCCATCATGCGGCTCGTGTCCATCACGGGCGGATTCACGACCGAGGAGGCGGCGCAGGACGTGCGCTCATTCTTCGACGAGCATCCGACCCCGTCGGCGACGAGAGCCATCCAACAGTCGTTGGAACGCATCGAACTCAACCGGCTGTGGCTGGAGCGGAACCGGGACGAACTCGCCGAGTGGCTGGGGTAAGTGGCCCCCCCCCAGGGGCGGCCGGCACCCCCGTTCACCCTTCGACAGGCTCAGGGCGAACCCCCGCCGTCATTCCCGCGCACACGGAAATCTGAATCGCATTGCCTATCTACGGCTAATCGACGCCGTTGGTTGCCTTCTATCTTCTGACAGACAGAGCGGGTGCAAATAACATTTGTCATTGACCGAGTTACATGGTTCATCCATACTGCGAACCGTCACAGTAGGTCGTTTCGTATGAATCCCCTTTTGGGACGGATGAGGCATCTTGCCTCCTCGTCGTTCATATGGGGCACCGCCTACTGTGACAAGTGGCCGAGTCCGTTACGGCGGGGAGGTACCTATGTTTCAGCGACTGCCCAAGAAGATAGTGATTTCTTCCCTGATGGCGGTATCAGCGATGCTTATGACCGTTGTCGCTGCTTACGCGTCCCCGCCAATCTACGACACGAACATCAACAATCGGATCGAGCTCGGCGAGGTTCTTGTGGCCATCAATGACTATCTGGACGAGGAAGGCAATATCACCCGCAGCGACGTTCTGGAACTCATCAACATCTATCTTGACGATGCTCCGATAGTGGACTCGGATTCTCTAGTCGTTTGGGGTTTCAAATGCACAGGGTCAATGAACCCGACGATAACCTGCTTAGATACAGCCACCCATGCCACTTCATTTGCTCCTAAAGACATACGAGTGGGTACTATCGTGTCCGGCTATCTGTGTTACGACCCCAATCCTAACGAACTGCTGACAACACATCGGGTGACGGAGTTGCGTGGTGAAGGAGATTCACTTGAGGTTCGTACGCAAGGTGACGCAAACAAGATGGACGACGGCTGTTGGGTGCCATTTTTCTCGATTGAGATGATCCTGATTGAACTGCATAAGGACACCGCCGCGACGCCCGCGAACATCGAAATGCGGCGCATCGTGCAGGAAGCTAAAGCGGCATGGGAAGAGGCGGAGCGCAAGGTGGAGGAAGCGTTGGCCGTAAGCGATGCCGCGTGGGAGATGTACAAGGCGGAATGGGAGAGGTTGTGCGGAATAGCTCTCGACAGCGATGAGACGTGTACTCTGCCGCAATCAGATATTGACTACCTAGCTGACCTCTACCAGATGTACTCAGATGCGTATGACGCGTAGTCTGCTGCATATGATGCTTATACGTCCGCTTTAGAAACGTACAACGCTGCGTTAGACCAAGCGAAAGCCCAAACGGGCTCATCAGGAATGGCAAAGACCCTCTAGCCCGTCAAGTCCTGGTACCACAGCTGCTTGCCGACTCCCTTACGCCCCATCGTTGTCAGCTGAGCGTCCGTGCCCATCGGCCAGACGTTGTGGAGGCCAAGAGGGCCGGTGGACCCTCCTCGCTAGCTTCACCTCTGCGGTAGGCAGAGCGATTCAGATTCCCGCTTTCGCGGGAATGATGAGTGGGGCCCTAGAATTCCTGGCGGCCTTCCAGGGCGCGGGCGACGGTGACGGCGTCCGCGAATTCAAGATCAGACCCGGAAGGCAGCCCTCGCGCCAGCCGCGTCACGCGGACGCCCAGCGGCGCAATCAGGCCCTGCACATACATCGCCGTCACCTCCCCCTCCATCGAAGGGTTGGTGGCGATGATGACCTCCTTGACCGTGTCGTCCCTCAGCCGCTCGATCAGTTCACGGATGCGCAGATTCTCCGGCGTGACGCCGTCCATCGGCGACAGCAGCCCGTGCAGGACGTGATACCGCCCCTTGAACGCCCCGCTCCGCTCAATTGCGACGACGTCCAAAGGCTCCTCCACCACACAGATAATCGACTGGTCCTCCGCCGGCAGCGCGCAGCGTGAGCACGGATCGGTTTGGGTGACGTTCTGGCAGACCGAGCAGAATTTGACCGTCTCGATGACCCCCAACAGCGCCTCCGCCAACTCCCGCGTCTCCTCCTTGGGGGCGCGAATGACGTGGTAGGCGAGTCGTTGCGCGCTGCGGGGCCCGATGCCGGGCAAACGGCTCAACTGCTCGGTCAGGCGTGTGAGGGATTCCGCCTGCCCGCCGTGCTGCTCAGGCTGGGAATTCACTAGAAGTTGGGCAGGCCCATGCCGCCCGTAATCGCGCCAAGATGCTTCGACGCGAGGTCTTTGGCCTTGTCGTTGGCGTCGCTGACCGCGCCCAACACAAGGTCCTCCAGCGTCTCGATGTCCTCCGGGTCAACCGCCTCGGGCGCGATGGACACTGAGCGGATATTCTGATGGCCGTCCATAACGACCGTCACCGCGCCGCCCCCGGCGGTTCCTTCCACCGTCATCTCGCCCAACTCGTTCTGCGCCTTCTCCAGTTTCGACTGGAGTTGCTGCATCTGGCGCATCATGTTCCGATTCATGCCCATCCGGCTGTCCTCCCGCGTCTCTCAGTCACCCGGCGTCGTCCTCGTCCTGCTGTCCTCCGGAGACAATCTGGCCTCCCATTTGCTGCGCCGCCCTCACAAGGTGGCCGCCGCGCTCCTCCTGCCCGACCTTCTCGCATCGGATCGTGTAATGCTTGCCCAGCAGCTGCGCGAAACGCTGTTCCACCAGGTGGCGGTACTTCGGGTCGTCGATCTTGTCCTTCTGAAAATCGTGGGCGAATCCTATCACGATTGTGTCGTTGTTCTCGATGGCCAGCGGCTGTGACACGCTGCGAAGATAGGCGTCGAGATTTCCGGCTGAGCCGACTCCCCGCAGGCCGTTGATAAGCTCGCGCCAGTTCTGGCGAAGGGTCTCAAGAGTCAACTCGCCGGGCGGCATCTCAAACGGCTCTGCTCCCCCCTGCCGTTGCGCCACCATCGGCGACGGGCGTGAACCCGCCCGCGGGTACTCCGACTCCGTCCGCGCCGGGCTTGGGCGCGCAGGCTCCGGCTTGGGTTGGGTAGGACTCTGTCGTTGTTCCGACTGCTGTTGACGAGGCGGGCGTGCGGGTTGTGGCTCAGGTGCCCGTGTCTCGCCAACCCTGCGTTCCTCCTGGGCAGCCTGCGCTCCCGTCTCCGCGCCGCGCTGTACCGACTCCCCGCTGAGCGAGATGCCCGCGAAGGCCATCTCCAACGGCAGCGGCGGACTCCCGCTTGGCACCGACAACGCCGCGATCTGCCCCAGCGCATGGCGGATCACCGGCAGCTCGATCTTCCCCGCCAGCTCTCGCGCCGACCCGATCTCATCATCCGAGATATCCAGTACGTCCCCTGCCCCCGCGCGGACCAGCATCAGCGCTCGCAGTTCATTTACCAACTCGCGGTGGATCTGCCGCATATCCACGCCCGCCGCGTGCAGCGCCGATAGCCCACGAAGCGCAGCCGCGAGGTCTTTCTCTCCCAGCAGCGACGCGATCAACTCACGCGCCCGCCCGGATCCTGCGATGCCGAACAGCCTCCGGGCGTCGCTCGCGGTCGCGTCCGCGCCCGCCGTCAACGCAAGCTGCTCAAGCAGGTTCTCGGCGTCTCTAAGGCTGCCGCCGGACGCCTTGACCACCGTATTCAGCGCCTCCGGCTCCATGCTCAGCCCCTCCGCGTGGGCAATCTCACCCAGCAGAGAGGCGGCTCGCTCCTCCGGGATGCGTTGGAAATCAAATCTCTGGCACCGCGACGCGATGGTCAGGGGGACGGCGTGCGGCTCCGTCGTCGCGAGCAGGAACACCACGTGATCGGGCGGCTCCTCCAGCGTCTTCAACAGCGCATTGAACGCTGCCGCTGTAAGCATGTGCACCTCATCTATGATGTACACCTTCTTTCGGCCCCGTGCCGGCATGAACCGCACCTTCTCCCGCAGATCGCGAATCTCGTCGATGCCCCGGTTCGACGCGCCGTCAATCTCCACGAGGTCAAGGAATGATGCGTCAGTGATCTGCTGGCAGGGCTCGCAATCATTGCACGGCTCGCCCCTCCCGCCCGTCGGCTCGCAGTTGATCGCCTTGGCGAGAATCCGTGCCGTGCTCGTCTTGCCCGTCCCGCGCGGCCCGGTGAACAGGTAGGCGTGCCCCACCCTGTCCCGCTCAAGCGCGTTCAGGAGCGTCTGTGTTATGTGCTCCTGCCCAACGACCTGCTCCAGCGTCTGTGGACGCCACTTGCGGTACAGGACCTGGTGCGGGCCTTGCGCACCCTGTTCAGATGTCATTGCGCCTGTCCCGTGGACGCCGCCATCTCTGCCTCGTGCGCATCCGAATGCGACAGCGCCATCGGCTCCGTGCCATGAACGGGTCTGCCGATGATGTCCATCAGGATCGCGTCTTCGCGGGCGCGCATTGTTTCTTCATCGTCACTGAGCTCGTGATCATGGCCGAGCAGGTGGAGGATTCCGTGGACAAGCAGATGGGCCGCTTCTTCCTCGACGCTCAGACCATTGGCCTCCGCCTGGGCGGCGGTCTGCGGCGCGGACAGCACAAGCTGGCCGATGTCACCTCGCGAAGCGCCCTCATCCTTCGGCCAATCATCTGCGATATCAAACGCCTCGGCGGGGAAGGACAGCACGTCTGTCGTGCCCTGCTCCCCAAGGAATTGGGCGTTCAATGCCGAAACGGTCTCGTCGCCGGCGATGAGCACCTCCACACGACCGCCGGACGGCGCATCCTCTGCCGCGAGGGCACGCCGAATAACGTCTCGCACCCAGCGTCGAGTGAGCACCTTGCGATGCGGCTCTTCGGCAAGAATGCTTACGCGATACGACGACGATGACATGACAGCCTGCTACCCCCACCAAGGCATGATACGCACCCACACGCAGTTGCCACAACAACCCGCCCCATGTCATTCCGAGCGCAGCCGAGGAATCCAAAAACTCAATTGCCTCCCCGTTCACCCTGAGCCTGTCGAAGGGCCTACGCCGGCCGCGGAAAAATAATCAGAATCGCAATAACCGCCGCCATCCACGCGATGACGGCCAGCATCATGGGCTTGTCCTGCAGCAGAACGCGCTCCGGCTCTCCGGTGATGTGCCCCATCCGTATCAGCTGCAGGTACCGAAAGACGCCGTAGATCATGAAGGGAATCGTGAGCATCATCTGCCCCGGCAGATTGGACGCGGTGAACGTGTACAGGGCGTATGCCATCAAAGCGGATAGGGCGGCCACGGCAATCATCCGGTTCAGCAGCGGCACGGTGTAGTGACCCAGCGTGCCGCGGTGATCGGACGCCCCATCCTCCATCAATCCGACCTCGCCGTGCCTCTTGCCGATTGCGATGAGAAGCGCGCCCAACGTTGTGCAGACGTACAGCCACGGGGAAATCGGCACGTCGATGGCCACGGCCCCCGCCATCACGCGGACCAGATATGCCGCCGCAACCGCCATCACGTCGATGAGCACCACGTTCTTCAACAGCGCCGAGTAGCCGATGGTGAGGCTGACGTACCCCACGGCAATCAGGCCCATCAGCGGGCTCATTGCGAACGCCCCGCCCAGGCACACCACCAGCAGCGCGGCAGACACGAAGCCGCCAATGGTGGGGGTTACATATCCGGCGGCGATGGGCCTTTCCCGTTTCGTGGGGTGCGCCCTGTCCCGGTCCGCGTCGATGATGTCGTTGATGATGTACGTCGCGCCGGACAGGCCGACGTAGATAGCAGCCCCTATGGCTGCCTGCAACAGCAGCCGGAGCGCCGTCTCCGGATCATCAAGGTCCCAGTGCAGATTCAGAGAAAAGGCGAATGCCAGGAAGAGCAGCCCGTTCTTTGTCCACTGCGTCGGGCGGAGAAGACGCAGCACCGCGAGCGGCATGGGAGGTCGGCGCGCCGCTCCCGTGCCCTCACTCCCCATCTCAGAGGCCGTTTGGCTCTCGGACATGTTCCTCCCGTTCATACTGCATGCAAATGATACTGTAGGTGCGAAATGACCCGCCAAAAACGACAACCACGCGCCAAAGCTGAACCGGCTGCGGCATCACACAGACGAGTGCGGCTCGACGGCCTGCTCGTCGAGCGCGGTATCGCCTCCGGACGCGACGCCGCCCGCGCGATGATTGCGGATGGCCTCGTCACGGTAAACGGCTCCGTCGTCCTCAGACCCGCCGCCCTCGCCGCCCCCGATGCCGAGATTTTCCTTGCAGACGGTCCAACCTACGTCAGCCGCGGCGGCGTCAAGCTCGAAGGCGCGCTCAATGCGTTCGGGTTAAATTCCGACGGTCTCGTCTGCCTCGATGTTGGAGCATCAACGGGCGGTTTCACCGATTGCCTTTTGCAGCGCGGCGCAGAACGCGTCTACGCAGTCGACGTCGGCTACGGCCAGTTGGCGTGGAGCCTGCGAAACGACTCGCGTGTGGTCGTGATGGAGCGCCACAACGCGCGGCATTCTCTCGGAATCGAAGAACCAATCAATCTGGCGGTGGCGGACGTGTCCTTCATCTCGCTGAGCCTCGTCCTGCCCACCATCATCGAAACCCTTGCCCCCGACGGTCTCATCCTGGCCCTGGTCAAGCCGCAGTTTGAGGCCGGGCGGGAAGAGGTGGGTCGGGGCGGCGTTGTCAGATCACCGGCGGCGCGGGCAAACGCGATCGGCGGCGTGGCTCTATGGGCAATCGAAAAGGGACTCCGTGTCCTGGGAGTACGCGAATCGGTGATTACCGGACCAAAGGGCAACCGCGAGTATTTTCTGCTGTTCAGGAACAGCGCGGGCTACTGATTCTCAAACCACTCGCGGTTGATGCGGATGAAGTCGTTCCACTCCTCGGGGAGTTCACTCTCTTCGAAGATGGCGGTCACCGGGCAAACAGGCTCACAGGCCGCGCAGTCAATGCACTCATCCGGGTGAATGTAGTACATGTTGTCCTCGTCCGTCGTGTGGATACAGTCCACGGGGCAGACATCGACGCATGAAGCGTCTTTGAGGTCGATGCAGGGCTCCGCGATGATGTAGGCCATGCCTGTCTAGCTCCTTCGAGTGCGAATGTCCGTAGTTAGTATACCTGTAGCCGTACAGTCATTATAGACGCCGATTCTGCCATTCGCGCAATGTTATTGAGACTTGACGGATCATGATGCGGAACCATCGTGGCCGTTCCAGCCGTGTGACGCTCCCCTGCGCGGCTCCGGGAAGAACTTCCTCCAACTCTCATTTGCCCCCAGGAATCGATAGAAGGTGTGGTAGGGATTGGGGCGCGGGGCGGCGGGTTCAGTCAGGAGATGCATACCCGCCTCGCGCGGCGTGCGCCCCGCCTTGCGATGGTTGCAGCGAACACACGCCGCCACCACGTTGTCCCACGTGTTCTGGCCGCCCCGGTGCCGCGGCAGCACGTGATCAAGCGTCAACTCCCGTGACGGCTTGCCACAGTACTGGCACGTGTTCCCGTCCCGCAGAAACACCTCACGCCGGGTCAGCCGCTGCGGCTGAATGGGACGCCGCACGTAGCTGGACAGCCGGATGACGGACGGAATCTCAAGTCGATCCTTTTCGGCCTGCAGGTGGCCGCGCCCGTTCTCAATCATCTCGGCCTTGCCGCGGATCAGCAGGAGGAGCGCGCGGCGAACGCGCGTGACGTTCAGCGGCTCAAAATTGCCGTTGAGCACAAGAACCGAGGAATTGAGGATATGCACCACTCCCTGCCGGGCGGTGTCCTCAACCGTTCCCTTTTCCATATTCCGCATTGTAGCCCTACCAGCCTGCATCCATTATCCATGCTGCAAAGGACTATGACAGGTCAATCTCACCGGAAATCGAGCGAAGAATGGGAACCAGGAATGCGAAATAGGGCCGCAGGAAGGACGCGTCCAGCGCCTCCTGCACGGTTTCTCCACTGAATGACTCCAGTGACCAGATCATCGCGGCGACGATGACACAGCCCAACAGCGCGCCAAAGAGGACGCCCCCCGCCTTGTCCACCCAGCCCATCATCAATACGTTGAGCGCGCCCTTGGCAAATACCGCCGCAGCCCAACCCGCCGCAAGCACGATAACCAGGATGAGCAGGTAGCCGGTGAAAGCGGCCAGATTGTCATCCGGGATGAATACGCCGACAATATCTGCGGCCTGCCGCCAGAAGAGGGTTGCGAGCAGCGTGCCCGCCGCAATGGCGACCAGACTGGACGCGATGTGAATCAACCCGATGCGTATGCCAAACGCGACCGGAACTGCCACTATGACGATGATGAGTATATCGAGCCAGTTCATTACTGCCGTTAGTATCTCACGGCGAGGGTTGGATGACGCCCACGCGCATTCTACCTGTAGTCGAGGCGGCAACGGGGAATCACGTGGCTTCTTATAAAGGCCCCATCGCTCTCGACGGGCCGGTCGCGTCCGGCAAGACCACCGTCGGGCGGGGTGTCGCCCGCACACTGGGCTGGGCGTTTATCGATACCGGCCTGCTCTACCGCGCCGTCGGACTGCTCGCCCTGCGAGCAAATCTTGAGGAGTGGAGCAACGATGCCGTCGCCCGCCTGGCGCGGCAATCGGAAATGGCCATCGACGACACGCGCGTGACGATTGACGGCGAGGACGTGAGCGACGTGATCGGCTCCCCTGATGCCGCAAGCGCCGCATCCCGAGTCGCCGTGCTCTCCGGCGTACGGCGCGTCCTGGTTGCCATGCAGAGAAAGATGGCGGAGCAGGCGGACGGCCGGGTGGTGATGGTGGGACGAGACATCGGCACTGTGGTCCTGTGGGACGCGCCCGTCAAGGTCTATCTTGACGCATCGGCTGAGGCGCGGGCGCGACGGCGTCACGCCGAGGCTGTTGAACGGGGTGATGACGACAACTTTGAGCGAGTTCTCTCCGAGCTCCAGGAGCGGGACAAACGTGACGCGGAAAGGACAGATTCCCCCCTAAAGCCCGCCGATGACGCCCACGTCCTCATCACGGACTCCCTGACACCCCAACAAGTCATAGAGCGCGTCCTCCAACTCGCCGAAGCCCCCCATATGCCATAATTCCCCCATGCCAACCATCGTCGAACAACTTGAAGACGACATGAAACAGGCCATGCGCGACCGTGATCGCCCTCGCCTGTCCGCCATCCGCATGATGCGCAGCGCGCTCCAGAACGCCGCCATTGCCAAGGGCCCCAATACCGCCCTCGACGACACCGAGGCCGCAGACGTGCTCGCCCGTGAGGCCCGCCAGCGCAAGGAAACCATCGACGAATTTCGGAAGGCCGGACGCGAAGACGGCCTCGAAGACCAGGAGGCCGAACTCGCCGTCGTCATGTCTTACCTGCCGGAGCGCCTCTCCAAAGAGGAAATCGAGGCGGAAGCCCGCAGGATCATCGACGACATCGGCGCGCGCAGCATGGCCGACCGTGGCCGCGTCATGGGCGCCCTCATGCCCGCCATGAGAGGCCGCGCCGACGGCAAGGACGTCTCAGACGTCGTCCAGCAACTCCTCTCCCAATAGCGCATACCCGTCATTCCCGTGCTTGACACGGGAATCCAGAAAATTCTTCCGTTCGCCCTGAGCCTGTCGAAGGGCTTAACCCCACCCCCATATGCCATAATTCCCACATGGCATCCACACCTTCCCCACGCACAGCAATAGTCGTTTTCCCCGGCACCTGGAGCGACGCTGATTGCCACCACGTCCTCACCAACGTCTTCAACGCTGACGCCGACTACGTCTGGCACACGGAAAGCGACCTCTCCGGCTACGATCTTGCCATCCTGCCCGGCGGCTTCGCCCACGGCGACCACCTCCGACCCGGCGCAATCGCCCGTTTTTCCCCGGTCATGGACGGCATCCGACGCATGGCAGACGAGGGCAAGACCATAATAGGTATTTGCAACGGCTTCCAGGTCCTGTGCGAGGCCCAGCTGCTCCCCGGCGCGCTTCTGCGCAACGCCCATCTCCAGTACCGCTGCCAATGGACAAATCTGAGGGTCGAGACCACGGACAGCCGATTCACGTCACTGGCGCAGCAGGGCGATGTCCTCCGCGTCCCCATCTCGCACGGCGACGGCAACTACTTTGCCGACCCGGACACCATCGCCCAGCTGGAGCGTGAGAACCGCATCATCTTCCGCTATTCCACACCCGAAGGGGAGATCACGCCGGAGGCCAACCCGAATGGCGCGCTCGCCAACATCGCCGGCATCGTCAACGAGAACCGCAACGTGCTCGGCATGATGCCGCACCCGGAGCGCTGCTGCGAGCCGGAGATCGGCGGCGTTGACGGCCGCCCCATCTTCGCCTCGATGCTCCAACACGCCGGCCTTTCCGTTCCCCACGCATGACCGACACCACAATCGGCATCATTCTCGCCTTCACCGCCTCCATGTGCTGGGCTGTTGGCGCAATCCTCATCCGACTGGGCATCAATCGTGTCAGCCCCACCTCGGCGACGTTCATTTCCATCGTGGCCGGATTCATCTTCGTCGCCATCATCGCCGTCATCATGGATCCCGCCGCTTTCCTGCAACTCAACCTGCAGTCCCTCGGAGGTTTCGCCCTCGTCGCGCTTCTCTCTTTCATGGGCGGTCGATTCTTCTACTACACCGCCGTCAGCAAGATCGGCGTTGGACGCGCAACGGCCATGGGCGGCGCGATGCCGATATTCGCCTCCATCCTCGCCGTGATCTTCCTCGATGAGCGAGTGACCATTCAGCTTGCGATTGGCATCCTTGCCGTCGTCATCGGCGTCGCCCTCATCGTCACCGGCCCAGCCCAGCAATCATGACCACCACCACCGTCACATCCCGACTGCGCGGCCCACTGATTATCGGCGCCGCCGCCGCCCTCCTCTCCGTGCTGGGATACGCGGGCAGCCAGGTTGTCACGCGCAGCCTGCTGACCGCCGACGAAACTCCGCCCCAGGTCGGTTCCACAATCACCCTCTTCATCGGCATGCTCATCCTCGGCGCTGCCAGCGCCCGCAGCCTGCGAAAAGACATCCGGGCCCCGCGCGCAGCCCTCATATGGATCAGTCTCGCCGGTATCCTCGCGTCTACCGGCGCATTCTTCAGTTTCTTTGCGCTCGACCTCGCTCCCGTCGTCCTCGTTTCGCCCATTTTCACCGTCAACCCGCTTGTCACCCTCGTCCTTGCCGCCGTCTTCCTCCGACAGGTCGAACGCATCACGTTGCGCGTCTATGTCGGGGCAGTTCTCGTCATCGTTGGCGTCATGCTCGTCATCCTCAGCAACCAATAACGCCGTGTACCATCTAAAGCATGACTGCCAACGACTTCCTTCTTGAAATCAACCAGATCGTCAGCCGGGACAACGTCCTGACCGACGCCGCCGTCCTTGCCGACTACGCCGAAGACGCCATCCCGGCGCGCCCCGAAGAGGGAAGAGAACAAGCGACGCCTCTCGCCGTCGTCAAACCGCAATCCACCGCCCACGTCGCCGAGATACTGAAAGCCGCCACAGCCGCTCGCGTCCCCGTCATTCCCTACGGCGGCGGCACCGGCGTCATGGGCGGCGCGTCGACGACCGAACCGGCCATCGTGCTGGACATGGCCTCGCTGGACAAGATCATCGACGTCAGCCTCCAGGACGGCACGGCCACCGTTCAACCCGGCGTCGTCCTCGGCGACCTCGAAGAAATCGTCCAGCACGCCAACCACTTTGTCGGCCATGATCCCTGGAGCCAGCCCGTCGCCACGGTTGGCGGCGCAATCTCAACCAACGGCGTCGGCTATCTGGCCGCCAAGTACGGCCCGATGGGGCGGCAGGTCGTCGGCCTTGAGGTCGTCCTGCCAACCGGCCAGATCGTTCGCACACGCAACCTGCGCCCACTCGTGTCCGCCGGCCTGGATATGACGAGCCTCTTCATCGGCACCGAGGGCATATTCGGCGTCATTACCGAGGCGACAATCCGCGTCTACCCGGAACTTGAAGAGCGCCGCCACTATGCCCTTGAGTTCGACAGCTTCCAGCAGGGCTTTTTCGCCATCGAGCGGCTCTTCAGCGAAGGACTCACCCCCGCCATGGTCGATTTCGCCCAGGAGGACGAATCGGAATCCGGCGGCCAGCCCATCACCGCCGACGGCCCCGGCCGCTCCCAGCTCCACCTCAGTCTTGAGGGCGGCTCCGCGGAACTCGATATCCAGGAGCAGATCGTCTGGGACATCGTTTCCGCCTACGGCGCGCGAGCGCTGGATCCCGAGGTTGCCCAATCGTTCTGGGAAGACCGCCACGCCTCCGGCCTGCGCTACAAGGAGGCGCGCGCCTCAGGCCAGCGTCACCCGTGGCGCGACCGCGGCGGACGCGCAGGCAGCTACATCCACACCGCCGTCCCCATCTCGAAGGTTCTCGATCTGCGCTTCGCCGCCATCAGGACGTTCGAAGAGGCGGGCCTGAGGATTGTCGAATGTGCCATCTGGGGCGAGCCGGAGATGTTCTCCATCATTGCCGTCGATCCCGAATCCCGCCCGGACGGCTGGCAGCGCATCCGCGAGGCCTCAGACGCGATGATCAATCAGGCCATCGACCTGGGCGGCACCATCGAGTACTGTCACGGCGTTGGGGTTCGTCTCAAGCACCTACTGCCCAGGGAACTCGGTGAGGGGGGCGTCCATCTCATCCGCTCCATCAAGAGCGCCCTGGACCCCGCCGGCATCATGAACCCCGCCAAACTCCTGGATTAACCTCCAATACCTCTATCCAACGTGATAGGAAACTCCAACAGGATCTCAGGCAGACCCGGAATCTCATTGCCGCCACGCGGATAGAAGTCAGCCCGCACCTTATAGACACCGTCCGGCGCGGGCGCCCGCGTACCCGCAGAATCCCCGCGAACCGTCAGGTCCCACGAAGCCTCCCGTTCGATATCATCACCCGCGTCCAGGGTGTCCGCCTGGACCTCCGGGAAAGAACTGAGGGACGGGGTCGGATCGCCCTCCGCCCACAACTGGATGAGGCGCACGGCCCGCCTCACCCGGGGGTCTGCGGGCGGCGGGCCGCTCGGCAACACAATCCACGTGGAGACGGCCGGGTCATATTGGCTCCACCTGATATACGTGCTCTCATCGTCAGACACGTTCCGCAGCCGTGTCCTCACGCGAAGCTCCGTCTGCGTTGTAATGCGTGACGCGCCGAAAATCTCCAGCGTCACCTCAAACGTATCGTTCCAGGTCGATTCTGCCACCGTCCACCAGCTGTCCGGGTCCGGTGAAACGGCAGCCGGGGGAGTGGGCGTTGCCGTCGGCAAACTCTCCTGCGGTGTTGGAGTTGCCAACGACGGACTCCCCCCAGGCGTTGCGCTTGCCACCGGCGGAATCACCGTTGGCTGAACCGTCGCCGTCGCAGGAACAACCGGCGTTGCCGTTCCTTCCGGCGGCGCAAAACAGCCCGCTACCATCAACGCCGGGACAATAAGAATAATGAGCGCCTGCAAGACTCTGCCGATACTACGCATCCATTAAGTATGCAACACCCGTTCCACCCTGAGCCTGTCGAAGGGCACTGCCCACCGCCCCTATACTTGTCCCATGAGCAGTCCGACGAGAGAGCAGGCAGGCAACGGGGGCGCAGGGAGTATGCCCCCCTTCCGGGTCGCACTTGCCCAGGTGAACCCCACCGTCGGCGATATCGACGGCAACACCCGCCTGATCATCGACCACATCAAACGCGCCCGTGAGGCGCAGGCGGACCTCGTCGCCTTCCCGGAACTCTGCATCACCGGCTACCCGCCGGAGGACCTGCTCTACAAAGACTCATTCCTCGCCGCCGCGGACAACGCCCTCAAGCAGATCGTCGATGCCTCCGCAGGCATCACCGTTGTCGTCGGCTACCCTCTCCGTCATTCCCGCGAAAGCGGGAATCCAGACCCTCCCGCTCCTGTCATTTTTAACGCCGCCGCAGTTATCCACGACGGTAAACTCGTCGATATCTACCGCAAGATCTTCCTCCCCAACTACAGCGTCTTTGACGAGGAGCGCTACTTCGCCTCCGGCGACGTCTGCCCCGTCTATGAGATCGGCGGCGCCCGCATCGGCGTCAACGTCTGTGAGGACATCTGGTTTGAGCACGGCCCCACCAACGTCCAGAAAGCCGCCGGCGCGCAGATAATCATTAACATCAACGGCTCCCCCTATTACCGCGGCAAGCGCGCCGTGCGAGAGGCCATGCTCAGCGACCGCGCCGCAGATAACGGAATGTTCCTCTGCTACGTCAACATGGTTGGCGGACAGGACGAGCTTGTTTTCGACGGAGCGAGCATGATATTCGACCCGAGCGGCAAAACGATTTCCGCAGGCCGACAATTCGATGACGATCTTCTCCTCGCCGACCTGCCACTGCATGAGGCGGATGCTGTGTCCCAAACCGCGAAAATCGATCAAAAAGACTCAAGAAACGCGACTTGGGCACAGTCGGTTGTGATTCCCGTAACGGAACAGCACGAGCGGGGGGCAACCCGCAGACCCCTATCTGAAACGCAGCACGCGAACTCCATGCCGACCCCCATGGGACCCGTCGAAGAGGTCTATAACGCCTTGGTCAAGGGTACGCAGGATTATGTTCGGAAAAGCGGCTTCTCGCAGGTCGTCATCGGCCTCTCCGGGGGCATCGATTCCGCCCTCACCGCCGCCGTCGCCGCCGATGCCCTCGGCCCCGAAAACGTCCTCTGCGTCTCAATGCCGTCCAGGTACACGGCAGACAGGAGCGTCACGGACGCGCGGGCCCTCTGTGAGAACTTCGGCATCGGTTTTGAGGTCATCGCAATCGAGGACATGGCCACGGCCTACCGTGACGGACTCTCCCACCTGTTCGAGGGCACGCAGGAAGGAGTCGCCGAGGAGAACCTGCAGGCGCGCGCGCGCGGCAACATCCTCATGGCCATCTCAAACAAGTTCGGCCGCATCGTGCTCGCCACCGGCAACAAGAGCGAATACGCGACCGGCTACGCCACGCTTTACGGCGACATGGCGGGCGGTTTTGCCGTCATCAAGGACGTGCCCAAGACGTTGGTGTACGAACTCGCCAATTGGCGCAACGAACAGGCCGGGCGAGACATCATCCCGCAGGAAATCATCGACCGCCCCCCGACTGCCGAACTGCGTGAGAACCAGTTCGATGAGGACTCCCTGCCGCCCTATGACGTGCTTGATCCCGTACTTGAAGCCTACGTGGAGCGCGACTGCTCACCGGCTGAGATGGTAGAGCGCCTCGGCTTCGATCCGGATGTCGTCGCTCGCGTCACGCGTTTGGTCGATATAAGCGAATACAAGCGTAGGCAGGCCGCTCCGGGCGTCAAGATAACCGAACGCGCCTTCGGAAAAGACCGCCGCCTCCCCATCGTCAACAGGTTCAGGCCGGAGTAGCCCACGGATCCGTCATTCCCGTGCTTGACACGGGAACCCAGAATCCCCTCCCCCTCGATGGGGGAGGGCCAGAGCCTGCCCCGTACTTGATACGGGGGTGGGGGTGCCCCCACCCCCGCTCACCCTGAGCCCGTCGAAGGGGCACCCCCTCCCCTCATTCCGGCGGAAGCCGGAATCCATCGGGACTCCCCCCCCGTCATTCCCGCCCCACTCCGTCATTCCCGCGAAAGCCGGAATCCATCGGGCCGCCCCCCTCCGTCATTCCCGCGAAAGCGGGAATCCAGAACTAGGAGCGCAACCAATCCCCGTACCGCCAACCGACTGCATTCCCCATGTCATTCCGAGCGCAGCCGAGGAATCTAAAGACCCCTATCCGCCCAACAACTTCCCCACCAACCGCTCGACGTCTTTGCCCTCTTTCGATGTCTTCAGCCACTTACGGATTTCGCGGCGTGCGATTGTCACCGTCAGCGACCTGCCCTTCGCCTCTTCTTTCGCCCGCAATTCCGGCAAGATACCCGCCACACGTTTGGCCGCCGCCTCACCCGCCTGCGCTAAATCCCGATGTAATTTCTCGCTCCCGTCGTACCGGGGTATTGGCAGCTTCCATAGATGCTTATGCAGGTGGCGAGTCCGACCCGCCCAGTTCGGGACGGTGTACTTATTGACTGCCTCCTCTAATGTATCGCTGTTGATGATAGACAGTAGGTATTTGGCTTCGGCCAAGCTAACGCAGGCAACCCAAAAAAGAGTGTAGTCGACTACCGATTCATCATTGCTAAGGATGGCCGCAGTCGGAGTACCAGACTGGTTGTAGACGACTCGCACTGGCATCTCACCGTTGTCGTTCTGCCATTCGAGTTGGAAGGAGAGTTCGCCATGAAAATTCAGCCTCTCCAGTAAAGACAATTTGTTGGCCTCCGCTCTATTCGCCTCCCACAGGCGGCTGACTGTCTTCCAGCGCTCCTGCACTCGGCTTCCCAAACCGGACGAATTAAGGACGCTAAGCGGGGTGCCGTCCTCGGAACGCCTCTCACTGTCCTGCCGAATTGGGAGAACCGCCTTCAGAGGCTCCAGCGTCGCATACGGCACGAGCGTCTCGCCCAAATGGACATCGAAGACGTGAGTTTCCTCAATGGTCTGGCCGGTGATCGCCGCGAGGTCAAGGTCGCGCCAAGGCGCTTTGTCTTGTGTGCCGCGCCGTGGATTGACTGTGACTGTTCCGGGAGCCTTGATGATGGCCGTGTTTTCCGTTGTCTCGACGAAGTGCAGCCTGCGGGGAACGATGGTGGCCCCCTCACTTGTGCGACGAGCGTATGGAGATTCGCCGACCTGAGAAGTGTCTGTGATCGTAGCGGGCACCCTCCCGAAGTTCTGCTTTTTCGTCTCCCCAGTCCAACGCTCAACCGTTCCCGCGAGCGGCTTCGCAGGTGGATCACTACTGCCCTCTGCAACGACGCGGCGCGCAAAGACGACGCTTGCGGGCACAGGAAAGAACGTGTTGGGTTTCAACCGCTCGAGGTCCCAGGAGAGCTTATGCGTGAAATCGACGGCCAGCACCCCGCCATCAATCCCGATATTCCAGACGCCCGTCCGCCACCTGGTGTACTGCCCCGTCTGCAGTGTGCTGTGCGGCATCACCATCCCGATGACACCGCCTTCCTCGAGATAGAGATCGACCGATCGGGTGAAGAAGAGCCCCGCCACATCCTGATGCGTCGCGTAACGCCCGCCCGCCCAGATGCCGTACACGTCTTTGCTGAGTCGCTCAAGTCCTGTACGCAAGTCCGCGATGGTCTGGTTGTAGTTGATCCATGGCGGATTGCCGATGACGATATCCACCTTTTGATTCGCTAAAGTGACTGGCCGCACCATGTTGCGGGTGTAATACGCCCAGATATGGTCGCGGCCTGCAGCGTGCAACTGTTGTAGTTTGCCAACGGTTTCCGCAAGCACATCCCTTTTTGGGCCAAATAGCGCGGAACCATCAAGTACAGATTGGAGGTCGGTCCCCTCTTCAATCGCTTTGGTAACCTCTGCCATAATCCGGTCGAAGTTCTCCGCCCGCTCGACGAAGGAGCGCGGGAAAACAAGCTCTGTATTATCAGTATCCCGCACTGGAATGGTGACCATGTCTTTCGAGAACATGTCGCCTCTGATTTGTAGTTGGAGTGAATCCCCCAAGTACACCGGTGCGGAGAAGTTGGACGCTGGCGGCCCTCCGCCCAATCCGTCGAACAGCGGCTTGGCGGCCAGCACCCACGCCGCCCGCGCTAGGTGGACGGCGACGGGATGCACGTCAATGCCGATTACGCTCTCGCGCAGCCGGTTGAGCAATTCCGAGGCCGTGTACGTATCGAGCGGGTCCGGGTTGTTGTCGGCCGCCTCGATGAAATGGGCGATGGCCTCCGTGAGGAACGTGCCAGAGCCGCAGGCGGGGTCAAGCACACGTTTATTCAGCGGGTCATCCACCAACTCCGTCACCATCGCGCGGGCGAGCCAGTCGGGCGTGTAGTATTCGCCAAGCTGCCTGCGGTCATCCGGCGGAATGACGGCCTCATAGAGGATGGCGGCGACGTTTTTCGGGGCCGCAAGCCAGTCGAAACGGCTGATGCGCCGGGCAAGCGCGCTGAGGAACGAATCGCCGCCGACCTCAGTTGGCCATGCAAAGAAGTCTGATTCCACCACGCCCTCGATGCCCGTATTGCTGCGGAACCGCCGACCCATCACCAGATCATGCGGCTCCTTGGCGGCAAGTTGCTGTATGTCGATACCGAACGAGGCCTGCACGACGATGCCGATAACTGTCGTGAGATACGTGTGACGGATGAACAGGTCATCCATCGCCGCATCATCCTGCGCGATCTCGCCCAACGCCGTGCGCAGCAAGTCTTCCCACAGCCGTCGTTTCAGCGCAATGCTCTCGTTGTCCCGCGCCTTCTCGTACAGCGCCCTGAGGGTGTCGATGTCCTGCGCATAGCGTGGGCTTTTGGGGCCGAATTGGGCTTCGATGTCCTCCTGTTTTGGAGGGATATTCTCTAGAGCGACGAGGGCATCATCGCGCAGCCATTCATGGAGAAGTACCCATTTGTCAGCGCTTTCGAGGGTGAACGCATAAGGCGCAGTCGTCTTGACCTCACCTATCCCCTGCCACCGCAACAGCCAATGCTTGCCGTCTGTGAGGATGCCCATGCGCCCCGGCTTCTGTGATTCGGCTAAATAGTCGTCAAGTTGTTTGACGTACCTGGGATCGGGGCTGAAACCCTTGCCGGTTCCGATACGGCGCTTGGATTCGACGAATGTATCGAGTGCCGTCAGATCAACCGCGCGGCGTGAGTCATCCGACGGGGGATTCTCCTCAACTATCTCGTCGGCACGAGCCAGTTTTGTCGCAATCAGGAAATCGCGGATGGCGCTGGTGATATTGGCCTCGGCCTCACCGGCGTCATGGCGGCGCAAGATGGCTGCCGCAGCCTGTCGGGCATGGGGATCGTCAGGGCTCAGGGGTTCGTTCGGTGAGTCGGTCATGGTTGGATTATAGGCGGGTTTGGGTTGCGCAATGTGATTCAGATTCCCGCTTTCGCGGGAATGACGGAGGGGTGAACGGGGCGGTGTCACGCCGCCCTATACTGTCCACATGGCTATCTACCTTGATCATGCGGCGACGACGCCCGTTGATCCGCGCGTCGTTGAGGCCATGCTCCCCTACTTCACCGGGCAGTACGGCAATCCCTCCAGCATCTACGGGCTGGGGCAGGACGCCGCCCGCGCCATCGACGCGGCCCGTGATCAGGTCGCCGGAGTCCTCAACACGCGCAACGGCGACATCATCTTCACGGGCGGCGGCACCGATTCCGACAACATGGCGATTCGCGGGGCGGCCTACGCCCTGAGGCAGCACGGCAGCCACATCATCACGTCCGCCGGCGAGCACCACGCCGTCATTCATACCTGCGAGTGGCTTGAGAACAACGCCGGGTTCTCCGTGACGTATCTGAAACCCGATGGCGAGGGCGTCATCTCAGCCGAGCAGGTTGCCGGGGCCATCACACCCGAAACGATTCTCGTCACCATCATGTACGTCAACAACGAGACCGGCACGATCCAGCCGATTCCTGAGATCTCTGCCGTGGTTCAGGATGCGCAGGAAAGGCATGGGCACCGCATCGTTTTCCACACGGACGCCGTGCAGGGCGCGGGCTACCTGAGCCTCGATGTGGAGGAACTCGGCGTCGATATGCTGAGCCTCTCTGCCCACAAGTTCCACGGCCCCAAGGGCGTCGGCGTCCTGTTCCTGGACCGTGACGCGCCGTTCCAGCCCCAGACGATGGGCGGCAGCCAGGAACGGAATCGCCGAGCGGGCACGGAAAACACAGCCGGCATCGTCGGTGCCGGCCTCGCCCTCGAAATGGCGGAAAGCGCGCGGGCAGAGATTATTCCGAACATCGCCAGGCTCTCCGGCCGCCTGGGCAAAGACATCCTCTCGACGATTCCCGATACCCACCTCAACGGCCCTCCGCTCGGCGACGCCCGCCGCATGCCCAACAACGTCAATATTTCATTCGCCGGCGTGGAAATCGAATCCGTCCTCATCAATCTTGACATAACGGGAATCGCCGCATCATCCGGCAGCGCGTGCACGTCCGGCTCCATCGACCCGTCCCACGTCCTAATCGCGATGGGAAAGCCGCATGAACTGGCACGCAACAGCCTGCGTCTCACGCTGGGGCGCGACAACACCGATGCGGACGTAGACCGCGTGCTTGAGACCCTGCCGGAGATCGTGCGGCGTGTTCGGTCACTGGGCGGGAGCCGCTAAGGCCGCCGCCCAGCAACAACTACTTGCAGTTCCTGCTTAGGGATACGTCCCGAAGTTCGGCGTTACGCGAGGAAGTCGCGGAGACGGCGGCTGCGCGTGGGATGGCGGAGTTTGCGCAGCGCCTTGGCCTCGATCTGGCGAATGCGCTCGCGCGTGACGCTGAACTCACGCCCAACCTCTTCCAACGTGCGGCTGCGGCCATCGTCAAGGCCGAATCGCAGCTGGAGGACGCGGCGTTCGCGCCCGCTAAGCGTATCAAGCACACTGCCGATCTGCTCCTTGAGCAGCTGGTATGAGGCGGCGTCCGCCGGGGCGAGAGCGGCCTTGTCCTCGATGAAATCGCCAAGGTGGGAGTCTTCCTCTTCACCGATGGGCGTTTCAAGTGAGACCGGCTCCTGTGAAATCTTGAGGATTTCGCGGACGCGGTCCGGCGTAATCTCCATCTGTTCGGCGATCTCTTCGGTGGTCGGCTCACGCCCGAGTTCCTGCACGAGGCGGCGGTTTTCCCGGAGGAGCTTGTTGATGGTCTCCACCATGTGGACGGGGATTCGGATGGTGCGGGCCTGGTCCGCGATGGAGCGGGTGATGGCCTGCCTGATCCACCACGTGGCATAGGTGGAGAACTTGAAGCCCTTGCGGTAGTCGAACTTCTCAACAGCGCGGATGAGGCCGATGTTGCCCTCCTGGACGAGATCGAGCAGGTTCATGCCGCGGCCGATGTATTTCTTGGCGACGCTGACGACGAGACGCAGGTTGGCCTCCGTCATGCGCCGCTGCGCCATCTCACCGTCGCGGCGGATTTCATCGAGGTACTCACGGCATTCGTCCTGGGTCAATTCAACGGCTTGATGGACGTCGTGGGTGGAGAGGAAGAACGGGATGGTCTCAAGGGTGAGGGACGGGGCGAAGGCGCGAATAATGGGGGTGGGAAGAAGCCATCGCTGGAGAGAAAATTCGATAATCTCTCGCTCAACGTCCTCGGGTTCGCGTCCGAGTTTGTTGGCGAATTCCTCTGCGAGTTCGTGGTGCATCTCGATGTCGATGGTCTTCTGGACCTCTGGAGATTCCTTGAGCGTGAGGAGGGTGCAGGGTGTCTCAAGTTCCAGGTGCTCAATGATGACATTGGCGAGTTCACAGTGGGTGGCAAGTTTATTGAGAAGGTGTATGGAGGTGTCGGCGATGGAGGCGTTGCGCCCCGTTGACTGGCGGATCTGGAACTCAAGCTCGTGGAGCTGTTTCCATCCCTCGGCCTTGCGGGCGAGATTCTTTTCCTGGCGGGCATTGAGGAGATCGACGCGGCCGATTTCGCGCAGGTACATGCGCACGGGATCGTCGAGCGATTCCGCATCCGCAAGCTCTGCTTCAGCTTCCGCCTCAATGCGTTGAGCCTCTGCCCACTCTTCGCGGGATGCCGGCCAGTCTTCTTCCGGCTTTGCGCCGTTCGGCAAGGCTCTTAGCAGGGCCGAGGATGCCGAGGGGTCGAGTGTGACGACACCGTTGGCCACCTTTTGGGAAATGGAGCCGGCCTCATCGTCACCGAGGTTGATCACGCCGGATTGCCAAGTCATACTTCTTCCTCCGTTCTATACGTTGTGGGCGTTCTATACGTTGCGGGTGTTGCGGTTCCAAGCGCCGTATTGGACGGCGCGCAGTTGTTCGATTCGTTCAGTGAATTGCGCTCTCATCTCATCGGTGATGGCCTGTAAAGCCTCCGCCGCCGCGCCGTCTTCTTCTGCGAGCGATGCAACGGCCTCCGCGGCCTCAAGTTCATCCTGCTTGAGCTGGCGCTCCCACATGCCACGGACGACATCACTGAGGGCCTTTGATTGACCGCGACGGTCAAGGGGGGCTCGGATGTCGGTTCGGAGTTCATCCGCGTCCGGGCTGACCAGGATTTCCGCGCGTGTGACCGCATCGGCGGTGTTGAGAATCTGCCACAGGTCGCGGTATTGCGGGTTCCAGAAGAAGTGCGGCGGGACCTCGGGCAGGTCAAGACGCTGCCATGCGTCAAAGATCTCATTGTCATACGTGAGGATGAGCGCAAGGAGTTGCCGTTCGATAGAATCGGCGCGGTCTTCCTTGAGGGCGTCTGCGCCGATGGCCGCCGCATCGCCGTTCTGAGCAGGCGTTTGGCGGTAGCCTCCGTCCTGACGGCGCGGGCGCTGCTGCCGCCGCTCCGGTCGTCCGACGGCGGCCTCAAGGGTTCGTTCCTCGATCTTGAGGGCAGAAGCGAGGCTGCTGAACGCCTGCTGCTGTTCAAACGGGTTATCAAGGGCGGTGATGAGCGGGAAGATACGATTGACGGCTTCGAGCCGTCCCTCCGGCGTGACAGCCTCAGGCCGGGCAGCTTCCCGTTGGATGAGATAGTCAAGGATGGGGGTGGCCTCTTCAACACGCGCGCGCCAGTCATCGGGATCGTTGCGGATGACATCGTCCGGGTCACGATCAGGTGGCAGGGTGATGATGCGGAGCTTGGGCAGTTCCCGCCGGACGCCCATGGGGACGGCGGAGTTTGAAACGCGCACGACCTCACGCCGAAAGATGTCAAAGGCTCCCTCGAGGCTGCGGCGCGTGGCCTCCTCACCGGCGGTGTCAGGATCAAGGGCAAGAGCGTAGCGGCGGGCCATGTTGCGGACGAGGCTAACCTGTCGCTCGGTAAGGGCGGTGCCCATGATGGCGACGACGTTGCTGAAACCGGCCTGATGGGCCTGCAAGGCGTCCATGTAGCCTTCAACGAGGACGACCTCGCCCTCGGCGCGGATGGCCTGCTCGGCGCGGTCGATGGCAAAGAGCGCGCCGCTCTTGTCGAAAAGCGGCGTCTGTGGCGAGTTCAGATACTTGGGCTGCGAATCGTCAAGGGCGCGAGCGCCGAAACCGATAACGCGGCCTTTCCCATCACGAATCGGGAACATGAGGCGCTCACGGAAACGGTCGTAGGCGCCTTCGCTGTCTCCGTCACGTTCGATGACGAGGCCGGCTTGAAGAAGTTGTTCTTCGGTGTGACCGAGGTCAGAAAGGTGACCTTTCAAAGCTTCCCATGCTTTCGGCGCCATGCCGAGCTGGAAATCATTGATGGTCTCATCGCTAATGCCCCGCTGCTGTAGGTAGCGGCGAGCCTGCTCACCGGCGGGAGAGTGGACAAGGATGCGGTGGAAATAGTCGGCAGCGCTCTGGAGAGCGGTGTACAGGACATCGTTCTGCTTACGCTGGCTCTCATCCTGCCTGCGGGTGTCAGGAATGGTGACGCCCGCGCGCTCGGCCAACCGGGACAGCGCTTCCGAGAATGTCAGATTGTCCGCGCGCTGGATGAAGGAGAAGACGTCACCACCGGTGCCGCACGCGCCGAAACAGTGCCATGTGCCACGCTCCGGGAAGACGATGAACGACGGTGTCTTTTCGTTATGGAACGGGCAGTTCGCCTTGAAGTTGCGGCCTGCCTTTTGGAGCGGCACGCGCGACTGAATCAGGTCAACGATGTCCGTGCGGGCCTTGACGTCATCAACGACAGTCATAGCGCCACCTCCGCCAATGGCGTGGTGGGAACGCGCCCGGCACGCAGGTCCTCGGCAGCTCTCGCGGCGAACTGGTCCGTCATGCCGGAGATATAGTCGACGGCGCGGCGCGGCGCATCATCCTCGGGTTGCGCATAGCCCTCGGGGATCAGTTCAGGCGAGTTTGTGAATGCGTCCCACAGCGTCTCAAGGATCCGGAGAGGCTCTTCATTCTGATTACGGGCGGCGACGAGATAGACGTTGTCAAAGAGGAACTCTCGCAGATCGATGACGGCCCGCAGCACAGGTTGACTCATCACGATATCCGGCCGGGGATTGTGCCCGTTCACAGAAGGGCCCTCGCCGGTCACGGGCCAGGATGTTTCAACCAAATCAGCGATGATGGTATTCAGGCGCTCTGCGTGGCGCTCTCCAAGCGTTTCACGCACGTGCGCCGGGATGTCATCCGCGCGGATAAAGCCGGCGCGAATGGCATCACCCAGATCGTGGTTGACATAGGCAATCGCATCGCTCAGGCGGCAGATGTCAGCCTCAAGGGATAGGTCGTCACCGGACTCCTGGGTGGGCTGCAAGCCCCCACGCCCCTTGGAATGTTTGAGGACGCCCTGGCGGACTTCCCATGTCAGGTTGAGCCCCTGCCCGTCTTTTTCCAACACATCCACGACGCGGAGACTCTGCTCGGCGTGGCGGAAGCCGCCGGAGATTCGTTCAGCGAAGAACTCTTCTCCAAGGTGGCCGAATGGCGTATGGCCGAGGTCGTGGGCAAGCGCAATGGCTTCCGCCAGGTCTTCGTTAAGACGGAGCGCGCGGGCAATGGAGCGGGCGATCTGGGCGACCTCAATGGTATGCGAGATGCGTGTCGAGAAGTGATCGCTCAGGGGGGCAATAAAGACCTGCGTCTTGTGCTTGAGCCGTCGAAAGGCCTTTGAATGAATGACGCGGTCACGATCCCTCTGGAACTCTGTCCTCATGAAGGAGGGCTCTTCAGGGATGCGCCTGCCCCGCGAATTGCGGCTGAGTTGAGCGAATGGGGAGAGCGTCTGCTCTTCCAGCTGTTCAAGGCGCAGGCGAATGTGATGATCGTTCACAAATAAAAATAGCCCCTGTCAAGGGTTCAGGAACAACGATACCCATGCATACCGATGGTGTCAAATGTCTTTAAGCTCGCGATCTGGCTTTGGCTGGCCAAATGGATTGATCCGCCACGTTCCGGCGTGGGGTCTGTAAGGCTTAGGGTTAGCTGCGTGGTGGTTTCCAGTCGGGGAGGATGTATGGGGGGCCGGGGATGGTGTGGCGGGCAAGGTCCGGGGCTGGTTGCACAGTCGCGGCTTTGGATTCCTCGGCTGTGCTCGGAATGACATGGGGCGCGCGGCGGGAGTCGTCGCGGAGGATAGTGACGTGGTAGCCGAAGAAGGCGGCGGCGGGGACAACAATTGAGAGGCCCGGGATAAGGGTGTCGTCAAGGAAGCCGGAGCCCTGCCCAAGGGTCTCGGTGAGGACGGCGGCGATGAGCGCGACAAGGGTGAAGAGCCACGTGCCTCCGAGCGCGATGAGGGCGACGTAGAGATAGATGCGGCGGACGAGGCTGTGCGGATCGGCTCTTATGACACGCCACCAGAAGGCGGCCCAGAGGGGCGCGCCGACGATGATCATGGTGAGGGCGACGGCAAGTGTCTCTTCACCATCGTTGACCTCAGAGAGGGCGTTTCCTTCGATTAGGAGAGTCAGGATGGTGACAAGGAGGCCCATGAGGCCGGGAACGAGGGCGATGAGGCCGACGGCGGACATGATGTATTTGAAGGTGACGGAAAGATGGACTTGACGAGTGGCTTTGCGGGCGGCGTCGCGGCGGAGGATGGACCAGTGGTAGGCGAGCAGAGCGAACCCGATGAGGAGGCCGACGACGGGCAGGATGAACTGTCGGAAGTAGGCGACTGCCGTTGTCGTATCGTCCGCGCCGACAAGTTGGGCAATGACGATGTAGATAGTGGCGCTGGCGCCCCAAAGGCTAAGTAACGCGCCGCCGATGAAGGCAAAGCCATATAGGTAGACCTGCCGGAGGACGGACCCTTCATCAGTGGTGGCAACGGCGCGCCATTGGACAACCCATGCGATGACTCCGACAATCGCCCAGCCGGCAGCGGTGCGGAAGGGGTCCAGAAAGTCATCCGCGGTGATCAAAGTATCTGCTGCATTGAAAACAAGATCATAGACGGCGTAGAGAACTCCGTTGGCGATCCAGAAGGTGGCGGCGGTGGCGGCGGTGAGAAAGACGACGCTCAGTCCGTAGATGCGCCAACGCCTGACAGTCTGGGCGCGGGGAGTGGGCTGGCCTTCGAGGTTTTCGCGCCGCCAGAGATAGTACCAGAGGCCGGCAGCGACAAGGACGCCGCCGATGTGCTCAAGCCCGTCGAAATCGCCGACTATGTATTCGATTATCTGTATGCAGCCAAAGAAGACATAGAGGGCGGCGAGGGCGAGCGCGCCGTGGACGTAGAGCTTGCGAAGAACCGAGCCCGCTTCCTCAGGGTGGTTGTTGGCGGCGCGGCGCAGGAGAAAATCATGGGCGATCCATACGGGGAGGGCGACGATGATCATGGCGATCCAGGTGGGTTCCGGGTTTATTCCGATTGTGAACGTCCCCAGCGAGTAAGCGACATCCGTCGCGAGGCCGTATGCCCCCTGCAGCAGGATCTCAAACGCAACAAAGGCCGCGAGGTAGACGTAGGTACGCTGCGGGATACTCATGATGAAGCAGCCTCCGTGGGCAGGTCAGGTTCCTCTCCGCAGTAGTTATCACGGATGTACTCGAGTGAAATCGGCCACTCTGATTCTGCAATGAGCCAGAAGCCGTCCGGGGAGCGCCGTAGTTCAAATCTGTGCTCTCTTGTGTTGGTGTCGCTCGGGAGTTCGAAGAGTTCAGGGTCGCGGACGTATGTTACGCCTACAGTGACGATGATGGTATTGACAACAGTCTCAGGGGCGTCGATTTCTTCCACTTCGATGAGTCTGACGCGATACCTTTCGAGCGAGGAATAGCCTATCTGTTCACGTAGTTCGTTTTCCATGCAGGCCGTGGTGTTTTCTTCCGCCAGAAGCGCGAGAGCGGTGTCGGCGTCTTCATCAATGACGGCGCGGATGTAGCGCTGGACGGTGCCTTCGGGAGTGTTGGGTGGGTACGTGGCTTCCTCCCGGTCGATGAGGCGCGGGAGAGCGATTGCCAATACGACGAGGACGATGACGCCTGCGACGACGCCGATGAGAATGCGTGTTGAGGAGTCCATAGACGCATTTTACATATGGGATACCCCTTCACCCTAACTCTCGCCCTCAGGGGAGGGGACTGAAGCGCTTGCCTAATCTATCGGAGAACGATATAGTGGCAAGCGATATATCGCGCCGCGCTATAAGCCGCCAGAGTGTTGAGCAAGAACGGAATCACACGTGTCGTGGAGGCAGGTCACATGACAGAGTCAGGTCCAACGCCCTCAGACTTGCTTCCCCTGCCGGTTTCGCAGCTGCACATCTTGCTCGCCCTGACAACCGGGGACAAGCATGGCTACGCAATCATGAAGGAGATTGAGGCGTTTACCGGCGAGGCAGTCAGGATGGGGCCGGGCACACTGTACGGAGCGGTCAAGCAGATGTTGAAGGCAGGGCTAATCGAGGAGAGTTCTGAGCGTCCGGACCCTGACCTGGATGATGAACGTCGACGCTATTACCGGCTGACCGGTCTGGGGCGGCAGGCTCTCGACGCAGAGGTCGTCCGCATGGAGCACCTTACGCAGACCGCCAGGAAGAAGCAGATGGATGTCATGCAGCGCCGAGGCACGTGAAATGTTGTCCACGAGAGTGTATCGCGTGCTCCTCGCAGCCTATCCACGGGAATTCCGTCAAGAATACGGGGACTTGATGATCCAGCTCTTCGCAGACAGGATGCGTTACGACGGCGGGGGCATACGCGGACTGATTCTCTGGTGGCAGCTGCTCCTTGATATGGCACTGTCCGCTTTCAGAGAGCACGCAGGAGGATTTGGAATGAGCAAGGGCAGGCCTGTTATCGAGACCGATTCACTCAGCAAGATCTTCGGAAGCATCGTTGCCGTGGACAGTCTCTCAATGTCAGTTCCGCGCGGCCACGCTTTTGGATTGCTTGGTCCAAACGGCTCCGGCAAGACGACGACCATGGGGATGTTGCTTGGCCTTGTCCGGCCGACTTCCGGCGCATTCAGTCTCTTCGGCTCTTCCAGCGGAATCGAGCAATCCCTACGCCGCGTTGGCGCGATTATCGAGTACCCGTCCTTCTACCCGTATCTCACCGGCCGGGAAAACCTCCGCTACTTCCAGGGCATCTTTCAGCGGGGCACGCCTGATGACGTCGACGGCCTGCTTGAAAAGGTAGGGCTGGCGGACAGCGGAGACCATCGTTTCAGCACGTATTCGCTCGGCATGAAGCAGCGGCTTGGGCTGGCCTTTGCCCTGCTCGGCGATCCAGAGGTCCTGTTCCTGGATGAACCGACGAACGGAATGGACCCCGCGGGCATGGCGGAGGTGCGCTACCTTGTCCGCGAACTCTGCGCGGACGGCAAAACGGTTCTGATGGCAAGCCATCTGCTCAATGAGGTGGAGCAGGTGTGTGACAGCGTTGTCATCATGTCCAACGGAACGCTTATCGCCCAGGGGGACGTCTCGGACATCCTCCGTTCCGGAGAGCATATTCGACTCAAAACCACCGACAACGAGAAGGCCTATACGATCCTTTCCGCGCTTGAGTGGATCGACGACGTCTCGCTAGAAAATGGCGAGGTTGTCGTCTCCGCCGCACACGACAGGTTGGCGGAGATTTCCACGGCGCTTGGGCGTTCGGACGTTTACGTGACCGAGACAGACACCGGCCGTGGCGCCCTTGAGAGATATTTCATGGAAGTTACCAGCGGCGACGATGACGCTTAACCACTGAAGGGGGACACCGAGCGATGTTGCTAGCAGAGGTTCTTCGTCTTAGTAGGTGGGAATGGTTCAAGGTCCGCCGACTCCGCATGCCGTGGATACTGCTCGCGATAGCGGTGTTGGTCTCGCAGGTTGGCATCTGGGCCAACTACTTCGCTTACCACAACGACGAGGCATACATCGTCGTCAGCGGGGGCAGTTCGTCGTACAGCATGTCACCGGACGAATGGGACGGTGTAACAGTGTCAACGACGTGCGTGGACGTTGCGCGGGGCAACCCACCGGCAGGTCTCGATCAACTGCCTGAGGAAGAAAGACAGTTTGCACAGGAGCAGGTGGACAGATGGCTCAGCGAGGGGTCATGCGACAACACGACAGCCATCGAAGAACTCCGTGAGGGATTCACGCTCCCCAGCAGCATCACGGGAAGCATGTCTAGTTTCGCCTCTCTTGGGCCCATCGCGGTCGGCCCCCTGCTCTTCATGATTCTTGCGGCCTCCCTCTTTGGAACGGAATACGGTTGGGGAACCCTGCGAACGGTTCTTGCCGGAGGCATCGGCCGTGGGAAGTTCCTCTCCGCGAAGCTCCTGTTGCTGCTGCGCTTGTGCGCCGGCGCGCTCATCGTCATAGCGTTGGCAGCCCTGGCGTCCAGCCTCATAGCCGCCCTGATCTCTCCGGAGGAGACGGGCGGGCTTGCCGACTCCGGCGAGTGGTCTGACATTGTCATTGTCTTCTTCAAGGCAATCTACGGACTGCTGCCGTTCATCGCGTTCAGCGTCTTCGTTACGGTTCTTGCCTCCTCCGGCGGCACGGGCATCGCGGTCTCGGTGGGGTATTTCATTGCCGAGTCCATCATCGCGCCGCTCTTCAACGTCAATGACACGCTTGCCAACGTCACGGACTACCTTCTGATCCAGAGTTTTCTCTCGTGGACAGCCGCGCCGGAACAGTCGTCGGACACGCTGCTTGCCTTTACCGTCATGCTGGCGTATAGCACCCTGTTCATTGCGGCTACTGCCTGGATATTCAGGCGCCGGGACATCGGCGGCGCGGCGGGCGACTGAATGCATGCCACCGTGCCCCGCCGAGTGTGATTCTGCGCAAGGCACGAGATACGAGGTCAGGGCATTTCGTCGACGTGGATCTTGATGTTGTGCTCAACGGTTAGGCCGACGAGGGCGGCGCGGAGTGGCGTTGAGCCGCCGTCAGGGATGCGCAGGAGCAGGGTAACGCTGACCGCGCTATGAAGGGTGGCGACAGAGGTGGTCTCGATTGCTGCACCGGCACGTTCAATCGCGTGGATAATCTCGTCAACCAAGCCCGGGCGGTCATCGGCAATAGCGGTGATGATGACGCGGTTCGCGTTGGTATTGTCGTCGGTGGGTGTCATGGGGGTAGGATACGGCACGGAGGGAGGTGTGTGATGGCGCGGGAGATGGTGGAGACGGTAAGGGGGCCGGTGGCGGCGAGTGAGTTGGGTTTCACGCTGTCCCATGAGCATGTGATCGTCGGGTTTCCGGGCATCAAGCAGACGTACCCGGAACTGATGGACTGGGAGGGCATAGAATCGGGCGGCATCGAGAAGCTGTCTGAGGCTCAAGCCGAGGGACTGAACAGCATCATGGACGCGACGCCGTTCGAACTGGGGCGTGATGTCTTGATGCTCAAGCGCGTCTCGGAAGGCTCGGGCGTCAATATCATCGCGTCGACGGGAACGTACGTAGACATTCCACGGCTTATCTGGTTCACGCACCCGGACCGCATGGCGGCGGTGTATATGCGCGAAATCATCGAGGGCATCGAGGGGACGGGAATCAAGGCGGGCATGATCAAGGTCGCCGCCAACAATTATGAGCTTTCAGATGCGGAAGTGATGGTGCTGCGGGCGGCCTCGCGGGCGTCCAACGAGACGGACATCCCGATCACGACCCACACGCAGCCGCAGAACAGGGTGGGCGAGCCGCAGTGGCGCGTCTTTGCGGAGGAAGGAGTCGATCCGGCGCGGGTGTGCATCGGGCATTCATCGGACTCGACGGAATTTGATTACCTGGAGGGGCTGGCGCGTGAGGGAGTGTTCCTGGGCATGGATGAGCTGCCGGGGCATCAGCTAAATGAGCCGTGGCGCGAGAAGTGCGACATGATCAAGCGGCTGATCGATGCGGGTTTCGCCGGGCAGCTGATGCTGTCGCACGATTGGTCGATCAAGAAGCACCCGGATGATTCATGGGGGGCTTCCGAGGAGAAGCACGCGCTGGTGAACCCGGATGATTACGCCTTCGTGGGTCGGAATGTGCTGCCGTATTTGCGGGAGCAGGGCGTAGACGAGGAGGCGATCAGGCTGATGACGGTGGAGAATCCACGTCGGTTTTTGGCGGGATAGCTGCGCTACGGCTCTCGGTTCGCGATCAGGGTTGCCGGGTTAGGGAGATGGTTTGCCGCGTTCCGGCGTTGAATGTCCAAACGGGTTCTGGATTCCCGTTTTCGCGGGAATGACGAGTGGGGAGCGGGAATGACAGGAAAGCCCCCTCCCGCTGGGCGGGAGGGGGCTCCTTGGTTGTGGGTCCTCGTTCTTACTTCGCGCCGTTGGTGCCGTTGTGGGTGGCCCAGAAGACGTTCTCCGGGTTGAGCGGGATCTGCCGGTGACGGATATTCGTCGCGCGGCTGACGGCGTTGCCGACGGCCGGGAGCGGCGGGATAATCGGCACCTCTCCCACACCCCTGACACCCAGCGGGTTCTCCGGCGCGGGACCGCCGACGAAGATGGTCTCAATCATCGGCAGATCGAGCGCAGTGGGCATGCGGTAGTCGAGGAAGTTGGCGTTCTTGAGGATGCCGTCCTCGCCCCACTCGTAGTTCTCCCACAGCGCCCAGCCGACGCCCTGCGCCACTGCGCCCTGCACCTGGCCCTCAACGGCCATCGGGTTGATGGCGCGGCCGGGGTCCTGGAAGGCGGTGTACCTGGCGATGGTCGCGCGGCCGGTGTCGTCGTCGATCTCAACCTCGCAGATCTGGACGCCGGAGCTGGTCACGGGGCGCACGCCGGTGGCGAGGCCGTTGCCGATGACCGCTCCCAGGCCCATTCCCACGCTCTTGTTGGCGAGTTCTCCAAGCGACACGGACTGCTCCGGGTTGTCACGCAGCGTGAATGTGCGATCCGAGTACTCGATGTCCGAGGCATTCGCCTTGAACTGCTCAGCGGCCCGTTCCTTGAGCTGGTTGATCACGTCCTCGGCGGCGTTCTTGACCGCCATGCCGGTGACGTATGTGATGCGGCTGCCCCAGGAACCGTCGCTGTAGCCGACGGAATCGGTGTCGCCGACGGTGGAGCGAACCTCTTCGACGGTGACGCCGAGTTCCTCGGCGGCAATCTGCGCCATTGAGGTACGCGTGCCGGTGAGATCGACGGAGCCGACGATCAGGCTGAACGTCGCATCCTTGTTGAGCTGAATGGTTGCGGTGGAGGTGCCTGAGCCCTCACGTCGCATGCCAATGGCGACACCGCGGCCACGCCCCTCCGGAATGGGGGACGCCCACGACTCGTGATTCTTGACGGTCTCAAGGATCTCCTTGAATCGCGTGACCGGCAGGGCCATGCCATCGCTCATCGGCTCGCCGTCTTCCGTCATGTTGGCGATGCGGAGATCGATGGGGTCCATGTCCAACGCCTGCGCAAGCTCGTCCATCATCGTCTCGATGGCGAATGCGCCCTCCGGGAGGCCCGGCGCGCGGTATGCCTGCGATCGGGACTTGTTGGTGAGCACGTCGTAGCCGTCGGCCTGGAAGTTGGGGAGCTTGTAGGGGGAGAGGCCGGCGACGAGGATGTTGTTCACGTAGAGCGCGGAGCCCGGGAGGCATCCGGCGTCCAGGTAGAACTTGGCCTCGAATGCGGTGACCTCGCCCTTCTTGTTGGCGCCCGCCTTGATCCAGCAATACGCGTCCGGCGCGGGGCCGGTGGCGCGGAAGACCTCGTCGCGACCAAGGACGGTCTTGACGGGTGAGCCGGTCTTGAGGGCCAGCAGGGCCGTCGGAAGCTCAGGGACGGTGAATCCCTTGCCGCCGAAGCCGCCGCCGATCTCCAACGGCACGACATTGACCTTGTTCAGAGGAACCTGCAGGAGCGCGGCGTTCTGGCTCTTGTTGGCGAACGTCGCCTGCGTGGTCGTGTAGATGGTGATGTGGCCGGTGGCGTCGACATCGACGGTGCAGGCCTGCGGCTCAATGTAGCCCTGGTGCACCATGCCGATGCGGTATTCGCCCTCGAGGACGACATTCGCCTCTTCGTAGCCCTTGCCGACGTCGCCGCGCGCGAGCTCCATGTGAACGGAGATGTTGGTGGGCTTGTCGCTGCGGCCCTCAAGGCCGCGGGTGCGGACTTCTTCGTGGATGATGGGCGCACCGTCCTTGATGGCGTCCTCGATCTCGACGACGGCCGGGAGCGGCTCATACTCGACCTTGATGAGGTCGAGCGCCTCTTCCGCGATGTGCGGAGAGGTTGCCGCGACGGCGGCGACGGGATGGCCGTGGAAAAGGACGCGATCCTGCGCCATCAGGAATTGGCGGAGATAGACGGCGTCCAGCGTGACCTCACCACCGACTTGTTCGTCGGAATCAAGCGAGGGCAGATCCTTGTGGGTAACTACGCCCTTGACGCCGGGATAGGTCTCTGCGGCGGAGGTGTCGATGCTTTTGATGCGCGCGTGGGCATGCGGACTGCGCAGAATCTTGCAGTGCAGCGTGCCGGGCAACGTAAGGTCCGGCGCATAGACTGCTCGTCCCTTGACGCGCTCAACGGCGTCGACGCGCGCTATGGGCTGTCCGATTGCTTTCTCAGGTGTTGCAACCATGTGTCTTCCCTCCAGGGCAGGCGGCTAAAGCATGGACGCCTGCTATTCCTCCCATTGACGCCGCAGACAACGTATCTACGACGACAGGGTTAGTGTAGCGCATCGCGCGCGCAGGGGCGAGGTGGGGGAATGAGGGGGCTACAATGGGACATGGTCTCTCAAGTGAACTTGCCTTCTTCTGACGAGATTGATGAGGCAGGCCGAAAGCTGGTTGAACTGCGCAATGAACCTGAGCGGGAACCCGAGTGGCTTGAAGCCGTTAACGTCGTTGACCAGTGGCGCAGGGCACACAGTGATCCGCTGCGTACGTTTCAGGAGAATCTGCGTCGTCGTGTAAAGAACAGGGGGATTGTTGCAACACGGCTGAAGCGACTGCCGACCATAATCTCAAAGCTGGAGAGGCTTCAAAGATTGAGGCTCTCTCAGCTTCAGGACATCGGCGGGTGCCGTGTTGTTGTGGGTGATACTGATCGTGTCTTTGATGTTGCCACTTCGCTGCTCGAAAGCCGAATTCTTCATAGATTGATCAAGCGGGACAACTACATCACCGCGCCACGCCGAACTGGTTATCGTGGCATCCATCTCGTGTATGAATATCGGAGCGTTCGGAGAGATCACTACAATGGGCTCCATGTGGAAATCCAGCTTCGAACTCAACTCCAACACCAATGGGCAACCGCCGTTGAGACCGTCGGCGCATTTACGGGGAATGACCTCAAGTCGGGCCGTGGGGATCCGGACTGGCTACGTTTCTTCGCCCTCATGAGTTCCGCTATTGCGCGAAGGGAGAATATGCCATCAGTACCCAAGACACCTTCAAGCACGAGCGCATTGACCAAGGAACTCAGGGGGCTGGACCACAGATTAAGAGGAATTCCGGCTCGACTTGAAGCAATCCAGCATGCCGTAAGGATTGTTCCTCATTTTTCAAGTCACCGGGCGAATTGGTTCGTGCTGGAGTTGGACACGGCAGAAGGAGCCATACGCGGACGTCCCTTCAGGGCCAGTCAAGAGGAAGCTGCTCAGGCCGATTATCTTCGCAGGGAACTGCAGTATCGAGATAGTTCTGAAGTCGACGTTGTTTTGGTTACGGCGAATTCGCTCTCTGCGCTCAGGCGCGCATATCCGAACTATTTTGCTAACCTTACGGAGTTCCGGAAGCTAGTTCAGGAGGAATTGGCTGGACGCTGAGCAGCTTCCGTCTCTCGTTGCTTGCGTTCCTGACGCTCTCTTGCCCGTTCTTGACGGGCCATGACCTTAGCGACGGCCTTCTCGAAACGCTCTGAAGCGCTTACGTTCTTGTCCTGCCGCCTCACCTTGGTGGCCATTTCCCACGCTCCCACATCGGCATCGAATGATTATCTAGTGTGTTGCAGTAACTCCATCTTACGGAATGAGTACAGTGTTGCACAATTGCGCTCGCCCTCTACTTGTCCATATTTGCCATGTCTACGGCGGCGCGGGCGATGATCTTGGCGCAGTCCACGACGCGTTTTATCTCGGTGCCGTACTCGCGGATGATTGTGTGGCCGCCGGGGCCGTAGCAGAGGGACTCGCAGCCCGCGTTGGTGTAGTGGCCGGAATCGTTGAAGGCGTTTGAGGATATCCAGCCCGGCTCTTCGTTCCGCACCTCGCGGTGGTACTTGACGATGGTCTGGTTCAGGAAATGCTCCGGTGGCAGGTCGATGCCATAGGCCTCGGTCTTCAGGCTCTGCCATTCGGGGCGGTTGGTGGCCGGGGGCCGCTCGATCTCCCATTTGAAGTCAGGATCGCCATCGGCGACGCTCCTGATGACGTCTTCGATCTGGCGTTGGATGTCGTCGTAGTCCTGTCCGGGCAGACCGCGGACTTCCAGGATGGCGCTGGCAAAATCCGGGACGTAGGATGCGCGCCAGTGGGCGTATTGTCGGCCGATGCCGCCGTTGATGCCCCCGACGATGAGGCGCGGCAGGCCGGGGAACTCGTCGCGTCGAGGGGAATCGAACTCAAAGCCCTCCAGCGCCGTGATGATGCGGGCGAGCTTCTCGGCGGCGTTGACGTAGCTCATGTTGTGCATCGCGCCGATCCACGCGGCCTCGCCAATAGTGTTGACGAGGAATTGGATCGCGCCGGCGTGCAGCGGCAGGAGTTCCATGCCGGTCGGTTCGGGGATGATGCACACATCGCCAAGCAGGCCGCGTTGGACCAGATCGACGGCCCCTACCCCGCCTTGCAGCTCGCCAACGACGGCGGTCATGAGGAGATCGCCACGCAGCGGGATGCCGGCCCTGTGGATGGCGATAAAGGCTGCCGCGGCGGCGGCGACGCCGGCCTTCATGTTGATGAGGCCATGCGCGTAGATCATGCCGTCCTCGATCTTGAACTCCCAGGGGTCGCCCTCGAAGTACATGGGGACGGGATCGATGTCCATGTGGCCGTTGTACATGACGGTCTTGCCGCCGCCCGTGCCCTCCATCTTGTAGTAGAGATTGGGGCGGCCGGGCTCATCAGCGACATCGATTAGATCGGCGTTGATGCCGCGCTCTGCGAGCCACGACTGGAGTTCAGCCATGGCGCTTGCCTCATGGGGCGGGAAGCTCTGGTGCTGATGGAGCCGCCGCATCAGCTCGATGACTTCAGCTTCGTCGATGTGGGCGTCAATCTGCGCGCCGATGTCGGTTGTCATAACACCCCTCCCTGTGTTTTACGGACACGTTACCACGAGAGGGGGTGTTGGTGCGTCTGATTGGCAATTGGAGGTTTTGGATTCTTCGCTGCGCTCAGAATGACGATGGGGCACCGTGAGCTCAGTCGAAGGGCATGAGCGACCTCTCTCAACAACCCTTGCCTATACTGTTCTATAATCTGTCCGATTAGCTCGTCGCAATTCTCGTCGGAAGAGGCAGGAGAAGTGAATGACGAGAACCACTCGTTCAAGTTTGATTCTTTTCTTGCTTGCCGTGTCACTTATTCCGCTGGCATTTGCTTGTGAAGCGTTCGCGCCCACGCCCTCCCCCACCCCAACGCCGCCTCCGATCTCCACTCCAACTCCTGAGCCAACACCGGAATCCACCGCAGTGGAGCGTCTTGCCTGGTTCGATGCCCGACCCGATACCGCGCATTGGATCGCGTGGAACGCGCTTCGTCGAATGGCCATCGATGACGAACCACTCACCCAGCAGATTGCATCGCTCGGCTGGGTAGCTGACGGCATAACCGCCGAAGAGGCCGGCGCCCTGGATGATGTATCGTGGCTCCTTCGAGAGCATCCTGCCATCGCCGACACTGCCCTGAGCTTGCCGTGGATGGCGACGAGCGGCGTCATTGCCCCGGATGATCGGCGCGCGCTCCGTGCTATTCGCGCCGCAGCGTCCACCGACGAGAACCTTGGCGCAACCCTCGCCGGGTATGGATGGCTGACAGATGGACTCTCGCAGGATGAGGCAGAGGCGCTGGAAACCCTCGGAGAAATCGTCAGTCCGGGTTTCATCACGCAGACTGCTACGGGCATCGGCGCAATCCGGTTAGACCGCGCCGGTATTGGAACGCCCTCGTCGATCTCCCCGCGACAGCTTCAGCTCGCCGCATCTTTCTCCCAATTACCCTGGATGCAAGACGACGTTACCTCGCTCGAGACCGTGTTCATTGCCAACCTCATTGAATTAACTGAAACGGCCGGAAGCATCCATGCAGACGCAGCGGACACCATCCTGTCCTATGGCTGGGTGCAGGACGGGGTAGAGCTGTATGAGCCTCGTTTGCTGCTGCCCTACGGGCCGCTCTTCAAGGCGGCAGGTGTTGAAGATGCCGATATCCTGCCAATCATGCTGGAATATGAGTGGATTGCAGACGGACTGCGTTCTGACGAAGCGCGCTCTATCAGCAGGCTCACGTCCCTCCTCGGCGCCAGTTCTTCCGATGATGCCGACATTACCCGAACAATGGTGAGCTACCAATGGCTCACAGACTCAATCGACGGCTCTGAATATACACTGCTAGACGAGTTTCCCTACCTACTACGCTTAGAAGAATCCGCAGGCACGGGACATCGCCAGACGATCCTGGAGTATGACTGGCTCGCAGACAACATCACACCTGAGGAAACCGTCGCTTTCGGAACATTGACTACAATCACCGAGCAATACGATGACAAGACGGACGACTTCATCACCGTGTTGATCGCCAGCCCTTGGTTGCGGGATGAGGTGCAAGAGAAGGAAAATCGACTGCTGGATGAATACGACAGATACTTGACATACGGGCGTGTTCCCAACGCAACCGTGCCGTCCCGTCTTGCCACGTACGCATGGCTCAATGACGGCGTAAGCGATATAGAGTTCGAATACGTGCTCGCGGCGCTCAACCTTCTTCGCGATGTCTCCCCAACCGCCCCCGAAACGGTTGCCGCTGTCATCGAAAATTCAAGCGCAGACCCTACATCCCTTGAAGATGTCATGACCGCATTCGGAGGGTTCAGGGATGTCATTAACGTTTCTAATTCGATGTATGAAGGCGGCCTTACTCGGGATGTTACGGGCATGCCCTGGCTCCTTGATGGCATCGAGCCGCTCGAAGGTTGGTGGTTTTCGGAGTACACCTGGCTCCTTCGTGAACTCGATGGTGAGAATGAGGAACTGGCCCGTTCCCTGCTTTCGCGTCCCTGGGCCCGCGATGGAATATCAGCCGATGAACGGGAATGGACGCATCAGTATCGTCGTTTGCTGGAAGAGACAACCGGAATGAACCGTGAGAACGCGCTTAAACTTGCTGACCTGCCTTGGTTTCAGGAGCAGATCGATTTCCTCGCCGCCGGCATCATAGGTAGATTGGCCTTCGCTGCTCTGCATAACAGATCGCTCGTGATTGAGGACGAGTGGCCTGATGATGGAATCAGCGAGTCAGACTTGGTTCTGCTGCTAGCGCTATTTGACGCGCGAGCACGTTCCGAATACGAATACAGAGACTTGCAGGAACAGAGCAACATTGCCCGGCGAACGCTCAAACTTCCGCTCGCTGGCGACGTTGAGTTATATGTTGTCCGGCACACACCGTTCCCGGATGACGATCCTACGCTTGACCTGATGGAGCAGATCATCGTTCACCTCGAAGAATTCATGGGTGTGGCGTTTCCCCGCAATCCGTCCATCACACTAATCATCGAACCTAGCACCCGGGCAGGCGAAACGCCGCAATTCGGCGTAGCTCACGCTGCCTTATCGCACGCCGTAATCTCCGCTCCTCGCCATAACCCTGACTTCCATCTCGCTGTCTTCCATGAGATGAGTCACATGTACTGGGGTGGCTACACCCGCGCTCCCATTTGGTGGAATGAAGGAGCGGCTGGATTTCTGCCCGACTATGCGCGAGACGCCCTCGGCCATGAAAGTCTCTCCATTCGGCGATCCAACCTGCTGGAAGATACCAAGCGCGAATGTTGGGATCGCGGCATCGACAATATCTCCGATTACTACCATGCCCAGAAGGTAAACTCGATCTTCGCCGCTGATCGCGGTATTTGCGTCTACGCCTTTGGCGAGCTTTTCCTGATGGAGATGTACCTCCTGCTTGGCCATGACGCCACGTCCACGGCCATGCGCCAACTCTACTTGGACGCCCGCGATTCCCATTGGTTCAATGAGGTCACCGACCAGAAAATCTATGACGCGTTTCGGGCTAACACGCCGGAAGACAAGGTGGAAGATTTCCGCAAACTGTTCCTGCGCCTCCACGGCGGCGCCCGCGTTGACCTCTCCGAATCAGCCACATAACCCATGCGCCGTTCTGAGTGCAGCGAGGAATCTAAGGCCTCTATTTGCTCAGCAGACGGGTTTTTGGATTCCTCGACTCCGCTGCGCTTCGCTCGGAATGACAGCCCCGATGGATTCCGGCTTTCGACGGAATGAGGGGATCGGCGGTACGGGGTTGGGTTGCACAACGCGATCCAGATTCCCGCTTTCGCGGGAATGACGGGGGGGGGGGCGGGGCGGCCCTTCGACAGGCTCAGGGTGAACGGTAAGGGGGTTAGCGGGCGGCGTTGCGGAGGGCGTGTTGGGGGCCGGAGGGGAGTTCCCAGTCGCGATAGTAGGCGCGGATGTGGGGATCAAGAGCCTGCGCGGCTTGGCGTCTGACGAGGGCTTCCGGCGGCGGGCCGCCTGCCAGTGCCTCCTGGATGCGCATGGTGATGGCGGGGACGTTGAGGGCGGGGTATTCGCCGTTGTTGTAGACGACGCGGCCATCGATCAGGACGGTTCGCACATCACGGCCACGGGCGCGGGTGACAAGGACTTCAAGGGGATCGAGTCCGCTGTCGAGATAGGGGTAGGAGACGCGGTCCCAGTTGAGCATGACGATATCGGCGCGTTTGCCGGGTTCGAGGCTGCCGATGTGGTCGTCGAGGGTGAGGGCTTTCGCGCCGCCAAGCGTGGCCATGTGGAGCATTTCACCGGGAGTGACGTGCCGGTTGTCCAGCCCGGGGACGCGATGCAGCCGCTGGCTGAGGCCGATCTCCTGCAGCATGTCATCGTCGTCATTGATGCCGACGCTGTCCGTGCCAACACTGACGTTGACACCGGCGTCCAGCATGGCCCGGACGGGGGCGATGCCGCTGTGGAGCCGCAGGTTGGAACTGGCATTGTGGGAAACACCCGTGCCGGTCTCGGCGAGGATGCGGATATCGTCCTCCGTTACCCATACGCAATGGGCGAAGGAGACGCCGGGGCCGACCATGCCCAAGTCCGCGAGGCGCTGCACGGGGGACTGGCCGCTGGTGCGGTTGGCATAGAGGCGCTGGTAGACAGTTTCAAGGACGTGGGTGTGGATGCCCATGTTGTTGTCGCGGGCAGTGTCCACGATGCGGCGGAGGGTATGCTCGTCCGCCCAGTGGTAGCCGGAGGGGCTTAGCAGGATGCGGACGGCCTGTGGGTTCGGTTTCTCGTACCGTTCATGGAGGTCGAGGACGAGGTTGAGGTTGTCCTCGAAAGCAACACGCGAACCTTCGACGACGGCGCGGGCGGTCTGCGCCACGTCCGGGGGCAGGCTCTCAAGGAAAGCATCGTCGTCGCCGTAGACGAGGAAACACTGTGAGCGGAATCCGATGGAGAACGCGGTGCGAACGCCAACTTCGCGGAATGCGGTGAGCGTGCCCTCAGCCTCCGCGAGAGGGCCGGCCTGGTTGAACATAACGGCGGTGGTGCCGGAGCGGAGTTGCTGCATGAGGGTGTAGAGGCCCATGAGATAGGAGTCCATAGGCTTGCGGCCCCATGCGAGGTTCAACCACGCCTCAAGCGCGCCGTCAGGCTGCCCGAGTTGGACATAGGAGACGCCTCGACCGTGGTGGTGGGCGTTGACAAGGCCGGGGAGGATGAAATGCGATCCGTCGCCGATCACGTCAGCATCCGGGTGGCGTGAACGGAGGTCATCGTAGCCGCCGACCTCGCTGATTGCGCCGTCAGCGGCTACTGCGACGGCGGCGTCATTGAGCAGGGTGGCGCGGCCGTCATGCTCCGCGCGGGCGAGGACGTATCGTCCACGGACGACGGTGGCTGCGGGCAGAGCTTGGGTCATGGAGCTGGCCTAGTCATTATATAGGGTGACGATACCCGTTCTGCCTTCATATGTCATGGTGAAGTTCTGGAGGAATGTGCGACCAAGCAGAACAACGTGTGGTTGGCCTCCGGCCAGGAGGCGCGCGCCTGCAAATTGGCCAAAAAGAAGGACATCAAGGTCGGGTACGTAGATTTGGGACGAGAAGTAGCGCACTTCTTCAGGGCCCTGTATACCTGAAACGACACCCGATTCAGCCAGCGGCAAGCCTAAAGACGTGGCGAAATCGGCGTCAATCGCGCTTTGGTTCGCACCTGTATCAATCAGGGCCGGTATGCGTTGTGGGAGTAGGGACGGAGGATGATGGGCGTTGGGTGTAAACCCGGGATCAAAGCCCACTTGCACCAGAATTGTCGGTCCTGTGAGAACAAGCCGTTCCTTGCCGGAGATTGATTCCTCGTCGCCATGCCCTGCCTGGACACTAGGCATCCTTATACTCAATAAGTTCTTGCTTTAGCATTTTGTCAGTTGGGGCGCCCACTTGCCGCATCAGGAAATCCGCGGCACCAAACTCATGGAAGCCGTAGGCAAACGCATCCTGGCTCGAATCGTACGCGCCTACTAATTTGCCATCATGAATAATGACGTACTTTCCAAAGCAGTCCGTCTCAAGTTTCTCGCGCATCGCATTATACGCCGCGATATCGGCACCTAGCCGCCTGGCCCATTCAGTATTTGAGGCACTCATGCTTGCTCCGTTCGAGCTTGCTTCAGTTACACAAGTGTAGGCACAATGCCCATTTGGTCAAGATGAAACCCTTCACCCTCGCAAAGGGGGAGGGGGTTTTCCGGATTCTCGCCCGCAGGAATGACAGCCGGATGGATTCCGGCTTTCGCCGGAATGAGGGGAGGGTGGAGTCAGGAATTCATGTCGGCGGCGGCGGCCTGGACGGATCGGACGATCTTGTCGTAGCCGGTGCAGCGGCAGAGGTTGCCCGCGAGGTGGAGCCTGATTTCCTCTTCTGTTGGATTCGGAATCATCTTGAGCAGATGCTCGGTGGACAGGATGAATCCCGGGGTGCAGATGCCGCACTGGAAACCGCCGTTTTCCATGTAGGCCTTCTGGATGGGGTGCAGGTCGTTGCCAGGCGCGAGGCCCTCAATGGTGTTGACTTCCCGGCCATCCATTTCCACGCCGAGGGCGCAGCAGGAGTTGATGGTGACGCCGTCAACCTCGATGGTGCAGGACCCGCAGTTGCCGTTGCTGCATCCCTCTTTCGCGCCGGTCAGGTCGAGCTCGTCCCGGATAACCTCAAGAAGAGTCTGTCGGGGAGATATGGCGACCTCGACGGGATTCCCGTTCACGGTGAATTGGACGAGGCGTCGGTTCGTAGTAGTCATGTTTGTCCTCCTAACTGACGTTGACGCCGAGTTGAGCGGCGCATGCGGCGACGGCACGCCGTGTCAGGACTTTCGTGAGTTCACGCCGGTAGTCGGCCGAGCCGCGCACGTCGGAGATGGGGGACGCGTGATGCTCCGCCTGTTCACCGGCTTCTCTCGCCAGCGCCGCGGTCAGCGTCTCGCCTCGCAGCACATTCTCCGCGTCAGTCGCACGGACGGGGGTGGGGGCGACGGATGCGAGCGAGATGTTTACATCCTCAATCTGCCCGCCTCCATTGAGAGTCATCGATACGCCAACACCAACGACCGCAATATCCATCTCCGCGCGCGGGATGAAACGCACATAGTAGCTGGAACTGTTGGCTTTCGGCGCCGGGACGCGGAATTCGACGAGGCACTCATCAGGCGCGAGCGTCATCTGCCCGGGCCCGGAAAAGATATCCCCAACAGGTTCCTCACGCGTGCCACGTGGGCCGGCGATGACGACCGTGCTGCCGAGAACAACCAGCGGCGGGATGGTGTCACCGGATGGGGCGGCGTTGCCGACGTTGCCGCCGAGTGTGGCGCGGTTCTGTATCTGGATGGCCCCAACGAGTCCGGATGCCGTCGCGAGCGCCGGGAACCCGGCCTTGACACGGTCATCGTCACGGACACGGGACAGCGGGAGTGCTGCGCCGATGCGAAGTCCGCCTGCGCCATCACCCTCAAAGACCATCATCTCCGGCACACGCTTCGTGTCAATGAGCAGTTCCGGGGTCCTGCGACCAATGCGGATCTGGTCGATGATGTCGGTCCCGCCTGCAAGAGCGCGCGCCTTGTCGCCGGCCTGGCCAAAGGCCTGAACGGCCTCAGCGAGCGACGTGGGCGCTACATAGTCAAAATTACGCACGTCCTCCCCTCCCCTCGTGCTTTAAGCCGCGAACGCCTTGTAGCGCATGAACGCGGCACGCAGTACCGCAATCATACACCCGCGCGGGGTTCGGGCGCTTGTGCGTGGGCTGGGCAAAGGAGTCAGTTATTGGGACGGAGCATGGAATGGCAATAGGGGGCGAGATTTCGTATACTGATATGCCCGCGCAGGCAGGGGTAAATCTTGCGCGGCGGGATAGACTGTACCCTAGAGAGGGCAGCGAACCAGGAAGGAAGGTCCGGGATGGCAAAGATGCAAGATGTGACCGAGAACGATTTTCAGGACGAGGTTCTGGGCGCGGAGAAGCCGGTGCTCGTGGACTTCTGGGCGCCATGGTGCGGCCCCTGCAAGATCGTCTCGCCGATCGTCGAGGAGCTCGCGGAGGAGTATTCCACCGAGATGGGCTTCACGAAGTTGAACGTGGACGAAGCGCCGAACATCGCGCTGAAGTACCAGGTAATGAGCATCCCGACGCTGATGGTCTTCCAGGGCGGCGAGCCCGTCGCGCAGGTTGTCGGCGCGATGCCGAAGAAGGCAATCAAGGATCGCCTCCTCTCCAAGGTGGTATCCGTTTAGCACAGCGGCCTGCCGGATTCCCGTACAGGCGGGAAGTACGTACCGGTTGCTTTTCTGAGGAACTCATGGGGACGCCGTTTCGGACACGTAGCCGGGCGGCGTCTTCGCACGTTAGACGCATTGCGAGGTGAGAGTTGGACACGTATGACCTGATCATCCTGGGCGGAGGCCCAACAGGGGCAGCCGCGGGCCTGTATGGCACGCGCGCCCGGATGAATACCCTGCTGATCGAGCGCGGCCTCGTTGGCGGTCAGCTTGCCGTGACCGAGGACGTGGAGAACTATCCCGGATTCGAGCACATCCTTGGACCGGAGCTCGGACAGAAGTTGATGGATCACGCGGAGAAGTTCGGCCTGAACGTGGAGTACGCCGAGGTAGAGGACGTTGAACTTGAGGGCGACTACAAGATCGTCAAGACGGACGACGGCGAACTCCGGGCCAAGACCCTGATCATCGCGACAGGCTCAATGCACAACAAGCTGGAAATCCCGGGGGAGGATGAGTTCTCCGGCCGGGGCGTTTCCTACTGCGCGGTGTGCGATGGAGCGTTCTTCCGTGACAAGGAGCTTGTGGTGGTCGGCGGCGGTGACGCGGCCGTTGAGGAGGGGGCGTACCTGACGCGTTTCGCGTCCAAGGTGACGATCATCCATCGGCGGGACGAGCTGCGGGCACAGAAGATCCTGCAGGAGCGCGCCTTCGCCAATGAGAAGATGGACTTCCTGTGGAACACGACGGTGCAGGAGATCAAGGGCAACGGCTTGGTCGATACGCTGGTGCTCAAGGACGTCAAGCAGGACTCGATGTATGAGCGCTCAATCGACGGGGTTTTCATCTACGTGGGACTGACGCCGAACACGCAGTTCCTCAGGGGCAAGCTGCCGGCGGATGAGCAGGGTCACCTGCACGTGAACCTGAAGATGGAAACACAGTTCCCCGGCGTGTTCGCGGCAGGCGACGTTCGAGCGCAATCTGCGCGGCAGGTGGCCTCCGCGGTTGGCGACGGAGCAACGGCGGCGATCTTCGCAGAAAAGTACATCGCCGAGAATTTTTGAAGGCCGCTCAGAATCGGCAGGCTCATTTCGTTCAGTTCTTGTTCAGAGTTGGGGGCGCCGGTTCTAAAGGCCGCTCAGAATCGGCAAGCTGATTTCGTTCGGTTCTTGTTCAGGGGTGGGGGCAGGCATCCATCGCTAGCCCGCTCCCACAGTCCGGTTGGACAGATGAGGTTGGTTCTTTGGTATTCCGCATAGCGCGGGAGTAGATGGTTCCCGGTGGGGCTCACGGGCTTCAACCCCGATGGGGGGCGGCCAGCGCCGTCCCCGGTGGGTTCGACTCCCTCCTACTCCCGCCATTTTTTATAGTTCACGATCCGGCGCTGAGTATTGGGGCGCTCACCCTTCGACAGGCTCAGGGTGAGCGGGGTAGTGTCACCCCCACCCTGGCCCTCCCCCATCGAGGGGAGGAGGCTCTGGGTTCCCGCTTTCGCGGGAATGACGGGGGACTCAAAACAGTGGAGTGCCCCGGTGCTGTTGCACCGGGGCACTCTTGTGGTCTGCGGACTTGCGGTCCGCTCCACATCGACTCAGTCGATTGGATTACCGATCGAGCCAGACGTGGGCGTAGCGCTTCACGGGGCCGTAGCCGGCGAGGTAGTTGAGGGCCGGCATGTAGCCGCGGACATCCTTGTTGACTGCCGCAACGTAGGAACTGTGGGACACGACGATCTTGGCGACGTCATTCAACGCCAGCTCCATGGCGTCCCACGCAAGCTCCTTGCGCTCTTCCTGGTCCAGCGTCCGGCTCATCTGGTTGACCAGGTTGTCAAACTCCGGATTCCTGTAATCGTTGTAGTTCCGGTCGGAGTCCGTGTAGAAGTGCTCGTACAGCGTCACGTCCGGGTCGATTCCCGCGATCCAGAAGCTGTGGAGACCGAAGTCGAAGTTGTGCGTCGCCCAGTTGCCGTAGGCGGTCGCAGACTCCTGGACGTCCGTCGTCACTATCACGCCGATTTCCTCAAGGTCGGTCTGGAATGCCGGGATGTCACCCTGAATGGGCGCCCAGACGGTCCAGGTGACCTCGAGCGGGTTCATGTCGTCGTAACCGGCTTCCTTCAGCAGTTCACGTGCCCGCTCCTTGTCGGCAGCGGCTGCCGCGGCGCGCGCTTCACGCGTCTCAGGGACGACGTCAGCGAAGCCGATGATCTGGCCGCAACGCTCTCGTGGCATGGCCCACGGGGATGTCGGATAGAATCCGCAGCCCACCGGGAGCTCGTACCAGTCGTTGCGAACCGTCGTGATGTACTTCTGGTTGTCAACGGCCAAGGCAAAGGCCTCGTGGATCCTCTGATCCGACATCCAGCCTTCACGCTGCTTGTTGATGAACAGCGCCGGGCTGAATGAGGACGCGATGACGCGGCTGTCCCAGAACTGGCACACCTCCGTGCACTCTGCGAGAAGCGTGTCTGCCTGACCACCCGTGTAACCGGTGGTGCTTCCAATGTCCAGCCGGCCTGCGCGCAGCGCTGGCGGGATCTGGGACGAGCCCGGGCCAAGGAATCGCATCTCTACGCTATCCAGGTACGGAAGCGGCTGATCCCAGTAGTCAGGGTTGCGCTCAAAGACGAATATCTCACCAGGAACGTACCTGGCGAGCGTATACGCCCCCGTGGTCGCCTTCGAAGGCTCTTCGCGGAAGGACTGGAGCGCGCCAGTCTCGAGGAATTCGGTCTGGTAGATGTGCGCGGGGAAGATGACGTTGTAAGGTTGGCCGATGACTTCAATCATGGCCGGCTTCGCCCACCGCAGGTTGAAGACCACTGTCAGGTCATCCGGGCAGACGATGGAGTCGACGGCCAGGTAGTGGGTCTTGCGCGGGCTGGTTGGCAGCCCGGCGTCCTGCTGAAGCCTGATGGTGTCAAACGACCACTTGATGTCGTTGCACGTAACGGGCACGCCATCGGACCAATCCACACCGTCCCGCAGATTGAACGTGTATGCCAGTCCGTTTTCAGACTGCTCCCAATCCGTTGCGAGATCGGGGTGCAACTCGAAGTAGACCTGATTATCGAAGTCTTCCTCCGTACCCCACGTACGTGGTTTGATCAGCATGTTATTGAGCATGTGCCCCACTTCAAATGAGTGTCCGGCTGCAGACTCCCACGGAACGAAGCTTGGGCTGTGGGTTGTGTACGAAATCTGCAGGACGCCGCCGTACCTGGCATCCGGGTCAAGCGGAATGCCGCTGACGGAGACGTTCTCCATCATTTCGTCATCTTCGTCGTCCATATCATCCGTATCGGGCGCCGCCGTTGGCGAACTTCCGGTGATGACGATAGCGGTCGCCGTCGGCTCCGCCGGCGTATCAGTTGTATCCTCCTCTTCCTCGGCCGTGCCACATGCCGCTGCAAGCAACGCGAGCGTGGCGATCAAGCCGATAAGAAGCAATGTCCATCTGCTCATGATCTCCTCCTCCCCATGAGTGAACCGCGATTGTGTCATTATGACTTGACTGTAGCTAGTGTCAACCCTAGCAATACTAGGTATTACAAAAAGGAATGATGCCCCTGCCGGTTGGCAGGGGCATCATCACTTTCCGAGATTAGCTGTTGCCGTTCTCAGTTGTGCCTTCAATCCGATGGATTACTCATCAAGCCAGACGTGCTGGTACTTCTTCAGCGGGCCGTAGGCGGAGAGGTAGTTGATGGCCGGCATGAAGCCGCGGACATCCTTGTTGATGGCCATCACGTAGGAGCTGTGTGAGACGACGATCTTGGCGACGTCACTCAACGCCATCTCCATGGCGTCCCACGCGAGCTGCTTACGCTCTTCCTGGTCCAGCGTTCGGCTCATCCGGTTGACGAGGTTGTCAAACTCAGGATTGCTGTAGCGGTTGTAGTTGCGGTCTGAACCCGTGTAGAAGTGCTCGTACAGGGTTACGTCCGGGTCGATTCCCGCGATCCAGAAGCTGTGAAGCCCGAAGTCGAAGTTGGCTGTCGCCCAGTTGCCGTAGGCGGTCGCAGACTCCTGAACGTCCGTCTCCACGATCACGCCCACCTCTTCAAGGTCGGTCTGGAATGCCGGGATGTCACCCTGAATGGGCGCCCAAACGGTCCAGGTGACCTCGAGCGGGTTCATGTCGTCGTAACCGGCTTCCTTCAGCAGTTCGCGTGCCCGCTCCTTGTCGGCAGCGGCCGCTGCGGCGCGCGCTTCGCGCGTCTCAGGAACGACATCAGCGAAGCCGATGATCTCACCGCAGCGCTCTCGTGGCATGGCCCACGGGGACGTCGGATAGAATCCGCAGCCCACCGGGAGCTCGTACCAGTCGTTGCGAACCGTCGTGATGTACTTCTGGTTGTCAACGGCAAGAGCAAACGCTTCGTGGATCCTCTGATCCGACATCCAGCCTTCGCGCTCCTTGTTGATGAACAGCGCCGGGCTGAACGAGGATGCGATGATGCGGTTCTGCCAGAACTGGCAGGTTTCCGTGCACTCTGCGAGGAGCGTGTCCGCCTGTCCGCCGGTGTAGCCGTTGGGGCTGCCGATGTGCAGACGGCCTGCGCGCAGGGCCGGCGGGATCTGTGAGGAACCCGGGCCGAGGAAGCGCATGTCCACGCCATCCAGGTACGGAAGCGGCTGATCCCAGTAGTCCGGGTTGCGCTCAAACTGGAATATCTCGCCAGGAATGTAGTTGGCCAGCCTGTAGGGGCCGGTGGTTGCCTTGGACGGCTCTTCCCTGAAGGATGTCAACGCGCCCGTCTCCAGGAACTCAGTCTGGTAGATGTGCGCCGGGAAGATGACGTTGTAGGGCTGACCGATGACTTCAATCATGGCCGGCTTCGCCCACCGCAGGTTGAAGACCACTGTCAGGTCATCCGGGCAGACGATTGAGTCGACTGCCAGGTAGTGCGTCTTGCGCGGGCTGGTTGGCAGCCCGGCGTCCTGCTGAAGCCTGATGGTGTCAAACGACCACTTGATGTCGTTGCAACTGACTGCCACACCGTCCGACCATTCCACACCGTCCCGCAGATTGAACGTGTATGCCAGTCCGTTTTCAGACTGCTCCCAATCCGTGGCGAGGTCAGGATGCAGTTCGAAGTAGGCGAAGTTGTTGAAGTCTTCTTCCGTGCCCCACGTTCGGTTCTTGATCAACATGCTGTTGAGCATCTGCCCCACTTCGAATGAGTGGCCGGCTGCGGATTCCCACGGCACGAAGCTCGGGCTGTGGCTCGTGTATGAAATCTGAAGGGTGCCGCCGTACTGGGCGTCCGGATCAAGCGGGATGCCGCTAACGGAGGTGGTCGGATCTGTCGTGGTGTCACCACCCATCATTTCGGGGGTTGCCGTAGGATCTGCGGCGCTGCTTTCAATGACGATCGCCGTCGCGGTGGGTTCCACCGTTTCGGTTGTGTCCTCCTCCTCTTCCTCGGCCGTGCCACACGCGGCTGCAAGCAACGCAAGCGTGGCGACCAAGCCGATAAGGAGCAATGTCCATCTATTCATGGGGTCTCCCTTCCTCCCCTCAAAATCTGGTCAGACTTATCGATTATGACAGTGGTTAACGACATGTCAATCCTCGTAATACAAGGGTGTTGGGGCGACCTCCGCCGGAATCAGGTTGCGGGGGCGGAAAAGTGAAGGGCCCCGATGCTGCGGCATCGGGGCCCTCTTGCGGTCTGCCGATTCAGTTCGGCATCACGCCATCCCGGTCGAATGGATTACTCTTCGATCCAGACGTGGGAGTAGCGCTTCACCGGTCCGTAGCCTGCGAGGTAGTTCGGCGCGGGCATGTAGCCGCCAAGGTTGGCGCTGACCATCGGGTAGTAGGAGCCGTGCGAGATGACGACCTTACCCACGTCAGTCAGAGCAAGCTCCATGGCCTGCCACGCAAGCTCCTTCCGCTCTTCCTTATCCAGGGTTCGGCTCATGGTATTGACCAGATTGTCGAACTCAGGATTGCTGTAGCGGTTGTAGTTGCGATCCGAACCCGTGTAGAAGTGCTCGTACAGCGTCACGTCCGGGTCGATTCCCGCGATCCAGAAGCTGTGGACTCCTACGTCGAAGTCGGCATTGGACCACTTGGTGTAGGTGGTCGTGGAATCGAACTCGACAATCTCCACGTTCACGCCGATTTCCTGCAGATCCAACTGGATGGCGGGACCGTCCGCCCGAATCACGCCCCACACGACCATTTTCAGGTTCAGTGCGTTCTCACCGGTGTAGCCGGCGTCTTCAAGGATCTGCTTGGCGCGCTCCTTGTCTCTGTCAGCCTGAGCGAGGCGCTCTTCCGGCGTAGCGCCGAAGACGTCCGCGTAGCCGGGGATGGCAGCGCAACGCTCGGCAGGCATCGCCCACTCGCTGGTGGGGTAGAAACCACAGCCCGTCGGCAGCACGAAAAGGTCGTTCTGTACGGTGGTGACGTAGTTCTGGTTGTCAACGGCCAACGCAAAAGCGGTGTTCACAGCCGGGTCATTCCACGGCTCGCGGTTCTTGTTAAGGAAGAGCGCGGGGCTGAATGACGAGGCAATGACACGGTCGTAGATCTTGAAGACTTCGTCATCACGTTCCTGGATCAGGGTGAGGGCCTGTCCTCCGGTGTAGCCGTGCGAGTCACCCACGTGTACTGCGCCGGTTCTTAGAGCCGGCGGGATGTTCGAACGGGACAGGAAGATCATCTCCACGCCGTCAACGTACGGAAGCGGCGCATCCCAGTAGTCCTGGTTCTTCTCAAACGTGTATCCCTCACCGGGGATGTACTCAACCAGCCTGAACGCGCCCGTGGTTGCCTTGGAGGGCTGTTCACGCATGGAGTCCAGCTTGCCGGTTTCCAGGAACTCTGTCTGGTAGACGTGGGAGGGGAAGATGATGTTGTACGGCTGGCCAATGACCTCAAGGACGGCAGGCTTCGCCCACCGTAGGTTGAAGACCACGTTCAGGTCATCCGCGCACGTGATGCCGTCGATTGCCAGGTAATGTGTCTTCCGCGGGCTGCGGAGGAGTCCGGCGTCGTTTGACAGTCTGATTGTGTCAAAGGACCACTTCACGTCGTTGCACGTGAGCGGCGTGCCGTCAGACCACTCAATCCCATCACGCAGCGTAAATGTCCATGCGAGACCACTTTCGGACTGCTCCCAGGTGCTGGCCAAATCAGGATGCAACTCGAAGAATGCGTTGTTCCTGAAATCGTCTTCAGTTCCCCAGGTACGCGGCTTGATCAACATGTTGTTGAGCAGGTGCCCAACATCAAATGCGGGGCCGGCCGCCTCTTCCCACGGATTCAAGGGGTTGTTCGACCGGTAGGCAAGCTTGAGGATGCCGCCATAGTGGGCGTCAGGATCAAGCGGGATGCCACTCACGGACACGTTCTCATCCATCGTGTCCATGTCGTCGTCCGTATCATCATCCGTATCAGCAGGAACCGCCGTAGGCGAACTCCCTGTAATCAACAGGGGCGTCGCGGTGGGTTCCGCGGGCACCGGTGTATCTTGCTCCTCAGTCTCCTCGGCCGTACCGCACGCTGCCGCAAGCAACGCGAGCGTGGCGACCAAGCCGACAAGGAGTAATGTCCATCTGCTCATCAACTTCCTCCTACCTTATTAACTCTGGGTAGATTCATTGAGTATGACAGCGCTTAAAGGTATGTCAATCCTAGTAGTACAAGGGTTGGTCAGCCGGCCAACCAGGCGTGATCATACCGGAGTTGAGGGCCGCGCTCAGCCTGGAAATCAAGTCCGGGCATGATCCCATGTACCCGATCACTGTAGATGGGCACGAGGACGCCGTGGGAGACAACGATCTTTGCCTGTTGCTCGAGCGCCATTTCCAAGGCGTCCCACGCGAGTTCTCGCCGGGTGGTCGGGTCTGTGGCAGCGCGCATTTCATCGATGAGGTCATCGAGTTCCGGATTGCTGAATCGCCCGAAGTTGTCACGCCCACCCGTATAAAAGTGCCCAAACATCAGGATGTCCGGGGCATCGCTGATAGCCCATTCAGAATGGACGGCAGCATCGAAGTCTCCTTCAGAGAGACGCGCAAGAAAGTCTTGCTGGTTGAGGGCGACAGAAGCAGCGTTTATGCCGATTTCCTGAAAATCAGAGATGACTGCGGGAATAACCTGCTCAGTTTCCTCACTGAAGAGGATGGAGATGGACAACTCGCCGGGAGAGTAACCGAGGTCGGCAAGGATCTCCCTGGCCTGCACCTTGTCCGCGGCCGGTGAGGATTTGGCAGAGAAGTCCCCATAGCCGGGAATATCCGTGCAACGGTCAATTGGCATTGCCCAGGTTGAGAAGGGATACGTGCCGCAACCGGTGGGCGGGAAATGCCAGCCGTTATGCACATTTCGGATGTATTTTGTGTTGTCAATTGCCAGGGCGATTACCTCTTTGATGCCACTGGTATTCCAGGGCTCCCTGGCGTGGTTAAGGATAACGTGGTGTGTGTTGCCCATGGCCAATACCCGGGGCCATACCTGGCAGTTCTCACACTCACTTTCTAGGGTTTCAGCTTCTTCCTTGGCATACCCGGACGGCTTTCCTACGTCGATAGTTCCTGAGCGAAGTCCGGTGGCCAAGGCGGACTCGGCCAGAATCACGAATTGCAGACCTGACAGGAACGGAAATGGCTGATCCCAATAAGAGTCATTCCGCTGATAGGTGATGCTCTCGCCCGGCACGTGTTCTGAAACGACAAACGGCCCTGTGGTGACAGTGGGGAGACGATCCCGCATGGCTGCTGTGTCATTGGCGTAAATGTGCTGGGGCCGAATGATGTTATGTGGAAGGGCGAGCGCATCAATGATTGCCGCCTGTGGTTCGCTGAGGATGAATTGAACGGTGTAATCGTTCTCGCAAAGCACTTGCCTGACGGAGCCGAGGTAAACGGATCTCGGGCTGCGAATCAGGCCCTTGCCCGTTCGGATGGAATTATACGTCCAGGCAACGTCCTCGCAGGTTAATCGCGTGCCATCCGTCCAGGAAACGTCATTCCTAAGGTTGACCGTGACGGTCAATCCGTCCCGGGAAACCTCCCACCCCAACGCCAGATCCTGGTAAAGCTCAAGGAAGTTGTGACGCTGAAAATCATTCGTATCACCCCAGGTTCGAGGCTGCAGGAGGAGATTATGCAAGGGGTGCATCATGACGAATGACGCGCCTTCACGGTCTTCCCAGGTGCTGAATGTTTGCTCTGCGTGCCAGACGGAGGCGATGAGCGTTCCGCCACGCACGGCAGCGCTGGGAACAGGCTTGCCGCTGATTGACGTTGTGTCGACGGTATTGGTCCCAACCGGCTGAACGGTGGGAACCGGGGGGTTCACGGTTGGTGTGGGTCGGGGTTCGCTTCCGTTCTGGCCGTCTGCGCCGTCGCCGGTGGCGGTTGGTTCCGCAGTGGACGTTGATGCCAAGCCGTCGTTCGTGCAGGCCGCAGCAACGATGAGCAGCGCAAGGCAGATGACGAGCAGAAGCCCCGGCCTGCTCAATCGTGTCATTTGCTCTCGTCCTCGCTGCACGATAACCATAAATACTCGTTCCGCGCTTACCTATCGATTATGGGGCAAGTGATTGCATCGTCAACAGCGCGAGCAACGCGGGGCAGGCATGTTTTCTTCCGCTACGGTACTCTTGTGTCAGAACAATGATGCAGCGACGTGAAGCTTCGCCGCCTGAAGCGGCACGCATGGTGACAGGCGGCGGCGAGACAAAAACACCCCGTGAACGGTACTCGGAGGCGATAACCGTGCTTCGAGAGGCTGAGTCACGTGTAAGGGTTCTTGCTGACCGTCTTGGCAGTCTTGGACAGTACCTGACGGAAGATCCCCTGACCGTAGCGCCCCTCCATGAGGCGGCACGCGCGTTGTTGCCGCTTCACATCACGACACATCCTTTCCGCAAAGACGTGGATATGGCCGGTTGGCCTGACGCGCATACGATCATTGAGGCGTTGGGAGAGCTTCATCGAGCACGAGCGCGGGTGCTTGCGCTGCGCGCGTGGATGCTGCCGGAGGACAGAGACGCGACCCCGGACCCGTAGGCTCATCGCCCACGGGGAAGAGCCAGGCGCAATGGCATGACACAATCGGCGGCAGGACGGAAACAGGGCCGGGGGATTGATAACGATCTCGTCGTGCTCTTTGACGGCCACGCGATGTTCCATCGCGCGTTTCATGCCATTCAACACCTATCGGTCTCGCACTCGGGCGAGGCGACGAATGCCGTCTTCGGCGTCTCAGCCTCGCTCCTAAAGGTACTTAGTGAAAGGCGGCCGGCGTACGCGGCCGTGGCGTTCGACGTGTCAGGCCCCACGTTCCGCCATGAGATGTATGACGGCTATAAGGCACAGCGGCCCCATATGCCGGATGAGATGCGCGCCCAGTACGGACGGGTTCGGGAAGCCGTTGAGACGATTGGCCTGTCCATCCTCGAACTGCCGGGCTATGAAGCGGACGACGTGCTTGGGCACTTCTCGCGGCGCGCTACTGAGCAGGGGCTGCGGACAATCATCGTGACGGGAGACCAGGACACGATGCAGTTGGTCTCCCCTACAGTCAGCATCTTGTATCAGCGAGGGGCGAGAAATGAATCACTCTTTGATCCTGACGCGGTGAAAGAGCGGTATGGGCTTTCGCCGGAGCAGATACCGGACTTGAAGGCGCTGCAGGGAGACCCGTCCGATAACATCCCCGGCGTACAGGGAGTGGGCGCAAAGACGGCAACGACACTCCTTAGCGAGTACGGCACAGTTGGCGAACTCTATGAGCACATTGACGATGTCACGCCGGAGCGCGTCCGGCAGCGCCTGGTTGACGGGCGTGAGGCCGCGATGCAGGGACTGGAGCTAACACGTATCGTCACGGAACTTGACCTGCCGGTGACGCTGGATGACCTGCAGTGGACGGAGAACTTTGACCGTTCGCGGCTGGTCGAGTTCTTCCGCGAGATGGAGTTCACATCGCTCTTGAATCGGATACCCGATGTTGGCGGTGACACGGCAGTTGTTGAGGAAACCGCGCCGATGCCGGACATGGACACGACATACCGAACCATCGCGACCGCGCAAGAGTTAGAAGACCTGCTTACCGAAATCTCGGATGCCACGCATTTCTCCATCGTCGTGCCGGTCACATCCCAACGGGTGATGGAGGGTGTGCCCGTGGGCATAGGAATCTCCTGGGCCTCCGGGCAGGCGGCATACGTCCCCCTGATGCAGGAGGGGCTTGGAATACCTATGGCGGCGGGGGCGGACATTCTTCAGCGGCTTGGACGCTTTCTTGCTGACAACGGGCCGGATGGAACTCCGCGGACGCTGGTAACGCATGTTGCGCGTGAGATTTTGCCCCCGCTGGAGAACGGCGGCATCGAGATCACCAACCCGATCTGGGATACGTCCGTTGCAGCGCACATGCTCGGCAAGCCGTCCACTGCCCTGTCGATACTCGTCCTATCTGAATTTGGGCAGAAGCTGCCGACCCGGGAAGAGTTGTTGGGGCGTGGCGCAAAGGCGGTGCCATTCCACGCGCTGGACGCAGAGACGGCGATGCGTTACGCCTGCTCCGCCGCCGACTACACGCTGCGGATGATGGAGGCGTGGGCGCCCATCCTCAAGGAGCAAGGCGCGGAGCCGCTATTCGAGGGGCTTGAGATGCCGCTCGCGCCGGTCCTGTCACGGATGGAGCGGAACGGCGTCCGCCTGAATACTGGGCTGTTGGCGACCATGTCTGAAGAGATGCACGCAAATCTCGACCGGATGACGCAGGAAATCTATGACGAGGCGGGCGCGGGGGCCGGCATGGACGAGCCCCTTGTCTTTAACCTTAATTCTCCCAAGCAGCTGGGAGAGGTGCTGTTTGAGAAGCTGGGGCTGCCCGCGCGGCGACGCACGCAGACGGGCTACTCAACCGACGCTGCCGTCCTGGAGGGTCTGGTCAAGAGCGGGGAACAGCACAGCCACATCGTTCAGCGCATCCTTGAATACCGTGAATTGTCCAAGTTGGTATCAACGTATGTGGACTCGCTGCCGAAGGACGTGTACACGGGCACGGGACGTATTCACACGAGCTTCAATCAAACAGGCTCCGCGACGGGTCGTATCGCGTCGCAGGACCCGAATCTGCAGAACATCCCCGTGCGCACGGAATCAGGACGGCGGATCCGTGAGGCATTCATCGCAGCGGACGGGGCGCAGTTGGTATCGGCGGATTATTCGCAGGTGGAACTGCGCGTGCTTGCGCACCTGTCGGATGACGGGGGGCTCAAGGATGCGTTTCACGCCGGAGAGGACATTCACTCGTCAACAGCCTCAACCGTAATGGGACTTCGTCCTGAGGACGTGACGTCTGAACATCGGCGAATCGCGAAAGCCGTCAATTTCGGCATCGTCTATGGAATGGGCGGGTTCGGGTTGTCAACGCGGCTTGAGATAGAACGCAAAGAGGCGGACGCGTTCATCGAGGCATATTTCGAGCGGTTCCCCAAGGTGCGAAAGTACATGGATGACACCATCGCCGGGGCGCGGGAAAACGGTTATGTGCAAACGCTGCTGGGTCGGCGGCGCTACCTGCCGGAGATTACGGCGTCCAACCAGCAGGCGCGCGCCGCGGCGGAGCGCATGGCCATCAACATGCCGGTGCAGGGCACTGCCGCTGAGATCATCAAGCTGGCCATGTTAAGGATGCAGGAGCGGCTTGATGAGTCCGAGATGCGGACCCTGATGCTGTTGCAGATTCACGATGAGCTGTTGTTCGAGGCGCCGGATGAAGAGCAAGAGGCGCTGACGGCCATCGTGGATGAGGTTATGCCCACCGTTATGCCGGAGCTTGACGTTCCACTGGTGGTGGACGTGAAGGCCGGGCAGTCCTGGGGGCAGATGTCCTAAGGCGCTCCGTGGTGGCATCGGTACGCAAGGATGCCTTAATCGTGATTTAACCGCGTGTTGTCACCTCTTTAATCCGCCTTGCCTACGCTCAGTTTTGAGAACTGGGTGCATCACACGGCAGGTGAAGAAGGAGGAATGATGCAGTTAGGTAAGACATGGCGTCAGTTGCTGTTCGTCGGCGCTCTTGGACTGATTGTCGTGCTTGGGGGCGCGGCATGTGGTGAGGATGATCCGACGGCAACGCCGCGCTCAACGTCAGGTTCAACCGGTAGCGGCTCCTCGTCGACGAGCACTGACATGATGGAACTCTCCGGCACCATTGAGATCGATGGGTCGAGTACGGTTGCGCCGATCTCCGAGGCGGTTGCCGAGGACTTTGGCATCGAATACAACAACATCCGCGTCAACGTGGGTGTGTCCGGCACGGGCGGCGGATTCAAGCGTTTTACCGTCGGTGAGACGGAGATTTCCGACGCCTCGCGGCCAATCAAGGAATCCGAGGCAACGGCCGCCGCGGAGAACGGGATCCCGTGGGTTGAGTTGACGGTTGCTCTGGACGGCCTGGCCGTCATGGTCAATACGTCCAATGACTTCGTGAACTGCCTCACGGTCGACGAGCTCCATGAGATCTGGAAGCCGGAGAGCACGGTCGATTCATGGAACGACGTGCGCTCAAGCTTCCCGAATGAGCCGATCAGCCTGTACGGCCCGGACACGGAGTCCGGCACGTTCGACTACTTCACGGACGTGGTGAACGGCGATGAGGGCGTCTCCCGCTCCGACTACGTCGCGTCCTCCGACGACAACGTACTAGTGCGCGGCATCGCGGGTGACCGCAATTCCCTGGGCTACTTCGGGTACGCCTATTACGCGGAGAACGCGAGCCAGCTGAAGCTTGTAGAGATCGACGGCGGCAACGGCTGCGTCGCTCCAAGTGATGAGACGGTCGCGGACGGCAGCTATGCGCCGCTGGCCCGCCCGATCTTCATCTACGTGGACGTCAACAAGCTACGCGCGCGGCCTGAGTTGAAGCTGTTTGTCGACTACTACCTCGACAACCTGCCACGGCTCGTGCCGGAGGTCGGCTACACCGCCCTGCCCAGCTACGACGAGGAGAAGGGCAAACTGGCCAAGGCATACACCGGGGCCTAGCGCCTCCAACGACGGAATAGGTCTTTCGGGTGGGATGCTCCTCCCAAGTTCTCCCACCCGAAAGGCCATCCTTCATGAGAATCCCGGGAATGTATGGAAACTGTGAGGTGAGGAGATGACTGAAGCGGATCGCTCCCCGAATCAGCATCCGGAGATCCTATTCGTTTGCGTTCACAACGCAGGCCGCAGCCAAATGGCGGCATCACTGCTGAATGTTCTCTCCGATGGAAGGGCCACCGCGATGTCCGCGGGGACGATGCCGGCAGAACACGTGCATCCCGAAGTGGTTGACGTGATGCGGGAGATCGGGCTGGACCTGGGAGACGCGACGCCGCAGGTGGTGACGGAGGAGATGCTGGAAGGGGCCGACAGGGTCATCACCATGGGGTGCAACGTTGATGACGCGTGCCCCGGCGCGATATTTGATGCGGAGGATTGGGGGCTGCCTGATCCGAAGGGACTTCCGGCGGCGGAGGTGCGGGAGATACGGGACACGATACGGGCGCGTGTGCTTGTGTTGCTGGAAGAGTTGGGGATACCGGTGCCTGAGGAGGCGGCGGTTTTTGGTTTCTTAACCCGCGCTTAATCTGCGTGGGGCATCCTAATGCGCGGGGGCCGTCGGGGCCGACTGGGGAAGGACCACATTCTTGGCTGGAGCGTCATACACCGCGCCACGCGTTTCGCGGGAGGACCTGGAGAAACGCCTGCTGTCCGGCTCCCGGGCAGAGCGCGGGACCGAGACGGCAATCCATTTGCTTCTTCTGGGCGCAACGGTTATCTCAATCGCCACGACTCTGGGCATCGTCTTCGTCCTGGTCAATGAGAGCTTCCGGTTCTTCCAGGACATCTCAATAATCGAATTCCTGACCGGCACGGTCTGGACTCCCCGGTTCCAGCCCGCGCTCTTCGGCGTGCTCCCGCTTGTCGCCGGCACCATCCTCGTGGCGGCCATCGCGATCCTGGTGGCGGCGCCGGTGGGTCTCTTCACCGCCATCTTCCTGAGCGAGTACGCTCCGGATCGCTTTCGACGCATCGTGAAGCCGATGCTCGAGATCCTTGCGGGCATTCCAACAGTGGTCTACGGCTATTTCGCCCTCACATTCGTGACGCCCCTGCTGCAGCAGTTCCTGTTCCCGGACATGATCATCTTCAACGCGCTGAGCGCGGGGCTGGTGATGGGCGTGATGATCATCCCAATCGTGTCTTCCCTGACGGAGGACGCGATGCTGGCCGTGCCGCGTTCACTGCGCGAGGCGGCCTATGCGCTCGGAGCGACACGGTTTGAGGTGGCAATGCGGGTGGTGACGCCGGCGGCGCTCTCCGGCATCGTCGCGGCGATCATCCTCGGGCTCTCACGCGCCATCGGCGAAACGATGCTGGTAACCATTGCGGCGGGCGCAACGCCAAGACTGACTATCGATCCGCGGGAAAGCATCCAGACGATGACGGCGTACATCGTGCAGGTGGGATTCGGCGAGACGCCACAGGGGACGACGATCTACTACACGATCTTCGCCGTGGCCCTGCTGCTGTTCGTGATGACACTCGCCATGAACGTTCTTGGCCATTGGGTGGTCCGACGCTGGCGGCAGGCGTACTAGGGGCACTTATCAATGGAATCGACGAACACCAACAGCGTTCCCAGCGTTAGCGCCGAGCAGTTTCATGGGAGTCTGCGCGGGCGTCGTTGGCTTGGCAACGCGGCGGTTGTGCTGTTTTTTGTGTCGACTCTCGTGGGCCTTGCAACACTGGCCGCTCTCATCATTGATGTGCTCATCGACGGGCTGCCGTGGATCGACTGGGACTTTTTGTCGACCTATCCATCGCGACGCCCGGCGGATGCGGGTTTGCGCTCCGCTTTATTCGGGACGCTGTGGGTTGGCGGTTTGACGGCGCTATTCACATTCCCCATCGGGACGGCGACGGCGATCTATCTTGAGGAATACGCGCCGCGCAACAAGCTGACCCAGCTGATTGAGGTGAATATCTCCAACCTGGCGGGCGTGCCGTCCATCGTCTACGGCCTGCTCGGTTTGGCAGTCTTCGTTTTCCTATTGGGCATGGGCCGCGTAATCATTGCCGGCGCGCTGACCCTGACCCTGCTGGTGCTGCCGCTGTTGATCGTGGCGGGACGCGAAGCCATCCGGTCCGTACCCGACAGCTATCGGCAGGGGTCGTTGGCTCTGGGAGCGACGCGGTGGCAGACAGTGCGACATGTGGTGCTGCCGTCCGCGCTGCCGGGCATCCTGACGGGCACGATCCTTGCAATGTCACGCGCGATCGGTGAGGCAGCGCCTTTGCTCGCCATCTCCGGCCTCGTCTTCGTGACATTCACGCCGGGACATCCATTTGAGCGCTTCACGGTGCTGCCCATCCAGATCTTCAACTGGGTGTCACGTCCGCAGCTGGACTGGCAGCACGTGACGGCGGCGGCAATCATCATCCTGCTGCTGGTGCTGCTGACGATGAACGCGACGGCGATCCTGCTGCGGGACAGGTTCCAGCGGCGGTCCGAGGAGTAAGGCAGGCGTGCAAATGGAGGCTTTAGATTCCTCGACTCCGCTGCGCTGCGCTCGGAATGACAGAGGTGGTTGGCTTGGTGAATGAGTTTCAGATTCCCGCTTTCGCGGGAATGACGGAGGAGGGGGAATGACGAGTGCGACGGCTATGTCCGCGCCACCTGCCCTTTCAGTGCGGGGGTTGAATCTGTTCTACGGGGGATTTCAGGCGCTCAAGGACGTGAACCTGGATATTCCGCCGCGTAAAATCACGGCGTTCATTGGGCCGTCCGGCTGCGGCAAGAGTTCGCTCCTACGATGCATGAACCGGATGAATGACCTGATTCGTACGGCGCGTGTGGAGGGTGAAGTCCTGTTCCATGGTGACAACGTGTACGCGGAGGAGGCGGACCCCACCGAGATTCGGTTCCGCATCGGGATGGTGTTCCAGAAGCCCAACCCGTTCCCGAAGTCGATCTATGACAACGTGGCGTTCGGGCCGCGCATCGCGAGGTTCAAGGGGGATATGGACGCGCTCGTCGAACGGTGCCTGCGGCAGGCGGCCCTGTGGGACGAGGTGAAGGACAGGCTGAAGGATTCGGCGTACACGTTGTCCGGCGGACAGCAGCAACGACTGTGCATCGCGCGGACGCTGGCGCTGGACCCGGAGGTCATCCTGATGGACGAGCCGTGTTCATCTCTCGATCCGATTGCGACGCTGGCGATTGAGGACCTGATGCGGGAGCTTGCCCCGAATTACACCATCGTTTTGGTCACGCATAACATGCAGCAGGCGGCGCGCGTGTCCGATTACACAACGTTCCTGACGGTTGATGACCAGCAGACCGGTTACGTCGTTGAGACCGGAGAGACGGGGCAGATATTCTCCACGCCGATGAAACGCGCGACGGAGGACTACATCACAGGACGATTCGGATAAATGACAATGACGAACAATCTGACCAAAAGCCCAGGTAGCGCCGAACCGCGGCGGGCGCCTATCATGACGACCATAGCGAATGCAGCTACACCACAACGGGACGCGGCGGGCAGTCCGAACAATGCGATGACGGTTCAACAGGCGACGGGTCGGATAGCGGTATCACGGCGGCCGGTTTCACTGCGCACGGAGAATATGTCGCTTTATTACGGCGAGTTCCGGGCACTGAAGGACATCTCCGTGGAGATCCCCGAACGCACGGTGACGGCGATTATCGGCGCGTCCGGCTGCGGCAAGAGTTCACTCCTGCGCAGCTTCAACCGCATGAACGATCTGATCCCGGGCGCGCGGATCGAGGGCACCGTCGAGATGAGCGGCGTGCCGATCTATGACCGTCGCGTGGACGTGACTGAACTGCGCCGCGCCGTCGGGATGGTGTTCCAACGGCCGAACCCGCTGCCTATGTCCATCTATGACAACATCACGTACGGACCACGACGCCACGGCATCAAGAAACGCGCAGAGCTGGATGAAATCGTCGAGAGATGCCTGACGCAGGCGGCGCTGTGGGACGAGGTGAAAGACAAGCTGAAGCAGCAGGGCAATGAGCTTTCCGGCGGGCAGCAGCAGCGCCTCTGCATCGCGCGGACGCTGGCCGTTGAGCCGGACGTGATTCTCATGGATGAGCCATGCTCCGCGCTGGATCCGGCGTCAACGCTTCGCATCGAGGAACTGATGCAGGAGCTGGGACATGAGTACACCATTCTTGTCGTCACGCACAACATGCAGCAGGCGGCGCGTGTGTCCGAGATGACGGCGTTCATGCACATGGGGGAGGACCGGGCCGGGATGCTGGTGGAGTACGATGCTACGTCAGAGATATTCACGAATCCGCGGCAGAAGACGACTGAGGACTATATCACTGGCCGTTTCAGTTAGGTAAACTGTATAACCTGTCAAGACGAACCCGTAATCGGGGGAGGTGACGGACGATGGCAATGGAACCGCACGCGACCCGCACCGACTTTGATCGGCTGCTGCGAGAGCTCCTGGATGATGTTCTCGCCATGGGCTCCATGGTGGACAAGTCCATCGAACGCTCTCTGGAGGCGCTGCTGAATCGTGACTCGAATCTTGCGCAGCAGGTGGTTGCCGAGGATGAGCGCATCGACAAGGCGCGCTTTGACACTGAGGAAAAGGCCATCCGCGTCATCGCAACGCAACAGCCGATGGCCGGCGACCTGCGCGTCGTGGTGGCCGTGCTGAACATCATCGTCGATCTTGAGCGGATGGCGGACCATGCGGAGGGCAACGCCCGGCTGGCAGAACTGATTGGGGCGGATGCGACAGTTCGGCCTTTGGACACGCTGCCGCAGATGGCGGAGAAGTGCCGGGACATGCTTCGGCGGGCATTGACGGCGTTGGTGGAGCGCGATGCCGACGCTGCCCGCAGGATCTGCGAGGAGGACGATGAGGTCGACGCGATGCAGGACTCGTCCTACCACGCCCTGATTCAGACCATGATCGATAATCCGTCGCTGGTGCAGGAGGCGACGTACCTGGTCTGGGCGACGCACAACTTTGAGCGAATCGCCGACCGGACGACGAACATCGCAGAGCGCGTCGTCTTCCTCGTCACCGGCCACATGGAGGAACTGGCGAGCAAGTTGTAGGGGGGCTCCGCCCAATAAAGCGCATGGAGCCTGGGGCAGTTATACTGGCTGGGTTATGAACACTCCACGAACCGGCACATCAACGACCGCCACAGTTCCGCAGCCGATGGAATTGACGGAGTTGAGCGATGCGCGTTTCCGCGTAGTTGAACCCTTTACTGTGACGTGGGAAGTGGTGGACGGCACGTACATCGCGGAGGCGTCGGAGATCGAGGAATGGGGGGAGGGCGACACACCTGCCGCGGCCATAAGCGACCTCCAATTGTCAATCGCCGAGGCATACTTTGATCTCGACGAATACCGTGACCGACTCGGTAAACACTTGCAGAAGATATACGACACTATCACCAGGAAGTTGGTTCGCATCGATGCCGATAACGGCACGTGAGTTTGACAGGGTTGTACGCAAATTTGGCTTTACCGTCACCGTTAGGGATCACGTTCGCGCACGCCTCATTATCAACGGCGTGGCAGTCGTAAAAACGATGCGCTCGCATCAGGGTAGCGGCGATCTTCCCTCACACCATACGATTCGCACGCAACTCAAGCTCAACGAACAGCAACTCCGTGACGCCATCGCCTGCCCCTTGGATAGAGAAGGCTACCTGGAAATCCTGCGGGAGCGGGACATCATCTAGTAAGTGCCGGCCATATGGAGGAACTGGCGAGCAAGCTGTAGGGGAAGGCGCTATTCCTCGACGACAATGCGCCCGATTGCGGTTAGTTTCCAACTCACTTGCGGGTTACGGTATCGATTGAGTTCCTCAAGTCTGTCTTGCTTCTCTCTCTCATCGGCCATCTGCGCGCTCCGGGCATCACGAAGTCTTGCCTGCCAAACTGGCAATATTCGCCGTTGCTCTTCCGTGAGAGCTTCAATACCTTGAACCCGCTGTTCGAGATCTGCGATCTTGCGAACATGAACTTGGTTCCGATACTCATAGACGGCTTCGATTCGGCTTATTTCTAGGTCAAATCTCTCTTGTGCGCGTGCTTGTGCGTTGGCCTGAATATCATCTCTATACTGCCCCGCATGCTCTTCCGCAATCGCCATCGCTTCAGCGAGACTCCCGAGAGTTTGCCCGGCATTCAAGGTCTGCTCGGCATCAAACCTGGTTGCCCTAGCTACTAAAGCCTCCCCCGTCTCTTTATCAATCTCCCCAGAATCATCAACAAAAATGGGCAATAGCTCCTCAACAGGGCGAGACCCAGGAACATTGAATTGATAGTGGAACAGCCATCCCTCACTAGGCGGTAAGTCAGCTCCACTCCTTATAATCCTAGTACCGGTGTTCCCCTCATAGTCGTCGGCAACTATTAAGGCCGCAATGGTATCGACTATCTTGTTGCCAAATGCGAGCATGGTTGCTCCTGAAGCCGGCGGGGCCGCAGAGTTACCGAGCATAGCGGTCAGTGTAGAGTCTTGGGGGAACAGTTCTTTGGCGAACCTATCATGGAATTGGCCCTGAAAAGTGAGCCTGTACATATTTTGATCCGTGCGCTTAATGTGGGTACCTACGTCTGCGACTAAGCGCAAAAGGAACTTCTCAAAGTCATCAGCGCTAATCCTTGAGTTTTGACCAGTTATCTGCTCAACGATTTCCCGTTGATACGACCTTGTATCCATAATGAAGTCGCCGAGCATTCCTCCAGCCTCGATCGCTGCCTGCTTTCTTGTCTCAAATTTCTGGGCGAACTCCGCGGTTGCTTGGTCTCTCTTATCGGCCGCCAGCGCCATAATCCGACGAATGTCGCCTTCAGCATCACCCAGAATGTCGTCTAGGCCACCCACTGTTTCCTCGAACGCATGAATGCGGTTCTCCAACACATCCAGAATTCGTTCTTCAATGCTATCCTCGACAAATAGGTTTCCAATCAGGACGGTGTTCGTTTGTCCGATTCGGTCGATTCGCCCAATCCGTTGCTCAACGCGCATTGGGTTCCATGGAAGGTCATAATTCACGAGCCAATGGCAAAACTGTAAGTTTCTACCTTCCCCACCTGCCTCGGTACTGATAAGCACCTGCGGTCCCTCTTGCTGCTGGAATTGCCTTATTGCCTCGTCTTTTTCTCGTGGGTTCAGTTGGCCATGGAAGACGTTTACTCCCCAACCATTGTCAGCACACAGTTTGGCAATGAGGTCCTGGGTCACACGAAACTGAGTGAAGACAAGAACTTTTTCTTGCCGATCCGTTCGAAAAATCTCCCGCATCTGTCCAAGAAATGTCTCCGCCTTAGAATCTTTATCACCAAGTTTTTCCAGAGACCTGATAGCCTCGTTCAGAAGCGCAATCTCTTTCTGAGCGGCAGTTCCGGAACTCGCCAAAATAGCTCCCGGAATATCGCCTTCATCGTCTGCCTGTTCCTCAACGTCGTCCAGTTCGGACAACGTGAATGACTTCAGGTCTCCAAGATTCAGACGTTCCCTGCGACGGCGGAGAGAGGAGAGGATTGACATGTGGCTTGATGCTGCAAGCTTTTGGAAAATCACCATCAGGAATCCAATGCTCGAATCCTGTCTCTCTTCCGCCACACTGTACCCGTATGTGACGTAGTCTTCTATGGAACTAAGGGCTGTACGTTCGGAATCTGTCATTGCGACGGCCCATCGGTTGGCGTTTCTGGGCATGAAACCGCGGATCTGCGACTTGCGGTTCCTAAACATCACCTCGCTAAGGCGGTGCTTGGACGTCAACAGGCCGTTTCCTTGAGTCCATCCTCTCCCTTTGATATCCGATTTCTTGTCTTTTCAGAGGATTCCTCAAGCCATTCGGAGATTGCTTCTAGCGCTTCGTCATCCTGCCAAGGCAAGTTACTGACTCCACCAAGCAGGTTTTCCACCAGATGCGACAGCCCACGCATCTTAGAGCGATGGTCCATGAAGTCGTCTTCGGACAGAAAAAGGGTTGGGTCCAAGAGTTCCACCAAACCATATAGCTCTAATGGATGAATCTGCATAGGAGTAGCAGTCAGAAACAGGGCTGAGCGATTTCTTGCATTCTGTCCTCCTACGAGAGATTGGACTAAGTCATAAAGTTGCGTGGTTTCGCCGTCTGCATGGCGACGAGCATGGTGTGCCTCGTCCAATATCACGAGATCCCATTCCGCCTCAAGACAAAGTTCTCTCCATGGGGATCTAGTAATCCAGCTGGCCGAACAAATAACACTGTCATGGTCTGGATTGTCAAACGGATTGCCGGAAAAAGCTTGATCATTCCTTAGGAACTCAACCGTTTGGCGATTCAGCACGGCGAATTCCTCATTGAACTTTGTACGCATTTCCCCTTGCCATTGCTGCACAAGGTTTGCAGGACAAATAATGAGCACTCGCTGAGCGCCACCTCTGGCCCTAAGTTCCTTGATTATCATACCGGCCTCAATAGTTTTTCCGAGGCCTGTCTCGTCACACAGAAGAAAGCGATGGGGGAACTCACGTGTTGCCCTGTGCACAACCGAAACTTGATGCGGTTGGATATCGACTTGGGACTGTCCAAGTGAAACAAGGTCGTCATGAAGATGGAGATTCAAGTAGTGACTAGTTACTTGTCTCAACAAGTACTTATCGGTTGCACCAACTTGGCCAGACCTAAACCGTTCAGCCGGTTCATTCACTGGCTCTGGTCGAAGGTCAGCTTCAGGTATGTTTTCCCTCTTGGTACCTCCCGCTTCAGAAATGACCAAGCAGTCCTTTGCAGGAGTGGTACCATTCAAATCACTTTGGATGATAACCAGTTCATTGGTGGACTTCCTCCTCGCCTGAGTACCTTGCACAAGATTGACCCTGCGAAGCGAGTTGTCGTGTAGTGAAAACTGTTTTGTCCCTTCATCGGCAGAGTCCCACACCACTGTGACACGTCGATTGTCTGTAGCAGTCACGACGCCACAACCCGCATGGGGCCGGCCCTGCCATTCAACTAATATTCCTTCCCTTATCTCTTCTGCCATTCATCTCTCCTGAACCGGTTTCCCTTCGCTGCCTTATGCCACGTCCGGGTCGTAGTCCATGCCGACGTGGCCCATGTCGATGAACTTCTGGTATTCCTCGTCTGAGTAGCCCATGACGTTCTTGTAGACGTATTCGTTGTCCTGGCCAAGCAGCACGGCGTGGCGGCGGATCTCATAGGGCGTGTTCTGGAGCTTGAAGCCCGTCGTCGGGTTCTTGTGGGTTCCCGCCTCCGGATGCGTGACCTCCTGGAAGAAGTTGCGCTCCGCGACCTGGGGGTCCGCGTGGACATCGGCCTCATCCATGACCATACCGGCGGGCACCCCGGCGGCCTGTAGTCGGTGCATGGTCTCCTTCGCGTCCTGTTCAACCGTCCACCGGGAGATCACCTCATCGAGCGCGCGGCGGTTCTGGTAGCGGCTGAGGCTGTCGGCGAATCTGGGATCGTCGGCAAGGTTCGGCTCTCCCATGATCTGGCAGAGCGTGCGGAACTCGGCGTCCGAGCGGCAGGCGATGGTGAGCCAGCGCTCCTCACCGGCGCAGCGGTAGACGTTGTGCGGGGCGAGGAAAAGATGGCCGTTGCCGAGCTGCGTGTAGACGCGGCCGTTCATGGAGTAGTCCATGACGAAATCACCGAGGAATGGGACGAAGTTCTCGGCGGTGGGCGCCTCGATGAGGATGCCCTTGCCGGTCTTGTTGCGGTGACGCAGACCCATGATGAACGCGAGCGCGCCGCCGACGCCGCCCGCCGCGTCGCTGGGGACACCGCTGGGGCCGCGGGCAGGGTCCTCGTCCGGGTAGGCGCGGAGGTACGGATGGCCGGCCAGCGCCTCCATGTGGTTGCCCCACGTGCGGTAGTTCTTGTACGGGCCTTCGATGCCGAATGCGGGCATCCGCACCATGATGAGGCGCGGGTTGATGGCGGAGAGGCGCTCCCACGTGATGCCGAACCGCTCCATGGAGATGGCGACGTTGTTCTCCAGGAAACCGTCCGCCTGCGCAACGAGGCGCTCCAGGGCTTCCTGACCCTCGGGAGACGCGAGATCCATGGTGACGGAGAGCTTGTTGCGGGAATGCGTGTTGAAGATGGCCTGGCGGTTCCAGGGGCGCTCGCCGGGATCGTCATCGACATAGCCCATGCCGGTGTTGCGGAGACGCACGAATTCAATGGGCGGGCGGGCCATCTGGCCGCGCGTGCTGGTGGCGAAGTGCTTGATGGACTCGATGCGGATGACCTCGGCGCCCCAGTCGGCCAGGTGCATGGTGCCGTACGGCCCGGCCCACACGACGGTGATGTCCAGGATGCGCAGGCCCTCAAGGGGCAGCTTGCCCGTGCCGGGGACGGGGGAGGCGCTCATGTCTCGGCGGTCATTCTCTGTGGCTGTCATTGTCGTGCTCCTTTAGCCTTGGCGTCTCTTCACGTTTCAGGGGGCTAGATGACGCCCTCAGAGCGGAGAAGTGAGACATCCTCGCCCTCGATACCGATCTCCTTGAGAATCTCGGCGGTGTGCTCTCCGAGCAGGGGAGCGCGGCGGCGGGGGGGCCGCTCGCCGTCGTCAAAGTGGATTCGTGAGTTGAAGCCGGGATAGGTGAGCGGGCCGGTGGCGGGGTGGTCGATGGTCTGCCAGAAGCCGCGCGCGTCAAAGTCCTCATCGTTCATGAGGTTCTCAATGGTGTTGAGGGGCCCGCCGAGCACGCCGTACTCCATGCAGGCGCGCTGCACCTCCTTGGTGGTGCGCTCCAGCATCCAGGGGATGAGGGTGGCCTCCCACTCTTCGGCGGCCTCCGGGCGGGAGCGGGCGGCGACGGTGTCCCAGCCGGGCTGTGTAAGGATGTCTTCCGCGCCGACCATGCGGGCCATGTTGGGGAACTGCGCCGCGCCGGCCGTCGTCATGAACATGCCATCGAGGCAGGGGTAGACACCGCTGCCGAGGCCAAGGCTGGCGCCCGGAGAGACGCGCATCGGCACCTGGTTGTTGTACTGGTAGCCGAGCAGTTTCTGCATACGTCCGTCGATGGATTGCAGCGTGACCTCGAAATAGCTGACGTCGATGTTCTCGCCCTGTCCTCGCAGTTCGGCGTTGGTGAGGCCGAGGGCGGTGGCGAGGGCGGCGGCATAGCCGACGTGAAAGCTGGCCATGCGGCCGGCGGTCTTGAGCGGTTCAAGTTCGGGATCGCCGGAGCCCCACATATTGCCGCCCATGGCATAGAGGGTCAGATCAAGGCCAACCCAGTCCTTGTAGGGGCCGGTCTTGCCGAAGTTGCTGATGGAGGTCATTACGAGGCGGGGGTTGATCTGGCTGAGTTCCTCGTAGCCCAGGCCGGCGTTGGGCATGACATCGGGCGGGAAGTTCTCGATGAGGATATCCGCGTCCTTGACGAGATCCTTGATGATCTGCTTGCCCTTCTCGGTCTTGATATCAACGGTGACGGAGCGTTTGTTGGTGTTGAGGAAGAGGAAGAGGCCGCTCTTTTCGAGGTCGGGCTCATCATGGAAGAAGGGGCCGATGCGGCGCGCGGGATCGCCCCCGCCCGGCTTTTCAATCTTGATGACATCTGCGCCGTAGTCGCCGAGAATTCGCGTGGCGTACGGCCCGGCGGTGTAATGCGTCAGATCAATGATGCGGACACCCTCAAGCGGCATGAACATGGTGTAACGGCCCCCCCTCCGTTGTTCTTCATCAGGCGCGGGGCATCGCGATGCCCGCCATCCCGATAGATAGATGCCATATTGTGGCACCGCAAAGGTGCGGGGTAAAGGGTAAGGAGGTGCTACGAACCGAGGCGCTGATTAGATACGACAGGTTCAGTAGCGATGAGGCGGCGGAGAGGGGCGAGGTCAGGGAGGTTGAGGATACGTGAGAGGCCGTCATCAAGCGCCTTGCGCGCGGGGTCATCAGCCATTTCAGGCAGGCGCATGAACTCCATCTCCGAAACTTCATCGAATAGGTCTGAGAGAGCGTCAAGCTGGTCTTCCGAGAGGGCACGGACATCCAGAACAGGGAGGCGCTGAAGGTCAGCTTTCTTGAGTTTGACCCAGCCTGCCCGTGTCGTATTTCGCGTTGCCATTAGACCCAAGATTCCTACAGTGCTGTTGAAGTAGGCACAAAGTGCCCTATCCCGTCGTGAGTCGCCATTTCGTATAGGCCACCAGACATTAGAGAGAACACGCTCTGTGCAGTACATACCCACCACGCGAGTCGTATTGAGCCAGAGTCTCTCTGCCAAGAGTAGTTGGCCAGCCCGTGGCCACAAAAGGCGGAGGGGTTTCAGCCGTCGTCCTTCACGAGCCGAGACTAATGGGGCCAAGTATCTGTCAGGCTCACAGACAAGTCTGGTTCGTAGATGGGCCTGATGGCCGGACACCATCGGATATGCTGTTACGGCATCGGTATATTCAAACCCGTCGCGAACATCACGCACATCCGGGCCAAGTTGTCCGACCTCATCCAATCTGCACATAGGGATTTGCGCTGAGTCGCCGCCCGGCACCCACGCTTCGTTGCTTCTGAGCAGGCGCATAGCACTGCGTGTGAGGTCGGCGCGAGCGAACTGGCCGCCCGGCCATTTGTCCCGCGCGAAGGATGCTTGCGGCGACGATACGACTTCACCGACATCCCTACCGCCCAAACGGAGCAATGCCGTTCCTGTTCCATTCAAATCGGCCGGCTGCGCAGCTGATATGACACGCGCCATTCTCTCCGCGTCAAACACATTGTCAGGATTGCGCCAAAGATTCACGAATTGGGTCGACGATTCTTCAGTCTTATCGTCCTCACCTCGTCGTGTCGCAATCAATAGCGCCTCGGACAAATCCGTGCTATCAGAGAAGTTCCATCGCTGTGGATCATGGGATGTAATGAGCATATCCAAATGAAAGTCTTGCTCAATCAAGGCGCGGGTCTGCGTCCATGATGGGCCGGTAGCCAAGGTTGCGGGCAGAACCAGGGCAAGCCGCCCTTCTCCAAGACGCAGTCGACGGGCAGCAGTGGCGACAAAAGCAGGGCCAAGCCCCGCGGTTGCAGACGCCAGACGTGAACTCAGACGGCGAGAAAGATCCTTCTGCATAGCACGGCGTTCGCTTGCAGGGAGGCTACCAAACAAAAGATTGCCCCCGACTGACCGAGTGAAGGGAGGGTTCATGATGGCGAGATCTAAGTCCGGCAGGCGAGCGGTCTCACCATCTTCGGTACTGCGCCGCCCTTCGCCAGACACTCGTTCAGCCGCACGTTCACGAACACCCAAGCTCTCAGGAGATAAGGCGTGTTGGACAGCCGCCTCCTCCGAAGCAAGAAACTCAAGCGAGCCGAGGGATGCGCGATCACCATCGACACCATGCGGCATCACCCATAGCCTCATTCGGTCGAATTGGATTTCAGGATTGAGCATGGCAAGGCTTGTTGCCGCGAAGTGGATGGCAGAGAGCTGGACATCATAGCCGTGCAGCGCCTGCTCCACCATCGCCTTGTGGAGTTCCGCCGTTCTCTGCCCACCTGCCATTTCGTGTCGTCTCTGCGCTTCAGCGGCAACGGCCATTAGCAAAGTTCCCGTTCCACACGCGAGGTCTGCAACACTAAGCGACGCGGGGAATTCATGGTCTTTCCAATCGACTTTAGGGGGCCAACCATCAAAGACAAGCTGGGCCAACATGGTGGCGGCAGGGACCGACGTATAGTAGGCCCCGGTGTATTTGGCGTCACTCAGGAGGGTGTGGAAGAGACGGCCGGAGAGGTCATGTCCTTCAAGATGCCTTACATCTCGCACCGCCTCAACAAGGTACTGAATGGTGTTAGTCGCAACGTAGGCTGGTGCCTCATGTAAGATTCGCAGGATTTGCTCGGCGAGTTCAAAGACGGGGACATAATTTATCGATTCCCGAATCGTGCGCCATGCGCTAAGCAATCCCGGTATCTCATCACTCAAGGCCTCTTGAACAGACGGCACCTGATCATTTAACGGGGCAATGCGATCGTGAAAGGCCAGGGCGTTGAAAATAACGAGGCACCCAATTTTTGCGGCAGCCAACCGATCACGCTCATTATCCGTTTCAGCGACAATGTTGGCCACACGAAAAAGCACTCGCCGGTGGCTGCCAATTACCTGAGTCGATGAACGCTCAATCGCGTATTCAATTGCATTGGCCGCTGCATCAACCTGATCTGCGCCCTCAAGTCGAAGTGGCAGGGTTCGGATAAACCTCCCCAAGTCTTCTACAGTGCCGCTCAATTCTTGCCGCTCAGGAACCTGTTGGCCTTTGGAGCCATGCAAGAACCACGACAAGTTATCGATTTCCGATAGAGTGGCGCGGGTATTGGCAACTCTTTGCAACCCGCGGGGATACAGAACGCCGACGGTAGCAAGCGCGTCTGGGAATTCCGTCAATCTATCTGAAAGCTGTACGTCGAGTTCGCTGGCCGCACTACTCCACTTACATTCAATGATGATATGGACATCACCATGCAGGTCGACCCGTATGTCGGGCGTGGATTGTCCCCGGCGTCTCTCAGGGCGAGCGTCGAGGAATTGTTCATCACGCAACAACTCTGCAAGGACGACATTGACTGCTTCCTCGCGCGTGGTTTCCTGCTCGCTCTGCTGCTGGCCTGACATGATACTTACACTATCGCACAAAACGGGCAAATGTTCGTAGGGGCTGTAGCGACAAGCAGGTATAATCATAGGTGCGGGGAATGTGGTTTATGGATGACGCCGACGAGAGAGATTCTCCCGATATGTCCGGCTATGGGCCGGAACAGGGACGGGCGGCAGACGATGGCGGTACTGACAGCATCGCTGAGCCGGTTCATGACGCCCGTTTTGGCCCTCAGAATCGGCAACGCCCGGGGATTGTCGTCATCAGTGTGGCGGTTGTGGTGATGGCGGCGTTCATTGGCCTGCTCGCGTACAGCCTGCTGACGCGCGAGACGATGCCGATGGACACGACGACACGCACCAGCATCGCAGCGCCCTCATTCACTCTTTCTCAGTTGAACGGGGCGGGAGACGTGAGCCTGTCCGATTTCGAGGGCTCGCCAATCGTGGTGAATTTCTGGGCGTCATGGTGCGCTCCGTGCCGCGTTGAGATGCCGCACCTGGTCGAGGCTCATGAGCGTTATAAGGACCAGGGAGTCCGGTTCATCGGCGTTGCGATCCAGGACACGAATGAAGACGCGCTCGCCTTCATCGAGGAATTCAACGTTCCCGTCGACGATGGCTACGTCATGGTGACCGATCCGGACGGGGAGGCGACCATCGACTACGGTGTGGGCGGCTTGCCGGTGACGTTCTTCATCCAGCAGGACGGCACGGTGCATACGCGGTGGGCGGGCGTGGTGAACGGCACGGTCCTCGATGAGAGGATCGCAGAGATACTCGGCTAGCGGCAGAGAGCACACTATGGATCGTCTCATCGGACTCTGGGCGCTGATCTTTGTTCGGCCCATGCTCGTTGTGGGCGTCCTGATGGCGGCCATTGGCGTCTTGCTGGTGCTGTTCGCGGCGGGTTATTTCGCTGTCGGGACGTATTCAGAGGCAAACCTGGATGAATTGAATGTGACGCAGGTCGACAGCGGCCTCACGCAGGAGGACCTGACGCGTGGCCTGCCAACGGTGCAGCCAACCACAGCTCCGTCATCCACGCCATACGCTACAGCAACGCGGACAACAACTGCCACGCCTGCCACTTCCACATCACCTGTCAGCACGGAGTCGGCGCTTCCCTCTGAAACCCAGACTCCAGAGACCGATGAGGCAGCAAACGACAGTCTTTATGACGAGTTCGGCGTCCTCCGGGATTTCAGTCACTATTTGGCCAAGGCCGACGATGGCGCTCTGCTGCAGCCGATCAAGGAGAATTTCAAGTTGGTTACGGAAGAGGATCTCCGTGAGACGTATGGAGAGCAGCCGAGGCCGGCGCACATCCTCATCCCCGCTATCGACCTGGAATCGCATGTTGTCGACCTCACCATCCTGTGGGATGGCGAGACCGCCGAGTGGGAGACGGCCGACCGCGCAGTGGGTTTCCACGTCGGTTCCGCAACACCGGGCGAGATCGGCAATACAGTGATGTCCGGCCACGTGAATTCACCGTTCGCGGGCGAGGGGTCTATATTCGCGCGGCTGGATGAGATTGCGCCTCTCCTACGGCGCGGCGAGATTGTAGACATCATGATCATGGCAGGCGGCGACGTGTTCCTCTATCGCGCTACAGATACGACTGTGGTTCTGCCGGAGGACGTGGACGTATTCGATTACTCGGACAGCCCGACGCTGTCGTTGGTGACGTGCGCGCCGGCCACGACGTATTCCCATCGCTTCATTGTTAACGCGACACTCGTAGGGGTAGCGCGGCTGTAGGGCCTTCTCGCGCAGATAGGCGTGAGGGCGGTCGATTCGTATACACTAGCAAGTGCGCTGTGGCCGGAGTGGCCGCGGGGCATCCGGCGCATCTGGCGCGCAATTGGGGAGTACTTGGTGGGGGTGTCTTTGTGACAGCATCAGCGTCCGCCCTGTTTGATGAGACGGCGGCACGAGCACGAGCCGAAGGACGGCTCATTTTGACGGAAGAGGAATCCAAGGCCATCTTGCAGGAGCAGGGTATCAGCGTGACTATGCCGACGCCCGCTGCATCGGCAGATGAGGCAGCTTCGGCGGCAGAGAACATCGGCTTCCCTGTCGTCATGAAGGTGTCCTCACGCGAGATCACACACAAGAGCGATGTCGGCGGCGTGAAGCTTGGCATCGCAGACGCAGATGCCGCGCGAGCGGCGTATGACGAGATTATGGCGAGCGCCAAAGCGGCGGAGCCGAATGCGGCAATCGACGGCGTTACGGTTCAGTCACAGGCGCCCGGCGGCGGTGTTGAGGTCATCGTGGGAATGACCCGTGATCACCAATTCGGCCCCGTTATCATGTTCGGCCTTGGCGGCATCGCCGTTGAGGTTCTGCAGGACGTGGCGTTCCGCATCGCTCCCCTTACGAAGAGGGACGCAGGCGCCATTGTCCGTGAGATCAAGGGATACCCCCTGCTGACAGGGCACCGGGCGACGCAAGCCGTTGACCTCGAGGCGCTGGAAGGCGTTATCGGGGCAGTCTCGTCGTTCGTGAGCGAGACATCTGATGTGGCGGAGATGGATCTGAATCCGGTGCTGGCGTATGCGGACGGGACGATCGCCGTTGACGCCCGCATCGTTCTAACGGCGGACTAGTCCCACTGCACAGCAAACGAAGGAGTAGACAGATGGACGCGACACGCAAGGCCAACCTGGACAGGGCATTCAACCCACAGGTGATTGCCGTGGTGGGCGACAAGAAGATCACGGACTACATGTGGCTGAAGAGCGTGCGAGACGCCAAGGCCAAGGTTGTGTCCGTCCAGATCGATGAGAACGAGATCCCGGGCATCCTTGAAATGGGATTTGAGAACTATCCCAGCCTCGCCGATGTGCCGGGGCAGGTTGACTATGTAATCGTCGCGGTGCCGCGCCCCGTCGCGCCCCGCATCGTGAAAGACGCCATCGACGTCGGCGCCGGAGCGGCGGCGCTGTTCACCTCCGGCTTTGCGGAGACGGGCGAGGAGCAGGGCGTCCAGCTGCAGGATGCGCTGACGCAGATGACGCAAGAGGCGAACTTCAACCTGGTTGGCCCAAACTGCATGTGCCTGTACCACTCCAAGACGGGCATTCGGAACTCCGCAGACCAGTGGATCGGCGATGGCGGAGACATCGGGTTCATGTCCAATTCCGGCACGCACGCCACGAGTTTTGTGATGCGGGCCCGGATCAACGGCCTCTACCCGCTGAAGTCCATCAGCATGGGCAACAGCATCGCCGTCGACCAGGCTGACTGGCTTGAGTACCTGGGCGAGGACCCGGAGGTCAAGTCGATCGGCATGTATGTCGAGGGGACGCGGGACGGCCGCAAGTTCTTCGAGGCGCTGCGTGACATCGCGCCGCGCAAGCCCGTCATCATCTGGAAGGGCGGTCAGACACGCGAGGGAGCACGCGCCGCCGCATCCCATACGGGCCACCTGGCCTCCGATATGGCGCTGTGGGACGCGATGATGCGCCAAACAGGCGCGATCCGCGTCGACACGCAGGACGAGCTGATGGACGCCTTCAAGGCCCTGCATTTCATGAAGCCGTTCACGGGCAGCCGCATGGGCATTGTGGCTCAGACGGGCGGGCAGTCCGTGCTGGTGTCCGACGCGTTCGGGCGGGAGGGCCTGACCGTTCCTGATCTGACGCAGGAGAGCTATGACATCCTGGAGCCCATCGTCACGGTTGTGGGCGGCAGTTACAAGAATCCGTTGGACGTGTCCGGCTCGCTGACGAGCATCGAACGCGGGCGGGAGATGCTGGACGCGCTGGCGGCTGATCCGAATACGGACATCATCGTCATTGAGGCCAGCATCGGCTTCATCTCGCGGCGGCTTGAGCGGCAGGGGAAGACCACGGACGATCTGATCGACATGTTCAAGGAGTTCCAGGAGTCGACCGACAAGCCGTTCGGCGTGATTGCGACGTGGAACCAGGATGAGGCCACGCTTGCGGAGTTCCGGGTAAAGGTGGCGGACCGCGGCATCGCGGTGTTCCCCTCGTTCCAGGACGCCGCCCGCGCCATCCGCCGCCTGGGCGATTACCACGTCACCAAGGCGGAGCTAGCGGCGGGATAGACTCCCCGGGCCTCGCGCTGCGCCCGCCATGCCCGCCGTTACGCTCACCGTTGATGAGGCGCGGCGGTTACGCATCCTCTCGCAGGGGTTGGATGGGGCTGTAAGCCTGCGAAACAGCGCGGAGCCCGTGCTCGACATCGTGCGGCGCACGGGCGGCATCCAGGCGCAGGACATGAACGCTGCGCCTCTCCAGGTCCGCGCGCGGAGTTCCGGGCTGACATCCGCTGACGTCATACAAGCGCTGTCACATGATCGTTCCATCGTGCGGACGTGGGCCATGCGCGGCACGCTGCACCTGATACCCAGCGAGGACCATCGGTGGATGACGGCGCTGCTGGGGCCATCGTCGTTTTCCGCCGGGCGTGGCCGCCGCCGTGAACTCGGCCTCGACGAAAAGACCCTCGACAAGGCGCACGGGCACGCCGTCGACATCCTCACCACCCAGGGGCCGCTGACGCGCCAGCAGTTGGGGGAGCGGCTGGCTGCTCACGATATACCCGTCGAAAACCAGGCGCTGCACCACATCGTGCGGTCCGGGGGGTTCTTGGGGATCACGACGCACGGGCCGCTGCTGGACGGCAAGACGGAGACGTTCGCGGCAACGGAGTCGTGGCTGGCGGGCGTCGAGCGGCCGGAACTCTCGCGGGAGGAAGCGCTCGCGCGGCTGGCGGGACGGTATATCAGGGCGTTCGGGCCCTCGACGCCGCGCGACTTCGCCGTGTGGTCGGGGCTGCCACTGCGGGACGCGCGCGCGGGGTGGGCGTCGATTGAGGGTGAGTTGGTGGAGGTTGATGTTGAGGGGGAGGGGATGTGGGTGGCGGAGGGGGCCCCGATGGATTCCGGCTTTCGCCGGAATGAGGGGATAGTTAGGTTGTTGGGTTTTTTTGATACGTATTTGCTTGGGTATCGGGGGCGGGGGCTGGCGGTTGCGCCGGAGCATCTGTCTCGGGTGAATGCGGGCGGGGGGATGATCCGGCCCGTCGTGACCATCGACGGCCTCGCCGTCGCCACGTGGTCATGGACGCGGCTCTCACGCGGACGGGGGCTGGAGATTGCGGTTGAGCCGTTTGAGGGGCTTGAGGGGGCGCTGTTGCCCTCGTGGGTACAGGATGCGGTGCGGGGGGAAGTGGGGGATATTGGGCGGTTTTTGGGGGTTGATTCTTCGCTGCGCTCAGAATGACATGGGCCTTTAGGCCAGCAGGTCTGGGTTTTGGAGGACGTGGGTGGCGGCGGTGATGGGGGGGAGTTCTCCGGTTTCCACGCGCCGCAGAATGTCCGCCAACGCCTCCGAGTGCTCCGCCCGCGTCAGCCGCTCCAGCAGCCGCTCTCTCAACGCCGCGTGAAACTCTGACCGCCTCTGCTCCGCGCGGCGCGCTTCCAGTCGTCCCGTCTCGCGCAGCGTCTCGTGGTGCCGCGCCACCGCGTCCACCAGCTCCGTGATGCCCTTGTTGCGGATGCCCTCGGTCTGCAGCACGGGAATCGTCCACCAGTCCATGTCGCGGCTGCCCAGGTGCACGGTGGTCTCCAGGTCGGCGGCCATGCGTTTCGCGCCGGGGCGGTCGGACTTGTTGACCACGAACACGTCGGCGATCTCCAGCAGCCCCGCCTTCATGGTCTGGATCGCATCGCCCGCCTCCGGCACCACCACCACCACCACGCTATCGACGGTGTGCATGATGTCCAGCTCCGTCTGCCCCACGCCCGCCGTCTCCACGATGATCACGTCCATGCCCGCCGCGTCCAGCACGCGCATGGCGGAGGGGGCGATGGCGGAGAGGCCGCCGGACGCGCCGCGCGTGGCCATGCTGCGGATGAACACCCCGGGGTCCAGGAAGTGGTCTCTCATGCGGACGCGGTCTCCCAGGATTGCGCCGCCGGTGAAGGGGCTTGAGGGATCGACGACGAGGACGCCGACGGTGCGTTCGCGTTTGCGGAGTTCGGCGGTCATGGCCTCGACGAGGGTGCTTTTGCCCGCGCCGGGGGGGCCGGTGATGCCGATGATGTGGGCGGGGGAGCCCGATGGGTTCCGGCTTTCGCCGGAATGAGGGGAGGATAGGTGGGCGGCGATGCGCTGCATGATGGCATCGGCCTGGGGGTCGCCCTTTTCGAGGAGGGTGAGGATGCGTGGGGCGGCGTTGAGGTTGCCTTCAAGCAGGCGGGTGACGAGGTCTTCCATGGGTTAAGGGTAGCAGAGGGGGAGGGGGTTAAAGGGAGAGGGGGCGCTTGCGCGCCCCCTCTTTTTCAGCTTTGCCTTGCGGTTTGCTGTCTAGTTTCTCTTTGGGTTAGCCACCGATCACGCCGTTGCGGGTGGCGAAGAGCAGGTAGCCCTTGCCGGTCTGGACGATGGCCACATCGTCATCCATCGGGAAGCCGTCGGTCGCCGTGCCGCTGGAGAAGTAGGTCTCGTACTGCGGCGGGGTGGCGTCCGCGTTCCACGTGCGGATCATGCCCCATCCACTTGCGCCAAGCGCGCTCAGGTAGGCGTCAGCGCTAATCGAATTTTCAGCGCCTGCGGGGGTGTAGCCAATGCTGTTCCACCCGCTGGTGACGGCGTACTGAGGCGGCGTGCGCTGCGGGCTGAACCGAACGGTGAGAACCTTGATTGGGTCGAAGGTGGTGCTGCGGACGAAGTAGCCGCGGCCATCCACGATCTGGGTAAGGGTACCCATCCAGTCGCCGTTCTCGTCCTTGCGAGCGAACTCCCAAACCTTGGTCTCGTTGTTCAGGCTCCAGACATCCGTCACCGAAGAGCCTGTGAGGACGCCTCCGATGCTCGTGTCCTGCGGGGTGCCTGGGATGGACACGAGGGACCAACCCGGGACGACCGCAACCTTGGCGGCGGCTGGGGCTGTGACGCGGAAGACGTAGCCAAAGGTATCTGTGTTCCCGGCCTGATCCTCGTAGTCAACGTTGAGGCGGTAGTTGCCAATGGCCAACTCCGACAGAGCCACGACGTAGCGGATACTGTTGGAAGTCTGGGCCGCGGCCGCATCAACCTCGGTAGTTCCCGTGACGGTCACGGAGGAGGCAGCCTTGAGGTTCTTGCTGGAGTCCAGCGAGTCCGCAGACAGGGACTGCAGGGCGAGGCCCGTAACACTCACGGTCTTGGCGGAATCATCGCCGTACTCCTTGGCCTCGCCCGCGAAGTCGAAGTTGAGGAAGACAACGTCGTTCACTTCAATGGGCTGGGCGGCTGCGGCGTCCGCATCCGAGTCGTAGACACGCGTGGGGTCAACACCACCATTGGCGAGGGTGTCAAGCTCCCACTTGGCCTTGCTGCTGGATCCATCGTTATCGTTGTCGTCCGTACCGCTCACGTGAACGGTGTAAACGCCGCTGCGGCCGGTTCCGCCAAGGTTCTCGGCGCGCCGGTTGGTATTCACCGTCCAAGTGTTGCCGGATCCACCGCGCACAGGCAGCGCTTCATTGATCGTGCCATGCCGCAGGCGAGCGGATGGCGCTCGCTCAAGGTCTTCAGAGGACTGGATGGTGATGCTCAGATTATTGTTGCTGAGCGGGGTTCCCACGGTCACGGTGAAGACAGGCGCCAGCTTGTCCGCAGGCCTGGCCTGGTGGTTAACTCGGCTCTCGTTGCCGGCCAGGTCACGCAGATCGCTATTGTCGATGTCGATGCTGGGGCGCGCGTCTGTGTCAAGGTCATTCTCAAGTGTGAGGAACAACAGGTGCCTTGCGTCGCCGTTGCTGATGTCGAGGTCACCGCGGATATCCGAGTCTGCAGTTCCTGCGGATCCGATCTTGTTCATGCTGGTGTTGTCGAGCCACGTGACGCCGGCGACGATGTTGCCCACGACGTTGATGTCCTGCGGGTTGACATCGTTGCCAGCGATGGCGTCGTCAAACACGAGGACGATGCTCTTGCGGTTCTGGGCGTTCAGCGCGTAGGGATCAGCGGTGTCCTTAGGAGCCTTGACGGAAACGCCCGTGATGGCACGTAGCAGCTCCGGATCGATGTCATCAACGATGAACGTGAGGGTTTTGCTCGCCGCGTTTCGGGCGAGGTCATACGCGACGATGCGGACGCGGACGGTCACCGTCCTGGCATCCGTGTTCTCGTCGCCCTCGGCGGCCTGGACGCTGTTCGTGACGTCAAACTCTATCTCGTAGCGCTCACCATCGGCAACCTCATCATCAACGTCGAGCGTCGCCTCATCGCCAGTCTCGCTGAAGTTGTTTTGATCAGTGCCCTGATTATCATGAAGGTCAATCGACTCGCCAGTGGGTGCGCCGCCGGACGACTGGCTCACGTACGGCAAACCGCTCCGTATCGCCTGCTCGCCCAGGTCATGCGCATCCTCCGGGATGCCGGAGTCCGCGTCCGTCACGGTGAAGAACAACGAGAAGTCATCATCATTAACGTAGGCACCGTTGGCGAGCGAGGTATTGCCGATTGTCGGCGCGACCAAGTCAACCTCAGCATCACGGCTGCGGGTGGACCGGGGGCTGGCGTCGCTGTATCTCACCGAAAGGGTGTCACCGTGCTCGGCGCCGATGAGCGCGTCCACCAATTGGCTGGCGGCATCGTCGTTTGTCAGGCCCAGGTTACTCGTGTGGGCTTCGATGGCGGCAACAAGCTTGTCCCGCTCGGCGCAATGATCTTTGCTCGCATTAGGATCGCAGAAGCTCTCAAAGGCCTCGCTCGGCCCGGTTGCGCCGGTCAACGCGCCTGCATCAACATCAACAGCCTGAACGTTGGCGATCAGGTTGGAAATCTTGTTGCTGGCGGCAGGATCCGGTGTCCACTCCGAAAGAGCTTCCTTGAAGTCGTTGCGGATCACGCCGAACATTCCGACGAAGATGCCGGAGTCACGCGAGGAGTTTCCTGTGAGATCACTCTCAGTAACAGCAACGCCGCTGAAACCTCCCAGGTCCTTCTCCATCGCCTTCACGCGAATCGGATCACCGGAGGTGCTGGTAACCTCAACACGGCTCAGGCCCCGCAGCCTCTCGGTTGCGTGGTCATCAGCGTAGTTGAGATCATCTACGCTTGCGGAGGCAAACCGGATTCGCAGAGCGCCGACTTCACCGGCCTGGCGCCCAGTCGGGTAGGTTGGGATGATGTTCAAGCTGAGGTAGGCTTCCTTGCCGTTCGCGCTCGCACTCACGAAGGCGTTCTGCACGTTCACTGTTCGGACAGCCTCAAACACACCGGTTGCGGTTGTGTAGTATCCGGTTTCAATCAAAAGGTCGCCGGCGTCAATCGAGCCGTTCCTGTTGCGGTCACCGATCTGGAGGCCGGAGGCATCCGCAACATTAGCGTCTTTACTGTCGGTGACCGCAGTAGCGACCGCGGGGTTGGGGGTCGTTCCGCTTGCGGCCGGATCAATCACGAACGCGTTACCACCACCGTCCGCAGTAGTTGGCCTGGTGGTGAAGTACGCGTAGTAGTCAGTCAAAGTGTTTGAGAAAGAGTCATTGTCCTCAATAACGACGTAGAGGGTGCCTCCGGCGTCTTCCAGGGTATCGCCGCCGGTTGAGTCAGAGACAAAATCGGCGCTGTCCAGCTTGTCAAAGGACGAGCCAGTCGTCCCCGAGGGATTGGCCAATTCGTCAGGGGTGACGATTTTGACCGTGCCCGCGGCTGCGCCCGCCCCGAGGGCCGGAACCATGGCGAACGCGAGGATCGCGACCGTCAGGATAACTAGTGCTTTGCGCTTCACAGGAAGCCCCCTTCCGTAACTGTGATGTGGACCTTTGCGTCCCGTCTTTCTAAGTGTAGATGAAATCGAAGGTTTATTCACGCTGCCCGTGGGGCTCCGCGACTGCCAGGGTTCTTGTGAGTGCATCTGCTCCTCCCCGAGTGTGGGAGTCAGGGGCGCCTGCCGTTGGGTTGGAGGAATCGGCAGGGTGCGCTGACTTTCCCGCGCTTGTTGTCCGGTTAGTCTCCATAACTATGGAGAGCCCCGCGCTCTCCGTTTTCCGCTCTCTTTATCCCGACTGCGCTGTGTTACAGCGGGGCTTGCCGCGAGAGTGCATGCAATACGCGTAAAGCCCCACGCCTGCAACTAGGCGTAGTCACTGACCGTGAGTTTAGGGGAGATTTGCAAGTGTTGTCAATAGTCGTGTGGCTTGGATCAGGTAGAGATTGTCGAAGCAGGTTTGAGACTTGTTTTGAATAAGTGGGGAGGGGTGTGGGCATATGTAGGGGTTTTATGGGAGGGGTTACGATATTTAGATTTCGCGGGAGAGGGTGGCGATGAATTCGGCGTTGGTCTTGGTTTTGCTGATGCGATCGAGGATGCGCTCTGTGGCGTCTGAGGCGTCCAGGTTGGAGTTGGAGAGCATTGCCATCATGCGGCGCAGGGTGACGATGCCGCGGTAGGTCTTGTCGTCGTAGAGGCGCTCGTCACGGCGGGTGCCGGACTTGAGGACGTCTATGGCGGGGTAGATGCGGCGCTCGGCGAGTTTGCGGTCAAGGTGGACCTCCATGTTGCCGGTGCCCTTGAATTCTTCGTAGATGACATCATCAAGCCGCGATCCGGTGTCAACAAGGCAGGTGGCGACGATGGTGAGGGTGCCGGATTCTTCCGTGTTGCGCGCTGCGCCGAAGAAGTGCTTGGGGGGGTACAGCGCGACGGGGTCCATGCCGCCGGAGAGGGTGCGTCCACTGGATGGGGCGGCGATGTTGTAGGCGCGGGCGAGGCGGGTGATGGAATCGAGGAGGATGACGACATCCTGGCCGGCCTCGACGAGTCGCTTGGCGCGGGCGAGGACGAGTTCGGCGACGCGGGTGTGCTCTTCAACGGGCTCGTCAAAGGTGGAGGACATGACCTCCGCTCCTTTAACGGTGCGCTCCCAATCGGTGACCTCCTCGGGGCGCTCGCCGATGAGGGCGGCCATGATGTGGGTGGAGGGGTATTGGGAGGCGATGGCGTCCGCGATCTGGTGGAGAAGGATGGTCTTGCCGGCCTTGGGGGGGGAGACGATCAACGCGCGCTGCCCAAAGCCGATGGGGGCGATGAGGTTCAGCAGACGGGCGGCGACGGCCTTTTGGTTCGTCTCAAGATCGTAGAGGCGATCGGGGAAGAGGGCGGTGAGCTGGTCAAAGACGGGGCGGCGGCGGGAGATCTCTGGCTCCTGGCCGGTGACGGTGTCAACGCGGAGGAGGCCGTAGTATTTCTCACCGCTCTTGGGGGAACGGACGAGGCCGGTGACCCAATCGCCGGTGCGGAGGCTGAAACGGCGGATCTGCGACTGCGCGACATACACATCGTTGATGTTGTGGCGGAGTGTGCGGTGGCGGATGAAGCCGTAGCCGTCGTTGGTGATCTCAAGGATGCCGCTGGCGGAGATTGTGCCGCCGCGCTCGCCGAGCTGCTGGATGGCGCGATGGACCATCTCGTCACGTCGGAGGGCAGCGCCGGGGGGCATGTTGAGGAATTCCGCAAGGCGTGCGGCCTCGTCACGATCAAGGGCCTCAAGCTGGGGAATGGTGACGTGGTGGAGGGGCTCCGGCAGATCAACGACGCGGGGTTCACGCTGTGCGGCGTCTGAGTCGGCACCGTCAGCGACGGCGTTGGCGGGTGGGCGGGGGCGCTGTGGGCGCTCGCCGCGGTCCGGGCGTTCGCGCCGCCTCTGCCCTGCACCGTTGGCGGGGCGTTGGCGTGGGGCGCGGCGGGGTGGGCCTACCGGCGCTTCGTCTTCGATGTCATCGATGATTTCAGTGGAGGTGTTGGTGGCGGGTGGGAGGCCGTCTGTGATGGAGGGGGTTTCGGCTCGCCCTTCGACAGGCTCAGGACGAGCGGGGGTGGACTCAGGGGGAGTGGGGGCGGATGCGCCGTTTTCTGTGGGGGTTTCCGTTCGCCCTTCGACAGGCTCAGGGTGAGCGGACGTTTCCTCGGGCGGAGTTTCTGTGGCGGCGGATGCTGTTGTGCGGCGGGTGCGGGGGGGGCGTGCGATGCCGCGCCGGGTGACGGGGCGCTGCGGCTCGTCGGTGTTGGGGGTGTCTGTGGTGTCCACGATGTCTCCTTTGCTGCGGGCGATGAGAGGATGCCCGTGCGTTTGTCTGCGAGTGTGTTTGCTTTTTCTCTATTAAGGAAAGGACTGTTTGTTTGTCAGGCGGATGTACGGGAGGCTGCGGTGTTGGGGGTGGGGTCAAATCGTTGGGCGGGGTGCGCGAGGCCGTCCTGGGCGACGATGAGCGGCGGTTGTTCGCCCTCACGGAGGATGCTTGCGGCGACTGAGACGAATTCCCGGAAGAGGGGGTGGGCGTTGGTGGGGCGCGACCTGAACTCGGGGTGGAATTGCGTGCCGAGCATGAAGGGATGGTCGCGCACTTCAGAGATCTCAACGAGATCGAGTTCGCGATATGCGCCGCTGACGATGAGGCCGGCCTCATTAAAGGAGGCGCGGTAGGCGTTGTTGAATTCAAAGCGGTGGCGGTGCCGCTCAACGATGGTCTCAGGATTGCCATAAGCGCGCGCGGCGTTGGTGCCGGGGGTGAGGTGGCAGAGATATGAGCCGAGACGCATGGTGCCGCCCTTGGCGCGGACACGCTCCTGGTCTTCCATGATGTGGATGACGGGGTGGCGGGTGGCGACGTCGAACTCGGTGGAGTTTGCGCCAGCGAGGCCGGCGACGTTTCGCGCGAATTCAATGACCATGATCTGCATGCCGAGGCAGAGGCCGAGATAGGGGACGCGCTGCTCACGGGCGTAGGAGGCGGCGCGGATCATGCCCTCGATGCCGCGCTCGCCAAAGCCGCCGGGGACGACGATGCCGTGCGCGCGCTCCAGCCGCGCTTCCCAGCCGTCTTCCTCAAGTCCTTCGGCGGAGATCCAGTCGATATCAATGTCAACGCCAATCTCAAGGCCGGAGTGCGTGAGGGCCTCTTTAACAGAAAGGTAGGCATCGCGCAGTTCGACGTACTTGCCGACGATGGCGACGGTGAGGGGGGGCTTGGGCTCTTCAAAGCGATGCACGAGACCACGCCAGTCATCAAGCTGCGGCTCCTTCTCGGCATACTCCGCGAGCTGCATCCTATTAAGGAGGTAGCCGCCGAGGCCGCGCTCTTCAAGGAGGAGGGGGACACGGTAGATGGTGTCCACGGTGGAGAGGGGGATGACAGCCTGCGCCTCAACGTCACAGAACAGGGCGATCTTCTCGATTGTGTCCTGATCGGCCTCAACCTCGCTGCGGGCGATGATGACATCAGGGGCGATGCCGGCGCTGCGGCCAAGCTCACGAACGGAGTGCTGCGTGGGCTTGGTCTTGAGTTCGCCGGTGGCGTGGAGATAAGGGAGATATGTGACGTGGACGAAGATGGCGTCGGCGCGGCCAACCTCGTTGCGAACCTGGCGGATGGCCTCAAGGAACGGCTGGCCTTCAATGTCGCCAACGGTGCCGCCAACTTCGATGATGATAACCTCCGCCTTGGTCTCGTCCGCGATCTGTCTCATGCGGTTCTTGATTGAGTTGGTGACGTGGGGGACGACCTGGATGGTGCCGCCAAGGAAATCTCCGCGCCGCTCCCGCGAGAGGACGGAGGAGTAGACCTGGCCGGCGGTGACGCTGGATGAGCGCGTCATTTCGGTATCGACGAATCTCTCATAATGGCCGAGGTCAAGATCAGTCTCTGCGCCGTCACGCGTGACGAAGACCTCGCCGTGCTGATAGGGGGACATGGTGCCGGGGTCGACGTTCAGATACGGATCGAGCTTCTGAACTGCGACCCTGATGCCGCGGCTCGTGAAGAGCCGACCGATGGCGGCGGCGGTGATGCCCTTCCCGATGGAACTAACGACGCCGCCGGTCACAAAGACGTACTTTGCCATGCAACCTCAAATGGCCTGCCCCGCCGGAAGATCTCGGGGGGCGATTCACGCCTGCTTCATTCCCCAACCGTCAATCGACGCGCTCGCGCGCATCCATATGCAATGCAAAACGCGCTGCCGCGTCTCTTGTCTTAGGGAATTGTCTCCAACCAACCGGGGCGGCCACATGCCGATACCGACCCCGATAACGGATTCAACTATGCGCCCGCAGCGGCGGGGTGTCAAGTAGGGGACACGGATGTGACCCACCGCCTGTGCGGGGAAGACGAGGGGAGGCTTCCCAGATCAGCGGACAGGTCCCCAGAAAACAGACCAATCACGGTATCGGCGTCACCGTGGGTTGATGCGGGTCTATTGGCGTGAATGAAGTGATTTCCAACGAGTGCCCATTATCGACCACGAATCCACCGCCGTCCATGTAAGCAAAATTAACTCCATAAGAAACGGGGTAATTGAAGTGAGGATGGTATTCTACCCTGAAATACGAGGCTGGCGTCGCACGATGTAAGGCGCTATTGATAGTAAGGAACAGTCCGTTGATGGTTCCGTGAGGGTCGGGGGCATCAGTTAACACTTCGCCGGTTTTGAGATTCACCACTGATTGAATGGCCCCCATTCTGACCGTAATCCTAAAGGGTATGTCGTTTTCTGGACAGAAGCATTGAGCTGTGGCTTCGAAGATATAGCTGTGCAGGAACTCGCGATTCCAGGCGTCCTTGGCCTCGGCAAACTCCATCCTCGCCACCTCAAGGTTATAAGCGCGTGTTGGCAGCGGGGTCGGTATCACAGTGGGCGTGGATGTATCCCTGCTATCACAGGCTGCAAGAATCGAGAAGAAGGACAACGCCAGCAGGGTTGCGCTCAACAGAGCAGCTCTTCTTATCCACACCATATCCGTCACCTGCTCTGATACGACGCGTCTATGGCCATTACGTCGAAGGGGGTGCGTAAGGCTCTCATGGGCACCAGTGTAGGGAGTCCGTGCGGACGCGCAACCCTCGTGTAACAAGGCTTAAAGGAACCGGGCTCACCCTTCGACAGGCTCAGGGCGAGCGGGTCTGTAGATTCCTCGGCTGCGCTCGGAATGACAGTTTAAGGGTGGGAATGGCCGGGGGCCGCCCTGCAGGCGGCACTGGATTCCCGTGTCAAGCACGGGAATGACGGATAGAGGGCGGGAATGACGGGCGGGGGGTTGGGTTGCGGTTTGGGTTCAGCCCAAGAAGTGGCGGAGTTCTCCCGCTTCCGCGATGTATTGCGATACGCGCTCGGTAGAGCCTTGCTCAAGGCTCGCCCAGACCGCCGTGGTGAGTCCCTCATGAATGCGGTCGATCTCTTCCGTGAAGCGCACGAGCAGTCGCCGGTAGTTGTCGCCGAGCAGTTGGTTGACGCGTGTCTCGTTCGCGTAGCTGAGCGCTGTGGCGAGATCCTCGGTAAAGCTGGGGTAAATCTCTCGCAGGTAGGCGAAATCCTCCTGGTCAAGGGCCGCGAGTCCGAGCAGTTCCGGCGGAACGCCTATGGAATAGAGGGCAGTGGTGAAGGCGATGGCGCGGGGCAGTGTAACGTCGTCTGAGCCGGAGAGCGAGCGCCCGTAGCCGAACAGTCCCACGTGCAGTTTGCGCTCTCGCCTCCGCGGGGAGAGGGCTGAGACTGCGGCAATTGTGGGAGCAAGGCTGCGCACCTGCCTTTGGTACTCGGCGGCGGCCTTATCGAGGATGGCGATGGCGCGTTGTTCATCAATAGGCTGCGCGGGCGCCTGCTCGTGAGCCTGGATTTCGGCAATGCCCGACGTCACATCATCACGGGGGTAGTCAAATTTGAACGCAGACTGCACGGTGAGCGTGTGGACGCTGGGGTATTCACGGAAGGCCCGCGCCGTGTTGGTGGGTTTCAGGTGTCCACGGAACGGGACGGAGCCGGCGCCAATAATCGGGTACATCGGAATGCCGGTCTCCTGCGCGAGCCGGTCAACACGGTAGAGGGCGGCCTTGAGCAGGATCTCCGCGCCAACCATGCCGTAGTTCAGGGCGGGGTCGCTGCGGGCCAGGAAGACACGCTGGTAGGGTTCCTCACGCTCCTGCAGGTACTCCCGGACGATGTCATCGACGTGGAGCATCTGATCGCGCTCTTCCACGAGCGGGATAACGCGGATGCGCTTCGGGAGAAATTCGCCTATCCAATCGCCAACGGATACGTCGCCCAGGAGAGTGCGTGATTCCTGTCCGACGATGAAGTTCTCGTAGTACGCCACGATGCGAGAGAGTTCGTTGGCGGACGAGGTGAAGGGGAGAATGATCTCCTGTATGGGCGGCTCCAGGTCACCGCCATAGAACTCACGGGCCACGTCGAAGGCGGTGGGGATGCCCTGCAGAGCCTCCACCATCAGTTTCCGCATCTCAACCTCGATGGCGGGGTTGGGGACGCGCAGGGTGATGACAGTGTCGCGTCCCAACCGGCGCTCCTCGCGGAAGAAGTCGGAGTAGTTGCTCAGAAGCTTCTGGATGACGTGAGTATCAGTGTCCTTGCCTTCCGAGTCCCACATCTGCTCATCGCAGCCGAGTCCGAAGGCGTCGACGGCCTCGATGATTTCGCCGTCGCCCTTGATGACTCCGTCAACGGCGTATGCAGGCGCCGCAGCGTTGTCCGGGTGCTGGGTGCTCATCACTTTGGGAATAAGGGGCACTGCCAAACTCCAGTAGCCAAGTTTGGTTTCATCATAAAGGCTGCGCCCACGACGCGCTTGCCCCCCCGTAAGGAGATGCTAGTCGAAGGTGGTTAGGGTTGAGGCGGTTTCGGGGGTGAGGCGGCGAACGACTTCTGTGATGAGGCGGACGGTGTTGGCGAAGTCGTCGCGGTGGATGACGCTGTTGTGGCTATGGAGATAGCGGGTGGGGACGGCGATGTTGATTGAGGGCGCGCCGGACCCGGCTTTCTGCATCTCCGCGCCGTCCTGTCCGTAGCCGCTGAGGACGTTGAATTGCAGCGGTATCTCGAGTTCGGCGGCCGTGTCGACAAAGAAATCGCGGAGTCGAAGGTTGGGGATCATTGAGCTGTCATGGAGGAACACCGTCGGGCCCTTGCCCAGCTCCTCCTGCGCCTCGTCCTTGGTGATGCCCGGGTAGTCGCCCGCGACGCCGGACTCAAGGTTGACGCCGATGTCCGGCATGACGTGGAAGCTGCTGGTGTGCGCGCCGCGCAAGCCGACTTCCTCCTGGACGGTGGCGACGAGGTAGACGGTTGCAGCAGGCGTTTCACCGCCCTGCTGGAGGGCGCGGGCAATCTCCACAAGAGCGGCGAGTCCGGCACGGTCATCCCATGCCTTGCCGATGTAGAGCTCGCCGCCGGCCATCTCCTGGAAGCGGCTGTCCGGCGAGATCGGATCGCCGGGGCGGATGGCGAGGCGCTGCTCGGCGTCCTCCTTGTCCTTGGCGCCCACGTCGATAAACATGCTCTCTTTCTTGAAGACCTGGTTTCGGGTGTCCGGCAGCATGACGTGAGGGGTCTTGATGCCGGTGAGGCCGGGGATGGGGCCATTCCTCGTCATGACGACCCAACGCTGATTGATGATGGCTTGATCCAGCCAGCCGCCGAGGGTCTGGATGGTGATATACCCCTCCGGGGTAATCTGGCGGACCATGAGGCCGACTTCATCCATGTGTGCGGAGAGCATGACGCGCGGGACGTTATCGGCTTCGTCGCCGATACGGGCGATGAGGGAGCCGATGCCGTCGGTTTCGAGCGCATCGGTCAGCGGCTCAAGCTCGCGGCGCATGATGGCGCGGACGGGGGCCTCATAGCCGGTGGGGCCGAAGGCGTTGGACAGCTCCGCAAGGAGTTGGCGCTGGCGGGAGTAGGATTCTGATGAATTCACTTCGCTCACGTACTCAGCCTCTTTCACGCTTTGCGCGTCAACCGTCATTATAGATAGGACTAGCTCAAGGAGATATGAAGTCGCATGTCACACCACGAACACGAAGCAGAATCACTCGCGGACGGGAGCGCGCTTGAGGAGCGCTACGCAGGCGAGAATGACACGCTCATCCGTATGCGGCATTCCGCCGCGCACATGATGGCGGAGGCCGTGCTGTCCATGTTCCCCGAGGCGAAGCTGGGCATCGGGCCGCCCATCGAGGACGGTTTCTACTACGACTTCCTGCTGCCGCGCACGCTATCCACGGACGATCTGCCGGAGATCGAGGCGCGGATGCGGGAGAGCGCCAAGTCCGCCGCGCCGTTCATCGCGGATGAGATGTCTCGCGAGGAGGGTCTAAAGCGGTTCGCGGATCAACCATTCAAGGTTGAGATCATCGAAAGCCTGACGGACGAGACGGTTTCCATCTATAGCCATCGCGATTTCACTGATTTGTGCCAGGGGCCGCACGCGGAGTCGACGGACAAGACAGGCGCGTTCACGCTGACTCGGGTGGCGGGGGCGTATTGGCGCGGCGACGAGAACAATCCGCAGCTGCAGCGCATCTACGGGGCGCTGTTCGAGACGCAGGAGGAGCTTGACGCACACCTTGAGCGGTTGGCGGAGGCGGAGCGGCGGGACCACCGGCGGCTGGGGCGTGAGCTTGACCTGTTCTTCTTCGACCCAATCGCGCCGGCAAGCCCGTTCTTCCTGCCCAAGGGCGCGACGGTCTACAACCTGATGGTCGATTTCATCCGGGAGTTGTACGACCGGTACGGCTACCAGGAGGTCATCACGCCGCAGATATTCTTGACCGACCTCTGGAAACAGTCCGGGCATTACGACAACTACCTGGAGAACATGTACCTGACGCAGTCGGATGAGATCGAGTACGGGGTCAAGCCGATGAACTGCCCCGGCCACTGCGTCGTGTACCAGTCCCAGCTGCATTCATACCGCGCGCTGCCGTTGCGTATGGCGGACTTTGGGCGGCTGCATCGCAATGAGCGCTCCGGCGTCACGCATGGGCTGACGCGCGTGCGGAGTTTCTCGCAGGACGACGCGCACATCTTCTGCCGTCTCGATCAGATTCAGGATGAGTTTTCATCGCTCATCCGGATGATGCGCGACGTGTACGCCGCGTTCGGCCTGAATGAGCCGCGTTACACGCTGTCGCTGCGGCCCGAGAAGCGGGTCGGGAGCGATGAGGTCTGGGATCAGGCTGAGCAGGCGCTTCGAGAAGCGCTGACGCTTGCCGGCGTGAACTTTGAGGAGATACCCAACGAGGGCGCGTTCTACGGGCCGAAGATCGACCTGTTCTCGCAGGACGCGCTGCGGCGCGAGTGGCAGTTGAGCACGTTCCAGCTGGACTTCAACCTACCGGAGCGATTCGACCTGGAATATGTGACGGAGGAGAACACGCGCGAGCGGCCGGTGATGATTCACCGCGCGATTCTCGGCTCGCTGGAGCGCTTTTTAGGGGTGCTTCTGGAGCACAACGCGGGGGCGTTCCCGGTATGGCTCGCGCCGGTGCAGGCGACGCTTATCCCCATCGCAGACCGCCACATCCTCTACGCGCAACAGGTGCAGGAGCAGCTGCACACGGCGGGGTTGCGAGTGGAAATCGATGACCGGAATGAGCGGATGAACGCGAAGATCCGCGAGGCGCAGACGCGGCATGTGCCCTACATGTTGGTTGTCGGCGACCGCGAGGCGGAGTCGGGCGCGGTGGCCGTCCGCCGCCGAGAAAACAGCGAGAACCTGGGCGCGATGCCCGTCTCAGAGTTCATGGAGCGCGTGCTGGGGGAGGTGCGGAGTAGGGGGTGAGGGGATAGTGTTGCCAAGGTTGGCTCGGACCCTGTGCCGACGTGGAAGCACACTCGTGGAAGCACACTAAGGTAGGGCCTGAATCAGGCTCTCAAAATTATTCGCTTATACTCTTGTAGTTGTAGACCGCTCAGGTAAGTGAGGAGACAACATGTCGATGGCATTGACCCGTCAACTAGCGGAGGACGACAAACGCCGCGTGCTAGAACGGCATGGGCGGAATTGCTTTGTCGATGGACACGCCATTCCAGATGACGCGCCAGTAGCGTTCGACCATATACGGGCACACTCAGCAGGAGGTCCAACTGAGATCAATAACATCGCCCCTACGTGCGTGAAGCACAATCAGGAGAAGGGCGCCCTATCTTTGTACGACTTTCGGGCTCAACTACGGCTCAAGGAGTTCTTCGCACAAGGAGACAGACTTACACTAGGAAACCTTCTCGCTTTTCTCAAGGAAAAGAAGGACATTGAGGATTATGCGTCATCAGTCAACGTTCAGACCAAAGAAGGCGAAATTCGCCTCGAGTCTGCCACCTTCGCCGACACCTTCCAACTCTATCGTTGCCCCATTACCGATTGGCAATATTTCTACACGACCTTGCCAATCAGTATCTTGGACAGCGACGATGACGATGATCAGGACATAGGCCTACAGCCGCGCTACCTGATACTTAGCAAGGTCTTTGATTTGTTTATACATTTCCAAACAAACCCTGTCCTACAGCCCTCGTTAGGCCGGATCGTCAATAACAAGATCAAACTGTTCGACGGCCAGCACAAGGCTGCTGCACTCTTGTGGAATGGTCGCACCGACATAGAGTGCAAGATATATCTAGAGCCAAACATGCGGCGGCTGAATCAAACCAATATTTCGGCACACGAAAAATTCGCTCAGACGCGTTTTTTCACTTCGATCATGGTAGGCAAGCTCGGTGCGCAGTTTGGAGTTGATTTCGAGGAGTATAAGAACCTTGAGGATGGTCAGCCGAAGAGCGAATCTGGTTTCTTGGAGTACTTACAACGGATGGACAACATCCCAAAGAGGGAGGTCACTAAGCGCTTCAGAAGCTTCTTATATCGCTCGATTCTTGAAGATGAAGAGAATCGTTTTGCCAGGCTCGTCGCGGTCGGTAACAGAACCAATAGCGAACAACCAATAAGCTTGGATGGACTAGAGAAGTCTCTTTTCACTTCCTTACTCTATCGAGAATCTGTCTCTCATAACATTACAACGGATGACTACATGAGGGAGCATGAAGTCCAGAACATGGTCAAGATTATGAACATTCTTGACGAACTGGCCCTACAGCACTGGAATCCAAAGGTTCGCAGGAACGACGACCTGCAATTGAAACTCGTCCGATTCGTTCGCCCTAGGTTCATGCGGGCATGGTCAGAGTCGCTTAAGGGTGCGATTTGTGGCGTATTGAATTTGTTTGAAGATGGCGAACGAGCGCGCCCGCTATACCGACAAATCGATGATGACCAGATGAAGGCGATCCGTTATTGCATCACTAGGTTAGTGAATTGGGGTAAGTGGGATTCTCCGGCGCACTCAGACATCGATACGTTGCAACAAGACAGCAATCGGCTAGTAAAGGAGTGGGTCACCAGAAATGGCCGACTACCGGCTACCTCATGGGAGCCCCTGAATAGCCCCCCTATAAGTCCGGTCACTTGCTGTATCGAACTTGCTTGCCAACTGGAGCCTGACACGGCCTAGTGGGTCTTTAGATTCTTCGACTCTGCTGCGCTGCGCTCAGAATGACATGTGTGCGGCGCTTACCCCTCACTCCCGTATCAAGTACGGGGCAGGCTCTGACCCTCCCCACGAGGGGGGGATTCTGGATTCCCGTGTCAAGCGCGGGAATGACGAGTGGGGATGTGGGAATGATGGGGCTAGCAGGGGTAGCGCGCTCATCCCTTCGACAGGCTCAGGGCGAACGCGGGCGGGGCGCACAGTCGGCCTAGGCCGACACGACGTCTGTGTGGGTGAAGTCCTGGCCTTTGAAGAGGAGGGGTTCACGGGTCATTTGTGAGAGGGCGTAGGCGAGGCAGTCGCCAAGGTTGAGGGCGGCGGGGTGGTTGCCTTTGCCGAATTCTCGCCAGGCGCGTCGGGCAAAGGTGACCTGTTCAGGCGTTACCGGGACGATCTCGATGGATTCGCGCTGAAGGAATGCATCGAATTCTGTGCCGCCTGCCGGGCTCAACCGACTTTCCAACACGATGGCGGATTCAAGAACATTGAACGCAGACATACGGAGACCGTCCACACGGAATAGCGCTTCTTCAAAATAGGGGCCATCAGTCTCTCTCAGCAGGATGGCGCAGACCGCAGATGAATCGACGATCACTTCGGTTCGCCGTGCTCGCCATAGAGAGAGTCGAGAAGCTCCTGTGAGGAGGAGGTGGGGTGCAGATGCGGCGCCAGCCGGCGGTGCATGTCGGCAGTTTCCTTGCGTCGTTCCTCTTTCCAGCGAAGCCAACCTTCCAGGGATCGGTCAAATTCCGTAAGCCGCTCCCGTTCCCGGTCAAGGCGCTCACGCAGAGCAATGGTGATTGCCTGCGTCTTGTTCTCATTGGTCAGCGCGGCGAGTTCTTCGGCGAGTCGGCAGGTCTCTTCGTTCTTGATGTTCAGGCTCATTGCGTACCTCAGGGTAGACGGTTCGTTTTGTGTCTACCCTACTGATTATGGCGTGCGGACGCAATGGTTGAGCAATGGGGGCTTTAGATTCCTCGGCTGCGCTCAGGGTGAGTGGGGGTGGTGGCACATCCTTGACCCGTGGGGGTGGGGAGCCTATCGTACTCGCAGATTGGGGCGCGAGTGGCAAGCGTCCAATCGGTGGGGAGTGTGGTTATGACTAATGGTGGGGCGGATACGGCGCTGGGGCATTTGCGGGTTGTTGAGATTGGGGAGATACCCGCGGCGTATTGCGCGGGGTACCTTGCCGGACTCGGCGCGGACGTGGTCAAGGTGGAGCCGCCGGGGGGCGATCCGAACCGGATGCACGCGCCCTTTGCGGGGGACATCGCGGATCTCGAGCGCAGCATTCCTTTTCTCAATGCCAATGTGAATCGTCGCAGCATCGTGCTTGACGTTGAGGACTCCGGTAATCGGGAGACTCTTGAGAAGCTCATCGAGCGGGCGGATATTTTTGTCGAATGCACGCCGCCCGGGCAGTTGGCCTCACTTGGTATCGACGATGAGCGCCTAGAGGAGTTGAACTCCGGCCTCGTGACCGTTTCGCTGACGCCGTTCGGGCAGACGGGGCCGCACAGCGCGTTCGCGGCGAACGAGGCGGTGATTTCCGCCATGTCCGGCGTGATGATGAGCCAGGGCGACGATGAGCGCGCGCCCGTCGTACTGCCGTGCCAGATCGGGGCGCAGCTTGCCGCCGTTCATGGCGCATACCTGGCGATAAACGCCGTTCGGCATCGGCGGGCGACGGGGCTCGGTCAGCGCATCGACCTCTCATTGCAGGAGGCGCTGACGTTCGCGACGGTCGGCACGATTGCGCGCTACAGCCAGCGGAGCGAAATCGTGTTGCGGCAGGGGCCGCGCGGCGGTCCTGCGAATATCTATCGGACGAAGGATGACAAGTACGTCCAGATAGCGATCTTTATGACCGGCCATTGGCGTGTTCTGTCCCGACAGTGGATGGAGGACGCGGTGCTGTCCGGCGATGACTGGGATTCGTCCCAGTACCGCACGGACAACGAGGACCTCGCGCAGATCCTCATACAGTCGTTCGTCGAGCAATTCGACCGCGACGAGTTCGTGGAGGAGGCGCAGCGTCTCGGGCTGGCGTGCTGTCCCGTCAACACGTTCGAGGATTTTGTGACGGATGACCACATGCGGTCGCGGGGCTGGTTCCAAAAGGTGACGCATCCCATCGTGGGCGAGTACGAGACGCCGGGACAGCCGTTCATCATGTCCGCCACGCCGTGGAACCAGACGCGCCCTGCCCCGCTGCTGGACCAGCATCGCGATGAGGTGCTGGCTGAGATTGATTCAGTTGCGCCGCGGCGTGAGACGTATCCTGCGCCGACGAACGGGAAAGCGCCGGACGACGCGCTGTTGGACGGCATCCGCGTGGCGGACATCACGCGGGCGTTCGCGGGGCCCATCGGCACCATGTTCCTCGGCTTTTACGGCGCGGAGGTCATCAAGGTGGAGTCCGAAAGCCTTGAGGCGAACCGTGAGCCGACGCGCCCGCTGTTCCCGGACATGAACCGCAACAAGCTGAGCTGCACACTCGATCTGCGGTCGGACGGCGGCAAGGACCTGTTCCGCCAATTGGTCAAGGACAGCGACGTTGTCGTTGACAACTTCAGCGCGACGGTCATGAAACGGCTCGGGCTGGGCTACGACGACCTGACGAAGATCAACCCGGGGGTCATCCAGATCGGGATGCCGGGGATGGGCTCCGAGGGGCCGCTGAACAACTGGGTGACATACGGCAACAACCTGCAGGCCGTGACGGGACTGTCCCTGCTGTGGGGACATCCGGACTCGCCGATGCAGAACCACGCGAAGGGTGTAATTCCGGACTACGTGGGCGCTGCGTTTGTGGCGCTTTCCACCGCCGCCGCGCTGGAATTCCGTGATGTCACGGGCCGCGGGCAGTTCATCGAGATCGCGCAAGTTGACGGCCAAGGCTCCATGATGGGCCCCGCCATCCTGGACTACACAATCAACGGGAACATCTGGGGCAGCGTGGGCTACGACGAGCCGATAAACGCCCATTACGCGCCCTACGGCGCGTACGCGTGCCTGTACCCGGATACGTGGATCGTCATCGCGTGCGAGACGGATGAGCAATGGCGAGCGCTGGCACAGGTGATGGGAGCGCCGCATTGGGCGGACGACCCTCGATTCGCAGACGCGCAAGGCCGGCGCGCGAACCGTGACGAAATCGACCACGAGATAAGCGAGTGGACAAGGGCGTTCACGTCGCACCAGCTTCTCCACATGCTACAGAAGGTCGGCGTGCCGGCGGGCGTGGCAATGAACAGCGAGGACCTGTACCACGATCCGCATCTGCGGGAGCGTGGGCACATCGTGCAGTCGACGCACTCGACGTGGGGAACGCTCTCGCATCACGGGCTGCCGGCGATTCCGTCGCTGTCCAAGGCGACCGCGGCGAACCGCGCGCCATGGATCGGCGAGGATAATGAGTATGTGTACAGCAGCGTGCTCGGTTTGTCCGACGAGGAAATCAAGGAAGGCACGGAGAGCGGGATGCTGAGATAGGGGCGGCCCTTCGACAGGCTCAGGGCGAACGGCGGGTCGGTTGCACCATCACGGCTTTAGATTCTTCGACTCCGCTGCGCTCCGCTCAGAATGACAGGGTGGGATTTGACGGGATGACATGGGGATATTTGACGGGGTAAATAGGCGGATTGTAGAGTACGTGCTTGAGCGATACGCTGATAGATACACGGATAGATACACAGCGAGGGAGTAGACATACCGAGAGATTACCGCGTCAACCAACGCATAACCGTGCCGGAAGTCCTTGTGGTGACCGACACGGGGGAACGGGTTGGAGTGATGCAAACGGCAGACGCCATTCAGCTGGCGCAGGATCGGGGCCTTGACCTGGTTGAGGTTGCCCCGGGCGCTCAGCCCCCTGTGTGCCGCATTCTTGACTACGGCCGCTATCGCTACGAGCAGTCCAAGAAGGAGCGGGAGCTCCGCAAGGGACAGCACACGCAGGAACTCGGCGAGGTGCGGCTCCGCCCCAAGATCGGTCAGCACGATATCGACTTCAAGACTCGGACGGTACGCAAGCTGATCGACGGCGGGGACAAGGTCAAAGTCTCGGTTATCTTCCGAGGACGCGAGGCAACGCATCCCGAGTTGGCGATCAATCTGCTGAAGAAGGTATTGGATCAAGTGGAGGACATCGCGGGAATCGACACCGCGCCGCAGTTGGAGGGACGGGGCATGAGCATGATCCTGGCTCCTCTGAAGCGAAAAAACGCCGCATCATCCAAGCAGGTGGTTGAGGCTCCGGCCGAAGAGAAGGCCGAGGAGGCGACGGCGGCAGCGGGATCACCCGACTAAGGGACGCATCAGGCCGGTTAGAGGCGCGGGGACAGGTATCATCGTTATGGCAAAGTACAAACTCAAGACGCACAAGGGCACTCAGAAGCGGATCGGCATGACCGGCTCCGGCAAGCTGACGAAGCGCAAGGGGCATCAGAGCCACCTGCGCCGCCGCAAGCCGAAGGACGTCAAGCGGCTGTACGGCGATGAGATGCCGCTGAGTCCGGCGGACAGGCGTCGCGTGCAGCGGTTACTGCCGTACGGCCCATAAGCCGCGCCCTCATTCCCGGTATCTGTAGAGAGGATCACAGACATGACCCGAATCAAGGGCGGGCCGCGAGCGCGCCGCCGCCACAAGGAAGTCATCCACCTGATGAAGGGGCAATGGGGCTCCCGGCACAAGCTGTTTCGCCGGGCGCAGGAGTCCCTCCTGCACTCCTGGCAGTACGCCTATGAGCACCGCCGCGAGCGCAAGGGCGACTTTCGCCGGCTGTGGATAGCGCGGATCAATGCCGCGGCACGTCAGAATGACATCACGTACGGCAACCTGATCCACGGCCTCAAACTGGCGAACGTGGCCGTTGACCGCAAGATGCTGGCCGATCTGGCCGTGCGGGACCCGCAGGCCTTTGCCCGCATCGCGGAAGCGGCGAAAGAGGCGCTGGCGGCAGAGAAGGCAGCGGCGTAAGCCGGTCGATTACTCACCAGTACGTTGGGGGCGCGTTGTGGAACGCGCCTCTACGGTTTTTGGGAGTGGCTCACGCCCACGATTTGCCGACCCGGGAACGAGCAGTCCGTACAATTGACGTGTGAGGAAATTCTTTCCAGGACATCCACCAAGGCTATCTGTTGCCGTTTTAGCGGTAATTGCCGTCATTCTCGCGGGCTGCTCGGAGGAAACGCCCACAGCCACCCCTACTCCCGTACCCTCATTCACCCCAACGCCGTCGGCCACGGATACGCCGTTGCCCACGGCCACCACGATCCCAACCGAGACACCTACGCCTGAAGCGCCGCAAGCGCCGGATTTCTCACTGCCAACGGGGACGGGGGAGCGGTACACGCTGGATGATCTGCTCGCGGGGCGAGAGGCGCTCGTGATTGTCTTCTACCGCAGTTACGGTTGAGGCATCTGCCAGCAGCAACTGGTCGAGTTGCAGAGCTTCTACGTTGAGTTTGAGAGCCGGAACGTCGGTTTGGCGGCGATTAGCACTGACTTGCTCGTCGATGCAGAGCGGATGGAGGTGATGGCCGGGGCGGAGTTCCCGATCCTCGCCGATACGAACGAGGACGTGTCGAAGACCTACGGTGTGTTCAATCTGCTGGGGGACGGCGTGGCCGCTCCCGCGACGTTCGTCATCTTGCCGGGCGGCGACGTGGTGTGGGGGTACGTTGGGGTAGACATCGGAGACCGCGTGCCGACGTTGGCCATCCTGGAGGTGCTAGACGTGGTACTTGGTGGGGAGGTGGAACAGGCGAGTGTGTGAGGGGGCTACCCCTTGAACACGTTTTCGTTGTGCCACATCAAGGCATCGGGGTCCGGGCGGTGTTCCAGCTGCTGGGGAACCAGAATCCTGCTGCCATCGTAATCGTAGTATTCGTGGCCGTTCTCAAATTCCTCTCTTATCCGGGGGCTAACCGCAAAGTCGAGTGAGGACCTCACCGTCACGTAACCCTGATCGAACAGGCTGTGAATATCTTTCCGCAGCAAGAGGCCGTTCGTCCTAACGTGTTCGCCGCCTTCGCTGTACGGACGGATATGGGCGGCATCCAGCGCGGGGAGGGTGCGCTCGCGCGTTACCGCGCACTGGCGATCATATAGATCGGTGACAATGGCGCGAAAAGCGCCCTGCCCCAACCGCGGCGTGACAAGCTGTGGTGGCCCGTACCTAGCTGGCGTTTCGGCTACTAAGGCGCCTTCTTGGCGCGCCGCTTGGCGGCTCAGACGTTCCTGAACCGCGTCCCAAAGGTCGAGTCCAATGCCCCTTTCGGCATCGTACGTCTTGAAAGAGACGATATTCTGAGACCAGTCCTGAGGTGAATCCATCCAGTCATCTTCATCAAAGAAGAAGGGTTGTGTAAGAATTCGGCAACCAATTTGAAAGTCGACTCGACTGTCTGTATTCCGCCCTCCCAGCTTAGTGATGCGTCGGCGGAGTTCTTCTAGGGATCGCGCCCCATTAGTATCTCCGAAGGTTTCCCAAACGAAAGATGTTGGAAGGTTGGTTGAATGCAGAAATACTCCTCCGCCCACGATTTTGTTTATGGGCGCATGTAATTTGAACAAGAATAGTTCGCCTGGCTTGAGGGCACGGAAGTTCACCGTTGACGGAGACCAGAAGTTAACCTCATCCACTTCGGGAAGTTCGGTCAGTATCCGAAACCAATCGTTGTCTGTGACCGCAACTATTAGGTTTGTCATGTCTGCTCCAGCCACGAATGAAAGTGGGTTGACTGGCCAACTCACTGTGAGAATAGCAGAGCGCATGATGGTTTGTGTTACTGAATCGGGCTCCGCAATGCGTTCTGGATTCCCGCTTTCGCGGGAATGACGGGGAGGAGGCGGGAATGATGGCGGAGAGGCCCTTCGACGGGCTCAGGGCGAACGGGGGGCGAGGCTACGCACCGCACTGGATTCCCGCTTTCGCGGGAATGACGGTGCGGCGTGGGAATGACGAGCGTTGGGTTCACCCTTCGACACGCTCAGGGTGAACGGCTTAAAAACCTTTCCAGGCGGGGAGGGCGGCGGATTGGCGGAACCAGTCTGCGAGCTGGGTCTCGTCGAAATCGCCCTCGTAGAGGTCAATCCAGCGGGTGTCCGGGTCCTTGCCGCCGGCGGGAGGCATGGGGTCGAGTGAAGCGCCGTTCAGGAACGTCACCTTGATGTACTTGGCAAAGACGTGGTAGCTGACGAACCAGCCGTGCTCCTCCGTGCCATAGAACGGGGAGTTCCAGCGGACGGCTTTGCGAACGTTGGGCACCGCGCGGACGATGAGTTCATCCAGGCGTCGGCCAACATCGCTCTTCCAGTCCGGCATGGCGGCGATGTACGCCTGCACGGGGCCGTCGCCGTCGCCCTTGGCGATCTGAGGGTTGCCACCGGAGAGGTAGACGATTCCGTTGGCGGCGGGTTTCAAGGCGGACTCTTTTGCAGGTCTAGCTGTCCTGCGAGACGGGCTTGTCGGCTTATCGGCCATTGCGCTTACTCCGGTCTAAAAACTCAGCAACGACGTTGCCAGTGACGGGAATAAAAGTCAACGGGCTTGTCTAAAGAGTCACTCAAGCCACGTGACGAGTTCAGAGTGCGGCGTGCGCTGCGTGGCCGGCTCTTCAGCGGCCTTGCCGATGAACACGACGCCCACCATCATCCAGTCCTCGTTCGCGCCCAGGATGTCGGCCAGGCCCGGGAGCTTGGTTAGGCGTCCTGTGCTCCATCCGAGGCTGAGCCCTTCAGCCACAGCGGCGAGGGCCATGTTGTGGACGGCAATGCAGGATGCGGCGTAGTTCTCGAGGGTGATCTCCTCGATCAGTCCCCTAACGCTGTAGACGTACACCATGGCGGGAGCGGTCATTACCCTGTCCCGCAGATCATCTGCCGAGCGTTGCTTCTGCTCGGGATTGGGATTGGTCACGCCGTCATATGCCGATTGCCACGCAACATCGGCAATCCTGGACCTCATCTCGCTGTCTTTCTGAACGGCGAAGAACCGTGTTGGCTCCGTGAGGCGGTGATTGGGCGCCCAGACAGCCGCGGAGAAGAGTCGTTCCAGTGTCTCCCGGGAAACGGCGTCGGATGTGAACTCTTTCACGTGCCGCCGGCGATAGATTGCCTCATAGACGCTGACCGGAGTGGCGGGAAATTCCACTCCATCGCTGTCCAGTTTCATTCTTGTGCTCATGCTTCAGCTTACGGCATCAGGTCGGGGTATATCCCGCAGCGCGTGCCCACGCGATAGGCGGCTACAGCACGCATTTCAAGTTGACGTAACATTTTGCGGCTTTAACCGAGAGTTTACTCACTGCGCCGATTTCCTGTACACTGCGACGAATCTCAAATTGGGGGGGTAAACCCAAGCAGTACCGGGGGCGGCCCGGATTCAGCACATGCAGATGTGCCATCGCGCTTGAACTTTAAAGCCGCACACATATGGGCGGCGGGTGGCGACGGAGGCCATTCTGCATGTCGACCCCGCTCCTGCCTGAACGGACGAACACCGTGGGGGGTGTGCCATATCGATATTCAGTCCGCAGCTGACAATGCTGCCGATCTTGCTCAAGCAACCGACGAACTCGACCTAGGGGTCGACACGAGGCTTGTCTGCGAAAACCTGTGGAAGGTCTTTGGAGACGGAGCCGAGGAGCTTGCCGAGTCCATTGAGCCCGGCCAGTCCAGGGAAGATGTCCTGGCTGAGACCGGGGCTGTGGTGGCCGTTAGAGATGTCTCTTTCGATGTCCATGAAGGCGAGACATTCGTCATCATGGGCCTTTCCGGCAGCGGCAAGTCCACGCTTGTCCGCTGTTTGAGCAGGCTCATCGAACCGACCCGCGGACATGTCCACGTCGACGGTGAGGACTTGCTTGCGATGAGCAAGCAGCAGCTGCGGGACGTGCGGCGTCACAAGATGGGCATGGTCTTCCAGCACTTCGGCAACTTCCCTCACAAGCGAGTCCTGGAAAACGTCGTCTATGGTCTGCAAGTCCAGGGCATCGATAAGGCAACGCAGCTCAATCGCGCAGAGGAAGTGATTGACCTGGTGGGCTTGTCAGGATGGGAGCAGCGGTACCCGCATGAGCTAAGCGGGGGGATGCAGCAACGCATTGGGTTGGCGCGCGCCTTGGCCGTAGACCCCGAGATCCTTCTTTTCGACGAGCCGTTCAGCGCTCTCGATCCCCTCATCCGCCGGGATATGCAGGATCAGTTGATCGATCTCCAGCGACTGGTCAAGAAGACGATGGTCTTCATCACCCACGATTTCATGGAGGCCCTCAAAGTGGGAGACCGGGTGGCCATCATGAAGGATGGAGAGTTCGTCCAGGTAGGCACACCCGAAGAGCTGGTCTCCAACCCCATTGACGACTACGTGCGGGATTTCACGCGTGACGTGCCACGTTCAAAGGTTCTCACCGCCCGTTCCGTAATGACCGAACCCTCGGTTTACGTGACTGCAGATGAGCCGCTGGTCGACCTGATTCACACGATGACCTCACAGGAATGCGAATGCGCAGTGGTGGTTGACAATGACGGCCGCTTCATTGGAACCGTGCATCTGGACGATGTGCCAAGAAATGGCATGGCAGGGCACACCAGCGTGGCATCCACGATGCAAGACTCCTGCCCCGTTACGGAGGCGGATACCCGTCTTGAACGGCTCATTTCCCTCGTCCTTGACAATGACGCCCCCATTGCAGTCCTGGACGACGGCCGATGCATCGGCACCATAACGCGTACCGAGGCTATGGCCGCCCTGGTAAGCGGCGAAGGTGCAGTGTGATTCGCTCGGAGACTCTGCAGCTTCGCTATATCCGCGAGTCCCGATTCAAGTGGGTCTTGTGGGCCGCACTCGCTGCGGCCACCTATCTCCTCGCCTACACGCTGGCAACCAACAACGCAAATACCGACTTTGGTAACTGGCCTGAGAGCTGGGAACTGCCCGTCCAAGGGGCCATCGACACGGCTTTTGATTGGGTCGGCGACAGTTTCGCCTGGTTCTTCAATCCTATCTCCAGCGTGCTTGACGCGGGCATTGCCGGACTCGACGCCGTTTTGCTCTGGCTCCCATGGCCGCTTGTCGTGGCGGGGGTTTCACTTCTGGGGTTCAGGCTTGGCGGCAAATGGTTGGGAGTGTTCAGCGGTCTGGCCGCGTTGTTCACAGGTCTGATTGGGTTCTGGGACTCCGCAATGGTCACCCTGAGCATGGTGGGGGTTTCCGTGCTCATCGCCGTCGGGATTGGGGTGCCCATTGGTATACTCGCGGCCTTTAGCAATCGATTCGAATCACTTGTCCGCCCACTTCTCGACACGATGCAGGTTCTGCCCGCCTTCGTGTACCTCATCCCGGCGCTGGTCCTGTTTGGCGTGGCCGGCGCGCAGGGCGTTTTCCTGACTGTGGTGTACTCCATTGCGCCCGTTATCAGGCTGACCAACCTGGGCATCCGCCAGGTTCCACAGGCAGTTGTCGAAACGGCCCAATCTCATGGATCAACACCCGCCCAGACGTTATTTCACGTTCAGATTCCATTGGCCAAGGGCTCAATCATGATGGGCGTCAACCAAACCATCATGATGGCGGTCGCCATGGTAATCATTACTGCGCTGGTCGGCGTGGAGGGACTCGGCCGGGATGTCTGGCTGTCATTGAGGGAGGTGGACGCCGGGGATGGGCTGCAGAGCGGCATAGCAATCGTTCTCTTGGCCATTATCCTGGACAGGTTCAGTTACGCCCTTGCGCGGTCCGGTCCCCAAAACGCCACTCCGAATTCCGCCGGCGAGTCCTCTACAGACGGATCAAATACCCAGACACTCCGAAGAATGCCAGGGAAAAACATACTGGCGATCGCGATCCTGGGCCTTCTTGCCCTGCTTGGCACTTTCATTGCGCCACTGAAAGATTTCCCGGAGGAGCTCACATTCTCACTGACAGATCAGATCAACATGGTGGTTGATTGGATGGCTGTACACATTCACTTTGCCACCAGCTGGAGCCGTGACGTCCTGTTCCGCGAGATCGGTTTCGCGCCCGTTAATACGTTCTTACTTTGGCTTCCATGGCCCGCGCTGATGGTAATCGCGGCCGTCGCCGCTTACTTCGCCGCAGGATGGCGTGTGGCCCTGCTCGCCGTCTTGGGGCTTGTGTTCGCGGGCGTCGGCGGGCTTTGGGACATGACCGTTGAGACACTGAGCCAGGTGCTAACGGCGGGAGTGTTCACTGTAGTCGTGGGGGTCATACTTGGCGCCATCGCGTCCCAGAGCAAGACGTTCGAGTCGATCCTGCGCCCCATCATGGACACGATGCAGACCATGCCGATCTTTGTGTACCTGATACCCGTGATCATGCTCTGGGGCATTGGGCCGCTGGTCGGCATCATCGCCACATCGGTCTATGCGCTCCCTCCGGTGATTCGGATGACCAGTCTTGGAATCAAGGGGGTGCCGGCCCAGGCAATCGAGACAGCGATGTCTCATGGATCGACAGCGCTCCAGACGATGCTCCAGGTCAAGATACCGTTGGCCATGCCGACAATCATGATGGGCGTCAACCAGACCATCATCATGGTGCTGGCAATGGTGATCATTGCCGGATTGGTGGGCGGCGGCGGTCTGGGACAAATAGTCTTCATCACCTCCATTCGGCTGGAGATGGGTGAAGGCCTGATTGCAGGCATGACCATCGTCTTCATAGCGATGGTTCTTGATCGAATGACCCAAGGAAAGCAGCGGGCTGCGATGACAGCCGGAGCATTGAGATAGGGCTAATCAGGATAAAGGCCCACAAACCCGGTAAGGAGGATTGTGTATGTGACCAACCGGAACGAGGCAACCGCCCAGGGTTGTCTGTCGCGCCACTATCAGAAAGGTGAGGATTATGAAGAGACTGAGAAAGGCCTGGATTGCCATCCCGTTGGCACTGCTGTTGACCGTCGCCCTCGCGGCAGGTCTGGCATGTGAACAGGCCGACGAGGCAGAGACGGATGAAATGGAAGAGATGGGGACCCTCTATCTCGTCGACCAGGATTGGAACGGTCAGCTTGTCGTGACAGCTGTGGCGCAGATCCTGTTGGAGCAAGAGATGGGCCACACTGTCGCGACCAAGTTCGCACCCGCCGATTCGGCGCCCCTCTTCCTCGGGCTCGAAAATGGCGACTTCCACTTCGTTTGCTGCAACTGGCCGTCATACAGCGCTGATCTTCTTACCGAATACGTCGACGCTGACGAGGCCACGGTGGACCGCATGGGGCCGGTCGGCATTAGTGGCACAGGTGGCTGGTATGTGCCGTCCTACGTCATCAACGGAGACTCGGAGCGCGGCATCGAGGCCGTTGCCCCCGACCTCCAAACCGTTGACGACATGAATCAGTACAAGTCTGTCTTTGCAACGAGTGACACGGGAACGAGCGGGAGACTCCTTGAGTTCACTCCGGCGTGGGACACAAGACCCGAGGAGCGTCTTGAGGCATTTGGTGTCGACTTCCAGGTGGTATTCGCCGGGTCTGAGGGCGCGGCGCTTGCCGAGTTGGACGCCGCATTCCAGCGAGGCGACCCGGTCATGACGTACCTTTGGGAACCCCACTGGGCACACGCCAAGTACAACCTCATCCAGATTGAGATGCCGGAATGGACCACAGATTGCTATCCGGACGGCGAGAGGTATGACTGCGGCTACCCGACGGATCCCGTTGCCAAGCTGATTTGGCCCGGCCTTCAAGATGAGTTCCCGGAGGCTTACGAGTTCCTCTCCAATTTCCAGATGACCAATGCACAACAGAACGAGATTGTGCTCAACCTGACCGAGAACGACCTCCCGGTGCGCGCCGCCGCGCAAGAGTGGGTTGATGCCAACGAGTCGGTCTGGAGGGCCTGGATTCCCTAAAGGGATCTCGCAGCGCTTACCGGCTAGATACCGGAACGCTGGCTGGTAAAGACGGTGTGAAGACAGGGGAGTGGCGGAACCGCCACTCCCCTGTCTGGTTTTGCGACTGTACGAGGGTCGCCAGGCGACATATTTCTGCGACATTTCACTCCTATCGTGGGGGCGTCACGAAAACCTCATGAAAGGAGTGGGGCGATGATTAGCAAGATTTGGATGATGAGGCCGTTCCTGACTGGAGCGGTTGTGGCGCTCATCCTCAGCGTCGGGATACTGGCGGCTTGCACAAGCGACAACGGAGCCGGGGAAAGCCCGGAGTCCGGCGGCGAGGGCACGAGCCAGGAGAGTTCCCGCGGTGAGGGCACCAACGAGGGCCCGGAGGGCACTGAGAGCGGCGGCATGGGCCCTGAGGCCGGTGAGTCCGAGATGTCGAGCCCGATCATTCCGCTCGACGAGACCTGGACTGGCAACCTTGGAGGGCTGGACGTGGTCGCGCGATTCGATCCTGCAACCCAGTCCGTCCAGTCACTGGTAACAAACACGCTGCCACAGGTGCTCTGCTATGTGCAGGCCGAACCGCACCTGAAGTCCGGTACTATGACGGTCGGCGAGCTTGGTCCCGATGTACTGGGACACCTGAGCCCCGGACAAGCAGCCGCAACCAGTGTGCCGCTTTCCAGCGAGCCAAGCCTCGCAGGGGTTTCCCTTGACGGGTACGTCGTTCACCTGGAAGTGTTTGACTGCAGCGGCACTGGGCCTGTTCCTCACGGCCCCGGGCAGGGTACTGAGGGCGGCGGCGAAGGCGCCGGCGGCGAGGGACATGGTCCCGGTGGTGAAGGCGGCAGCGAAGGCTCTTCAACCAGCAGTGAAGAGGGCAGCGGAGCCAATCAACTGGCGCCGGATGAGACCTTTGACGAGATTCGCAGTGGTGCGCGGCTAATCCTGAGCTACGATCCGCAGAGCAACACCTTTGTTGGGAGTGTGCAGAACACAACCAGTAGCACACTAACTCGTGTCAGGATCGAAGTGCACCTGTCGAACGGAACGGAGCTCGGCCCGACGACGCCCATCAACCTGTCCCCTAGTCGTGTGGCGCCGGTCAACCTGCGCTCGACACAGGCACCGTTCACCGGATGGGTCGCTCATGCCGAGGTTGGCGGCGGTGAGTCCGGCGGCGAACACGCCTCCGGGAGTGAAGGCGGCGGCGAGCATGGCAGCAGCGGCGAGCGTCGAGGCGGCTAGAGCCAATCGACACTCCTGCAAGTGAGATAATCCACTACGGGCACCTGACTAAGGGACGCGGCGCCTCTTGAGGGGCACCGCGTCCTGAGATAGCTCTCAGAGGGCCGACGATGAGCAACACGGTACTGATAGTCGAAGACGATGCCCGGATCGCGAACTGGGTGAAGGTGTACTTCGAGCGCGCCGGGTTTTCCGCTGAGGTCACCCATGATGGTGAGTCCGGCCTGGCCTTGGCCCGTAAATTGGCTCCGAATCTGATCATCCTCGATCTGATGCTTCCCCGCCTCGACGGAGTGGAGTTGTGCAAGATCCTACGCCGGGAGTCGGACGTTCCAATCATCATGCTGACGGCCAGGGAAGCCGCCGCCGAACGCATCATGGGTCTGGACATTGGAGCCGACGATTACATCGTCAAACCGTTCGATCCGGATGAGGTCATTGCTCGAGCCACGGCCGTACTTCGCCGTGTTAGGGACAAAGTCCAGCAGGTACTGACGCGCGGTGCTTTCACGTTGAACGAGACCACCGGGGTCGTAACGGTCGATCAAGAGCCCGTGACGCTGAGCCAAGCGCAGATTGCCCTTCTGGCGACGTTCATGCGCCATCCCAACCAGGTGCTCTCGCGCGACCGGTTAATCTCTTTGGCCTTCAATGACGAGTTCGAGGGGTTTGACCGCGCCATCGACAGCCAGATTGCCCGTTTGCGAAAGCAGATCGACCAGGATGGCCATACGCCGATTCAGACCGTCTACGGCGCGGGCTACAGATTCGTGGTAGAGGACGAATGATGTCCCTGCACTGGCGAATCATGGGGGCGACTGTTCTGGTCGTCCTCCTCACTGTCTTGGCAAGCATCACGGTTGGCTATTTCACGACGCAGGCTCGCCTGAATGTGTTCGTCGATCAGATAGGCGATGACGAGGCGGCTCAGTTGGCCAGGGACATAAGCCGGGAATACACTACCGCCGGTGGCTGGGGAACAGTAGACCGGGCTTTGTCCGAAGCCGGATACATGTATGACGGGCCACGGGAAGGAGAGGACCATGCGGCGGGCGAGGAAGGCTCTCTGGAGCTCTTCCATCAAGACCGGGTACGCGTCGTTATCACAAGGCTCGATGGACGTGTCGTGAAGGACAACCTGTCCGAGCTCTCTCCGGAAGCTGTCGCGCCCGAGCTTGAGGGGCGTCAGGAGACGGTATTCGACCTGGCTACTGACCGGCCCGCGGGTTACGTCTACGTGGACGTGAACCAGGAATACTTGTCCACGGAGTCACACGGATTTCTCAACACACTTCTCTACATCACCGCAATCGCGGGGGCGCTGACGCTCGGTGTTGCTCTCCTGCTGGCTTTCTGGTTGTCCAAGCGGATCACGGCGCCGGTGACGGCATTGACTGAGGCGACCCAGTCGATCGCCCAAGGAGACACGACCCGGCTCCCAATTACGTCCTCGGACGAGTTAGGCCGTATGAGCGCGGCGTTCAACCAGATGACCTCGGCCCTGGAGACTCAGCGCGAGCTCCGCAGGCGACTAATCAACGACGTTTCCCACGAGTTGAATACTCCGCTGAGCGTCATAAAGCTGGAAGCAAGGGGGCTGCGCGATGGACTACAAACCCCTGAGGACGCCTCCGAGCACATCATCCAGGAGGTAGACCGGCTGAGCGGCATCGTAACTGACCTGGACTGGCTTGCAGAGACGGATCAGGGCGAGTTGCGGCTCACCCGTGAAGTGGGCTCGATTGGCGCACTGCTGGGAGCAGAGACTGACCGCTGGCAGCCACAGTCCCAAGCGCGAGAGGTCACGTTGTCGCTGGACGTGTCGAACGATCTCCCTGAGATGGACCTGGACAGGATGCGCATGAGTCAGGCACTGGGAAACGTTATCAGCAACGCTATTCATTGCACCGAAGCCGGCGGGACTGTCGTGCTGAGGGCCGAGGCGGACAGTGACGGAATGTTGGCCATCTCTATCATCGATGACGGGATTGGCATGGACGCCGCAGATATTCCCCACATCTTCGATCGCTTCTACCGTACCGACCAGTCCCGCAATCGTGGGATCAGCGGCACGGGGCTGGGATTGGCCATCACCCGGGCTATCGTTGAAGCCCACGGGGGTGTGATTACGGTGGCAAGCGACGGGTATGGACAGGGAGCAACCGTGACCATCCGTCTTCCCATTACAGTGCGCCCAGAATAGGGGATGTGGGCCGCCCGGGGGTCGAACCCGGAACCTTGGGATTAAAAGTCCCCTGCTCTGCCGATTGAGCTAACGGCCCGCACGTCCATCTATGATACGGGCAGAGGTCAGGCGGCGGTGTAGGCCTCTGTCTGGTGGGGCAAAGGGCCGATTTTCTCCGGCGGCCAGTATGTCAGCAGGGCTTTGCCGACAATCTCATCCCGCCCAATCGTTCCCCACTGGCGGGAATCCTGACTTGAGCGGCGGTTATCGCCCATGACAAAGTATTCGTCTTCGCCGAGGGTAACATCCTGTCCGCTCGTCCGTTGGTCATCGGACAGCCATGTTTCTGCGATTTCCACGCCGTTGACACGTATCGGGCCGCCGCGACTGTCGAACTCGATGGTGTCTCCCGGAAGTCCGATGATGCGCTTGATCAGGTCGAGGTTGTCATCTTCCGGTGAGTTGAGGACGATTACCTCTCCGCGCTGCGGCGCGTGGAACAGGTAGACGTCATCTCCTTCCGGCAGATCGAAGAACGGCACCAGGTTATCCACGCTATCCCTATCGAGGCTGAAGTAGACGGCCTTGTTGACGATGATGAGTTCGTTGTCTTCGATGGATGGCTGCATGCTGCCGCCGGTTACGACGTAGTTCTGGACGAGCGACTGCACCGCGAGGAAGAGGAGCAGTGCAAGGCCAAGCGTTTCCGCTATGTCCAGCAGGAATCGGCGGGCGGGGTGCTCGTCCGGAAGCGCAAGTACCCCCTCCGGCAGGTAATCATCCTGCGGATCATCGGTGGGAGTTACCGGCACGTATCTCATTAGTGTTCGTCCATTATAGTTTCGGATTCGTTTGCACTCGATCCGTCGTAATGATGAAGGAGGGGTACGGGGAGGTTCACTCTTCGACAAGCTCAGGGTGAGCGGGGTGGCACGATACGGCGGTTGGTGCGCTATAGTGTTTGCACTGTAGTTGTATTTGAGGGAGGGGCCATCAATGGTCCTCAATGACGGCGAAATCCACGCTGAGATCAAGAACGGCCGCATCATCATCGACCCGCTCGACCTCGGGGACGTGCAGCCGGCAAGTGTCGACGTTCATCTGAGTGACAAGGTTCTCGTCTTCCGGAACTCCCGCCGGCCCTATATCGATATCCGGCAGGATGTGAGCGATTTGACGGAGATGGTCGATATACGCGACGACGCGCCGTTCATCCTGCACCCCGGTGAGTTCGTGCTGGGCAGCACGGTTGAAGACATTGGCCTGCCGGATGACCTTGTGGCGCGTCTGGAGGGCAAGAGCTCTCTCGGGCGCATCGGGCTGCTGATTCACTCGACGGCGGGGTATGTGGACCCCGGCTGGCGCGGGCGTCTGACTCTTGAGCTAAGCAACGTGAACAATCTGCCCATCACCCTGTACAGCGGAATGCCCATCGGCCAAATCTCCTTCACGCGGCTGTCCGGGCCGGCACAGCGGCCTTACGGCTCCGAGCGGCTCGGCAGCAAGTACCAGGGGCAATCTGAGCCAACTCCGAGCCGCGCGTTCCGTGATTTCCAGGCCTGACAAGTGATGCACGGCTCCGCCTCGCCCATGGCTCGCGCCCTGGAACTGGGACGGCAGGCGCTCGGATTCTCAAGTCCCAATCCCGCAGTTGGCGCGGTCATCGTGCGCGACGGGGAGATTGTCGGAGAGGGCTTCACACAGCCGCCCGGCGGCCCGCACGCCGAGATTGTCGCGCTCAAAAAGGCGGGAGAACTGGCACGCGGCGCGACGATGTACACGACGCTGGAGCCGTGTTCACACCACGGGCGGACGCCGCCATGCGCGGAGGCCATGATCGCCGCAGGGCTGAGGGCGGTCGAAATCGCAGTGCTGGATCCACATCCGCCCGTGAACGGTTCCGGACGGCGGCTGTTGGAGGAGAACGGCATCACTACGCGCGTCGGCGATTGCGCAGAGGAAGCGACGCTGCACTTCCAGGGGTATTTCAAGCGCGAGGAAACGGGCATGCCGCTCGTCATTGCCAAGTACGCGATGAGCCTCGATGGCAAAATCGCAAGTCGGACGGGCGATTCGCGCTGGATCACGGGAGAGGCGGCGCGCGCGCGCGTCCACGAACTGCGCTCACACGTGGACGCAATCATTACAGCGGCAGGAACGGTGATTTCCGATGACCCGCAGCTGACGGCGCGGGACACATCCGGCAATCCCCTGCCCAATCAACCGCTGCGGGTAATCGCTGATAGCAACGGCCGCACGCCGCTTGATGCCCGACTCTTCAGCGAACCGGGAAGGACACTGGTGGCGACTGCGTCTGAAGAGGCCTGCGCGCCGTTCAAGGAGCTTGGGGAAAACGTCACTGCGGTGGCCTTTCCTTCAGAGCATGGCAGGGTGGATTTGACGGCACTGCTGCGGCATCTGGGGCACGTTGGAGCATTGCAGGTGATGACCGAGGCCGGAGAGCAGCTGCTTGGCGCGTTCTTCGACGAGGGACTCGTCGATCAGGCAGAGATTTTCGTCGCCCCTGTGGTCATCGGCGGAGGTGACGCGCCGGGGCCGGTTGGCGGCGACGGCGTGGAGCACGTGAAGGATGCACGTCGATTCGTCAGGACGGATATTGACCGCGTTGGGGAGGATATCGTTGTGCGCGGCATCCTGCGGTATTGGCAGGGCGGCACGGACTAGGTGCGCGGGCGTATAATCAGGGGCATCCACAAGGGAAACCAAGCCAAAAGGGTGACCACAACGCGAAGGCGGCTAACCCAAAAATGTTTACGGGGATTGTTGAAGAGGTGGGGCGGATCGTCGCCATCGGCGAGGGCGGCCTGATCGTCGAGGCCGACGTAACACTGGGCGAAACGCGCATCGGTGACAGCTTGTCCGTCAATGGGGCCTGCCTAACGGTGACGGAGATGGCGGAGAAGCGGGTGAGCTTCGACGTGATGCCGGAGACGCTGCGGCGGACGGCGATGAACGTGCTCAAGCCGGGCAGCCCCATCAACCTGGAACGGGCAGTTACGTTCAACAGCCGTCTCGGCGGCCACCTGGTGCAGGGGCACGTGGACGGCACGGGCACGGTAGCGGAAATCACCCCGGAGGCAGACGCGCGGCTGGTGCGGATAAGCACCCCGCCGGAGGTCATGCGCTACCTTGTGGAGAAGGCGTTCATCGCGGTGAACGGCATCAGCCTGACGGTCATGGGGCTGGATGATGAATCATTCACCGTGTCACTGGTGCGGCATACATATGAGAACACGGACCTGGGCGAGGCATACGTGGGGATGCCGGTCAATCTTGAGACGGATATCTTTGCCAAGTACGCAGAGAAGCTGCTGCAGGGGGACCGCGAGGGGATCACCGCCCTGAGCGGCGAGGTGGAGGCAAGCAAATGAGCATTATCGACGTCGAAGGCGCCGCTGCGCGGATGCGGCGGGGCGAATTTGTCATCATCGTCGACGACGCAGAGCGGGAGAACGAAGGCGATCTCGCCATCGCGGCGGACATGGTGACGCCGGAGAAGGTCAACTTCATGGTGATGAACGCCCGCGGCCTTGTCTGCGTGCCTCTTCTCGGCGAGCGGCTCGACGAGTTGGGCATCCCCATGATGGCTCAGAAGAATACGTCGCCGCTTTCCACAGCGTTCACGGAGTCGGTGGACGCCAAGACGGGCGTGACCACCGGCATTTCGGCAGGTGACCGTTCGACGACAATCCGCGCGCTGGTACATCCGGAGACGCGGTCAGGGGACCTGATGCGACCGGGCCATATGTTCCCGCTCCGCTACCGCGAGGGCGGCGTGCTTGTTCGCACAGGCCACACGGAGGCGGTGATCGACCTTGCCCGGGCGGCCGGGCTGTATCCGGCGGGCGTAATCTGCGAAATCATGAACGAAGACGGCACGATGGCGCGGATGCCGCAGCTGGAAATACTCTCAGCCAAGTGGGACATCCCCATCATCACCATCGCGCAGATCATCGAGTACCGGCGTCAGCGGGAGACGATGGTGGAGCGCAAGGGTGTTGCAGACCTGCCGACCCGGCATGGCGTTTTCCGCGCCTATGGGTACGCGAGCTCCATCGATGCCAAGGAACACGTCGCTATCGTGATGGGCGACATCAATCCCGATGAGCCCGTGCTGACACGCGTCCACAGCGAATGCGTGACGGGCGACGTATTCAGTTCAATGCGGTGCGATTGCGGTGAGCAGCTTGACCTCGCCCTACAGCACATCGCCGCAGAGGGCTCGGGAGTCTTCCTCTACATGAGGCAAGAGGGCCGCGGCGTGGGTCTGCATAACAAGCTGCGCGCGTACGCGCTGCAGGACACGGGGCTCGATACGGTTGAGGCCAATGTGCAGATCGGCTTTCCGCCGGACCTGCGGGATTACGGCATCGGCGCGCAGATCCTCGTGGACCTGGGCGTGCGGAAGCTCAAGCTGATGACGAATAACCCGCGCAAGGTTGTGGGGCTGGACGCCTTTGGGCTTGAGCTTGTGGAACGTGTGCCGATCGAGGTGCAGCCGAACGACCATAACCGCCGCTACTTGCAGACCAAGCGAGACAAGATGGGTCATATCCTGACGGGGGTGGAGGTCGTTTCCGGGGATGAGGCAGCGATAGACACGGAGCCCCAGTCGTAGGCGGCTGCGCCTGCCCTCTCGGAGATCATCCAGCGTGCCGCCGAACATCATCGAACCCCTCCCCTGGAACGAGGGGCGCGAGCCGGGCGGCTCGCGCATCGGCATCGTCGTCGCCCGTTTCAATGAGCTGATCACAAACAGGATGCTCGAGGGCGCGCTTTCGGCACTGAGCGAGAACGGCGTGCCGGATGAGTCCATCGACGTGGCGTATGTGCCGGGATCATTTGAGATTGGCTCGGCGGCGCAGGCGATGGCGGAATCGGATCGCTATGCGGCCGTCATCTGCATCGGCGCGGTGATCCGCGGCGAGACGGCTCATTTCGACTATGTGTCGATGGCAGTGACCCAGGCAGTGACGCAGGTCTCGCTGGATACCGGAGTGCCCTGCCTATTCGGTGTGTTGACAACGGACACGATGGAGCAGGCGCTGGCGCGCTCAGGAGGGCCGGGGAGCAACCGCGGCTACGACGCGGCTGCCGGCGCGCTGGAAATGGCCGGACTGATTGCCCGAATAGACGCAACGGAATAAAAATAACCCTCTCCCGAAGGAGAGGGGGAACCGTTTCTACTATGCGAAAGGAAAGGCGCGGCGCGCGGCCGATGCGCGCCGCGCCTTCAGATTAGGCGCCGTTTCGCTTGACGGCCTTGGCGAGTTCCGTGCCGGGAGAGAACCCAACACGGTCATGCGCGGCTACCTTGGTGGGCTGTCCGGCATTGGGGCCGCGCAGGGGGCGCACGGTGCGCTCCTTGATCTGGCGAACCTCAAAGCTGCCGAAGCCCGTGATGACCACGCGATCACCGCGAGTCAGAGACTCCTGGATAGCGCCGGTGACGGCATTCAGCGCGGCCTCGCCGTTCGACCGGGTTGCACCCATGCGCTGCGCCACGATTCCGGCCAGGTCACCCTTGTGCAGAGTCTGCGTCATATTGCACCTCCTATTTGCGTGGCGGCCTACCCTCGTCCACCACGCTCCTCATGGTGTGTCGAGGAACATACTACCATAATGTCAAGCCGTCAACAAGCCCGTCTGCGCCGCGCCTATGCGATAGCGTAACGCGAGGCGCGTGGGCACGCGCAATAGGAACACGCACCACGAGGGCTAGGGGTTGAGAAGGTCAATAGATTGACGTATTCGGCATAAGCGCACTTTATGTGATATTTTCGGCTGTCAGAACACATATGCTCCGCAACATACAGGATTAATAGGCGGTTAATGCGACAGGGATGCCGCATTTTGCTGTCTATGGCGCAAATCAGCGGAATAAAGGTTGTCAAGTTACAGAAAAACAGGGGGGTGAGAGAAGGGGTCGTGCGGCAGGATTCACCCTTCGACAGGCTCAGGGCGAACGGGGGGGACAGGTTGAGGGTGAGCGGGAATGACGGAGGGCTATTCAGCTTGTCATTCTGAGGGGCGTAGCCCCGAAGAATCTAAGAACCCGTCCGCTGAGCAGATGGGGGCTTTGGATTCTTCGCTGCACTCAGAATGACAGAGGGGGCGGGAATGACAGAGGGGTGCGGGTGAACGGGGCTAGGCGCCGTCCGAGGTTAGGCGGGTGTAGAAGGGTGTCCAGAAGAGTGGGTGGACGTACTCGAAGTTGACTTCCTCCGAAAGTTTGTCGTCCCCCTCATTGTCGCTGATGTAGACGGGACGATCGTCAGGGTGGGCCTCGAGGGCATCGAGGAGGTTCTTCTTGCGATCGACGCTCAGGAACTCAGGAAAACCGGCGTCTTTGGGCCGCAGCGGGGACGGAGAGACGATGACGACCTCGTGTCCCATGCCTTCCAGGTCATACAGGACGGACACGGGAATGGGTCCGTCACCTGTGTCGAGAGTTCCGTCAACATCGAAGCAAAGCAGTGCCATCGCTCAATTCTCTCCTGACTCGGCCATATTCGAGTGGGCGCCCAGTTGGCCCGGGCATCTATGTCTGCCGTCATCGTACCGTATCGATGGGCATTCCGCCCCGCCCAGTGTGTGGGATATGCTATTGAGGATTTTGGGGTGTGGCAGGCAAGAAAGTGAAGACTCTCGACGGCAAGCATTTAAGCATAGGTCTCGGCGACGTATTCGAGCCCGGACGTGATGTTCTGTTGGCACGTGCCGACGTACTGGATTTTCTCCGAACCGTACCAGACGGCACTGCACGACTCATAGTCTCCTCTCCTCCTTACAACATTGGCAAGGAGTACGAGCGCACGCGCAACCTAGAAGATTACGCGGCATGGCAAACGGAAGTGTTGGTGGAATGCACACGAATCCTTGCTGATGACGGCAGTCTGTGCTGGGAGGTCGGCAACTACGTTCAGTCCGGGGAAATTGTGCCGCTCGATTTTGTCTTTTTCGGCATCCTGCACGACAAGCTCGGCCTCAAGCTGCGGAACCGCATCATTTGGGCGTTTGAGCATGGGCTGCACGCACGCCGACGTCTCTCAGGGCGTTACGAGTCCATCCTGTGGTTCACGAAATCAGATTCCTATGTATTTAACCTCGATTCCGTTCGCGTACCTCAAAAGTATCCGGGCAAGAAGTACCACAGGGGGCCCAAGAAAGGCCAGTATTCGGGCAATCCTCTCGGCAAAAACCCAGGCGATCTGTGGCTCAAGATCACGGATGAATGGGAAGAGGAAATCTGGGACATCCCCAACGTCAAGCATAACCATCCGGAAAAAACCCACCACCCCGCTCAGTTTCCCATTGAACTGATAGAAAGGCTGGTGCTGGCGCTAACGGAGCCAGGCGACACTGTTCTTGACCCCTTCATGGGTGTCGGTTCGGCCGCCGTGGCGAGCGTCTTGCATGGCAGGAAAGCCGTCGGCGTGGATCAGGACGAATCTTATGTGGAGACGGCGTTGGAGCGCGTCGAACAGGCACTTTCAGGTTCCCTGCGGCGACGACTTTTGGGGACTGAAAAGTATCAACCGAATGGCGAAGCGCTTTCCCGAAGACCAGCGGAATGGAACGAGCCTGTAGGTGAAATACGTCGTTTATTGGAAGAACGGGCTAAGTATGAGAATCGCGGCTAAGTATTCCCATCTCAATGGCCTGGAGTATTTGTTAGTTCACCAGTCAGAGTTGTGGAGCGAGATTGAATCGACCATTGAAAGCATTGATGCCGAGGAACAGCGAACCAAAGTGTCCCGGGAAAAGCGCAAGGTGGGCCGAACACTGTTCTCGCCACGGGATCTCAATTCCCGGTTCAAAGATGAATTCAAGTCTCGTGGCTGGAGAGAAAGCCGTACATCTTATTGGGTTACGCAAGACGCGCAGTTAGTCCGGCGCACCTTCCAATTGCCGGCTGATGAGCAAAAGAGACAGATTGAGGAGGCGGGACAGGAGGCTTTCTACTCCTATAACCAAACCGACTTTGTGAAGGATCGGGTCGCTGTAGAAGTTCAGTTCGGGAAGTACGCGTTTGTTGCTTTTGACCTGTTCGTCAAGCACATGGCTTTCTTTGTTGGTGATGTGATTGACGTTGGCGTCGAGATCGTGCCCACCAAGAGGCTTCACGATGAGATGTCCTCAGGCGTCCCTCATTACGAAGGTGAACTCCACAACTTGATTCGGCAGGGGAGAGGTATTCCAGCAGTACCTCTCATTTTGATCGGTGTCGAACCGTAACAGCATGACACACAACGTAGAGGCGGGGGCGGCGAGAGCGGGGTCGCGGTGGTTCCTGGCCGTTGTGGCCGCGTTCATTGCGGCGCTGTTGACCTCAAACATCATTGCGGTTCGGATTGTGACGCTGGGCGATGCGCCCGTTTTTGGGGAACTCATCGTCACATCGGCAATCGTCGTCTTTCCGCTGAGTTACATCGTTGGGGACGTGCTGACGGAGGTATACGGATACGCCGTGGCCCGACGCGTGATTTGGGCCGGGTTCGGCGCGAACCTTGTCATGGTCATCGCAATCTATCTCGGCGGGCTGCTGCCTTCCGCCGCCGAGTGGGAACACCAGGATGCTTACGACACGATTCTCGGGTTCACGGGCCGGCTGCTCGTGGCCTCTTTCATTGCATATGTGATCGGCTCGTTCACGAATGCCATCATCCTGGCTCGCCTGAAGGTGATGACGGAGGGGCGAATGTTGTGGCTCCGCACGATCTCATCGACAATCGGCGGGCAAGCGCTGGACTCGTTCTTCTTCACGTTCATCGCTTTCTTTGGGGTGTACTCCACCGGAGACGTGTGGCGAATCTTCTTCGTCGAGTGGTCCACGAAGGTGGTGTACGAGACCGTCGCCACGCCGCTCACCTACGCCGTCGTAACGTTCCTCAAGAAACAGGAGGGCATCGACGTGTATGACGAGCAAACGAACCTCAACCCACTGGCCGTTCGTTAGCGTCCCCTACCTACGCAGGCGTCTGTAGTTGTACACTGAGACGATGTACCGTGAAGCTGCGTATTCCAGTGGGGGACGGCGATGGCCTCGGAGTCTCTGAAGGTAACGGACAATCGGACCGGCAAAGAATATGAGTTGCCGATAACCGATGGGGCAGTCCGCGCAGCCGATCTGCGGCAGATCAAGACCTCTGACGACGATTTCGGCCTTCTCAGCTACGACCCGTCCCTGTTGAATACCGCCACCGTCCGCAGCGCAGTCACGTTCATTGACGGCGACGAGGGCATCCTGCGGTATCGGGGATATCCGATCGAGCAGTTGGCGGAGTATTCCACGTACCTGGAGGTTGTCTACCTGCTCCTGAACGGCGAGCTGCCGTCAGCAGATCAGTTGTTGGAGTTTGAGGAAGACGTCCGCTTCCGCACGATGGTGCTTGAGACCGTGCGCGAGCAGATGGAGACGTATCGCTACGACGCCCACCCGATGGGGATGCTGCTCGGGTCCATGGCCACAATGAGCACGTATTATCCGGCATCCAGGGACATCACGGACCCGGAGTCGCGCAAGATTCAGACGGTGCGCGCCATCAGCAAGGTCGCGACCGTTGCGGCGTGGTGCTACCGCCACACGCTTAGCTATCCGTTCATCTATCCCGACAATGATCTGACGTACGCGGGCAATTTCCTCAACATGCTGTTCCGCATGGTGGAGCCGAAGTACGTGCCGAATCCCGTCATCGAGCGGGCCATCGACGTGCTGTTCATCCTGCATGCGGACCATGAGCAGAACGCGAGCACGAACGCGATGCGCGCGATTGCGAGTTCGCAGGCCGATCCGTACTCGGCTCTTGCGGGGGCGATCGGCTCGCTGTCCGGGCCGCTGCACGGCGGGGCGAATGAAGCCGTCATCCGGATGCTTCAGTTCATCGGCAAGAAGGACAACGTGCCGGAGTTCATCAAGAACGTGAAGGACGGTGTCAGCGGCCGCTTGATGGGGTTCGGGCATCGCGTCTACAAGAACTATGACCCGCGCGCCCGCATCATCAAGACGATGGCGGACCGCGTCTTTGAGGTGACGGGCGTCAATCCCCTGCTGGAGATCGCCCTGGAACTGGAGCGGATCGCGCTGGAAGACGATTTCTTCGTCTCCCGGCAGCTCTATCCGAACGTGGACTTCTACTCAGGGTTGATCTACCAGGCGATGGGCTTCCCGGTCGAGATGTTCCCCGTGCTGTTCGCAGTGCCGCGCACGTCCGGCTGGATGGCGCAGTGGAACGAGGGCGTGACGGACCGGGAGCAGCGCATCGTGCGTCCGCGGCAGCTCTATGTGGGCGAGGGCAAGCGGGAATACGTGCCGATCAACCAGCGGTAACTGCGTTACGGCTCTCGGTTCGCGATCCAGCTTTGGCGGCTGCTGCCGCGCTTTAGATTCTTTGACTGCGCTCAGAATGACAGGGCGGCGGGCTATTCGTTGTTGCGCCACTTGGGTAGGCCGCGCATGCCTTGCATGAGGTAGGAGGCGGAGAGGGCGCCGAGGCCGGCTCCAATCAGCGGGCCAATCCAGTAAACGAAGTGGTTCGTCCAGTAGCCGGAAATCAGCGCGGGCGCGAAAGAACGGGCAGGATTGAGAGACGCGCCCGTCAACGGGCCGCCCATCAGCGCGGCGAGCGTAATCGTCATACCGATGGCAAGCGGGGCGATGATGCCGGGGCCGTTCTCGTCGATGGCCACCTGGAAAATCACGAATACCAGGATGAACGTCAGCGCCGCCTCGATGAGGATGCCGATGGCGGGTGAGACATCGCCGTGGAGGGCCGTCGCGCCGAGGTTGGTCGATTCCGCAGCGTTGGACAGGTCGGTCAGGTCGCCCGCGCCGGAGAACACAGCGCTCAGAATGAGCACGCCGATGATGCCGCCGAGCAGCTGGGAGCCCCAATAGGCCAATGCCGTCAGCGGTTGAATCTTGCCGGTGATGAGGAATCCAAAGGTGACGGCGGGGTTGAAGTGCGCGCCGGAGACGTGGCCGACGGCTGAGACGCCGATGAAGATGGCAAAGCCGTGCGCGAAAGCGATGACGATGAGGTTGTCGCCGCCCGGGTTGGTCGCCGTGGCGGTCAGGATCGAACCTGCGCCTATCAGCAACAGGACGAATGCCCCAAACGCCTCAGCCAGAGATAGCCTGACAATCTCCGGTAGCTGCACACCCGTCTCCCTGTTACTTGCTAGGTTGTCAGAACGATCTTGCCAAAGAAATCCCGGGATTCCATCAGGCGGTGGGCATCAGCCGTTTCAGACAGTGGAAAGACGCGCCCGACAGTGCCCTTGAGCTTGCCTTGGTGTGTGAGTTGCATGATTCGCTCGAAGTCGGACGTTCGGAATCCGCCGATGCCCATAATCTCCAGCCCCCGGACGAAAACCTGCCCGAGGTGGAGTGAGACGCGATGGCCGGCGGTCACGCCGCACGTGACGAACCGCCCCTGCCGCGCCATGACGCGGAAACTGCCGTCCCAGAGCGGCGCGCCGACGTTGTCGATGACCGCGTCCACGCCCTCGTTCTCCGTGAGCGCCATGACGATCTCCGGCCAAGTCTCGCCGTCCTCATAGCTGACGGTCTCGTCCGCGCCCATCTCACGGGCGCGGTCCAGTTTCCAGTCCGAGCCGGCGGTTGCGATGACGCGGCAGCCGAGCAGCTTGGCAATCTGCAGTGCGGCGGTTCCGACGCCACTGCCGATTGCATGGATGAGCACGGTTTCGCCGGGTTGGACGCGGGCCTTGGCCGTCAGCATGCGCCACGCGGTCTTGTAGACGATGGGCATGGCGGCGGCCTCTTCAAATGAGAGTTCATCGGGAATGACGTGGACGGCGCGGGTGGGAACGGCGATCAACTCCGCGTAGGTGCCGTGCAGGCGCGAGCCGAGATCATAGCGGTCCATACAGTCCTCGTCATGGCCAAGTCGACAGTAGTGACACAGTTGGCATGGGAGGCGCGGGTCTGCGACGACGCGCATCCCGGGCACGATCCCCGCCTCAATGGCCACCATGCCCACGTTCTCGACCTCTCCGGCCATATCGAGGCCGAGGATGCGCGGGAGGCCAACCATGACGCCGTTCTCGCCGGCGCGGGCGTTCAGATCGAATCGGTTGACGGAGGCGGCGCGGATGCGGATGAGGACCTGGTCATCCGCCATCTCCGGATCCGGCATGTCGCCGTAGATGAGGTTCCCAGGCCCGCCGCGTTCCTCGATATAGACGGCTTTCATGGCCGCTCTCCTTCAGGGCTAACTGCCCTCGGCGGACTCGGAGCCGGGCATGCCCTCCGGCTCACGAATCTTGCTGTGCATTGCGATGTAGAGCGTCGGCACGACAAGAACTACAACAAAGCCCAGCAGGACCATCGGCCCCAGGATCATCAGGGCTACCACCGTCGGAATGGCCCACATAGCTTCCTCCCTTACCCTAGACGCGAGCGGGCGCCTGCCGCGCCTCCTGCTCGATGTTAGCGGTATCCAGGCCGCGTCCGGTTGCCAGCAGGGCGGCGGTGCGGATGGCGGCGCCCATGCTGGCGGCCTCAGCCGCTCCCGTACCCGCAATATCATATGCCGTGCCGTGATCGACGGACGTGCGAACGAACGGCAGACCAAGGTTGACACTGATGCTGCCATGAAAATCGTGCATCTTGACGGCGATGTGGCCCTGATCGTGGTAGAGGGCGATAACGGCGTCGTAGTGTCCGGCAGCGGCGGAAAGGAAGACGGAATCGGCGGGCAGCGGGCCCTCGGCCAGGATGCCCTCAGAAACGGCCTGCTCAACAGCCGGGCTGATCTCCTCGATCTCCTCACGCCCAAGCAGGCCGTTGTCGCCGCCATGCGGATTGAGGGCAGCGACGGCGATGCGCGGCTCGGAGACGCCCCACTTGCGAAAGTCGCTATCCGTCAGCCGCAGCCGCGCCAGGACGCGCTCCTTGGTAACGTGCTTATGGGCGTCCCTGAACGGGACATGGGTTGTGAGGTGGACGGCGCGGAGACGGCGCGCCACAAGCATCGTCGCGATCTCCGTCACGCCGGCCATGCGCGCCAATACCTCCTGGTGGCCGATGTCCGTGTAGCCGGCCATGTGGACGGCCTCCTTGTTGATGGGGGCGGTGGATATGGCCTGGATACGGTTCTCGAGGGCAAGGTTGGCGGCGAGTTCAATTGAGGTGATGGACACAACGCCGCCTGCGATGGTCGGCTCACCGTAGGGGATTTCGCTTGCGCCGGGGGTGTCGATGTCCCAAACGGGGACCGTTTCGCCGTCCCACTCAACGCCGGCTAGTTGTTCACGGGAGTCGATGCGCATGAGCGGCAGGCCGCCGGCGAATCGATTGACGGACATCTCCGCGACGGCATAGCTGCCGACGATCAGGGGCCTGCATAGGCCGAGGCGCAGGTCATCGTTGGCGGCAAGCGCCTTGACGACCACCTCAGGCCCGATGCCCGCCGGATCGCCAAGCGTGATGGCGACGATGGGCGGGGCTGCGTTGACGCCGTTCGTACTCATAGCGTGTCTATTGTACGCCCGAAACGCCGCGCGTCATTTCCGCGCCTCCGACAAGCTCAGGGTGAACGGAGGGCGGAGGCCACACTGTCATTCCGAGCGCAGTCGAGGAATCTAAAGCCTCCACTTGCTCAGCAAATGCGTTCCTGGATTCCCGCTTTCGCGGGAATGACGGAGGGGGGCACGGGAATGACGATGGTGAGCAAATGCGATTTTGGATTCTTCGACTCCGCTGCGCTCCGCTCAGAATGACAGTCCCGATGGATTCCGGCTTGCGCGGGAATGAGGGAGTGTTGTTGTTGATTCTGGTTTGCTCCTTTCGGGGTGTTCTTTGGGTTCTCCTTTCGGTTGGTCTGGGGTTCGCCCTTCGACAGGCTCAGGGTGAACGGGGGGCGGGTCTTGGGGGGTGCATCGGCGCTGCGGGCCTCCAGTCTTTGGTGGAACCGTCGTCGGTTCGGCGCAGTGGGAGCTTGGTTCCATCGCGTCGGCCACCGTTTTAGGCCGCGCTCCGGTCTCCAGATATTCGCGCCAGTAGCTACCTGGCACCGGACGACCCTCGCTGCGCCGCGATTGCCGCCCGCCTTATTGAGCCCCGTCAGCCCACCGTCACTGGCCGCCCGTGGCCACGAGCAAAACCCGTCGTGGTTTCCTGTCCGGGAAACTAGAGGTCCGTTGCCGCCGATGCACCCCTCGCAGGGAGCGCCCTCCTTTTTGCGCTCCCGGGGATAGGTGGCGGCTTGGGTGTCGACACTGCCCTCGCCGCCGGGGTATGGCTTTGTTGTGAGGGGACTTTAGGACAGGTGTGCGGGGCAGTGCAAATGGATGTGTCACATTTTTGGGGATCACCCTTCGACAGGCTCAGGGTGAAGGGGGGGCGTAGCCGTTTCACGCCCCGGTGGCCGGCAACTATCTGTTCCTCTTTACTATTTACAGAGTTCCAACCCGTCATCGATCAATGGACCGATGTTCATGCGAGGGATTATTCCTCCGGGGTCGGCCCGCCATATACTCTCCAAGTCGCCACTGTTCGAGGGGTATTCTCGCTCGACATAAGTGGTCCCGATACCATTTACTCCATAATAATTGGAGCCGACCTTCAGAATGACGGATACCGGCGCTTCACAAATCAGTGTAGCCTCCGGCACAGTCAGCGGCCATGCATCCCCATAATCGGCCTCCGTGATGATTCTAGAGTTGTCATGGATGGTTGTAGAGTTGTCATCCCCGCACCCGGTGACCAAGATCAAAGCTAGGGCAACGACAAAGGGTAGTATGAAATTCATGGAGCCCCCGGTGAAGGTTTTATCCAATCTACCAGAACGGGGGCGACCACTTCGACAGGCTCCGGGTGAGCGGGGCCAAGGGCACCCCCACCCTAACCCTCCCCCATCAAGGGGGAGGGGATTCCCGATGGATTCCGGCTTTCGCCGGAATGAGGGGAGGCTAAAATCCCTTGAATTCTGAGGGGCGTTTTTCTATGAAGGAGCGGACGCCCTCGTCGTAGTCGTGGGTTTCCCGCGTGTGCTGGTGCGCGGCGTCGATGTACTTCCAGTGCTGTTCGTAGCCCTTGGTGTGGATCTCACGCACCATGTGCTTGACCAGTTGCTGCGTGACGGCGGGGCCCTGCGCCATCTTGCGGCCCAGCTCCTGTGCGGCGGGCATCAACTCATCCGGCTCATAGACACGGTTGACGAGGCCGAAACGGTGCGCGTCTTCTGCGCTGAGAGCCTCGCCCGCGAGCAGCATCTCCATGGCGATGCCGTGCGGCAGGAGATAGGGCGCCCAGTACGCGCCGCCATCAAGGGGAACCAGGCTGCGGCGCACGTAGACCTCGATGAAGCGGGCGTTCGTGCTGGCAAGTCGGATATCGCAGGCGAGAGCAAGATCGCAGCCCGCGCCCGCCGCGACGCCGTTGACGGCTGCGATGGTGGGCTTATCCAGTTCCCAGACCTGCATGTGGATGCGGCGTCCGTTGAGTGTCTCATTCTTCAAGCGTTCTTCGGCGGACATGGTGGGGACGTTCCAGCCGCCGCGCTGGCGGTCGCCCTTCTCCTTCATGAAGTGCGGCATGGGGCGGTCGCCGCCCGCGCCCGCCATGGGGCCAACGTCTCCTCCGGCGGAGAAGGACCTACCCGCGCCGGTGAAGATGACGACGCGGTCGTCAGGATTGGCGGCGATGAGGTCCAGCTCGACGGTCATCTCCTCCATGAGCGGGATCAGCCAGGGATTCAGCGCCTCCGGCACGTTGAAGGTGATTGTCACGACGCCCAGATCGTCGCGCTCGACGGTGATGTATTGATGCTCCACTCCCATACCCCCTTAGAGTTCTTTGAACACTGAGATTGTACGCCTTGTGGGGGTGGCCCTTCGACAGGCTCAGGGTGAACGGGGAGGGAGCTATGAGAGGCCGGTGAGGATGAGGCGGATGCCGACGATGCCGAGGCCGATGGCGAGGATGCGGACGATCCACGGCGCGGAGATCTTGCGGGAGACGCGCGCGCCGACCTGCGCGCCCACGATGGCTCCGATGCCAAGCAGGACTATCGGCAGGATTTTCTCCAGCAGGGGCGATTCGGCGATGTGAACGGCAATGGCGGCAGGGCTTGTGATGAGGATGACAAGCTGTGAGGTGGCGGTGGCGAAATGGGCGGGGAAGACGAATGCCTGCACGATGATGGGGACCATCGCGATGCCGCCCCCCACGCCGAGCAGGCCGCCCATCGTGCCCGTCGCGAGGCCGACGATGCCGAGCATGATTGTGCGCTTGCGAGTCAGCGTGACACGGGCTTCTTCGGCTTCTTCAAGGGTGCGCGCCGCGCCATGGCCGCGGATGGGCCGAATCAAAAGGTAGGTCATGAGGATGAGCGCCGCCGCGCCGAAGACCGTCTGGAACGCGCCGCGCTCAAGCTGCTCAACGATGTACGCGCCGATCGCCATGCCGAACAGTCCTGTGACGGCCATGACGGCGGCCCACCGGTACTCGATGCGCTTCTGCCGGACGTAGGCGACGGTGGAGGAGAGGGATGTCATCAGCACCATCGATTGCGACATGCCTGTGATGATGCCGGGCGTTTCGTCAGGGAGGACGATGAGCAGGATGGGGACGGCGATGAATCCGCCGCCCGCGCCGATGAGCGCGCCGACGGTTCCGGCGAGAAAGCCGAGCACGGGCATGAGGGCGAGAAGGATTTCGTCCATGGTGTAACTATGGCACGAACGGAGGGCTTCTATACTATGACTCGGGGGTAAAGGGCTAATACGCCGTGGAGGTATGACTGATGGCAACGATTGAAGAGGGTTGCGCGCGGCTGGCGAAGTTGGCACAGGACATGCGCGAAGATATCGAACGGGGAAATGCAGCACGCAAAGAGACGCTGATCCTTAGAGATTTACTCTCATCGTTTGGCTATCAGATGAAAGTGGAAAATGCTGTAAAGGCCATTGAGAATTGCCTCGATGAACACGGCCTTAAGACAAATCCCGACCTGCACAATGCATGGTCTGGCGGCTCAATTACTGTTGAGCGCGACGTTAGTGAAGAAGAGGCTGGAAACACAGAGAGAATCCCTTTTGATCCGACAATTCGTATTACCGCGATCAACGCGGCGCATCGGCTTCCGGCATCTGTCAAACCAGATGCGACCCTTCAGGAGGCCATGACACTCATGCAGATGCGCGGAGTCCAGTACTTGCCGGTGATGTCGACTGAGAGAGATATTCGCGGAGTTATAACTTGGAGAAGTATTGCCGAAAAGCTGGCGCTCGGAGGCGAGATTCTTCGGGCGAACCAAGTTATGAATACGAATTATCGAATCAGACTAATCAGTGAGCCGCTTTTCGAGGCGATGGATCCCATTGTCAGGAATGGTTTTGTCCTCGTTCGAGACGATAATAACAGTTTCGTGGGGCTGATAACAGCCAATGATTTTGCCCAGCAGTTCGCACAATTGGCTCGGCCCTTCCTTATGGTGGGAGAGATAGAGGGTTACCTGCGCCAACTCATCCGGGGAAAGTTTTCTGAGGATGAACTTAGAGAAGCACAAGCTGACGCACCCGAGGGACGCAGGATTGGCCCCAGGGACATGACCATGGGGGGATATATTCGGCTAGTTGAACGTCCTGACAACTGGGAAAAGCTTGCACTGCAACATGTAGATCGAAAGAATTTCATCGATCGTCTCCATTTCGTTCGAGAGAAACGAAACGAGATTATGCACTTCAGTCCAGAGGGTCTCGATCCTGATGATGAAAGGGATCTAGCCACGATTGTTGAGTATTTCAGGGGTATGCGTTAACCAATCGTCGCCAGCTCCGCCGCTCTTGCCACGCTGCTTGCCATTGCCGACAATCGACCCATCCAGAGGGACACAGATGTGGCCGCACAGGCAGTGGGAGGCCCAGCACATGAGGCTTGAGGGGAAGACGGTTCTGGTTTCGGGGGCGGGGCCGGGAATGGGGCGAGCCACTGCCCTGCTGTGCGCGCAGGAGGGAGCGACAGTCGTCCTCGTGGCTCGTCGGCAGGAGCACCTGGATGAGACGCTGGGCGTGATCCGGCGGCTTGGGACTCCTGCGGCGGAGGCTGCCGTCGCGATCACCGGAGATGTTGCCGATGCCGCGGACGCGGAACGGATCGTGCTTGCGGCGCGAGACGCGGGCGGCGGGCGAGTTGACGTGCTCTACAGCGGCGGGGGCGGTTTCTTTGATCCCTCGGTGACGTTGAGCGAGGTCGAGCCAAGTTTCTGGCGGGAGGCCATCGGCAACACGATGGAGGGGCCGTCAAATCTTGCGCGGGCCGCGCAGCCGGTGATGAAGCGGCAGGGCGGCGGGTCGATCATCTTCATCACGGCAAGCGAGAGCGTGCAGCGTGGATCCAATGTTGCGTACGGGGCAGCGAAGGCGGGGGTTATCGGGCTGGCACGCAACCTGGCGCGAGAGCTGTGGCAGGACAATATCCGGGTGAATGTGGTTGCGCCGGGGTTGATTCGCCAACGGTTGGGAGTGGATGCGGACGGCATCGACGTTCCTGAGCAGGCGTTGTCGCGGCGCGGGCACGTGTCGGACGTTGCGCACGCGGCGCTGTATTTTGCCTCTGATGAGTCGGCGTGGGTGACGGGACAGGTTCTCTCCGTCGACGGCGGCGTGGACGCGGGTGGGCGGGGGTTGTGGGATCTGGAGCGGTAGGTAGCTGCGTTACGGCTTAAGGCTTTCGCGGTGGGGCGGCAAATGCCATAATGCGGCATCCATTGGGGAGGATGGGTGGCGAGTCCATGACAAGCCAACAGGACACTGAGCGGCGGGGGGCCGCCGTCTTGCCGTTGACCGGCCTGCGGGTCATCGATCTAACGTGGCACGCTGCAGGGCCGTTCGGAACGCGGCGTCTCGCGGATTGGGGCGCCGACGTCATCAAGATCGAACGGCCTGAGGTCGGCGATCCGGCGCGGGGCATGCCGCCGTTCTACAAGGACGAACCCGGCCTTGAGCGCAGCGGGTTGTTCATGTACACCAACCTCGGCAAACGCTCGATGACGCTCAATCTCAAGTCGGAGCGTGGGCGGCAGATCGTTCTCGATCTCGTGAAGGACGCGGACGTGCTGATTGAGAGCTTCAGTCCGCGCGTGATGCCGTCGCTGGGGTTGGATTACGAGACGCTGCGGGAGGTGAATCCGCGCCTCCTTATGACTTCCATCAGCAACTATGGACAAACGGGCCCGTACCGCGACTGGAAAGCGACGGACATAACGAGCTACGCAATGGGCGGGGCGATGATCAATACCGGCCACCCGGAGCGCGAGCCCCTGCACTTCGGCGGTCGTGTCGCAGCGTACCAGGTTGGGGCGATGGCGGCGGCGGCGACCTCAATGCACCTGCTGGGCGTTGAGGCGACCGGGGAGGGTGATCACCTGGACGTGGGCGCGTTTCCCGTGTGGATGGGAGCCATCGATCGGCGTCAGAGCTATTTGATGGGCTATCAATACGGCGGCGGGAACTCGACGCGTCCGTGGCCCGCAGGGGCAATCGGATCCGGGACGTGGATCTGCCAAGACGGGTATTTCATGACGACGGCGGGGCCGGCGATGTTCCCACGCATGATGCAGATGGTCGGTATGGGCGATCTGCTTTCGACGCCGGAGTGGTCAACGCCGATGGCGCGTTCCGCGCCGGAGAGGCTCGACGAGTCGTTGGCGGTTATCGTGCCGTGGATGCTGGAGCGCACCAAGAAGGAAATCCGCGCCGAGTGCCAGCAGTACGGCGTGCTCGGAGGCCCGATCAATTCATTTGAAGACCTGTATACCGATGACCATCTCAAGCACCGGGAGTTCTTCCAGGAGATCGATCATCCGACAACCGGGCCGATTGCCTACCCGGGCTATCATGTAAAGCTGCACTTTGTGGACGGCAGCGGGCTGCCCGCCCGGAAACGCGCTCCACTGCTAGGCGAGCATACGGATGAGATTCTTCGCGACGTGTTGGGGCGCGACGAGGCGGAGATTGCCAGTCTGCGCGCGGAGGGGGTGGTGTAGGTATGGTCAGCACCGGATCACGTCGGCTGCCCCTGGAGGGTGTGCGGATACTGGATATCACCGTCGTGTGGGCGGGGCCGTACGGCACGCAACTGCTGGCGGACTGGGGCGCGGAGATCATTCGCATCGAGTCCATCAAGCACTTCCCGCCAACAACCCGCGGCATGATGCCCTACCCGGACAGGAATATGCCGAGTTTGGGTGGCGGGTCGGCGCAGTTCCCGGATAACGAGCCCGGCGAAAGGCCGTGGAATCGGTGGGCATCGTTCAACGCGCACGCCCGCAACAAGCGGAGCATGACCGTGGACCTGCGGCGTCCCGAGGGGCAGGAGATTTTCGACCGCCTGCTGCGGATGTCCGATGGGGTCATGGAGAACAACGTGCCCATCAGCATGGAGCGCGTGAACGTCACGTGGGAGCGCGTTCACAAGGTGAATCCGCGCGCCATCATGATCCGCCAACCGGCATTCGGCATCGATGGCCCATATAAGAACTACCGCACCTTCGGCAGCCACATGGCGGCGGTCGTGGGCCATTATTCGTTCATGGGATACCGTGGCGAGAGTCCTGATATGACGGGCAATACGCTGACGGCGGACGCGGCGGGCGGCGCGGCGGGGGCGTTGGCGTTCTCAGCGGGTCTGCGCTACCGCGACAAGACGGGCGAGGGCCTGTTTATCGAGCTATCGACCGCCGAAAACTTCATGACATACCTCGGCGACCAATTCATGGACTACTCCATGAACGGTCGGAACGCGGAGCACCAGGGCAATCGCGATCCGATGTACGCCCCGCAGGGTGTTTATCCGTGCATGGGAGACGACCGCTGGATCGCCATCAGCGTGCAGTCGGACGAGGCATGGCAGGCGTTGACCGGAAACGTGATGCTGCGCCCTGATTTGGCGTCTGACAACCGCTTTGCGACGCTCGCAGGCCGACAGCAGCACCACGATGAGCTTGACGCGGAACTGATGACGTGGACGGTGACGCAGGACGCCATCGAGGCGATGAACGTGCTGCAGGCGAACGGCATTGCGGCGGGCACGGTGATGGCGGAAACGGATGCGTTCGCGGACCCGCACCTTCAAGAACGCGATTACTGGGAGGAGTTGACGGCCGAGGAGGTCGGGACGCACCTGTATACGGGAACGCTGTGGACGGCCAAGAACACGCCGCGACGCCACCGGTGGGGGCCGCCGCGGATGGGAGAGGACAACGAGTACGTTTACAAGGAACTGCTTGGCTTCTCAGATGCCGAGTACGCGGAGTACGAAAAGGCGGGGCATATCGGCATGGACTACGACCTCGATCCTGCCGATTAGGCAATACCGGGTGATTCAAACTTGGGGAGCACGCTGATGACACTGGAACCGACCACAATCATGCCTCTGGACGACGTGCGCGTCATCGATCTGACGCACATGACGTCCGGCCCATTCGGCACACGCATCCTCGGCGACTACGGCGCGGATGTCATCAAGATCGAGCGGCCCGAGACGGGCGACCCCACGCGCGGGTTGCCGCCGTTCTACCAGGATCAGCCGGGTCTGGAGCGCAGCGGCCTGTTCATGTTCCTGAATACCAACAAGCGCTCCATCACGCTGGATCTCAAGTCGGAACGCGGACGGGAGATTGTGAAAGAGCTCGTCAAGGGCGCGCAGATTGTCGTGGAGAGTTTCTCGCCCGGAACGATGGAGGCGCTCGGGCTGGGCTATGAGGAACTCAAGAAGATCAATCCCAAGCTGGTCATGACGTCCATCTCCAACTACGGACAGGACGGGCCGTATCGGGACTATATCGGCATCGAGTTGAACCTGTATTCGATGGGCGGCAGCATGATCAGCTCCGGCGATGTTGACAACGAGCCGCTCAAGACGGCGGGGCGCATGGTCAGCTACCACGCGGGTTACGCCGCCGCGCTGGCGTCCGCGTTGGGCCTGTTCCAGGTTGAGTTCCGCGACGCGGAGGGCGATTACATGGACGTGAGCGTCTTCGAGACGGCCATGCACTCCATCGATATGCGGCTTGGCCGCCTGATGGGCTATCAGTACACGGGGCATCTTGGGACGCGGCCGGGGCGCGCGGTGGCGGTGGGCGGCGGCGTGCATCCGTGCTCAGACGGCTATTTCCTGATGACGGGCGGGCCGCGGTTCATCCCCAACATCATCCGGATGATCGGGATGGAGGAGCTTCTTGAGACGCCGGAGTGGGGGACGCCGGAGGGCCGCGCAGACCCGGATCGCATCGACGAGTTTCTGGCGCACATCATCCCGTGGACGCTGGACCGGACCAAAGAAGAGGTGCGCGCGGCGTGCGAGGAGTTCGCGGTGCTCGGCGGGCCGCTCAACACCATCGAAGACCTTGTTAACAATCCGCAGTTCGTCGCCCGCAACTATTTCCAGGAGATCGACCACCCGACAACGGGGCCGATCAAGTACCCGGGCTACCACAACAGGATGCACCGCGAGGGCGCAGAGATGCCGAAACGACGGCGCGCGCCCCTGCTCGGCGAGCACACAGATGAGGTGCTGAGCGAACTTGGGCTGAGCGCTGAGGACATCGCCGGGCTGCGCAAGGACGGGGTTGTTTAGGAACGGAGCAAACGGCCATGACAGCGGATAACTCAAGCGTGAACACCCTTGGCTCGCCGAATCCGGGGAATCCGACGCAGCCGGACCCGGACCTGCCGCTGGCGGGACTGCGGATCATAGACTTCACAGTGGTGTTCGCCGGTCCGTACGGGACGATGCAGTTGGCGGACTGGGGCGCAGAGGTCATACGGGTGGAGTCGACGACGCATTTTGCGTCCACGACGCGAGGGATGCTGGCGCGTCCGGCGTTGGCCACCGTTCAGGCACAGACGGGTATGGGCATGGGGATGCCGGACAGCACGCCGGGAGAGCGCCCGTGGAATCGCAGCGCCGTTTTCAACGCGCATGGCCGCAACAAGCTTTCGATGACCGTGAATCTCCGAACGGAGGATGGGCAGGAGGCGCTGGAGCGGCTCGTCGCCGTTTCGGACGGGCTGGTTGAGAACAATCTGCCGCAGAGCATGGAGCGGCAAGGCATCACATGGGAACGGCTCTCGAAGATCAACCCGAAGCTAATCATGATCCGGATGCCGGCGTTCGGGCTGGACGGGCCATACAAGGGCTATCGCACGTGGGGCAACCACATGGAGGCCATCTCCGGCCATCCGCTGATTCGGACGTATCCCGACCTGTCGCCGGAGTATGCGCCGGCGGGCGTGCCGTCAGACGCGGCGAGCGGCATCGGCGCGACGCTCGCGTTCCTGATGGGCAAGCGGTATCTCAAGCGCACCGGCAAGGGGCTGCTGATCGAGGCGCCAACAGCGGAGAATTTCGTGCCGCTGCTGGGCGATTTCATCATGGACTACAGCATGAACGGGCGCGTGTGGACGCAGATGGGCAACAACCATTTCTATCTTGCGCCGCACAACGTGTATCGGACACAGGGCGAGGATCAATGGGTGACGATCGCGTGCCAGAACGAGGAGCAGTGGCAGGCCCTGTGCAAGAGGATGCATCATCCGGAGCTTGTGGACGATCCGCGCTTCAAGGACAACGAATCACGCTACGAGAACCGGGCGGAGCTGGATGCGATCATCGGGGCGTGGACGGCTGACAAACACGCCTCATGGGTCATGGATCAGCTGCAGATTGTGGGGGTGCCGTCCGGCGCGGTGATGAATGAACGCGATGCCATCGAGGACCGGCACCTGGAATACCGGGGCTTCTTCAAGCATATGACGCATCCGGAGGCCGGGACGCACAAGACGCCGATGACGCCGTTCAAGTCGATGAACAACCCCGGGGTGGGGCCTCGCAGGCACTCGCCACGGCTGGGTGAGGACAACGAGTACGTCTATAAGTCGGTGCTGGGGTATTCAGACGAGGAATACGCGGAGTTCGACAAGAAGGGCCACATCGGCATGGACTACGATCCATCCATTCCGTGAGGGGGCCGATGATGTACACGGCTATCACGGCACGCTGCACCGCGAGGGCGTAGAGATACCCAAACGGCGGAGGAAACAGCCATGACGGCGGACTTTGCCAGCGTGAATACTCCCGGGGTACCGAACCCGGACAGCCCCACCCACCCGGATCCGAGCCTGCCGCTGGCGGGGATGCGGATTATCGACATCACAGTGGTGTGGGCCGGGCCGTATTCCACGATGCAGTTGGCAGATTGGGGCGCGGAGGTCGTCCGGGTCGAGTCGACGACGTATTTTGCCGCGACGACGCGTGGGCAGCTGGCGCATCCTACGGAGTCCACCGTTTTGGCAATGAAGAATATGGGCATGGGGATGCCGGATAACAGAGCGGGAGAGCGCCCCTGGAATCGGAGTTCCACCTTCAACGCCCATGGCCGCAACAAGTTGTCCATGACGGTGAATCTCCGAACGGAGGAGGGGCAGGAGGCGCTGGAGCGGCTCGTCGCCGTTTCAGATGGGCTCGTTGAGAACAACCTCCCGCAGAGCATGGATCGGCAGGGCATCACATGGGAGCATCTCTCCAAGATCAACCCGAAGCTGATCATGATCCGGATGCCGGCGTTCGGACTGGACGGGCCGTACAAGGGCTATCGCACGTGGGGCAACCATATGGAGGCCATCGCGGGGCATCCGTTGCTCCGCACATATCCCGATCTGTCGCCGGAATACGCGCCGGCGGGCGTGCCGGCAGACGCGGCAGGAGGCATCGGCGCGACACTCGCATTCCTGATGGGCAAGCGGTATCTCAAGCGCACCGGCAAGGGGCTGCTGATCGAGGCGCCGACGGCCGAGAACTTTGTGCCCCTGCTCGGCGAGTTCGTGATGGATTACAGCATGAACAAGCGCGTCTGGACGCAGATGGGCAACACCCACTTCTATCTCGCGCCGCATAACGTGTACCGAACGCAGGGCGAGAACCAGTGGGTGACGATCGCTTGCTGGAACGAGGACCAGTGGCGGGCGCTGTGCGAGAGGATGCGCCACCCGGAGCTTGTGGACGATCCACGCTTCAAAGACAACGAATCACGCTATGAAAACAGGGCGGAGCTGGATGCGATTATCGGGGCGTGGACGGCTGACAAGCACGCCTCATGGGTCATGGACCAGCTGCAACTGGTGGGGGTGCCATCCGGCGCGGTGATGAATGAACGCGACGCCATCGAGGACCGGCACCTGGAGCATCGGGGATTCTTCAAGCGGGTGACGCATCCGGAGGCAGGAACGCACAAGGTTCCCAAGACGCCGTTCAAGTCGATGAACAACCCCGGGGCTGGGCCACGCCGCCACGCGCCGCGCCTGGGCGAGGACAACGAGTACATCTACAAGAAGGTGCTGGGGTACTCAGACGAGGAATACGTGGAGTTCGACAAGAAGGGGCACATCGGCATGGACTACGATCCGTCCATTCCGTGAGGGGGCAACTGCGCTACGGCTCTCGGTTCGCGATCATTGATTCTGGTCTGTCGCTAAGGCCATCCCGCCTTTGCCTCCCCTCATTCCGGCGAAAGCCGGAATCCATCCGGTCAGTGACAGGCCGCTGTATTTGCAGCAGACTTAGCCCATGAATAAAGGCCGCCAATTCCCGACTATCCCCCGGCCTCATTACGTTTACATCTTGGCCAGTCAGCGAAATGGAACCCTGTATACGGGGGCAACGGCAGATTTGGCACGCAGAGTGTGGCAACATCGCCAAGGCATCATCGGCGGTTTCACCAAGGAGCATAGGGTCAATCGGCTCGTATGGTTTGAGGAACACCAGTCAAAGATATCTGCCTTTACCAGAGAGCGCTCCATCAAGGAGTGGCAGCGGGCGTGGAAGATTGAGTTGATAGAATCTACGAACCCGGATTGGCGTGACCTGTATGAGGACATTTCAAGTGCGTAGCAAGTACTGAGATGGCACACCAATCAGGTCAGTGCCTTCCCGATGGATACCGGCTTTCGCCGGTATGAGGGGAAAAGCGGAATAAAGCGATAGGCGGAATGAGGGGACTGCTGAACGCCTAGTTTCTGACGCCCTTCACACCCCCAGCAGTAGATTCCTGAGTTCCGTCACGGAGTTGGCCGTGTGGTTCGGCTGCGCCTCTCGCAGTTCTTCATCGTTGCCGAAGCCGTAGGTGACGGCGATTGAGGCTATGCCGTTGGCCTTTGCGCCCAGGATGTCCAGGGTGTGGTCGCCGGCCATGACGATGCGGGGCGCGCCATCCAAATAGGCAGATACGGGCAACGAGACTGTCAGGGCATCTAGGGCGGCGGCGATGAGTTCCGGTTTGCGGAGCATCGTGCCCTCACGGTCGCTGCCAATAACGATTTCGAGGAACGGCATAAAGTCGGCGTTGAGCGCAATCTCTCGGGCAAAGATTTCGTCCTTGGTTGTGGCGATGGCCATCCTCACGCCGCTGGCGCGCAGCAGCCAAAGCATCTCGGGCACCCCCTCGTAGACGTCAAAGCCCTTGATGCCCTCTACGGCGAAGTAGTCCTTGTAGACGGCGACGGCCCGCTCCGCCTCCGGTTCGCTCATGCCGCAGACCGATTGGAATGAGTCGATCAGCGGCGGGCCGATGAATTGGGAGAGCAACTCCTGGTCAACGGCGGGGACTCCCATCTCCTTGAGCGTATGGACGATGGAGGAGTGGATGCCGATGCGTGAATCAATGAGGGTGCCGTCAAGGTCGAAGATGACCACGTCATAGTTGGCGGTGGCGTGATTGGATGTGGTCATTGCGGCAAGCTGATCAGGTTGGGTTTCACTTTCGGAACGAGGAGCCCATCAGGCCGCCGAGTAGCGACATGCCGAATATGTAGATCGCCGCAAACAGGGCAACGAGCATGAGCACTCCCACGCCGAAGTCTCTCTCTTCGTCGCCGACGTTGGCCGCGACCGTGAGACCGATAGCGGTGAAAGCCGTAATGGTGATTGTCAGGACAACCGTCATCACGCCTGCCATTCCCACAATGGTGGCAAGGGACGGCCTGCGCCCCGGCAACTGCATCCCGCCCACGAATCCGCCGATGGCAGGGCTGAGCGGGCCGGTGATGAAGTGGATGATCGGCGGGAGAAAGCAGAGGAGCGCGACGCCGACCCCGATAAAGGCTGCGCGTGACATGTTCTTTTGATTGTAGCGGGAGATGGAGCCTGCCTTGTGCGGCTGTGTTGTCCGCCCCTAGACTGAAAGCGACATGGACATGACCCAATTCGCGGAACTCTTTCCCGTCCCCCGCCCTTTGATTGGGATGGTGCATCTTGCGCCCCTGCCCGGCTCGCCGCGGTGGGCGGGCAATATCGATGACGTGATCAAGCGGGCGATGGACGACGCGCGCATCCTGGCTGAGGAGGGCATCGACGGCATCATCGTGGAGAATTTCGGCGATTCGCCGTACGCCGCGGGACGCGTCCATTCTGCCACGATTTCTGCAATGACCATCGGCGTTCTGGCCGTTCATGGCGTCGTGCGCGAGGTTGACCAGGAGTCGCGCGTCCGGGTGGGCATCAACGTGCTGCGGGCCGACGTACTCTCCGCGCTGTCCATCGCGGCGGCCACCGGAGCCGCGTTTGTGCGGACGAACGTCCTGACGGGCGCGCTGGTGACGGACCAGGGAATCATCGAGGGCACGGCGTATGAGGCGCTGCGGGAGCGCCGGCTGCTCGGCATCGGCACGCCCATCTTTGCCGACGTGATGAGCAAGCACGCCTACCCGGTCGGCGCGGGCGTGGTCATGGAACTGGAGGCGCGGTCGACGGCGTACCGCGGGCTGGCGGACGCGTTGATCGTGACGGGAGACGAGACCGGCGCGGCAACGTCCGCGGATGATCTGAGACGGGCGCGCGCAGCGGTGCCGGACAGGCCGATCCTTATCGGCAGCGGACTTGACGCGGGCAACGCCGGCGAACTGCTGCCCCTCTCGGACGGGGCGATTCTCGGGACGGCGCTCAAGGTGGACGGCGTGACAGAGGCGCCCGTTGACCGTGACAGGGTGCGGGAGATAGTCGGGCTGGCGCGCACGCTGCAGTAACCGAGCCTCTGTCCATTCCGGGCCAAGCGGCGCGTCTATACTGTTTGTGACGGCGCCGGAAGCGCCGTTCATGCAGGCATTCGCGATGACTACTCAATCAAACGGCAATTCACCGCTGGGGAATCCGGCTATCATCGGCCCGCTTGAGACCCTCGAAAACAGATTCGAGGAGCTTGAGGCCGAGATGGCCCAGCCGGACGTGGCCGCCGACTACAAGAAGCTGGAAGGGTTGTCACGGCAGCGGGCGTCAATCGAGCCGACCGTCCAGGCGTTTCATCGGTACAGGAAGGTTCTCGACGATCTCCAGCAGGCGCGTGATGTCCTGGAGTCCGGTGATAAGGACATGGCCGAGCTTGCCGCCGCCGAGGCCGAGGAACTGGCGGCGACGGCGCAAGACCTTGAGCATGAACTTCGCCTCGCCCTCACGCCGAAAGATCCGCTGGATGACCGCGACATCATCATGGAGATTCGGGCGGGGACGGGCGGCGATGAGGCGGCGCTGTTCGCTGGAGACCTCTTCCGCATGTACACGCGATACGCGCAGTCGCGTGGCTGGTCGATGGACCTGATGAACACCAACGAGACGGCCGGCGGCGGTCTCAAGGAAGTCACATTTGGGGTGCAGGGCGCGTCTGCATACGCCCACCTCAAGCATGAGTCAGGGGTGCATCGCGTACAGCGAGTGCCGGAGACGGAATCGCAGGGGCGTCTGCACACGTCAGCAGCGACGGTGGCGGTGTTGCCGGTCGCGGAAGAGGTGGACGTCGAGTTGGATATGACCGACGTGCGGGTGGACGTGTTCCATGCGGGCGGCGCGGGCGGCCAGAACGTGAACAAGGTGGCAACGGCCATCCGGCTGACACATGCGCCCACGGGTATCGTCGTCACGTGCCAGGATGAGCGATCGCAGCTTCAGAACCGCACCAAGGCTATAGCAATATTGCGTGCTCGCCTGCTTGAGATCGAGACACGCAAGCAGGAAGAAGAGCTAGCCGCAACACGCCGTTCCCAAGTCGGCACCGGCGATCGTTCCGAGAGGATTCGCACGTACAACTTCCCGCAGAATCGTGTAACGGACCATCGGATCGGGCTGACGCTGCACACGCTGGACAGGTTGACGGACGGCGAACTCGACCCGCTTCTTGACGCTCTTCGCGAGGCGGAGCAGGAACGACTGCTCGCAGAATCCGTCTCTTGAGTCCAACTCCCGCCCGCGTTCTGCTCACGGAGGCCCGCGCTCAATTGCAGGCGGCAGGCGTCGATTCTGCGGCGCTTGAGGCACGGCTGCTGCTGGCACACGCATTGAGTGCGGCCCCCGAATCGCTGCTTGCCGAGCCGGAGCAGGCGGTTTCAGAAGACCGAGAGGCACGGTTTCGGGAGGCGCTTGGACGGCGGCTGAACCGTGAGCCGCTCTTCTATATCACCGGCGAGCGCGAGTTCTATGGGCTGCCCTTCTACGTGGACGCGCGGGCGCTCATTCCGCGACCGGAGACCGAGCTACTGGTAGAGGAGGCTATCGTGGCAGTTGCGGATATGGGTGATGCTCACGACAAAGGAACAGGGATGCTGATTGCCGATATCGGCACCGGTTCCGGCTGCATCGTCGTGGCAACGGCAACGGTGCTCACGGAGGCGCGATTCATCGCGACGGACATTTCGGCGGAGGCGGTTGAGGTGGCGCACACCAACGCGCAGCGGCACGACGTGGCGGGCCGGATCACGTTCGCCGTTGGCGACCTGTTTGAGCCGCTGACGGAGCCGGTGGACATCATCATCACCAACCCGCCGTACATTCCGGCGGAGAACTTTGCTGAACTGCAAGCGGAGATACGGGATCACGAGCCTCGCGTGGCGGTGGACGGCGGCGACGGCGGCATGACGATCGCCGAAAGGCTTGTTCGCGCCGCTCCCGGCTATCTGAAATCCGGCGGACATCTGCTGATGGAAGTCGGGTACGGGCAGGCACCGCTGATGGTGGATGTTGCCAAAGAGGTTTTCCCGCCAAGCGCTGAGGTGGATATGGCGCTCGACCTGGCCGGGATACCACGTGTGGTGCGGGTTCAGTTGTCCAGGTGACCCTCCGTTCATCCTTCGACAGGATCAGGACAAACGGACGGCAGGATCAGGGCGGACGGAGGAAACGTGTAGCCCCTCATTGGCCAATCGGCTACACTTATTTCCCCACCGCGCGGGACAATTGCGCGGAACGTACTCTCGAACAGGAAGTGACTACGGACATGACATTGACGGAAGCAACCCTCTCCGGCGTGCGCGCCCAATTCAATACGGTGCTGAACGACCTGCGGCAGGCGCTGGACGGGCTGGATGGCGAGGCGCTGAATTGGCGGCCGGTCGGCGATGAGAGCAGTTCAATCTACATGCTCGTTTCACACATGATGGGCATGGCGGGAGGGATGTGCGCTGTTGCCCGGGGAGAGGAACCGCAGCGTGACCGCGCCGCTGAATTCGCCGCGGCAGGAACAAGGTCAGCGGACCTTCTGAAGCTTATCGACGATACACAGGCGAAGGTTGAGGAGGCGCTTTCAACGACAACGGAGGAGATGTTGGCCAGCAAGCGCACCTTTGTCGGGAACGAGTCGACGGGAGCGGGGATGCTGGCGGTGATGGTCCGGCACCTCGGGGAGCACCTTGGTCACGTGGCCCTCACACGCCAGCTGTGGGAGCAGTTGGAGGCCGCGAGCGGTTAGATTTGGCGGAGGCGCGGGGTTGTCATCGTGAGGAGGACCACGAAGACCACCAGCATGAAGCCGTTGAAGACGATGGCGAATTGCGGGCTCGTGAAATCGGCGAGCGCCCCGACCTCCAGGTGGCCGACGGGGCCAGCGCCCACGCCCATGACCCAGATACCCATCGCCCTGCCCCGTTGATCGCTGCCGACAGCGAGTTGGAGGGCGGCCTGCTGCAACAGGTCGAATATCGCGGCCATCGTTCCCGCCACACCGAGGAAGAACAGCGCGGTGACCAGCCACGGCTGGCCGGCGAATGCGGCCAGGCTTAGGCCGAACAGGGCACTCGCGACAAGCAGCGTTTTGCCCTTGGCGAGACGGTCTCCGATTGCCGCCATCGCAACCATTCCCACGACCGAGCCGACGGCGCGGGCGGCGACCATGATGCCCAATCCCTGTGGCCCAATTTCCAGGATGTCGCGGGCGAAGATGGGGATCATGACGATGTGGGAGAAGGCGAATATCTCCGTCGCGACGGACAATATCAGCAGGGCGCGGACGGATCGGTTTCGTCCGACGAGGCCAAGGGCCTCGGTAAAGGACTGCCGGACTGAGGGTTGTTCCGGTGTGCCGAATCCCGGGCGGGAGGCGGTGCGGGTAAAGATCAGGATGGATAGCGCCGTCGCGTACCCCGCCGCCATGACAAGGAACGTGCCGCCGATGCCCAAAAAGGCGAGCAGCACGCCGCCCAGCAGGCCGCCAAATACTCCCATGAGGCGCTGGGCCGTCTGATTGAGCGCGAGGCCGTTGACCACATAGCGGCTGCCGACGATGTCATGCACATACGCCTGGAGCGTCGGCATGAGAAAGGCGTTGACGGTCCCATAGAGGAATGCGCCGACGATGGCGATGGGGACGCTGAGCATCCCGTTCAGTTCCAGCGTGCCGAGGATGACGCTGAGCACAATGTTGCAGGTGACGATGACGCGGAGAAGGATGCGCCGTTCGAGCCGGTCCGCAAGGGTACCGGCGACGAGGCCAAAGAGGAGGAATGGCGCAAGCCTGGCCGCCTCCGCCGCTCCCACCCAGAACGCGGAGTCCGAGATGTCAAGCACGAGCCAGCCGAGGGTGAGCTGCTGCATCCAGAAGCCCATGGACATCGCCATGGTGGCGGCCCACAGGATGCGGAAATCGCGGAATTGGAGTGTGCCGAGCGGCCCCGCAAGCAGGGGGTGGAGAGATGCCCCTGTAGGACTATCAGTCGGGGTCGCCACGGCGCACGCTAAGCACCCGCGGCGGTGGTTTCGTTGACGCCGTCAAACACGCTGCCCGGTTCGATTGTTGCTCCGTCCAGCACAACGGCGTTTTGGGCGATGATCGCGCCTCGAACGGTCGCGCCTGCGCCGATGCGCGCCCCGGCAAGGACGACGCTGTCTTCCACAAGCGTTGAGTCGCCGATGACGACACCGTAGCCGAGCACGACGGGGCCGATGACGCGGGAATTCGCGCCGACAGATACGCCGTTGCCCCAGTTGACAAGGCCATCGACGTGGGCAGACTCATGGATCGCGGGGGCATTGGCGGGTTCGGCGAGCGGGCGACGCGTTGGGGCGGCTCCCGTCACGACATCGCGGTTGAGCTGCAGAAAACTCTCCGGCGTGCCCATGTCCATGAAATAGCCGTCCCAGGGGAACGTGCCGATCTCAACACCGGCCATAAGCGCGACGGGGAAAAGGTCTTTTTCAAACATGGAAAAGCCGTCACCGATGAAGTTGAACATCTCCGGCTCCAGCGCATAGACGCCGCTGTTGACGGTATGGGCGGGAAAACGGGGACCGGGCGGCTTTTCGATGAAGCGGTTGACGTATCCAATGCCGTCAATCACGACGACGCCGTAGCGCGAGGGGTCATCGACGGTGTGGACGGCGAGCGTGGCGTACTCGCGACGCTCCACGTGCTGCTCCACCATGGCGGCGATGTCGATCTCCGTTACGCAGTCGCCGTTGAGAACGAGAAAGGTCTCCTTGAGTTCCGGCAGGAGGGCGCGGACTGCGCCCGACGTGCCGAGCGGTTTATCTTCAACAGCGTAGTCAATCATCAGACCATAGGCGCTGCCATCACCGAAGCTCTCAATCAATGGCTCGGCACGGTATCCGAGCGCCATGATGACGCGCGTGACGCCCGCCGCCCTGAGGTGATCGAGCATGTACTCAAAGAAGGGGCGGTTGGCGACGGGGAGAACGGGCTTGGGCAGGTCATTGGTGAGGGGGCGCAGGCGCGTTCCCTCCCCACCCGCAAGAACGACCGCGGTGAGGCCGCTCAGCATTTTTTTCTCGGTTCGCGATCAACGTTCATTGGCCGATGACCTTCGCATTGCGCGTTCCGGCCAGTCTTGCCATTCCAGTTCTTTTCCCGGTTCGCGGTCAAGGTTGCACTGCTTATGGAATTAGCCTTCCGCGTTCCGGCGTGGATTGCGGCCTTCACCGGAATGACCGTGACATCCACGGTGATTAGTCTTCTGGGTCGGGTAGGCCGGCGTCAGCACGGAGCGCCGCGGCCTTATCCGTGCGCTCCCAGGGGACTTCTATGTGACTTCCGTCAGAGCGATTGATGTGGTTCCGCCCGAAGTGTCCATATGCCGCAACACGGCGATAGCGGGGCCGCCGAGCGGCATCCGCGCTCATGAGATCCAGCTGCGTGATGATTGCTCCCGGAGTCATATCGAAGTTCTCACGAACCAACTCTTCAATCCTGTCATTGGGGATTGTTCCCGTGCCATATGTCTCAATCGACACGGATGCCGGTTCTCGCCGTCCAATGACGTAAGCGAGTTGGACCTCGCAGCGCTCGGCAAGTCCGGCTGCGACGACGTTCTTGGCAACGTAGCGCGCATAGTACGCGCCGGAGCGGTCGACTTTTGTCGGGTCTTTGCCGGAGAAAGCGCCGCCGCCGTGCTTGTAGCCCGCGCCGTAGGTGTCAACGAGTATCTTGCGGCCGGTCAACCCCGCGTCCGCCATGGGACCGCCAATCACGAAACGACCGGAGGAGTTGATGTGGAACTTGGTGTCCCTGTCCATCAGGTTATGCGGCACGACTTCTCGAATGACCAGTTCATTGAGGTCGCGGCGGAGCGCTTCATTGCTGACTTCCGGGTCATGCTGGGCGGCCAGCGTGATGCTGTCGATGCGCTTTACCTTGCCGTCCTCGTATTCGACGGTGACCTGGGACTTTCCATCGGGTCTGAGATAGGGGAGCTGGCCGTTCTTGCGGACTTCGGCCAGTTTCTCGGCGAGTCGATGCGACAAGTAGATGGGCAAGGGCATGAAGACGTTGACAGTTCCGAGGGCGTCTTCAGTCTCACGGCAGGCATAGCCAACCATTGATCCCTGATCTCCTGCTCCAAGGTTCGCGATGGCGTCTGCGGCTCCCTCGCCGCGAATCTCCTCGGCCTCGTCCACGCCACTCTTGATGTCAGGCGACTGCTCATTGATTGACACGATGACGCCGCAGGTATTCGCGTCAAATCCGTAGTCGGAATCGGTATAGCCCACTTCCCTGACGGTATCCCGCACGATGGCCTGGATATCAACATACGAACTGGTGGTGATCTCGCCGGTTACGAAGGCAAGGCCCCTGGTGACGAGTGTTTCACACGCGACGCGAGCGGTGGGATCATCCGCAAAGATGGCATCAAGAACCGCGTCGGAGATCTGGTCACACAGTTTATCCGGGTGACCTTCTGTAACGGATTCGCTCGTCTGCAGGAACCTCATCTATCGTTTTCCTCCCTACTAACTACTCTGACTGTTCTCGTTCGGCTCGTCTGTCAGCGGAAGCAGGCCATATTCCTGCTCCTGTTTGGGCGTGAGGAGAAGGAGGGTGGCTTCCGCTCTGGCGATTGTCTCGTCGTCGAGGGTTGTGACGCGGGCTTCTATGGTAAGCATGCGCCGTGTGTCTTTCACAAGGGTTGCGGTCACACGCAGCGGGATATCCATCGGCGCAGGGCGGCTGTAGCGGATGTTGAGCCGCGCCGTGGCAGCGTGTTGGCCGCGCGCATAGGCGACGTAGGCAGCCGACTCATCCAGCAGCGTGGCGACAATGCCGCCATGCAGAACGTTCGGCCAGCCTTGATGACGCTCCTGCGGAACGTACAGGGCGGTGACGACGCCGTCATCAAGCGCCTCAAACTCCAGGTTGAGGCCGGAATCATTCGCGGCGCCGCACGCAAAGCAGTGACCGTATCGCTCCTGCTCCTCTTGGGACGCAGTCGCCCGGATCGACACTGCTCCGGTCGTGTCCGCTGTATTGGGCGGGGCTGTCATCGGTTGGTTCAGGTGCCCATCTCCCAGCTGCCGAGGTATTTTGTCTGCTCTTCGGTTGGCGTATCGATGTTGATGCCGACTGAGTGCAGCTTGAGCCTTGCGACTTCTGCATCGAGTTCCCGTGGCAAGGTGTGAACATCGTTCGACAGGTCGCTGGCCTCATTGCCGGACAGATACTCGGCGGCAAGCGCCTGATCAGCGAACGAGAGGTCCATGACGGCGGACGGGTGCCCCTCCGCCGCGGCCAAGTTGATAAGTCGCCCTTCAGCAAGGAGATTCACGGTGCGGCCGTCTTTCATGGCGTAAGCGACAACGTTCCGCCTGAGTTCACGAGAGCCGTTGCTGGCCTCTTCAAGCGCCGGTATATCGATCTCGACGTTGAAATGGCCTGAATTGGTCAGCACAACGCCGTCTTTGAGCAACGGGATATGGCTGCGGCCAATGGCGTGGATGTCGCCCGTGACGGTGATGATGACATCGGCCTGTGGCACGGCCTCCGCCGTCGTCATAACACGGTTGCCGTCCATCAGCGCTTCCAGGGCGCGGATGGGGTCAATCTCGCTGACGATGACCTGCGCCCCCATGCCCCGGGCCCGCATGGCGACGCCCCGCCCACACCAGCCGTATCCGGCAACAAGGACGGTCTTGCCGGCCCACAGGATGTTGGTGGCGCGGGTGATGCCGTCCAGTGTGCTCTGGCCGGTGCCGTAGCGATTGTCGAACAGGTGCTTGGTGTCTGCGTCATTCACGGCCACGACGGGATACATGAGCTTGCCCTGCTGGGCGAGGCTGCGGAGGCGGATGACGCCGGTTGTCGTCTCTTCGCTGCCGCCCCGGAGCCCTTCGATAAGGTCCTGCCGTTCACCGTGAATGGTCGCCACGAGGTCTGCGCCGTCGTCCATCGTGATGGTGGGGTTGCCGTCAAGAGCCTGGTTGATGTGCTTGTAGTACGTCTCCGTGTCCTCACCGTGGATAGCGAAAACGGAGATGCTGTGATTTGCGACGAGGGCTGCCGCAACATCGTCCTGTGTGGAAAGCGGGTTGGAGGCGCACAGGCGCACCTCCGCGCCGCCCTCCTTGAGGGCGAGCATGAGGTTGGCCGTTTCGGACGTGACGTGCAGGCAGGCGGCTATGCGCTGCCCCTCAAGCGGTCGCTCCTCGCGGAAACGCTCCTGTATCAGTTTGACGACGGGCATTTCCCGCGCAGCCCACTCAATACGGCGCTGACCCTCATCGGCGAGGGACAGGTTGGCTATGTCATGGGCGGTATCCGTAACGGTCATCGTCTGCACATTCTCCTATTGATTGATGGCGGCGGCAGGGACAGTGCTTATTCTAACGAATCGGCGTCCAGGCGGGAGACGAGGGTTTCAATGACAGCTTTGGGCGATTCTGAGGTATCCACATGGATCACAGAATCGGTGGAAAGTTCCGCAGGCGGCTGGAATGAGTCACGTTGGGCCGCGTAGATCTCCCAGCGGCCGTCCGTGGGGACGCCTCCTGCCTCGACACGCGCATCGAGACGTTGGCGCGTTTCCTCTTCAGAGAGTTCGCAGATAACCATGAGGAGCGGGACGCCTGTGGCGTTTGAAAGATCTGTGAAGCGTTGGCGCTGCTGGGGGGTGGAGAAAGAGGCATCAACGACAACCGAGCGGCCCTGCCCGAGGGCTTCCGCGGCAAGACGAGCGGTCTCATCGTAGGTTCGCTCGGTCATTTCCGGCGAGTAAATCTCGGTATTCCATTCAACGAAGTGGCGCTCGTCCTCCGGGACGCCTGCGAGCTGCTTGCGGATGACGTCGCTTGAGAGGTAGGCATGGCCGCGCTCCCGCGCGAGTCCCTCTGCCAGCGTGCTCTTGCCGCTTCCCATAAGACCGCCGATAAGAACGATATTGGAGCCAATCATTGTGTGGGCGTATTGCTCAGCAAGGCGGAAATAGGCCTCTGCGCGTTCCCTGACTTCTGCGGCCTCTTGGTCACTGAGGTCGGGTTGATCCAGCCGAAAGCCCTCAACCTTGCCGCGGACGTAGGCGCGGTAGCACTGGTAGAAGGGCAGCAGTTCGGGCATTCCGGGATCGTCAGCCCGTTCCAGGTATCCATCAACAAAGGCCCGGGCAAGGTCCGGGTGGCCCCGGGCTTCGAGGTCCATGGCCATGAACCCGACATCCCACGCCACGTCGCCATAGCGAAAGCGTTCATTGAAATCGATGCAATCGAGGACATGGACGCGTCCGTTGGCCTCGATGCATATCTGCTGGACGTGGAGGTCTCCGTGTGTGTCACGGACAAAGCCGTTCTGTGAACGGGAGTGGAAGAGTGTTTCACGCCGCTCCATAAAACGGCGGGCGTACTTGCAGACGGTGTCGTACGTTTCCCGCGAAATGGTGCGGCCGATGTACGCCTCCGTCTGCTCAAAGTTCTCTTCAACATTGAAGCGGACACCTTCGAGATCACCTGCGGCGGCTATCTCACCGCTTGTCCCTGAATGAGCGTGGACATTGGCGACGGTGCGGCCGAGTTCTGCCATCATTTCCGGCGTGACCTCGCCGCGCTCCAGCCGCGCATCCAGCATCATGTCTTCCGGCAGGCGGACCATCTGGACGAGGTATTCAACGGCCGCGGGGTTGTCCTCCGCAACGATGCGGTAGCCGCCCCGTCCATTCGGTATAACGGCGCGAACCTCACGGTAGATGTCCGGGGCGGCGCGCTGGTTGAGAAAGAGTTCCTGGTAGCAGAAGTAGCGGCGTTTCAGGAGTGTGGTGAAGTCCAGGAAGCCGTAGTCGACGGCTTTTTTCATCTTGTAGGCGCGGGCTCCGGCGAGGAAGACGACGGCGGAGTGGGTTTCGCGGACTTCAACGGTATCTACGCCGTCGCGTGGGGGATAGGTTGCAGGGGAACTGAGGGCGTCAATGATAGGACGCTGGGCTTCGTACGGGTCAGTAGTCACCGGACAATGCAGGCTCAGTCTTGCGCGGTGGGGTGCCCAGCCTTTTTCCACGCGTCAAAGCCACCCTCCATGCTGTAGAGAGGACCGGGGACGCCGACGGAGGCAGCGAGTTCCGAGGCCAGGGCAGAGCGGACACCGGCGGCGCAGTAGAAGACGATGGGTTGATCCTTGGGCAGGTCATCGACGGCGCTCATGTTGATGATGTCGTTTACGGAGATGCGGGTTGCGCCCTGAATGTAACCCTCGTCCCATTCCTCCTGCTCGCGGACATCGATCAGTGCGACGCCGCCGCCGTCGATAAGCTCTCTTGCCCTGTCGATGTCAACTCGCTCAAAGGGCTCTGCCGCGGATGTCATCGTTGCCTGTCTCCCTTTTGCCAGAAGGATTCGTCGTCCCTACAGACTATAGGGATTTTTGAGACGCGGTGATAGGGGGAGGCATCAAAAAGTCGTATCCGCGGCAGGTATTGCCTGCCACGGATACGTCCCCCACCCATCTTTATCTTCGTCAGATGGCTGCCTCGCCGGTTTCACCGGTGCGGACACGGATGACATCCTCCACGGGAGTGACAAAGATCTTGCCATCTCCAACCTCGCCGTCACCGGGGCTGCGCGCGCCACGGATGATGGCATTGATCACGTCATCTTTCATGCCGTCTTCGATGACGGCCCGGACAATGGTCCTCGGCCGTTCATGGCGCCGGGTCATCTGCCCCGCGCGGCCGACGAACACTTCAACTCCACCCTGTCGCCCCGTGCCGGTGACGTTGGCGTAGTAGAACTTGCGGCAGCCAACGGCCTCCAACTCACCTACCACATCTTCAATTGTTTCAGGCCTGATAATCGCCTCTATGCTCAGCATCGTCGTCTCCTATTCCCTTCTGCGCGTCCCGGCGATTCTGAACCGTCGGGACGCGGGATTACTCCCCGCTCGTGCGCTGCTCCTGATTCTAGTCATTCCTAGTGGCAGGTCTAGTCTGCGCCGTCTGCGACGTATGCGCGCTCACCGTGCGCGGCCAGGTCAAGACCCTCATCTTCGGCAGGCTCCGGCTCCCTGAGTCCGAGCCCGGGGATCAGGTCCAGCACCTTGAGGATGACGAAGGTGGCGACGCCCGAGTAGGCAAGCGTGGCGACAACACCAACCACCTGCACTCCCATCTGCTCAGGGTTGCCCTCAAGCAGTCCTGCCGTGCCGCCAATGGCCTCGACGGCGAAGACTCCGGTACCAAGCGCGCCCCAGATTCCCGCGACGCCGTGCACGCCGAAGACGTCAAGCGCATCGTCGAACCCCATTCGCGGCCTGTAGAGGACGAAGAAGTAGGGAATGATGCCTGCGCCAATGCCAAGGACAAGCGCGCCCATGACATTGACGAATCCGGCGGCCGGGGTGATGGCAACCAACCCCGCAACCGCGCCCGTGGCAATGCCGACGGTGCTCATGCGCTTCGTCTGGATGTAGGACAGGATGCCCCACGTCAGCGCCGCGGCAGCAGCAGCCGTATTGGTGACGAGCAGCGCGTTCGCGTCCTGCCCGTTGGCCGCCAGCCCGGAGCCGGCGTTGAAGCCGAACCACCCGAACCAGAGGATGCCCGCGCCCAGCACGACATAGGGAACGTTGTGCGGCTCAAGAGCCGGCCTGCGCCTGCGTCCCACAAGAACTGCGGCGACGAGGGCCGCAACGCCCGCGTTGATGTGAACAACGGTGCCGCCCGCGAAGTCAAGCGCGCCCATGTCAAAGAGCCAGCCGCCCTCGGCCCAGACCCAGTGGCAGATGGGGGCGTAGACGAGGGTCAACCACAAGACAAGGAAGATGATGTACGTGGTGAACTTGAACCTCTCTACGATCGCGCCCGTGATAAGCGCGGGTGTGATGATGGCGAACATCATCTGGAATGCAACGAAGAGGAGATCAGGTATATTTCCTCCGTCGTTGATGCCGATGCCGGAGAGGCCAATGTAGGAGAGATCGCCTACAAATGCGTTAAGGTCGCCGCCGTCTCCGAATGCCAGGCTGTATCCCCAGAGCACCCAGACAAGGCTGGCCACGGCCATCGACACAAAGCTCAGTGAAATCGTGCTGATGGCGTTTCGGCCACGCACCAGTCCGCCGTAGAAGAAAGCGAGACCCGGTGTCATGAACAGCACCAGCGCCGTTGACATCAACATCCAGGCAGTATCGCCGCTATTGAACTCACCCATCCTGTCCTCCTTCCAGAACACCCAACGACGCGGCTTTGGCCGCGTATCACCATCAATCCTGTATTCGTTCTGTGACACTCCAGTTACACGAGGGTTACAATCGTGTTACGCGGCATAGACAGCCGCGCAACACACATGAGCACCAACGATCCGATAACACTTCGGCCTGAGGGTCGCCTGCTCACCGCAGTTCTTAATCGCCCTCCCGACAACTTCATCGACCGCGCAGTGGCTTCCTCACTCAAGGAGTTGTGCGCGACGCTGCGCGAGGAGAGCCCGTTCGATGCGCTGATCATCACCGGAGACGGTCAGGAAGCAGGGGGGGACGAGGCAGGCGCGGTTGCTTTCTCACGCGGCACAGACCAGCGTCTCCTGTCTGAATCCGCGGAGGCTGCGTCAGGAAACGCCGCTCAAGCGCTGTTTGAGAGCTATCGATGCGCGAGCGTCATTGCCTCTCTCCCATTTCCCGTTATCGCCGCTATTAATGGAGACGCTTTCAACCAGGGGCTTGAGCTGGCGCTGGCGGCGGACATCCGCGTGGCGGCGGAGACGGCTCAGTTTCGGATGGGGCAGGCCCTGCAGGGAATCATTCCCTGGGACGGCGGCACGCAGCACTTGCCGCGCGTCGTCGGGCCTGCCCATGCGACGGATCTTCTACTGACGGGTCGAACCATAGGAGCCGGAGAGGCCCTAGACATGGGGCTGGTCAATCGGGTTGCGCCGCCTGCCGACGTTTTCGGCGCTGCGCAGGAGATAGCAGGTCAGATACTTGCCGGCGGTCCGATCGCGGCGCGTTATGCGAAGGAGGTTATCCTGGCGGGCTTTGAGATGACGCTTGACCAGGGCATCCTGCTGGAAACCGACCTGACAATGATCCTCCAGACGACGAAGGACCGCAAGGAAGGGATTCGGTCTTTTCTTGAGCGGCGGGACCCGGAGTTCACGGGGGAGTAGGCCGACGAGATATTTGTACTGATAAAGAGAGTAGTATAGAACTCTCACTTCTGGCCTTGCCAGACGGATAATTCGGCTGAACGGATGGACAGAATGGCTGTAGCAACAAGTCTCAGGTATCCCGCAATCATCGATGGTGAACTGGGGGGGTATGGCGTGGTTATTCCGGACATTCCCGGGGTTTGCGGCGCGATGGGCGACACAGTCGATGAAGCGCTAGCAAACGCTGCCGAGGTATTGCAAATCTTTGTCAAATTGATGGAGGAGCGCAAAGAAGTCGTTCCACCACCCAGCGATCCGGCTGTCCTCAAGCTTGAGCCCGGAGAGATGATTGCTTACGTGCCTCTGCGTGTCCCCTCACCGACCACCTAAAATGCCGACTGCGCCTCTCAGCACTACGTCCCTCCCTTGTGCTTTGACGTAGTTGCGCGCGACCGTCACAATCGTTCTTGTCATAAGGTGAAAGGTGGAGTGTGTGATGACGCAGGGCGAGATGGATCGGCCCGAGGATGAGTCGTCTGAGGAGCAACAGCCTCAGCCGGAGGAGAGTCAGGAAACAAATTACGTTCCCGGCTCGGCCGCTGATCCGCGGATGGAACAGGGTTCGTCGGGCATGGACGGCGCAGCGTATTACGGGCCGGTAAGCAGCCCGGAGGAGCGTAACTGGGCCATGCTCGTTCACCTCTCCGCGTTGAGCGGACTTGTGACTTCGGGAGTGGGGAGCATACTGGGCCCACTGATCGTCTGGCTCCTCTTCCGGGCTCGATCGGACATGGTGGATTACCATGGCAAGCGGGCTCTGAACTTCCAGATCAGTTTCTTCATCTACGGGGTGGTCGCCGCGCTATTGATGTTTGTGCTGATCGGTTTTCTCCTGCTTCCCATTGTGATCGTTGTTTGGTTGATCTGGACGATCATGGCCAGCGTACGGGCAAGTCGAGGAGACCCTCCGGGGTACATCTTGTCGATTGGGTTCTTGAAGTAGGGAGTCTGTCAAATGCAGAACGAATCACCTGAGCCGGAGCGGCCTGCCGGGCCGGTCTATGGCGATGTTTGGCATCGTGAAGAGCGGAACTGGTCAATGCTGGTTCACCTTTCGGCGCTGAGTTCGCTCGTAACGTCCGGGTTTGGCGGGATCCTGGGGCCACTCATTGTGTGGCTTATCTTTCGTGGAAAGTCGGACATGGTGAACTTCCACGGGAAGAAAGCACTCAATTTCAATATCAGTTTCTTCATCTACTTCATCGTCCTGCTCATTGCGATGATTCCGTTCTTCGTCATCGGGACTATCGCCGACATAGAGCAGGAAATCGTCGGGGGATTCTGGGAAACGCTTGCGCTGTTGGGTGTTTCGTTGTTCCTGATGGTCATTCTGGGCATCGTTTGGATCATCTGGACGATTGTGGCCGCTGTCCGCGCCAGCCGGGGCGACCCGCCGGGATACATCCTCGCGATTCCGTTCTTGAGGTAGAGCATGAGTCAGTCGGATCAGAATGAATCTCCAATAGAAGACGCAGCGAATCAGCAGCAACCAGCCCTTGGGGATCAAACCACCTGGGCCGTCCTCATTCACCTGAGTCCTCTCATGGGAATCATCATCACCATTCCCTTCATGACCGTCCTCGCGCCACTGGTGCTCTGGCTCACTACGCGACCAGGACGTCCCATGGTAAATCAGCACGGCAAGGCGGCTCTCAATTTTCAGATCAGCATAATCCTCTACCAGATTGCATTTGCCATCGCTATGGTGATCTTTTTTATCACCGTGGCTGCGGCAGAGTCCGAGCGTCTCGCCGATCTGGCGGACGGCACGATGACCGACGAAGAGCAACTCTCGGAAATCCTCAGCGTCTTCCTGCGCCCCATTCTTATTGCAGTCGGATTAGGAATAGTCGGCTTCCTGTTCTGGGCAATCATGATGATTCGCGCCGCAGTGCGTGCCGGTGGCGGCAAGACCGCAGGCTATATCCTCGCGATTCCGTTTTTGAGGTGAGGTGGCTGCGGGGTGGCGCAAGAAAGCGAAGCTGCGGCGCTGTGCGAGGTGGATAACTCCGGTCTCGCGCGGATTACGCTCAACCGACCTACACAGCTCAACGCATTCAATGTGCAGATGCGGGATGACCTGTTCGCCATCCTGACGGAGCTTCACGCGAATCCCGATCTGGATGCGGTGCTGATCACCGGCGCGGGCGAGCGGGCATTCTGCTCCGGCGCGGACCTGACGGAGTTCGGCAGCGCGCCGTCGAGAGTGATTGCACGTGAGGCACGTTATCTGCGCGACGTTTGGTCGTTGCTGCGCTCCCTGCCCGTGCCAACAGTGGCGGCGATGCACGGATTCTCCATCGGGTCGGGGCTGGAGATGGCATTGTGCTGCGATTTTCGGATCGCCGCTGACAACACGCGATTCCGCCTGCCGGAGGTGGCATTGGGGATGATTCCCTTCGCGACAGGGAGTCAGTCATTGCCGCGAGTCATCGGCAGGTCGCAGGCGCTGGACCTTCTGCTGACGAGCCGATGGTTTGATGCGGACGAGGCGCTGCGAATGGGAGCAGTCCACCGGGTTGTGCCCACGGAGCGCCTGGCCGAAGAAGCAGATGTTTTGCTGGCGGAGACACGGCGGCTGCCTCGTGGAACGCGCGCGGCGACGAAGGCAGCGCTGCGGCGCGGCGCGGACGTAAGCCTCAGGGATGGGCTGAGGATAGAGGCGGCGCTGGCGGCGGCCCTTTAGGTTGCTGCTCTAACGACGTGGGCTTTGGGCTCGCCTTAGACTGGTTACGTGTCCTACATAACTAGTTGGCAAGAAAGGTCTTATACGTGAAGAATAAAGGTCGGGCAGCCGGTGCTATAGGAATTGTCTTTGTCGCGGCCATTCTGTTATTCGCTGCGGCGTGTGAAGGGGAGCCGACACCAACACCGACGCCTGAGCCGACGGCGACGCCGACACACACGCCAACCCCCGTCCCAACCGATATCAATGAACTCGTGTTCACCGATGCGACGACGCTCGGCGACCTGCTTGCCGCATTCTCACCTGACGAGGTCGATTGCATTCGAAGCACCCAGGGCTCCGAGGCCGTTGACGCAATGCGCGACGTTCCGCTTCAGTCACTTCCCGGAGGGGCATCGGATTTCCCGATTCAATGTCTCTCCATTGAGAACAGCGTTGGGCTTGCCGTCGCGTTCCTGTCAACCGAGGCCGGTGGCTTCAGCGCGGAAACCCGCCGTTGCATCACCGACATTGGGACTGAGAATCCGGGCATTCTGGGCATCGGCCCGCCACCGGAGAATCCGGGAGCCCTGTTTGCAGGCGCAATTCGGATGCAGTTGTGCCTGACCGATGAAGAAGCTGAGGCGTTTGCCGCCATGCAGGGATTTGAACTACCGTCGCCGTCAGAACTGCAATGTCTTGAGGAACAGCTTGGCGGCGAGGAAGCCTTCCTGGCCATGCTGACCGACGAAGAAACATCCGAAGAGGCGTTGTTCAACCTGCTTATGGCGGCTCCGACATGCGTGGCCGGCCAACCGATGGCAACGCCAAGCGGCGGCTGAGGCAACATCCGGGTCCTGCATCACAGTCAAAACTGGTGACATTGGAGCGGCGCTCTGCTAGTATCTGCTAGCTACACTCGCCCATGTGGTGGGGCAAATCGGGAGGGGGTTGCGCCGATTGCGGTATTGCGCCGCGATGCCGACTTTCTCAACCGAAAAATGAAAGCGGGAGGGGATTTCACGGATGAATACTGCGGAGTTTCTGACAATCGCAAACATGGTCTCGCCGGATAAAGAGGCCATCGTTTTTGAAGACAGGCGATTCACCTATGCTGAACTGGATCAGCGCGTAAACCAGTTGGCGAACCGGCTGGCGTCATGGGGCGTCACGCAGGGCGACCGCGTGGGCATCATGCAGGTCAACTGCAACGAGGTCATCGAGACCTACTTTGCCAGCGCCAAGATCGGCGCGATCTTCGTGCCGTTGAGCTTCCGTGGCCGCGCCGAAGAAATTCGCCACATGGTCAACGCCTCTGAGTCAAAGGTTGTCATCGCAGGCTCACGTTACCTGGGCATGGTGGATGAGCTTCGGCCCTCGCTGAACACGGTGGAACACTACGTTTCGCTTGAGGGAACGGGTGATGGCTGGGAGGCGTACGAGGACGTGATCGCGGATCAGTCCACCGAGTTTGACGTGGCCGTCGTTGATGACGAGGACACCACAATCCTGATGTTTACGGCAGGCACAACCGGCCTGCCCAAGGGCGTGATGCTCACCTTCGGCAGCGTTAGCAGCTACAGCCTGAACAACGTCTCGCAACTCGATCCTGACGAGATCGAGAAGAACATCCTGACCGTTCCGCTGTACCACGTGGCGGGGATGCAGGCCGTGATCTCCGCGGTCTGGGGCTTCCGCACGCTGGTGATTCAGCGGCAGTTCGAGGCGGAGTCGTGGATGAAGCTGGTGCAGGACGAGCAGGTGTCACGCGCCATGATGGTGCCGACCATGTTGAAGATGCTGCTCGACCATGAAGCGCGCCCCAACTACGACCTCTCCAGCCTCGCGGTACTGACCTATGGCGCAGCGCCGATGCCCAAGGAGGTCATCAAGCGCGCCATCATGGAGATGGAGGACACGCAGTTCATCAATGCGTTCGGGCAGACCGAGGCTTCGGCGACGATTACGGCGCTGATGCCGGAGGACCACAACGTGAAGGGGCTGTCCGAAGAGGAGCGCGAGAAGAAGTTCGAGCGCCTGAGCTCCATCGGCAAGCCGCTGCCCGGCGTCGATATCCGCATCGTGGATGAGGACGGCAACGACGTGCCAACGAACGAGCAGGGCGAGATCATCGCCAGCGGTCCACAGCTCATGAAGGGCTACTGGCAGCAGGACGACGTGACGGCAGAAACCATCAAGAACGGTTGGCTGTTCACGGGCGACCTCGGCTACCAGGACGATGAGGGCTATATCTTCCTGACGGGCCGCGCCAAGGACTTCATCAAGCGTGCCGGCGAAATGATTTCACCGGAAGAGGTTGAGCAGACGCTGATGTCCCATCCCGCAGTGGATGAGGCGGCAATCATCGGCATCCCGGACGATCAATGGGGCGAGCGCGTGCGCGCCGTGGTTGTGCTCAAGTCCGATCAGGAGGCCACGCAGGACGAGTTGATCGAGTATGCGCGTCAGCGGCTGGCGAGCTTCAAGAGGCCGGAGCACGTGGTGTTCTCCACGGAGCCCCTCCCTCGCAATCCGCTGGGCAAGGTGTTGAAGCGCGACTTGAAGCAGATGTACACGGAGCCGATTACGGATCCGGCATGAGTTTCCGCATCTGACAGAAAAAGAGGGCGCGGGGGCGCTGTGGCGCCCCCGCGCCCTCTCTCTTTGCCACTCCCCAGGAGGCAGCATGGCCGCAGGAACTGAACGGGTGCGTTTCGAACCTGATGAGAACCCGCCCCTACTGATGACCGTGGGGGCCGGGGTACAGGGCGCGATGATTATCGTTGGCGCCATTGTCCTCGGAGTCGTCATCGTGATGCGCGTCGGGGAGCAGTCAGAGTCCTATATTTCCTGGGCGGTTTTCGCGGCGCTGTTGGTCAGCGGGTCCACGACAATCCTCCAGGCAGTCCGGTTATGGCGCTTCGGCTCCGGTCACATCCTGATCATGGGGACATCCGGGGCGTTCCTTGCGGCGTGCGTTGCTGCGCTCGCCAACGGCGGACCGGCCTTGATGGCCACGCTGATTGTGGCTTCGTCAATCATGCAATTCCTCATCGGGATGAATTTGTCCCTGACGAGGCGGATATTCATCCCCGTCGTCGCCGGGACGGTCATCATGCTCATCGCGGCGACAGTCATGCCCATCGCATTCGGGCTGCTGGATGCTGTGGAACCCGACCAGCCCGTTGAGGGGGCCATGGTGGCCGCCGGCGTGACGCTGGCAATCACCGTCGGGCTCGTTCTTCGGGCACCTCCCTCCCTGCGGCTGTGGTCGCCGGTAATCGGCATTGCAGTGGGGACGGCAACGGCGGCAGCGTTCGGTCTTTATGACACGAGCATCATCGCGGAGGCCGCCTGGTTTGGGGCGCCGTTGCAGGAGTGGCCGGGGCTGTCACTGGATATCGGCACGCAGTTCTGGGCGCTGCTGCCTGCCTTCGCTATGGTCACAGCCGTTGGAGCAATAGAAACGTTGGGTGACGGCGTGGCGATTCAACAGGTGTCACGCAGAAACCCTCCCGCGCCTGACTTCCGCGTGGCGCAGGGCGCAATCAACGCGGACGGCGTGGGGAATCTTCTCTCCGGACTCGCCGGAACAGTGCCGAACACAACGTATTCCAGCAGCGTCGCGATGGTGGAGATCACGGGCGTGGCGGCGCGGCGGGTGGGCGTGGTGATAGGTATTACGTTCATCCTGTTTGCCTTTTTCCCAAAGGTATCCGCAATCCTGGTGGCGATACCGTTGCCGGTGGCCGGCGCATACCTGACTGTGCTCATCGGCCTGCTGTTTGTGCAGGGGATGAAGATTGTCATCAATGATGGGGTGGATCATCGGAAAGCGGCCATCATCGGACTGGCGTTCTGGGCAGGCGTGGGCTTTACAAACGGACAGATATTCGGCGAATCAATGGGGGACGGGTTCGCAAGCCTGTTGCTGGAGAACGGAATGACAGGCGGAGCAATAGTGGCGCTCATCATGGTGCTGTTCCTTGAGTTGACGTCACAACGACGAAAGCGACTTCGCCTGGACAGCGGAACGGCGGGATTCTCACAGCTGCGGGGCTTCCTGGAGGAGTTTGCGGGCAAATCCAAGTGGTCGGACGATTCCACGCACCGCTTGACCCTGGTGGGTGAGGAAACGCTTTCCGGGCTTCTTGCGGAAAATGGCTCAGAGCCTGACGCAGACAAAAGAACGATGGTGTCTATCAGAGGTGTGGGCACATCAGCCGAACTGGAATTCGTGTGCGGGCCGGCAGAGGGCAATCTTGAGGACCGGCTCGCCCTGCTCGGGGAAACACAAGAGATTACGGACGAGAATGAACTATCCTATCGCCTCTTGCGGCACTATGCCGCTTCCGTCCGCCACAGCAAGTACTACGGGGTCGACATCGTGACGGTTCACGTGGAGCAGCGGGCCGACTAATCAGGCGCGGGGCAGGAGCAGGGAGACCTGTTGGGTGGCGGGCTGGTTGGTGGGGGTGACGGATAGCCGCTCGTGGGGGGTCAGGGAGCGGATGCCCAGTTCCCGCAGGAACGGCTCAAGGGACGGGACGTTGACTGTCTCAACCGGCGGCGGGGCGGCTTCCTCAGCGTCACCCTCCCCATCCTCAGTTTCGTCCTGCATTGGCGGAGGCGGGGCGGCTTCCGCAACCGAACGCTCGACTTCTCCCTGCCAAAGCATGGGAATGATAATCCTGGGGCCGAGTTGCGTGACGACCTGCGCCGCAAGGTTGGGAGCAAGCGTCTCCTCACCGCCCACCGGCAAAAGGACGACGTTGGCCTCGCCGATCTCTGAGACTTCAGCTGTGGTGAGGGCGCGGCTCAGATGGCCGAGGTGGCAGATGTCAACGCCATCGATGGAGACAGCGTATGCCATACCGCCGAGATTAGAGGCGTCGTTGGTTGAGGCTCTGCTGGTCCGGATGGCGCGAATCAGGATGCCGGAGACTTCGTATTCGCCCGGTCGGCTGATCACACGGGCATCGCCTACATCGACGGCGGGCTCTGCGCCGTAACCACTCATGAGGATGGCGCGCGCGTTGGCGCGGCGATCCGGGGAGGCTATCGGGTCGACGAAGAGGGACGCGTCCCTGCCACGCAACTGAAAGCCCGATCCGCCCAGATAGGTTATATCCAACGTGTCACCGATTCCCGCGCTGCGACCTCTCGGTCGATCTTGGGCAACAGCACTCTGATGCCTGTATCACTCTAGCAACGACGCCGATTGGGGGTCAACGAGGGGATGAATCCGCTTGACATGGGTAGCGCGCGTGGGTAGTCTGAACGAGAATTAGCAGTCAAAGCTTGAGACTGCTAAAGAGGGCCTAAAGCGCCTGACGTCCATTGAAAGCACAGGCGGCGGCCCTTGCCCCGTTATTCGGCGGGGCAGAGGATTCGTGGGGGACGAAGAATAGGAATGACGCACGCATTGGCGGAGCGGCAGTCGGAGTTGCTGCGGCTGTTGGTTGAGCAGTATATCGCCACGGCGGCGCCGGTGAGTTCAGGCGGGCTGGTTGAGCAGCATGATCTCGGCATGAGTTCGGCGACGGTCAGGAACACGTTCGCGGAGCTTGAATCCGAGGGCTACGTGCAGCGCACACACTCATCCGCAGGAGCGACGCCCACGGGGCGGGCCTATCGGTACTACGTCGAGGTTCTATTGGAGTCATCGGAGGTACCGGCCAACCGGCAGCAGACTATTCGCCATCAGTTCCACCAGGTTGAGTCCGAGGACGTGTTCCTGTGGGCGCGCCTCGCAGCGGCGACGCTGGCACGACTTTCAGAGGCGCTCGCTATCGTGACGCCGCTGCCGGGCCGAACTGAACACGGGATGGATGAACCGGTGGTCTATGGGATCAGCCAGGTCGTCAACCAGCCGGAACTCATCGACCGCATCGACATGGTGCGTGAGTTGCTGGACGCCGTTGAGAGCGGTCGGCTTGCTCCCGCGCTCCATACGGACGACCTGCCCGCAACCGGGCTGCGGGTCGTCATCGGCAGTGAGCATGATGAGCCGTTCCTGCACCCATACGCGGCAATCATGTCGACTTACGGCCCCACAGAGGATGACGCGGAACGAGGGGCCGTTGTGGCCCTGGGGCCAACGCGGATGGACTACGCGGCGGCTATTCCGGCCGTTCGGTACCTGGGAGAGTTGTTGTCGAACATGACGGAAACGCTCAATACGGTCTATCAGAACAGGGAGTACGTTTAGGGCATGGTTGACGAGAGGAAAGACGACGCTTCGGGAGTCGCGGAGCCGGACGCGGAGGACGGCGGCGATGAGCAGTCCGTTCTCGAATCGCTCCAGGCGCAGCTCGATGAGGCGATAGCAGAGAAGGACAGGTATCACCGGGCGTATTCGGACGCGGTTGATTTCTCGCGGCGCGCAGGTGAGCGGCATTCGGCGGAACTCCAATACGCTGCCGCGCCGGTGCTGACGCAGCTGCTTTCGAGCGTGGACGATCTCGAGCGGGCATTCGGCTCGATGCCGGATACGATGCTGCGAATGACGTGGGTGGAGGGGATCCTGCTCATCTACCGGAAGCTGCAGGGGGCGCTCGAATCAAGCGGGGTTACGGAGATCGAGACGGCAGGCGCGGCCTTCGATCCGAATCTGCATGAGGCGATCTCACGCGTGCCCGGGCCAGAGGGGCGCATCGTGGAGGTACTCCAGAAGGGGTACATGCTCCATGACCGCGTTCTGAGGCCGGCGCTTGTGCAGGTGGGAGACGGTTCAGCCTCCCACGAAAGCAACGGCGGATCTCACACTGACAACACGACAAACGACGAGTAACAGCGGACAAAACAGAAACAACATAAGGAGACACGCAGAGAATGGCACGGGCAATCGGAATCGACCTGGGAACGACGAACAGCGTTGTCGCGGTCATGGAGGGCGGCGAGGGGACGGTAATCCCGACGCCGGAGGGCAATCGGCTGACGCCGTCTGTCGTCGCTCTGAACAAGACCGGCGAACGGCTGGTGGGACTTGTCGCCAAGCGGCAGGCAGTGACGAACCCGGATCAGACAATTTTCAGCGTCAAGCGGTTCATCGGCCGCAAGCACAATGAGTCGGACGTGCAGCAGGACACCAAGTTGGTGCCCTACCCCGTGGCGGCAGCGCCGAACGGGGACGTGCGCGTCACCATGGGGGACAACCAGTACAGCCCGCAGGAAATCTCGGCGATGATCCTGCAGAAGCTCAAGGCGGACGCGGAAACGTACCTGGGAGAGACCGTCACGGACGCCGTCATCACGGTACCGGCGTATTTCAACGACAGCCAGCGGCAGGCGACCAAGGACGCGGGCACCATCGCGGGTCTCAACGTCCTGCGCATCATCAACGAGCCCACGGCGTCCTCGCTGGCCTATGGGCTGGACAAGAAGGGTGAGGAAATCATCGCCGTCTTCGACCTCGGCGGCGGGACGTTCGACATATCCATCCTCGAGATTGGAGAGGGAACATTCCACGTGCGCTCGACGGCGGGCGACACGCATCTAGGCGGCGACGATTTCGACAATGCCGTCGTCGACTGGATGATCGATGAGTTCCGCAAGCAGGAGGGCATCGACCTGCGGTCGGATCGGAGCGCCATGCAGCGTCTCCGCGAGGCGGCGGAGCGCGGCAAGCTGGAGTTGTCCACGGTCACGCAGACGGAACTGAATCTGCCGTTCATCACCGCGGACGCGTCCGGCCCCAAGCACCTAGCCATGACGCTGACGCGGGCACAGCTGGAATCCCTGACCGCAGCGTTGGTTGAACGGACTGCCGGACCGTGCCGCCAGGCGCTGGAGGACGCCGGTCTGTCCGCGGGACAGGTGAACGAGGTGATCCTTGTCGGCGGCCAGACGCGGATGCCGGCGATCCAGGAGAAGGTCACGCAGATCTTCCAGAAGGAGCCCAACCGGTCAGTAAACCCGGATGAGGCCGTCGCAGTGGGCGCGGCAATCCAGGCGGGCGTGCTGACGGGCGACGTGCAGGACCTGCTGCTGTTGGACGTGACGCCGCTCTCGCTCGGCATCGAGACGCTGGGCGGCGTGGCAACGCCAATCATCCCCCGCAACACAACGATCCCGACGTCCAAGAGCCAGACATTCTCAACGGCGGCGGACGGACAGACCAGCGTAGAGATTCACGTTCTGCAGGGCGAGCGCAGCATGGCCAGCGATGACAAGTCGCTCGGTCGGTTCATGCTGGACGGGATTCCGCCTGCGCCCCGCGGGATGCCCCAGATTGAAGTGACGTTTGACATCGATGCCAACGGCATCCTGAACGTGAACGCCAAGGACCAGGCGACGAACCGCGAGCAGAAGATCGTCATCCAGGCCGGGAGCGGCCTCAGCAGCGATGAGATCGAGCAGATGACCAAGGACGCGGAGGCGCACGCGGCGGAGGACGCCCAGCGCCGCGAGGAGGTGGAAATCCGCAATACCGCGGACTCCGCAGCCTATGCTGCGGAACGCCTGCTGGAGGAGCACAAGGAGAACATCACGGAGGATGTTCGAGACCGCGTGCAGTCCAAGGTGACGGAGGTGCGGCAGGCGCTTGAGCAGAACGCGCCTGTGGAGCAACTGCGTACACTGACAGAGGAGTTGAGCAGGCTCGTGCAGGAAATCGGCCAGTCGATGTACTCGCAGCAGGGCGCGGACGGCGGCAGCGCGAACGGCACGAGCGGCGAGGCTTCCGCAGACGACTCGGAGACCGTAGAAGGCGAGTTCCGTGAAGTGTAGTTGTCGGGATCGGTTCGTACCGTGACTTCTGATCTACGCGTCGACCATCCCGCTTTGGGGACATTCCTTGGGCAACTGGGGGGCGTCGCCGTCAGCGTGGCGGACCCCGTGGACCTGATTCGGAGGACGATCGATCCGTTCCGGCACCTGCTGATGGAGAATTTTTTACCGGACGAGTACCGGGATACGCCGCCCAACGAGGTGAGTCGCTGGATCCTCTTCCGCTCGGCGGACCGCTCGTTGAGTCTGCTGGTTTCCGTGATCCCGCCCAAGCACAAGACCCCCATCCACGACCACGGGTCGCGCTGGGGGCTGGCGGGCATCTACCAAGGGGCGGCGCGTGAGGTGTCCTATGTTCCGGACGCGGAAAAGGCGGACGACGGCTCCGTGATCAAGCGCACCACGCGGCGGCGGCTCAAGCCGGGCGACGTCACGGCAATCCTGCCGCCCGAGATGGATATCCACTCGACGGAGGTCACGTCATCGATGCCGGCGGTGGTCCTGATGCTCTTGGCGTCCGGGCCGGATGATCCGCAGCGGTACGTCTACGACACGCGGCGGCACACGCGGTCACTGGCGAACGATCACTACGAGGACCATTACTAGGGGGGCTTCGACAGGCTCAGGGTGACTGAGGGGTAGGTTCAGGGTGAACGGGGGGCGGGTTCTTTGTCGGGTGTTTCCGGTTCACTGTCAGCGGGCTGGGTTGTGGCGTATCCGGTGGCGAATTGGGGTGTGGGGCGGCGGATGAGCATCGTCAGTGGCGCGGCTAAGAAGGCCAACAGTGCGAACCCAATGAACAGCGGGCGGTATGTCCCGATTTCCTCAAAGACGATGCTGGCGATGAGCGGCGACAACGCAAAGCCCGCCTCAGTGGTCATTGACAGCATGCCCGCCAGAGCGCCGAAGGAGTTGCGGCCAAAGAGATAGCCCTGAAGCGCCATCCGCGCGACGATCGTCCCTCCGAATCCGAACCCCCACAGCCCGAGAAAGACAAAGAGCGTCCACTCGCGTGCGGCATCCACCTGGGAGAGCATGAGCACGGCCGCCGCCTGCACGCAGAACGCAAGCGCCGTCATGCGCTTCTTGTCATACAGATCGGCTAGGAACCCGAACGTGATTCGACCCAGCATTGTTCCAAGCGGCAGCAACGGCAGGAAGAATGCCGCGGCCTCGCGCTCGATGCCGATGCTGCCCATGTAGGGCACCCAATGCACGGTCAAGGTGGCAATCGTCAGGAATGTCAGGCCTGAACAGACCGCCATCAACCAGAATGCCTGGGTACGCAGCGCCTGCATGGCCGTCGTGGTCATCTCGGCGTCATCTGACATCTCCGCGCCCGGACTGACCTCCAGCGGCGGATAGTCAGCGCCATCCGGATACAGGCCCATGTTCTCGGGCCGGTGGCGAAAGATGAGAAGAGTGATTGGCATGAGGCACAGGAACATGACGCCGAGAACGAAAAAGGCGTCCCGCCACCCCAGCCCATCGAATTCGAATCCGAGGATGATCCCGCCGTCGATCAGCCAATACAGGGGCGGGGCAAGGAGCCCGGCCAGCGCGAATCCCAGCGAATAGGTGCCAAGGGCGCGGCCACGCATTCGCACGAACCAGTTGGCCACCGTGGGTCCGACGGAGAGCCAGATACCCATGGAGCCGAGGTTCAGCAGTGAGAACCACAGATAGAACATGGGGAGGCTCTGAACGTAGTGGAGCATGATCATGCTCACGGCGACGATGACCATGCCGCCGCCGATCAGGGGGCGTGGGCCGATGCGGTCAAACAGTCCGCCCAGGAACGGCGAAAATATGCCTATGAGGATGCCCATGATGGGATACGCGATGGTCAACTCGGTCTTGGTCCATCCCATTTCGTCCGTCACCGGGTCCAGGACAAGGGTGAAGCCGTAGAAGAGGATGCCGCCCTGCAGGATGTTGAGGATGACGGCGGCGATGACGATCCACCAGCCGTAGAAGATCCGCGGCTTCTTGCGCGTTATGTAACCGGCGGGGGGCCGGACGCCGTTGGGGGTTGCCATTTACTAATGGTACTGGTGACTAACGCGGCGTGGCCGGTTCGTCGGCTGTTTCGGTGGGGACGGGAATCGCGGGGGCGAATCCTCTTGCGGCGAGGCCGGGGCGGCGTATCAGGAGGGTGAGCGGGACGGACATGAAGCAGAGGAAGGCGAAGGCGAGGAAAGCGGGGCGATAGGTGCCCAACCCCTCAAAGGCGATGCTGGCAAGGAAGGGCGCCAGGGCGAAGCCCGCCTCGCTGGTCATGGAGAGCGCTCCCTGCAGGGCGCCGAAGGAGTTGCGTCCAAAGAGGAATCCCTGCAACGCCATCCGAGTGACAACCGTGCCGCCAAAGCCGAAACCCCAGAAGATGAGAAAGACGAGGACGGTCCATCCACGAGACTCGTCAACCCATGCGAGCGTGAAGACTGCGCAGGCCTGGACGCCGAACGCGAGGGCCGTCACGCGCCGTTTGTCCATCCAATCAGCCAGGAATCCGAATGTGAGCCTGCCCATCACCGTGCTCAGGGGCAGCAGGGTCAGGTACAGCGCCGCCGTCTCTCGTGAGAATCCTGCGCTGCCGAGATAGGGCACCCAGTGAACCTGGAGGGTGGCAATCGCCAGGAAGCCAAACATGGATGCGACGGCAAGGAGCCAGAACGCCCATGTTCTGAGTGCCTGCCACGCGGTGGCGTTGATCTCAACGTCTTCGGAAATGGCTGCGCCGGATGACATGGCGGCCTCGGGCGGCGGCTCGTCCGCGCCGTCCGGGTAAAGACCCATGTCCTCAGGGCGATGCCGGATGATGAGCACCGCGATAGGCATCATGATGAGGAACACGACGCCGGCGACAAGGAAAGCGTCTCGCCAACCGACACCGGCAAAGACGAGCCATCCGTAGTCAACGCCATCGACGAGCCACAGGAACGGCGGGGCCATGAACCCCGCGAATGCGAATCCCAGGGAGTAGAAGCCCAGGGCGCGGCCACGCATCCGCACGAACCAGTTGGCGACGGCCGGGCCGACGGCCATCCACATGCCGACGGAACTCGCGTTTGCCAGCGAGAACCACAGGTAGAACATGATCAGGCTCTCGATGGAGTGGAGCATGATGAGGCTGATGCCGAGGCCGGACAGGCCAAAGGCGAGGAGCGGCCTCGGGCCAACCCTGTCAAACGCCCAGCCAAGGAACGGGGCGAGGACCCCGATAAGCACACCCATAAAGAGGTAGGAGGCGGTGACCTCCGTCTTGGTCCAGTCCATCTCCTCGGTGATTGGGTCGATGACGAGCGTGAAGCCGTAGAAGAGGATTCCGCCGAAAACGATGTTGAGGAAAACGGCGGCGATGACGATCCACCAGCCGTAGAAGATGCGCGGTTTTTTCCGAATGATGCCGTCTTGGGGTGGGATGCCGTTGGGGGAGGCCATTCATCCATGGTACGCCTGCCGAGCACCCCCACCCTGGCCCTCCCCCATCAACGGGGAGGGGATTTTCTGGATTCCGGCTTTCGCCGGAATGAGGGGATGGCGTTACGGGGTTTGGTTGGCGTAATGCGATTCAGGTTCCCGCTTTCGCGGGAATGACGGTTGGGGGCAGACCGGGGTGAATTGTATGAATGACGCGATAAAGCAGCGTAATGCGGGCAAATGATAAGATGAACGTCCATAGAGCAGGCTTATAGGAGCGCGTGTCTTGTTCAAGAGAGTGGCAGACTTCTCCCGTAACGCCGTTTCCCTGCTCGCAATGAGTAGAGAACACAAGTTCGGGGGGGGGGGGGGTGAGACCCTCCCTGCGGCGACAACTCTCGGGAGACGCCGCGGCGTCGGCTTTAGAAGCGCCGTTCGAAGCCCACAGGCTTGGCAGGATTCGCTCGTTTGCCCTGCTCGGCCTGCTGCTCGCCCTTATCCTCTTCGCCGCCGCCGAACTGGGAGCTAACCCCCAACCCGCGTCCGCCGCGACGGACCTCAGGCAGATCGAGGTCGGGGGAAGCCATGCCTGCGCCCTCGATCGCAGCGGCCGGGTCACCTGCTGGGGCGACGACGCCGGCGGCAAGGTAAGCGACTGGGGCCGGGCGCGCTACCGAAACCAGCGTTTCTCGCAGGTCTCCGCCGGGAACTTCCTCACCTGCGGCATCAAGACCAACGGCAGCGTCATGTGCTGGGGTTACCCGGAAAACGAGGACGGCACGAACCGGGAGACAACCAACGAGGACTGGGACACGTGGACGGCGCGCGCCACACAGACCGGCTATACCGGCTGGGTGAACACGCCGCCCGAATCGGTCAAGTTCAAGGCCGGGTCCCTGAGCGTGGGCAACTACCACGCCTGCGCCATCAAGACGGACGGCGTCATGGCCTGCTGGGGCAAGGCGGGCAGCGACCGTCTTGTGATCCCCACTGACGGCGGCGCGGCCATCACGGACTGGCTCATGGTGGAGGCCGGTCATGCCCACAACTGCGGCATCCGTGGCTCGAACCTCAGCGACGGCGGCAGTGTCCAGTGCTGGGGGCGAGCGTCCAGCAACCGCATTGCGGGGCCCAGCGGCTCAGGCCCGTTCATCGACGTCACGCTGGCAACGTTCAACGGCTGTGCCCTGGCGAAAAGCGGCTCCGTTGAATGTTGGGGCGGCCACTCCAGCTTGGCCGCACACAACCCCACCATTAACACAGCGCCGACGGGGGTCACGTTCACCTCGATCGAGATGCCCACCGGCGCCTCAAACTTCCACACCTGCGGCCTCGCGGATGACGGCAGGATATACTGCTGGGGCATCGTCACGGCCGCTGCGCATATTCCGCGGACGGCCCCTCCCGGCGGCTCGTTTGCAAGCATCTCGATCGGCGAAACCAACAGCTGCGCGGTGGATTCGGGCAACTACCTCACATGCTGGGGCGACCAGAACAACGCGCTGTTCACACCCCCGTCGGGACAGTTCAAGCAGACCGATGGCGGCGCTGACTTCAGCTGCGCGATCAGGACGAACGACACGGTCGTCTGCTGGGGCGGGCTCGGGTACGCTGCGGACTATCCGAGGACGGGAACGTTCAAGAAGATCGCCGTGGGCAACGTTCACGCCTGCGGCATCAAGGCGGACGACACCGTCCAGTGCTGGGGCGGAGTCCAGTCTGCGGGCCCGCCGGTGGTGAGGCTGGCCTACGCCAACCCTCCCAGCGGCACGTTCAAGGACATCTCGGCCGGGATTGATCTGACCTGCGGCGTCAAGACGGACGGCACGCTCGAGTGCTGGGGCGCGACGACGCACAACCGTCAGACGGAACCCACCGGCACGTTCGACCGCGTCGCGGTAGGCGCCACCCACGTCTGCGCCATCAAGAGCGGCGACAAGAGCATCGAGTGCTGGGGAGAGGCGGTGTTCTTCGACCGCGACGGCGACGGCACGCCCGACGACATCGGCGGCAAGGGCAACCACACATCCACGACCCCGCCGAGCGGCGCGCATAGGTACATCGACATCACCACGGGAGAGGGCCACACGTGCGCCATCCGCGAGGACAAGAAGGCGGTCTGCTGGGGTTATCACGCCGACGGCCGCTACGCCGTGCCGGGCTGGGGCAGCGACCCGCAGGGTTTCGGCAACGTCAATTACGCGGACATCGCCACAGGCGGGAACCCCAACTGCGCGATACGGGAGAGCGGGGGGAGGCTGGACTGCTGGAACACCGAGAAGAGCCAGTACCTGCCCAGCGCGGAGATCCAGGCCATGAGCGGCTTCAAGAGCCTGGGGGCCGGGTCCTCCCATATGTGCGCCATCGGCAGCGGCAACGGGCTGGTGTGCTGGGGCGCGGCCACGGTGATCCCCTATCCCTCGGCGTACTGGCCGCCCCTGACCGTCTGGGATTCGGCCTTGGATGTCAAGGACCTGGGCGGCGGCAAGTCCGGCTGCGACAATACCGACACCACCGCGGCGAACCAGTGCGCCTCAGCGTTGACGGACGATGATTTCGTCATCGACGGGGTGAACTACGCCATCACCAGGCTGTACTACGAACCCGCCGAGAAAGATGACTACCTGCACGCTGGGCGAACGACGGACCATAACCTCTACATCACGTTCGACCAGCCTCTCCCGGAGTCGTTCAGAGCGACGAACATGTGCGTTGGCTCATTGTCGGTCACCTTTGGCGACAGGCGATTCAACTCCATTGATGGGCGCACGATGCACGCGTACGGCAGCGCCTTTAGCAGCTTCTTCCGTCCGTCGGACTTTCGCCCTCTCCCGCTCCGGCTCAGCCCGGGCCAGGACTGCCATCTGACCACCCCGCCGCCACAGGACCGGCAACCACCGCCACCTGCGGGCAATGGGCAGCCGCCGCCCCCGCCCGTCAACGGACCTCCCACGTTCGAAGAAGGGAGCATCGTCACCGTCTCAGTGCGTGAAAACTCGCCTGCGGGAACCGAGGTGGGCGACCCCATCATCGCAACGGACCCTGATGGCGACGACGTGCGATACGAACTGGGCGGCAGAGACGCGGAGCTGTTTGTTATCGACGAAGATACCGGCCAGATAACGGTCGCTGAGGGCGCGATGCTCGATTATGAAACGGAAAAACTCCACGTCGTCATGGTCACGGCGGAGGACATCCACGGCTCCGGTGGGCAGGCGACGATTTCCGTGAACATCAACATCACCGACGATGATCGCCTGCCGGGCAAGACGGACGACTATGACGCGGACGGCAATGGCGCGCTGGAGAAGAGTGAGGTGCTTGCGGCCATCAACGACTACTTCGATGAGAATCTAACGCTGGAAGAGGTCATTGCAATCATCAATGCCTATTTGGACGGCGGCAGCTGACCAATGTGAAGGCACCTGCGTGAGGCGCGGCACCCCGCCGCCCCGCCGACGACGGACATAGGCACCGGCGACACCGGCGGTGGCGGAGTAGGCGGGGCCGCCTTTCCCGCCACTGACCCCGTTCGCCCTGAGCCTGTCGAAGGGTGAACGCGGGCGGGGTGCTACGCTTGAGGTGTATGCAGCAACGCAGCGGATTTCGTGTGCCCTTGCCAAGGACGGTCTTCTACGGCTGGTGGATCGTCGCGAGCTCGCTAGCCCTAGCCACCATTTACAGCGCGTTCTTTTTCTACGACTTCACGCTATTCGTGACGCCGATTCGTGACGAACTGCCGGAAGTCGGCGACGCCATCAACGGGGCCTTCTTTGCGGCGAGCATGAATTCGGCAATCATGTCGCCCGTTTTGGGCGCCATTTTCGACCGGCGCGGGCCGAAGATGGTCGCGGGCGGAGGACTGGCGCTCGGCGGGATCGGTTTCGCCATCATGGGACTGATGACGGAACCGTGGCATCTGTACATCGGTTTCACGCTTGCGGGCTTCGGCCCGATCGTCTTCTTCTCCGCGGCCATACCGTCCGTGGTCAACTGGTTCTTCCGGATGCGGGGGCGCGCGCTTGGCATCTGTATGGCGGGGTTGGGGCTTGGCGGCTTCCTGACAATCCCGACTCTATTCGTCATTGAGCAGATCGGTTGGCGGAACACGTTTCTCGTCATGGCAGCCGTCATCGCCGTACTGGTCCCCTTGATGGCGATCATCCTGCGAGGCTCGCCTGAGAACTACGGAATGCGTCCGGACGGCGACCCGCCGACGGCGACTGCGAGCGGTGTCACCGATCTCCCGGAGCCCGTGTACGGCCTCACGTTCACGCAGGCTTTGCGTGCTCCCGTCTTCTGGTTCCTCGGCATCCTCTTCTTCCTGGCCTTTTGGTGCATCGGCGCTCTTACCGTTCATCAGTCACCATTCATGGAGGCGGCCGGATATTCGCGGACCGACGCTGCCTTTGCGGTCGGCGCGATGGCCATCATCACCGTTGTGGGGCGCGTGCTGGCGGGCTGGATGGCAGACGCGACGGACCCGCGGCGGGCGGCGGTCCTCGCATTCATTCTGCAGGCGGTCGGCATATCCGCATTTGCGCTCAGCAACCCGGACCAGAACTGGTATCTTGTTCTCTTCCTGCTCGCCTTCTCGCCCGGCTTTGGCATGATTACCGTCCTACAGGCGGCGCTGCTGGCAACCTACCTAGGCCGACGCGCTTTTGGCGTGTTGCAGGGGATCTTATGGACGGTCACGGCGCTGGCCGTTTCGGTCGCGCCAACGGTCGCCACGTTTGCGGACAACAGCTTGGGCGGGATGCAGAATGGATTCCTGATGTTCGGCGCGTTCAGCGCCATCGGCCTGATCCTGGTGTACCTGGTCCTGCCGAGGCCGGGGATTGTTCGGGTTCGGGTTCGGTGACGCCATTGGGCGGGCCGCCGCGACCGGATGGCGGGCCGCCCCAGCCGCCGGCACCCTGCACGGTCTCCGTCCCGCGTGTGCGCAACTGAGGGAAGAATGCGAGCAGGACGATGGAGAAGAAGAATGCGCCAAGGCCGGTCAACGTGACGGCAAGCGGGGCACCATAAATTTCCGCAATGACGCCGGTGATGAGCAGGGCGAACGGCTGAAATCCGAACACGATCAGGCGCACGCTCATCACGCGTCCGCGCAGGTAGTCAGGCGTCAAGACCTGCACCAGTGAGAAATTCCCCGTCATTACAAGCTGGAAGAACCAGCCTGCTATCGCGGCGAAGACGAGCGCGATGATAAACGCTCCCGATGTTGGGCCTGACAGATCCAGTCCAAGGAATTCCGCAAAGGCCGTCGCCTGCGAGAATCCGGCGATCATCAGCCCGACGCCAATCGCGCCGATGGACAGCCACATCTTGAGTTGATTGACGGAGCTGAACGTGGCGATGATGAGCGAGCCGACGGTTCCGCCGACGCCGCCCGCCATTCCCAAGTAGCCAAGACCGGCCGGCCCCGCCTCCAACACTTCTTCCGCAAAGACCGGCAGCAACGCCTGATAGGGCATTCCGAAGAACGTAGCAATCATGCCAAGCAGGACAAGTCCAAGCAGGATGCGGCTGTGTCGTATATGCCGCAGCCCTTCCATGATGTTCTCGACCACGCCGCCCTGGGGTTGTCCTTGCCCCCATGCCGGGGCCGCGGAAAGCCGGATCAGCATGAAAAGCGGCACGGACACGCCCACAAGCGCGGCTCCCGCAAAGAACGCGAGCGACGGATCAACGTCCAGCAGGAATCCCGCGGTGACCGGTCCAATCAGCGCGCCGCCGCTGAACATGATGGATGACAGGGCCGTGGCGTTCGCGATGTGCTGTGGCGGCACGAGGCTCGGCACCATGGAGAATCGCGCGGGCGACGAGAGCGCGAACATCGTGCCGTGTATGACTGAGAGCACAAGCAGATGCCACTCGTTGATGAGGCCTGTCAGGACAAGCAGGGCCAGCGTGATATGGGTAAGGAAGTTGGAGACATCGCTGGCGATCAGGATGTGCTTGCGGTTGAATCGATCAGCAATGACGCCACCAAATACGGAGAGGGGGAGCGCGGGAAGGAGAGACGCTGCGCTGATAACCGTCACCCACAGTTCAGAGTCTGTGAGATCAAATGTCAGCCATCCCCGCGCGATGATGAGCATGAAGAACGAGGTGATAGAGAGGATGGAGCCAATCCAGTAATACGTGTAGCTCCGTGAGCCGAATGCGCGGAACGGGCCGCCGGTCTTTGCCTGCGCGGCGTCATCGCCGCCCCATCCACCGGGAGGGCCGCCGGATCCATTGCCTGGCGGGCCGCCTGCTGCGGGAGGGCCGCCACCCGGCCTCTGCCCTGCCTGAGATGCCATTAGAGAATGTCCTGTTGCCTAACGAGATAAATGAGGTGTCTTGCGGTTCCGTATCAAGAACATAAGTATACGCCTGTTCACGGCGGGGTTTCGGCGGGATCGGGCAAGTCTATGACTGGCCGACGGTGTGGAGCAGGTGCATCAGATCGGACGGCAGTTCCTTGGTCGTTGAGAGGACGTCCTCAAGCGGGGTGAAGACGGGGTTGTTGCCCGCCTCGCTGACCATGTGGTGATCAAGGCCGTCATTGAGACAGTCCACGGCAGCAGAACCGAGCACGGTGCCAAGAATCCTGTCCGCCGCCGTTGGCACGCCGCCACGCTGGACGTGTCCGAGCACCGTCACACGGTAGTCCACCTGGAGTCGGCCATTGAGCCGCTGCTGCACCTGATCTGCCACTGAGAACGCGCCGCCCGCCTCTTCCCCTTCGGCTACGACAACGAGCAAGCTGCGTTTGCCGCCCCGGTGCGCCGCGACAAGGCGGCGGCACAGAACATCGATGTCTTCATGTTCTTCGGGGATGACGATGGCGTCCGCGCCGCCGGAGAGGCCGGCATAGAGAGCTATCAAGCCGCGTGTTCGCCCCATGACCTCGACGAAGAAGATGCGGCCGCTCGATTCGGCAGTGTCACGGATTCGATCCATCGCCTCGACAGCGGCGTTCACCGCCGTGTCAAAGCCGATGCACATATCCGCGCCGGGTATGTCGTTATCGATTGTTGCCGGAATAGCGACGACTTTGCAGCCCTGTTCTTCATGGAGGCTAAGGCCGGCCCGCAACGTCCCCCCTCCCCCAATCACGACGAGTCCATCAAGCCCGGATGCCGCCATCTGTTCTGCGGCACGGGAACGTCCATCTTCGGTCTCGATGTCCGGGGCGCGAGCGGTACCGAGTATAGTGCCTCCTCGCTGGAGGATGTGGGCGACGGACTTGGGGCCGAGACGCTGGAAATCACCACGCATGAGGCCGTCAAAGCCGTTGCGGACGCCGAGGCTGCGGATGCCGACAGAGGCGGCGGCACGGACAACGGCTCTGATCGCCGCGTTCATGCCGGACGCGTCTCCCCCGCTCGTGAGAATGCCAATCTGTCTCATCGCGTTCGTTCGTCCCATTGTAGACGCGGGGTCAAGGCAGATGGGCGGGGCACCCTTCGACAGGCTCAGGGTGAACGGAGGAGGTTAGCCGCGGGCGAGGGCCCAGCCGCGGAGTTCGAACATGGCGGTGCGGGCGACACGGAGTTTGAAGTCGAGGCGCTGGGCGGGGTATCGTCCTTCTCGCATCTTGTGGCCGCTTGCGTCAGAGATGCCGATGTAGGCGAGGCCGACAGGCTTGCCCTCAAGCTCGCCGGGCCCCGCAACGCCTGTGATGCCTACACCCACGTCTGCCCCGCTCCGCTCGCGGGCGGCGTCCGCCATGGCGATGGCGCATTCACCGGAGACCGCGCCGTGCTTCTCGATGATCTCGGCGGGGACACCCATGGCTATCTTCATCTCGTTGGTATAGGTCACGTAGGAGGCGCGGAAATAGGCGGACGCGCCGGGGGCGTCCGTGAGGATGTTGGCGAGATTGCCGCCGGTGCAGGACTCCATGGTGGCGACGGTCAGGCCGCGCTCCGTGTAGACACGTTGGATAACGCCCTCAAGGGTGTCGTCATCCTGTCCCCACAGATGTGCGGCGAGCCGGTCACTCACGTCATCCGCGACCGGTGTGATGAGCTGCGTCGCATCCAGTTCCGTGGAGGCGCGGGCGGTGAGGCGGATGTGGATACCGTCCGATTTTGCGTAGACACCGATAGTCGGGTTCAGGCCGTGGAGCAACTCGCCAAGCCGCTCATCAACACTCGCCTCGCTGAGGCCGAACGTCTTGATGGTGCGGGAGTGGATGACGGCATCGTTGCCCATGAGCTGGAGGCGCAGGCGCGGCAGGGCCTGTTCCTCCCACATGCCGTACATCTCACGCGGGACGCCGGGCATGACGATGATGATTTTTTTGTCGCGCTGCACCCACCACCCGGGCGCGGTACCGCGCGGGTTGGGAATGGCCTCGGCGGAGGGGATGAGCATGGTCTGCTTGAGGTTGCGCTCCGCCATGGCGATGCCGCGCCGATCAAAGAACGCACGCAGCTCCTTTTCGAGCGCGGGGTCGGGATAGAGTTCCTCCCCCAGGAATTGGGCGATGGCTTCGCGTGTGACATCATCCTCGGTGGGGCCCAGGCCGCCGGTGGCAACGACGACATCCGATCGGCTCCATGCTTCTTCAAATACCTTTGCAAGTCGGTCGAGGTTGTCACCGACGGTGGTGACGCGGTAATTTCCGACGCCGATGCCGGGGAGTTGGGACGCGAGGTAATTCGCATTGGTGTCTACCAGCGCGCCAAGCAGGATCTCCGTGCCGATGGAGATGATCTCTCCACGCAGCACTTCAACATCATTTGTGCTCATCGGCGCGATGCCCTCCTGCGACTCGTTCGGCTTCGTTCCTATACTCTAAGGTACGTTATTGGTTTCACGGGGGGATGGAGGGATGAGGAACGATGCTAGGGGCGCCTGATAGTCTTCATGTCCGCATGGCTCGCGGCGCCCTCGGGGATCCGCAGCTCTACAAGGAATTGGCGCAAGACCCGGGGGCGATCCGGCAGGCCCTGTTCGTCGTCGTCCTGGTATCGATACTCCACGGCGTGGCGGCAGTGCTGGGAACGCTCTACAGCGAAGCGGATCTGACGGCATTAAACGTGTTCACCTCCTCGTTTATCTTCACCGGACTGGGGTGGACGCTGTCAGCCCTCTTCTCGTACATGATCGTGTCGGTAATTGCAGGTACATCCGCGGCGGGTTTCCTGGGTGGAACGTTCCTGCAGTTCCTACGGAGCGTGGGCTTCACTGCGTCGCCCGCCCTGCTCATGATTCTCGTCCTGGCGCCGGTGATCGGCGACGTCGCGGCGATTGCCGCTACGATCTGGATTGCGACGGCTATGATGATCGCAACGCGTGAGTCCTTGTCGTGCAGCATGCCGCTCGCCGCAGTGGCGGTGATCGTCGGGACAATCATTGGCCGAGCGCTCACCCTTGTGACCCTCGTTGTAGTCTTCGCACCCGCGACGTAGACCGGTGTCACTTCCGCCATGAGCGCGAACGGTGAGGGCGCGAGCCCCGATGACTTTCCAACGCCGCGCCGATGGGGGCGCGTTGCGGATGTTATCGAGGGCGGCGTGATCTACATGGAGGACGCGGAGCGGCTGGTGCTGGCGGGCGTGACGCTGCCGAGCGATCCTGATCGGCACGCGCAGGCGCACGCATACCTGTCCGAGCTGGTGGCGGATACAATAGTGTTTTACGAGGCCACGGAATCGGACAGTCTCGGCAGGCTGAAAGCAGAGGTATGGGTGGGCGATGTCAACGTCAACAATGCGCTCCGCGCCCGCGGCTACGTCGACTGACACCCCCCGTCATTCCCGCGAAAGCGGGAACCCATCCGGTGTCCTCTCCGCTCACCCTGAGCCTGTCGAAGGGTATGAGCGGAGACCCTCTCTATTAGCTCGTCTGGCAGGCAAAGCCCGCCGTGCCATCGCAACCGTCCTCTTCGGCGCAGACGCGGCCACTGCCCTGAACTCCCGCGACGTTGACTCCTACTTCCGCACGACGGAGGGTTGACCGGACGATATCGGCCTCGCAGTTCGCGATATCTACAACACGGCAGGGCACACCGGGCGGGTGTGAGGGAATCAGCCCTCCACCCTAACCCTCCCCCACAGAGGGGGGAGGGGATTTCATGGATGGTGTTACGGGGTTTGGTTGCACAATGAGATTCAGATTCCCGCTTTCGCGGGAATGACGGAGGGGGCGGGAATGACGAACTGGGCACCCTGCTCGGCAACCTCGTATACTCTTAAGCGAGCGGGCGGTTTGGCTGCCCGCGGTTTGTTTGTCGGTCGGGGCGTAGCGCAGTTCGGCAGCGCGCCGCGTTCGGGACGCGGAGGTCCCCGGTTCAAATCCGGGCGCCCCGATTTTTTCTTGGTTTCAGCTGGCGCGGCGGGAGAAGGCGTCTTCCTTGTCCAGCTTGGCGTAGGTCTTTTCGCCGTTTTTGGTCGGCTTGTACCGGCGCATGAAGCCCCGTTCCTGCCCTTCGACTTCCTCGATAAGGTCGGCCTCGATGAGGGCGCGGACGATCATCTCACCCATGTAGCCGCCCGCGGGGAGGTGATGCCCGCCCATCGGCTCGCCCGTTTGCTTGAACGTGCGGCAGATGTCACGCAAGGCCTGCGCGGCCTCGATCATCATGCTTTCCATGACGCGTGTGACGACGGGCGTCCCACGCACGGTCCCGGTGAAATCATCGAATGCCGGCACTACTTCCCCCCCGCTGGTGTGAGATTCTTCGCTTCGCTCAGAATGACATCTGAACACTCAGGATGACATACGAGAGGCCGGAATGTCATTCGAGCACTCCACAAGGCATTGGGTGCATTCCGCGTGCCAGATTCCCGCTTTCGCGGGAATGACGGTGGGCTCACCCTTCGACAAGCTCAGGGTGAGCGGAGGGCGTGAGCGCTTACTGTTCTTATTGGTTGTTGTCGTCGTTGGGGGCCACCAGGTTCGAGAACGGGCGCAGCAGGCTTGTGAACTCCATGGGGAAGATGAACTTGGTCGACGGCGAGCCGCCCACGTCCTTGAGCGTGTCCAGGTATTGCAGGCTGAGGGTGTTGGGGTCGATGCCGCGAGCGACGCTGGAAATGCGGTCAAGAGCCGTGGCAAAGCCGTCCGCGCGGAGAATCGCGGCCTGCTGGTCGCCCTCCGCAGCCAGGATCTCGGCTTGTCTTTCGCCCTCAGCTCGCAGGATGGCTGCCTGTTTCTCGCCCTCAGCGACCGTGATGGCAGCTTGACGCGTGCCTTCGGCCTCGGTCACTGCCGCGCGACGAATTCTCTCCGCGGACATCTGCCGGTTCATGGCCTCCTGGATCTCGCGGTTGGGCTCCACCTCACGAATCTCAACCTGGGTGACCTTGATGCCCCAGCGTTCCGTGATTTCGTCCAGCTTGGCCCGCAGGGACTCGTTGATGCGTTCACGCTGTGAGAGGACATCATCAAGGTTCATCTCACCGATGACCGCCCTCAGGTTGGTGGTGGCGATGCCGATGACGGCGCTGCGATAGTCGACCACCTCGATCACGGACCGCTCCGCGTCGTTCTCCTGCACGCGCATGTAGACCAGGAAATCGATGTCTATCGGCGCGTTGTCAAAGGTAATGTTTGTCTGGCGGGGGATGTCGATCACATCCTCGCGCAGGTCTATCTTGCGGGTCGATTGGAACGGCCAGACCAGCAGGTTCAGCCCGGGGCTCCTCATGCCGGAGTACTTGCCGAGGGTAAACACGGCCATGCGCTCATGCTGCTTCACTATGGATATGTACGGGATCATCTTCCGTTCTCCTTTCAACCGTTCACCGAACGGCTCACTCCTCTCTCCTCACTGTCACAATCAAACCCTGGAAAGCAATAACGACGATTCTTGCGCCAGCTTCAATCGGCTCGCCGGTGGCGGACTCGGCAGTCCATATCTCCCCGGCAAGGCGAACAGTGCCCTGCGGATCAATTGGGTTGATGACCCTGCCTGACTTCCCTAAAGGAGCCTTTGCGGGCGAGGTGTAATCGGGCCTCCTGTATTGAGTCAGCGCCCAGAAGGTCAACACGAGGCCGGTGAACATGCCGGCGCTGACCGTGCCCAGCATCCAATAACTGACGCGGAAACTGGGCGAATCTATCGCGGGGGCCTCAAAACTGCCGAATAACAGGAAGCCGCCGACGAGGAAGCTGAGCACGCCGCCAACCCCGAAGACGCTGATCCCCGGCGCCTGCATCTCCATGTAGAAAAGACCCATCGCCGCCACGATGAGGCCGAAGCCGACCCAGTTGACGGGCAGGTTGCCGAATGCGGCGAAAGCCAACCCGAGCGCGATGAGTCCGACGATGCCGGGCCCGAGGAAGCCGGGGCTGATGAGTTCAATGATGATTCCCAGCCCGCCCACCGTCAGCAGCAAGAAGGCGATGTTGGGATTGGAGATTATCTCCAGGAAGGTCTCAAGGGCCGTCTTATTGATGTTCTGTACAGCAAGACCCGCGGTTTCCAGGACAACTTCACCCCCACTCACCGTCACCGTCCGTCCATCCAGACTGTCGAGCAGGTCGTCAATGTCATCCGCCAAGAGGTCGATGATCCCCTCGTCAAGCGCCTCAGACGCGGTGTATGAGCGGGCTTCGAGGACGGTCGCCTCCAACGCCTCCGGGTTGCGTCCCGTCCGCTCGCCAATGCTCCTCAAGAAAGCGGCGGCGTCCTGCCGCGCCTTGGACTCCAAGGTGTCAGGCAGATCCTCGCCTCCACCACCGACCGGCGATGCCGCGCCGATGTTGGTGGCTGAGGACATGGCAGCAACATGCCCCGCCGCCGTGATGAACGTGCCGGCCGAGGCGGCCTGCGCGCCGCTGGGGGATACATACACAACCACCGGCACGCGACTTGCGAATATCTCCTCAACAATGTCCCGCGTGGAGTCGAGCAGTCCGCCGGGAGTGTCGATTCGGATGATCACAATCTCGGCGTTGTCCGCCTCCGCCCTGCTGATGGCGCGGGTGACGTAGCGAACGGTCACCGGCTCAATCGTGCCGTCGACCTCAACCAGAGCGGCGTGTCCACCTGAGCGCTCCTCCTGGAACGGAACGGCGGATATGGCGAAGCCTCCCAGCCCAATGATGATCAGGAGGGCGGCGATGAGGCGTCTAACCGTTCTCACAAGGCTTCTCCGGCGGCGTCAGCGACGGCATCCGCTGTATTATATGCGCCTACGGGATTCGCCCATGCAGGCCGGCGGCGTACATGTCCACGCCACGCGAAACAGATACTGAACAAGAGCAACACGAACAGACGCACAGCGCCGTCACGTCTCCGCTTGGCTCGTTAGCCGTTCCGAACTTCCGCAATTACTGGTTCAGCGCCGTCTCATTCGTGATGGGCTGGCAGATTCTCCGCGTCCTCATCGCGTGGGAGGGGTATGAGCTAACAGACTCGGAACTGTTCCTCGGGTACCTGGGCGGCGTGATGGGGATTGCGACCATCAGCGTGAACCTGATTGGCGGTGTGGCGGCGGACCGCGTGAGCAGGCTGGCTCTGCTGATCACGACGCAGGTGTGCGCCACCATTACGGTGACTGTTCTGATGATGCTGACGTTCGGGGAGATTCTCGCGCCGTGGCATTTGCTCGCAGCGTCCGCAGCAATCGGCATCATCCAGGGGATCGACCAGCCAACCCGGACGGCGGTGGTCCCGGCACTGATTCCGGACAGGCGTCTCCTGATGAACGCTTTGGCGTTCAGCTCTTCCATATGGCAGGGGACACGGGTGTTTGGCCCAGGTTTGGGTGGCGTGCTGATCGAGCGCATCGGCTCCGCAGCGACGTTCGGGACGGTAACGCTCGGCTACGGGCTGGGGACGCTGCTGCTCTTTTTCGTTCGGATTCCGCGCGTCGACCGCGTACCCGGCAACGTGTTCAAGGAACTGTTCGAGGGGATCACATTTATCGTACGGCGCAACCTCTTTGCGAGCCTGATTCTGCTGACGTTCGTGGACAGTTTCTTCGGCGTTGCGTATTTCCAGTTGATGCCGGTGTTCGCGCGGGACATCCTCGGGGGCGGCGTGACGGAGATGGGTTGGCTGTTGTCGGCATCGGCGGCGGGCGGGCTCATCGGCACGGGTCTTGCGGCCTTCTGGGTGAAGGGTCGATGGCCGCTTGTTATCCTATTGGGCTGCGCCGGGATGTTTGGCGTGATGGTCATCATCTTCGCGTTCAGTGAGCTGCTGTGGCTGTCGTTGGCGGCGCTGTTCCTGTCCGGCACGTTCAACTCGCTCTCACAAATCACCAACCTGACGCTGCTGCAGAGCGCGGTGCCGGAGGAACTGCGAGGCCGCGTGATGGGCGTGTTCAGCATGACGTACAGCCTGATCCCGCTGGGCGGTCTACAGGTGGGGGCACTGGCGGAGTGGCTGGGCGCGCCGATGGCGGTGGGGATCGGCGGGGGAGTCGCCGTCATGTTCGCAATCGCCCTCGTGCTGCGGTCAAGTTTCTGGCGTGACGTGCGGCAAGCCGCGCGGACGGCGGGTGGGTAAGGAGTAGCCTTATGACGATTCTCCAGGAGATGCGGGAGTTTCTGGACAGGCATATCGAGGATTCTCTCGAGAACAAGGCCCGCAACATCGAGCTAATCTGTTTCTACTACGGGTTTGGGGATGCTGAACTGCCGACTCTAGAGGAGGTAGCACAGAAATTCGACCGGATCAACACTCGAGAAGGTGTCCGCCAAACTAAGGAACGCTACTTTCTGGGCCCTGAGCCTTCTGACCAGATTCCATCTCACCGACAATTTGGGCGACTACTAAAGTCGCGTCAAATATGGCTTGCCAGCGATCTAATCGACGCCACTGAGCGTGCTGGCTTGGCGGAGGGATCTTTCAGCTTACTCGGTTTGCTTCGACTCCTGAAAGACCTTGACTACCAACACACTTACGATGCGTATGACCTCAGACTCAGTAAGTTGAGGACTAGCACAAGAGATGGCTTTTCTGACTACTATTTGATATCTGGCCACGAAGTTGACAACCTCAAACAGCTGCTGAGATATCTTAGGAACTTTCCCAAAAAGCCGCTCGGAACCAAAAGCATCGCCCGCATTGAGGACGCTGAACAAGCTAACAGCGGCCTAAGCCCCTACAAAGATGAGCTACTAGAAGTTATCCGCCGCCACCCTGACGCTTGGCATCGCGAACGAAGCGATGGCATCTGGTACGCATTTGAGGGCCGACAGAACACGCTAATCAACCTTGCGAGAAAAGCGCTTACAGCATCTCCAGAATGCGATCTCACTTTACTCGCAGAGACGTTGCGCAATGCCCTTTATGGACGGTCAAGGCCTTATGACTATCCCAGTGCAGACCTAATAGAAGACTTCTTACGCTTCTCAAGTGACTTTGAAGCCGAAGGCAATACACTTCTCCAGCCTAGTGAGTTTGAGTCGATGCCCCTTAGTGACATTGAGGATGACCTACGTGCATATTTGCTTGCCAATGGTGGCGTTAGCTTTGATGCGGCTAGGAGCTTTCTCCGAGGCCGACTCCACAAAAAGCGGTATACAGAGTCCAACATTAATCGAAATCTGTTTCATTCCCCTTTAGTTTTTGTTGACAAGAGTTTAGGTCTTGGCAATCACATCTATTATGCTATTGGGTCCTCAGGGTACATGGAACGAGTCCGGCGTCCTGATCGGGACCGATATGCCCTGTTCAAAGGCAAGTTAGATGCATTACAAGCCACCGACTTGCCTTATGAACAAAAGGTTCGTAGAGAGCAGCAAATCCTGCGTGATTCACTCTTTGCGGGTAAGACAACGGACGCTTGCGCTTTGTGCGGTCAAAAGTTCTCTGTTCAGGCCTTAGTAGCAGCACACAAGAAAAAGAGGGAGCATTGTACAGAGGAGGAGCGGTGTGATCCTCATATCGTGATGCCGCTCTGTAAGTTTGGCTGTGACCATTTGTATGAGGAGCGGCACGTTTACGTTGAAGATGAGGTGGTCAGGCGTAACCCAAAGGTGCCGTTGCAGGTTGACGGGATTGAGCAGGCTCACGTTGACTCGCTAGTGGGAAGGGAGTTGGAAGAAAGGTGGCTGGAGGGTTCTTCCTCTTACTTCTATCGGCCCGAAGAATAAGCCTGTGGGCGCTAAGAGTCTTTAGATTCCTCGGCTACGCTCGGAATGACAAGAGCGGGCTACTCTGTTTGGTTGCGCTCCGAGTTCTGGATTCCCGCTTTCGCGGGAATGACGGATCGTAAGTGCGGGAATGACGAGGGCGGGGGCGGTAATGCGGGGCGGGGTGACCCTTCGACTACGCTCAGGGTGAACGGGCTTGGAGGGTCACAGCCGTGGGCGGCGGGGGGCGGGCATAAGCGTTTCGTTGACGGGGTCTACCGCCAATTGAAGGCCTTCGAGGGTGTAGGCGCCGATGACCGGCTCGACATCGTCCGGACCGAATACGATCTGTGTGGTGACACTCCGGCCATTGATCGCCGCCTGCGCTTCACCAACGCCATAGGCGACGACGCTGCCGTCGGCAAGCTCAAATTCGACTGTCCTGTTTGGCGTTAGGCCGAGATTGCGCAGTGCGGGCTCCGGGGCCATCGTCAGGAATGCGCCGGTATCAACGAGCGCGGCGAACTCCGCCTGATTTCCATCGCCCGGGTTCGAGATTCGTATCGGGACACTGAACATACCCATGCACTGATTTTACACCGATACAGGCCGTTCCCATGCCCAGCCTCTCCCCGCGCTACAATAGAGCCACTATGTATTCGATTGATCTTTCGGGGAAGAATGCGGTTGTGCTGGGGGTGGCGAATCACCGCAGCATCGCGTGGCACATTGCGCAGGCGCTGCACAGCGCGGGCGCGAACCTGTATCTGACCTACCAGAATGAGCGGCTCGGGGACGGCATCCGCAAGCTGACGGGCGAGATGAACAACGTCACGCTCATCGAGTGCGACGTGTCCGAGGACGAGAATGTTGAGTCGGCCTTCACGCAGATCGCAACGGACGGGGCGTCCGTCGACCTCCTGATCCACAGCATCGCCTTTGCAAATCGAGATGACCTTGGCGGCGATTTCTCCGAGACCGGGCGGGACGGCTTTCGCATCGCGCTGGAGGTGAGCGCGTATTCGCTCATCCCCGTCGCGCGGTACGCCGCGCCGCTGATGTCGGAGGGCGGCACAATCGTGACGCTGACGTTCCAGGCGTCTGACCGCGTGTTCCCCGGCTACAACATCATGGGCACTGCGAAGGCGGCGTTGGAGAACGAGGTGCGGCAGTTGGCGTATGAGCTTGGGCCGCGCGGCATCCGCGTGAACGCCCTCTCGCCGGGGCCGCTGGACACCTTGTCCTCTCGTGCCATTCACGGCTATGTGGATATGAAGCGCATCCAGGCTGAGCGCTCTCCGTTGCAGCGCAACATCACGCACGATGAGGTCGCCAAGGCGGCGCTGTTCCTGCTGAGCGATCTTTCGAGCGGCATCACCGGCCACGTATTGCCCATCGACGGCGGCTACCAGATCGCCGGCGTTTGATTTAAACATCGGTCAGTATTGTGATGCGAAATAGAGTTGGGCGCTTATTGATGAGGCCAAACAGAATCGGGCGCTTATCGGCGATGACAGGCACAGGCGGCCAACTACGAGCATGACTTCAGACGAATCCGGCGAGCGGCGTCGATTTCAGACCGTTCGCGGCACGAACGATACCCTGCCGGACGACCAGCCGTATTGGGATTGGGTGCGCGCGACGGCGCAGAGCGTTGCGCATCGATTCGGCTTCAGGCGAATCGACACGCCCGTGTTCGAGGAGACGGCGCTGTTCGTGCGGACCGTCGGCGAGGGCACGGACATCGTCGAGAAGGAGATGTACACGTTCACGGACCGCGGCGACGACATGCTCACGCTGCGGCCCGAGGGCACCGCGCCAGTCTGCCGCGCGTACATCCAGCACGGGATGCACACACTGCCGCAGCCCGTTCGCGCTTTCTACATCACGCCCATCTTCCGCTATGAGCGGCCTCAGTCGGGACGTCTGCGGCAGCATCACCAGTTCGGGGTGGAGGCCATCGGCGATCCGAGTCCGGAGATCGACGCAGAGGTCATCCACGTGCTGTGGAGCCTGTTCCAGGAGTTGGGACTGACAAACCTGACGCTGCACGTGAACTCCATCGGCGACGGTGATTGCTGCAGGCGGCAGTTCCTTGGATCACTCCGGGAATACTATTCGACACGCCTGGATGACACCTGCCAGGACTGCCACACACGGTATGAGAAGAATGCCCTGCGGTTGTTGGACTGCAAGGAGGAGCGATGCCAGCCCATCATGGATAGCGCGCCGACGCCGGCGGACGGGCTGTGCGACGATTGCGCGGATCATTTTCGGCGGCTGTGCGACATCCTGGACCTGTGGGGAATTCCGTACGAGATCACGCCGCGGCTGGTGCGCGGGCTCGACTACTACACGCGCACCGTGTTTGAGGTGCATCCGGCAGTCGAGGGGTCGCAGACGGCGCTCGGCGCGGGCGGGCGGTACGACGGACTCATCGAGCAGCTCGGCGGCCCACCGACGCCGGGCGTGGGTTTTGGCTCCGGCATCGAGCGAATCATCATGAACCTGCGGGAGGCCGGAATCACGCCGCCGGAGTCGATGTCGTCCCGGACGGACTTGTACATCGTGTATCTCGGGGAGACGGCGCATAGCCATGCGCTGCGGCTGGCGGCCGAGCTGCGGCAACAGGGCCTCAGCGTTTCCCTCCCGACGGGCAGCCGCAGCCTGCGGGCGCAGCTGCGGGCGGCGGGCGTGGCGAATGCGCGCTATGCGCTGATCATCGGCGACGATGAGGTCGCCAGAGGCACGGCGGCGCTACGCAACCTGGATACGAGCGAGCAGAGTGATGTCTCGCTGGACGCGGAGGCGGTCAGGACTGCTGTAGCTTCCTGATTGGCGGCATCCCCCCCACCCCCGTATCAAGTACAGGGCAGGCTCTGACCCTCCCCCCTCCAATGGGGAGGGGAACATATAGCTTCCCAAAAAAGAAAGAAGCCCCGCGGTGTGGTGCGGAGCTTCTCCCGGGGAGGAGGTGTGTGGTGGTGGTATTTCGTTTTTGGGTCCCCCGCCCTTTAGGAGCTGACGGGGGAGGTTTTGGGGGTTGACCCCCTTATGCCGCTGCCAGCAGGTTTGCGTTGAGCGCGACGATCCTGTCGACGCCGGCCTTGGCCTCGCTCGCGACCTTGCCGGTCTTGACCGGGCGGACGAACTCGCTTGCTACGGGGCTGATGGTCTGGATGGTCTGTGCCATGGGGGGTCCTCCCTCTTTCTCTCTTTTCTCTGTCTTCGTTATTTCTCATGTATCCATAGTGCCGCTCCTATAGGATTGCATCAAGGGATATTCTGAGATAGTTAGTATTTGTTTTAGTGATGGTACAATGGGGTGGGTAAAGGGATGAGGGGGCGACATGGACGTACGTGAGCTACGCAGCTTCACTGTCGCGGCCCGTGTGAGGAGCATTTCGCGGGCGGCGGAGCTGCTGGACATCGGTCAGCCGACCGTGTCCACGCACATCAAGAAGCTGGAGCAGGAGCTGGGGACGCAGTTGTTCGATCGCATCCGGCGGCCCATACGACTGACGCTGGCGGGTGAGAAACTGCTTGAACTTGCCGGTCCACTGGTCGAGGGCATCGAAGGGCTCGCCACGAACACCCAGCAGGCGCAGACGGAGGGGCCGGTGACGGTGGCGACAACGACGAACCTGACACACTTTCTACTGCGCGCCGTGGAGGCTTTCCGGGATGCGAATCCGACGGTACACCTGCGGCTGCGTTCACGTCTGCGATCCGAGGTGATTGAACTGGTGTCGCAGGGCGAGGTGGATTTTGGCATTGTGCCCGGGGTGGACCCGGACCCCGCGCTGGAATTCCAACCGCTGTTTCCCTATCAGCGGCTGCTGATTACACCCCTCGACCACCCACTGCTGCAGGAATTGCCGCTGACGTCTTTCGAGCAGATCGCCAAATATCCGTTGATCACCATGGGACCGGGAACCTACACGCGCTCCGCTGTGGAGTCCGAGTTCCGCCGCAAGGGTCTGGATTTCGACATCATTATGGAGGCCGATTCCTTGGACCTGATCAAACGCTACGTCAGTCACGGCTACGGGATTTCGATCATCCCACGCGTCGTGGCGGAGCCGGGCGACGAGGATATGCTCGGAATCGTGCATCTCGGCCACATGATGCCGGTGGACCAGGCCGGGCTAATCACGCTGCACGGACGAGCGATTTCCGCGCCGGCGGAGGCGCTCATGGAGAAGGTGAGGGCTGCCGCCGAGGACATGTAGGCGGCGCGGCGGGTTTTTACTTTCCCGGTTGGCGATGCTATGGGACGGCAGCTAGGTGGAGGGCATGTAGCCACGGCATTGGCGATTCTTCGGGGTCATGGCTAAACTGTGAGGACGTTCACTCGCGTGGCGCGTTCGTCTAGTGGCCAAGGACACCGCCCTCTCAAGGCGGAGATCACGGGTTCGAATCCCGTACGCGCTACCATCTGGGAAAGTACTGCGAACTCCACCATTCAGAGCCAGTTCCGCGCTATCCGCCTCGCCTATCGGGCTGTCCTCCGGCATGGGGATCGTGTAGACGATTGACGCCTTGCCGGGCCTAATCTGGGAGATTACATACATATTTACCCAACCCAAATCTTAGTTCATCCACGCCATCAGAAGACCGAGCGCAGCAATAGCAAGCCCGGCCGACCCTAGCACGATACCCGCCAGCCATTTGACCAGCCGTGCTTCCATTTGAGATAAGTCGGCCTTTGTTGCGTAGTGCTTTAGCTCCTGTCGAAGTCCCTCTAGTGTCACGGGACGGGATTTCTCATTGCTCATATTATTCGGCCTTCTCTGGCGTCTTGGATTGTTACTGGAGTCTTCTTGCGGGTTCATATTTCTTCCTACCATCAACTATTTATCGCAGATTCGCAGCCTCATCCTACCCCGATTTGACTATTCACGGTCGGCACCCAATACTTGTCCCGTCTAAGGCGACCTGTCTTGTGCTGAGAGCAGGAGGGTCTAACCTGCCCCCTTGCGGCTCAGCAGGGAGTTTGGGTCGCCTTAGACAAGCAGACCGCTCCATACCGCAAGGGGGTACTTGTATGCGGAAGGCACTGATTATCGGATTCTTAATGCTTGCCCTGATGAACTGTGAGACTGCCCTACCACCAACACCACAACCGACCGCAACACCCATGCCGACCGCGACTCCCTTCCTTCACCCGTCACCGCTTCCGACCGCAACACCCATGACACTGCCCCGACCTATTCCCACTGCAACGCCAATGAGATTTCCTACGGCCCTTCCCACTCCGACTCCTATGATATTTCCCACTGCCTTACCTACTGCTACTCCGATGGTGGTAGTATTTCCGACCCCGCTACCCACATCTACACCGATGCCGACCGCTACCCCGCAGACGTTCACGAGTCGTTCTGTGCCTCCAACCAACACACCCCGCCCAACAGCAAGACCGCGACCGACAGCGACCAATACCCCGACTCCGACACCAACACCCCGCCCAGTAACAGCACGTCCAACCGCCACCCCTGCACCTCACGGTCATGTGCTCTCCGGCAAATGGACTGTGGTTAGAAGTGGTAGTGGAATGGCGATACAGAAGTGGTCAGCCGATGGAAACACGGGCGCAAGTCTGTTTATTGCTTGCACAGGCGGCGATGTGTTCGTAGCCGTGTTATACAATGCCCGTTTCCGCACAATCTCCTCTGGCTCACACAGTACAAGGGTGTCCGTCGATGGTGATGTCAAGATAGAAAGATGGTCTCTCTCGCCTAGTGGAGAGATGTTGATTAGTCCCAATACGAAACGAACGCTGGACGCTTTCGACGGCGGCAAGAAGGTCTACATCGAAACAACTATTGGAGGCGAGAATCGTTGGTCGGTGTTTGAGCTAGCAGGATTGAAGGCGGCTCTGAAACAAATCCAACCATGCTAGGTCACTAAATCCTGCCACTGAAGGCGCTTGCCCGTCATAGCCTTCAGCACACGCTCTAGCTGCTGTTCGGTGTCAGCAGGTCGGTCATTGTGCCTACCCGCAAACTCCGACACGTAGCGATGTAGGTGCTTGGGTGACATATGGTGGTACGTCCCGTGATACCCCCGCTTCAGCATCGACCAGTGTGATTCGATGCCGTTAGTGTGCGCCATACCGTCCACGTACTCCCCTACGGTATGCTTGACGGTCTTGTGCTGCGCCAACCCCCGATAGCTAGGGAAATCGTCGGTGAAGGCTACCGCTCCCTCTTGCCTCACGCCGTCCACAAAGCCCTGAAGAGTGGCCTTATCAGTGCGCGGGATTGGGAACGCGATGACATGATTAGTGGCACGGTCTTTCGCTCCAATCACCACCACCTTCCCTGTCATACCAGTACCAAGATGCAGCCTCTTGTCAGCGTGCTTGTTCTTTTCCAAACCCCCGATGTAGGTTTCGTCCACCTCCACGGGACCAGCAAAGAGGTCAGGGTTTGTTTCCCACGTCTTCCTGATGCGATGCGCCAAGTGCCATGCCGTCTTCTGTGTGATACCCAAATCCCGATGTAGCTTCAAGGACGAAACCCCCTTGAGGTTTGTGATGAAGAGATAAGCGGCCAATCCCCAAGTGCCGAGTGAGAGCTTCGAGTTCTGCATAACTGTGTTGGTTTTCACCGAGAAGTCTTTGCGGCAATCTCGGCAACGGTAAGGTTGGGGTTTGCGGGTAGGGCGGGTTTGGATGTTATTACTATCGCAAACCGGGCAATGGATTCCGTTCGGCCACCGTGCGTTGATGAATACGGCTTCTGCTGATTGTGGGTCGGAAAACTGATTGATGATTTCGACGAGAGTTAGACCTTTCCGACTAGCTTTACCTGCCATGTATCTGTCAAATACCCCCTTACTAATTGCGTCTCTATTAACTGGTATACGCAACTAGCTCGGAAAGTCAAGTAAAAAAGACGATAAATAAGTGCCGCCATAGCTCAGTGGAGAGAGCCTCGCCCTTACGAAGCGAGTGACACGGGTTCAAATCCCGTTGGCGGCACTTATTCAAATAGCAGAAAGCGAATTGTCTTTTCCGATAAATAAACGGCGCTGAAGCTCAAATGGAGGAGCACCGTTTTCACTTAGCGGGAGGGTGCGGGTTCGAGTCCCGTCAGCGCCGTTGGGTAAACAGGTAAGTAATCGCCCTAATGAACTTATGACCACCCTCACTGAAGCTGACGTTGAAGAGGTTGCGCTTGAGTGGTTGAGTGGCCTCGGGTGGCAGGTGGCGCACGGGCCGGACATTGCGCCGGATCAGCCCCGAGCGGAGCGCGACAGCTTTGAGCAGGTCGTCTTGGAGCGGCGGCTCAGGGACGCCATCGCATTGCTCAACCCGCATCTGCCTGATTCCGCCATCGAAGACACCTATCGCAAGCTGACACGTCCGGAAGGTTCGACACTTGAGGTGCGTAACCGCGCGTTTCATCGAATACTCGCGAATGGCGTCACCATCGAATACCGCGACCACGACGGCAGGGTGCGCGGAGATCAGGCTCGCGTCATCGACTTTGATGACCCGAGCGCGAACGATTGGCTGGCTGTCAACCAGTTCACCGTCACGGAGAATCGCAACACGCGCAGGCCGGACGTCGTGCTGTTCGTGAACGGTCTGCCGCTGGGCATCATCGAGCTCAAGAACCCTGCGGATGAGGACGCCACCATCTGGTCGGCGTGGCGGCAGCTGCAGACCTATAAGGCGGACCTGCCCAGCCTGTTCAGCATGAATGAGGCGCTGGTTGTGTCAGATGGCACATCGGCGCGCATCGGTACAATCACGGCGGGGCAGGAATGGTTCAAGCCGTGGCGCACCATTGGCGGTGAAGTCATCGCCAGCCCGAGCGTGACGGAGTTAGAGGTGCTCCTGCGGGGCGTGTTCGACCGGCCCCGGTTCCTCTCAATGCTGCGCGATTTCATCGTGTTCGATGACGATGGCGGCGGCGCTCTCGCCAAGAAAATGGCGGGCTATCACCAGTTCCACGCCGTGCGCGTTGCTGTGGGCGAGACGATCCGCGCCGCGCTGATGCAGCGGGAGCAGAGACAAACCGCAGACGTAGAGGGCGGATATGAGGCCGGCCGACAACCGGGCGGCACGCCGGGAGACCGTCGTATCGGCATCGTGTGGCACACGCAAGGCTCCGGCAAGAGCCTGACGATGGCGTTCTACACGGGCGCGATTGTGCGGGAGCTGGCGATGGAGAATCCGACCGTCGTTGTGCTGACGGACCGCAATGATTTGGACGATCAGCTCTATGGCACGTTCGCGCGCTGCCAGGACCTGCTGCGGCAGCCGCCGACGCAGGCGGAAAGCAGAGCGGACCTGCGCAACAAGCTCTCCGTGAACGCGGGCGGCATCATCTTCACCACCATCCAGAAGTTCTTTCCGGAGGAGAGGGGCGACACGCACCCGACACTATCGGATCGGCGCAACATTGTCGTCATCGCGGATGAGGCGCACCGCAGCCAATACGACTTCATCGATGGATTCGCGCGGCACATGAGGGACGCGCTGCCCAATGCGTCATTCATCGGCTTCACCGGCACGCCGATAGAGCTGCAGGACGCAAACACTCGGGCCGTGTTTGGCGACTACATCAGCATCTATGACATTCAGAGGTCGGTTGAGGACAAGGCGACTGTGCCGATCTACTACGAGAGCCGATTGGCCAAACTGACGCTGGATGAGTCCGAGCGGCCGCTTATCGATCCCGACTTTGAGGAGGCGACCGAAGGCGAGGAGATCGAACGCAAGGAGAAACTCAAGACCAGGTGGGCACAGCTTGAAGCGGTGGTGGGCGCGGAAAAGCGCGTCAAGCAGATTGCGGCAGACATCACTGAGCATTACGAACAGCGTCTTGAGGTAATGGATGGCAAGGCAATGATTGTCTGCATGAGCAGGCGCATCTGCATCGACCTGTATAAGGAACTCATCAGGCTGCGGCCGGACTGGCACGACGATGATGATGCCAAGGGCAGCATCAAGGTTGTCATGACCGGTTCCGCAACGGATCCCGTCGATTGGCAGAGGCACATCGGCAACAAGGCGCGACGGGAGGCGCTGGCCAAGCGATTCCGCAACCCGGATGATCCTCTCCGCGTCGTGCTTGTGCGCGATATGTGGCTAACCGGTTTTGATGCGCCAAGCCTGCACACGATGTACGTCGACAAGCCGATGCGTGGCCACGGACTGATGCAGGCCATTGCCCGAGTGAACCGTGTCTTCAAAGACAAGCCGGGCGGATTGGTCGTGGATTACCTCGGTCTTGCGCAGGATCTCAAGCAGGCGTTGGCGACCTATACGGAGAGCGGCGGGCAGGGTGAGACGGCGCTGGACAAGGAGCAGGCCGTCGCCCTCATGAAGGAGAAGTACGAGGTCTGCCTCGGCCTGTTTCACGGCTTCGATTGGTCAGTATGGACCACCGGCACAAAGCAGGACCGCATGAACCTCTTACAAGCAGGACAAGAGCACATCCTGGCGCTGGAAGATGGTAAAGAGCGCTGCCTGAACGCGGTCCGGGATCTCTCACATGCCTTCGCGCTCGCCGTACCGCACGAGGAGACGAACCGCATCTTGAACGATGTGGCGTTCCTCCAACATATTCGGGGCGCGCTGCTGAAGAGAGCAGAGGTGGAGGCACGGACCGAAGAGGAACTGGACCTGGCTGTGCGGCAGATCATCTCGCGAGCCGTGGCGTCTGAGGGCGTCATGGACATATTCGACGCCGCCGGGCTGGACAAGCCGGACATCTCTGTGCTGTCCGACGAGTTCCTGGCGGAAGTCCGAGGGATGCCACATCGCAATCTTGCGGTCGAACTGTTGCAGAAGCTTCTCAAGGGAGAGCTGACAACACGTCGCCGCAAGAACGTTGTGCAGGCGCGGTCATTCTCCGAGATGTTGGCAAACACGCTGCGCCGCTACCAGAATCGGGGAATTGAGGCAGCGCAGATCATCGAAGAGTTGATCGAGCTGGCCAGGAAAATGCGAGAGGCGAGCGAGCGCGGCGAGCAACTCGGCCTCACAAATGATGAATTGGCATTCTATGATGCGCTGGAAACCAACGACAGCGCGGTGCAGGTGTTGGGCGATGAGACACTGCGCGACATCGCACGGGAACTCGTCGAGAAGGTCCGCGCGAATGTCACGATTGACTGGACGGTACGAGAAAGCGTGCGTGCCAAGCTGAGGATAATGGTCAAGCGCATCCTGCGGGCCCACGGCTACCCGCCGGACAAGCAGGAGAAGGCCACACTCACGGTCCTGGAGCAGGCGGAGGTTCTCTCAGAAGGCTGGGCGGTGGCGTAGGAAGACGCGACCGACTGATTTGTTCCGGCAGTCAAATCGTTTCAGATTCACCGGAAGGCGTAGTTAGAGCGTATCTGCTGTGAACACGAATGATCAGCATTCGCCTGAGCTCTCCAAATCTAGGTATATGGCTGGGTTGCAGCGTCTCAAACTGCTGTAACAGCATGTTGTAGGCGTGCCTTGCCGTCACAGCGATTCGGCAACGTTTAGGAATTGTTCGTAGCGCTTGGTGAGGAATTCGACGGATGGTTGTTCGACCGTGCGTTGCGGAAGGACGATCGGTTGGCCATGCAAGCCTTGAATGGCGTGCTGGAGGGTCGGACCATCGCTCTCTTCGAGGAGATCGCGGCGGATCTCTATGATGCGGTCAGGCCGGACTGCCAAGAAGAATCTGTCGAACGCTGCGTGATGCAATCGACACAGCGCTATGCCATTGCTGACGACGGGCTCCCCCTCTGGTTCTGAGTCCGGCATGATGTGTGCCGCATCAAGCAATTCGCTGTGTCGCAGGCGGCAGAGAGCGCATTGATTCTGATAGGCCCGAAGTACGAGTTCACGGAACGCGCTCTGGTGCAGCCTCGTGCGCGTCTGCGAGACCGCATATTCACGGCGAACCTCGGCGATACGGCGAACTGGTTCTTCGTCCAAGGAATAGATACCGGTGGGTACAGCATCGTCGACAGAGATCGAGAAGACGAGTTGATCGCGCAGGTCTTCCACGACAAAGACTGGCCAGAGTGCCGAGTATCTCCCCGGGAGGATCCCGTGGAAGTAGACCAACGGTAAGCGATTGGCCATCACAGTCCTCAGACCGACGTTGTCGCGGTGGTTGGGGTCGGTTCCTCTGTAGCGATAGCGCAACAAGTTGTCCGGGCCGATGTGATCGTCGTACGGTCCCTTTGGCGACGTTGTAATCGAAAGCGGGAGTTGCATCACGGCGGGCTTGAAGATGCCCTGCGGGCTGATTACAGGAACGCGCTGCCCGTCCAATTCAAACCCCTCGATCAGAATTGGCCGTGGAAGAACATCGCCGTGGATCGACACCATTCGAGCGAGCCATTCGAATGTGGCTGCTCTGACGCGCTCGTCGTTGTGTCGATCGAAGTCCACGAGACGCTCCCCACGTTTCCGGGGCCGGGGTCGATATTGGATTATAGGCTGGACATCATTCACTTACCGATGTGCTGATAGCAACTCCGGCATGTGATGGGGTATGGCAGCGCCTTGAACCGATTAGGCGCCAGCCTAGCCCACACCCTCCTCCTATCCCGCTGACGCCGGCCGGTCCCGTTGTTGTTTGCTGAGGATTGGGGTGATGTCCACGATGAGTTGGAACGTTCTAACAAATGTTCCAAATTGGCTACCATGCGTTACTCAGTTCTTGCTTGTTCTTGAGAGACACGGCTTGCCGCTATTGTGATCGCGGCGTATCTTGATTCTCCAGTTCATCGCGTAGGGGAAAGACAATCATGACTGACACTCAGGCAGACAACATCATGAATCTCATCGCTCAGGCTCCGTGGCGGGAGGCGGTGACGTATCGCGATACGTGGCCGCATGAGTACGTCGTCATCAAGAGGGATGGGCAGCAGGACCTGCTCGCAGCGTTCGTGGACCGGATCAAACGGGGCGAGGGCATCGAGTGCTCATTCTTCCACCAGAAGAGGCCGTATCTCTTTCTCGGCGGGTACAAGTACTGGATGATGACGGACGTTGATAACATTGACCTCGAGAAGGACGACGATGTCCTCAATCGCGCGCCGCTGTACCGTGACCGGCGGGATTTCGAGATACGGCAGGGCGATACGGGAGCGCGCTAGCCAGGAGCGGCTGCGCGCTCACATTGGCCTTGGGGGGGCCTGAGAGGGGAGCAGTGTGTAAGAGACAAGAAAGGGGCTTCATATGAAGCCCCTTTCTTTTTCTTCTTAGCTAGACGCCAGGCGCTATCAGGTCCTCGACCTCATCATGAAGAAGGCGACGAGGCCTCCTGCTGCCAACAATCCGATGAGGATCAGGCCGATTGCCCATAGCGGGAATCCTTCGTCCTCCTCCTCGGGCGGAGTAACTTCCGGTTCAGGTGTGGCCGTGGCAACGGGCACCGGCGCAGACGTAGCCGTGGGCTCCGGCGCAACCGTGGCTGTGGGCTCCGGCGCAGCCGTGGCCGTAGGCTCAGGTCTGGGCGTGGCTGTGGGCCTCGGCGTGGCTGTGGGCCTCGGTGTGGCTGTGGGCTCCGGTGTGGGCGTTGCTGTGGGCTCCGGTGTGGCCGTGGGTTCCGGTGCGACCGGGACCATGGCCGCCAACGCCATCATCGCGCTCTTGTTCCCGCCGTGGCCGTCAGTGTACGCCGCCGTCGCCCTCAGGTAGTGGCCTTCGTCCGCCTCCACCGGCGTGTAGGCGCTCGATGTCGCTCCTGTTATGGCGGTCCACGTCGCGTTGTCCGCAGAGCGCTCCCACGCCCAGCTGACACTCGCCAGCGAACCGTCAGGATCCGTCAGCATTGCCGTCAGTTCCGTGCCGACCATCGGCTGCTCCGGCGACAGTGCAACCGCGCCGGCCTCGTCCACGTTGGTCACATTGATGGTGATCTCAATGTCGTCTTCTCTTTCGGTCGGGTCACTGGCCCGCACGGTGACCTCATAGGAGTTCCTGGCCTCGTAGTCCAGGGTCGTACCCTCGGCGACGGAGATTTGGCCGTTGTCCTCGTCGATGTCGAAGAAGTCTGCATCTGCCCCGGTGAGGCGGTATTCCAGATCGTCGTCGTCACGATCCGTCGCAGTGACCGGTTCTCCCACGTCCGTTCCGGCTGCGGAGTTCTCGGCGATGGAGCGTGATGCGCTGCGACCTTCCTCAAACACCGGCGCGCGGTTGCGAGGCTCGCCTGATGGCGGCCGCGGTCGTACTGTCGGCTGTGGTGTGGGAGGCGCCTGCGTACCGACCTGGATCTGAGTTTGCCCGCCAACGCCCGTATCAACACGGTCGCTGTCTCTGAATGTTCCTGCAAAGACGTAGGGCCCCGTGGCGGTTGGCGCGGTAGCCGTATAGGTAAAGGATGTTTCCGCCTGGAGTGTGAAGTTGATCGCCGGGGCGCCGCTGGCGTCCACCTGGGACTCGGCAAGGCTGCTGGACCCGTACGTGAAGCCATTAGGCAGATTCTCGGTGACGCGCCCGAAGCCTCCGTACTCGGTGGCAGTAATTGTCACTGTCAGTGTCCCGCCCGGGGCCACCGGTGACGGTGAGAAGGCGCGAGAAGCAGGCCCCGCAGGGAGCTGCACGGCGATGCCGGAAGCGCCGCCGACGTTATGGTTCTCCCTGTCAGAGTCCCTCAACGTACCGGAGAACGTATGGCTTCCGGCTGTGTCAGGGGCTGTCACAACATAGGTGAACTGATTTTCCGCCTGCAGTGTGAACTCGATCTCCGGCGCTCCGCTGTCGTCCACCTGGCTGTCATCAAGGTTGGAGGACTTGTAGGTGAATCCATCAGGCAGGGTCTCAGTCACGCGCCCGAATCCGCCATAGTTGGCGGCGACAATGGTGACCGTCACGTCCGCGCCGGCGGTTACCGACGTCGTGGAGAATGATCGCGTGGCCCTGGGGCCATGCGGTGAGGGCTGGACGGTGATGCCGGAAGCGCCGCCGACGGCATGGTTGTTCCTGTCAGAGTCCCGCAACGTGCCGGAGAAGTTATAGGTACCCGCCGTATCCGACGCGGTAACGGTATAAGTGAAAGAGGAATCTCCCTGCAATGTGAACCTGATCTCCGGCGCTCCGCTGTCGTCCACCTGGCTGTCGTCAAGGCTGGAGGACTTGTAGGTGAATCCTGTGGGCAGGGTCTCAGTGACACGCCCGAACCCTCCATAGTTGGCGACGGCAATGGTGACCGTCACGTCCGCGCCGGCGGTTACCGACGTCGGGGAGAATGATCGCGTGGCGCTGGGGGACCCGGGCACCGGGGTAGGCGCCGGAGTAGGCGTGGGCGCCGGGGTAGGCGTGGCCGCCGCGGCCTGGACGGTGACTTGGGTGGCGCCGCCGACGTCATTGTTGTTCTTGTCAGAGTCCCGCAATGAACCGGAGAAGTTATAGGTACCCGCCGTATCCGACGCGGTAACGGTATAGGTGAAAGAGGAATCTCCCTGCAGGGTGAACTTGATCACCGGCGCTCCGCTGTCGTCCACCTGGCTGTCATCAAGGCTGGAGGAACCGTAGGTGAACCCTGCGGGCAGAGTTTCGGTCACGCGCCCGAATCCGCCGTAGTTGGCGACGGCAATGGTGACGGTCAGCTCAGCGCCGGCGTCTACCGTTGCCGCGGAGAAGGAGCGCGTGGCGCTGGGGTTCTGCTGCGCGCTTACCGATAAGACGCCCAACAGGGCGACCAGACTCACGGCAAGGGCGATGGTGATTGTGGTTTTCGCTTTGTTGAACAACAAGTGTCACATACCCCTTCGTTGTGACACGAGGCTGCGCAGACGATTCTGCGCAACCTCGTGTCCTGATCTCCTGTGAAAACTAGGCGTCAAGGTAGAGGTTGATGAGCCTGATCACGTCAGCCTTGCTGGGGGCATTCTCGCCTCCATCCAGGTAATCGTCGATCGCTGTGACGACCTCACTCTTCTCGATCGTTCCGTTGGTGTCCGCGTCGTACCTGTCGACCAGAGCGTCACCTGTTCCCGTTTCTTCCACGTCCGTGACTGTTACGGTCACGGGATGCATGGCGGTGTTCGTGCCGTCGTTGGCCGTCACGGTCACGCTGTAGACGTTGGTGCCCGCAGCGGACCCGGGGTTCTCGTAGTTCGGCGCGCTCCTGAAGCTCAGTGCACCGCTGCTGCTGATGCTGAACTTACCGGCATCGTCGCCCGTCACGCCCCATGTCGCCATGTCCGCATCCGGGCCCCTTGCCGTGTAGGTTTCGACCGCAGTGGCGTTCTCTGCCACGCTCACGCTGGAGCGTCCCGATATCCTCAGGCCGGTCGCAGGCTCGCGTGTGATCACCGGAGCTTCGTTCAGGCCAGTGACGGTGACTCTGACCATCCGGTCGGTATGCACCGTTCCGTCAGAGGCCCGAACCGTAACCTCATACACGTTGTTCTTGTTCACGTCACCTGGGTCTTCGTAGTCGGGTGCCGTCCTGAAGGAGAGGATGCCGGCGTTATTGAGGGTGAACTTGGCCGCGTCCGGTCCCATCAGCGACAGGTTGACATTGAGGCCATCCTCGTCACTTGCCGTGTAGGTGACTCCGGCGCTTGTGGTGAAGGTGTAGCCGGGATCAGTGTCATTCCAGAGCGGTTTACTATTCTCAGGAAGACTAACCGTCTCCGCTCCGCTACCGAACGTCGGCTTCTCGTCCACCTTCGTAATCTTGATGGTCACGGTCGCGTCTTCGAAGATGGGGGGGCTAGCCTGGGCTGTGGCTGCGGTGGCAGTGCCGGAGGCATCCGTGGCCCTGACGGTGACTGTGCATTCGTTTGCTGTTGTTACACAATTGTCGGGGTCACCCGCAACCGCCTCGTAGTCCAGGTCCACCGCGGTCGTTATCTGGCCGGTCTTCTGGTCGATCTTGAAGTTGGCGGCGTCGCCACCGGGCACCAAGGTGTAATTGACTGCACCGTGGTTGCCCTCGGCCAACACCCGTGTACCGACATTCGCGCCCTTCTTGCCCTCAGGCACCGACCTGGAGATTGCACTCGGTTCGAACTTGAGAGCGTTGGGCGCGACCCGTTCCGCCAGCACAGGGTAGTCGGAGGTCAAACCGGCGGTCTCCTGGGTTGTGCTGCCCCCAACATTGTAGGTCACTACTACGCGGATGCGGTGGCCTACGTCGGTGGTGACGACGGTGTAGCTCTCCGTGGTCGCGGTCGAGATGAGGGTGCCTCCGCGGTACCACCGCCATATGATGCTCGCGGCGCCTGGTGAGGCTACGTCCTTAGTAGTCCCTGCTATGTCGCCATCAGTTGCGCTAGCGCTCAGGACTGTGCCGACATCGAACTGCACCAGCTTGGGCGTGTCTGCGCCGCCGCCGTCATGGTCGACGGTCCAGACCACCTTGCCCCGCTCGTTCATGTTCGTAACCTTGACGGTGATCGCATGGTAGCCCGTCTCTGTCCCATCGGAGGCGGACACGACCACTCTATAGGTGTTCGTGTTGGTGCCACTAATCGGCCCTGTTCCTCTGGGCGCCTCGAAGTCCGGGGACACGCTAGCGTCCGGGGAATCACTGTCGCCTCCGATGTCGAAGGTGAGCTCGCCGTCCTTATTGATGTCGAAGTGCTCAGCGTCAGCGGCGTCGGCTATTGCCAGATTTCCGTGGGCGGTACCCGCAGCCGCGATGTCCCAGGTAATCGCTGTGGCGCCCTCAGGATCGTCGGCCATGAAGGTGGCCACGTTCCCGGTGCCATTCTCAGCGAAGTTGACGCTGTCCCTGCCCGAAATATCCGGGGCTTCATTGTCGTCTCTGACGGTAACTTTGACCGTCCGGTCGGCATGCATAGTGCCGTCCGAGGCCCGCACGGTCACCTCGTACACGTTGTCCCTGTTGCTGTCCGTCGGCTTCTCGTAGTCGGGCTTTGCCCTGAAGGAGAGAACCTGGCTGGTGCTGAGCTGGAACCTGGCCCCGTCCGATCCCATCAAGGTGTAGGAAATGCTTCGGGTCTCCGGATCGGTCGCCGTGTAGGTAACGGTAGCTGGATCGGTGGCCAGCACAGTTCCACCCTCATCAAGCGTTACGGCTGTTACTGCGGCTGTTGGGAATGTCGGCTTCTCGTCCACGTTCGTAATCTTGATGTTCACGGTCGCGTCGGTGGTGACGGATGCACCTGAGGCGTCCGTGGCCGTGACGGTTACTACACAGGTGTTCAATGCCGAGCAATTGTCGGCGGTACCTTCAGTCCCCTCGAAGTTAAGATCCGCATTGGTCGTTATCTGGCCGCTCTTCTGGTCGATCTTGAACTGGGCGTTGTCGGTGCCACCCGCAGCCAGGGTGTAATTGACCGCGCCGTGGTTGCCCTTGGCCGTCACCGGATCGCCGACATTCGCGCCCTTCTTGCCCTCGGCCACTGACCTGGAAACCGTGGTCGGGTCGAACTCGAGCTTGCTGGCTCCGACCCGGTCTGGTAGCACCGGGTACTCGGAGGACAGCATTGCGGTCTCCTGATCCACGTTGCCCGAGACGACGTAGTGGGCCACCACCGTCAGGTACATGTCCACGTCGTCAAGTGTGACGGTGTAGGAGGCCGCGTTTGCCCCGGTCCCGGATATCTCCGTCCCGATGTCGGTCTTGCTTGTCGACCTATGCCAGCGCCAGATTGGGGAAGTTACTGCCTTTGCAGTCCCTGCTATGTCGCCATCAGTTGCGCTAGCGGTCAAGATTGTGCCGACGTCGAACTGCGCCAACTTCGGCGTATCTGGTGACGCGTCAGCGTCGTGGTCGACGGTCCAGGTCACCTTGCCCGGCTCGTCCTCGTTCGTGACCTTGACGGTGACCGCATGGTAGCCCGTCTCTGTCCCATCGGAGGCGGACACGACCACTCTGTAGGTGTTGGTGTTGGTGGAAGCATCAAACGCAGCAGCCCTGGGCGCTTCGAAGTCGGGAGCCACACTTACGTCTGGGGTGTCGTCATCGCCCCCGATGTCGAAGGTGAGCTCTCCGTCTTTGTTGATGTCAAAGTGGCCCGCGTCAGCGGCGTCGGCTATTGTCAGATTTCCGTGGGCGGTACCCGCAGCCGCGATGTCCCAGGTAATCGACGTGCCACCTTCAGGATCATCAGCAGAGAGGGTCACCACCGGGTCTTTGCCGTTCTCCGGATATTCTATGGCATCACTGGATTGGGCTTGCACAATGGCAGGCACAGCGACGGCTAACGCCAGCGCTGAAATCAACACTCCTACGAGAACAAGTACCAGCACCTGCACTGGGCTCCATGGCCGCGCTATCGTCTGTGTCATGAAATATCCTCACTTACAAGTGAATCCGCTATCCCGCACCTTACTCTCGAAGGCTTTGACGATTCTAGTATCGGAACGGAGTCCCTGTCAAGCACGGCGCACTACAATCTCGAAGGCATGAATCGCGCACTTGCCAAGCCGCCTCGCTCCCGGCTGCGCCCACGCTCCACCCGCTCCACCTTTTAATATAGAGCACATTCCTTTGATGCCCTGCAATCTGCCGCTGTCACATGACAGCCATCCGGTGAGGATGGGGACGTTGCCTTGACCATGCCGCCTTACCTCCATAGGCTGTCGGTAAGGAGCCAAGAGATGCTAATCAAAGTCACGTCCAAGCGGCAGGTCACGTTTCCGGCGAAGGTGCTGGAGGAGTTGGGCGTGAAGCCCGGCGATCAGATCGAGCTGCAGGAGGGGCCGGACGGCTACCTGCTCAAGCCGCGCCGCATCGACTATTCGAAGCTGGGGACATTGAAGGACAAGATCAAACCCGGCACGCCGCCGTTCGACATCCGGAAGTTCAGAGACGATAGGGAGAGCGGACGTGGCCCAGCAATTCGGTATTGATACGTCCGTCCTGGTCAGGCTCGTCACGAGGGAACCGGAACGAGACTATATCCGTTGTGTAAATCGATTGGGCGCCCTCATTGAGGAGCAAGACAACGAAGTCCTCGCTTCCAATCAGGTGATCGGAGAAGCGTTCGCAACCATTACCCATCACTACGGAGCCACGGAGGAACACGCTCGCTCCAGCCTGTTTGGCGTGCTTACAAGCGGCCTGGTTGCGCCCATGAATGGCCGCCCTGTCCTCGATGCCCTCTCCGCTTCCGGTGGACCGGGGCTGTTCGATCGGCTCATCGCAGATAATTATGCGCGGGCCGGTCTCGAAACGCTGACACTGGACCGCAGGATGGCGACGCTGCCTGGGGCGGGCCTTATCTGAGGCTCAGGGCCTGCCGGAGGTTGTCCAGGTAGCGCGCGTAGGCCTGGCGGCCTGTGTCCGTCGCCTCGATCCACGTGCGGGGCTTGGCGTCGATGAACTCCTTGGACATCGCGATGTAGTCCGCATCCTCCAGCTTGCGCAGGTGCGCCGTCAGGTTGCCGCCCGTCAGGCCCAGCTCCTTCTGGATCAATCCGTAGGCGACCCGGCCATCCGCCCCCTGCGTCGCGAGCAGCGTCATGATCCGCAGGCGCGTCGGTTGGTGGATCGTTTCGTCGAGATCGAGGGTGTCGTTCGTCGTCACGGAACGTCGCTCCGGCGGATGATCGCCCAGCCCGCGGCGGCCGTTATTGCCATCAGGACTGCCGAGATCAACAGCGCGTTGTCACCCGCGACGCGGTACGGGACGAAGTACGCCGCAAGAAACACAAGGCCCAGGACGGCGATGATCGGCCGGTGCATGATGCCGAACAGGATGAAGCCGAGCATGGCGATGCCGATGGACACACCGCCGGTGGCTCCACCGTCGCCCTCTTCCCATAGCCCGAGCGCGGCGGGCATCACGAAGGCTGCCACGGCGATGGTGAGCCAGAAAAAGAACGTGCGGATGCCGGCGGATCGTGCCGCCTCCCCCGCGCCTGTCTTGCGGCCGGCCCGATCTCCGATGAGCGCGCTGGCCACCATGCCCACTGCGACCAGCCCGAACCACAGCGGCGCCCGGATCCACGGCCTGTCAGCTGCCACGTCTTCAAGGAACGTCGTGAAGGAGTACTCCACGAAAAAGCCCAGCGAGATGAGCGCCCCCCACACGAGCAGAATCGTCGCCGTGCCGGCCACATACATCGAGCTGCGGAGTTGGTCCATCGTGGCGTGGATGTCCTCCCAGCCCTCTTGCGGGGATAGCTCGTGCCTGTCTCCTGCTGCCGATTGCATCACGTCCTCCTTTACCCTCATCCGGGCCGATTCCCTTTTATAGTTTGTGATGCAAACTAGTTTACATCACTTCAAGCAGGTGTCAAGGGGGGCACCCCCACCCTGGCCCTCCCCCATCAAGGGGGAGGGGATTCCCGATGGATTCCGGCCCCGTATCGGAGTACGGGGCATGCTTTCGCCGGAATGAGGGGGGGTGCCTAAGCCCGCGCTTCCTCTGCGGCGGCGGTGTCAGGTTTCAGGAGGCGCGCGCCCAGCAGAACCATCCAGAACACCCACGGGAAATAGCAGGCGCGGCCGATGGCGACCATCGTCTCGTCAGCCTGCGTGTGGCCGATGATGAGCGCGACAATGGAGACGACTGAGACCGCGGTAATCACCAGGGCGATAATCCTGTGTATTCCGGGCTGCTCCTCCATCGCCACTCCCACGGTAAAGGCAATCAACCCGAACGAGACTGCCAGGCTGGAGATGAGGCTCACGCCGGAATCGATCGAAGACAACGACAGGGCTACGCTGACGTCCGATTCCGAGCCAAGGTCCGTATTCGCCATGACGTGAGCAAGGCCCTGAACCATGATCCACCCGACGCCGCCGATGATGAGACTCGCGCTGCCAAGCCGCGCCGCGCCGTCAATCAGGTCATTCTTGTCAAACACCCTCCAGAGTCCGGCGAAACCGTACAGGGTCAGCACCAGGCCCAATGGCACCACCAGCGCCACGACGTGAGCCAGCGTGCTGTTCTCCGCGAACGCGGTTACCTTGCCAAGGTGATCGGTCGACTCTGCGGAGTCGATGAGCACGCCGCCCGGCTCCAACAGGAAGAATCCAAGGGCCAGGATGGGGCCAATCATGAGGGCCACGGCTTCCACCTGGCTGATCGTGTACTTTCTCATGGGTTACGCACCTCCTCTCAGGGACTGCACCACGATGATAGCGTGGGCGCGCAAGGGGGCGGGGGCCTTCGACAGGCTCAGGGTGAACGGGACCGGATGGATTCCGGCTTTCGCCGGAATGAGGGGAGGGGCGTGGCGGGGGGCGGGGGGTTCTAATCCCGCGTACTCTATTGCGGTGAGGGTTTATCTTGGCGTCGGCGTTGGCGTGCTCAGCATGTCGATGGCGGCCATCTTCATTCGCTTGGCGGACGCGCCGCCGCTCACGGTGGCGGCGTATCGCATGGGCATCGCCGCGATCGTCATCGGGGCGGCATCCCTATTTGTGCGGAGCCAGTTCAGCACAGTTCGCCGGTCTGACCTGACCCTGCTGGCAGCGTCCGGGCTCTGCCTTGCCGCGCACTTCGCGCTCTGGATCACCTCGCTCTCTCACACGTCCGTCGCGAGCTCCGTGCTGCTGGTCACGACGACGCCGATATTCGTCGCAGTGGCCGGACATTTCTACCTGTCGGACAGGCTGGGCTGGCTGACGACGGCGGCCGTCATCGTGAGCATCGCGGGCGGAGTCATCATCGCGGCGGGTGACTGGGTGGAGGGTGAGCGACGTCTGTACGGCGATGCGCTGGCCCTCGCCGGCGCGGTTGCGGTGGCGGGCTATCTGCTGGTGGGCAGGCGTGTTCGCAGCAGCATCCCGACGCTGCCGTACATCGCGGTCGTGTACGCGGTGGCGGCGGCGGTGTTGATCATTGGAGCCGTCGGGAGCGGGTCACAGATGATGGGGCTGCCGATGGAATCCTATTTCTGGATGGCGATGGCGGCGCTTGTCCCGCAGGTCATCGGTCATTCGCTGATGAATTGGGCGTTGGGGTACTGGCCGGCTGTCAATATCACGCTGGCAGTGCGGGCGGAGCCGGTACTCGCGGCGTTGGTAGCGATTCCCGTGCTGGGGGAGATACCGGCGTGGACCGTGATCCCGGGCGGAGCGCTGCTCATGCTGGGCATGTACTTGGCAATCCACAGTGAAGCGTGGCAGCGGCCACGGGCCGGTCAGGAAAGAGCGGGATGACGTCACTGATTGTCGACCTTGCACTGACTGCGGCGGGGCTTGTCGTGCTCCTCGCCGGAGGATGGCTGCTGGTCAAGGCGGCGGCACGGCTGTCATTGGCATTCGGCATCTCACCGCTAATCGTTGGTGCGACGGTTGTCGCACTCGGCACGTCATCCCCGGAGTTGTCGGTCAGCATGGCGGCCGCCCTGGAGGGGTCCGGCGGGCTGGCCGTGGGCAACGTGCTCGGCTCAAACATCACAAACATCTTGCTGGTGCTGGGCATCGCAGCGCTGATACGCCCCATGGACGTTCATCCGAGCCTTATTCGCTGGGAGATGCCCGCGCTGGCCGTTGCCACGGTCGCGGTCATCGTGGCGGGACTGACCGGAACGATAGGGCATGTAGTCGGCGCGGCCCTGTTTGTTGGGCTCATCGCCTTTGTGGGACTGTCCCTGCTGCGGCACCGGGAGAGGGAAGTGCCTCGCGGAGGTGAAGAGTTCACCGGGGCGCAAGACCCACTTTCCAAGGCGGGAATCGCCCGTGAAGTCATTTTCCTGCTTGCGGGTATCGGGGCCCTTGCTCTCGGTTCCGAGTTGACGGTGAATGGATCGGTTGGCATGGCGGAGCGCATTGGCCTGAGCGAGGTGGCAATCGGTCTCACCATCATCGCGATTGGAACGAGCCTCCCGGAGATTGTGACCACGGCGGTGGCTGCCTACCACGGCGAGCGTGAGATTGCCGTGGCCAATGTGGTTGGGTCCAACATCTTCAACCTGTTGGGCGTGCTGGGGCTGACCGCCGCGGTCTCGACGCTGCCGATAGACAGTGAACTCTATACCTTTGAGATTCCGGTGCTGGCGGCCGCCACGGCGGCGCTTTTCCTCGTTGCATGGACAAACCGACGCATTGTGCGGGCGGAGGGGATTGCTCTTTTGGCGCTGTTCGTCATCGTCCTGGGAATCGTGCTGGCGCGCGGCGTGCTCTGACCGGCGTTCGGATGTACCATGTAGTCCTACTCAGTACGACTGCGACATGGTGAGGCGTCATGACAATTGAGGCCGGCGCGCGTCGAGTCCTGTCGGGGGATCGCCCCTGGTTGATCGCGTATGGCGTTGTCCTGATCGCCATTCTGCTGGTCCTTTTCCTGCTCAATACGGCGCTGCTGGTCTTTGGTATCAGCGCCGTGCTTGCCTACGCGCTGATGCCTGCAGCCCGGGGTATCGAGCGTGGAATACCCTGGTGGCACGACCGCCCGGAACGGACGCGCTCTATCGCTGTTGCGGTAATCTTCCTTGCGGCCGTGATGGCATTTGCGGGGAGCTTGCTTCTTGTGGTTCCACCGACCATCGAACAGGGACGGGAGTTCGCAGACGAATTCCCCGAGTTGATCAGCAGAGCCCGCGTCACGGTGGAAGGCTGGTTGGAACTGTATGTTGACACTGTTCCGGACGATACGCGCGCCACAATAGAGCAATTCCTGGCCGATTCGGGAGGCGTTATCGGCAGCGCCGCCGGCAACATTGCGCAGCAGAGCCTGGGAGCCGTCACGGGTTCTCTTGGCTTTGTCTTGAGCCTGACGACGGCCCCCATCCTGGTGTTCTACCTGATCAAAGATTCCGAGTCGATCCGGGAATCTCTGTACGCTCCTTTCCCCGCGGCCCTCCGCCCTCATTTACGCAACACGCTTGATATAGCGGATCGCACTTTGGGTGGGTACTTGCGAGGACAGCTAACTCTTGGGGTGACTATCGGGGTCATTGTTGCTGTCGGACTCCTGCTGTTAGACATCCCGTTTGCCCTACTTCTGGGTATTGTTGCCGGCCTAACCGAGCTCATTCCCCTTATCGGACCCTTTATCGGAGCGGCCGCAGGCATCCTTGTGACCCTGGCGACAGAACCCGACAAGGTGCTGTGGGTTCTCCTGTTCTACGTGATTATCCAATTGGTGGAGAACACTCTCCTGGCGCCTCGGATACAGGCGAAGACGCTCAACATGCACCCGATAGCAATCATCCTGGTGTTTGTTCTTGGCAGCTACTTCTTCGGTCTTTGGGGAGTGATCCTCGGGCCGCCACTAGTCGCGATGGGAAGGGACCTCATCATCTATTTCCGCCAACAGTGGAACGCCGATAGCCCAACGGTCCCCGAAAGCGAGCCGGACTTGGCTATGGAGAACCCCGACACCGAATGACGCGGCGGTGTTCACCCTATTCAGGGGCGCCCTCCTGCAACGTGCATTCCAGCGCCGCCAAGATGAGGCCGATGTGGGTGAATGCCTGCGGGAAGTTGCCCAGCGCGAGGCCGCTGCGCGGATCAATCATCTCCGCGAACAATCCCAGGTGGTTCGCGTACGTCAGCAGTTCATTGAACATGCGCGTCGCCTCGCCGCGACGACCAACACGGATCAGCACCTGCACCAGCCAGAAGCTGCAGAGTGTGAATGCGCCCTCCGGGCCAAACACACCGTCATCCGTCTCATCCGTCCGGTAGCGCTTGACGAACGGGCCGTCGCGCAGCTCCATCTCGATTCGCTCAAGTGTTGAGAGCAGCCGTGGGTCATTGAACTCGATGAAGCCCAGCAGCGGCAGCAGTAGAGTGGCGGCGTCCATCGCGTCAGATTCGTAGTGCTGGACGAACGCTTTCTTGTCCTCGCTCCAACCCTTGGCCAGCACGTCATCCTTGATGGTCTCCGCCTCTGCCTGCCAGCGTGGAATATCCGGGTCGTCGGGCATATACATCTCGCCAAGCTTGATTGCGCGGTCAAGCGCCACCCAGCAGAGGGCATTCGACGTGACGAAATGGAACGGTCCTCCACGCACCTCCCAGATGCCGCTGTCCGGGTCACGCCATTCCTGCGCAGCCAGGTTGGCGAGCGTCTTGACGACATCCCAGTGCGCTGCCGTCACTTCCTCGCCGTGCATGGCCAGCAGGTGCGCGCTGGCCAGCAGTTCTCCGTAAACGTCCTGCTGGATCTGGTCATACGCGCCGTTGCCAATGCGGACCGGGCCTGAACTTCGATAGCCCTCCAGGTTGGGCAGTTCCTCTTCCGTGGAGTCCGTCTCGCCATCGATGCGGTAGAGGATATGGATGTGCTCTTCCTTATCGTGCCCACCCCATTCGAGTGAGTCGTCACTGAGGCCGCATGCCTGCGCCAACCATTCGAAGAACTCAACGGCTTCCTCCGTGTGGCCGAGGCGCATCAAAGCGTCCACCGTGAATGCCGCGTCACGCAGCCACGTAAAGCGGTAGTCCCAGTTGCGGCTGCCTCCGATCCATTCAGGCAGGGACGTGGTGGGGGCGGCGACGATTGCGCCGGTCGGGATATAGACCAGCAGGTGAAGGACGAGATACGAGCGCACGACAAAATCACGATACGGGCCGGTGTAGTTGACGGTCATCGAGAGGTTGCGCCAATAAGAGTCCGTGAGCGTGAGCAGTTCATGCGGCATGGAAGAGGCGAGCGCGGACGGAATGGCCTCCTCGTGGCCCTCCAGCACATGCCGCACAACAAACACGGCCTCCATCCCCTCCGTCATGAGAACCTCGGCGTATGCGCCGTCGCCGGATTCGTTGATCTGAAGCGGCAGCGTGGTCTCCAAGATCAGCTCATAATCTTCGTCCTTGACAACCAGCGTGCCGTTGCGCTCCCACAATGTCTCTGACGAACGTCCGTAGTCAGGCCGCGGCTCATAGGCGACACGCATGGAGATGGCGCCGGACGTGCAGCGCAGAACGCGGATGATGCACCCATGCGCTACCCATGAGCGGTCCGGACGCCGGAAGAACGGCATGAAGTCCGTCAAGTCGCAGGAGCCGGTCCGTGTGACAAACTGCGTCTCCAGTACGTTGGAGTCTTTCAGATAGTGCTGCCCGCCCGTGTAAAGCTCTGATGGCGTGATGGCAAAGCGTCCGCCATTCTTGCTATCGAGGATGGCGGCGAACACGCTTGCCGAGTCGAAACGGGGAAATGCGCACCAATCAATTGATCCGTCGATGCCGACGAGCGCCGCAGAGTGTCGGTCTCCAATCAGACCGTAATCGCCGATGTTCTTATAGCCGTTCGAATTGAGCGTCATGTTAGGACTATACGCGGAATCTCATAGTTGAATGTACTCATTCAGTGGGCCGGCGCTCCTGTCAGAAACAGCGCCGCCGCCTCATCCACTACGAATTGCGCCGCGCCGCTCACAGGGCGAACCAACGCTGCGGGCGGTTGCTGCGCATCCTCCTGGTCCGCGGCAATCACCATGCGCAAGGCGTGGGCTTTTTCTCGCCCAACCACCACAAAGACAACCCGCCGCGCCGCGTTGATCACGGGCAGCGAGAGGGTCACACGGTCATGCGGAGGCCAGGGCGCGACGCTGGGAACGACGGAATGCCGGGTTTCTTGCAACGTCTGCGTTCCCTGAAACAGGGAGGCAGTATGCCCATCCTCCCCGAGGCCAAGCAGGATGAGATCAAACTGTGGCATCTGTGAGCCGAAATGGTCGCGGAGTTCATTCTCATACGCGCGGGCGGCCGCCTGTGGCCCGGCCTCGCCATGGATGCGATGCACATGCTCAGCGGGAATCGGAACCCTGCTGAGGAGAGTTTCAGCGGCCATCCCGTAATTGCTCATCTCATCGGTCGGCGGCACACAGCGTTCATCGCCCCACCACACACTCCACGTGTCCCATGCAATCCGGGAGAGATACGGTTCAGTGGCAAGCGTTTCATAGAGGCCGCGGGGCGTCTGCCCACCTGCAAGGGCAATGGAAAAGCCGTCAACCGACGCCTCTGATGCTTCCGTGATGATGTCCGCCGCCGCGCGAGTAGCCGCCTCCGCGTCCGGCAGGATGGTGATCTCTATCTCAGTCGTTGATGCGTCCATGCCGCTCACCGACGGACGCCCATGCACGTCCATCCTGGGACAGGAGCGCGTCGGCAGTCTCCGGCCCCCACGAGCCGGGCTCATACCATTGCACGGGGTGAGAGATGGAGTCTTCCCATGCCTCCAGCAGGGGATCAACGATCTTCCACGCCTCTTCAATGTGGTCACTGCGGATGAAGAGAGAGGCATCGCCATCGAGCGCATCGCTCAACAGTCTTTCATAGGCCTCCGGCAGCTCCTCAGAGCCAAACTCCGTGCCGTAGTGGAAATCCATGTCCACCGGCCGGACGGCCATGCCCTCGTCCGGCAGCTTGGCGGCGAAACGCAGATGCACTCCCTCATCCGGTTGGAGGCGCAGCGTCAGGATATTGGCCAGCGGCCCCCACATGGGATTGGCGGGGAAGATGCGGTGCGGCGGGGCGCGAAACTCGATTGCAATCTCGGATGATTTCCGCGCCATCGCCTTGCCGGAACGCAAGTAGAACGGCACGCCCTGCCACCGCCAGTTGTCCAGGTAGAGACGCATGGCCGCGTACGTGGGCGTGGCTGAATGCGGATCGACACCATGCGCGTCACGGTAGCCGATGTACTGGGCGCGGACGGCATTGCGCGCCGCCTCCGTTGCCGTCCATGGCCGGATTGCCCGCAGCGCCTCAACCTTCTTATTCCGAAGTGAATCCGCCTCGAGCGTGACCGGCGGCTCCATCGTCACCAGCGCGAGCACCTGCAAAAGGTGATTCTGAATCATGTCCCGCACGACGCCGAATTGATCGTAGTACCCCGCCCGCTCCCCCACGTCCACGGATTCCGCGACGGTGATCTGCACGTTGTCCACGTAGTTGCGGTTCCAGATGGGCTCGAAGATGGCGTTGGCGAATCTCAGAACCAAGAGATTCTGAACGGTCTCCTTGCCGAGGTAGTGATCGATGCGGTAGACCTGCTCTTCTCGAAACACCCGGTGGATGGTTCTATTCAGCGCATTGGCAGTAGCCAGATCGCGGCCGAACGGCTTTTCAACGACGACCCTGCGCCAGCCGGTCTCAGAAGTCTCCTCCACCAGCCCGCAGGCGCTGAGGCTTGACACCGCAGGTTCAAAGATGGCCGGGGTGATGGACAGGTAAAAGAGGCGGTTCGCCTGCGGGTCGCCCGCTTCAATTTCGTCCAGACGCCGACCCAGCACGCCGACGTCATCCGTGCTGCCGAGATCGCCGCCGAAATAGCTCAACCGCGGGGCGAAGGCTTCCCATTGGTCACGATTGGGTTCGATCCCGCCAATCTCCTGGATGCCGCGCCACATGAACTCCCGGAACTCATCCGTGGACATCATGGCGCGGGAAAAGCCAACGATGGGGACGTTGGGAGCAAGCCTGCCTTTAATCCATAGATGGTAGAGGGCCGGGAGGAGTTTGCGCTGGGCAAGGTCTCCCGTCGCGCCGGCAATGACGATCGTCGTAATCGGATCGTCGGTGTGGGCCGGATGCTCCGGGGAGGCCGGCGCATACATTGTCATCAGGAATCGGACCTCACGACGGCGTGTCCGCCAAACTCGTTGCGCAGGGCCGCCAACATGCGGTCGGCGAACGTGTTGCTCATGCGGGAGCGGAAACGCGTGAACAATGACGTTGTGATGACGTGTGCCGGCACGTCGAGGTCGATGGCCTCCTGGATTGTCCATCGCCCCTCGCCGGAGTCGGAGACGTGCCCCATAATCTCATCGAGTCCGGGGTCTTTCTCAAGGGCGGACACGGCGAGGTCAAGCAGCCAGGAGCGGACGACGCTGCCGTGCTGCCAGATCTTGCCGACGGCGTGCAGGTCAAGTTCGAACTCCTCCTTGGCCTTGAGAATCTCAAAGCCCTCCGCAAACGCCTGCATCATGGCGTACTCGATGCCGTTGTGGATCATCTTGACGTAGTGCCCCGAGCCGGCGGGCCCGACATGGCCGACGCCCTGCGTCTCGGACGGGGCCAGGGACTGGAAGATCGGTTCAAGGCGCGCGTATGCGTCCGCGTCACCGCCCACCATCAGGCTGTAGCCCTCAGTGAGGCCCCAGATGCCGCCGCTGGTGCCGCAATCGAGCATCGTCACGCCCTTTTCGGCGACGGCGGCGGCTCGGCGTTGGGTTTCGTGGTAGTTGGAGTTGCCGCCGTCGATGATGCTGTCCCCGGGGCTGAGCAGTTCAACAACGGCGTTGACGGTCTGCTCCGTTGGGTCTCCGGCAGGAACCATGATCCAGACGGCTCGTGGAGCGGAGAGCTGCGATACCAGGTCTTCAAGGGAGCTTGACGCGACCGCGCCGGCATCGGCGGCGGCGCCGACGGCCTCCTGGCTGAAATCAAAGACGACAACGCGGTGTCCCTTCCGGAGGAGCCGCCTGGTCATGTTGCCGCCCATTCGTCCCAGGCCGATCATTCCGAGTTCCATACGTTTTCCCCTTTGTGACCGCCACTCTGCCTTGCCCTTATTCTAGTCCCAATCGCCAGAGGTTCGGCATGGCGTGGGTACGATGGCTCTATGCGCATTGCAACTGAGAAGGCCAGCTTTCAGAGCGGGGAAGAAACGCTTGCCGGTCACATTTACGTGCCGGCCAATTCCGAAAGCGGCAATCTCCACCCCGCCGCCGTCCTGGTGCATGGCCTTGGCTCAGGGCAGAAAGCCATGAGAGGGGCGGCGCGGGACCTTGCGCGGCACGGCGTCATCGCCCTCACATTTGACCAGCGCGGGCACGGAAAGAGCAGCGGAGACTATACGGGCGACTCATCCGGTGATGTTCGCGCTGCCGTACAGTTCATTGCGCAACGGGACGGTGTGGACGCTTCCCACGTCGGTGTCATCGGCCATAGCTCCGGAGCGCGAGACGCCATCCTCGCATGCGCCAACTGGGACGGCTTTGCGGCGCTCGTGTGCTCCTCGACGGCGGGGATCATTCCGCGCGAGGAACCGGGAGCGGCTGAGGAATTCTACCGGCGGACGCTGGGCAGCAGGAGTCCTGGAAAACCGGGCGAGCCATCCGATCTTCGTGTCTATCCGCGCGACGGCGCGCTGCCATGGGTCGACGGCCTGCCAATGCGAGCGGTTTCCCGTGTGTGGAGCATCCTCCGTGGGTACAGTCTCCGCGTCCGTTGGAGCGAGACATTGCAGACGTGGGGGACCGGTCAGGCGGGAGTCGCGATCCTCGATGTTCCGGAGCGCCCGACGCTCTTCTTCCACTGCGAGGGCGACACGTCCGTGCCGGTGATGGCGAGCGAGATTCTCTACCAGAAGTTCACCGGCCCCAAGGACCTCATGATCGTCCCGCGCGGCTGGCACGCCGCCCCACTTGCCCGCGCCTCAATCCGTTCCCTGTGGGTAAACTGGCTTGTGCGTACGTTAACGACAACCTCAGAAGCCAATGACAATCCCAGCTGAACCCGTCTACTGCCTGCGGCACCGCGACAGGGAGACCGGCCTGCGCTGCGGCCGCTGCAACGACCCGATCTGCCCGGAGTGCATGGTGCAGGCCGCCGTCGGACACATCTGCCCGTCATGCGTCACGTGGGAGCGGAACCCCGTGGCCCAGGTTGCCAATTCTCGCCTGCTCACGGCCGTTGGCGCAGGACTGGGGGCGGGCATTCTGCTCGCGATTGCCATCACCGTCCTGTCGGCGCTTTTCGGCGGTGTTTTGAGCCTGATCATGTGGGCGGTGGCGGGTTTTCTCATCGGGCAGGCAGTCCACGTTGCCGCCAACCGCAGCCGCGCTCCCGTGCTGCGTTACGTGGCGGGCGGGTCCGCCGCCTTTTCCTGGGCGTTGGCAGCCATCTTCATCGGCATCAGCTTTACCGTTTTGTGGCTGGTCTTTGCCGTGATCCAGGTGGCGATAGCCATCACCCTGGCGATCGCGCCGTTCCGCTAGCTGCACATCCCCGCCTGTCATTCCGAGCGGGGCTTAGCGAGTCTCCGGTTCTTCCTCTTCCGCGCCGCCCGCGTCAGCGCTCGGGTTATCTTCAGCAACGTCCTGTTCGGCGTTACTCGCCCTCCGTGGCCGCATTGCCATTTCGCGCTGCGACCGTCGATACAGCCACCAGATGAGGACGGCTATGGGTGCCCACACAGGGCTGAGCAGCGTGAGCCAGATTGCGGCAGCGAGCGCGGTCTGTGCAATCACGCTGAGGGACCTGGTGGCGGCGCGAGCCGTCTCAGGGATATCGAGGAATCCAATCACCCACTGCGCGCTCGGCTCCACGTAGACCAGCACCGTGGACGACGATGAGATCGGCGCGCCAAAGTCCGTCTCGCCCTCCACGGTGAAACGGGCCTCATAGGGCGCCGACCGATCAATGGTGTATTCATGGGTGGCGCTGATCTCCTGCACACCCTCCTCAATGTCGCCGGTGGAGGGAATCAGGCCGTCGCCGAATTCCCATTCGTAGGTGAGATTGACAACATTTCCGGGGCGGGTGAATGAGCCGATCAGCCTGAGCTCCTCGTCTGCGCGGACTGTGACGGTTTCCTCCGTTGCAACGAAGATGGTGGGCACGCGTTCCACGTTGACCTTGATGGCATCCTCGCCGTCCACGACACCGGTATCACCTGTCCCGCGAATCTTGAACGTGACGAAGTATGGGGACTGCTCGCTTGAGTGATAGGTGTACCAGACAACTTCCGTGACACGCTGGCCGGGAGTCTCGGTGAGGGCGGTGCGCGTGCGGTGCTCTGACTCGGCCCCGTCGCCGAACTCCCACCAATATAGGTACGAGTCGATTCCCTGCGGCTCGTTGAACGTGGCGCGGAACGCGACGTTGCGCCCTTCAACGGCCTGCAGGTCCGGGCCGGCGTCGGCGGACATCTCGCCGGGGGCGAGTTCGAGTGTCACGTTAATCAGCGACGTGGCGGATGTCTGCTCAAGCAGGCGCTTGCGGCCCTCAAGGATCTCAATCTCTCCGCTCACGCGGGTGATCTCACGCTGGACTTCGAGAATGTCCTCAAGCTCACCCTCACGGCTCAGCAGTTCGCGGAGTGAGTCACGTGTGACGTTCAGGTTTTGGATGCGCGCCTGCACGTCAAAATACTCTTCCGTTACGTCATCACTGGTAGATATGAGGGACAGCACATCGAGGCCGAGGTCGGAAATGGCGCGGACGGCACCATCCAACTGGGCGCTGGGCACACGGACGGAGATGTGCCCAACATGCTGGCTGGAGCGTTGCTCGCTGACGACCCACCCGCCACGCTGTAGAGCGATGCCGGACACAGCCTCAATTTGCCTCGGGACATCATCAACCTCAATGGTCATGTCGACTATGCGAACGATGAGGCGATTCTGGGCGGCGACGGGCGGGTAGCCGGTTTCCAGTTGGGTTGAGTCCGAGCCGCCGTCGCCATTGACGGTGGAATCGCTTGTTGTCTGGTCGGAAGGCGCAGGCGATGCGGCCTCTGCGCTGGATACAACGTCTCCAACGTCGTCAGACATGTCATCAGAATCGAAGCTCGGTGCCGCAAGCGTGGTCGTTTCGAAGAAATCTTCCGATTCTTCTTCACTTGCACCGCAGGCAATGCCAAAGGCAACCAACAGCGCCAGGAGCGCAAAAGTAAAAAATCGCGAAAGACTGTCCACGTGCATTCCTCCCTGCAGATCGGTGGCAGACCGCGATGGGCTAAGTATACGCTCTTCTCCCCTGTGCTCCAAATCTGCCTAGCTATACGAGGGTGTGTGTAGAATCGTTGGACTCATGCCGCACACACGTCTTTTCGCCGCTAGACTCATTAGGTGGCCGCGTGTTCCCCACCTGGGCGGTTGGTCAGTCCGGACGTTTATCGACAGGGAGTAATGCCGGGTGTCTGTACGAATAACGGTTCAGGTCGGAATGAACGACCCTGGCAGGGCACAGGTCCTCGTTGAAGACGACCGGGGGGCGTTCCTGTTCGATTGCGGCGCGCCGTCGTGGAACGATTCACTGCCGCGGCTGGATGCGGCGCTCATCAGCAACGCCCACCCACGCCATACGGCGGGCATCCCCTACCTGCCCCCGGATACCCCCATCTACGCGAGCGTCATGACCTCCGCCATTCTCAAGGCGACGCAGGATATTTCTCCACCTGCAAGAGAGAACGAAACGGTCTTTGCAGTCCCGGGCGGGTACGAGGCTCCTGCTGCATCCCGCCAGGCGGTCCAGCGCCCCTACACCTTTCTGCTGACACAGAACGATTCCGCCAATGCACAGGGGGAGCCGATCAACACGTTCCCTGAGGTTCGGCGATGGTGGCTCGGGAACATGCGGGAGCTGGGCGTCAATAGCATCAGTTCCAGACCGGCATCGGTTCTGCCCCAGCACGCCCCGGATGCTCTCAACGGACGCGCCCTGTGCCACTACCCCGTCGATCACTCCATCCTCGGCGCGTCCGCCATCGCCATCGAAACGCTGAACGGATGGATCGGCTACACCGGGGATATACGGTTCCACGGCCAGCAGCCGGGCCTGATGAAGGAGTTTGTCCAGGGATTCGCCGAGATGAACATGCCGGCGTTGATTGTGGACGGGGCCAACACACAGCCCGGCGTCTCTCCCACAACCGAGAATGACGTGTACGAGCGCGTGATGGAGGCCATCAACGGGCAGGACGGCTTGATCGCGGCGGATTTTGACGCGATGGACATGGAGCGGCTGCTGACGTTCAATCACGTCGCGGAAGCAACGCGCCGCTCTCTGGTGCTCACCCCGCGTGATTTCCATATGTACCTTTCTATGTCCCTCGTTTGGCGGCAATTTCCCGCCTTTGACGCGGTGAACACGTTCCGCATACTGGACGCGCCGCAGCTCGATGACTCTACAAACGGTTGGGAAGCGGAAGTGCGAGACCGGTTTCAGGCGATCCTGGTTTCGCCGGATGAGCTGCGCACGAACGGCGGCGACTACATTGTGCGAAGTTCTCCTGCGGAGTTGGGCGTGTTGGAGGCGGAGGAACCAACACAGGGCGTCTACATTCGCTCACGCACGGCCACAGCCAACGAGGACACGGTGCTGAATCGAGTCCGTGACATGGGGCTCGACATCGCCGCTCGAGACGCGGAGGACCCCAATTATTTCCACTCCTCCGGCCACGCGACGTTCGACGAGACGATCGCGATGATTCGCCGCATCGTCCCTCGCCACCTCATTCCCGTGCATACGGCGCAGCCCGAGGCGTTCGCGAATGCGTTGGCCGGATTACCGATTAGCGTGGTGACGGAGCGCGGACGGGCCATTGAGATAGCCTAGAGTCCGATTTATTCACCCCATGCTGCCGCTCAAGCTGACCGTTGAGAATTTCATGCCCTATCGGGGGGCGCAAGAGCCGCTGCTCCTGGAGGGGCTGGGCATCGCATGCCTGTCCGGCCCCAACGGCGCGGGGAAATCGTCCCTTCTGGACGCCATCACGTGGGCGCTGTGGGGGCGTTCCCGGGCGGGGGCGTCAGCGGACCAACTCGTGGCCGCGCAGATGTCGGACATGGGCGTGCAGCTTGAGTTTCAGTCTCACGGCGTGGACTATCGCGTGGAACGGCGTCACCGACGGCGGGCCAGCGGCGGAAACACCACTCTCGATTTCCAGATGCGCGACGGCCCTCGTTGGCGTTCATTGACTGAGACGTCGGTCAGAGAGACAACCCGCAAGCTTGTGGATACCATCCGCCTGGACTATGACACGTTCATCAACTCCGCCTTCCTGGTTCAGGGCAAGGCCGATCTGTTTGTGTCGCAGCGGCCGGCGGAGCGCAAACGGATTCTCGGCGAGATTCTCAACCTGTCCGTCTATGACGGTTACGCCCAGAAGGCTCGGGATATGGCGCGTGACGACCGCAACCGTCAGGCCATTGCCCGGGGGCGCATCGAGCTCATAGACCGTGAGCTTGAGGGAGAAGAGGGGCTCAGGAAACAGGCTCTGGACATCACCGAGACTTTGTCAGATTTGAAAGGTCGGCTTGAATCTGCCGCGAAGCGCCGGGATGAAATCAGCGCAGTCGTTGCAAACATGCAGAATCGCCAACAGCAGCTGCGGCAGGCGAAAGAACGCATCGCCGAGTTGTCCGAGGAAGCAGGCGGCCTGGCCAGGCGACGCCAGGAGCTAAAGGAAACCATCGCAAGTTCGGAGCAGATGCTGTCGCGCACCAAAGAGATCGAGGCGGGGTGGGGAGCATTGGAGGCCGCCCGATCAGCGTTGGCCGACCTGGGCAGCCGCGCGCGCACGCATGGCGAGTTGGTGGCGGAACGGAGCCGACTTGAGCAAGCGGCGTCCGAACTCCGTTCCCGCCTTGAGAATCAGGCCAATGACGCAGAACGCCGGCATGGTGAACTTTCTGAGCAGGCGGCACAGGCGACGGTTCTGAACGAACGCCTCACGGGAATCACTCAGCTGCGCACCACCCTTGCGGACCGCGAGCGGGAGCTTGCCGAACGCCGGACAGCGCGTGAAGCTCTGTACGGCGAGTTGGAGGCACAGCGGGGCCTGCACAACTCCATCAAGCGGGAGCACGACAGCCTGGATGCCCCCATGGCGCTCATCGCGCAGGGGGAACTGGTGGAATGTCCCGTCTGCGGAACGCAGCTCGGTGAGCATGGCGCAGATCAACTACGACAGCACTTCGAAAGCCGTAAGAACGAGCTTACCGCGGAGATGCGCCGCATCGAATCTGATGGCAAGGAAATGCGCGCGAGTCACGACGGCCTCACAAGCGAAATCGAGCGGGATGACGCTGCGTTGAGGGAAGAGTCGTCCCGGCTTGACTCGCAGGCAGGGTCGATTCGGGCGCAGTTGGAGCAGGCACAGAGGGCAGCGAATGACCTGTCCGGCGTCAAAGCCGAGCTTGAGAAAGCCCACGCCGAACTGGCCGCCATGCCGCAAGAGTCTGATGAACTGCGGGCTGTCCGAGACAAAATCACTGAACTCAACTATGACGCGGACACGCACACCGCCGCACAGGAGCAGGAATCGGGTTTGCGTCACTGGGAGAGCGAACGACGTGAGTTGGACGCTAAGTCCGCCCGGGTGGATGCCGACCGGGCAGCGCTTGCAGACGTGAGCGAACGCTGGCAAGGGGCGACAGCAACACACGAATCTGAACAGTCCCGCGCGGCAGAGTTGGAGAAGGGCCTAGAGGGTCTGGATGACGCCATCACGGAGTCCGAGGGGGCCGGAAAGGCAGTCGAGGAGTTGGAGGGCCGGATTCGCGAAACCGATCGGCAACAGGCTCTCATTCAAGCGGACCTACAGCGCCTTGAACGGCAACGGGAGGAGAAGGCGGGCCTTGCTGACGAGGAGAGGGAGGCGGCCTCTCGCGCCTTTGTTCATGATGACCTGGCGCAGGCGTTCGGGCCGCGCGGGGTGCAGGCGCTGCTTATCGAGACGGCGCTGCCGGAACTTGAAGACGACGCCAACGATCTGCTCGGACGGATGACCAACGGATCGATGACGCTGCGGCTGGAAACACAGCGGCAGACGCAGGCGGGCAACACCATCGAGACGCTTGAAGTCATCATCTCTGACATCCAGGGAACGCGCGCCTATGAGATGTATAGCGGCGGCGAAGCGTTTCGCATTAACTTTGCGCTGCGGATCGCGCTCTCAAAGCTGTTGGCGCGGCGGGCGGGCTCAGAAGTGCCCGTCCTGTTCATCGATGAGGGATTCGGGAGCCAGGACGCGGAAGGGCGTGAACGGCTCATCGAGGCCATCTCAACGGTGTGGAACGATCCTGTCTTCCACAACGGCCTGATCCTGGTCATCACGCACATCGACGACGTACGAAACCAGTTCGATACACGCATCGACATCATCAAGACGGAGAATGGCTCGCGCTACAGCATCTCCGCATGACGCTGAGGCTGTTTTCGGTTTGTCCCGCCTCGCCAACGGGCGTACAATTGATGGCCTAGGGTGCAAGGGGAGGTGGCCGGGTGATCGAGATGACAATCGACAGGATCGGCGTGAGCCTCAACAGCTATCAGCGCGTCGTTATCCTCAAGGAGAAAGCGGCCGAGCGTCGTCTCATCATCTGGATTGGGCCCGCAGAGGCCGAATCCATCGCCATCAAGATGCAGAACGTTCGCGTTCCACGCCCCCTCACGCATGACCTGCTGAACACCGTCATCCCCGAACTCGGCGGAGAGATTCGCCATATCCTCATATCGGACCTCAAAGACGACACGTTCTTCGCCCAAATCATCGTGCGGCACGGCGACAAGGACATCGAGATTGACAGCCGTCCGAGCGATGCCGTCGCGCTTGCGGTCCGGGCAGACGTTCCCATCTACGCCGCGGACGAGGTGCTGAACGAGGCCGGCGTGCTCGTCAATGCGGACACCGGCGACTATGTGTTCGCGCGTGACGCCGACGGCTCGGAGCAGCGGGAAGTGACCGAAGAGGAGCTTCGCAAGCTGTCTGCGTTCAGAGAGTTTGTCGAGGAATTAGACCTTGAGGGCGATAAGGGCGTGTCCGATGACGAGGCCCGAAGGATGTCCGCATTCAGCGACGCCGTTGAAGAGATCAACATGGATCTTGAGGGCGAGCAGCGTAAAGACTGATTTTATTGACGCGCCTACGCGTGTGTGATAACTTTCGCAAGCGGTGTCATGTCGCGGTTAAACGGCAGCAGAGCCATGCAGGTCGCGGTGCGGCTGCTTGGCCTCGGATGGTACGTAGCCGTCTGCATCGTTTTAGGGGTGCTGGGCGGTGTGTGGCTGGATGATCGCCTTGGGGTGACGCCGCTATTTACGCTACTGGGGGTTGGGTTCGGTTTGATAGTGGCGGCCTGGGGGGCTTACCGAATGGCCGCGCCGCTGCTCAATACGAATCCCATGCGAAAGGATAACGACGAGTGAGTCTGCTTGCGCGGCCTCGGGTGCTGTTCAGCATCATCGCCGCGCTCCTTTTAACGGTCTTTGGGATTCTGTTCCTGCAGGGGCATCTGGAAATCCCGCCCCTCAAGATCGATCCGTCAATCGAGATTCCCATTCCCGGCCTTGATTGGGAGTATCCCCTCCGATCCACCGTCATCCAACAGTGGTTGGCCATGGCCGTCATTCTCGGCCTTGCCTGGTTCGCCACGCGCAAGATGGAGGTCATCCCGGGCCGAATGCAGGCGCTGGCGGAGGCCGTCGTTGAGGGGCTTCTGAATCTCTGCCAGAGGGCGGCGGGAGTGGCTAACGGTCGGCGATTCTTCCCTATAGTCGCCACCATTTTCCTGTTCGTCGCGGGGGCCAACCTGCTCGGTTTCATCCCCGGCACCGGCACCTTCTACAAGGTCATCTCCGCCGAGGAGGAGGTCCACCATTACGAGGAGAAATACTCGGGAGCGGAACTTGAGAAGAAGCTCGCCGACCTCAAGCTCTACATCCTGGACGAAAACAACAACGTGCCGGTCGGCTTGCCTTTCGGTCTTCCGACAGGCGGCTTCGAATATGAATTGGGCGGAGAAACGATACAGGGATGGGAGATATACGGTAACCAGTGGGAGGAGTTCCACGAGAACAACCCCGATTTGAACGCCGGCCACCTCGTCCCGTTCCTGCGGCCCGCCAACACGGATGTGAACACCCCGTTCGCAATCGCCGTGTGGAGCGCCATCTTTGTGGAGTTCTGGGGTGTGACCAGCCTCGGTCTGTTCTCCTACCTGGGCAAGTTCTTCAACTTCGGTCGTCTCCTGCGGGGGAACATCCCGTTCGGCCTGATTGACGTATTCGTCGGATTTGTGGACTTAATCTCGGAGCTTGTGCGGCTTCTCAGCTTCACATTCCGCCTCTTCGGCAACGTCTTTGCCGGTGAGATTCTCATCCTGATGATGTCCTTCTTCGTGCCGTTAACATTTGTCATCGGCGTGTTCTTCATGGAGGTCTTCTTCGGTATCATCCAGGCATTCATCTTTGCCATCCTCACGTTGATCTTCGGCATCCTTGCGGTTACGCACCACGGCGGCGAGGACCACGGCGGGGAACATCACGAGGAAGCAGCAGCACACTAGGCATGGCATGTATTCACAGAACGAGCGAGATTCCCGCTTTCGCGGGAATGACGGAAGTCAGGGAATGACGAGTGGAGTGTTGGGAGGTAGCATGATTGGTTCGCACAGCGGGTGGAGCCGGATTCTTCTGGTTCTGATGATTGTCGGGTCCCTGATGGCCCTGACGACAGGGGTGGCGTTCGCGCAGGACAGCACGCCGTTTATCCCCACGGAAGGCTTGAAGCTTCTCGGAGCAGGCCTTGCCATCGGACTGGGCGCGATTGGCCCCGGCATCGGCATCGGCATCGCCGTCTCCAAGGCGATGGAGGCCATTGGCCGGAATCCGGACGCCGCAGGACAGGTTCAGACCAACATGATCGTCGGTGTTGCCTTCGCTGAGGCAATCGCGATCTACGCGCTGGTCGTCGCAATCCTGCTCCAGTTCGTCTAGAACGGTGAGAGCAAGACAGGACATTGTGATGTCGGCGCAGACTTTTGCAGCCGGTCGGAAGGGGGAATGAGTCGATGGAAGCCATCGGATTCAACATCCCCGGGCTGATCAGCCAGTTCATCAACTTCGGGATATTCCTGATCCTGATGTCGCTGATCCTCTACAAGCCCGTGACGCGGATGCTTGACCAGCGCGCGGAACGCATCCGGGAGGCACTCTCGGAAGCGGAACGCGCACGGGAGGAATCCGCCCGCAGCGGCGAGGAGGTCCAGCAGGCGCTTGCCGAGGCCAGGGAACGCGCACAGCAGATCATCCAGCAGGCGACGGAGACAAGCCGACGCCAGGCGGAGGAGCTGCTGGCACAGGCGCGCCTGGACGCGGAGGCCGTCGCTGAGCGGTCCCGTGAAGAGCTTCGGCGTGAGGCCGCGGAAATCATCGAACGTGGCAGACAGGAGATCATCGATCTCTCGATCATGGCCGCCGAGCGCATCATCAACCGCTCGCTCGACCATGACTCGCACCGGAATCTCGTCGAAGAGGTGCTGCGCGAGGCGGAAGAGATCACGAACGGCGGAGGCTCCTGACCCATGCCATCCGGCGGATCAGCCCGGCGATACGCGCAGGCGGTGTTCGACATCGCCCGTGAACAGGACACGCTTGATCAGTGGCGGGACGACCTCCAGACGCTAGCGGACGTTCTGGGTCTGCCGGACGTGCAGACCTTCATGGAATCGCCGCGCGTCTCGGAGGAGAACAAACAGCAGTTGCTTGATCAGCATCTTGGTAGCGTTGCGCCTCTCGCGCGTAACCTCGCCATGATTCTCATACGGCGCAACCGCTCCCACCTCGCCCAGGGAATCCTGGACGGATACCTGGGAATGTTGGACGAGGAACGCGGAATCGTCGCCGCAAACGTGACCTCCGCGGAGCAGATGGACGACGACCTGCAGGAGCAGGTGCGCCAACTGCTGAATCGGCAGGTTGGGCGTGAACTGCGGCTGTCCGTGGACGTGGACCCGGAGATCATCGGCGGATTCGTCGCGCGTGTGGGAGACCGCGTTCTGGACGGCAGCACGCGCTCCCGCCTCCGCAACCTCCGCGATTGGCTGCGTGAGAGCGCCGCGTCGTCATGAGCATGCCCGACGGAGAGTAAACCGAGACTCGGAACGATAAGGAAGTAGAGACAAAGGGGACTGAAAGATGGCTGTTCGCGGCCAGGATATTGCGTCAATCATTCGGCGTCAGATTGAGGACTTTGGGGTTTCGATTGAAACCGTCGACGTCGGTTCGGTCATCCAGGTTGGTGACGGGATCGCGACGGTTCACGGCCTCACCGGAGTGCGTTACGGCGAGTTGATCGAGTTCGCCACTGGCGCAATCGGCATCGCGCTGAACCTTGAGGAAGAGACCGTCGGTACGGTCATCCTCGGCTCAGACGCCGGCATCCAGGAGGGCTCGGAGGTCCGCACGACGGGGCGCATCGCAGAGGTGCCTGTCGGTGACGGCATGTTGGGACGCGTCGTGGACGCGCTCGGCGTGGCCGTGGACGGCAAAGGCCCCATCCAGACCACGCAGTCCAGGCCGCTGGAGAGGGTCGCGCCGAACGTTGTGACCCGCCAGTCTGTGAACAAGCCGGTGCAGACCGGCATCAAGGCAGTGGACTCCATGATTCCCGTCGGTCGGGGCCAGCGCGAGTTGATCATCGGCGACCGCTCCACCGGCAAGACGGCCATTGCAATCGACACGATCATCAACCAGCGCGGCGGCGATCTTATCTGCATCTACGTCGCCATCGGCCAGAAGGCGTCCAAGGTGGCGCAGCTTGTTGCCACGCTTGAGCAGAACGGCGCGATGGAGCACACCGTCGTTGTCACGGCCAACGCGTCGGACTCCGCGGCGATGCAGTACCTTGCGCCCTACGCGGGCTGCGCGATCGGTGAGCAATTCATGGAGGAGGGCAAGGACGCCCTCATCGTCTATGACGATCTCTCCAAGCACGCATGGGCATACCGCGAGGTCTCGCTCTTGCTCCGCCGCCCGCCGGGCCGCGAGGCGTATCCCGGCGACGTTTTCTACCTGCACAGCCGCCTGCTTGAGCGCGCGGCTCGCATGAGCGACGAGAACGGCGGCGGCTCGCTGACGGCGCTGCCGATTATTGAAACGCAGGCCGGCGACGTGTCCGCGTACATCCCAACGAACGTCATCTCCATCACGGACGGTCAAATCTATCTTGAGACGGACCTGTTCAACTCCGGCATCCGGCCGGCGGTGAACGCAGGTTTGTCCGTTTCCCGCGTGGGCGGCGCAGCGCAAACACGGGCCATTCGTCGTGTGGCAGGCCGCCTGCGGCTTGACCTGGCACAGTTCCGCAACCTGCAGGCGTTCGCGCAGTTCGGCAGCGGCGACCTCGATGCCGCGACGCGACGCCAGTTGGAGCGCGGCCAGATCCTGACGGAGCTCCTCAAGCAGGGACAGTACGAGCCTCTGCCTGTCGAAAAGGAGGTCGCAGTCCTCTTTGCGGCGACACAGGGCTTGATGGATGACGTGCCCATAGAGCGCGTGGGCGCGTTTGAAAGCGCACTCCTCGCCTTCCTGGACGCGTCTCATGAGAACGTTTTGACCACGATCCGCGAATCCGGCGACCTTGCAGAAGAGACGGAGGCGGCTCTGCGGAACGCGGTGAACGAGTTCAAGGAGACCGGGACCTACTAGGCGAGAACGGGGCACAACCGAGAGGATAGGGCGTCGTGCCAAATACACGGCAGATTCGACAGCGCATCCGCAGCGTCACCAGCACGCAGCGGATCACGAGCGCGATGGAACTCATCGCGGCAGCGAAGATGCGCCGCGCCCAGCAGCGCGTGCTGGCCACACGCCCCTACTCCACGCGCCTGCTTGACCTCATCGGGGACATCGTCGCGAGGCAGAGCGGCAGCGGGGATGAGGTTCACCCCCTGATGCAGGTGAGGGAGCCGAACAACATCGGCCTAATCCTCATCACGCCGGACCGCGGGCTGTGCGGCGGACTCAACGCCAACCTGAACCGCGCCGCCTACAATTTCGGCCTGGAGCAGGAACACCCCGTCTCACAGATCTCCGTCGGCAAGAAAGGCAACGACTTCTTCTCGCGGCGGGGCCGCGAAATCCGCGCGGAGTTCCTGAATCTCGGCGATTTCCCGGAGCCTATCGATACGTCGCCCATCGCGCGCATCGTGTTGGAGGACTACGAGGCCGGACGGCTTGACCGCGTCTATCTTGCCTATGCCAATTTCGTGAACACTGCCGTACAGGAGCCGACGATCCGGCAGCTGCTGCCGGTTGAGCCGCCCGCCGCATCCGAGAACGGCGCGAGCGCGTCACTCGGCGACTATGAATACGAGCCGGACGCGGCGACCGTGTTGGGCGGCCTGCTCCCCCGCTATGTGGAAATGCAGATCTACCAAGCCGCGCTGGAGAACGCTGCCTCAGAGCAGTCCGCGCGGATGGTGGCCATGCGCGCCGCCACGGACGCGGCAGGCGAGATGATCGACGCGCTGACGCTTGAATACAACAAGGCGCGGCAGGAGACCATCACCAAGGAGCTGCTCGACCTCGTTGGCGGCGTCGCCGCGCTGGAGAAGGCCTAGGCAATGGGAGCGACGGCCTTGGCAACCAAGGGCAGCGACGTGAGCGCGCCACCGCGCCTCAGCGCCGTCGTCTCCGACCTTGACGGCGTGCTCTGTGACACGGAGACGGTGCTCGTCTCCGCTATCAACCGCTTTCTTGCGGAAGAGGGTCAGGAAGCTCTGACGCACGACGAGGCGCGAACGATGACCGGCCTCGACAACGATTCGTGGTGGCGGCGCATCAGTGCGCTGCGTCCCACGTTCACGACGCCGCTTGATGAATACACCCATCGTGTGGATGTCATCGCGCGCGGCCTGTTCCCCACTGAGTTGGTTGTTGCAGACGGCGCGATGGAACTGATCGCGGCCATTCGTCAGACCGGCGTCCCGTTCGCGTTGGCGACCTCGGCACGGGCAGCGTGGGCCGGGCAACGGCTTGAGATTATGGGCATCTCCGACGCCTTTGATGAGATTCTCACGGGCGATATTGTCTCGGCCCACAAGCCGGACCCTGAGATTTATCTGAAAGCAACGCAGGCGCTGGGAGTCGATCCGGCGGAGACACTCGCTATCGAAGATTCGCCGAGCGGGATCAGGGCGGCGCGGGACGCGGGGCTTTACACCATCGCCATCCGCACACACTGGATGCGCGACGTTGATCAGACCTACGCGCACGTCATTGTCGATTCACTGCGAGACATCGATATAGACGCGCTGCTGGCGGGAGGCGAGAAATCATGAGCGCCTTCCGGGCCCGCGGCATCATCTTTGACTTTGACGGCGTGCTCATCGACAGCGAGCCGCTGTACCTGAAGTCGGTGAACGTTGTCTTGGCGCAATGCGGCGTCGACCAGTTAACTCCGATCGAGTACGAGCAATTCATCGGGCATAGCGCCAGGCAGGCCTGGGAGGAGCTGATACAGGAGAAAAAGCTCCCCGAATCCGTCCAGCACTACGAAGAACTGTATGGAAACGTGCTTGAGGGCGTGCTCCGCGAGGAATTGGCGCTGAGGCCGGAGGCCGAGGAACTGCTGCGTATAGTCGAGCGACGGGGTATTCCGCGTGGTTTGGCTACCGCAACGCGTCAAAGGTGGCTGTCGGTCAAGCTGGAAAGGCTGGGGCTGACGGAGTTCTTCGACGCAGTGGCGTGCGCCTCGGACGTTCGCCGCAGCAAGCCCGCGCCGGACATCTATCTCAGGGCCGCCGAACTGATGGGGCTGGACCCGGCGGACGCCGTCGCCATTGAGGACTCTCCTACCGGCATCATGTCCGCAAAGAGCGCCGGCATCTATACCATCGCCCTCCGCACAGGCATGACAACAACACTTGATATTTCGAAGGCGGATGAGATCATCGAGAGCCTTCGCGAGTTTGACGTGGATCGTTACTTTGGACAGGGGGCCGAGTTGGCCCCGGCATCGTAGATGAGGTGAGGAAATGGCCAACGGACAGGTTGTACAGGTCATCGGAACCGTCGTGGACGTGGAGTTTCCGGCGCAGGAGCTGCCGGATATCTACAACGGGCTGACGGTAGACATGGAGGGCGAGCAGATCGTCCTGGAGGCGGAGCAGCACATCGGCAACAACTGGGTGCGCTGCCTCGCGATGGGCGCGACGGAGGGCCTGCAGCGCGGTGTTGAGGTTATCGACACCGGCCGCCCCATTGCCGTCCCCGTCGGGCGCGGCTCATTGGGACGCCTCTTCAACGTGCTGGGCGAGCCGCTTGACGGACTCGGAGACGTGTCCGCCGAGCAGACGTGGCCCATCCACCGCGAGCCGCCACCCTTTGATGAGCAGGAAACCAGCACGCAGATGCTGGAAACCGGACTCAAGGTCATCGACCTGATCACCCCGTTCACACGCGGCGGCAAGATCGGCGCGTACGGCGGCGCGGGCGTCGGCAAGACCGTCGTCATCCTTGAACTCATCCGCAACATCGCCACCGAGCACGGCGGATTCTCCGTGTTCGCCGGCGTGGGCGAGCGCTCCCGCGAGGGGAACGACCTCTGGCACGAGATGCGCGACTCCGGCGTTATCGACAAGATCGCCCTCGTGTTCGGCCAGATGAACGAGCCGCCCGGCGTGCGCGCCCGCATCGCCCTGACCGGCCTCACGATGGCGGAGTATTTCCGCGATGTTGAGGGGCAGGACGTCCTGATCTTCATCGACAACATCTACCGTTACATCCTCGCGGGCATGGAGGTCTCCGCGCTGCTCGGACGCATGCCCTCCGCAGTGGGATACCAGCCAACGCTGGCGACGGAGATGGGCGCGCTGGAAGAGCGGATCACGTCCACCAAGAAGGGCTCCATCACGTCCTTCCAGGCCATCTACGTGCCCGCAGACGACTACACGGATCCCGGCGTGGCCACCACGTTCGGACACCTTGACGCGGTCATCGCGCTGGAGCGGTCCATCGCGGAGCAGGGCCTGTATCCCGCCGTCGACCCGCTCACGTCCAACAGCCGCATCCTTGACCCGCAGGTTGTGGGAGATGACCACTACGAGACGGCTCGCGGCGTGCAGCAGGTGTTGCAGCGCTACAAGGACCTGCAGGACATCATCGCCATCCTCGGTTTCGAGGAGCTCTCTGATGATGACAAGCTGACGGTGTCCCGCGCGCGCAAGATCCAGCGCTTCCTGTCACAGCCCATGTTCGTGGCGGAGGCGTTCACCGGTCAGGCCGGCAAGTACGTGCCGATCCACGAGACGGTGCGCGGCTTCAAAGAGATCCTCGACGGGAACCACGACGAGCTGCCGGAGCAGGCCTTCTACATGGTCGGCGGCATCGAAGAAGCCGTGGAGAAGGCTCGGGAGATGGCGGCTGAGGGGTAAACGATGCCGACCCACCTGCAGATCATCGCGCTGGATAAGATCGCCTACGAGGACGACGTCGATATCGTCGTCCTGCCCGGGGAGGAGGGGCAGCTTGGCGTTCTGCCGCGCCACGCGCGCATCGTGACCCTGCTGGAGCCGGGCGAGGTGCTGACGCGGAAGGCGGGCGAGGAGACCTCGTTGGCCATCAGCGGCGGCTTTGCCCAGATCGGCCCGGACAGCGTGACGATTTTGTCCGACGCGGCAGAATACGCGGAAGACATCGACATGGATCGCGCCGAGGAGGCGCGTCGACGCGCTCAAGAGCGTATCAGCAACCCAAGCGCCACCCCGGACCTGGAGTTGGCGCGGGCGGAATCCGCGCTCCTGCGCTCAATGGCCCGCATCAGGGTCGCGGAGCGCATCGCGGCGCGGCGGCGGAGGCAAGCGCCCGGCGGGCAACCGCCACGGACAGAGAACTAGCTCACATCGAACATAGAGCCAACTCTGTAGGGGTGCCTCGCGAGGTGCCCCTACAATGGTTTTGGAGGTGTGGCGGATGGGTAATGGTGCGGAATCCAACTCGTCACAGGAGGGATATTCCTCCCAATGGCATGAGCACAGCGAAAGTGTCTCGCGTATGTCCCAAGAGGAGCTTCATGATGTAGCGCGCAAGGCGGTTCACCTGTTCTTTAGCCTTGTGAAGCAATCCAAGGAAAGGAACGAGGATGAGCGAGAGAAACTACATTTTGCCTTGGATGCCGCAACACCCGAAGTGGAATATCTATTTCTGAGGATGACAGCAGGGGATCGGCTTTCAGACCCGACCATCTTTACAGATGAATCGCCAGAGCAATATTACGGGCGAGGGCGCGGTATTGCTGCGATGGTAGCTGCTCGGTTTACGGGGTATGTGGTCACGCAGGAAGATTGGCCCCTTCCCTAACCAACAAATGGCTGACAGTCACGATTGACCGCCAAGCACGTATCTAGATTCCTCGCTGCGCTCAGAATGACACTTGGTCAGGAATAGTCGTTGGATAAGGCTAGCGTCGTCCGTTTCCTCGGCGGCCCCGTCTGCGCTTGGGGAGGAGGTCTTCCTCTTCTTCGGAGTCCCGCAGGTAGAACGTCATCGTCTGGAGGGCCTGCACGGGGTCTATCGTCCGCACGGTGATGCCATTGGGCACGTGCGGCGTCATGGGCGCGTAGTTCAGAATGCCGCGGATCCCGCACGCGACGAGCCTGTCAATCACGTCCTGGGCCACGTCGCCGGGCGTCGCGAGAATAGCAATCTCGATTTCCTCGCTGCGGATAAAACTCTCCATCTCGCTTGCGGGGCGCACGGGCACGCTGTCAACGTTGCTGCCCACGATGCCGGGGTCGGCATCAAACGCCGCCCGCACATGAAACCCCTCCGGGGTCAGCCCGGGGTACGTGATGATGGCGCGCCCCAGGCGTCCAACGCCGACCAATACAACCGGCCACGAGCGTTCCAGACCCAGGATGCGTGTCAGGTCGCCAAGCAGGGCTGAGACATCGTAGCCGCGCCCCTGCTTGCCGAATCGTCCAAAGTAGCTGAGATCCTTGCGGATCTGCGCTGGGGTTGTCCCAAGCGCCTCGCCGAGTTCCCGCGAACTGACGACTTCAATCCCTTCGTCGAGCATGAGACGCAGCGTCCGCAAATAGTGCGGCAACCTGTCCACAACAACAGCCGGGATATCCGTCGGCATACACTCCCCACCTATACGCCTATCCCGCCTGCCGAACACACGGACACGCCGCAGACGGAACCCGAAGGATGCTCAGATTCTAGGAATTGGCCACGTTCATCGTCAAGTCGCATACACGTTCGTGGTGAGCTTGTCGGATCGCGATAAGGAGCGCCGCGCTGGGTTAGCCGTTTGGCGTTGGGGTGCGTGTGGGGGTTGCGGTCGGGGTGGCCGTTACGCTTGGGGTCGCCGTCGGCGGAACAACGATGAACGGCGAGGTGCTCTCCCCGGGGAGGGCCGGCAGCGGCGTGACGGTGGGTGGCTCTGATCCCGGGAGCGGAGTCGGTGTTATATGGGCCGGAATGGGCTGCCCGGCAGCGTCTCGTCGAAGCGCGCCCTGATCCGGTACCCACACAGACGTCGGCTCAGTTCGAGGCGTCTCTTCCTGACCCCGTACCATGAACACGCGGTAATGGTGGAAATTGCCGCTGCGGAAAACAGCGCCATGCTCATGGTGGCCCGCATCGGGAGCCTTTGCGGCAACTTCATGCCACGGCCCGTTTTCGTTCTCCGAATACTCCAGGACAACAAATTCGATATCCAGGTTCTCGTCCGGAGGACTCCAGCTCAGGCGGACAACCTGTGTGCCGGGCATGACGCCGCCGCCTTCAATCAGCAGCGCCTGCAGTTTCAGTGTCTCAGGGGGAGGCAGCGGCTGACGGACGACGCCGTCAATGGCCGTGCAGGCTCCTGCCAACGCCAGCGCGGCCAGCACAACATTCACAAGCGCCGCTCTCACGGCTCTCATCGGGAATCCATCCGCCGATCGTCCTCGCTTTGTCTGAAAGTGAACAGACGCGCCATGCGCGCCTCTTACCAGTGTATCCGAGTCACATGAACCCGACTGCGGGCGCGGGCGCCACGGCAGTGTGTCATGGCCCATTGACGCATAAGAACATTTATTCTATTCTTCCGTTCTGACAACGCACCAGCCCACGCGGGAAATGCACAGGAGGTCAGCACGATGACAGCACAGCCGGCCACTCTCAAGGCGATCCGGCATCCGGAGCAACCCGAGATCTCCGAACTCTCTGCGCTTGCCCTCATCTGGGGCCTCGCGCGGGCGATAACCGCAGCGCCGCCGGACGCGCTCGACTTCTTCCTCGATGAGCTAACGGGCGGGAAGCTGCCCGCCGGAATGGATGACATCACCCGATGACCAAAGAGACCAGCAAATCGCCAACCACCGACGCATCGCCGCAGCTCGGGGAAAAGGCCAATTTCTACGAGCACGCCATGTCCGAGGCGGAGACGGAATACCTGAAACGCGCCACCAACATGGACGGCCTGGACGATGAGATTGCCGTTCTCCGCGCCAAGATCCTCACCGCGCTGGAAGACAGGCCGGACGATCTGCCCCTGCTGATGAAGGGCATCGCCGCCTTGTCCCGAACCCTCGCCGCTCACCATCGCCTTGGGGGCAAGGCACAGGATGACCTCTTTGACAACCTTGTCGGCACTCTGCGCGGCCTTGGCGAGCAGATCTTTCCCGGTCCGGAGGACGACATCGAACTATGACCACAAAACACACTCTTGAGCCAATACGAAGGAGATTGCGAGAAATGGCGCATCGTCGAACCGAAGAACTGCGTGACGCCCTGCGGGGGCTGCTGAGCCGCGCCATCAGGGATCACAACCGCGCTCCCATCGCCTCCACGCCTGCTACCAAGCCCACGCTCGACATGCAGCCGAGCACCACATTCGAGGCGCTGATGCAACAACAGCTGCAGTTATTGGAGCAGCAGTTGCAGGACCTGCGGGGACGCATCAACAACCTGTTCCTGCTGATCGTCGGCACGGTGGCGCTGCAGGCCATCCTGCGCGTGGCGGGGCTGTAGCCGTGACGATCATGGAGCCGCGCACCATATCGGCCAGGCGAGGCGCGCCCCCGCCGGTCATCCGCCTGCGCCCCTACCAGGCGGAGGTGGCGCGCGCCGTGCTTGACTCCGTGCTCAACCGGCGCGGGCTGACGTTCACGGTGGAGATGGCGCGGCAGGCCGGCAAGAACGAGTTGTCCGCCTATCTCCAGATGGTGCTGCTGCTCCGCAACGCTGCGCGGGGCGGCGCAATCGTCAAGGCCGCGCCCACCTTTCAGCCGCAGGCGCTTATCTCCATCCAGCGCATCATGCAGCGTCTCGATGAGAATGGCTTGAGTTCCATCTCCAGCCTCGAAAAGGGGCATATTCTCCACCTCGGACGATGCCGCGCGACCTATCTGAGCGCGCATCCAACGTCGAATGTTGTCGGGCAGACGGCGGACCTCCTTTTGGAGATCGACGAGGCGCAGGATGTCTCCGCGGACAAGTTCAACCGCGATTTCCGCCCCATGGCCGCCGCCCGGAACGCGACGACCGTTCTCTACGGCACCGCGTGGCGCAGCGATTCCCTGCTCGAACAGGTCAAGGTCGCCGAGCGCCACTTTCGGTACGACTGGCAGGACGTTGCGCGACACAACCCGTCCTACGGCGTGTTCGTGGAGGCGGAGCGGCGGCGGCTCGGCGAGCAGCATCCCCTCTTTCGCACGCAATATGCGCTCCTCCCCATCGATGAGAACACGCGGCTGTTCAATGACGGCCAACTCGCGCAGCTGCATGGCGATCACGCGCGGCAGGAGTCCCCGCGCCCCGGAGCGGTCTACGTCGCGGGCCTTGACCTTGCCGGCGCGCCGGTGGCCATCTCCGAGCCGGAGTGGGGCGCGTCCGGCTCCGTTGGGCGTGACGAGACCGTGCTGACCATCGGCGAACTCGTTGTCCCGGAACACGGCGCTGAGCCGCAGGTCCGCGTCGTCCAGCACTATCACTGGCGCGGCATGCCGCACGGGGCGCTGACGGAGCAGCTGACGGATCTCTTGAGGAACGTGTGGCGCGTGCGGCGCGTTGCCGTCGACGCCACCGGCATCGGCGAGCCCACGGCCGCCGCGCTCCATCGCCGCATGGGTCAGACTGTGCAGCCCATCGTCTTCACCCAGCAGTCGAAATCCCGACTCGGCTTTGGGCTGCTTGCCCTTGCCAACGCAGGCCGCCTGCGCCTTTACGCAGACGACCAATCATCGGAATCCATGGCTATACGCCATCAGTTGCGCCGCGCGCAGGCGGAACACAACGCGAATCGCACCATGAACTTCTATGTGCCGGAGCGGGAGGGCCATGACGATTACCTGGTCTCGCTCGCCCTGCTGGCGCACGCAAGTATGCAGGAAGGAGGTCCACGCAAGGCCGTCGGACGCAGCCATTCCTCCACCTAGAACGTTCCGGCCCACGAATTTCCACCCAATTCGATCCCGGAGGAGGCCATCACATGACAATTGAATCCCCTCGGCATGCCGCCCTGCCATCCATCCCGCGCAAGCCAAACAATGTCGATCAACTTGAGATTCCACTTTCACGGCGGCGGCGCGTCGGGAATCGGGGAGACAGCCTGCCGGAGGATACCCTCTACATCGACCGCGGCTGCGGCGACGACTGCACGCGCTCTCTTGAGTGCCCCTATCCACGCTGCCGCTACGATGAGCCGCTCGCCACACGGCGTGAAAGGCTGCTGCCGAGAGACAGGGCCATCGTGACAGCCCGACTCAAGGAGGGGCTGACCATCGCCGTTATCGCCGCAAGATTCAATGTCAGTACGCGCACCATCTACCGCGTACTGCGATCCGCACGGGGTGAAAACCAGCCCGCAACCACCACAAGGAGAAAGGCCACATCATGACCACGTCACAGAACGGACGGACACAGAGCGGCGCGGCGTTCCTGCCGTCATCGCTGGACAAGCGCGACTCTGAGCGTCGCGAACATTACCGCCGCAACCTCGCCTTCTACAACGGGGAGCACTGGGCGGGACGGACGCGCGGCCGTGAACGCCGCCTCACGTTCAACTACGCCCGGGCCGCCGTGGAAAAGGTCACGTCCTACATGATGGCCGATATCCACTCCACCGTGCCGCCGGTCGATTCGTCGCCGGAGGAGCAGGAGCGGGCGCGGCGGGCAGAGCGCCTGCTCGCGGACATCGCTGAGATTAACTCCCTCGATCAACTGGACTTCGATTCAGAGATCGACACCGCGGTGCTCGGCGACGGCGCGTACAAGATCACGTGGGATCAGGAGCGCGGCAGCGTGCGCATCACCGCGCCGGACGTGCAGGGACTGCATTGCTGGTGGGTGGGCGATGACGTGAACCGCATCCGCCGCGTCGCCTCTCGCTACACGCTGGATGCCGATGAGGCGCGTGAACTGCACGGCGTCCGCCCGCCGGCACGCGGCAACAGGCAGGCCCGCGTCACCATCACGGAGGTGTGGGACGACAAGCGGTTCCAGTTGTACGCGGGCGACACGCTGGTGCGGGACGAGGCCAATCCCTACGGCCTGATTCCCTTTGTGGTCTATCCCAACATCCGCGCGCCCAAGCAGTTCTGGGGCGTGTCAGATATTCCGGCGATGGTGGAGCCAATCCGTGAACTCAACCGCGCCCTCTCACAGCTCTCCATGATTCTCGAACTCTCCGGCAACCCCATTGCTGTGCTGGAGAACGTGGACCAGTCGCAGGACATCGCGATCCAGCCCGGCGCGGTGTGGGAACTGCCGGACCGGGCGCGCGCCTACCTGCTTGACCTGCTGCAAGGCGGCGGCGTCCAGCTGCACATCGACTATGTCAACGCCGTCTATCGCGCACTGCATGACCTCTCGGAAACACCGCGCATCGCCTTTGGCGACAACCGGCAGGGGCTGTCCGGCGTCGCGCTGGAGATGGAACTGCATCCACTGCTCCACAAGCTGCGGCGCAAGCGGCTGATCCGCGCGGCGGCCTACCGAAAGCGCAATGAGATCGCCCTGCGCATCCACGAGCAGATGACGGGCGAGCAACTCGCTCCCTACCGCACGTCCATCGAGTGGGGCGCGGTGCTGCCACAGGACCAGGCGCAGGTCGCGCGGCAGGAGATCGAACTCGTCAAGAACGGCCTGCGCTCCAAACGCACGGCAATGGCGCGATTCGGCATCTCAGACCCGGAGGCAGAGATGGCGCTGATAGCGGGGGAGCAAACTTCGTTTGATGAGGGTTCGTGTTCCGGCGCGGATGAGGAATAGAGCTAGTTACCGCGTTCCGGCACGGCGACATCCTAGCGCGCTACGGAGTCGTCGCCCCGTTGCGTCCATTCATCATCCCCTCGATTGCCTCAACGAGGGTCTCGACGTCCTGTAAACTTGCGCGGATGTTCACCTTTGTTGCGCCTCCCTCATAATAGTTGACGTGAAGCGAACTGGCGGAGTCAAACCCACGGCGAATAGCATCATCCCCGGACTCGTCGGTAAGGACACCCACAGCCCGGAAAAGCGACCCGTGGGTGTTGTGCGGCAGACCACGCTCATCCGCGGCGGCTTTCACGAGTTGAGCCGCTGCGCCCCAACCCTTCTCCGCCGCCTGTGAGAGGTCTCCCCGCTCAAGCTCCTCATAAGCCTGCGCGAGGTAGATCCGCCCCTGCTCAGCATATGTCCTGCCATACCCGTTGACCATATCGACAGTATACAGCGAGGGCGCACCGCAATGGCGCGCTTCGGCATCTCAGACCCGGAGGCAGAATTGGCGCTCATCGCCACCGAACAGCCGTAAGCCCTCTCTCGCGTATCGCTGCAATCAACAGCGCGAGCGCCATCGGCAGATAGAGTAGGCCGATTGAGATGATGGTTATTATGCAAAGTCCCAGAAGAACCAACGCTATCATCCACAGGAGCGCTTTGCGCCCTTTGTGGCCTGCATCCATAAAGTGAATCGCCAGCAGCACGATGCCCGATAACAGAACGGGAAAGAGCAAAATCCAGATAAGATATAGACCGTTCTGCTCAATCACCGTCGCGCCGTTACGATAGACAGGAACAAGGGCCAGAAACAGCGCGATTCCCCAAGCCCAAAGATGCGCCCCCCATACCGCTACCATGTTGAGTCGTACACGTCCTAGCATCGGCGTATCTCCTAAGTCAGGGAAAGCCATGAAACGATGAGCCATACAGTGCCAGCTACAATAAGGGCGCTGGCCGGCAGGATGCCAGCCAGCGCCCCAAGGGAACGACTTGAAAACCCGCATCGGCATATCATTCTGTGTTTGAAATTTGCATTAGCCGCTCAGGAACTGCCGTATCTGCAGCGCCAGTGCGTCCCTTGATACGTTTGACCGTTGTAGCATCGATGCTTCGTTCGTTCATCGGGCCACACCCAGACATTCGCCTTCGCATGGGTTGGCTGAAATGCAAGCCCATCAGCTTCGGCTCGCGTCCAACCCCACATTTTCGTCGCACTTGTGTCATTGTGGGCTGAAGTGCATGAGTGCAACTCCCAGTAAAATATCTTGTCACACCGGTGGCTCGCATCGCCGTCACTCAGTGAAGAACCATCGTCCGTGTACTCAATGTCCACCCGCGCTAATAGCAGATCCAAGCCTATTTCGTCGTTGAGTTCCGATTTGGTGTACGCGGATCTTTCTTCACTGCTGAACGCTACACCGGGAGTAGTTGACGTTTGGATACGTTGCGACGAGACACCTTCAAGACGGATCACACAATGGGAGTCAATACTCACGGATACAACGCCCTCATACCCTTTGCGGCCTTGAACGTCGATGACCATCTCACCGTTGTTGCAACGCCCATTGGCGAGTCGCGTGGCTCTACTGATGACCGTCCCGGACTGCACGTTCGAGAGGGTGCTACCTCCAACAGTGACGGTATAGTCCGGGGCCTTCGCCGTTGCGGGTTCCGTGGCTTGCCCCGCAACTAAACCGGGCCCTGACAGAATGGCGAACACACTAAGAGCGCTCGCGAGGATGGCGATTCGGATGACTGACCGTTTCATAACGCGCCTCCTTTCACCTCACCTGAGGGGGCGCGCCCCGGAGGGCAAGCCCCCGTTCTAGCCGCCAATAGTACACGCTCTTGACTACCTGTCAAGCTGCTCGACATTCTGCTTTTCATCCCACTCAGATCGGCAGGTCCGGCGGCGGGGGTAGTTCTCCCACTGGTTCCGGTGGCTCCGGCGCCTCCACCCGCGCTGAAATGCTAATCAGCAGCGCCGTCGCGGACAGTCCGTAGAACAGCCCGGGCACGAAGACGTACGAAGGCGCCACCCGGAACACCACCAATGGCGCAATGAGCAGCGTGAGGCACGCGAATGCCGTCACGCTGAGATGGCTCTGCCTCGTGGCGGAATCGTTGCCGAAAACGCCCCACAGCATCATGGCGGACGCCCCAATAGCTCCCACCGCCATCACCCCAACAAAGGCGATTGTCGCCTCCGTTGAGCAATAGGCCCTCGTGCAGCCCGCCGTGTCCCCGTCCACCAGCTGCTGTCCATAAGCAACGCTCGCGCCGATGGCCATGGCGGCGGCCAGAGACGCGAGCACGATAGCGCGGCCCTGCTGATTATCAGTGCCGTCACCATCATCGCTCCCACCTGTAGGACGGGCAGAGAGCGCCGTTGCCAAAAGCGCAATCGCAAACGGCGCATAGAGCGTGGGTTCATACGACAGCGCGTCGAAGTACGGCGTGGCCAGCGCGATGGTGACGTAGACGATGGTGACGGCATGGAAATACATCGCGGCATCGGGGGCGGTTCGGACAGCGTTGCGATCGCCCGCCCGCACACGGCGAATCGTCAGGACAGCAAAGACCACGGCGGCCAGCATGAACAGTGTCAGTGGCGCTCGCAGAAATGACACGGGGTAGTTGATGGCCGACCACACGACCGCCTCCGGCGCAAAGTCCAGGAGGATCACCGTGGCGATGAACGACGCCGGCGTTCCCGCAGCGAAGACCGCCGCCCCAACCAGCACAGAACGGCCGATTCTCATACGCACCCTCACCGCGCCGTCGCGCTCCCCCATGATACTGGGCGCGGCGCGGCGCGCCGCCCACCATCCCCCGGTGTCCCGCGCCCCATTTACCGCGTGGGCAACGCCTTTAATGGCTTGACAAGGCCTTGCGCGGGGCATAGTCTGAACGTTGCGCCCTTCCCCAGGGAAGGGTGTAAGCGCCTTAACAGCTGGATAGTGAAAATAGGAAGGCAGAGGTCTTCCGTTCAATTCGTACGAAGAGTTTGATCCTGGCTCAGGATGAACGCTGGCGGCGCGCTTCATGCATGCAAGTCGAACGAGAGACCGGGCTTCGGCCCGTGATCTAGTGGCGGACGGCTGAGTAACACGTGAGGAACTTGCCCTCCGGTGGGGGACAACCACGGGAAACCGTGGCTAATACCGCATGATGTCACGTTTCACAAGTGACGTGACCAAAGATTTCGGTTGCCGGAGGAGAGTCTCGCGGCCTATCAGCTAGTTGGTGAGGTAACGGCTCACCAAGGCGATGACGGGTAGCCGGTCTGAGAGGATGATCGGCCAGAGGGGGACTGAGACACGGCCCCCACTCCTACGGGAGGCAGCAGCAGGGAATCTTGCGCAATGGGCGAAAGCCTGACGCAGCGACGCCGCGTGGGGGATGAAGGTTCTAGGATTGTAAACCCCTTTTGCTGGGGAAGAAGATCTGACGGTACCCAGCGAATAAGGCCCGGCCAACTACGTGCCAGCAGCCGCGGTAAAACGTAGGGGCCAAGCGTTGTCCGGAATTATTGGGCGTAAAGGGTGCGTAGGCGGCCCGGTCAGTCTCGTGTGAAAGCTCCCGGCCCAACCGGGAGAGGTCACGGGATACTGCCGGGCTTGAGGATAGCAGAGGAAGGTGGAATTCCCGGTGTAGCGGTGATATGCGTAGATATCGGGAGGAACACCTGTGGCGAAAGCGACCTTCTGGGCTATTTCTGACGCTGAGGCACGAGAGCGTGGGGAGCGAACCGGATTAGATACCCGGGTAGTCCACGCCCTAAACGATGAGTGCTAGATATGGGGGGTATCGACCCCCTCCGTGTCGTAGCTAACGCATTAAGCACTCCGCCTGGGGAGTACGGCCGCAAGGCTAAAACTCAAAGGAATTGACGGGGGCCCGCACAAGCAGCGGAGCGTGTGGTTCAATTCGATGCAAAGCGAAGAACCTTACCTGGGCTTGACATGTATGAAGTAGGAACCTGAAAAGGGGACGACCTGTCAAGTCAGGAACATACACAGCTGTTGCATGGCTGTCGTCAGCTCGTGCCGTGAGGTGTTGGGTTAAGTCCCGCAACGAGCGCAACCCCTGTTGCCAGTTACATGTGTCTGGCGAGACTGCTCCGCAAAACGGAGAGGAAGGTGGGGATGACGTCAAGTCATCATGGCGCTTACGTCCAGGGCTACACACACGCTACAATGGCCGGTACAACGGGCTGCGAAGGCGCGAGCCGGAGCGAATCCCATCAAAACCGGCCCCAGTTCAGATTGCAGGCTGCAACCCGCCTGCATGAAGTAGGAGCTGCTAGTAACCGCGTATCAGCATGGCGCGGTGAATACGTTCCCGGGCCTTGTACACACCGCCCGTCACGTCATGAAAGCTGGTAACACCTGAAGTCGCTTCGCCAACCCTTCGGGGAGGTCGGTGCCGAGGGTGGGACTAGTGATTGGGACGAAGTCGTAACAAGGTAGCTGTACCGGAAGGTGCGGCTGGATCACCTCCTTTCTAGGGAGCCAATTACGTCGCTTCTGCGGCGTGCATTGCACCCAGGTCGGTCAGCGATTCTCCTGCCTTGATGTCCGGTGTCTGAGTGGCATGAACCGTCCGATTCGTCGGATGGCGGAACCCCGACCGGATCACAGGCAGGGCACCATAGATCGCTGCGCGCTTCGGCGCAAAGAGACCTGTTGCACTCTCACAAATGCAACAAAAAGAACGTAAGACTAAAACCTTTCTTTCACTATCCGGCTGCTAAGGCGTTTTTCTATTTCACATCCTCTGATGAATCCCCAATCCGTGGCCGACGTATACTGACACCATGACAAACCACGACAACGGATACACCGAACAGAGTCGCCGATTCCTTGATCAGGCGTGGGTGGAACTAGAAGCCGAAGATCTCCGCCAAGCCTCGGAAAAGGGATGGGGTGCCGCCGCGCAGATGGTTAAGGCCTACGCCGACCGACGCGGCTTGGATAACGACAGCCACGGCCTGCTCTTTGGCGCCGTCAGACGACTCGTGGACGAGACAGATGACGACACTTTCTTGGAGCTATTCAATCAGGCGGGGGGGTTGCACACAAACTTCTATGAGGGCCAATTCTCAAACAGGAATGTGAGGCTCGGCTTGGAACAGGTTACCCAATTCATCGACAAAGTCGAGACCGCCCTCAACGGCGCCTGATTCCTCCCCGCTCGCCCTGAGCCTGTCGAAGGGCCGCCCCCGCCCCCTCTCTCCAAAAACTGACGAATCCACCCTCCCCGTGCTATAGTTTGTGCGCCGTTTCCAAACGGCCGCCGTGGTGGGGGAGCAATCGGCGAGCGCCCGTTCACAGGGCCGGACGAAGAATACCCCTGTCTGCGGTTTCCGTATGGCGCGGCAATGGCGCACAAATCAGACCGGGAGGTAGGAGATGACCCAGGAAAACGCGCAGCCTGAGATTATGTACACGACGCCGGCGGAACACGTCCGGCTCATCACCATGAACAGGCCGGAGACGCTGAACTCACTCACGCTCGACGGCAACGCAACCATGCTCAACTATGTCCGCGAGTTTCGCGATGACCCGGACGCGTGGGTGCTCATCCTGACCGGCGCCGGCGAGAGGTCCTTCTCAACCGGCCTCGATCTTCGCAGGCAGTCGCAGCAGGATGCGTCCACTGAGGAGCCGCCTCCTCCCCCACAGGTGCCCAACGAGGGTCTGCACTCCTATCCGAGCATCGAGGTCTTCAAGCCCGTTATCGCCGCCATCAACGGCTACGCGTTTGGCGGCGGGTCCGAGATGGCGCTCTGGGCGGACATCCGCATCATGTCTGAGAACGCTGAGATGGGGCTCCTTGAGCCGCGGCGCGGCCTGCTCTCCATCAGCGGCACCACGCGCATGTCCCGCGCCATCCCCATCGGCCTCGCCATGGAGCTCATCATCACGGGCCGACGCTACAAGGCCGCAGACTGCTACCGCATGGGCCTCGTCAGCCAGGTCGTTCCGCAGGCCGAGCTGATGGACACCGCCGTCGCCATGGCGACGGAGATCGTCACTGAGTGCTCCCCCATCGCGACTCGCGTCGCCAAGGAGCACATCACACGCACGCTGCACCTGCCCACGCGTGAGGCGCTGCAGGTCCAGTCCCTGAACAGCAACCGCCTGCGCCAGTTGTCCCCGAAGGACACGGCAGAGGGCCCGCGCGCCTTCGTGGAGAAGCGCAAGCCCCAATGGGTCGCCGGCTAGTTCGCTCGTCAACCACGACACAGGGAGAATGACGCCCCCGCTGCGCAGTGCGCGGCGGGGGCTTTTCTTGTCGACGCGCTATCCACCCCCGCCGATGCTGCGATGTGATGACTGTTGGTACTTGCAAAGCCTTGTTCTGACAAAGTGGCCTCTACACAACATTCACTAGTTGTGAGAGCCTCTCCCGCAGCGCCTGCCGACGTGACTCATAGAACTGCCCAAACCCTTGCAACTCTCGCGGCACGTCCCCCAGCAGATGCCGTTCAACATAAACTTGGCGCGACTGTGGGTCCGGGCAGTGTGTATCAAGCCACTCAGCCGGCATAACGGCGCGCTTCTCGTTGTTCAACGTTGGATCGAGAAGCTGGAGGTTAGCCAGACAATTACACTGGTCTTGCAGTCGCTCCGCCTCTTCGGATTCGATCCCCGCGCTGCTGAGACGCGTCGGCGTGAACCTGCTCTTGGGGAAGACATGGTCGATGTCATTACTACCTCGGCTTGCCAAGTGCGGGAACAGCATCGAAAGGAGCGGGAACATCCGCGAATCAGAAATCCGCATGTCCGCGAGGTCGTCCATCTCCCCGTCCACGAATTCAAGTGACTTGCCCCGCTGCGCCATTACGCGCCCCATTTCTTCGGCAGGAAATCCGCCGTCTGAAAGATTGCGAAGCACTTCTCGGAGTGCAGTCAGCAGGGTATCCAATCCACTGCCCCAGATCCCCGATTTCTTGAGGATCGACCGCGTGAGCCATTGACGAATCCGCTGACGATCCGCAAGGTAATGGTCGCTCACCACAAAGGCATCTGGTGCTCCAATCTTGTACAAGTAATAGGCAACTGGTAGGAGCGAGTTACTGGCCCTGATGGTCCTGCTATCGAACCCGAAACTGTCCGCCAACTCGGCCGTTCTCAGCAGCGCCGCCTTGATTTGCTGCCAGCTTTTCTCAAGGATGGCCATGTTCTCGTGTGTGAAGTTCTCGACACGGAAACCCACGCTGGCGATATCCGTCAACATCAGCCCCGCTTTGAGCACGAAATTTGCATTGAACATCCCTGCTCGGATGTCGTTGAGTTCGTCAACGAGTCCGTGTACTTCAGCCCTAGCATCGAGTTCTTCCCACTGCGAAACAGCGATGCTCAACAGGAGATTGGAATAAGAAAGCGGGGTGCCACCGCTGTTGCAACGGATGAAAATCTGAAGCACGCGCTCAATAGCCTGGCTCGTCTCCTCATACCACGCAACGATTGGCTCAACGCGTATCGCGCGGTGAAGGCGATCCAACGTCCGGTAAGCGCGGCTTAGTTGATCTGTTTGCAGTCCTTCCTTTAGCAGCCAGTCCTGCATGTCTGGGCCAGACTCGAGGCCGAGAATATCTGCGACCCGGAACCAGAGATGGTCTCCCTCCATGCCGATGCGTTCCTCGTTGATGAACTCAAACGTGTAACGTCTGCCCTCTTCGTCAGCCTCCGTTCGTGCAAGCAAATCCAACACAAGAACCCTCTTCGGGTAAGCGTCATGGCTTGTTCGCCGCCTGTAAGGCAGCTTATGTGCCATTGAACCCCTGAGCCCGATGTTGAAAGCAGTCAGCCGTTGCTGACCATCCAAAACGGCGGTCAGGGCTTCATTGTGTCTCACCCCCAATTCGGGGCAATGAGGATTGTCTCTCTCGTGATAGTCCCGCACAAAGTCGTACCAGCGGTACTGTGCGGAGTTCTGCGCCTCAATCTTCCAATACATGAACTCACCAAACGGGAATCCCTGCATCAGGCTGTCGAACAGATCGCACACCTGCTCAGGCTCCCAGACAAACTCCCGCTAGATAGCGGGCAGAACATACTGATGTGACTCGATGCTCTTTAGGGTACTTTCGATTGTGCCACCTTGTTGGTGCATTCTTGACTCCCCGATCCTCGATAATTCCGTGCGTGCGTTCAATGCTAGATCAAGGGCAGTCTGAATACCAATTGGCTCATTTGCTCCCGCCGATGCCGTATCATGACGATACGTATCGACGCAGAATTCCCTCTCCCTGAGGGAGAGGGTTGGGGTGAGGGGGCAGGCGGTATGGAACGACCGGTACCGAGCCACGAGGAACTCAAGGCGCAGTTGGCCCTGCTTGGCGTCAGCATCGATGACGACGCCCTGCCCGGCCTGCAGCGCCGCGTCGCCTTTTACCAGGAGGCCATGAATCGCCTCGACGACATGGACTTCGGGCTCACCGAACCCGCCCTCATCTACGACCCTGATGCCGGAAACGGCGGAGCCTAATGTGGACATGATCATTAGACCTTTACAATTGGGCGTTGAAAAAACCCGGATGCCGCGTCCGGCGGAGCATAGGCATGAATGAAGAGCGCGTTGGCCTCTCCCTCACGCAGATCGCCCGCCGCATCCAGACGCAAGAGGTCTCCGCCACCCACGCGTTGGAGGACGTGCTTGAGCACGTCGCCCACGCCGACGACACCATCAACGCATTCGTCACCGTCCTGCGGGATCAGGCCTTGCAGGAGGCGGAGGCCGCGGACCATATGCTCCGCGCCGGGCACCTGCTTGGTCCCCTCCATGGCGTCCCCGTCGCCATCAAGGACATCCTCACAACCGACGGCATCACCACCACAGCCGGTTCAAAGATCCTCGCGGACTGGAAACCGGACTTTGACGCGACCGTCGTCCGCAAGCTGCGGCAGGCCGGCGCGGTCATCATCGGCAAGACCAATCTCCACGAGTTTGCCTTTGGCGTGACGACAGAGAACCCGCATCACGGCAACACGCGCAATCCCTGGAACCCGGACCACGTGCCGGGCGGGTCCAGCGGCGGCTCCGGCGCGGCGGTCGCCATGGGCATGGGCTACATGGCTATCGGCACGGACACCGGCGGCTCCATCCGCATCCCCGCCACCCTGTGCGGCGTCACCGGCATCAAGCCCACCTACGGACGTGTCAGCCGCTACGGCTGCCTGCCGCTCTCATGGTCGCTTGATCACGTCGGCCCCCTTGCGAGGACGGCTGAGGACTGCGCCCGCGCCCTGCAGGTGCTCGCAGGCCATGATCCGCTTGACCCCACCTCCTCCAACCGCCCCGTGCCCGACTATCTCGCGAACATCAACGCCCCCATCGAGGGCCTGACCATCGGCATCCCCGGCGAACCCTTCTGGGACCCAATCGACCCCGAGGTTGAGGCCGCCGTCCGCGCCGGCATCGATGTCCTCACGGGCCTCGGCGCGCGCATCATCGATGTCGATTTCCCGATGACCGATGACCTCGTTGCCATGCAGACGTCCATCCTCTTCGCGGACGCCGCCGCCTACCACCACAGGTGGATGCGAGAGCGGCCGGAGGACTATGACGCCCGCGTACTCGCCGGGCTCCTGCAAGGCGCGACGGTTCCGGCGGTCGACTACGTCAACGCCCAACGCCTCCGCTCAGTCCTCCGCGAGAAGATGAACGATGTCTGGCGGAGGGTTGACCTGCTCGCCCTCCCCACCTCGCCCGTCACCGCCCCCAGGATCGGCCATGCCTACGAGACCGTCCCCGTTGGCAACGGTGAACTGCAGCTCACGCGCGCCCTGACACGCAACATGACGCCGTTCAACCTGCTCGGCACGCCGGCTATGAGCGTCCCCTGCGGGTTCAGCAGCGACGAGCTGCCCATCGGCCTGCAGATCGCCGGACGTCCATTCGATGAGGCGACAGTGCTCCGCGCCGGCCACGCCTACCAGAAAGAAACCGATTGGCACACGTGGCGCCCGCCCGCAGACACAACTCCCTAAGTACGCCTCAAAATACAACACCTTAACGCAGCCAAATCCGATTTGATGATTAAAAAATGACAGCCAACACGGACATCACCGCCCTTAGCCTCGCGGAGGTCTCCGCCCGCATCCATGCGCGGGAGATTTCATGCCAGGAGGTCACGCGCGCGCAGCTTGAACGCATCGGGTGGCTTGAGCCGACGGTCAACGGCTACGTCGCGGTCCACATGGAGCGGGCGATCGCGCAGGCGCTCGCCGCGGACGCCCTCCTCGCCGCCGGTGTCGACCACGGCCCGCTGCATGGCGTCCCTATCGCCGTAAAGGACCTCTTTACCGAGCGCGGCATCCCTTCGTCAGCCGGTTCCAGCATCCTCGCGGACTGGGTGCCGGACGATGACGCCACCGCCGTCCATAAACTGCGGCAGGCGGGCGCAATCATCATCGGGCGCGCCAACATGGATGAGTTCGCTTTTGGCGGCACCACGGAGAACACCCACTACGGCGTCACGCACAACCCGTGGGATGTCGAACGCAGCTCCGGCGGCTCAAGCGGCGGCTCCGGCGCGGTTGTTGCCGCCCGCCTCGCCTACGCCGCCCTCGGCACGGACACCGCCGCCTCCATCCGCAACCCCTCCCACTTCAACGGAGTCACCGGCATCAAACCCTCGTTTGGCCGCGTCAGCCGATTCGGCGTCGTGCCGTTGGCGTGGACGCTTGACCATGCGGGCCCGCTCGCCCGCAGCGCGGAGGACGCCGCTCTCGTGTTGAGCGCTATCGCAGGCCACGACACGAAAGACGAGACGACATCACGCCGCTCCGTTCCGGACTACGCCGACAATCTTGACGCGGACGTGAGCCGGCTGCGCGCGGGAATCGTGCGCGGCTACTTCTGGGAGCCCATCGTCCCGGAGGTCGCCCAGCTCAATGAGCAGGCATACGATGCCCTGCGCGGCTTGGGGATGCAGCTTGAGGATGTCGTTCTCGACCACACGGACGTGTTGCCCGCGCTGTTCGCCACCATCCTCCCCTCAGAGGCCGCCGCCTACCACCACCGCTGGATCCGTGAGGGCAGGGGCGGCGAGTACGGCTACGCCATCCTCGACCGACTCATCCCCGGCTATGCCATCCCCGCCATGGACTACGTGAACGCGCAGCGCGCCCGCGCCGTGTGGGAAGAGTCCGTCCAAGGCGCGCTGGAGCACTACGACGTTCTTGTGATGCCGACCGTGCCGTATACGGCGGCCAAGCTCGGGCAGATCATGGTGGAGGTGGGCGATGGCGAGGAGGAGGCCTCGTTCCTGCGAACGCGCAACCTCTTCCCGTTCAACCTGACCGGAATGCCCGCCCTGAGCGTCCCTATCGGATTCGACTCATCCGGCCTGCCCGCCGGGATGCAGATCGTCACGAAAGCCTGGGACGAGCAGACCGCCTTCAACGTCGGCCACGCCTACCAAACCGCCACAGACTGGCACACCCACACGCCGAACTTGGGCTAGTCCGTGATCTGAACCTCGCCCATCGTGGTGTGGACGTCCAACCGCAGCGTCGGCCCCTCAGTCGGTTGGCTGGATCGTTCATCCTTGACGGCGCCCATCGTGAATGAGCCGTCGATCTCAACAACCCAATCGGCGGGGACACGCAGGGTGATGCTTGCCATCTGTGACGAAAGCGAGAGGGACGCGCCGCCCTCGGCCAGTTTCGCGGACGTGAAATCAACCTCTATCTTGCCGAGAGACACGGAAACCTCGCCGCCCTCGAATGCCTGGGACGTGACGATGCGGCGGGTGTTGGTGGCCGCGCCGCCGAGGTAAAGCGTATCCTCAGACGACTCAACCACGCTGCTGCCAACGACGGTCTGCCCGCCTCCCCCGGCGGATGCTCGTGAACCGCGGTGACTGCCAAAGAACCAGAGGAGAAGACCGGCTACGACGAACAGTCGAGCGGCGTGCTCCAGCCATCCGACGTCAGGCCAGCTGATGAGTTGGAGCAGCCAGAGAACCCCTCCTGCGAAGATGACGATACTGGTCAGGTGGCGTTTGCGGATAGATGCCGTGCTTGAGAGACCGAAGACGACGCCGGGCCCGATGAACCTGCCCCAGGCCTCATCGGAAAAGATGAGACCTATGATGATCGCAAAGGCCAGCCCCAAGACCATCATGGCGACTAACTGGATTACAAACGGAATTGGACTGCTCGCCGGTCGATCAGACTGCATACTCTAACTTCTCCTAATAATCCCCTCCCCCTCCGTGGGGGAGGGTTAGGGTGGGGGGCTCCGTTCCCTAATCTTCTATCGTTACGCTGCCGAGCGTGGTTGAGGTTCGCAGGCGCAGCACAGGCCCCTCCGTCGGGTGGTTGCTCCGCACGTCCTCCACATCGGACAGGACTGAAGAACCGTCCTGGTGGAGTACCCAATCCCGAGGCACGTGGAGTGTCACGCCGCCGAACGTCGCCGAAACCTGCAGGTCCGCCCCGTTCTCATGCAGCCTCGCCTGCCGCATATCAACCTCAACGCTGCCAAACGTCACCGATACCGTGCCGCCGCGGAACGTCTGCGACAGAACGGTCCGATTTGTCCCTGAAAACGTGGCCGTCACGTCAATCATGCTCTCATCGTCCGTGAGGACCTCCGGCCCGTCGGGGGTAGAGGCCGCGCGGCGTCCCCTCACGTTGGTCCGTTCCAGCAGAATGCCGACGCCGAGCGCGATGATCAGCAGCGGCCAATATGTCCCCATGTCCACGTCCGCGCCAAGCGCGTCCGCCAGGAAAATGCCGCCCGCAACCAGGCTCACAACGCCAAGCCACAGCGGTCCGCGAACGATCCAGACCAGGCCCAACGCGATCAGAACCAGCGGCCAAAGGGTATCCCACAGGTCGAATGACCACAGGTTGCCCGCAAGGAAAACCAACCCCAGCGCGATGAGAATAGCGCCCGGCAGAATGCGCCCGGAGCGTTTAACCTGGTACCCTCTCATGTCCACCGTCCAATCCCGGCGCGGGGAGGGAGTTTATTCGTCGCGCCGCTCAAGCTCTCGCAGGAAGTCCTCTACGTCCGGGGCGAGGCGCGGCGGCTCTTGCTGCTCTTCCATCTCGCCGATCTCACCTTGGTTCGCCCCCACCTCGCTGTCGTATGCCTCTTCAAGCTGCTTGACGAGGGAGCGGACGCGCGGTTCCCGCTGCGCCATCCGGTCAATCTCCGCGTACTGGCGGTCGCCGTCCTGCTCGATCTTGGTGAGATCCGTAATCTGGAAGCTGTAGATGGGCGACAGCAGCTTCAGCAGCTTTTCCTGCCCGCGATGGTCCTCCTCCAGCCGCGCGTAGGGGGGCAGTTGGATCAGCGCCGAGAGCGTCTCGACGCCGCGCTTGACCAGTTCCTGCGTGGCGATGGCCATCATGCTGGTCGGGCCCTCATAGTTGGACGAGCGCACGCCCGCGCGCTCGAGGATGGTCTGCACGTTAGGATCGGATGCCTGCCCGCTCGCCAGCAGCGGTCGCGTGTGCGGCGTGGAACCATACATCGCCCCCACCTGGCAGTAACGCCGCACGTTCAACTGGTCCGCCAACTCCAGCAGGGATTCCACGAAGTCTTCTCCGTTGGAGTGCGGCTCCAGGATGTGCAGGAAGACGAAATCGTTGCCGCCGTCACCCTGCGCATACCGCACGATGGTGTTTGGAATCTCAACGATTCGCTCCCCACCGCGGCGATACAGCATGGGGCGGTAGCGTGTCAGATCATAGAACTGGCTGGGGCGCGCGAGGCGTCCCAGCTCCGTGGCGTTAAACTGTGATTCAAGCGTGCCGAGAGTGAGCGTGCCCACGGATCCAACGTCGATCCACGGCTGGAGGATAGCGAATATGTGCGGATCACGTAATTCCGGCAGTGGCTCCTGGACTTCAAAGGCGCCGATGCGCATGGCTCCTCCCCTCAGCGGCCCCAGCCGTTCGTTCCCGCGTTCGGAAACCGGTTGGGGTTGCGTCCATTATAGGCGTCCCGCTCAGCGAATGCGCGGGTTATCGTGAACGGCCGTATGCCATGACCCAAACAGCTTCAAACGGCCGCGCCGAGCATGGCGAGACGACGCCGCGCACCATCGTCGCCGTCCTCGCCCACCCGGACGATGAGACGTTCATTATCGGTGGCACGTTGGCCCTTTACGCATCGCGCGGCCACAATGTCCACGTCATCTACGGCCCGTTCGGCCCGGAGCCGGACGGCAGGCCAACGCCCCAACGCCTCTCCGAACTCGAAGCCGCCGCCAACGTCCTCGGCATCACCGCCAACACCTTCCTCCCGCCAAGCCGTCATTCCCGCGAAGGCGGGAACCCATCTTTTTCCCTCTCCTACCTCGCCAACGCAATCGGCGCCGAACTCCGTGGACTCCGTCCCGATGTCGTTCTCACCTTCGACGCCACCGGCGCCACCGGCAACCTCAACCACATCCTCACCGGCGCGGCTACTCTGGAGGCCGTGGGATCGATGACCGGCGTCTCCGCGCCGCGCCTGTACGCCGCCGTCTTTGGCCGACGCCAACTCGCGGCGGGCCTGCGCATCGGACGGTTGATGCGGCGCAAGGGCCTCGACAACGTGCGTGACGCCCTGCGGATCGCGCAGGAATCGCAGCGACCGACAACAAAGATCGACGTGCGCAGCGTCCTCACTCAACGACGGGAGGCCGCGCGGTGCTATAAGACGGCGCTCAAAGAGGGAGCGTGGTGGATGCGGCGATGGGAACTGCTGCCCGCCCGTCTCCGGCGCGTTTTCGCCCCTCAGGAGGTCTACGCGCGCCTCATACCGCCGGTTTCCGGCTCCGAACACATGGAGAACGGCCTATTCAGCGATGGGTAAGCGGTCACGCCGTTCCCGCCGCATGAGGCGATAGACAACCGGAATCACGACGAGCGTGAGCACCGTCGATGTCATCAGGCCGCCGATGATCACCGTCGCCAACTCCGCGCCGATGATGCCGCTCGATTGTCCTTCCTCAAACGCAAGCGGCAGCAGCACAAAGCTCGTCGTCAACGCCGTCATCAGGATGGGGCGGATGCGCGCCTGTCCGCCCTCGACAAGAGCGTCGGGAATCCGCACCCCTCGCGCCCGCAGTTGATCCACGAACGCAATCAAAACAACCGCGTTCGTCACCACCAGGCCAATCAACATCAACAGCCCCATCAACCCGGGCAGGCTCAACGCTCGTCCAGTGATATAGAGAGCCGCCACCGCGCCGGTGAACGCCAGCGGCACGGCAACCAGGATGATCATCGGTGTGATGAATGACCGCTGCGCCACGAACATAACCACATAGACCAGAACTGCGCCGATGCCCATGGCGATGATCATCTGCGTGAAGACCTCCTGGACATCACTGAACACGCCGCCGGTCTCCCGCTCCACGCCCGGCGGCAGCCCAATCTCATCGACGATGCGGTCGATCTCCGCGCTGACGGCCCGCGTGTCCTGCGCGGTGATCACACCGGAGATCGTCACTGTGCGCCGCCCGTCGACCCGAGTGATGGGGATAGCCGCCCCGCCGAATGGCCCGGCGGCCGTTATCTCAACGGCATCGGAGCGGACGTTAATCACGCCGTCGAGTTCCCTGATGGGATCGACCAGGCTGTCAGAAGCCTCGATGAGCCGCGCATAGTCATTGCCTATCAAACGAACCTCAAGCGACCCAGCCGGCGGGCCGCCGCCCTGCGCCTGTTCGATGAACACCGTCCGGTCCGGACCAGAGAAGTCGTCCCGCAGACGGTCCGCCATCTCCGTCACGTCCGTGCCCTCTGCCAGCCGCGCCGACATATTGATCGTCGTCAATGACCCGCCGGGCCCGCCGAAACCGATGCCGCCCCCAACCTGTGACGTATAGTTCTCAATCTCTCCACCAAGTCGCAGCTCTTCAAGGCGCGCCTCTGCCTCATCCAGATAACCGACGACCACGCCCCGTTCGGTTGTCAGCGGCGTCTCAATCTCAATGTTCAGGAGGTTCTGCGAGCCTCCCGGCAGAAATCCAATGGGGATGGACGCCAAAAGCGACATACTGCCCACGAACAACACAATGGCGCCGATGATCGTGTAGAGCCGGTGTCCCAGCGCCCACCTGATCATCGGCGTGTACAACCGGATGATCCGGCGGGACAGCACCTCTTCAGCCGTATCCGTCGCGTGCCGTTTGATCAGCAGACTCGCCAAGACGGGCACCACCGTCAACGCCACCAGCAATGAGGCCAGCAGCGCATAGGTGATAACCAGGGCAAACGGCAGGAAAAACTCGCCCACGATGCCGCCGATGAACCCCAGCGGCGCAAACACGGCGATCGTCGTAAGCGTTGCGATAGTGATCGGCACGGCAACCTCTCTCGTGCCCTCAAACGCCGCGTAGAGCCGATCGTCCCCATCCTGGATGTGACGATAGATGTTCTCCATCACGACGATGGAGTCGTCAACGACCCGCCCCGCCGAGATCGCAAGGCCTCCAAGCGTAATCACATTCAGGCTCATCCCCTGCAGATTCATCACGATGATGCCGATGAGAAGGCTCGCCGGAATAGAGATGCCCGTCACAAACGTCGGACGGACGCTCAGCAGGAATCCCAAAATGACCAGAATGGCGAGAACGGCCCCCAGCGCCACCTCCCGCCCCAGCGTGTCAATCGAGTCCTGGATCTCCGGCGCCTGGTTGGACACCTCCGTGAACTGCACGTCTGCCGGCAGCCCCTCCTTGATCTCCTCCAGTTCCACCAGCGCCGCGTTGACCACCTCAACCGTGTTGTCGTCGGGCCCCTTGACCACTTCGATGGTCAGACTCGGCATTCCGTTCGTTCTGCTGATAACGCCTTCCGCCCCTGCGCTGGCCGGAATGGTCGCGCTGTTAACCCCGGGAACATCCCGCAGACGTGGGAGGATGTCACCCTCCACCATGGCTTGCAGTTCATCGGGCGGCAGATCGCCTCTCACTGATACTTCCAGCACTGGAAACTGATTGAAGTTCAGCCGACCCACGTTCGGCGACCCAACAGTTGGGGGCAGCTGGAGTCGGTCAATCTCCCCCTGCACAGCCTCTTCAATCGATGCCGTGTCCGTCCCGAATGCGAATTCCGCAAAAACAATCGACAGATTGAGCGACGACGTGGACTGCACAAGGTTCACGTCCTCCTGCTCCTGCAGAATCTGCTCCACGGGGATCGTTATATCCTCAAGCACCGTTTCCGGGCTCGCCCCGGGGTAGAACGTGACCACGGTGACCAGGGGGAAATCGACCGACGGCAGAAACTCCACCTGTAACCGTGTATACGACCAGATACCCGTCACGATCAGCGCGACGAGAAGAAGGATCGTTACGATGCGCGCGCGCAGAGCAAGACGGGTCAGAAGCATCCGGACAAGACTCCCTGAGAGAAACCGGCTAGTTTGTGAATTACGTCACGTATACCAGTATGCTCACACACTCAGCGTTGGCAAATCAGGCGGATATCCTCCGCTCCGCCAACATGCGCTGCACGGTGATGCCGATCTGTCCCGGGCTGTCCGACACATAGCAGCCGGCGTCACGCAGGGCTTCCTTCTTGGCCTCAGCAGTTGCCGCCTTTCCGGTGATGATTGCGCCCGCGTGCCCCATGCGGCGTCCGGCAGGGGCAGTCGCGCCCGCGATGAATCCCGTCACGGGCTTGCTCATGTGGTTCTTGATGTAGTCCGCAGCTTCCTGCTCCGCCGTGCCGCCGATCTCGCCAATCAGAACGACTGCGTCCGTGTCGGGATCACTCTCGAACAGCTCAAGGATGTCGCGGTGGCGCATCCCGATGATGGGGTCGCCGCCGACGCCGACGCACGTGGACTGTCCGATGCCGAGCGCGGTCAGTTGTGAAACGGCCTCATAGGTCAGCGTGCCGGAACGGGAGACGACGCCGATGCGGCCCTCCGCGTGGATGTTGCCGGGGATGATGCCGACCTTTTGCTTCTCCGCCACGGAGGTCAGGCCGGGGCAGTTGGGGCCGATAAGCCGCACACCTTTCTTGGTGAGATACTGCGCGACCTGCGCCATGTCCAGAGTCGGCAGGCCGTCCGTGATGCAGACGATAAGGTCAACGCCGCCCTCTGCCGCCTCGAGCAGCGCGTCCGTTGCGAACGCGGCGGGCACGAAGATGAGGGAAACGTTCGCGCCCTCCTGCTCAACGGCCTCCGCCACGGAGTCGTACATAGGTCGGTCGATGTGCGTGGTGCCGCCACGGCCCGGTGTGACGCCTGCCACGACGTTCGTGCCAAAGGCGATGCACCGCTCGGTCTGGAACGTTCCCTCACGCCCGCTCATACCCTGAACCAGCACGCGGGTGTCTTCGCCAACAAGAATGCTCATTTATCTGTTTCTCCTACGTGATTTACACTTGATTTGATTGCTTATCCGGTCTGGAACAATAACCGAACATCAATAGGTCTCAAATGTGAGCGGCCTTTAAGAAATTTCCGCGACCTTGGTGGCCGCATCGTTGAGATCGGCGGCCACGGCGACGGTGATGTCGGAGTTGCGCAGGATCTCCGCGCCCTCCTCAGCGTTCGTGCCGGTCATGCGAACGATGATGGGCACGTTCACGTCGACTTCCTTGTATGCGGAGACGATGCCGTTTGCCAACACGTCGCAGCGCAGGATGCCGCCGAACACGTTGATGAGGACCTTCTTCACATCGGGGTCAGAGACGATGATCTTGAACGCCTCTGCGACCTGCTCCTCGGTGCCGCCGCCGCCAACATCCAAAAAGTTGGCGGGCGCGTGGCCGACCTGCGCGATGACATCCATCGTGGCCATCGCAAGGCCCGCGCCGTTCACCATGCAGCCAACGTCGCCGTCCAGTTTCACGTACTGAACGCCCTTGTCATTGGCGTTCCGCTCAAGCGGGTCCTCCTGGTCGGCATCGCGCAGCTCCGCGAGATCGCGGTGGCGGAAGTGGCTGTTCTCATCCGTGTCGATTTTGCCGTCGGCGGCAAGCAGGCTGCCATCGCCAGTGACGACGAGCGGGTTGATCTCGACCAGGTTCAGATCCTTGTTGCTGAATGCGTTCACGATGCCGCCAAGCAGCGCGCCGAAAGGCCGCGCCAAAGCGGCGTCAAGCTCCAGGGCCGCCGCGACACGTCGACCCACGAACGGCTGATAGCCGATGAGAGGGTCGATGTGCACCTGCGTGATCTTCTCCGGCGACTCCTCGGCGATCTCCTCGATCTCCATGCCGCCCGCCGCGGACGCGATGATGACGGGCGACTTTGCCGCGCCGTCCACCGTCACGCTCAGATAGAGTTCCTGCGCGATATCGACGGGCTCCTCAACGAGGACGGCGTTCACCGGGACACCCTCCGGGCCGGTCTGCGCGGTCACGAGGTTTGAGCCGAGCAGACCGGCGGCGAACTCAGCCGCCTCATCCGGGCTGCCCACTACCTTCACGCCGCCCGCCTTGCCGCGTCCGCCGGCGTGAACCTGCGCCTTGACGACGGCCCTGCCTCCGAGTTCCTCAGCGATGGCGCGGGCTTCATCGGCAGTGGTGGCGACGCGCCCGTTCGGGACGGCAACACCAAACGACTTAAGCACCTCTTTTGCCTGGTATTCGTGAATCTTCATATAGCAAGGCCCCCCACCCGTGAGTTCTTTCACGAGTAGTGTCATACAGGACTGCAACGCGGCGCAAGCGGACAGCATCTTGTCATTCTGAGCGCAGCGCAGCGGAGTCGAAGAATCCAAAATCTCATTCGCGCAATCCATGCCGGAACGCAGCACACCAGCTAGCCGGCCATTTCAAGCCAGATCGCGAAGTTGAAAAGAAGCGGAGGGGGCGGGATTCGAACCCTTCTCGTCCTTTCGTGCGACGGTTGAGTTGATGGCAGGCATCGCGAGCGAACTAGCCATGTCGGTGGGGGCAGCGCCGGTAACGGTGGTGCCCTGAAATACCCGGACGACTGACCTTCAGCTTGATGCCGTACTGGAAGGGCGCTTGTCTCAGTTCGGCCTCGCTGGAAATGATGACGTAACCGTTCAAGTCGAAGAGGGCTACAGGGAAGTGCGTTATCTGGTTGTAGAATTGACCGTCTTTGCTGTAGTACCCTTTAGCACAACTGAGCCCATGTTCCAAAATCAATGTTTCGCCTGCTTTCATGACGCCTCTCGACCTCCTTGAGCCTCTGGCCCCTCCTCAATGCGTTGAACATCGATGCCCTAAGTCTTCTATACGCACATTAGTGAGCTGTTCGAGAGTCTGCAAATTTTAGTGGTTTCCTGTTTTTTTCTAAGGTCCCACTCATATTTCCGGAACTCACTTATGCCATGGTTACTTGTTTATCCATGGTTTATCGGGATCCTTTTTGCCGGCATAAATGCCGGCTTATCTTTTCCTTGGATCTTGGATTCGCTGGTCCCAGTGAGAAGCAAATATCGGTAGATGTGGAAAATCAATCTCATTGACCGGCGTGGTTGCCCAGGGGCACCCCATCACTCTCAGCAGGGAGGATTGATGCCCCACCCCCCAAGCCTTATCTCCACTCCTTGTGGGATACATCCGGTGATTGTGTTGCCGTCGAGCTTCAGCAGTCGCAACCTAGTTAGATTAGATAGTTCTGGTGGTATCTCACTAGTCAACTGATTGTGCTCGAGGTCCAGTTCCCGCAGCCCAGTCAAGCCGCCCAACTCAGGCGGAATCTCGCCACTCAACTCATTAAGGTTGAGGAAGAGCCACTTCAAATTTGCAAGTCGGCCCAATTCTGACGGTATCTCGCCACTCAAATCGTTATTGTTTAGAGACAGCCATTTGAGGTTGGCGAGGTTGCCCAACTCCGATGGTATCTCACCGTTCAGTTGGTTGTGATTGAGGAACAACCATTCCAGATTGGTGAGGTTGCCCAGTTCCGGTGGTATCCCGCCTATCAATCTATTGCCCGCAAGGCTTAGATAACGCAATTTGGTTAGTTGCCCCAACTCCTTCGGTATCCGCCCCAAGCCGGGAGGCGTTACGGTTCCCCCGCTCACGGCAGAGACCTGCAGAACCTCCAGTTCAGTTAGGTTGCCAACTACCGCCGGGATAATCCCGTCATCACCCGACAGCGGGAAATAGATGATCTCCAGTTTTACTACGCGCCCCTCTGCATTGACAGTGACACCTTCCCACTCTCCAATCGGACGATCGCTCAGCCAGTGACCGTAATGTTGGAAACGTAACGACTCAGCACCAGCTATGCCGTTGTACAGTGCCACGAGGACTCCCCTGTCGGCGGCAGCGGCTCTTTCCGCAAGAGTAGGCGTTGCCGTGGGCGAGAGTATAGGTGTCACGGTGGGCGAGGGTCCGGGTATCGTCGAATCGTCACAATAAGGCATCTCAGGATAATGAAAGACGGGAGACCTAACAGTGACGTTTAAATCGTCAGGGATACATCCAGTCAGAATGTTGCCGGTGAGCCGCAAGGTGCGCGGCTGGGGTAGACTGCCCAATCCCAGCGGTATTTCACCACTCAACCAATTGTACTCGAGATAGAGATTTCGCAAGTTAGGCAGGTTGCCGAGTTCAGGCGGAATCTCGCCAGTCAACCAGTTCTGCCTGAGATTCAGACTCTTCAGGTTGGTAAGGTCGCCGAGTTCAGGCGGAATCTCGCCAGTCAACCAGTTCTGCCTGAGATTCAGACTCTCCAAGTTGATAAGGTCGCCGAGTTCAGGCGGAATCTCGCCAGTCAGCCGGTTGTCCTCGAGGTTCAGGAGCTTCAGGTTGGTAAGGTTGCCAAGTTCACGCGGAATCTCGCCACGTAATGTGAAGTGGGGAAGGATTAGTTTTGTCACGCGCCCATCGGAGTCGACAGCGACGCCGGACCACTCGTCAATAGGGCGATCGCTCAGCCAGAGATGCCGACTTTGCGTTAGCCGTCCAACATGCGACATGGCATTGTAGAACGTAATCAAGACGGCTCTGTCCGCCGCAGCCAGTTCCCGCGGTGTGGGCGTCGCTGTGTGAGTTGGTGTCGGTGTTATCGTCGGGATGGATATTACGGTCGATGTAGGTGTGGGCGTAGGCGTTGCGGTCGGGGTGTGGGTGGGTAGCGCCGTCAGGGTGGGCGATGCGGGCGGAGTCGTCGTCGGCACAGTGGTGGCGGAACTCTCGCTACAAGCAACCGCTGCGAGTATGAGAGCCAAAATAATGAGCAAACGCGCACTCACGCTACAGAAACTAAGCATCGTTCAAGGATAGATGACTTTGCCTACACCTCGCACCGGCCACTTCAAGCCGGATCGCGAAGTTCAAAAGAAGCGGAGGGGGCGGGATTCGAACCCGCGTTGCAGGGTTACCGCAAAGCAGTTTTCAAGACTGCCGCCTTCGTCCACTCGGCCACCCCTCCGCGAGAGCGCGCCAATGCCTGACGTGGCATATACCCGGGACATTCGCCCCGGTAGCGCCGAGTGTTGCATATCCAGTCTAAGCAAATCCTGTCCCGCTGCCACCGTGTCTTGCTCCAATGGTCAGCGCGACCGTATTTTCGTCTCTATGAAAAACCATGTTCTCGCAGGTCTTCTCGCTGCAGGTATATTCTTCGCGCTCAGCTTGTTGATGGCAGGCTGCGACATAGAAACCGAACCAATCGACCCGACACCGGCGCCCACTGCAACCTCTACTGCTATTGTCGCGCCCGCGCCTTCCGCCACGCCTATTCCGTCGGACTCACCGATTCCGACCCCGTCGCCGGAAACAACGGCAACGCCCTCGGCATCATTCGCTCTCACGGTGTCCACGATTCCGGACGTCATCCCCAGGTATGACCGCGACGATTGGCGGCACTGGATCGATGAGGACGGCGACTGCCAGAACACGCGGCAAGAGGTGCTTATCGCCGAAAGCCTGGTGGCAGTCTCGTTCCAGGATGAACGCGAGTGCAGGGTTATCGAGGGCAGTTGGTACGCAGCTTTTACGGGAACGACGGTTACCGATCCGGGCGATCTGGATATTGACCACCTTGTGCCCCTTGCCAATGCGCACCGATCCGGCGGGTGGGCGTGGACGCCGGAGCAGAAGAGGGCGTTTGCCAACAGCCTCGATGACCCCGGCCACCTGATTGCCGTCACGCGCGGCGCCAATCGCTCCAAGGGCGCCAGGGGCCCGGAAGAGTGGAGACCGCCCGATGAGTCTTATTGGTGCGAGTACGCGACCGATTGGATCAGGGTCAAGCAGGAGTGGAGGCTTTCAGCAACGCCCGCCGAGGCCAATGCCCTCCAGGAAATGCTTACAGCCTGCGCCGAGGCTGTCGATCTCACAATTGATAACGACGGTTAAGTAATCGGCGCCGGCGGGCGCGGCGCCCTTGGCTGTCTCGCTGCCACCACGAACAAGCCGCCAATCGCCCAGAATATGCCCAGCAATAGGAATGAGGCGTCATAGTCCCCCAGCCATTGCCATATGACGCCCACGGCGAACGGGCCTATCGCCCCCGCTACGGTGGCAATGGGCGTGACGACTCCACGGATCGCCCCGCTGTGTTCCCGCCCGAAGTACTGCGCGAGCCCCAGGTTGACCATGGGAATGAACCCGCCCATCGTGAAGCCATACAGCACGGCGTAGACGATAAGTATCTCAAGGCCGGAGCCAACGACCAGGATCAGCAGGGTTGCCCCGGCAGGAATCATGGCGGCAGCCAGACCAAGTCGAGCGCCGAATCGTTCGGCGAGGAATCCGTAGAACAGCTTGCTTACCAATGCGGCCCCGGCGAGGACGGTGGCGGCAAACGTCGCTTCGGCCACGCTGAGCCCCTTGTCCTGCATATACGCAACCTGGTGAAAGAGGACGCCGAACAGCGCGGCCTGACCAAGCGCCTGCGCTGCAACCAAAGCCCAAAAGGCGAATGTCCGTGACGCCTCGCGAACCGTCCACGGATGCTCGTATGGTTCCGCCGCGGACCGGGCATCCGCGCCGTCACCGTTGGATGAGCCGGCACTCCCGCCGTCCGGCACAAGACCGACGTCGCTTGGCTGTCTCCTCATGAACAGGATCGCCGCGGGAGTGAGAATGGCGATCATGCCGACGCCAAGAATGAACCATGCCTCACGCCATCCAATCTCTGCGACCAGGAGGCCGGCGATGGGAGCAACGACGAATCCGCCCGTCGAGACCCCGATGGTGCTGATCGCCAGCGCGCGGCCGCGCATCCTCACAAACCATTTCGGGATGATCGCCGCGCCGAGAAGCTGCCAGGTCATCGTGACGGCCACGATGCCGAAGACAACCCCAAACGTGAGGTAGAACTGCCACATCGCCTGCACAAACGATGCTCCGATGAGCGCAAGCCCGGCGCAGGTACTGCCGACAATGACGACAAGGCGCGGCCCTTCTCGCCTATCCAGGAGCATCCCGACGACGGGGACGATGGGTATTGCCGCAAGACGGAACAGGGAGATCGATGAGAACTCGGCGCGAGAAACCTCAAGCGCCTCGCTCATCGGCACGACGAAAAACGAGATTGCATAGCCGGCGATGCCCGCCGTGATCATGTTGCTGGAAAACGTGATGCCGAGAATCACCCACCCATAGAAGAAGGGGATATTCCGGACGGCGAAGGGGGGCCTGCGAGACTGGGGCGGGTTCTCTGTGGTCACGGTGTGCTCATGCTCGGCAGCGCGCCTGCGCCTATAGCGTTTCCGCCGTATGCGCAGGCTCCCGCGGCTCTCGCGCCAGCAGGACGATGGCGCCGCCGATGAACCAGCCTGCGCCGGTCAGAATGAACGAAACGTCGTAGTTGCCGGATATCTCCCACATCCAACCGACGGCAAAGGGACTGACTGCGCCAACGATGTTCGCAAGAGGGGTGAATACGCCGCGTATCGCGCCCATATGCTGCCGACCGAAATACTGTGCAAGCGCCACGTTCATCAGCGGCATAAAGCCGCCCATCGTCAGGCCGTGAACCACTGCATAGGCGAGCAACATCTCCATGTTTGAACCGAAAACAAGGAACAGCACGGAGAGACCGGCCGGCATCATCGAGAGGGGCAGAACCCACCGGACATGCACGCGCTCGACGATCGCCCCGTAGACAATCTTTCCCAGGATGGCGAACCCGGCGAGTATCGTTGCGGCAAGCGTCGCGTCTCCAAGAGTGAATCCCTTGTCCTGCATATACGCCACCTGGTGGAAGAGAATCGGCATCAACGAGGCGAGGGACAGCACCTGCGCAGCCAGCAGCGCCCAGAAAGCGCCGGTTCGCGCCGCCTCCCGCACCGTCCATGGGTATTCGTAGGGTTCGCCCGACGACAGGGCGGCGGCCTCTTCGGCTGTCATGCCGTCCCGTGCCGAATTCGCTTGTGAAATGCCGTCCGGCACAAGGCCCACGTCGCTTGGCTGCCGTCGCATGAGGAGTCCGGCGGCGGGAGTGATGATGAGGACCATCCCGATTCCGAGAATGACCCAGGCGTCGCGCCAGCCGAATTGCTCCACAAGTTGACCGGCAATAGGAGCGATGACAAAGCCGCCCCCGGAGATGCCGATGGCGCTGATGGCCATAACCCGGGCCCGCCGCTTCACGAACCACTTTGCAAGAACCGCGGGGCCGACAAGCTGCCCGCCCATCGCCATCATCGCAACGCCAAAGAAGATGCCGAAGGTCAGATAGAACTGCAACATGTTCTGGACGAACGAGGACGCAACAAGGGAAAGGCCTGCCGCCGCGCTGCCGAACACGATGACAAGACGCGGGCCCTCGCGTTTGTCCACGAGCAATCCCAGCAGCGGCAGGAGTGGTATGGCTGCAAGACGAAACAGGGTGATGGACGAGAACTCCGCGCGTGTGACACCCAGAGCCTCGCTCATCGGCACAACAAAGAACGATAGGCCATAGCCGCTGATTCCGGCGGTGACCATGCTCGTCGAGAACGTGAGGCCAACGATAACCCAGCCATAGAAGACCGGGGAGCGTCGTACCAGGAACGGCGTCTTTGGCCTTTGCTGCTGCGGTGGTGGTGTCAGCGTGGTTGCCATGGTCGTTCAGAGACCGTGCCGTGTTAGTTCTCCTGAACGGCTTCGATCAGACGATTGAGACCGTCCTTGGCGTCGGCGAACAGCATGGAGGTTTTCTCGTTGTAAAAGAGCGGATTGTCGATGCCCGCGAAACCCGGGCTCATGGAGCGCTTGAGCACGATGATGTTGCGAGCGTGATCCACGTTCAGGATGGGCATCCCGTAGATGGGGCTGTCCGTAACCTCTCGTGCGGACGGGTTGGTCACGTCATTCGCGCCAACGACAATGGCCACGTCCGCGCGTTCAAAGTCGTCATTGATCTGGTCGAGGTCGTAGAGGCGGTCATAGGGCACGTCCACCTCGGCGAGCAGCACGTTCATGTGGCCTGGCATCCGCCCCGCGACGGGGTGGATGGCGTAACGAACGTCCACGCCGCGCTCCTCAAGCAGGTCTGCAAGGTCGCGCACCTGCCGCTGCGCCTGCGCCACGGCCAGCCCATAGCCCGGCACGACAATGACCGACTCCGCGTAGGCGAGTAGAACGCCCAGGTCCTCCGGGGAGCCTTCTCGCACGGTCGCGCCCTCTGCCACACCGCTCGCGGCTGCGCCGCCGCTGCCCGCGCCGAACGCCCCGAACATGACGTTCGCAAGGGAGCGGTGCATGGCCCGCGTCATGATCTGGGTCAGGATGAATCCTGCCGCCCCGACCAACGCGCCCGCGATGATGAGGATTGGGTTGCCGATGACGAACCCGGCGGCGGCGGCCGCAAGGCCGGAATAGGAGTTCAACAGGGAGATAACAACGGGCATGTCCGCGCCGCCGATGGGCATCACAAGCAGGACGCCCAGCACAAGGCAGAGGACAATCAGCGCCACGAACGGGATGGGATTGGCCTCAAAGCCAATCTGGCTAACGGCAAGAGCAAGGATCACAAGGAACAGCAAAGCGCTCAGGATATTCTGCAAAGGCAGGCGGACGGCGCGGCCCGTGATGATCTCCTGCAGCTTGCCCATGGCGATGGCGCTTCCGGAGAAAGTGACGGTGCCGATCAGCACGCCGAGCATGATGGTCATGGACGTATCGAGGCGCATCTCCGTGCCCGCGTCATAGAGTCGGAAATATTCGGACACGGCGATGAGGGCGGACGCCCCGCCGCCGAAGCCGTTGAAGACGGCGACCATCTGCGGCATTGCCGTCATCTTGACCTGACGAGCGAATATCACGCCGATCACGCCGCCAACCAGCACGCCGGCAACGATCAGCTCGTACCGGATGATCTCCTCGTTGATGAGCGTCACGATGACGGCCAGCAGCATGCCGGACGCGCCCAGCGTGTTGCCCATACGCGCCGTGGCGGGCGAGCCCATGTAGCGCAGGCCAAGGATGAACAACGCCGCCGACACAAGGTAGGCGGAGAGGATGATGATGTCGCGGTCGAGCGTCATGCCGACCGCTCCCGTCCGCGGTCGCGTCGGAACATGCGCAGCATCCGATCCGTCACCATGAACCCGCCCACGACGTTGATGGTGGCGAGAATGAGGGCTGCGACGCCCAGGATCTGCGTCAGCACGCCCTCGCTTGAGCCGACAATCAGCAGCGCGCCGATGATGGTGATGCCGGAAATGGCGTTCGCGCCGGACATGAGCGGCGTGTGGAGGGTCGGCGGCACCTTGGTGATGACCTCAAAGCCGATGAAACCGGCCAGCACGAAGACGTAGATCGCGATAAGTAGTCCGCCTTCAAGCACGCTTAAGGCTCCTTTCGCAGCTCAGCTTCACGATCCCGCCGCCGCCTGCATCGCGTCGCGGGTGGGTTCGTGAACAACCTCACCGCCCTGGGTTATCAGAGAATCACGCAGAATCACGTCATCCATATCAATGACGACTTCGCCGTCCTTGATCAGCAGGTCCAAAAAACTCTGCACATTGCGGGAGAACATGAGGCTGGCATGGACGGGCATGGACGAGGGCACGTTGACAGGCCCGTTGATGATGACGCCCTTGTAGTTGATCGCCTCGCCGGGCAACGTCAGTTCACAGTTGCCGCCCGTCTCCGCCGCAAGATCCACGATGACGGACCCCGGCTGCATGTCCTCCACCATCTCCCGTGTGATGAGTTTCGGCGCGGGACGGCCCGGGACAAGCGCGGTTGTGATGACAAAATCGGACGCGCCGACGTGCCGCCGCACCAGCGCCTGAGAGCGGTCGCGCTCCTCTTGCGTCTGTTCTCTCGCATAGCCGCCCGCCGTCTCGGCCTGCGCGCGTTGCAGCTCCTCGTCCTCGATGAATGTCGCGCCGAGGCTTTCAACCTGCTCCTTTACAGCGGGGCGCACGTCAAAGGCGGACATGATCGCGCCGAGCCGTCGTCCCGTTGCGATAGCCTGCAGGCCGGCCACTCCCGCGCCGAGCACGAGGCCACGCGCGGGCGGCATCGTCCCGGCAGCCGTCGTCATCATGGGCAGGTGCTTGCCGAGGGTGTCGGCGGCCAGGACGGCGGCCTTGTATCCGGCGACGGACGCCTGCGAGGAGAGCACGTCCATGGGCTGCGCGCGGGCGATGCGGGGTATGGCATCGAGGCTGAACGACGTGACGCCGCGCCCGGCCAAACCGCCAACAAGGTCGTGGCTTGTCAATGGCTGGAGGACGGCAATCAGGATTTGACCGTCACGCAGCGACTCCATCTCTCCAGCGGACGGCGCGGCGACCTTGACGATGACATCCGCGTTGGCATAGACGCTTGCGGCGTCCGGGGCGATCTCCGCGCCCGCCTCACCGTATGCGTCATTGGTGAAGAAGGCGCGCTCGCCTGCTGCCGACTCAACGAGTACATCGACCCCGGAGCGGGTGAATCGAGCAACGGACGGCGGCGCAAGCGCAACGCGAGCCTCGCGCAGGGCCGTTTCCGTCAACACGCCGATTCGCATCAATCCCCACCCCTTTCCGTCCACTTATGGTACTACCCAAAGACGGCAGGCATGATGGTGGACACTGTGCTCGCATGTACAATGGCGCCATGGGAGCTTTCAAGACACGCGTAAGAATCGCCACGCGGCAGGGCGAGAACGCTCAGGAGATTGAGGCGCTGGTAGACACCGGAGCAGCGTATTCGATGATGCCTGAGTCTATCCTGCGCGAGATAGGAATCCTGCCTACCGGTTCGCAATCAATCGAGTATGCGGACGGTCGGGTCGACACACGGCCCATTGGATGGGCGGATGCTGCAATCGACGGCCATAGCGGCGGAATCCTTGTCATCTTCGGGCCTGACGGCATGACCCCGCTCTTCGGAGCGCACAGCCTGCAATCGCTGCGATTGATGGTCGATTCGCCGAACGAACGGCTTGTGCCTCTGCCGACCGCCTCAGTGTAAACCTCTTACGGCCGTCAGCCACTACTCGCGCGTTATCTCAGTAAATCCCGTATATGGCCTCAAGGCCTCTGGTATTTCGATTGTGCCGTCGGCGCGCTGGTAGGTTTCCATGATGGCGATCATGACGCGTGGCAGCGCCAGGCCGGAGCCGTTCAGCGTATGCACGAACTGCGGACGCGCCCCCGCCTCCCGCCGATACCTTATGTTGGCGCGGCGCGCCTGGTAATCGGTTGTCGTTGAGCAGCTTGAGACTTCAAGCCACTCGCCGCAGCCCGGCGCCCACACCTCGATGTCGTAGGTCTTCGCCGACGCCTGCCCCAAGTCCCCCGCGCACAACTCGACAATGCGGTACGGCAGTTCAAGGCGGCGCAGGATGGACTCCGCGTGGCCGAGCAGGACCTCAAGCTCCTCCAACCCATGCTCAGGCTCCGTGAACTTGTAGATCTCCACCTTGTCGAACTGGTGGCCGCGCTTGATGCCGCGGATATCGCGCCCAGCGGACATCTTTTCCCTGCGGAACGAGGGCGTATACGCGACGTAGTTGATGGGCAGCATCCCCGGCTCAAGGATCTCGCCGCGGTGCATGGACGTCAGCGGCACCTCCGCCGTCGGCACCAGCCAAACATCATCCTCGCCGTCCTTGTAGACGTTCTCCGCGAACTTGGGGAGCTGCCCGCTGGCAAACAGCGTTTGCTCCGTTGAGACGAACGGCGGGTAGACCTCGCGGTAGCCGTGTTCGCGCGTATGCACGTCCAGCATCCACTGGATCAGCGAGCGTTGCAGCTTGGACGCCGCGCCCGTCAGGACATAGAACCGCGAGCCCGCGATGCGCGCGCCTCGTTCAAAGTCGATGATGCCCAGCGCGGGGCCGAGGTTCCAGTGCGCCTGCGGCTCGAAATCGTAGGCCCGGGGTTCGCCCCATTGGCGCGTAACGACGTTGTCCTCCTCGGACGCGCCGTCCGGCACAGAGGGGTCAGGCAGGTTCGGCAGATAGCTAATGCGTTGGGTGATCTGCTCATCGAGGTCTGCTGTGCGTTTTGCGGCCTCATCTACCTCTGCGGAAAAGCCGCGCAGAGCGCCTTGCAGAGACTCGATGAGCTCATCAGCGTCGCCACTTGTTTTGTCGCCAAGCAGTTCCGCGACGCCGGGAGCAGCCACAATATCATCGGCGGAGAGGTCGCCGCGCCCCGCTCGCCCCCGCAGCACCCCGAAGGTCTTGGAATGCGTATTGAGTTGGGCGCGGAGATCATCGGCGCGGGCCTGCGCCGCGCGCCACTCGCCATCGAGCGAGACGACCTCATCCAGCAGGGCAAGCGCTTCCGCATCGCCCCGCCGCGCGAGCGCTTCGCGCACCTCATCGTGCGCATCCCGTATCCGCCGCCTATCGAGAATTTTTTGGTGACCTCCGGTAGATAGAGTCGGTAACCGTCTCTCAAGATGATAGCGGACAAGGGCTGCCGTTATTTCCGCGAAAGCGGGCATTCAGAACGTCGTTGGGTAACTACAATTGAATCAGGAGGATTGATTCATGTGGGAGATAGACGAAGACGCAGAAAAGATGCCCCCGGTTCACCCCGGCGAAATCCTGGACGAAGAGTTCCTAAAGCCTCTGGGTATGACCAAATACCGCCTTGCTAAGTCTATCGGCGTGGACCCGCGGCGGATTCATGCCATTGTGCGCGGTGAGCGGTCAATCACGGCGGAGACGGCCATTCTATTGGGCAGGTTCTTTGGCACATCCGCCGAACTCTGGATGGGCCTGCAGACGCAATACGATCTGGATGTCGCGCGGGATCGGCTGGGCATTGAGCTCAGCGAGGAGGAGCGCATCCCCGTCATCGAGGGGGAATGGCAACCGAACGTGCCCCTTAATGACCGCGGTTTCTTGTAATCCACCTAGAGATAATCCAGATACGGTGGCTCCCATCCGCAGCCCTGACGAGGTTGACCGAAATCTGCCTTTGGCGTACCGTTACCAAAACATGTGACCTAGGGGGGCATCTGTGACGTTGCCAGAGGCTATCAGTGCAGTTCCAGCACCGCCATACCAGCAAGGCTTTAGCCGCCTAACCGAGAACGTAGTGGACACTGATTATAGCTCCACTTTCGTGCGATATCTGAGGGGTGATTCCATATCCCCATTGGCGATACATGGCGACTCCTCCAAAGTCTTGGCCGCATTACCTAGCAAGAGTGTGGATTGTGCGATAACTTCGCCACCTTACTGGAACAAAAGGGAATACGCTAATGGCGGCCTCGGCCTCGAAAAGACTTATGCAGAATATATCCGTAATCTTACCGACATTCTTGCCGAGTTGAAGAGAGTTTTAAAGCCGGAAGGGTCGCTCTGGCTCAATATCGGCGATACCTATCAGGCGAAGCAACTCATTGGCATACCTTGGCGGGTCGCACTAGAACTTACCGACAGTCAAGGATGGATTCTGCGGAATAGCATCATTTGGAACAAAGTGAAGAGCGGCATGGATAATACGCGTGATAGGCTTGGCAACGTACATGAGACTGTCTTTCATTTTGTGAAGCAGCCGAGCTACCACTATGACGTCGATTCGATACGATCTACTCCACGCAGTTCAAAGATTGTTAACGGAAAGGTCATCTCTGCCACCGGGGTTTCTGGGGTTCGATATCGCCGCCAAATCGAACTGTCAACGGCACTAAGTGCTGAGGAGAAAGAGCACGCTTTTCAGGCTCTCTCAAATATCTTGGATGAAGTGGGCACGGGCCGTATCACGGACTTTCGTATGATCATACGCGGCCAACAGCGCACGACTCACTCTGATAGTGGGCGCGTATCTGGCCGGGCAAGAGAACTCATGGAGAAAGGTTTCTACTTTCTTCGGTCCCACCCTCAAGGCTCTAAACCAACGGATGTTTGGGACATCCTACCCGAGGATACACAGAACCGGGCGCTGCATTTCGCTCCTTTCCCAGAAGAACTGTGCCAGTTACCTATACTTGCCACATGCCCACCGGACGGCGTAGTTATTGACCCATTCTGTGGCACGGGCACTTCGCTGTTCGCGGCTCAACGACTAAATCGCAAGTCAGTAGGGATTGACATAGCGAGAGAATATCTAGACTTCGCTTTGCAACGATGCTCCGGTGGTCTATGAGCAAAATTCTTGAACTTTTCGGTCAATCAACTCAAAGTACTGACCGCGATTGGAACAACCTTGTAGCAGAACAACGCTGTCCATTTGTGGATCGTAAGTGCTTCAAAGTTCGAAAGAGCGAGCCAGACTTATCTATAGGCACATGCTCGGTGCTACATGGCAAACACGAACAACCAGTCATAATCTGTCCCGCTCGTTTCGTCGACAGAAAGCAGGTGTTCACTGACTGTTTGCACTTGCTGACCACGCATGAGCCAGGCAATGAGCTACACCTTGTATCCGAGTTCAGTATCCCAGGCGGAAGCGTGGACTACTTTCTGGCTTCGACGCGGCAAGGGAAAGTTGTTGATTTTGTGGGCATCGAAATTCAGAGCCTAGACACAACAGGAACAGTTTGGCCAGAGCGTCAACGACTTGTCATGGAGTTAAGCGGATCGGTTTCAGATGAAGAAGGCTCTTCAACCAAACCTTTCGGGATGAACTGGAAAATGACGGCAAAGACAATCTTAGTACAGTTACATCATAAGAGCCAAACCTTCGAGTATGCTAATAGGAAACTCGTGCTGGTTGTCCAAGATGCCCTACTCAATTATATGAGACAGGCATTTGACTTCGCAGGACTACGTGAACCAGCAGCCCTTGCAGATTCAGTACACTTTCATTCTTATTCTTTCACTCAACAGGCCGACTCGGCCTGGAGGCTACTTCTGCAGTCTCGGCTCAGTACGGATGTTTCGGGTGTAGCACGTGGCCTTGGTCTTCAGACGAATGCACATGTCGAATTTGAGCAGATTGCTGATGGGCTGGAAAAGAAAATCTCTGAAGAAACCTTGTTTGTTCCAGTTTAAGCCACCTCGACTAAGTCACGCTGGATTCTCGTTCTTGCGGGAATGATGGAGAAATTGGCTGAACTACGGTAGGCGCGGGAGGGAGTGACGCTGGATACGCAGGCGTTCCTTAATGATATGCGCTCGCGCGCGGGGTACGCGGGGCAGATCGTTCATGTGGAGTCGATGCCGCATAGCTCCGCGGCGTACGGTCGGCTCAGCACGTCCCTCAACCCGCTCCTGCAGCACGCCCTGCAGATACGGGAAATCGACCGCTTTTACACGCACCAGGCGCAGGCCATCGATGCCCTTCTGGCCGGCGAGAACGTCGTGGTAGCGACGGGGACGGCGTCCGGCAAGAGCCTCTGCTACAACGTTCCCGTCCTGAACGCATGCGCCGATTCGTCTCGCTCGGGCGCGACGGCGCTCTATCTCTTTCCCGCCAAGGCGCTCGCGCAGGACCAGCTCCGCGCCCTGAATGAACTCACCGCGCCCCTGCCCGCGCGGCCAACCGCCGCCACGTATGACGGCGACACGCCGCAGCATGAGCGCGCCGCCGTCCGCAAGAACGTCCGCCTGCTGCTCACGAACCCGGAGATGCTGCACGTCGGCATCCTGCCCAACCACAGGTTATGGTCGCGGTTCCTGCGCCGCCTGCGATTCGTTGTCATCGACGAGGGCCACATGTACCGCGGCGTGTTCGGCTCGCACATCGCGATGCTGATCCGGCGGCTGCGGCGCATCTGCCGACGGTACGGGGCGAACCCGCAGTTCATCGTCACGTCCGCCACGCTCGGCAACCCGAAGGAGCACGCGGATGGGCTGACGGGCCTGCCAATGACGGCCATCACGGACGACGGCGCGCCGACCGCCGGGCGTGAGTTCGCGCTGTGGAACCCGCCGATCATCGACGATGCCAAGTCGGCGCGGCGCAGTGTGCTTGTCGAGGGAGCAGAGTTGTTCTCATGGCTCGTCTCGACCGGGACACGGACGCTGTCGTTCGTGCGGACACGGCAGGCGGCGGAGCTGATGTACCGAATCTCTGAGGAGAACCTGCAACGGTACGGGACGGCGGACGCGCGGGTGAGTTCCTATCGGGCCGGTTATGTGCCGGAGGAGCGGCGGGAGATCGAGGCCAAACTATCGAGCGGCGAGTTGACGGGCGTGGTCACGACAAACGCGCTGGAGCTGGGCATCGACATCGGGCACCTGGACGCGACGGTGCTGAACGGCTACCCGGGCTCGCTCGCATCCACGTTCCAGCAGTCGGGGCGGTCCGGGCGGCGCGGTGAGCGCGGCCTGTCCATCATGGTCGTGTATGACAACCCGCTGGAGCAGTACCTGGCGCGGCATCCCGATATTTTGTTCCGTCGGGGAATGGAGCACGCGCGGATATCCACCACCAACCCGCGCATCCTTGACCCACATCTTGTCTGCGCGGCGGTCGAGGCGCCCATCGGCGAGATTCCGGGCGACGTGGAATTATTCGGCGGCGGCGAGGTTGTATCGGCGGCGCTGGATCGGCTCTCACAGGAGAGTTACCTGATCGGACGGGAACGGCGCGGCACTGAACAGTGGTACCCCCACCCAAAGGCGGGCCCGCATCCCGCAAGTGACGTCTCGCTCAGATCAACGTCCGGCGACAACTACGTACTCGTTGAGGAGACGACGGGCGCGGTGCTGGAGACCATCGCGGAGGAGCATGCTTTCGCCTACGCGCACGAGGGCGCGGTGTACCTGCACCGCGGTGACCAGTTTATGGTGAGCGACCTGAATCTAACCACGATGAACGCCATGCTACAACGCACGAACGTGGAGTACTACACGACTTCAATGGCGGACACGGCCATGACCGTGCTCACGACGGATCGGGAGAAGAAAGAGGGGCAGGTCAAGTCGTCCGTCGGGCAGGTCAAAGTTGAACGGACGGTGTACCGATTCGCTCGTCGCCGGCATGACCGTAATGACGTGGTCTCCTACGGCGACGTGGACCTGCCGCCGCGCAACTTTGAGACGGTCGGGCTGTGGTGGACAGTTCCCGAGGAGATGGTTGAGTCGCTGAGGGAGCACGCGCCGGAGCCCCCGCCCGGGAAGGATGCCGCCAAGGAGGCGACTGCGCTTGAGGACGAGTTTGTCGCCAGCGCGCTGCACGCCGCCGAGCACGCCTGCATCAGCCTCTTGCCGTTGTTCGCGCTGTGCGACCGCAACGACATCGGCGGGCTATCGACCCCATACCACCCGAACACCAAAGAGGCGACGATCTTCATCTACGACGGCATCCCGGGGGGTGTGGGCATCGCTGAGCGCAGCTACGACGTGCTACGCGAGTTGTGGCAAGAAACGCTCACGATGCTGAACGAATGCCCGTGCGAGGATGGCTGCCCCTCGTGCACCCAGTCCCCCAAGTGCGGCAACAACAACGAGATGCTGGACAAGCGCGGCGCACGGCTTTTATTGGAGATGCTGCTGGGAGAGGAAACTAGTCCTTCCAGAAGCGCTCTTCCTTGAAGCGGTATCCGGCGCGGTTCATGCGCTCCTTGACGTCCTCGATCATGCCGGGGTGGCCGCAGGCGTAGACGATCGACGTTTCGGGGTCGATGTTGTGGTCGCGCAGATAGTCCTCGACGAGGGTGTTGACGCGGCCCGTCGCGCCCGTCCAGCCGGCGTTGCGCTCATCGTCCGGGCGGCTGACCGTCGGCGTGAAGTGAATGAAATCGTACGTGTCGGCGAGTCCCTGCAGCTCGTCGTGGTAGGCCAACTCATCGAAGAAGCTGCCGCCATCAAGCACGTGAAACTGCCTGTCCTCCACCTTGCCCGTCATGAGGGCGTGGCGGAGGATGCTCACGGTTGGCGCGACGCCGGTGACCGTCGAGACGAACACGTGGGTCTTGGCGGTGCGATCAAGCGTGAAGATGCCCTTGGGCTTGGGGCGGAGCGTCAATTCAGCGCCAACGTCCAGGTTGTACAGGACAGGCGTCAACTGGCCGTCCGGCGGCGGCACAAACTCGACGAACAACTCAAGCAGCGGCTCTTCCGGCGCGGACACGATGGAGTACGGCCGCTCAATATCCTCCGCGCCGATGGTGCAGTACTGCCCTGGCTTGAACGGGAACGGGATGGACGGCTCCAGCTTGATGAGCCAGAGGTCTTCCGTGAAGTTCTGTCGCTCGACGATGCGGGCCGTCGCCATCTGCGGCTGAAGTCGCCGTCCCGGGCGCGTGCTTTCCTGTGTGGTGGTCATTCATTCCTCTCCCACGCGGGTTGTGGTGTTCGTGATGTCCTTCACAATTATACGGACGATGGCCATGAAGGGTGGTGGCATTGGGCGCGTTGTGGGCCGTGTAGTGCTAAGTTTGTGCTAAGGATGATGAGGGGGTAGGGCCATTCGCACGCGGAGTGTTCGCATCGATTCGACCGGCGGGATTGTGCTGGAGGGGCAGCTTGACCTGCCCGATGAGGGAGCGGCGACGCCATCGGCGGGTGTCGTAATCTGTCATCCCCACCCGCAGTACGGCGGCGAGATGACCAACAACGTGGTGATGGCCGTTTCGTCGAGCATCGTCGCATATGGAATGGCGGCGCTGCGGTTCAACTTCCGTGGCGCAGGACGCAGCGGCGGCACGTATGACAACGGTATCGGCGAGCAGGACGACGCGCTGGCGGCACTGGATGCCTTGGCCAAAGGCTCAGTCTCGGATGAGTTGCCGGACGGATTGCGTGTCGCGTTGGCGGGGTATTCATTCGGCGGCGGCGTGGCGCTTGGCGCGGCCACGCGAGCGGAGAACCTAGCCGCGTTGGCGTTGATCTCACCAGGGATTGGCGACGATGCCGAGGCATATGCGGCGCTGACGATGCCGAAACTCATCGCGACGGGCGAGGCGGACAATTTCGCGACCGTGGAACGCGTGCGGGGTCTGGCGGGGATGCTGCCGGGGGCGACTGAGATCTACATCGCGCCGCAGACGGACCACTTCTGGTGGGGCGAGGAGATGAACCTGGGGCGCCGCGTCGGGGAGTTCATGAGTTCCGCGCTGGGGCGCGGGCAGTAGATTAGCCCGCGGCCAATCAAACCGTTCCGTCCCTCGTTCAGTAGTGTATTGTCGCCAATAATCACCCTATTACACTATTTGTATTACACTATTGTGGTAATTTTCTGTTACAATGGCGCCCGATCTGAATAGGAGAAATGTGGCAAGCAAGCGATGCTCTATTTGAGAGGCAGCGGCTCAACGGAGAGCGGGCAAAGTCTGCAGGCACTCGAGAAGGCGAGGGAAATCCTTGAACGCGGCCTGCTGGAACCCGGCCCGGTCTATGGGGCGCTACGCCGAAACGTTATCGCCACAAGCTCTCATTACTCCACACGAATCGAGGGAAACCAGCTCACGCTGGGACAGGTCGAGCGTCTCTTGCGGGGGGAGAGCGTGGGAGCGCCGCCCGACAGTCTGCAGGAGGTACGCAATTACGCCGAGGCAGTCAGTTACTCACAGGACGTGGCGGCGGATCCGCGTTCGACCATAACAGATTCGACCATTCGAACCATCCACCACTACGTCTCAAAATCGCTTGACCCTCACTACGCTCCCGGCCGTTACCGGACAGAGCAGAACTACGTCGTGGACGGCAACAGCGGGCGTGTCGTCTTCAGGCCGCCCCCGCCGGAGGATGTCGTGCCGCTCATGCGGGAATTCGTCGAGTGGCTGAACGAAGACGCACTCCTGGTTGAGCCGTATTCACGGGCCGGGCTCGCCCATCTCAATCTTGCAGCCATTCACCCATTCATCGATGGGAACGGCAGGACGGCGCGTATCCTCGAAACACTGATTCTCTACCGACACGGTTTCAAATCGTATGAACTTGTCTCACTGGAAGAGTTCTTTGGGCGCGATACGCAGTCATATTATTTCGCCCTGAACCGGTCTCTGGGATCAACCTACCAGCCGGAGCGCGGCAACGTCTCTCACTGGATCGATTACTATCTGCGCGCCCACGCAACACAGGCCACTGCGGCGGCACGTGAATTCGAAGCGTTCGAACACAGGCTGCAGGCGTTTATGGACAACTTCGCACTCGATCCGGCGCAGGCGACTCTTGTCGAGCACGCGTGTCGATTTGGAACGGTAACAAACTACATCTATCGCCGCATCGCTGATGTCACGTTCAACACGGCCACGCGGCACCTAACGGCCTTGATGGACGCCGGACTGCTGCGGCGAGTGGGCCGTGGGCGAGGAGCCCGCTATGAACCGACCGAGCAAGCACTCGCCATCTTCCATTCTGCTATCCCAGACGACGTGGATACCGATCTGCTCGCCCAGGGCAACCGCGACCAACCCTCATTGCTGTAGATGGCGGACGTGTTGCCGTCGGTGGAATCGTCTCAAGAACGATGGCATGATTCTCTGAGAGCAAGCACACTAAGGATGAACCGATGCCTGAGATAATCAAGGCCAGTGAGCATAACCTGAACAACATTTTCAGCGATGATTATCTCTTCGAGATACCGCTGTACCAACGGCCATATGCGTGGACTACTGAGCAAGCGGATGAACTCTTAGACGATCTGGTTAGCGCCATGGAACGAGATGCGCAGTCCCCGTACTTTCTGGGCAGCATAGTTCTGATAAAGAATGAGCGGGACTCACAGAGCACCGTCGTGGACGGGCAACAGCGCCTGACGACGCTCTCGATGCTATTTTGCGTGCTACGGGAGCTCGCAGATGGCAAGGGAAAATCCGAACTGGACGACTTTGTGAAGGAAACTGGAAATAGCCGCAGAGGAACTCAGGACAGGTTTCGCTTGAATCTACGTTCAAGGGACAAGGACTTTTTTCACGATAACGTCCAAACTCAGGGGGCAATCTCCCAATTCTTGAAGAAAGACACAGCCAGTTTCTCGGATAGCCAAAAGCTAATCTTCACAAACGTGGACCGCTTGAACAACACGCTTTCTAAGCTCACTGAAGCCAAGCGTGAAGCACTTGTGAGCTTCATTGTCGATCAGTGTTATTTGGTGGTTGTAACCGCAACTGACAGGGATTCTGCGTACCGCATATTCTCGGTAATGAATGATCGAGGTCTTGACCTCTCTCCGACCGACATCCTGAAGGCGGAAACGATTGGGAAAATTGCTGAATCCGAACAAGAAGCTTACGGGCAGAAATGGGAAGATATCGAAGAGAAAACTGGCCGAGAGAACTTCCGCGAGCTGTTTGCCCATATAAGAATGATTGCTGTGAAGGATAAGCTGCGTCAGACTCTACAGGCAGATTTTCAAGAGCGTATCCTGAAGAACGTCAAAGGTATCGATTTCATTGACGGTATCCTTGAACCGTATGCAGATGTATACGAGATAGTGAATAAGGCATCCTATGAAAGCACTCAAGATGCTGAGGCAGTAAACGAATACCTTCGCCATTTGGGACGGCTTGACAACTTCGACTGGATTCCTCCGGCGATGGCATTTTTCCGTAAACGTCGAGAGGACAGAGAGGAACTCATTAACTTCACGAAAGACTTGGAGAGGCTTGCGTACGGCCTCTTTCTGCGCAGGGCCAACATCAACGAGCGTATAAACCGGTACGCGGACGTATTGCGCGAAATTGAGCGTGATGCTGATCTTACCCTCAACGATTCGGCACTTCAATTGCGCGACGAAGAGAAGAGCGAGATCATCAGCGCCTTGGGCGGATCGATATACTTACAGACTGCGGTTGTCAGACGAACACTGTTGGAGCGACTGGATAGCCTCTTGGCCGATACTGGTGCCAGCTATGCGCGTTCAACAGTGACCGTAGAGCACGTCCTCCCACAGAATCCTGAAGCTGACTCTGAGTGGATGACGTGGTTCCCTGACGAAGAGAAGCGACAAGCGTGGACGCACAAACTAGCTAATCTGGTTCTCCTGTCCCATCGGAAGAATTCTGCGGCATCCAACTTCGACTTTCGACGCAAGAAGAACGAATATTTTCGCCGTGGCAACGTCGCCCCCTTTGCTCTGACCGCTCAGGTGTTGGATCAATCCGAGTGGACTCCATCTGTGTTGAAAGTCCGCCAACAGAAACTCCTTGAGGCGCTACGAAAGGAATGGCGACTCAATTGATCGGCGGGCGACGGACACACCACTAGCTCATCGGCCTCTAGCTTCACGCCCCCGCCCCTTGCGCAAGGGGCGGGGGCTGCTTTCCCCAGGTTTCGCCTAGACTATGCGGTCGGTCGCTGATTAGCCCTTGCTCGGCAGGGTGGCGATGACCGGGCCGGGGCCGACAGAGGTGTTGCCGTTCGTCGAGAGGACGGACGTCAACTCCAGCTCGATGAGGTTCTCACCGTTCTCCTGCCACTTGCGCTTCACCGTGCCGCCCGTGACGACGGTATCGCCGACGGTGCTGAACACGCGCATCCGGAACGAGCCGATCTGCTTGATCTTGCCACCCAGCCCGATGAACTCTCGCGCGACCCTCTCCCACATGCCATTGTGGAAGTAGTTCATGGCGTACATGTCCGCCGCGCCGCCTGCCTGCGCAACGACGGTGTTGTGGTGGATGGCGTTGAAGTCGCGGTTCGCGCCCGCAGCCATGACCATGCGCTGAATCGTCAGCGGGTAGTGGACGGCAGGGACCTCATCGCCCTCGTTCACGTCCTCCCAATACCGCTGGAAATCCCAGTCGATGGTCGGATTGGCACGCGGCTCAATGGCGCGTGCGGGCTTCTCAGCGTCGCCGCCACCGGAGGCGGCTGCGGCAGCGGCCTGCGGATTGGGGATGTACGTGTAGCTGACCATTATCTGGCGACCAACCGGGGTGCCGTCCTGGTTGTTCCACTTGTACTCGTATCGCAGGAAAGCGCCGTCGCCGACCCGCGTCTTGCGCGGATTGACGTCCGTCAGGACCTGTGACACCTGAGAGACACGGTCGCCGAGGTACAGCGGCCGGAGCGTCTCCACCTCGAGGTCCGTGACGAATCCGGCGGTGCCGGGCGACGGGACTTCCAGGGTCTTGCCCGCGCGACCCGTGCCGGAGTTGGTGTAATGCGGGTCATCGGTCGGCCAGATTGACCCCATGCCCGGCTCCCACATGGACCCCTGCTGGAAGACCTGGATCATGTGGGCAGGGGCAAAGATGCCCTCGTAGCCGTACTTCTTCGCAATAGCCTCATCGAAGTGCAGCGGGCAGTCGAACTCCAGCGTCTCCATCTGGCGGCGGATGCCGCTCTGCTCAACTGCATCGATGCCGGTCTTCGGCTCGATCATGATGTCCTTGCCGAGGAGTTCCCGTGTTGGGCCCCATTCCAGTTCCGAGTCATTATTTGACGTCATCGTCCTCTCCTTACCCCTTGTTTCACCCATGGCGCGCGTCAACACGCGCCGGACACCGCAATAGTGGCTGAAAGTGGGCGGAGGCGCAAGCCTCCGCTAGTTACTCCCACACTGACGAGGCAGCGAACGCACGTGCTATAATGTATCTCCAGTCATGGAAGCCCCGAGCAACCCAAAGATTTATCACATCGTTCACATTGACCGGTTGCCGTCAATACTCGCGGAGGGCGGGCTATTGAGTGACGCGGTGATGCAAGGTCGCTTGGAGGCAGGGACCGAGATTGGCATCTCAAGAATAAAATCCCGTCGGCTCCACAAATTGCAACTAAGCAGTCATCCAGGACTCTATGTTGGTCAATGTGTGCCATTCTACTTCTCGCCTCGTTCTGTAATGCTGTACAAAATACATAGGAGTGACGATCCGGAACTTCCGTATCGTGGCGGTCAAGAGCCAATCATCCACCTAGAGGCGGATCTATATGAAACGATTTCATGGGCCGATACCAACGGGTTGCGCTGGGCGTTTACAACGTCCAATGCCGGAGCGTACGGATTCCATGATTACGCGAACCTTGACAGCCTAGACGAGATCGACTGGCGGGCCGTCAGGGCTCGTTCTTGGGCGGAGAATCGTTCGGCCAAGCAGGCGGAGTTCCTGATTGAATCGAGATTCCCATGGCAGTTAATTGACCGTATTGGCGTGATGAACCATGACAAGCGTGCGGAAGTTCAGAACTACATCCGGTACGAAGATCACCAGCCCGATGTCACGGCCATTCGTGGCTGGTACTATTAGGCGACAGGGCAAGGTAGGGGGTGCCATGCCTATCACGTATAGCAGAGGAGATATTTTTGAAGCGGAGGTGGATGCGCTTGTCAACAGCGTCAACTGCGTCGGCGTGATGGGGCGCGGCATTGCCCTGCAGTTCAAGGAGCGATTCCCCAACAACTTCAAACAGTACAAGGCTGCCTGCGACCGTAGGGAGGTGGAGCCGGGGCGCATGTTCGTCACAGAGACGGGCAAGGTGGACTTACCACGCTACATCATCAACTTTCCCACCAAGCGACACTGGCGTGGCCGTAGTCGCATTGAGGACATAGAATCCGGCCTTGATGCGCTGGTCGCAACTATACGAGAGAAAGACATCAAGTCAATCGCCATTCCAGCCTTAGCTTCAGACCTTGGCGGGCTCAAGTGGGCGGATGTTCGTCAACGGATCGAAGCTGCATTGGCATCGCTGGACGATGTGCATATCGTGGTAATGGAGCCGGGCAGTGCCCCTCCCGACAAACGCAGGCTCCGGCTGAGCGATCCGCCAAAAATGACGCTCGGCCGGGCCACTCTCCTGCATCTCATTCAACGTTACCTCACGGGATTCCTCGACCCCTTCATCACCCTACTTGAGGTGCATAAACTGATGTACTTGGCTCAGGAGGCCGGGGAACCACTCAAACTCAACTACGAAAAGGCCCCTTACGGACCTTACGCGCAGAATCTACAGTACGTCCTCAACCGCATGAACAATCACTATATCTTGAGGCCCCGTAAAAGCAGGGAATCTCCTCGCGAGGAGGTTCGCCTGATGCCAGGCGCCCTCAAGGACGCGAGCGTGTTTCTTGAGGGCGCGGGCAAGACCCTAGACCATATCAGGCGCGTTACCGAGCTCATCGACGGTTTCGAGACGCCGGACGGCCTCGAACTCCTTACTACCGTCCATTGGGTGACAACTCGCGAGGGGGCTAACACGCCGGAGAAGGCAATTGCATTGACTTACGCGTGGAATGAGCACAAGCGCCAGTTCAGCGAACACCACATACGTCTCGCATTTGAGCGGCTAGCGACTCAAGGCTGGATCACGCCCTCCTCGGAATAGTATTCGGTCTCCGCTCACCTCTTAGCCTCGCGGATTGCTACATGTTGCTCTGTTTGCTTGTTCCCATTACCCAGGCGAGAGTAATCCACTGGTTGGCAACCCCTGAAGTCCTCTTTTCGGGAAGCTATTGAACCACTCGACGAAATCGGGGATGAGTCTGTCGTTCGATCTGCTTCGGTGGCCTCGCCTAACGACGAGTCCCGTGAGATTGGCGGGAAGAGGCTCTCCTTCGCCGCCCCAATAGACGAAATCCTCGCCGGCCAGCACGTTCTCGCCATTGAGGTCGTGCTGTTTGTGTATTGCCGTGTGTTGTGAAGGTTCCTGCTGCCACTCTCCTGCGTCGTTCCTGTGGTAGATGTTGTCGCCGAGCGCTTTCACCCTGCCCGCTCTTCTATCAGGGCGCTTGGCACGGAAACGCTCGTCAAGCCAGTAGTCTTCGAACTCCAGCGTCTCATCAACGCGCATCGCGAAGACAACCCGGTTGCCGGTGCGGCTGGGACCGAGCCCCACGATGTAGTCACCCCTCTTTGCGACTTTGCGGATACGAGGTTTGCAACACGCCAGTGTGAGATATCCGTGGAATGGATTGGGTGCGAATCCGTCGTCGTATGCAACGATGTATGAATAAAGCGCCATCCTTGAATGAATCCTTGCCTGCCCCGCGAAGTCTTAGCATCGCCCTCATGCGTTTACGTGTCAACGTTGGGAGGCGCGTCCCTGCTACAATCGCGGGGCGCGGGCGTTTCTGGATTCCCGTGTCAAGCACGAGAATGACGAGAGGGCAGCACCCCCACCCTGACCTCCCCCATCGAGGGGGAGGGGAGTAAAGGAGACACAAACCAATGACGCAAGAGAATCGGCCCAGCGGCCCGCCGGAGCCCGTTGATGATGAGAGCGGCGGCCAGCCCGTCCTGTATGAAACGGCGGAGGACGGCAGTGTCGCCATCGTCACGCTGCACCGCCCCGGCGTGCTCAACGCCATCAACGGCGCGTTGACGGAGGCGCTCAAGGAGGCGCTCGCCAAGGCGGACGCGGACGATGACGTGCGTGTGGTGATCATCCGCGGCGCGGGCCGCGCGTTCTCCGCCGGCGGCGACATCACGGAGTCGTCACGCCGCATCCTCGCCAACGATGAATCGCTGGAGCGCGCGACGCCAGGCGCGGCGCACATCGCGGTGTGGGAGCTGGGCAAGCCGGTCATCGCCGCCGTCCACGGCTACGCCATCGGGCTGGCATTCGAGTTGGCCGGCGTGTGCGACTTCACGGTGCTGGCGGACGACGCGAAGGTCGGCGAAATCCAGATTCGGCACGGCTACGGCCCGCCCGTGCTGATGACGCCGTACGTCGTGACGCTCAAGCGCGCGAAGGAGATCCTGTTGCTGGGCGACATGGTGGACGCGCAGGAGGCACTCGCGATGGGGCTGGTGAATCGCGTCGCGCCCGCCGACAAGGTGATGGACGAAGCCCTGTCTATCGCGCGGCGCATCGCGGCGCTGCCCGCGGCGACGGTGCGGATGAACAAGATGCTCATCAACCGCTCGTATGAGGTGGGCGGGTTCCGCACGGCGCTGAACTACCGCGACGACGAGGCCTTTGCCGATCTGTGGGCATCATCGCAGCAGGACGATGAGACGCGAGAGCGGCTGCAGGTGCTTCAAGACCGCGGCTGGGAGGCGTTCCGCAACGAGCGCGACGCCAAGTATCACGGCCGCACTGCAGAAGAAGAGGCCGCCGCGCGGGAGAGCGGAGAATAAACCCACCCGGTGACCCTGAACGTTGTTGGCATCGCCATTGGAATTGCCGCCGGGTTGTTCATCGGCCTGACGGTGGGGCCGCTGTGGGTGGGGATCCTGCTCGGCACGGCCATCGGCATCGCTTTGACCGTCGCGCTGCAACGCGGGCGGGGCGGGGGGTGAGGAGTACTAAGTACTAGGAATTATGGTCAGGCCGGAACTCAATCGCCGGGACACGCCCACACTTCTGCTTCTCTCTTAGGCCCTATTGCCCGGGATGGCCACTAAATTCGTCGACCGCCTTTGGGAAGTCGTCCAAGAACAGGCTGGCCTTCATATACAATTCGTGTACTTCCCCTGCCGTCTTACCCAAAGTGAAGTTAGCATAATCGCCGTGAACCATATTGTTCCTTAGGCTACCAATCTCAATAAAGGCCCTCACCGCATCCATCAAATTCGTGTCTTGCGAGACCCGCCCAGCCATGAAATCTCTGAAGTCACCTCCAAACAGGATGTAAAACGAATTCGCATTCCTCGCTGGTCGTCCGTTTTGGTCCCAGTTGAACAGCTGGGCAAATCTACGTCCAATCGCTTGTCGTCGCACAAATTCTGACAAGTACTCGACTCCACCGGTCGCTTTCGAGTATAGCCCTACGATCTTCTCAGTAAGTTCCACTTCAAAATAACTTGCGGCCGCAATTGTAAGCGTTTTTGCGAATTCTTCCTCAACACGACCACTAAGCGTCCATTCGCCACGCCCCCTCAAATACTCGACTAATGACACATGATCTCGCCACAATGCGTCTATCCTCTGGCTGCCCGGACTGTCGTCTTGTGTCATGGCATTACTTGGCCAACTTCACAATTGCTCGGGCTTTGTCCAACCTAAGCTTTACATTCTCCCTACTTGTAGTGCCTCCTTGAGTCGCAGCATTAAACTCAGAGTCTGCCTTCAGTTCTTCCACGGAGTCGGCGACGATGGTGCCTATGGCCTCATCTCGCCTCTTGTTGGCTCCCTCACATGCGGCCACGAATACTGACTCGAACACCATTGGGCTGAATCTATTTGCCGTGCTATGGAACGCGGTTGAACTCAACTCGGCGCATGCACCGACAAAAGCTGTCAGGAGCCTCTCCAAGCGACCGATTTCAGCTCCGTCAAAACCTTTTGCCGTTTGCGAGAAGGTGTTCAAGAACCTTACCATCGACGGTCGATACTCGCCTTCCTGCAATAACATGGCGAATCCTCGCAGCAGCACCTCAACGTCCTTGCTGTGAATATCCGGGGCAGTCGTTCCAACTAGCTTGCGCCAATCATCCCGTGAATTGACTTCATACAGCATGTCATAGAAGGCCGAATCAAATGCACAACGCCTTATCTCTTGCGGAGTCAAGTTGGTGCCACCCGAGTTTAGGCGGTTGAAAACTTCGTACATTGCTTGGTCTCCAGAGGGACCTACTTGTCGGACAATTATGTTCCGAATCGTCCTTAAGTCGAAGGCAGAGCGGTGCTCCTCTTCGAGAGTATCGTACCTTAGCCGATTGAATCGATTTGCATGGCCAGGGACACTCTCCGGCAGATTAAGGCGGAAATCAACAAAATACTCGTTGTTCATAAGCATCTCTTCTGGAATCATGCTCTTTTCGCTAAATAGTTTTCTCAATTCCATTAGCTTTTCTTTTCTCGGAAACCGTTGCTTGACAAAGTAGTATATTGACATTAGGCGCTGTTGGCCATCAATGACGAGATGTTTGTTTCTACCCTGTTCATAGAGGAAAATCTGTGGTACAGGAAGACCAACTATAATCGACTCAATTAGGCGGGAGGATCTCTTAATATCCCAGACAAAGTTACGTTGGAATCCTGGAATTGTAACTACACCTTGATCAATGAAATCCACAAGTGTTCGAGTGTTGAAGTCATTCGGGGCCGCAACTAAGTCATATTGATCAATTGGATATGTCTCACGTTCGTCAAGATCATCATCAATATCAGGTTCGTACTCTATGTCCTTGGCTTCGACAGTTGTCACGGCTTCGATCCCTCCTGCGACATTATCCAGACATTCTTTGAAGCAAGTCTCAGTTAACTCTGTTCCCTCATTCTACACTGATGCACCGACTCAATCTGCATTTCTCTTGCTGGGATCGCTGCTACTTACTCTCCTGCCCATTGCCGGCTCCCCCGCCCCGCATATCTCGGCCCCTGAGCAGAGCTTGATAATGCCGGCCCCACAGAGAATCGTTTTCAAGTGAGTTGAAATCGTCCTGGCCCCAGATCCAACTCCGGACCTGCTCGTCAGATGCGACGGCGGCGCGCAGAGCGTTCAGCGCCAGTTCTGCCCGCCCCTGCCGACCCAGCACGCGCGCGTACCAGAACAGGGCCTCCGCGGCATCATCCGGTCGCGCCTGAACAGACTCGTTCAGGGAGTCCAACGCCTGCGTGAGCATCCCCACGTCGGCGAAGGCGACGCCCCTGTTATAGAGGGCATCCGCGTGATTGGGGTCAGCACGCAGCGCGGCGTCGAAAGAATCGATGGCCTCCATGGTGCGGCGCATCTGCGCGAGCGCGTTGCCACGGTTGTTCAGCGCGTCCGGGTCATTGGGGCGCAGCGCGAGGACGCGGTTGTATGACTCCAGCGCCGCGGCGTAATCCTGCAGCTCCATGTACGCGTTGCCTCGGCTGTTCTCCGCGTCTGCGTGGCGAGGTTCAATGGCCACGGCGCGCTCAAACTCGCTCAGCGCGTCGCCCAGCAGGTCCTTGCGGTAGAGGACGATGCCGCGTCCGTGGTGGACGTCCGGGTGCCGTTCCGCCAATTGGAGCGCGAGGTTGAACGTGCCGAGCGCGTCATCGAGCCGATCAAGCTGATTGAGGACGAGGCCGCGATAGACGAGCGCTTCGATGTGATCAGGGCGTCTGAGCAATGCGTCCTGTAGCGCAATCAGGGCCTCCTCCACACTGCCGACGGCCAGCAGGGCGCGGCCCTTGGCGGAGAGGGCGCGGGCATGGCCGGGCTCGAGCGCGATGGCGCGGTCACATGCCGCAATCGCCTCATCGTACCGCTCCAACTCTATCAGGGCAGCAGCAATGTTCACGTGCAAAACGGGCAGAGATTGATGATCGTGCAGCGCCTCCTGGAACGAGGTCAGCGCCTGCTGAGGCTGGCCGGCCAGCATGAAGACGTTGCCGGAGTTGATCTTTGGCTCGATCAGGTTCGGGTCGATTTCAATCGCCCGCCGATAGGTTGTAAAGGCGGGTTCCATGCGCCGCAGCCGGACGAGGGCGTTGCCGCGGTTGTTGAGGACGCGAGCGGGATGGGTGGCGCCAAGCCGCAGAACATGCTCCAGTGCCTGCAGAGCCTCCTCAAATCGGCTCAATTCCGCCAGCGCCGCCGCGCGGCCTGCAACGGCGTCCGCGTTATAAGCATCGACAGCGATGACTCTATCGAATGCGCGTAGGGCGTCCTGAGGCTTGTCCAGCGCCAGGTGTGAGACGCCGCTCGCGTACGATACCATGCCAATGACCTTCCGATTGCCGCGCGCGAAATCAAAGGACTCGACGGCGGCATCAAACTGCCGCTGCCGCATGAGCGCCAGCCCGCGCAGATACCAGATATCCGGTGCTTGCCTGTTGGTTGCGCCGTCAAGCGCGTATTCATACGCAACGAGGGCACGAGGCCAATCACCGGTGCTTGCCCACGCGCGTCCTTCAAGGAGCCAGTCTGAGGTTGCCTTATTATCGGAAGCCTGTTCCAGGAGATGGTGCAGGAGGATGTCGATCTGCTCGGCGGCGTTAGGCAGGCGGGAGGCAAGGATATCGGCATCGATCCACTCGTCGCCGCTCGGCCAGTCCAGGGGCATGTCCAGGAGTTCGATGGCAGTGCCCCGAAGATCGAGGAGGGGCGGCAGGCTCACGCGCGGCGCCTCCTGTTTTCCACCTCCTCCGACAGGACATCGCCGATGGAGTTGCCGGTGGGCGCGGGATCACTATCAAAGGGTCCCGCCCCCTGGGATGGAGAGTCCGGGACGGCGAACGGAGAAACAATCGGGATGTCCTCGAATGCAGCGGAACCATCCGCGCGGAGGCGCCGCAGTTCGGCTTCCGCCTCTGCCAGATAGGACGCAATGGCGTCCCGCTCAATGCGCGCGATCTCCGGGCGGGCGCGGATGAAACCGCGGAGGACGGTGTGGTAGCGCTCGGCGGCCGTCACCAACTCTGCGGCCAGCTCCTGCCGTTCCTCCTCACTATCCCCCGTGTCCGCAGAAAGACGTAGGCGGATGGCGTTCACCAGTTCTCCTTGCCGGCGCACGGCGTCAACCTCGGCAGCGGCCTCCTCGTAGTCAAGCTCCCTGTTTCGCAATTCCGCCTGGTTGCGGAGCGTGAGCGCCAGGATGATCAGGGCTGCGAACGCGACAACCGTGACGGCTAGCGGGATAAAGCCCGCAACGATGCCGCTGCCAATGTCGGAAAAGGGGATTGTGATCAGGCCGGCCAAGTGCAGGATGCCAAGAATCGTCGAGATGAGCACCACGACGATGCTGAGGACAATCGTCTTCACGATGCAATCAGTTGCTCAAACCGTGACGCGACGTCCGGGTCGGAGTACAACGCGCCAAAGTCCGTTTCTGTCTTGGCCTGTTCACGCAAAGTGGGAGAGGCGGTGACCGCCTGCCGCAGGGCTTCAAACGCCTCCGTCGTCTGGCCGAGCCGGCTTTGTGCCCTGGCCTTGTGGAAAAGCGCGTCCGCAAAGCCGGGGCGCAGGACCACGGCGCGGTCAAATGAGGCGGCGGCATCTCGAAATTGCTCCAGCCGCGCAAGCGCGACACCCCGACCATAATGCGCTTCCGGGATGTCCAAACGCAGGCGCAGGCAACGCTCAAAGGCGTCTGCCGCCGCTTCAAACTGCCCCATGCGGGAGTAGGTAACGCCGCGGTTGTAGTGCGCGCGGGCAAAGGCAGGGCGAAGGTTGATGGCCCGCTCATAGGACTTCAGGGCCTCGTCATTGCGACCCGCGAGGGCGAGCGCGTTTCCGAGATCGTTGTGCAGATCGGGGTTGTCGGACAGGTATGTTCGGGCGTGCTCAAAGCCGAGGATGGCCTCATCAAGATGGCCGGAATCAGATAGGGCGCGGGCGCGGTCATAGATTGTATCGCCATCCTGTCCGTTGATGCGCAGCACGGAATCGAAATCCCGAATGGCATCCTCAAACCTGTCCAACTCGGCAAGGACATTGCCGCGGCCGGCCAGGACCGCCGGATCGCTCTCCCCGCTCTCGGACGCCAGCGCGTTATAGACCTGGAGGGCTTCGCGCAACTCGCCGTCACGCTGCAATGCGACGGCGTACAGCAAGCGAATCTGGGGGTCATCCGGCAGTTCCCGAAGCGCCTGCCTGTACGCGGCCGCCGCTCGTTCATCCTCGCCGATAGCCAGGTAGGCGTTGCCCCGGAACACCCAGTCCTGCGCCGAGAAAGTTTCGAGAACGTCAGAACGCTCGAGCAGCAGACGCACTTCCGCTCGCAGATGCGCCTGCAAGGCATTTGGCGAGGCGGCGTCCCGCGAAGAAGGCGCCCGGCTCCTCAGCGCCCGCTGGGCGCGCCATGCCTCTTCATGCGATTCATACATGCGGCGGAGGCGCGCAGCCTCATCGTTGTCCCCGCGCCGCTCGGCAGAGGCAATCTGCCGCTCAAAGCTGCGCCAGAAGTCCTGCTCAACCTCCCCATGCACTTCCTCGAGATTGACAGCCTCAGCAACAGCTGCGTCCGGCGGCGTTTCATTCCCGCTGGGCTCAGAAATCCCGCGGAAGAGGTTGCTAAAGAATTTCATACGCCATTCCAGCACCGCGACGGCAATAAGCGACGCCCCAACAAGCACACCAATTACCGGCATTAACTCCTGCATATAGGGGAAAGGGTACTCCCCATACGTCATAACGGCAACACGACAGAACATAACGGCGCGCGGGAGAGAGCGCATTCATGTGACACATGGATTTGCAGAATAAGCACGCTTGTTCTTATCGTTCGTCCATCGAACGCGGCCCAGAAAGCACACCCGGGAGGTGAAACGAATGGCACTCACATTGACGGAAGCAGCAAAGCTTTCCAACGACGTCCTGTTGCAGGGCGTGATAGAAACCGTGATCAAGGACAGCCCCGTTCTCCAATCGCTGCCCTTCATCGAGATCGTCGGGAACGGTCTCACGTACAACAGGGAAAAGGCCGCGCCGACGGTCAGTTTCTATGGGGTTGGCGATCCATGGGCGGAGAGCACCCCGACGTTCACCCAGTTGACGGCGACGCTTTCCATCTTGGGCGGCGACGCGGACGTGGACAACTACCTCGCGACCACGCGGTCCAACATCCAGGACCTTGAGGCGGCCGTCGTCCAACTCAAGGCGCGGGCTATCCAGCACAAGTTTGAGGACACCTTCGTCAACGGGGACACGGATACAGACGAAGATTCGTTTGACGGCATCGACGTGCTGGCCGCCGGGCAACAGGCGCTCTCGATGGGCGTGAACGGCGGAGCGCTCACGCTGGACAAGCTGGATGAGTTGATCGACGCGGTGCAGGGCGGCAAGCCGGACATGATCCTGATGAGCCGCCGCTCCCGCCGCAAGCTCAACTCGCTCGCCCGCGCATCCGGCTCCGGCATCGTGGTGTCCGACCGCGATGAGCTGGGTCAGATGGTGCAGTACTACGACGGCATCCCGGTGGGCGTGAACGACTGGATCTCCGACGCGCAGACGGTCGGCTCAAGCTCGGACTGTTCCACGATTTTCGCCTACCAGGCGGGCGAGGGCGGCCTCGTCGGGCTCACGTCGCCGGGCGGGCTGCAGGTGGAGCGCGTCGGCAGCCTGGAGACGAAGGACGCAAGCCGGACACGCGTGAAGTGGTACGTGAGCCTTGCCCTGTTCAACACGGCAAAGCTCGCCAAGCTCACCGGCGTTCGCAACTAGGAGCGGATTTCTGGATTCCCGATTTCGCGGGAATGACGGATGAGCGTGGGAGGCGCGAGGAAAGATGAGCACGCTAGGACAGATGCGGGAGCGCGTGCGGCGCGATCTGCATGACGAAGACGCTAACAGCTACCGCTGGACGGACGATGTATTGAATCGTCACATTGAGCGGGCGCTGGCCAAGGTCTCGAAGGTCGCGCCGCAGGAGAAGACCGTCTCAAAGGGGCTGACAGGCGGAAGCCGGGAGGTCTCCGTCGCCGACCTGTCTGATAGGGTCGTCGTTGAAGCCGTCGAATACCCTGTTGGCAAGCACCCGCCGTCCCGCGTGCGCTTCAACCAATGGGGCGACACGCTCATGCTGAGCCTGCCCGGCGAGCCAAAGGCCGGCGAGAGCGTCACCGTATATTACGGCGCCCTCCATCGGCTCACGGAATCCTCGTCCACACTGCCTGAGGCGTTGGAAGAGCTCGTCATCACCGGCGCGGCGGCGTATGCGACTCTGGAGTGGGCCGCCTACGCCGTCAATCGTCTCAACGTCGGCGGGCAGGACGTGTGGCGGCAGTACCTCACATGGGCGGAGGAGCGGATGGCCGATTTCGAGCTGCAGTTGGCGCGAATCGGCCGGCGCTCCGGCTTTCGCTCACGCAAGCTCTTCCATCCGGATGACGGCGGCAACCTCTAGGCCGCCCGGACTCAACAGCACAATCAACTCCCCGGTGACCAACGATGCACTCATTGTCTAAAACACTGCTCGCGGCGCAGCGCGACCGTGCGGCCATTCCCTATGTCCACGCCACCCTCGCTGAGCGGTGGGGCGGGGTGACACAACTCCGATGGGAACGCCTTGCCTCCGGGCAGGAGACGGACGGGCAGCATGACGCCGTCATCACGTCCGGCGGCTCGCTCATACGCATCCGGGCACAGGACAACCCCAACGGCCTCTTTGTCCAGCGCGTACCCTCTCCCGGTCCGGATGCGCAATTCGGGGTGTGGCGGAAACTTGGAGAAACGTCCGCCTCAGCAGGCGTCGCGGTCATCGAGATTGGTAATCAGATTCATGTCTTTGACGTTGCGGCCAATCGGCGGACGATCCGCGAGCGAACGAGCCGGGACGACAGCGCAACATTCAGCCCGCCGCGCACAATCGCCACGGCGGCGGCAAACGTGACCTCTCTTGCGGCGGCGTCCGGCGCGGGCGGCGGAGCGCTGCTGCTCTACGCAGAATCAACGGGCGTCGTTCGCTCAATGACGAGAACAGCAGGGGCATGGTCGCCGTCCTCCGCATGGACCAACTCGCTGAGGACTGTGGACGGCATCGCCTGCGCCCACATCGACGGCGATTGGGCGGTTGTGGTCTGCGGGACGCTTTCCAACGGATCGTCAGGCGTATGGACGTGCACCCTTGGCGCGGGTTCATCGCAGACGGCGGGAACATGGTCGATGCTGCGTGAAGTAATCGCATCGGCGGCAGGCGCGGACGTGACGTACCGGGACCCCGGCGTCTGCGCGGCGGACGGGCCGCACATCAGCTTTGTCGAAGCATACGGCGGGGCTGGCGGCTACTCACAGACCATGACAACGCATGGCGCGGCGGGCACGCGATTCCGCGACCATCGTTGGCGCGAGCCCTCGCCGTTCGGTCAGACCGGAGGCTCAGGGCCTGCGCTGATCGCCGATGCCTCCTTTGCGTGGCTCACAACACCGTCAGGCGTGTGGCGGGCGCGCATCGGCGCGCCGTCCATCGATATTTCCCGCTCCGTTGTAGCCGCAGACGCGAGAGAAACGCCGCGCGGCGCTTCGCTGACACTCGTTCTGGCTGAGGGGCCGCATCTTGATCCGTCAATCACCGTCGGCGCCGGCCCATTGGGGCATGAACTCAGCATCGCATGGGGCTATGAGACTGCGGAGGGACGGGAAACCGGTCAGCCTCAGCGCTATTGGGTGCGCGAGGTTCGACGTGAGACGCGGCGAGGCAGCCCCGTAACGGTGTTGGAGGCGGAGGACCCATGGTGGTTCCTAGGCAACATGCGGGCGCGGCGCCAGCTGACGTGGCCCGCGCACACGGCATCCGTGTGGAACATCCTCGGCCAATTGCTGACGATGGCGGGCCTGTCCGCCGCGCTTGCCCGCTCAAGCCCGTCAATCGTGGCCACCTACCCCGCCGTCACGGTCTCCCCCAACGAGAGCCTCGCGGTTGCCATCAACCGCCTGATGTCCCGCGTGCCGGATGTTCTGCGTTTCTCAGACGGCGTGTTGGAGGCAATCCACACGCGTGAGACTGACCCTGCCGTTTATTCCTACGGCGATCCGGGCGGCCATGCGCTGCTGGACGCCGCGCGCTCATCCGCCCTCTCCCGTGTCAACCACGTGCAGGTCTACGGGCGCGGGGCGATCGCGCAGGCGGTCAATGAGCGGGAGATGGCGTCAGTCGGCAGTCTCCTGGTGCAGGTCGTTGATCGCTCGCTTACAACAACGGAGGTGGCCGCCACGCGGGCGGAGGCTGAATTGCGCTCGCGGGGCATCCTGCAGCCCTTTGCGCGCATCACCGTCCCCGTGAACGCCGGGCAGCAGCTGCATGACGTCGTGTCCGTCACCGCGCCATCAGTGGGATGGATGTCGGAGCGGCTGCGGGTGGCAGGCCTGCGGACACGGTACGACGTCGGCGGGTCTCAACCCGTATATCAGCAGGACATCGAGCTGAGCGGGGTGTAGGCATGGAGCTGAGGCGCGGCACGGTCAGGGGTTTTGATTCGTCGTCATTCACGGCGGACGTTCAGTTGGACGGGAGTGTGCCGACGTGGCTGACGGGGGCGCGCATCAGCCGCGCCATCCCCTCCTCGGAGATACTGACCGGCCGCTCCTGCATCATCGCCTTCGCGTCAGACCCGTCCGACCCCACTGAGGCCGTCGTGATAGCTATCTATACCTAACCAGAGACGCTCAGACACGGACGGATGATGGCGCTCCCGCCGATGGCGATGTGCGGCGAACCCTGCGCAATCCGCGCAGCGTCCTCCAGCGATTCGGCGTTGATGATCAGGTAGCCGCCAATGTCGATTTCCTCAGGCGCATGGTCAGTGATACCGTCTTTATCGACCACCTTGCCGCCGGGCTCCAGCGGCCTGCCGGAGTCCAGCGCGCCGGAGGCGGCCAGACCCCCAAGCCACGCCTGCCATTCACCCATATACGCCTGTGTTTGCTCATCGTCGTCCTGCGGGTCCAGAGCGCGACCAACGGTCAGCACAAGAAACTGCTGCATGACTTCCTCCAACTCTGCGTGTACCGCCGACCAATCCGCTCGTCCTGAGCCTGTCGAAGGGTGAGCCTGTATAGTATCCGCATGATTCTATTCAAGGAACCGAGCGCGCAACTCATCTTGCGGGGCGAGAAGTCGCAGGCGCGCAAACTGTGGGCGCGAGCGCGGGCGAAGGAGGGCGCGGAGCACCTCCTCTATCGCCGCCCACCCATGACCGGCGAGAAGCCATTCGCCCGGATCCTCGTGACGCGGGTATGGAAACAGCGCATCGGAGATATGACGCCTGATGAGGTGCTCGCCGAGGGCTGGCCAGACAGGGCGGCGTGGATCGAGCAGTTCAGCGAGGGCAAAAAGTTCGACCGCCCCGTCGACGAGGTAGAGGTCTACGCGCTGGAGTTCCAGGTTATCGAGCGTTTCGAAGAGCCAACACCCGCCTAGACGCCCTACTCCGGCGGCTCAGCTCGCAAGATGAGGACGGGCACGCCGGCACGGCGTATGACCCGGCCCGAAACACTGCCCGCGATGAGATCGGTCACCCGGCCCGCCCCGTGCCGCCCCATCGCGATCATGTCACACGAGGTGGCCTCGGCCGCTTCGAGGATCACGTCCGGCGTCGGCCCCCATTCCACCATCGTCGTTATCGTGAAGCCGTAGGCCTCAAGGTCTTCCCGTGCCGCGTCGACAATCTCGTCCGCCTCCGTGCGGGTCTGCTGTTCAATACCCTCGAGGTCCTCACGGGACGGGAGGCGCGGGACGAACCCGAGCTTGATGGACGATGGCCCGGGCATCCTCAGGTGAGCAACATGCAGCACGATGATTTCAACCGTATCCGCCTCATCACCGAACAGCTTGGCCAACCACTCCACGGACGCCACATCCTGGCCGGACCCATCCACCGCCAACAAGATGCGCGTCATCGATCACTTCCACCTTCCAACCCCACCATTCCCGCACTCCCTCTGTCATTCTGAGCGCAGCGCAGCGGAGTCGAAGAATCTAAAGCCTCAATTGCGCCAACCAATCCGCTCACCCTGAGCCTGTCGAAGGGCGAACCCCTACTCCGCCGCCCGCCGCCGCCTCACCCTGCTCATGATAAAGCCCGCCGCGATGCCGATAACAGGCGCCGCCGTCAGCAGAGCCAGGGACGCGATAATCAACCAGTGCGTATAGCCGTACCCCATGAACTCCAACGCCATGCCTCCTTACCGACCGGATCGTCCTGCCCATCAAGCACTGCCAGTCTACCCCAGCGCGTGCCCTCACCGTCATTCCAACCCGCCCCTCCGTCATTCCCGCGAAAGCGGGAATCCGAATCACATTGCGCAACCCAAACCCGCCTATAATCCAACCATGACCACTGGCACACACGAACAGACACTAAACGACGCTTTGGGAGAAGTGCTGAGGGAACTCCGCCAGAGTTGGACGACGCTCACTGAGCGGATTGGCAATGTTCTTACCGAAGGTGGCCGTCCGGACATACTCATCGAGGAAGCCAGCGGCTGGCCTGTCGTTATTGAGGCTGAGCGTGACAACCACACGAGCGCCGAGAACGACGCCAAGAATCGTCTGGGAAAAACTGTAGCAAAGACTGGCCGCCAGATTGAGACAGCCATCGCCCTGGTCTATCCGGAAGCCATTCACACCCTTGACGGCGCCCCGCTGCGCGAAGCCATACGCGGCACGCAAGACCTCGAATACGCGCTGTATACCCACAAGCCCGGCGATCCACCAGATCGGTTGCCGTCGGCAGGCTGGATTCGTGGCGGCGTCCGTGACCTTGCCATGCTTGTGCATCGCGCCGCTGTCCCGCCCCCGCGAATCGAGGCATTGGCTACGGAGCTTGAGAATGGCGTTCGGGTCGCTGCCGAACGCCTGACACGCCGCCACGCCTTTGGCAGCGAACTCGGAGAGCACATTGCGGATGTTCTGCGCCAATCAGACGACAAGGACGGTCAAACGCGCCGAATGGCCATGACCGTAATCGCCAACGCGCTAGTCTTCCATGAGTCGTTGTCTCAGACCGGATTCAAGGTGCGGGAGAGCGATGCGGGGCCTGAGCGCGGCGTACGCCAGGTTAACGATTTTCGTTGGCAGGGACTCTTCTTGCCGGGCGATCTCTGCGATGAATGGGAGCGCATCCTGAAGGTCAACTATTGGCCCATATTCTGGTCGGCCAGGGAGATGGTGAGGCTCATGCCGGTGGCCACTGCAAACGACGTTCTCGATTGGCTTTGGCGAACGGGACAGAAGCTAGTCGCGGGCGGCGTGACGCGTTCCCACGACCTGACAGGCATCGTGTTTCAAAAGCTCATAGCTGACCGCCAATTCCTCGCGACCTACTACACCCGACCCGAATCAGCTGCATTACTTGCCGCGCTCGCTCTCCCTGCCCACAATCCTCCCGGTGGCGCGGATTGGGGAGATGAAGAGACGCTAGCCAGCACCCAAATTGGGGATTTTGCCTGCGGCACAGGAACGCTTCTGTCGACGGCATATCAGCGAATGTCGTTACTCCATGAACTACATGGCGGCGATCCGCGCGAACTGCACGGCCCTATGATGCGGCACGGCCTGGTTGGGCTGGACGTAGTCAATATCGCCGTCCACTTGACCGCGGCCATGCTCGCGGGGAGTCATCCGGACACGCCATTCGACGGCGAGTGCCTGCTGACCATGCCCTACGGCTATATGAACAACGGCGACCCGTCCAATGGCCGACGCAGCAACGGGGATATTGCCAATGGCGACGAAGGAAACGGCAAAATTGCAGTCGGCTCCCTTGATCTGCTGGAGGAGCCGGTGCAGTGGTCGCTGATGGATACCGCCGCAGCCGTCTCAGCGGGAGGGCGCGCACCTCAAGAAGTTCGGAACCTGGTGTCGCGGGTCGGTCACGGCAAGTTCGACCTCGTAATCATGAACCCTCCTTTTACTAGGCCCACTAACCATGAGGCGAGTCATGCCAACGTGCCCATACCGTCTTTCGCCGCCTTTGAGACGACTCCAGAACAACAGGAGGCGATGTCTAGGCGCGTCAAGGAGTTGACGAGGGGAGCGCCTTCTCACGGCAATGCCGGTGAGGCATCCGAGTTCGCCGAACTTGCTCACCGCAAGGTTCGCGACGATGGAACCGTTGCCATGGTGTTGCCTCTGAGCGCCATCAGCGGGAGCTCGTGGAATGCCATCCGCACGCGCTGGCGCGAAGAATATGACGACATCATTGTCGTCACAGTCGCCGGCCTGGGTAGTTACGCGTCGTCATTCTCAGCAAGTACGGGCATGGCCGAATGCTTGCTGATAGCAAGACGTGTCGTGGCTGATCGTGACCAGAGTGACCCCGTCCCCGAAAAACGCGGGACATTCATCATGTTGGATCGCCAAGTGCGCTCGGCTGCAGAGGCGGAATTGATCGCCGCCGAGATGACACGGCTTAGCGAAGGCAAACAGATTGGAAGACTTGAAGACGCCACAGGCGCTACAAACTTGCGGGTTGGCGAAGACTTGGTTGGTGTGGTCATTGACGCCGTATTGCCAAAAAGCGGCCCGTGGCCTTTGGCAGGCATTTCCGATGGAGACCTGGCAAAGACGGCGTATCACCTTGAGCGTGGTTCACTCCTACAGCTTGGTAGGCCAAACGCTGGCCCTGTCGAACTATCGGTTGTGCCTATCGGCACATTTGCTGAACGCGGTCCGGTTCACCGGGACATCAACGGAAACAACTCTGACGGAACTCCGCGCGGCCCCTTCAAGATTGAGAGCCTAGAGGCCAATCGGGAACCCTCATACCCAGTGCTGTGGGCACACGATGCGAAACGTGAAAGAAAGCTCATAGTTGAGCCTGATTCTCATGGTGAGATACGGCCCGCCTCAGGACGCCTCACGGCTGACGATCTTCAGGAGAAGGCTACCGACATTAAGGAAACTGCCACGCGAGCCCATTACAGCCTTGACTTGCGGTTCAATTCGCAGTCGCTAATTGTTGTGATGACGGAACGCCCCGCCATCGGAGGCCGGGCTTGGCCGTCAGTCATATTTGAGAACCAGGACCATGAGTATGCGTTTGCCTTGTGGTGCAATTCGACGCTTGGTCTGCTGATGCACTGGTGGGTGTCAAACAAGACTCAATCCGGTCGCGGCACGACGACCATTACGGGTATTCCAGAAATTCCGACGCTTGATGTGACCAAGCTTACGGCGGAACAGGTTGCGGCTGCTAAGGGAGCCTTTAACATACTGCGAAATCATCGTTTCTTGCCGTTCGACCAGATTGATGAGGACCCGGCCAGAGCGGAGTTGGATCGGAGTCTATTGGTGGATGTGCTCCGCTTGCCAGAGTCGCTTTGCGAGGCAGACGGACCCATCGACCTGCTCCGCCGCAAGCTGGCTAAGGAGCCTCAGATTCACGGCGGCAAGAAGACGCGCGTCGTGTTCCTTGAGCCGGACGGCGAGGGAACGCAGAAGCGGGACGATAGGTAGGGTTAGATTCCTCGGCTGCGCTCGGAATGACAGCCCCGATGGATTCCGGCTTTCGCCGGAATGAGGGGATGGGCGGCCCCACTCCCGTCCGTTCATGTGACCCTTCGACAGGCTCAGGGTGAGCGGGTAGCTTTGCCCTGACCCATTTCCAGAACGCATGTTGCAATCCCTGTCAAGGCGTGATACCGTCCAGTCAGAACGCGCGTTCTTTGTAGCCGAGTTGGGCGCGCAGGTGGGAGGAATTGCTATGACACTGGCACATGTGCGCAGCTGCGCGGTTGTTGGTCTTGAGGGTTCGATCGTTGAGGTGGAGGTGGACATCGCGCCCGGCCTGCCCGCTTTCACCATCGTGGGGCTGCCGGACACCGCCGTGCAGGAGGCGCGGGAGCGCGTTCGCGCGGCAATCAGGAACTCCGGGTTTGAGTTTCCGCAGCGCCGCATCACGGTCTCACTGGCCCCCGCGGACCTCAAGAAGAACGGCACGTCCTACGACCTGCCCATCGCGGCGGGCATCCTCATCGGATCGGGACAGGCCGGAGCGCAATTCTCACTGGAGGACGTCGCTTTCCTGGGCGAACTCTCCCTTGAGGGGCAGGTGCGGCACACGCAGGGCGTACTGCCGATGACGGCGCTGGCGCGTGAGGGTGGACTGACGCAGATCGTCGTTCCCGCCGTCGACGCGCCGGAGGCCGCTCTCGTTGACGGCATCGAGGTGTTGCCCGCGGGGAACCTGCGGGAACTCGTGGAGCACATCAGCGGCGAGCAGTCGTTCCGCCCGTTCTACCAGACGGAGCCGCCGGCAGACCCGGGCGTTGCGTCGACCATCGACGGATTTGACATGTCGCTCGTTCGCGGGCAGGAGAACGTGAAACGGGCGTTGGAGGTCGCGGCGGCGGGCGGCCACAACCTCGTGATGATGGGGCCGCCGGGCAGCGGAAAGACCCTGCTGGCGCGCTGCCTGCCATCCGTTCTTCCCACGATGACGCGGGACGAATCACTGGACGTGACCAAGATCTACAGCGTGGCGGGCCTGCTGCCGCCGGAGCGGCCGCTCATCTCCGCCCGCCCGTTCCGCGCCCCGCATTACACGGTCTCCAACGCGGGGCTGGTGGGCGGCGGACATTGGCCCCGCCCGGGCGAGATCACGCTCTCGCACCGCGGCGTCCTGTTCCTCGATGAGATGCCGGAGTTCGGCCACCACATTTTGGAGGTCCTGCGCCAGCCGTTGGAGGACAAGGCGGTCACCATCAGCCGCGCGCAGGGCTCGATTACATTCCCCGCCAATTTCATGCTTGTCGGCGCGATGAACCCCTGCCCGTGCGGCTTCTACGGGGACGTGGTCAAGGCGTGTTCCTGCTCGCCATCGGCAATCGACCGCTACCAGCGTCGCATCAGCGGGCCGCTGCTGGATCGCATCGATATCTTTGTCGACGTGCCGCGTGTTGAATACGAGAAGCTGACGGACGAACGGCAAGGCGAGACGTCGGCGATCGTGAGGGGCCGCGTAGAGGAAGCGCGGACGCGACAACGTGCGCGCTTCGGCAGTTCACCAGGCGTGTTGACCAACGCGGACATGGGGCCGGTGGAAGTGCGGGAGTACTGCGGGCTGGATGACGCGTCGCACGGTCTTCTGCGGGCGGCGATGCAGCAGCTCCACCTGAGCGCGCGTGGATTCCACCGCATCCTCAAGCTGGCGCGGACGATTGCGGACCTGGCTGAGGAGCCGACCATCACATCCCGCCACCTCAGCGAGGCGCTGCAATATCGGCCGCGCGAACTGGGAGCAGCGGCGTAGGCATCACCCCCTCCGCTCGCCCTGAGCTTGTCGAAGGGCGCCCCATCATTCCCGCTCCCCCTCCGTCATTTCCCGCCCCCCTCCGTCATTCCCGCGAAAGCGGGAATCCAGAATCCCCTCCCCCTTGACGGGGGAGGGCCAGGGTGGGGGTGCCTCCTCCGTTCGTCCTGAGCCTGGTCGAAGGATGAACGGGAGCGGCCGCCCCCCTTTTTGTCATTCTGAGCGGAGCGCAGCGGAGTCGAAGAATCCAAAAAATTCGTCTGCCGAGCAAATGGAGACTTTAGATTCCTCGGCTGCGCTCGGAATGACATGCAACTTCGGTTGTCGGTTCTTAAAGGGACTACGCCACCCGGATGGGGTGCGGCAGCGGCTGGTTGAAGAGGTAGCCCTTCTCGTTGAACGGCACGTGATCGGGCTGGGTATTCCCGGCAGAGTCCGTCGCGCGAGTCATGATCGTGTGCTCGCCGACCTCAGCGTCCCACGTGAACTCGAACTGCACCCACGAGTGATCGGGCTGCGGCGTGGTCAGTTCGGCGTTGCGCCACGTTCGACCGCTATCCATACTCCACTCAACGCGAGAGATGGTTCCCGAGGGTGAATGGGCGTACCCGTGGATCCGATGGGCGCCCACCGAAAGCTGCGCCGGCCACGGCAGCGCAAGCGCGCTCTTGATGGACTGCATCGTCACCGGCCTGCCGCGCGCCTCGCCCTCCGGCGGGTAGTCGTCTCCGATGAGCACGTACGATGTGGTGTTGTTGCGCGTCCACAGCTTCTCGGAGGACACGACAACGCGGCCAAGCCACTTGATATGGGAGCTCCCCACCCAACCCGGCACGATGGCGCGCAGGGGAAAGCCGTGGTCCTTCGGCAGAGGCTCTCCATTAAGTGAGTAGGCCAGCAGCGTATCGGATTCCATCGCTTTCTCGACGGGCAGCACATAGCGAAAGCCGTTCTCGGGAGCGTCCGTATCCAGGCCAACCAGCAGCACGCTCACCGCAGAATCGGTGATACCGGCAAGCGTCAGCACGTCCCGCAGCGACACGCCAACCCACTCGCCGTTGCCAATCGCGCCCCTCCCCCATTGCGTGCCCTCAGATTCGCGCCCCTGCAATTCATTGAACATGGACCGGTGATTGCCCGCGCATTCCAGGTACGAGACCATGGTCCGGCTCGGCAGGCGCTGCAACTCCTCGATAGACAGCTCCACCGGCTCGGCCACCGCATCACCCTCCACGGTGAGCTGCCAGCCGGAAACATCAACGTCGATGCTGCTCGACCCGTTGTTTCGCACGAAGAATTGGCGGGCCGGCGTGATCATGCCGTTCAGGTTTTCCAGCCGTGTTTCCAGGCCGGCGGTCCCGCGCTGAATGAATGGCGTTGGGTCCTTGAACCATGGGGGACTCGTTGGGTCGATGGTCGGTGTCGGATCAGCCGCGTCACCACTGAACAGGCTGCCGGAGCAGGCGGCGATGACGGCCGCCGTGCCCCCCACAATCAGCAGTCGCAGGAACTCGCGCCGATCCATCCCCGTGGCGCTCGCGAATCGCCAAAGCGACTCATCCTCGGCCCTGCTCGTCGCGTGTTGCGTATCGTTGCTTGTCATTGGCGTCTCTCGTGAGGCGTCGGCTCATCCAACATTGTGCCGCATGCGCTCAGCCGGGCGAACTTGACCGCGATAGCGGCCTGTAGCTACGATATCGTGTCAAAAGTCACAAAGGCTGAACAACCATATGACAAGCGCAAACGGAACAACATTGACCCTTGAGGGCGAGCGGCGCGAGGCGCTGGGCCGCCACGTGAAGGCGCTCCGGCGCGAGGGCATCACGCCCGCCAATCTCTATGGCCGCGGCGCGGAATCCATCAGCTTCCAGGCCGAGAGCCGCGCGCTGGACAGGCTGGTCACGGACGGCGGGCGCGGCTCGCTTGTTGAACTGACCATCGACGGCGAGAAGCACCAGACGCTGCTGCGCGGTCTGCAGCGCCATCCCGTCACCCGGGCGATCCTGCACGCTGACTTCTACATCGTGGAGATGACCCGGCCCGTGCAGACCACCGTCCCGGTCCACCTGGTTGGCGACGCCCCCGCGGCGCGGCTGCCCGGTGCGGTGATCACGCACCTGACCCACGAGGTCACCATCGAGTGCCTGCCCGCCAACATTCCCGCCGCTGTCGAGTTGGACGTGACCGTCCTTGAAGAACTGGAGGTCTCGCTCCACGTTTCGGACATCACTGCGCCGGAGGGCGTGGAGATCCTGACGGACTCCGAGACGATCATCGTCCGGGCGACGCACTCCCGCGTGGCGGCGACTGTCGAGGCCGAAGACGCCGAGGCTGCGGAGGAAGAGGCCGCGGAAGCTGCTGCTCCGGCGGAGGAATCCTCGGGCGACGAGTAGGGGCTGCTACGGCGTTCTGCGGTCCGTTCCCGACGGCTCTCTGGCCAATTCCCGCTTTCGCGGGAATCCGGGTCTCGTTGGCCAAGTCAGGCCATTCAAATAGCCGAAGAGGCACGTATCCTCGCCAGTGAGATGTGGCTCGAATACCAGCGCACGTTGCCCCGGAGTTCGGTCTAGGTGATTTCGTCGATAAGACTCGGCGACATATCTTTCAGTAATTGATAGCAAGTGCTGCACAGTTCGTCATGTGTAGCTCTAGACAGGAACAGCCGTGCGTCGGTTTCGGCTTCTTGAAAGTGAATCTCGACGTACAGGAGCCCACACAGTGTCTTGTCCTCACCTTTTGGTAAACCCTGGACGCCCTCCATCAGGTGGACGCACCACTTTCGTTCTCGGCTCAATCTGTCTCGCATTATCCATCTCGCCAAGATTAGGCTATACGTTCTATCCCATCCAAGTATAACGGTGCCACATTGAAATGCATAACTCCTGAACGTCTCGTCATTCGCCGGAACAAGTGCCGCCTAACTCTAAAGGTGTGGGTAGGTCGGGAGATTCGTAAGCTGCGCTAGGAATGACATCCGGGGGTGAAACCGGTCCGTGCTGTATGATCGCCGATGATAGCGATGATTGAGGGGGGCAACGCGGTGACACAGGACCGAGAAGGCGACGAGGCGCAAACGCCTGATGGCGCTGGTGCGGCAAGGATGGATAAAGAGCCGTCTATTGCTGAACGGGTTCAGTTTTGGCAAGAGCAGGATCGAATCAACAGAGAGCTGATACCACGCGTCCTGAAGGAGCATGAGTTACTGACTCGACACATTGAGACGCACGAGAACGGGGATCAGCTTGCCCGCTCGCGTATTCAATCGCTCGAGGAGCAACTTTCATCGCGGCGGTGGGAGGCCCGGCTTTCCTACGTGGCTGTTGCCTTGTCGGTGGTCGCGCTAGCAGTAGCGATTGGGACGCTGCTATGAGTATGAACTCGACCTCTCTATTGCCTACGGTCAGGCAACTACCCACTATCCCTGAACTGTCCGATGCATCAACTGATGAACTGCTTACGCGAATCCGCAGAATGGACAGAGGGCACTTTGCAGTCGATGTTGCCGTCGGTGTAGAGGAGGCCATAGAGGCCTTATTCGAGGGCCGAAACGTTCCCGACATTCTACAGGAAGCATATGAACGAGCTTCCCCCGTCAAGTCAACTGAGATGTCGTTGTATGAAAACGTGATGGATGTGCAAGAGCAAGGTCAGGAATCCTTTCTTGGGTTGATCGATCATTTGAAAGGCAAGGTCGCTGAAGTTCGCCTCGAACACACTCTCGAGGGACAGCGGCCAGGCTGGGAATTCACTATCTCTGCTCGCCAGAACGAGCCAGATATCGATCTGGTAGGGCTGGGGCCAAACGGTGAAGAAGTCCTAATTCAGGTGAAAGCTAGAGTCGCAGACTATGCTCCCGAAGTAGTTAGTGCTCTAGAGGGAGATCCAAGCGTAATTTACGGCGTGAGCACGGAGATTTATGAAGAAATCGCAATTTCACATCCAGAGCTTCTCCCCAACTTGGTTGACGTTGGGTCAGTTGAGAAACTGACAGAGGAAGTCTCTGAAGGCGCGCGAGACCTTGCGCGCAACATGGGCGTTGATGTTCCTGACTCTCTGGCAAGCCTCTTGCCCTTTGCAGCTGAAATTGTTTTGGGAGTCCGCCTCATCACTCGACTGCTAGGGACAGAGAAGGAGCTAAAGGGCGTAAACGTCGATGATCGGGCCAGGGTGCATGGCATTCGGGCATTGACGCTCATATCTCGGTATGGCGTGAATCAAGTTCTCGCGGCGGCCGGATCGGCTGCCGGGGGCACAGGCGCTAGTGTCGTGCCGGTAGTGGGTACAGCAGTCGGCATGGCCGCCGGAGGCGCAGCAGGACTCGGCGCAGGTATGCTCCTGAATCGATCCCTCCAGTCACGCATCCAAGAGGTGGCGATACGGCTTGTGGGTGGAGATGCAGACTACCTCTTCTACTTGATGAACAAAGCCTCTATCGACGACCTCGCCTCGTCATTTGCCGGAACAAGCGCCGCCTAATCCAGAGGTTCCGACAGCGGCCTTCAGGCTTTAGATTCCTCGGCTGCGCTCGGAATGACAAGTTGTGGTTGTTCAGCGTCACTGAGTTTGGTTGCGCTCCTAGTTCTGGATTCCCGCTTTCGCGGGAATGACGGAGTAGAGGCGGGAATGACGGGTGGGAGGCAGGCTCGCCCTTCGACGGGGCTCAGGGTGAGCGGGGGCGAGCGCAATTGAGTCTTTGGATTCCCCGGCTGTGCTCGGAATGACAGAGGTCGCCCAACCATGTCAGGCGAAGCGTTAAGAGCATGTCAAGGAAAGGCGTGGGGACGCGATTCCTACCAGTTCAGGCAGGGCATCGCCATTTTCGGATTTCTGGTAGAATAGATGCAGGTAATGGCCGTATTCGCGAGTACCTCGGGGTCGTATCTGAATCGGCCTTGGGGGAGAGTGGAATCCGGCGCTCAGGAAGCGGGGAAAAGCAGGCGCCAAACACGGCAGTTCACGAGGCGCATATAGGTGGCGTGCATATAGCGAATCCGGAGCCACCGGCGGCTCGTGTGATTGCCGCTCACTGAAGGGGTGAACCAGATGGTAGAACGGTCGGAACGGCGCGATGCAGCCGCGACTGACACGTCCGAGTACACGTCACGCAATATCGAGGTCCTTGAGGGGCTTGAGGCAGTGCGCCGCCGCCCCGGCATGTACATCGGCTCCACGGACGAGCGCGGCCTCCACCACCTGATCTATGAAATCGTCGACAACGCCGTCGACGAGGCGATGGCGGGCTATTGCAACCGGATCGTCGTCACCATCCTGGCGGACGGCTCTGCGCGCATCGACGACGACGGGCGCGGCGTGCCCATCGACAAGCACCCGCAGACGGGCCTGACGGGCCTCGAAACGGTGATGACGACGCTGCACGCGGGCGGCAAGTTCGGCGGCGGCGGATACAAGGTCTCCGGCGGGCTGCACGGCGTCGGCGCGTCGGTCGTGAACGCGCTCTCGGAAACCCTGCGGGCGGAGGTGCGGCGCGACGGGCAGGTCCACATGCAGGAATACTCGCGCGGCAAGGCGCTCGCGCCCGTTGAGGCCATCGGCCCGGCGGACGACACCGGCACCACGGTCTGGTTCACGCCGGACCCCAACATCTTCATGCAGGACACGTCTTTCGAGTTCCCCACCCTCGCGGCGCGATTCCGGGAGATGGCGTACCTGAACCCCGGGCTTGAGATCCGTTTCATCGATGAGCGGACCGAGAACGAAACGACATTCTATTTCGAGGGCGGCATCCGCTCGCTGGTGCGGCACATGAATGCAACCCGCGCGCCTCTCCACCAGCAGCCCATCTACGTGGAACGCGAGGTGGACGGAACGCGCGTCGAGGTTGCGCTCCAGTACAACGACGGCTTCCAGGAGAACGTCTTTGGCTTTGCGAACTGCATCCACACGGTGGACGGCGGTACGCACCTGACCGGCTTCCGCGCGGCGCTGACGCGGGCGATGAATGATTACGGGCGCAAGTTCAAACTGCTAAAGGACGGCGACAGCAACCTGGCGGGCGAGGACGTGCGCGAGGGCATCGCCGCCGTGATCAGCGTCAAGCTCGCCGAGCCGCAGTTCGAGGGGCAGACGAAGGGCAAGCTGGGCAACGCCGAGGTCAAGAACCAGGTCGAGAGCACGCTGGCCGAGGGCCTGTCCTCGTATTTGGAGGAGCACCCGCAGGACGCGCGTCGCATCCTGGAGAAGTGCCGGAATACTGCCGTTGCGCGGGAGGCCGCGCGCAAGGCCAAGGAGAGCGTGCAACGCAAGGGCCTGCTGGAGTCCACAACCCTGCCCGGCAAGCTGGCCGACTGCTCCGACAAGAACCCGGACAACTGCGAAATCTTCCTCGTTGAGGGCGACTCCGCCGGCGGCTCCGCCAAGGGCGGGCGTGATCGGCGCTTCCAGGCCATCCTGCCCCTGCGCGGCAAGATCCTCAACGTCCAAAAGGCGCGGCTCGACAAGGTCTACGGCCATGAGGAGATCAAGGCCATCGCATCGGCGCTCGGCGTCGGGTTCGGCGGGCTGAACGGCCACGCCAACGGCAACGGCGCGGATGAGGCGGACATCGATGACAACGAGGGGCTGGACCTCTCCAAGCTGCGGTACAAGAAGGTCATCATCATGACGGACGCGGACGTGGACGGCGCGCACATCCGCACGCTGCTGCTGACGCTGTTCTACCGCCATTTCCAGCCGCTGCTCCGCGCCGGCAATATCTACATCGCGCAGCCGCCGCTGTACCGCGTTCAGATCGGCCGCAATGACATCCACTGGCTCTACACGGACAGGGAGAAGGACGACACGCTGACCAACCAGGCGCTCAAGGACATGACGATCCGCGAGAGCTCGGAGCAGGACGCGGCCATCGTCTATACGGAGCCGCAGGTGCGCGACGTGCTGCCCTCCGTGCAGCGTCTCGGGAAGGCGATGTCCGACCTGCAGGCGACCGGGTATCCGTGGCCGCTGCTGACCGCCACCGCCCTGACCGTACGGACGGGCGAGCGCGATCTCTCCACCGAGGAGACGCTGCAGGAGCTGATGCGGGCGCTGCAGGAGTTGGGCAACGTGCGCATCCTAGAGTTCCAGTACGACGACACGCCCATCGCTCCCCCGCCCTCACCAACGGCGCCCACTGCGATGCCGGACGTTCGGCAGCCGTCGCTGCTCGATCTCGCCGATGAGCCTGCAGAGGGGCAGGGTGAGACATCGACGGACGATGATGACGCGGATGCCGCAATCCCCGCCAAGAACGAGACGTACATCCTGGTCCAGGACACGGAGAGCGGCCGCACGCTGCGGCTCGATCACGACTTCTTCAGCGAGGACGCTGCGCAGCGGATGACGGAGCTGGCCACGGCGCTCAGCGATCACCTGCCCAAGGTTGGCACGGTGTACAAGCGGGAGCGCGCCGTCGGGCGGCTGAACTCGATGATCGACCTCGCGGAGATCGTTGAAGACGTGTCGACGCGCGGCGTCGGCATTCAGCGGTACAAGGGCCTCGGCGAGATGAACCCCACGCAGTTGTGGGAGACGACGCTGGATCCGGAGACACGGACGCTGTTCAAGGTCGAGATTGAGGACGCGCAGCAGGCGGCGGAGTTGTTCGAGATGCTGATGGGCGAGGAGGTTCGCCCGCGCGCGAACTTCATCCGGACGCACGCGCAGGAGGTCCAGAACCTGGACGTCTAGCGCGCCGTTCGCCCTGAGCCTGTCGAAGGGTGAACGGGGTGTGCTGGACTCTTCGCTGCGCTCAGAATGACAGCGGGCATGTAGGGGCGGTTTGCGAACCGCCCCTACACTAGTTTTTGGGGGTGACGGAGGACAATGGCCATCGTTGTCGGTTACACGGTACTTGAGCTGCGGCTGCCTGAGGCGTCGTCGCTCAAAGACAAGCGGCAGGTGGTCAAGAGCGTCATCGAGCGCGTGAAGCGCCGCTACAACGTCTCCATCTCAGAAGTTGCCGAGCACGATTCACCGCGCATGGCGCTGTTGGGCGTGTCTTGCGTGGGCCAGTCAGAGGCGGGCTGCCGTCGGACACTGGACAACGTCGCTGAGCACATCTACACCTCCCGCCCGGACGCGGAGATCATGCCGCACGTGGTAGAGGTTATAGGCGTGGGGTGAGGGTAGCTATAATGGCGCGGTGAGTTAGTTCGGCCGGGTCGCAATTCAGTCGCCGCGAGCTTTCCTAAAGGAGTGATGGTCGGTCATGGCAACGGTACGGGCGAGATATGAGAAAGGCGTTCTGACGCCACTGGAGCCTCTTGAGCTCGAGGATGGCGCGGAGGTAATCGTCGCGGTGGAACGGACGGTTGCCCTGCCCGAGGGAAACGGCTCCGCGAAGGAAAGCCTGGATCCGGATGAGGCAACGGCTCTCTTTGAGAGTGCCTTTGGCGGCTGGAAGGACATCATCCCTGACGATTTCAAGGAGATGATCTACCAAGCGCGTATCGACGGTTCGCGCACGCCCCCTGACCCGTAGAATCGATGCGCTACCTCATCGATACAGACTGGGCCATAGGTTATTTGCGCGGCTCTGTGGCGATTCGCGCACGGTTGACCGAATTGCGCGGCGATGGTCTTGCGCTGAGCATTATCTCTGTCGCCGAGTTGTACGAGGGCAGGTATGTTACCCGCAACCCGGAAGGGAGTGAACGTCGGTTACAGGCGTTTCTGGCAGGGGTGACCGTGCTGCCCCTTGACGATGAGACGTGCCGCGTCTTTGGCCGCGAGCGGGGCCGCTTGCGCGCCGCGGGAACGCTTATACCCGACATGGACTTGTTGATTGCGGCGACTGCGGCGCACCATAATCTCACGGTCTTGACCAATAATCGCACCCATTTTGAGCGAATCGAGGGGATCGACGTCATCTCTGTGTGACGTTTTGGTAGGACGGTTCGGCAATGAGCACGCCTGAACAGGAACGGCGGGAAGACGAATCGCCGCAGTTGCGGGCGCTAAAGGCGGCGCAGGAAAAGGTGAACGCGCTGCGGGCGGGGCTTGAGCGGCCGCCGCTGAAGAACGGCGACTCCGGCGACGAGTACGCGAAGGAACTGGTCACGGCGATGAATCGCCTCATGTCACTGATCCGTCACGCAACGCCGGAGGACGTGGCGGCCTTCGACGAGTGGCGGAACAGCCTCTGAGCATTTCGGGGCTGCTGATCTTTTTCGGCCTGCACGGCACGCTAGCCGTTCGCAGCGTGGTATACACTGGAATGACTGACCTGACGGGCGTCACGGCGAATGTGGTGTGGGCGCGAGGCGGCGTCACGGATCAACTCCGGCTCTACTGCCATGACAACAAACAAGAAAGACTATTACGACGTTCTTGGACTGTCTCGCGACGCCTCGGCGGAGGACGTGAAGCGGGCGTTCCGTCGGCTCGCCTTTGAGCACCACCCGGACCGCAATCGCTCCGCGGACGCCGAGCAGAAGTTCAAGGAGATCAACGAGGCGTACGAGGTTCTGCGCGACGAGAACAAGCGCTCGGCCTATGATCGATTCGGCCATGCGGGGCTGAACGGCGCGGATGGGTTCGCCAACGGCGACGCGTTCTCCGGTTTCGGCGGCTTCGGCGACATCTTCGACGCGTTCTTCGGCGGGATGCGCGGACGCCAGGGGCGGCGCGGCGGTCCGCAGCGCGGCGATGACCTCGCCATGCGTATGCAGCTGCCGTTCGAGGACGCGGTTATGGGCGTCGAGAAGGACATCAAGGTCGCCCGCAATGAGATGTGCCAGCCGTGCAAGGGCAACGGCGCAGAGCCCGGAACGCAGCCGGAGGCGTGCCCGACATGCAACGGGACGGGAGAGATACGTCGCAGCCAGCAGAGCATCTTCGGCCAATATGTGAATATCAGCGCCTGCGCCCGTTGCCACGGTGAGGGCAAGATCATCACGAACCCGTGCGATGAGTGCCACGGGGCCGGGCGAATCAGGCGGGAACTCTCCGTGCGTGTCACCGTGCCGCCGGGGGTGGACACCGGCAACCGGATTCGTCTCGGCGGCGAGGGGGAGGCCGGCGCGAACGGCGGGCCGCCCGGAGACCTGTATATCGAGTTGGACGTGACGCCCAGCGCCGTTTTTGAGCGTGAAGGGCGGCACCTGTTCCACCGCGTGCCCATCAACATCGCGCAGGCTGCGCTTGGGGCTGAGATCACCATCCCGACGCTGGAGGGTGATGAGCCGTTCCATGTTCCGGCCGGGGTCCAATCCGGGCAGTCGTTCAGGATCAGGGGGCGCGGCGTGGTCGATCCGAAGAACCGGCGCGCTCGCGGCGACCTATTCGTCGTCGCGTCAGTCCACGTGCCCGATCAACTCACGGATGAACAGCGACAACTACTGGAGCAGTTGGCCGCAACGCTGCCGGACGCGCCCGAGAACGGGCATGACGGCGAGCGGGAGGGCAGCGGCTTTATGGACTGGATCAAGAACACGTTCCGCTAGCAGCCGGGGGTGGGGAAATGAACGGCGTACAGGTGTTGACCCGGGAGATGCGCGAGATACAGGCGAGCCTGCTGCGCGAACTGGAACCGCTGACGGAGGAGAACATCTACTACGCGCCGATTCCCGGCGCGACAACCATCGCGTTCATCGCCTGGCACATTACACGCACGCTGGATGACGCCGTACACCTCACCATGCCGGTGGAGCCGAAGCCGACAATCTGGACAGCGCAGGGCTACCACGAGAGGTTCGTCATGCCGCCCGAGGAGGGGACGGGCACCGGGTTCACCGCGGACCAGGTTGGCGACTTTCGCCCCAGCCTTGAGCTATTGCGCGCGTACGCAACGGAGGTGGGGCCGACAATCCCCGCGGCGTTCGAAGGCATGACGGACGATGATTTGGATCGCGTGATGGACGAGGAGCGGCCGGATCGGACGTTAGCGCGCCTACTTCAGACGTTCATCATCGGGCACACCTACTACCACCTGGGAGAGATCCGCTACCTCAAGGGCCTACAGGGGATGCCCTTCCCGCTCTAGGCGGGCCGACGGCGAGGGGCTGTCGTTCGAGGGAAAGCGCCCGCTCTACTCCGCTACCACTGCACGAACATGGGCATGACGACGTGAATGTATTCCGTGCCGTCGTCCGAGGACGCGGGGCGGATGGTGCCCGGGCTCGAAGGGCCGGAGACCTCAAGCGTGGCCGTGGAGTTCAGGACGCCGAGAACGTCCTCCAGATAGCGGTGGTTGAAAGCGATGTGCGCCTCTTCTCCGCCGATGTTGGCGTCGATCACGCCCTGGTGATCGCCGATCTGGTCTGAGCGCGCCTCAAGCCGCATCGTCCCTGCCATCTCGTTCTCACCGGGCGTCATGTACAGTCGGACGATGCCATTGCCCTCCTTGGCGAAGACGGCGGCCGTCTTTGTGGCGCGCAGGAAATCCGCGACTTCCACCGATGTCTGTGTGTTGGACGACTCCGGGATGAGTTGTCGATAGTTGGGGAAGTTGCCCTGGATGAGCTGCGAGCCGAGCACGATGTTGTTCAGGTGGAACTGCACCTGCGTCTTGGCCTGGTTCACGGTGACGCGAACGGGCATTTCCTGCTCGGACAGCATGCGATTGAGCTCACGCAGCGAACGCGCCGGGATGATGAGATCGACGCTCTCGCCAACCTCTTGCGGCAGCTTGGTCGTTTGCACGGCAAGGCGGAAGCCGTCCGCCGCAGCCATCGTGATGCTGTCGCCCTCGATGGACGTGTGGATGCCGGTCAGCACCGGGCGGGAGTCCTCCGTTGCGGCGGCGATGACGACACGGTCAATGCCCGCGCGCAGGACGTCCGGCGGCACCTCCGCGCTGATGCCGTCATCGGCGATGGGCGTGGGCGGGAAGTCATCCGCGTCCAGCCCGCTCATGTGCGTGTTGAATCGACCGGAGATGATGTTCAACTGGCGCGTGGCCGCGTCAAGCTCAAGGTCAACGCGATCCCTTTGGAGCGAGGAGACGTAGTCGGAGAAGAGGCGGGCCGGAATAGCGACCGATCCCTGCGCTTCCACGCTCGCGCTGATCCAGCACGATATAGAGAGTTCAAGGTTGGTCGCGGTGAGCCGTAGGCGGGACTCATCCGCCTCAAGCATAACGTGCGTGGTGATGGGCATCGTTGTGCGTGTTGCCACCGCCGGCATCACCGTCGCGAGTCCGCGCTGTAGATTCTCCTGGAGAACCGAGAATTTCATTTGTTGTGTCTCCTGAACGGGGCCAACAGGCCCCCCGTACCCCCATATATGGTGCGAGTATCCCGTGTAAATGGGATGTGGGTCAAGTCCATAGCAGTCTATGTAGTGCATAACGGCGCGGAATCATCGTATGTTGTGTGGCTCGTACCGGGTCATCCACAACATATGGGGCATGGGCCGGACGTAGATGGCGCGAGTGGGGCGCGGACACGGTATGATGCAACGGAAATATCAGCGGAACGACCGCGTTTACGGGGGAAAAGGCATGAAACTGGTGATGTACAACGATTTCCGACCCGGCCTGCTTGTCAATGGCAACGTCATCGGGCTGGGCGGTTTGGCGGAAGACTATATGGGCGTTCACGTCGAGGACGTGATGATCAACCTCATCGAGGATTTTGCCTCCGTCAGGGACGACCTTGAGGAACTGGCGGAGATGGGCGGCGGCGTGCCCGCTTCAAGCGTGCAGCTGCGCGCGCCCTTGCCGCGACCGCGCAAGCTCATCTGCTGCTTCGGCAACTACAAGGAGGGGCAGGATCGGGAAGCGTTCCCGATCGACATGTTCCTCAAGTCGCCTGAGGCGATCATCGGCCCGGGCGACACTGTCGTGCTGCCCAACACGCCGTTCACCATCTGCCACCATGAGGCGGAGTTGGCGCTGGTCATCGGCAAGCGGAGCAAGCACGTCTCGCAGGAAGAGGCGATGGACTCCATCTTTGGCTACACGGCGTTCATGGACGTCTCACCGCGCGCCGGCATCGGCCGCGGGCCCACGATGATCCAGAAGTCCTACGACACGTGCGCGCCGATGGGCCCGTGCATCGTCACGGCGGACGAGATCGAGAACCCGCACGAGCTCGACATCAAGTACTGGGTGGACGGTCAGACGCGCCACGACTACAACACGAGCGACCTGGAGCACACGATCCCTGAGCTCATCGAGTGGGCGACCAAGGTCATGACGCTGCTCCCCGGCGACGTTATCGCCCTCGGCACCAACCACCAGGGTATCGGCCCGCTGCAGGACGGCGAGACCGGCACGATAGAGATCCAGGGCATCGGCGCGTTCAGCGTCAAGGTCATGGACCCGGAGAAGCGCTCGTGGCCGAAGGAGATCGACCAGGAGATGGCGGGACGCGTGCGCGAGGCGCGCCCCTAACAGTAGGAGAGTTCAGGCGTGGCGCGCGTCGTGCGCGCGCCACGCCACTGATGACGGCCTGCCACCATGAGTTCTACTGAGGCCCTCGCTCAAACGATCCGCGTACCGGAAAAGACGCTGCGGGAGTTCGCCGTGGCGGCATTCGTCGCGTTGGGCGTTTCTGATGATGACGCCACCAACGCCGCGAATACGCTCATCGAGGCGGACCTGCGGGGCATTGGCTCGCACGGCATGGCGCGGCTGGATCGGTTCTATCTCACGCCGTTGGAGTCGGGGTTGGTAAACGCCCGTCCGGACTGGACTGTGAAGGCCGAATCACCGTCAACAGCCACCATCGACGCGGACGGCGGGTTGGGACTGAGCGTGGGTGTCCGCGCCATGAACCTCGCCATTGAGAAGGCGCGAGCGGTCGGCTCCGGATGGGTGACAGTGGCGAACAGCCGCCACTTTGGGGCCGCCGGCGTGTATGCAACGCAGGCGCTTGCGCACGACATGATCGGCATCAGCATGACGAACACGGGGCCGATTGTGCTGCCGGCAGGCGGGGCGGAGCCTCGTTTGGGCTCGAACCCCATCGCTATGGCTGCGCCGACAGCGGACGGGACGCCGTTCATCTTCGACGCCGCGACATCTGTGGTCTCAGCGGGCAAGTTCGACACGTATCATCGGCAGGGCAAGCTTGCTCCCGAGGGATGGGGGCTGACGGATGACCTGCAGCCGATACGCAACCCGGCGCGCGGGCCCGGCGGGCGGCGCATCCTGCCATTGGGCAGCGACCTTGAGCATTCGTCGCACAAGGGCTACGGGCTGGCGATGATCGTGGACATACTCTGCGGCGTGCTCTCCGGCATGGGGCCGGGGCTGGCCATTGCGGGCTCCGGCGTCGCGGGCGGGTATCAGTCCGCCCACTTCTTTGGAGCCATGCGGATCGACGCGTTTACGGACGCTGACGGTTTCAAGCAGTCCATGTCGGACTATATGACGGCGCTGCGCGAGACACCGCCGCTGCCGGACGTGGAGAGGGTGCTTGTGCCCGGGGACATCGAGGCCGAGACGATTGAGAATCGCAAGCGGAATGGCATACCGTTGTACATGGACTCCGTCGAGAGTCTGAAGGATGTGGCGCAGCGACTGAATCTGCGCCTGGATCTGGGATAAGACGCGGGCGCAGAACAGGGGCGCCGACGCTTAGAGGGAGGATAGAGATGCCACATATCAAGGCGAACGGAGTCAATCTCTTCTATGAGCTTTTTGGAGACTCGTCCAAGCCGACGTTTGTGATGACGCACGGTCTGGGCGGCCACGGGCGCGGCTACGAGAATCAGATAGAAGCGCTCTCTGCGGAGTTCCAGCTCATGCTGTGGGACATGCGCGGATTCGGTCAGTCGGAGCGCGTGCCGGTAACCGAAGGGGCGTACTCTCGCTGGACGCTCGCCAAGGACCTCTCGGAACTGCTCAAGGCGATTGGCATCAACCAGGCACATATTCACGGGCACTCGCTTGGCGGGCTTGTGTCGCAGCAATTCGCCATCGACTACCCGGACCAGACGCTCTCGCTCGTCATACAGGACACGTCAGCGGAGATCAAGCAGGAGTACCTGTCCGGCTGGGACGGGATGCTCAAGACCGTACGGGAACAGGGCATTGCCGCGCTCCCGTTCGATCCCCAGCGCAGTTGGGGCGACCCGTACATAGAATCCAACCTGGAAGACATCAGGGCGTTCACCACCGCGACGGCAGAGCGCAACGCGCCCGAGGTCTACGCCGAGGGCGTCCGCATCTCCGGCCCTGAACTCGGGGCACGCCCGGTCGCGCCGGACCTCCCGGGTATCAAATGTCCGGTGCTTGTCATCTGCGGTGAACAGGATCGGCTGACGCCGCCGGGCGGGTCAGTGCGGATTCATCGCGCCATTCCACAGTCGAAGCTGGTGATCCTGCCGGGCGCGGGACACTTCCCGAACATAGAGACCACGGATGCGTACAACGACGCGTTGCTGGAATTCCTGCGAGAGGTGACGGCAGGTTAGCCGACACACGGCCCTCACCTCAAACCGATTCCAGTCTCTTATCAGTCCTTTTCGCAGTACGCCCTTGAGACTCACTATCAATTGAGCGGCGCGGCAGTCAAGCTTGAGACTGTGTGGGTTCGTACAGGGTATACTTAGCAAGTTCCGACAACAGATTGCCGGCCGTCCCCGCGCGGAATGGCATTTGCTGGAGTTTGGGATACGAGCATATGTAGACGGGGAGACCGGACGAATGAGGATATATGTCGGCAACCTGAGCTTTCAGGCGACAGACGCAGATTTGCAGGAGCTTTTTCAGCAGCACGGGGAGGTCTCATCAGCGCAGGTCATCATTGACCGCTATTCAATGCGCTCGCGTGGCTTCGGATTCGTGGAAATGCCGAATGGCTCGGAGGCAGAGGCCGCCATCGCGGCGCTCAATGGCAACGAGCACCAGGGGCGGCAGCTGACGGTTAACGAGGCTCGCGATCGCCGTGAAGGCGGTGGTGGTGGTGGCGGCCGCCCGCGCTACTAGCCCGTTTCGAACAGTCGTTATTCCCTCTTCCGAACACTCTCCCTAGCGGAGAGGCGACTTTCCGGGGGTTCTTTCCTTCCCACCCTTTGCGCGTGGGGGTGAGAGCTTGCGCGCGCAGGTTTTCGCCGTTAGCGGTTTCTTCCCCGGGAGTAGCGGGCGCGGCCGTCCGTGCCATCGATGGAGTACTCGGTCAGGTCAATGATGCGCGCTTCGGGCTCCTTGCCCTGTTCGATGTCCAGCATGACGACGTGGCCGAGGCGAGACTCCTGGTTGTGGGGGTATGTGGCGCTGCCGCCGTTGATGATCAGCATTCCGTCCTCTTTGCGGATGAACTCGAAATGGCTGTCGCCACAGATGACGATGTCGGGCAGTTCTCCAAGGTAGACCTTGACGAGGTCTCGGGCGCTGCGCGTGCCCCAGCCATCAATGATGTGAACAAGGCCTATTCGATAGCCCTCGATATCAAAGAACCACTTGGGCCGGATTCGCTCGTCGACCTCACTCAAGCCGTAATCGTGGTTGCCCTCTGCGGCGTATGTCGGCGCAATCCGCTCCAACCAGTCCACGACGCCCGTAGTGATGAGGTCGCCGCCGTGGAGGATGAGGTCAACATCCTTGAAGACGATTTCAACCTCCGGCCAGAGCTCCGGAATTGAACTCGGGATGTGCGTGTCAGAGATGATGCCGATGCGTGTTGCCATGAAAGAGACGGGCTATTTCCCGGGGTTATCCTGTTGGGTCGAGCGGCGAATCTGTGCCTTGATGCTATCCAGCGCCATCGTGGGTGTGGGGTCGATGCCATTCACCAGCGCCAGGTAGTAGCTGACGTAATCGCCCAGCAGCACCGCCTCCAACAGACGCGCCAGGGGCGTGTCTCCTGCCAGCGCGGGCCAGTGAACGGATACACCGAGGTCGCTCAGTATCTGCCGCGAGATTGCGTAGCGGTCATAAAGTCCGCCCGGGCGAGTGGATGACGGGCCGAGCAAGACAACGGCGAGGTTGTCACTGAGAGTGAGCTGCTCAAAGCCGACGATGGCATTGTGGTGCATCTCCGGCAGTTCTTCCGTCCATGCTGGGGTCTTCGCGTTTTCATTGAGCTGTGTCTTCCAGCGGCGCGCGGCGGAAGCAAGGCCCCGCGCGCTGACGATGACGGGTATCCGGCCTGAAAGCGCGCACGCCAATTCCTTGGCGGGATTCCTCTGCCCGGCCTCCGTTTGATTGCAGGATGGCGCAAAGTCCGCATTCCATGATTTGAGGCCAGTGACGGCATCCGTGAGCTCTTTCTCTGTGCTCTGCGGAGCGATGCCGAGGTCAACAAAAATCCGCATTATCGCGCCGAGCGCATAGGGAAGATAGGTGCGTGGGGGGCCGCCGTTCTCCGGCATCATCGCAATCGGAATGTCGTTATCGCGAGCAGCCTCTTCAAGCGGCCCGCCGCCCGTCATCACGATGAGATGCGCGCCGCGTTCACGCGAGGCCTCCACCCCGGACAGCGCCTCCTCGGTGCGGCCGGAGTGGCTCATGATAATCACAAGGCTCTCGGGGCCGACGGCAGGATGAGCGCCATAGTCTCGAAAGACGTCAATCTGTGGCCCGGCCTCCCCCGGCTCGCGAAGGGCATCCACGGCCTCGGCGGCGATGTCTCCCGCGATTGCTGACCCGCCCATGCCCTGTACGACGACGTGGCGAACGGCGCGGTACTCGTCCGGCAGCCGGAGGGAGGCAACACCGTTCCACCCCTGCATGATTCGCTCAGGAAATGCCGCTATGTGCCCGCCCATCCCGGAGGGATCGCCTCTGCCGTCAGCGGATAAGTCGTCCAGGTCGATTGAGGCTGCCTGTATCAAAGTGGTTCTTTTCGTGTGTCGTGTTCGTGCGCCGGGGCGGGCTGCGTGAGAAGCCGCGGCGATGTGTGACTGCCTCTAATAGTACAGGATGCCGGCGGGCGGCGCGTGTATCTGCTCGTTACTGCGTCTCGCCGGGGTATTCGGTGGTGGCAGGGCGTCCCATCAGGGACTCTATCGCCTCGCGCGGGTTCAGCCCTTCATGGAGGACGCGGTGAGTCTCCAGCGTGATGGGGGTTTCCACGTTGAGACGCTCGGCCAAGCGGATGGCGGCGGGGGTGGTGTTGTAGCCTTCGCAGACCTCGTTCAGGTCTTCGATAATCTGCGCGATGTTTCGTCCGCGTCCCAGTTCCTCACCCACGCGCCGGTTGCGGGAGAGGCGGCTGTAGCACGTAGCCACAAGGTCGCCAACACCGGCAAGTCCGCTGAAGGTCAGGGGCTGAGCGCCCGCGGCGATGCCGAGCCGCGTGATCTCCGCGATGGCGCGGGAGATAAAGGCTGCCTTGGCGTTGTCTCCGAATCCCATGCCGTCAATCATGCCCGCGCCGATGGCCACGATGTTCTTGAGGGTGCCGCCAAGCTCGACACCGGCAACGTCCGTGCTTACATAGACGCGAAAAACCGTTGATGTCAGCGCCGCCTGCGCGCGCTCGGCCATCTCCGGCGTAGCAGACGCGACGACGGCAGATGAGGGGAGTCCTTCCGCCACCTCATGGGAGAGATTGGGGCCGGAGATAACGCAGTATTGGCGCAGAGCGTCCTGCCCCATCTCCTGGGCAAAAACCTCGCTCATGCGTGAGCCGTCAGCGCGGTCGAGCCCCTTGGTGGCGCTGATGATAGCGGCGTCGCGTGAGGGGTTGCCTTCCCGCAGGCGTTGCAGATTCTGGCGGAAAGTGGGAGACGGCACGCAGACGATGATCACGTCTGCATCCGAAACGGCCTGGGACATATACGGGGTCACGCGAAGGTTATCGGGAAAGGGGAAGCCGGGGAGGCGGTCGACGTTCTCGCCGGCGTCATTCATGCGCCGCGCGGTCTCTTCAGTGCGGGACCACAGGAGGGTATCCGCGCCCCCACGCGCAAGCAAGAGGGCAAGGGTGGTGCCCCAACTGGTGGTGCCAATGACCGCCGCCTTGCGCGCCTGCCCGCTCACACGAGACCTCCTCACTCAACGTGGTAATTGTCCCATATGAGGGGAGGGGCAGGCTCTATTGACTAGGCCGTCGGTTCTGCCGGTTGGCCGAACCGGCGCTCCGTGCCGCGGATCAGGCGCTGGATGTTGTCGCGGTGGGCGTAGATGACGATTGCCCCGCCAACAACGGCCAGCGGCCCGATGATGAAGGGAACGGCGTCCAAGAGCGGCGGCGCCAGGCCCAGAACGGCGAACGCCACCATGATGCAGACACACGTGACGGTGCCGAGCAGGGACCCGAGCGAGACGTATCTCGTCAGGGCGATGATCAGGATGCCGACAATCGTGCCAATGATTGCGGCGGGCCAGACAAGGGCAAGCGCGGCGCCGCCCGCGGGGATGACGCCCCGGCCGCCGCCGAACCCGATGAAGACGGACCTGCTGTGGCCCACGACGACTGCCACTGCGCCCGCAACCTCGCCGGGCGTGTCCGCAACGAAACCGCTGACGATAACCGCCACGGAACCCTTGAAAAGATCGAGCAGGACGACGGGGGCGGCGGCTTTCCACCCCAGCGTGCGCAGGACATTCGTTGCGCCCGTACGGCCGCTGCCTGAGTCCCGGACGTCAACATTTCCAAACACCTTGCCCACGAGCAGGCCGATCGGCACTGCGCCGAGCAAGTAACTGCCAACCGCAGCGGCCAGCGTGAGGGCGATGCCTACGAGGGTGATGTCGTTAAGGAAATCCATTAGTCAGGCTCCTCGTCGTCGCGGCTGCGGCCGCGGAAGATCAGGCGGATCGCCGTGCCGTCGAATCCGAAGCGCCGTCGCAGGACGTTCTCAAGATAGCGGCGGTAGGAGAAGTGGACTAAAGACGGATCATTGCAGAAGAACACAAAGGTGGGCGGATTCACCTCCGGCTGCGTCGCGTAGTAGATCTGCAGCCGCCTGCGCCCGGAGGATGGCGGCTGGTGACTTGCGAGTGCATCGAGGAGGGCGCGGTTCAACTGCGCCGTTGTGACGCGCGTCATGCGCTCCATCTGGATGCGGGCGACGGCATCGAGAACCGCGCGCACGCCGCGGCCCCGCAGGGCGGATGTGAACAGAATCGGCATGGACGGGAAGAATTTCAGGCGTGCGCGCACCAGCATCTCGACCTCTTGCCGGTCGATCTCGTCCTCCTGCGCAAGATCCCACTTGTTGATGACAAGGGCGAGTCCCTTGTACGCCTGCTGCACGAATCCGGCGACGTGGAGGTCCTGCGCAGTCAGATACTCCGTGGCGTCCACCACCAACACCGCAACGTCGGCACGCTCGATGGCCTGCATGGCGCGGGCGACGCTGAATCGTTCCACGCCGCGCTCGATGTGGCCGCGGCGGCGGACGCCCGCCGTGTCAATGAGCAGGTACTTGCGATTCTCGTACTCAAAGAGCGTATCGAGCGCATCCCGGGTGGTGCCCGGCTCGTCCTGCACCATCGCGCGCTCCTGGCCGAGGATGGCATTGACGAGGGAGGACTTGCCGACGTTGGGACGGCCCACGATGGCCACCGGTATCGAGCCTTGCGGTACGGGAGGGGGATCCTCCACGTTCGGCAGGGCCGCCATGATGCCGTCCCACAGCTCGTTCAAGCCGCGCCCATGGTGGGCGCTGACAATGACGGGATCGCCGATGCCGAGTTCGTAGAACTCCGCCGCGAGCCGTTCTCTCTGGATGTTATCCGCCTTGTTGGCAATCAACACGACGGGCTTGGAGACGCGGCGCAGCAGGTCGGCGACTTCTTCATCAGCGGGCAGGAGGCCCGCGTTGACATCGACGACGAAGAGCAGCACGTCCGCCTCGCCGAGAGCGACGGCAACCTGGTCGCGGATCGCGCCGATCATGCCCTGTTCATCACCGAGGATGAGTCCCCCGGTATCGATGAGGGCGAGTGTGCGGTCATCACGGGTAACGTAGGCCGTGACGCGGTCCCGCGTGGTGCCCGGCTCATCCGCAACGATGGCGATGCGCTCCGCCACCATCCGGTTGAAGAGAGACGACTTGCCGACGTTGGGGCGGCCAACAATGGCAACCGTCGGCAGGCCGCGCGGCACTCCGGTGCGTGTTTCAACAAGGGCGGTCATGACGTTTTCCTATTAGGTAGCGGGGATTGCTCCGAGCAGCGTGGCCATCAACGCGGTCTGCGCGTGCATCCGATTCTCGGCCTGGTTGAAGACAATGGACTGCGGGTGGGTGAGCATCCCCTCGGAAATCTCCTCGCCCACGTGCGCGGGAAGATCATGCATGAACACCGCCTTGGGGTCAGCCAGTTCCATGAGGTGCGGCGTGACCTGGTAGCCATTGAAATCCCGGGCGCGCTGCTCGCGTTCCGCCTCCTGACCCATGCTCGCCCACACGTCCGTGTAAACGACATCTGCGCCCTCAACGGCATCCTCCCGCTTCAAGAGCAGTTGCGGAGGGTGCCCTTCTTGTCCCGCGAGCGTGGTCGCTTGCGCGACGATGTTACCGGGCAACTCATAGCCGACGGGTGACGCGATGCGGAACGTCGCGCCGACAAGCGCACAGCCGAGAGCAAGGCTGGCGGCGACGTTGTTGCCGTCGCCGATGAACGCGATCGTCAGTCCATCCAGCGCTCCAAAATGCTCCCGGATTGCCTGCAGGTCGGCGAGTATCTGGCAGGGATGTTCAACGTCAGAGAGCGCGTTGATGACGGGCACACCGGCGGCGTTGGAAAGGTCAATCAGCGTCTGGTGGGAGTTGACGCGGGCAGCGATGACATCCGCGTAACGGCTGAGGACGCGCGCGACATCCTCCGGCGGTTCGCGTCCGCCCAGTCCGACTTCCTGCGGCAGCATGCTGAGGCTGTGGCCGCCCATCTTGCGCATCCCAAGCTCAAAGCTGACGCGCGTCCGCAAGGACGGCTTCTCCAGCAGCAACACGAGACTGCGGCCGGTCAGGTCCGGTCGCAGTTCGCCTTCCCTGATGGCAGTGGCGGCATCCAGAACAGCGCGAACCTCATCGGAGGAGAGGTCCGCTATGGACAGGAAATGGCGGCGCGGCGGCGCCTCAATAAGAGTCATGGTTTGTTAATTCTACTCCTCAGCTACCAGAAGGCCACATGCATGGCCTAACACGGCATATGCACAAGACGTTCAGTGTTCGTATGCTTGAATCTGAAATGCCGCACGAGAACACAAGGAAGATGTAGTCCCATGCACAAGCAAAGCCCTCTCTCCGCGCGATTTCTGACATTGATTGCGATGGCAGCGCTGACGTTGGCCCTGTTGATCGCTGCGTGCGGCACTGGCAGCGAGCCGGGCGACAGCGGGGGCGGGACAGTCGATAGCCCGACACCAACAGCCACTGCGACTGCCGTCCCAACGGTTTCTACCCCGACCACCGCGCCAACGCCGGCGGCTGAGGGTGATGCGTCTACACCGGAGAGTGGGGGCACGGTGGATGTCGAAACGCCTCCGGAGGGTCTCTCAGCGACGCTGCAGGAGGGAACGCTTGCCCGCTACCTGATTCGCGAGGAACTGGCAAACATCGAGCTGCCCTTTGACGCCATCGGTGAGACATCTGAGGTGTCCGGCGCGTTCACGTTCACGGCGGACGGGGAGATTGCGCCGGAGAGTTCACGCATCGTGCTGAACGCTGCGAGCCTGCGCAGCGACGAGGAGAATCGCGACCGCTACCTGAGACGAAACGGCATCCAGACGGCGACCTATCCCGAAATCGTCTTTGTGGCCACGAGCATCGACGGGCTTGAATGGCCACTGCCGGGATCCAGCGAGGCTGAGTTCACGATTTACGGCGACCTGACCGTGCGCGAGGTCACCCGGCCGGTGGCGTGGCAAACGGTCGCTACATTTGACGGGAATAGCGTGACGGGAACGGCGAAGACGAATTTCACGTTCGGCGAGTTCGAGATGGAGGTTCCGGACCTCTTCTTCATCGTCAGCCTGGAGGACAACATCCGCCTGGAGCTGGACTTCGTGGCGGCGTGGTAGGGGGCTAGCGTGGCGACTGTGGCGGAGATTCAAGAGGCAATCAGGAGCCTGCCGCCGGAGGAGTATCGGCAATTGATGCTCTGGTTTGCTGAGCATGACTGGGAAGTTTGGGATCGGGAAATCGAAGAGGATTCCGCTGACGGCAAGCTCAATCACTTAGTGGGGCAGGTGAAGGCGGCAAAGCAGCAGGGAACGCTGAAAGATCTTTAGTGCATCGCACAACGCTCAACCCCCTACAATCTAGGGAGTTGAGGGGGTGATGCCGCGCGATGGCGTTGCAGTTGATTCGCACCATTGAGGAGTTTCGGCGTGTGCGCGAAGAGGCGCGCGCGGCGGGGTCTCTCGGGTTCGTGCCGACGATGGGTTTTCTGCACGAGGGCCATATCTCGCTCGTGAGGATGGCGCGGGCGGAGAACGCCGTGGTTGCGGCGTCAATCTTCGTGAATCCTGCGCAGTTCGGGCCGAACGAGGACCTCGAAGCCTACCCGCGTGACCTTGAGCGCGACATGGCCATGCTTGAGGCGGCCGGCTGCGATCTGCTCTTCCACCCCTCGCCGGAGGAGATATATCCACCGCCGGAGCAGGATGTCTACGTTGTGCCGGGTGCGATTGCCTCTCGCCTCGAGGGAGCGGCCCGCCCCATCCATTTCCGTGGTGTCGCCACGGTTGTGCTCAAGCTGCTCAACATCGTGCAGCCGGACCGTTCGTATCTCGGGCAGAAAGACGGCCAGCAGGTCGCCGTCGTGCGCCGCATGATGCATGATCTCAACGTGCCCGGAGAACTGGTTGTGGGGCCGACGGTGCGGGAGCCGGACGGCCTCGCCATGTCCAGCCGCAACACATATCTCACGGCAGAGGAACGCGCGGCAGCCGCAGTCGTGTACAGGGCGCTGTGCGCGGCGAGAGGCCTGTACCGCTCCGGCGAGGCGCGGGCAAACGCGCTGCGAGACGCGATGCACACGACGCTTGAATCAGAGCCGCTCGTGGCGTCCATTGACTACGTGTCCATTGCGGACCCACTGACGATGGCAGAGGCCGAGGGTGACGTGCCCGAGGGCGCGATGGCATCGACGGCCATACTCATGGGCAAGACACGGCTGCTGGACAACGTGATCCTCACGAAATCCGAAAGCGGCGACGCATGAGAGCGCCCATGGACTGGGATGACCTCCATCGTGAGGCCGGGGCGCTGAGAGACGAACGATCAGGGACGGCATCCGGCCTGGCAGCGAGCGGCGCGCAGTTGCTACATCGCGCATTATCAGAGATGTACATCGGCGAGCCGGAGCCCCTGCGGGAGATCGCGTTCACAATCGCAGAGGCGCGGCCTGAGGTGGTGGCGATACGCAACGTGGGGGTGTCAGCCTATCGCACGGCGCGTGAGGCTCGCTCAGGCGACCGCATGGCGGCGGCGGCGCGGAGCGTTGCGCGGCTGGCACGGCTGCTGGGCGACACCCCTGCGTCACTTGCGAGACGCGGACAGCCACTCTTGCCGGAGAATGCCACCGTTGTGACGATGGGACGCTCAGAGAGCGTCCGCGCGGCCATTGCGTTGGCGAGAGACCGCATCACGGAATTGCGGGGCGTCGAAACCGCAAACCAAACCCACCATTCCCGCGAAAGCGGGAATCCATCCCTACATTCCTCATCAGATGATGTCGAGATGGCCCTTGACGGCGCAGACATTGTCCTGCTGGGCTGCACGGCGTTCCTGGCGGAAGGCTCTATGGCTGCGGACGTGGGAACGCTGGCGCTGGTGGAGGCCGCGGCACACCGCGATCCCGTCGTTCCGGTCCACTTCTTCGCGGACACGCTCAAGCTGGCGCCGTGGCTGCCCGCGCGTAGCAATGGCCAAGCCCCTCTTGAACTGGATATCATCCCGCCCAAGTACGTCGACCACGTCATCACGGAGGACGGAATCCGGCGCCCGGGCCAACTCCTTCAGGCAGCCGCAGACCTCGCCACTTGGTGGCGAATGCTGGAAACGCCGGAGGGGTTAGGGGGCTAGTATGACGCAGATTCAGCGCAGCCAAATCGACTTAGCCGGTTTCAACAATGACTTGCCGCTTCCTTATCAGCTTCGACTGGAGGATTTCCGACTTGCCATGCAAGATGTCTACGACTTCTTTTTTGACGTCAACTCACGGCTTGTCGAAAGAGGCTTAAGCAGGTTGGACGACATGATGAGGCCAGCCGGCCTCTCCGGCCTGATATCCGACATGCTGACGTCAAGCTTGGCGCGCCATGCAAGGGCACTCACTGAGAATCAATACCCCAACGGCCATCCTGACCTCATTATCCCAGGAAGATACGCGAACAACGCAGTACAATCCGGCACTGACGGAGTTGAAATAAAGACCACCCGGAAATCTGGCGGCGCAGTTGACACTCACGGTGCCCGCAATCAATGGCTATGTGTCTTTGTGCATCGGGTTGACAATGAAACGGAACCCGCAAGTGAGCGCAAACCTTTGATATTCACCGACGTATATCTCGGCCAAGTAACAGTGGATGACTTTCGGCGCAATCCTCGTGGAGAACTTGGAACTCGAACCGCAACCCTGCATAAAGAAGGGATCCGCAAATTCCGTGAGGGCTGGGTTTACAAATCGAGCTAATCCCCTCTTACTTTGAGTTCTGCCAGTTTAGGTATCGCCTCATTGGCCATCTCGAAATAGTCTTTATCTCTCTCTACGCCGACGCTCGGATACCCAAAGGTCTCCGCTGCAGCAAGGGTAGACCCTGCCCCGGCAAACGGATCAAGAATCACGCCCCGGCCCAGCGGGAGCGCAGCCCGAACAACTTTTCGCAAGAAAGCCTGCGGTTTGAGATTTGGGTGAGGAGCAAGCCCTTTTTCTGATTTGCGCGTTGGTGCAGAACGAATTACATCGCCAAAGGGTTTATTCCCCACAGGACGTCGAAAACCCCCAATGCCCCACTCGCGAAGATTGTCTCTAGCGCTCCCTTCAAGTGGCTTTCTAAACACAAGCCACGGCTCCCACATGGAACGCGGCATAACACTAACGTCAGGAAACTCTTCGTGCGCCGCTTTGGGGCGGTCTCCCCCCCTTAGGGTCATCGTCAGTCGCACGATCTCCCCTCTCCGCTCAAGTCCTGCTTCCGCCATCGCCCCGGAGACGATATAGGAGACGAGGGGATTCGAGGCAACGATGACGTTGGCACCCGGTACAAGCTTGGGAAAAAGGGCTTGTGTCCAGACAAAGAAGAAGTCATGAATTTTCGACAGTTGGTTATCGTTCAGGACGGTGAACCGTGGCACGGCCGATCGCACATGCCCATCAAATGCGGGAGGAATGCGCCACACGCCCCCCCTTCCCATCCGAAGTTTCGCCTGCTGCTCCTCTGAATACTCGTGGAGTGTATAGGGCGGATCAGTCACAACCGCGTGAAAGCTGGAATCTGTCTGCTTGCTGAGCCATTCGAGACAGTCGGCATGGTGGACGGTTGCCTGCCCAAAGGAATATGAGGGCAGCCATTCTGCTTCGTTGCCTAAGGATTTCTGGACTCCGGGAAGCTGGGAAGCACTGAGGGAGTAAACTCCTCGGGCCTCTCGTGTAAAGAGACCCGGCGTGTTCAGCCTAAGAAACGACCTGATTGAAGAATGAGGCGTCGGCCCGATTGCCTGAGTGACACGTAGTTCGATTTCCCTCACCGGCAAGGAGCCGGAAGTTTGTGAGAGCACAGAGACTATTTCATCCCGGACGGTCCCAGGCGCATACCTACCCTCGGTCACGCTCATAACACCGATATGATAGACGTCTAGACGTCTACGGTCAAGACGGACGTTCTATTGAATGGATAATCAAAGGCATGCCCAGCGATGCGCTCTCCTACAGCGTCAGACGTGAATACAGCTGCGGCAGGCGCTTGGGGAGGAGCTCGATGTCCGCCAGGACTTCATACGGCAGGTCGCCGCACATCTCTTTCATGTAGTCGTGGCCGGCGCGGTCGACCGTGAGCAGGAACGGGATGATGCCCTTGGCTTTGGCCTGCACCAGCGCATCGTGAGTATCGTGGACGGCGTATTCCTTCTCCGCCCCCTCACGGCTGTAGCCTCGATCCTGCGGACGACCGTCCGAGATCAGGAACAGCACCTTGGTCTTGGCGCTCACATCGTCCAGCTTGGCAGTCGCGTGGCGGATGGCCGGACCCATGCGCGTCGCATGCAGCGGCGTGATGCCGTCGATGCGCTTGGCGACGCGGTCTGAGAATTGCTCCTCCAGCCCCTTGACGCTGTAGAACTCCACATTCTCGCGGCCATAGCCGGAGAAGCCGTAGATGCCGTACTGATCGCCGATGGTTTCAAGGGCGCGGATCAGCAGGACCGTTGATTCCTTTTCCAAGTCGATGATGCGCAGGTAAGAGCGTTTCTGCTGTTCGCGGCGTGACCGCAGCCAGAAGAGATATTGGCGGGGGTCGTCCGGAATGTCCTCATCGTCATCGTCGAAATCAGAACGTTCTTCGATGGCTTCGGCGGTGGACGCGCTCATGTCAAGCAGAAAAATGACGGCAACGTCGCGCTCCGTCTTGTTACGGCGCCAATAAACCTTGTCATCCGGAGTTGCGCCGGCGCGCCTCTGCACGATGGCATCGATGACGGCATCGAGGTCAAACTCTTCACCGTCCGTCAGGCGCTTCTCCTTACGGTATGTCTCAGGCACCATCATCTCGAACTGCCGCCGCACCTCGTTGATGAGGCCGGCGTGGCGCTCGATAGTCTGCTCATAGAACTCCGCGGAGCCTTCCTGCATGGTGGACTCGCGAACACGGCACCACGCGGGCTTGTAGTCGAGCGCCACGAAGTCCCACTCGTCGTAGAGCGCCGTCTGCTCCTGCTCTTCGAGCGATTCCTCGTTCTCTTCACCATCACCCCCGCCGCTGCCCACCTCGCCCATCTCGTCATTGAACTCGGCGTCAGGGCCCTCGATGGCTTCGCTCATCAGGCTTGAGATGAACAGGCCGCTGGGATCGTCGATATCACCCTCAACGACGCTGGAGAGATCGATCTCTGCGCTTTTCTCAAGAAGTTGGCGAACCATCTCCTCTGTGAGGGGCGGGGCCTGCACGCTGTCCTCCGCGCGCTGCTGCCCCTTGCGGAGGTTGGCGAGCGTTTGCACAAGCTCTGGTTTGAAATCGCCGCGGTAGTCCACGTCCTCCGGCGACTGGTACGGCACATCCTGTTCGGTGCCTGAGCCGGGGACAAAGTCCTCACCACCCATCTGGGCGCTGTCTGCCTCCTGTAGGCCCTGCGCCGCCTCGCCGCCAAGTTCATCGAGTTCCATCTCGTCCCAATCAAGATCGGGCTGCGGCATGGTGTTCGGCACATTGATCAACAGGCGATAGAGAATCACCGTCGCTTCGGCCGAGTCCTCCACGGTTGCCTCGTCATGGCGCAGGCGGGCCAAAATGACGGCCATGCGCTGGACAACGTCGTACAGGCTCTGCGGGACGGGAATCTTCTTGTCGCCTTCGAGCAGGGTCATGCGAATGAGCAACTCGACAAGAGCCATGCGGAGCGGAAGCTGCTGCGGAGCCGGGCGGCCAATCACGGCGGCGGCCTGCACCATTCCATAGGCGCGGCGCAGCCCCCGATAATGCAGTCTCACGAGGTGATCGACGCGGGCGTCCTCAAGCGCGGCAAAGAGGTCAGAGGCGAGGCGACGCTCCGGGAAGAGGTCAAAGAACCGCTCATAGTCCGAGAGGACCGCTGTGACGACGCCGGTCATCTCCGGGTTGGGCGCTGCGGTAACAGGTTCACGAGATGCTCCCTCGGCGTTCTGCTCCGCGACCCGCTCAGCAAGCGCCGGGCGTGTGAGGGGGAAGATGTTACCCGCGCGGTTGAAGTGAAAATCAAAGCTGTCGAACTCAAGATGGCCGGTCTGGTGCGTGCAGAGGACCTTGAACCAGCCGAAGTTGTCGTCCTTGGTCTCAAAGAGCGCGATTTCCGGCGGCAGGAAGACGTTGGTGCCGTCGGTGGAGGCGCGGTCTTCCGTGGCCCATCCGATGCTGCGATTCGCGAGTTCCGGCGTGGGGCGCAGCTGCATGTCTCCGCCCGTCAAGCCGCGCGCGTACATCTGCAGGATAGGAGCCACGTCCTCGAGGCTGACGGTGGCGGAGAGTTCCTGCAACAGGGCCTCGCCACGCGCAGATTCCAGCCTGAAGAACGCGATGCCGGCGGCCTCATTCCGCTCAAGCATCGTGACACCCTCAGAGAACCACCTGCTGAGATTGTCGTCGTCGATGCGTTCAAGCACTTGTGGGGCGGCGCGGAGAAACTCGACTGCGGCCTCCTCGGACAGACCGCACAGCACTTCGAAGTCATCGAGCGCCTGCCGGTGCATGTGGAGAGGGAGATCGCTGATGGCCCGGGAGCCTTCAGCCAGAAATGACAGGTAGCGCTTGCCACCATCGCTGGCCAGATTGATGGCAAATATCAGGAAACGCTCTCGCTCAGACCGGGCGATGCGCGGCAGCGCGACGGCGGCGGCCCGCTGCGTTTCCTTGGCGTACTTCCAGTTGCGGTTGGCAGTCTCGTCAAGCAGCTCCAGGTATCTGTTTATGGTCTCGTCGTCAACGTATGGCAGGGAGTCCGGCGCCATCGTCAGGCACTCCTCAGCAAGTTCACTGGAGTGCTGCGCGACGTGATCAAGGAAGTTTGCAAAAGCGGCGAGATCACTCAGCCTGACGTGATCCAAAAGGGCGGGGCTCACCTCAAAGAACCGGGCCGCCAGCGCTCCGGACTTCCATGTCCCGTGGAAAAGTGTTTCAGCGGCTGAGATCCATGCGGGCAGGCGTTCAACATCGCGGCGTTCGAGGAACCCGGCGCTGGCGCGGAAGAAGGATGAGGCAAGAGCGGCGGAATGAGCCGACAACGCCTGGCCGCTCTCATACCAGGGCGCAGCGTCCTGCGGCCTCTCCAGCGCGTCAAGGACGGCGGGAGAGGAGCGGACGTACTCCGCGGCGGCCTCCCATGCGCGGAATGATGCCCCGGCGATACCCAGCGCCGCTGACAGCCACCGGTCGTAATGTTCTGCACTGCCGAGGCGATGCTCCACGTGCTCGGTCGCGCCGTGGTAGGCCTGTCCGACCGCAGCCGGCAAGGCGAGCAATTGGGCAACCAGCTCATCACGGGTGGGTGATGAGTTGCCTGTTCCGCCTTGTTCCGATGTCATTCGCTCTTGTTCTTATCGTGAGGGCACAGCCGCATACACGCAGCCTTGCCGTCGTCCTATTCAAAGATGCTTGTCGTAATCTCCCGAATGCTGCGTTGCACGGAGGGATCGTCGGTGAGCGCGTCCGAGATGGCCACGTCGCAGGCGCGGCGGGCGGGCACGCCCCGGGCAATCAGTTTGCCGGCGTAGATCAGCAGGCGGGTCGAGACGCCCTCCTGCAACCCATGCTCCTTGAGGTTGCGGACTTTTTCGCCGAGGCGGGCGAGCAGGTCGGCGGAGTCCTCATCAACGCCGCTCTCCTGCAGGACGATACGCGCTTCATATTCCCGCGGCGGGTAGTCGAACTCCATCGCCACGAAACGCTGCCGTGTGGACTGCTTGAGGTCCTTGAGGGCGCTCTGGTAGCCGGGGTTGTAGGAGATGACGAGCAGGAAGCCGTCCGCGGCCTCCAGTATCTGCCCGCGCTTCTCAACGGGGAGCAGGCGGCGGTGGTCCGTCAGTGGGTGGATGAGTACCGTGGTGTCCTTGCGCGCCTCCACCACTTCATCGAGGTAGCAGATCGCGCCGGTCTTCACCGCGCGGGTCAGCGGGCCGTCGACCCACTTGGTCTCTTCGCCCTCGAGCAGGAACCGACCAACGAGATCGCTGGCGGTCAGGTCCTCGTGGGCGGCGATGGTGACGAGCGCCTTGCCGTGGGAGTTCTCCTTGCCGTCAGGCCTCACGGTTGTGATGGGGCGGCCAAGCCGCCACGCCATGTATTCCACGAACCGTGTCTTGCCGCAGCCCGTTGGACCCTTGAGGATGACGGGAATCTTCTCTTCATAGGCTGCGGTGAACACCTCCACCTCATCCCGAATGGGCAGGTAGTAGGGTTCACTGTCAATCGTGTATTCCTCGATCTCGTACTCGGAGTACGACATCACGGTGGCGTCTTTGAGTGCTGTCTGCTCGGTCATTCCAATCCCTTTGAGTAGTCTCTGATCCGCATACGAGGGCAGCCTACAGGAACGGGCGAATGCGGGCGTGCCAAAGCTCGCCGACGCGGACGCGCAGTTCCTCGATGGTCCCGGTGTTCTGGAGAAGGACATCAGCTTCGTCTGCGCGCTCCTCGTTGGAGAGCTGCGCGTTGATGCGCTGCCTCGCCTGCTCTTCAGTGAGGTTGTTGCGGGACTGCAGGCGCGCAATGGCATCCGCTTCCGATGCCTGTGTGACCCATAGTTCGTCACAGAGGTCGGTCCAGCCGGCCTCAATCATAATCGCGGCTTCAAGAACGGCGATCTTTGTGCCGCCTTCGCGCAAGTCAGAAATGGTCTTCTCGGCCAGCGCACGGATCCTCGGCCACGTGATCTCGTTGAGCGCCTTGAGTTCCTCCGGGTCAGCGAAAACGATTGCGCCGAGCTTGCGGCGATCAATCTGTCGCGTCTCAGGATCCATCAGGTCGTCCCCCCACCGGGCCAGGATGTCCTTCCACGCGTCGGTATCCGGCAGATACGCCTGGTGTCCCAACTCATCACCGCTGATGACAGTGGCTTCGTACTCATCGCGGAGCACCTCACTCACGAGGCTCTTGCCGCTTGCGATTCCCCCCGTCAGGCCAATGACCTGCATTCCTCTACCCCCTCACCGTTCGGCCAATGCCCGAACCAATGGTTGTGTGGCCGCGTATACCGCACGCGCGCCCGAACTAGTAGTATACGGCACGACTCCCGCCCCACGCATAGGGGCATCCAGCCCTTCCTACGCGCCATAGGGGATAATTAGGCATGGTGAACTCACGAGGGAACAGTTCAGCGGGCAACTCTCGGACACAATCCGACGCCCTGCGCGCGCTGCCCAGCGTGGACCGACTGGTCGGCAGCGAGCCGCTTGGGGCGTTGGCCGAGAGCGTTGGGGTTGACGCGGTGACGCACGCCGCGCGGCAAGCCATCGACGACGCCCGCACGGCAATACTCGCTGGCGCGGCGGATACCGCGCCGAACCTGGACTCCCTGGCTGAACACGTTGCGGCCTCCATTGACGACCTATTGGGGCCGCGCCCGCGCCGTGTCATCAATGCGGCCGGCGTCATCATCCACACGAACCTGGGGCGAGCGCCGTTGAGCCGCGCCGCCATCGAGGCGATGAGCAGCGTGGCGCGCGGGTACTCCGACCTTGAATACGACCTGCAGGCGGGAGAGCGCGGTTCACGCCACGCGCACCCGGAGCGGCTGCTGCAATTCCTGACGGGCGCGGAGGCGGCGATTGTCGTCAATAACAACGCCTCCGCCGTGCTGCTTGCCCTGGCTGCCATCGCGGGAGGGCGGGAGGTCATCGTCTCTCGCGGGGAGGCCGTGGAGATCGGCGGGCGGTTCAGGATACCGGATGTGCTCCGGCAGAGCGGGGCGACGCTTGTCGAGGTCGGAACGACGAATCGCACCTATGCGTCCGACTACGCCGACGCCATCACGGACAATACGGGGGCGCTGCTGCGGGTGCATCGCAGTAATTTCCTTGTTGTCGGATTCACGAACACGCCGGATGCGGCGGAGATTGCGGAGATCGCGCACGCTCGCAGCGTTCCACTCATCAATGATCTCGGTTCGGGTTGTTTGCTGGACACCGCGCAGTTCGGCCTTGCGCCGGAGCCGACGGTGCGGGACACGTTGGAGCGCGAAGGCTCAGACATCGCCATGTTCTCCGGCGACAAGCTGCTGGGCGGGCCGCAGGCCGGCATCGCAGTGGGCCGCAAGGAGCTCATCGACAAGATGAAAGGGCACCCACTCGCCCGCGCCGTTCGAATCGACAAGCTGGACCTAGCGGCGCTGACGGCGACACTGCAGGCGTACGCGCGCGGCGCGGCGCTAACGGAAGTACCCGTGTGGCGCATGATCTCCGCGGGCGTTGCGTCTCTCGATGAGCGTGTTTTGCGGTGGCAAGAGGAAATCGGCGGAGAAGGCCTGCGCGTCGTGGAGGCGGAAACGGCTGTTGGCGGCGGAAGCCTGCCGGGCGGAACGCTGCCGACGCGAGCGCTCGCCATAGAGCCTTCGCGCGCAAACGCGGACGCGCTGGCGGAACGCCTACGCACATCACCCTCTCATCCCACCATCATTGGCCGCATCGACGAGGATCGCCTGCTGCTGGATCCGCGCACCGTCCTCCCGGAAGAGGACGACGAGCTGATTGCGGCGGTCCGGGCGGCGCTGCAAGGCTAGCAAGGCAACTGTCGCTTATGATTCGCGCCGGGTATGTAGCTATTGTCGGGCGTCCCAACGTCGGGAAATCGACGCTGGTCAACACGCTGGTGGGAACGCGGCTTGCCGCGGTCAGCCCGAAGCCGCAGACCTCACGCTATCGCATCCTTGCCGTTCTGCACGGGGATGATTTCCAGGTTGGGCTGCTGGACACGCCGGGGCGTCCCGCCGAGCCGCGCATCGACGCCCTGAGCCGCCGGATGCTCCGCGAGACGCGGCAGGCCTTGGAGATTGCCCATCTGGCAGTGCTGGTTTCCGCGCCGCGCACGGCAGGAGACGTGGAAGAGACGCTGCTCGATGAGATTAAGGCGCAGAACCTCCCCGCCATCGTCGCCATCAACAAGCTGGATACCGTGCGCAAGGGAAACTTGCTGCCCGTCATCGAGGACTACAACGAGCTGTACACGGAGTTTCGGGACATCGTGCCCGTCAGCGCCCGCACGGGCGATGGGCTGGACAGCCTCCTGGAACGCATCATTGCCAACCTGCCGGAGCAGGAGCCGCTCTTCGATCCGTCAACCCTGACCGACCGTTCAGAGGCCTTCCTGATCTCCGAGTTGATACGGGAGGGTGTGTTCGCGGTCTACGGCGACGAGGTGCCCTACGCGACCGCCGTTGAGGTGGAAAAACACGTGCCGCAGGACCCGGAGCACGGCGACAAGGACTTCATCGAGGCCAGCGTGTACGTTGAGCGTGTCTCGCAACGTGGGATCGTCGTGGGCAAAGGCGGGAAGGCGCTCAAGGACGTGGGCGTACACGTAAGGCCGCTCATCGAGGAGCTGTTGGGACGTCCGGTGATGCTGTCACTCTGGGCGCGCACGAGGCCGCGATGGCGGCGTGACGACCGCTTTCTCAGGACGCTGGAACAGTAGGCTGCCCACCTGATCCGTACACGCGGTGGGCGGCGATGTACTTCATGACCGCCTCCGGCACGACTCCTCGCAGGCTTGCCCCAATCCCCAGCATGTCGCGGATAGACGAGGAACTCACATCCATCCGGGGAGCGTCATCGAGAACGGTGACCCGTTCGCGCAGGCCGGGGATAACGCCGTAGGCCGCAGTCAAATCGGGACGTCCCGCGCCGCCCACGCGGGGCATGGCGATAAAACGGCACAGGGTCACGAGTTCTTGCGGGTTGTGCCAGCGGGGGAGGTCCGCCACTGAGTCCTCGCCCAGGATGAAGTAGTGTTCCGTCTCCGGCGGTGAAGCCTCCCAGAGTTCCCGGAGGGTATCCACCGTGTACGTCGGGCCGGGGCGCATGATTTCCATGTCAGACACGACGAACCCGGTGGTTGAGCCTACCAGCAGGCGTGTCATCGCGAGGCGGTGGGCGGCGGGGGCCACATCCTGCCCTTCCTTGAGCCACTGTTCGCCGGCAGGTATGAAGAGCACCCTATCAAGCCCGACACGCTGCATCGCCTCACGCGCAATCATCAGGTGGCCTGCGTGGGGAGGATCAAAGCTGCCGCCCAGGATGCCGACGCGACTCACCGCCACTTCACCTCAATGTCGCCGATGAGCACCCAGTCGCCGGGCTCCGCGCCCGCTCGCTCTAGGGCATCGATCGCGCCGATGTGGCCAAGCTCCCGCCAGAACTGCGCGGCAACGGCCATGTCCGTGAGGTCGATGCCGTCTGCGAGCCGCTCAATCCGAGGGTGCTTGAGCCGCCACACCCCCTCCTCTTCGGTTTCGACGACCGGCATGATGCGGTCCGGCTCAGGCCGCAGGATGACCTCTGGCTCGTCTATCTCCTGCGCGGGCGCCCGCTTGCGCGCCTCCCTGTCGGCCTCAACACGGGTGTACGCCGCCCGCATCAGCTCCGTCACGCCCTCGCCGGTAACGGCAGAGACTGTAAATACCTCGTCGACACCCTCCGTGGCGAACGACTCTCGGAGTTCCGCCACCTGCTCCTGCACCTCGGGCATGTCAATCTTGTTGATTGCGACGATCTGCGGCTTCTCCTCAAGCTGGGCCTCGTGGAGAGCCAGTTCGTTATTGATACTGTGCCACGCGTCCAGCACATCCGGCAGGCTTCCATCGATGATATGAATGAGGACGGCGGTGCGCTCCACGTGACGTAGGAACTGGTCACCCAGGCCCTTGCCCTCATGCGCCCCCTCGATGAGTCCCGGTATGTCCGCAAGGACGAAGTTGCTCCACCCGATGTCCACGACGCCAAGATTCGGCTCTGTCGTCGTGAATGCATACGAGGCGACACGCGGATTCGCGCCGGAGCCGCTGGCCAGGAGGCTGGACTTGCCCGCGTTGGGGAGGCCGACGAGGCCAACATCGGCAAGGAGTTTCAGATCCAGCTGGACATCCACCTCTTCGCCGGGCTCACCACCCTCCGCCAGCCGCGGCGCGCGATTCGTCGAACTCGTGAACCGCACGTTGCCCCGGCCTCCACTCCCGCCCTTCGCGACAACAATGCTTGCGCCATCAGATTCAAGATCCACCGCACCGGCAGTCTTCTCACCCGTCCACGTCACGATCGTTCCGACAGGCACCATCAGAACCAGGTTTCCGCCCGTCTTGCCGGTCTGCTTCTTGCGGCGTCCAGGTTCTCCGTTCTGCGCTGCATATCGAAGACGGCGTCCGTAATCCTGCAGCGTCATCAGGTTCTCATCGGCCTGAAACACAACGTTGCCGCCCTCGCCGCCGTCACCACCATCAGGCCCGCCAAACGGAACGTACTTCTCCCGTCGGAAGGACACTGCTCCCCGCCCACCGTTTCCACCGCGCACATAGATTTGAGCTTGGTCAATCATTCTCTCAGGATATATCTATGGAGATTGTCATAGCTCGATTAACGCCGTGATTCCGGTGGAAAGCAGATTGCTCTGAACAGGGGAAGATATGTGGATTCTGCGTGGAATCCATGTGGAAAAGCGGTGGAAAGCCACTGGGCAGAACTGAGCGATGGTGGAAAGAAAAGCGTTAGTGCCCGGCGAATGTGGAAGAAGCGATCTGGATGATGGCTTCGGCGTCTGCGCGGAGTTTTGCGTCTGTGGACAGGGCGCGCTCCATGCGGCGGATGCTGTGCATAACGGTGGTGTGGTCGCGGTTGCCGAATGACTTGCCGATGTATGCCAGGGAGTGGTCCGTGTGGCGGCTGGCGAGGAAGACCGCGAGATGCCGGGTTTCTGCTGCGGGCCGGGCGCGGCTGCGCCCGGTGATGTCCGCCGGGGTGAGCTGGCGATAAGCGGCGGTTGTGCGGATGATGGCCTCAATTGTCAGGGGAACGGGATCCGGGTTTGTCGACGCGGCGGAGAGCGCCTGGCGGGCAAGTTCCAGCGTCAGCGGCTCGTCAAGCAGGGTTGCGTGGGCGATGACACGCGTCAGCTCTCCCTCCAACTTGTTGATGCTGGAGAACGGCCGGGCAGCGAGGTAGGAGAGCACGTCATCCGGCATGTGGAGGTCATAGCGCGCCGATTTAAAGGCCAGGATGTTGAGGCGCGTGCGTCTGTTTGGCGGCCTGACGTCAACGGGCAGGCCCGCGAGTAATCGAGCGGCCAGGCGGGGGCTCCTGAAGTTCAGGGCGTCCGGCGCCCTGTCCGCGGAGACGACGATCTGTTGACCTGCCCGCAAGAGCGCCCCGCACGTGTGCAGCAGAGCCTCTTCGCTCTTGACCTTGCCGCAGATGAACTGGACATCGTCAATGACGAGAATGTCCGGAGAACGGTATCGCTCCCTGAACCCCGCCGTTGTCCTGTTCTGGACGGACGTGACGTAATCGTGGACAAACTGCTCGGATGTTGCGAGCAGCGTGGTGCGCCCCTGCCCCTGCGCCTCGTTGGCGATCGCGTGGAGCAGGTGCGTCTTGCCGAGGCCGGGCGGGCCGTACAAAACGAGTGGGTTGTAGTCGCCGTTGTGATTGCCGGCGACCTTCGTCGCGGCAGTGTAGGCGAGTTTGGTGTTCTCACCGACGACGAAACGGTCGAAGGTGAGCTGTGGGTCCGGTCTCGCGCCGATGATGAAAGAGGAGCCGCCGCGCGCGGGCTTCTCGGCTGCCGGTTCCTGTGCGGCAGAACGTTCGACGCCGACCACGTGGTTCCGCGCCGCCGCGCCGGGCTGCTCGTGGGGCGCTTCGAGCGCTACCTCAAGAGCAACGGCGACGGGGCGTTTGAGGACATCGGAGACGGTGCGCTCCATGATGGGAAGCAGGGATCCCTGTATCCAGTGCTGCGCATACGCGCTTGGCACGGAGACCGTGAGTTCATCGTTCGTGAGAGCAACGCCTTCAGTGTCTGCCAGCCAGGTGTTGTACGCGGCTGCGCTCATTTGCTTGCGAAGGCGGCCAAGGGCCGCTTCCCACGTGTCGCGCACAGGCTGATCCGACATTGAAATGCTATCCTCCCCCCACCGGAAGCGGTCTCAATCGTCCGCGCGACAGCCCTCTCTGAGCGTGGAGGGCACGCCGTAGACGGGTAGTGTCGTTGGCGCATCGAGCCGCAAGAACCTACGTTAACATCCGCGTAGCGGAGGGCGTCGAGACGGTAGAAACGCAAACCGTCATGGTGCCCACGAATGAGTCAATGGGGCAGGCGTCCACACCATTGCGGCGGGCTCTCAATACCTCAATAATTCGAGGGTGCCCGTATTGAGAAGCCCGTCCGCGGCGGAGAAAAATGACAGAAAATTCCCGAATCGTGTTTTGCGGCACCGCCGAGTTCGCCGTGCCGACGCTTGACGCGCTGATGACATCGGAGAATCGGCCGGTCGCCGTGCTGACGCGCCCGGACCGGCCGGCAGGCCGCGGCAGACGGTCGCGGCAGTCGCCAGTGAAGGAACGAGCGGAGCAGTATGGACTCGAAGTGCTGGAGCCGACAACGCTCCGCTCCGAGGAAGAGGTTGAACGCATACGGACCCTTGAGCCGACGGTCATCGTAACGGCGGCCTACGGCCTGATCTTCCCGCGCAGCGTGCTGGACATCCCACCGCGCGGCGCGATAAATATCCATCCATCGCTCCTGCCGCGTCATCGCGGCCCCGCGCCGGTGGTCTGGACGCTCCTTGAGGGCGACGAGAACGCCGGCGTCAGCATCTTCCTGCTGGAAGAGGGTGTTGATACGGGCCCGCTGTTGAGCCGGCGCGTCGTGCCGATTCGCTCCGGTGAGACGGCGGGCGAACTGACCGAACGGCTTTCGCAGTTGGGCGCGGCGCTCCTGGTGGAAACCCTGGGGAACTGGCTTGACGGATCGATAACACCCGAGGCCCAGGACCACGATCTGGCCACGCAATCGCACATGTTGGATAAGACGGACGGCGCGCTCGACTGGGAAAGCCCCGCGCAGGAGCTTGAGCGGCGCGTGCTGGCAATGACGCCGTGGCCGGGCGCGTTCACGACGCTTGCCGGCAAGAGGCTGAACATCCGCCGCGCCATCGCGCTGCCGCCGGAATACGATCCCAGGGGAGCCGCCCCCGGGCAGGTGGTGCCTCTAAGGCGCTCGGAGGATGGTGGGGGAATGGGTGTCGCCATCGGCACCGGCGAGGGGATGCTGGAGCTGCTCGAGGTGCAGGCGGAGGGGCGGCGGACGATGCCCGCCCGGGATTTCGCGCGAGGCAGCGCGGACTTTATCGGCGCAACCCTGCCGAGCTAACCGACCCGCTCCACCCCGATGGTGACGGTGGCCTCGTCGAGCTTGACGGTGTTGGTGGCTGCGCCGTCGCCGGGGGCGGTCTGCAGGATGTCCACCGAGAGGGTTTCCTGCCGCACGTAGTCGCCGAAATCGGACAGCGCGCCCGCCACACCGTCCCCGTCGCCAGAGACATAGGCGGTGATGCGGTCTGAAACATCCAGGCCGGCGGTGCGGCGCAGTTCCTGCAGATGGCGCACCAACTCCCGCGCCAGCCCCTCACGCTCAAGCTGAGTGGTGATCTCCGTGTTCAGCGCGACGGTGTGGATGCCCTCCGCCCCGGAGATGAATCCCTCGCGGTCTGACGTGTCGACCAGCAGGTCCTCATGCGACAGCTCGAAACCGGCCAGTTCCTGCGACTGCTCATCACGGACGCGGGCGGCGACTGTGTTGAGGTCGGCATCAGATAGGCCCTCGATGTGGCCGGTCAGCTTCGGCAGTTCTCCACCGAGGCGGCGTCCGAGGTTCTGAAGGTTGGGGCGGACGCGGACCGAGAGGAAAGCGGACTCGTCATCGACGGCGCGAACGGCCTTAACATTGAGCTCTTCAAGCAGTTGATCCTCAATGCGCGCCAGTGACTCGCGGTCGGCTCGCCCGGGCAGCATGACCAGCATCTCCTGCAGGGGCTGGCGGACCTTGATCTGCGCCCGTCCCCGCACGGCGCGTCCCAGACTGGAGAGGCGCATGGCCAGCCGCACGTCCGCTTCGATAGTCTCATCGCGCAGGGCGGCGTCCACCACAGGCCAATCGGCGAGATGGACGCTCTCCGGCTCATCCTCGGCGAGAGTGGAGACCAGGTTGCGGTGCATGTGCTCCGCGACGAAGGGCGTGAACGGCGCGAGCAGGCGCGAAAGCGTCGTCAGGGCCTCGTAGAGCGTGTGGTAGGCCGCAGCCTTGTCGGCATCGTTGTCGGATTTCCAGAAGCGGCGGCGGTTGCGCCGCACGTACCACGTGGACAGCTCATCCACGAACGACTCTATCGCGTGCGTTGCCTCCATCACCTCGTACCGCTCCATGGCGTCGGTTACGGACGCGATGAGTCCCTGCAAGCGGGAGACAAGCCAGCGGTCTAGCAGTGGGCGGTCTCCCAAAGGCGGCGTGGGGGTGGAGGCGGGGTCGAAGCCGTCCACGTTCGCGTAGGTCACGAAGAAGCTGTACGTGTTCCACAACGGCAGCAGGAAGCGGCGGACCGTGTCGCCGACGAGGTTGGCGGAGAAACGGCGGGCATTGCCGGGCGTGGAAGCGGTGTACATGTACCAGCGGAGCGCGTCCGCGCCGCGGGCCTCGAGGATGTCCCACGGCTCCACCACGTTGCCGCGCGACTTGGACATTTTTTCACCCTCGCCATCGAGGATATGCCCCAGCGAGAGGACATTCTTGTAGGCGGGGCGGTCAAAGAGCAGGACGGCCAGCGCGTGCAGCGTATAGAACCAGCCGCGCGTCTGATCGACGCCCTCGCAGATATAGTCCGCCATCTGTTGCTGCTCGAAGACGTCGGCGTTCTCAAACGGATAGTGCCACTGCGCGATGGGCATCGCGCCGGAGTCGTACCACGCGTCCATCACCTCGGGAATGCGGCGCATGCGGCCACTGCAGGAGCCGCAGGCAAACGTCACGTCATCGATGAATGGGCGGTGGAGGTCCATGCCTTCTGTGTAGCCCTCAAGACCCGGTTGCCCGGCCAGTTGTTCGATGCTGCCGATGGGCGTCGCGTCGTCGCAGCCGTCGCCGTCGCAGACCCACAGCGGGATGGGCGTGCCCCAATAGCGTTCTCGGGAGAGCGCCCAATCCACGTTGTTCTGCAGCCACTCGCCGAAACGGCCCTCGCCGATGTGCTCGGGCACCCAGCCGATCTCACGGTTGGCGGAGATGAGCCTGTCCTTGAGCGCCGTCGTGCGGATGTACCAGGACTCCTTGGCGTAGTAGAGCAGAGGCTCGTCGCAGCGCCAGCAGAAGGGATACGTGTGGGTGATCGTGCCGCCCCTGAGCAGCAGGCCGCGCTCATCCATGTCCGCGGTGATGTCAGGGTCGGCGTCCTTGAAGAACTTGCCCGACCATGGGACGCCCTCGTAAGCGAGCATATCGCCGTCGATGTTGACTGTGTGGACGACGGGCAGGCCCTCGGCATTGCCCACGCTGAGGTCCTCCGCGCCATAGGCCGGCGCGATGTGGACGATACCCGTGCCCTCGGTAAGGAGGACGAAATCGGCAGAGACGACCTTGCCCGCGTAGCCATCGGGAACGGCGTAATCAAAGAGCGGCTCATATGTGAGGCCGACCAGTTCCCTGCCGGAGAATTCGCCGACGATCTCGTAGTCGCCCTCAAGCGCCTGGTCGGTGAGCGCATCTGCGAGGATCAGCCGCTCTTTGGCGCCGTCCCTGCCCCACGGGCCCTCGGCGACGACGTAGCGCGCGCCGACGGCCACTGCGAGGCCGGTGTTGCCGGGCAGCGTCCATGGGGTCGTTGTCCAAGCCAGCAGGTAGGCGGGCGAGCCGTCATCACCCAGCAACTCACGTGCCTTGTCGCTGTCCTGAATGCGGAACTTGACATGAACGGACGGATCCTCCGCGTCGTCCTTGTAGCCCAACGCAACCTCATGCGAACTGAGTGACGTTACGCACCGCGGGCAGTGCGGCGTGACGCGATAGCCCTGGTAGATGAGTCCCTTGTCCCAGAGTTGATTGAAGATCCACCAGCCGGACTCGATGTACTCATTCGAGTAGGTGACGTACGGGTCATCCATGTCCACCCAAAAGGCGATGCGCTCGGACAGGGACTCCCAATCCTGCACGTAGCGGAAAACGCTTTCCTTGCACTTCTCGTTGAACTTCGCGATGCCGTACTCCTCGATGTCGCGCTTTGTGGAAAGGTTCAGCTCCGCCTCGACGGCGAGTTCCACCGGCAGACCGTGCGTGTCCCAGCCGCCCTTGCGCGGCACCTGATAGCCCTGCATCGTCTTGAAGCGGGGAATCACGTCCTTGAAGACACGGGCCAGGACGTGGTGGACGCCGGGCGCGCCGTTCGCTGTCGGCGGCCCCTCGAAGAACGTGAAGATCGGGCCGTTCTCCCGCTCCTTCACGGAGCGGCGAAAGATGTCTTTGTCTTTCCAAAACTCCAGGACGTCCCGTTCCATGTCCGGAAACGAGACCTTGCTGGATACGGGCGCAAAGGGCATCAGCCGTCTACCTGCCTGTCATTTCTTGAGTCGTTTGACCTCGGGAAAGCCCGAATTGACAATCCATTGTGGAAAACGTCAATCGACAACGTCAAGGTTTTCTCTCGGTTCGCGATCATTGGTGCTCTATCAATTGAAATGGTGCGCCGCGTTCCGGCACTGGCGGCCTGTGACGCTCCCTTACCACGATGTCGGGCTCTGGGGCGGCATCGTCGACGGTTCCTCATCCGGCAGGCGCCCGAAGGCGAAGTAGGCTAGCGCGCCGGGGAGCAGCAGCAGGATGACGATAACCCAGAGCCACCGGTTGCCGCCGCGCACCCGCTTGCGCTTGCCAAGATCGCGCCCTGCGGCTACCTGCACGGCGATTTGAACGGCCACATAGGCCAGCAGGCCCACCAACACAAGGACGGCCTCAGACATGGTGAAGATTCCTACTCAACGACGACGGCGGTGCCATAGGCGAGCAACTCAGCCGCGCCGGACATGACCATCGACGTTGAGAACCTGAGGGCGATGACGGCGTTCGCGCCCATCTCCTGGGCACGCTGGCTCATGCGGTCAAGGGCTTCCGCCCGGGACTCCGCCATGAGCTTGGCGTATTCCGGCACCTCTCCGCCCACGATGTTGCGGAAGGCGGCGGTGATGTCGCGTCCCACGTTGCGGGCGCGGACAGAGTTGCCGTAGACGATGCCCTTCGTCTCCGTGATGGTCTTGCCCGGAATGTCATTTGCGGTAACGGTGATCACGGTTCTGCCTCCTCATATCGTCGCGCGTCGGAGCGGTTTCTCTCGCGCAGCCGGTCCCAGATGGCCTTGACCAGGAGCACCAGCGCGCCAACCACGAAGGTCGGCATGCCGATCCTGATGATGATGGGCACTTCGTCCACGAGGACGATGAATCGGATAAGGGCGTATGCCGCATAGCCGCCGATCATCACGGCGCCCACCAGCAGTAACGTCAGGCCCAGATTCATAGCACTGTCTCCTCCGCCTACGTCACATCATACGCGGCGCGAGTCCCTGAATCAGGCACTTGTTTCAGCGGCAATGATGGCCTCACGGGTGGGGAGGCTCTCCACTGAGAACTCCGAGGACGGCGGCAGCAGCGTGGCGGCGGCGGCCGCGAACCGTGCTGCCGACAAGGCGTCCCGCGTTTCCGTCAGCCGAACCAGGAAGATCGCCGCTACTGCGGAAAGCATGGGCGAATCGGCATGACGCGCGTCGCCAACCACCTGCCACCCCCCCTGCCACCAAAGGCGGACGCCTGCAACCTGCCCAACTGAAAGCGCGATGGGCGCCGGAACGTTCACGGACGGTGAGGGCAAGTCGTCCTCAGCAAGAAACAACGCGCCGACCCCGGGGGGAACAACGCCCCCCGCGAGAGACAGTGAGCCATTTTGCAGGAATGCGCGCGCGATGAGGCCGATAAGCGAGCGGCTGAAGCGCCCTAACGTGGCGGAATCCACCTCGTCGCCCTCCGGTGCAACCAGGAGGACTTCGGTGTCCAACCAGGTGTAGGGTACGTGTTCCGAGCCGATGCGGGCTGTGTCCGCGGTGACGACTTGGACGCCGGCCGGTTCCGTCTGATAGGCGCTATTCGCCAGCAGTCCGGCTGAACGGCCGAGTTTGGCGGCGGCCAAAGCGGCATGGGCGGCGGGTGAGCCGGCTCCGCCCACCGCGACAAAATCAGGATGACTGAAAGCCACGACTACCGAGGGGGAGGCTCGTCTTCCTCCTCTTCGTCCTCGTCTATGTAGTCCTCGTCGTCATAGTCCTCGTCGTCGTAATCATCATCGTCGTAATCGTCTTCATCCTCATAGTCATCATCGTCATAATCTTCGTCGTCGTAGTCATCGAGGTTCTCATCCTCGTCCTCGATATAGTCATCGTCTTCGTACTCATTCTCATCCATGGGCGGTGCCGACTGCGGAGAGTCCTGGACGGCAGGACGGCCGCCGCGTTGGTCACCGCCCCCGCGCGGAGCCTGCTGGATGGTGACGCGTCGATTCTCGCCGTGGCCCGTGCTGCCTGTGACGACGGCCGGATTGTTCGCAAGGGTCATGTGGATGATGCGGCGGTCGGCGGGCGACATGGGGTCGAGGGTGATGGGACGCCTCCGCCTGCGCACGTGATCCGCGGCACGGAGGGCGATCTGTTGGAGACGGTAGATGTGGCGCTGCTGATAGCCCTCCACGTCGATGCGGAGGGGGACGTAGTGTCCAACAGACCGCGAGACGATGGTGTTGAGGAGCATCTGGACGTGACGGAGCGTCTGCCCACGCCGGCCTATCAGCAGTCCGGCGTCTTCCCTTTCAACGTCGAGGACGATGGGGTCTCCGGGTTCAAAAGGACGGGTGGGGTCGCTTCCGGGAACATAGACGGATATATCAGAATCAACGTCCATGAGCCGGAGTAGTTCAGCGAGAATCTCCTGCGCGCTCTCGGCATCCGCAGAGAGGGACGCGAAGGATGCGTACTCGGCGTCATCGCCGCCCTGACGCACCCGCAAGCGGACTCGCGCCTCTTCTGATCGGAGCCCCAGCAGGCCGGAGCGCCCCTCGCTAAGAACGTCGACGTCGACGTCTTCGCGGTCGAGACCGAGTTCGTCCAGACCTTGCTGAATCGCTTCTTCTACTGTCCGCCCTGTCCACTCCAGGCTCTGATCCATCATTTGACCTCGTCTCAACTTGAGGGGTCTCAGGGGTAGTGGGATTTGCAGCCACGCGTGGCCGACCAGGAATCAGATTCCCCCACCCGGATATGAATCCCTGCATACCAATCGTTATGAAGTTGGAAACGAACCAGTATAGGGCTAAGCCCGATGGGAAAGTAAAGGCAAGGAACCCCAGCATGATGGGGAACAGGAACAACATAATCTGTTGTTGCTGTCTCTGTTGGTCAGACATGGCGGGCGGCTGCATGATGCGCTGCTGCGCCCACGTGGATGCCGCGACAAGCAGAGGCATCAGGGGCGTCGGGTCAGGCGCGGAGAGGTCCAGCGTGCCGAGGATCCACGGCATCTCAGTGTTCAGTGGCAGTACTTCGCCGCCGACGGGCAGCCACGAGTAGAGTCGCTGTGAGAGATAGACAAAGCTGCCGGGCAGGTTGCCCAACCCCTTGATGATTGCCCAGTACAATCCGATCCAGATCGGGAACTGCACAACCATCGGCCCCAGGCAGCCAAGCGGGCTGACACCGGCCTCCCGGTACATCTTCATCGTTTCACGCTGCTGGAGCTGCGGGTTGTTCTTGTAGCGGTTGCGGATCTCCTGCATCTGCGGCTGAAGCGCCTGCATCTTGGCGGAGGACTGCAGCTGCTTGATGGTCAGCGGATAGAACGCCACGCGGACAACGACAGTGAGGGCGATGATGGCAAGCGCCATGCTGTCAAAGAGCAGGCTGTAGAGCAGCACCAGCCCGTTCAGCATCGGCTGCAGAAGCAGGAAGATGAAAATATCGCCGACGACTTCCATAGCTGCTGCCTAGCTGTCCACCGGGAATACCCGCACGGGCTGTCTCAATGAGGGCGATGCGCGATAGATTGCGCCGTCCTGGGCAAAGAACAGCGCATCGCTTTCTCCGAACGACACGATCGGCGCGTACACGGGATCAGGCAGCTTACCGCCGACGATGCCCTGGCCGGTCTGAGGATCGATCCACCACGTCTCCTTCTCCTCGTTGGCGATACTGATGTGGCTGCCTGTCAGGATCGGATTGCTCTGTATCGCCCCGCCCGTCATCACGGGGTCCAGTACCTGCGCGCCCGTGTCCTTATCGAGGATGTACAGGGAGTGATCAAGAGATGGCGCGAACAGCCGATCACCGATGACGAGCGGAGCGGCCCAGAACCAGTTGTCCGCGGTGAACGGCGTCGGCCAATGAGGCCGACCCGTCGCGGCGTCCAGCGCGTAGAGGTTATTGTCGAGCGCGCCAACGTAGAGGACGCCCTCATGCAATGTCATGCCGCCGATGCCCGCCTCCGCCTGGTGCCGCCACGCTTCAGTGCCGGGGCTCTCGTCCATGTGGACCGCGTGCATCGTGCCGCCCAGCGTGGCAACGTACACCAGCCCGTCGCCGATGACTGGCGTGCCCCAAATCTCGGAGTCAGCTTCAAACGTCCAGAGCGGGGCTGCACTTTGGGCATCGATTGCGTACAACGTCCCCCGCCGCGTGTCCGTTGTGCCCTCCGTGCCAAACAGGAGGACGCCGTCCGCTGTCAGTGCCGGCCCGCCGACGATCGGGGAATCGGCTTCAAAGAACCGGATGCACTCGGCTTCGGATTCAGGCAGCAGGGAAGCGGGGTCTACGGCGTACAGAACGCCGTCAAAGCCGCCTGCATAGATACGCCCGTCATGCAGCAAGGGCGCGCCAAAGATCGCGCGGATGCTGTTGCGGCCCTCACCCGTTTCACACCGGCCCAATTCGCGTCCCGTGATGATGTTGCCTACGACGATGTGTCCGGTGTCCGTTCCGATGACGACGGTCTCGTCGCCAAGAAGAACGGGCGCCGCCCACGGCTTCGGATCGTACAGGCTGCCCGCCGTGCAGCCCCCCGCCACAAGCAGCGCGAACGCGGCAATGAGCAGGAACAACGGCCCCACGATGCGTCGTGCCAAGATGCGGCGGCGTGGCTCGGTTTCGTTGGAGGGTGAAAGCTTACGGAACAGGGTCAAAGCCCCCTTCCCGGAGCGGATGGCATCGAGCCAACCGCCGCGCCGCCAGGATCGTGCCCCGCAGCACGCCATGCCGTTCGATGGCCTCACGCGCGTATTCGGAGCACGTGGGCTGATAGCGGCAGGCCGCGGGTAGAAGCGGCGATAGGACGAACTTGTACAGCCGCAGGAGGCCGAGCGCGATGTACTTCATGTGCCACGCAACCCGGCGCGTTTGAGGACATCGGCTACCGCATCTTCGATGCCACGGTAGTCCGCCTGGGTGATCTGCGGTCTGGCAATGAACACGAGGTCGACTCCTGATTCGCGTGGCCCCAGCTTGCTGACCGCGGCGCGCAGCCGCCGCTTGACGGTGTTGCGCGTGACTGCGCCGCCCACACGCTTGCTGACGGCATAGCCGGCGCGCATGGTCTCCACGTCATTCGGCGCGTAGCGGAGGACGACAAGGTCATTGGCGCGGCCCTTGCCGATCTTGGAAACGCGGTCGAAATCGGAACTCCGACGCAGCCGGTGATCCGTCATCCGGGGCATGGCGAAAATGTTAGACGCTGAGACGGTGACGCCCCTTGGCGCGTCGACGCGCAACAACGTTTCTGCCGCCGGGGTCTCTCATGCGATGGCGAAAGCCGTGGACGCGCTTACGGCGGCGCACTTTTGGTTGGTAGGTTCGCTTGGGCATAGTGTTTGACAGTATAGGGGCGGCGGCAATAGACGGGCAAGGATGCGTACTCGCTCAGGACATGAGGTTCAACTGGAGCGCGCGCCCGCGGATCGCATCAATCGCACGTATTATCCGGTATGTGGCCGGGATATTGGGATTGCCTTGCGACGTTGACCCAGCACAAAGCTCTTTCGTAGGCTCGCCGAACGTTGGAACTCCCGGCATCCTGCAATCGATAGAATTCACTGACCGCGCTGTTCACTTTCTGCCGAAGTTCAGCATTCTCGGGCCGGACGTCCCGATGAATCTCAATGATGTAACGGTCTACATTCGTCTCTGGCACCCAGCACCCGTCCGGCACGCGATTGTTGTCGCCCTTCGGCCAGTAGTAATACGTCCCGTTCCGGACCTCGATATCTATCACCCGATGAGCGACGCCCCGCCGGTCGCCGTTGCAGGCAGGTGAGAAGGCGATGGTTGTTCCCACCACGATGTCCTCGGGGCGGAAATCTGTGAGCCACGTTGCCTCATCAAGGCACGTGATGGCGGGCTCCATGCTGCTGGTGCACAAAAACCCGCCCCGTCCTGTATCTCCGGGACTGAGCACGAGGGGGCGACGCTGATTTTCAAGCCGGCGAATCTCGGACCGCAGATCATCAATATCATCGTCCAGCTCGTTCTTCGTTCCGACTCGCGCGACCAGATCATCGTACCGGTCGGTTATTGTCTCAAGGCTCTCCTCCAGCCCCGCTTTATCAGCCTGAAGCTTGCCGTTCTCCGTATCCAGGCGGACATTCAGCGCGTTTTGCGCCTCGAGAGCGGTTACGGTTTTGGTCAGTGACTCCTGCGTCTCCATAAGAGAACCCTGTGTGTCCTCAAGCGTGTCCGCCGTCTCTTTGAGGTCGGCCTGTGTTTCAGTCAACTCTGTCTCGGTCTGCGCAAGCGTGGCCTTCGTGGTCTCAACTGTCCTGAGCAGGGCGGCATTCCTCTCCGTGGCAAGGTCTAGTGCTTCTGTAAGCCGATCTTGCTCATCCCGCAATGCGCGAGCGTCCTCGGTCAGTTTCATCGTTAACGTGCGTTCACTCTCGAGCGCGCCCCGCGCTGCGGCGAGTTCCTGCTGGCTGGCCTCAAGATCAGACTGCGCCTCATCCAATTCCGTTTGGGTTTCCAGGAGCAGCGCGTTGACCCTGGGAAGCTCCACCAGCCCAACGTACCCCGTCACAGCCCCCAGGACGACGACAAGAAAGGCGGCAAATGAAACGATCACGGGGAGTTTCATGGCGCGATGAACCTCTTTCACTTCCATCCCGCGTGGCTATAATGAATACATTATCCCCAACACCCCTTCCGCCCCCCTTTGTCCGTCCCACCAGAGGTTTTTATGGTTCAACAACAACGCAAAGCCGTTATTGACGTTCGTGGTCTTGTAAAGGTCTATCCGGGCGGGACACGCGCCGTCGACGGCATTGATTTCACTGTTCATGAGGGCGAGTTCTTCGGGTTTCTCGGCCCGAATGGCGCGGGCAAGAGCACGGCGCTCAAAGTCCTCTCAACTCTTCTGAAGAAAACGTCCGGTCAGGTCAGTGTTGCAGGCTTCGACGTTGACCATCATGCCGAGCAGATTCGGCGCAGCGTCGGCGTCGCCATGCAGACAGCCGGCCTCGATGACCTGGCGAAAGCTCACGATTTTCTGACCCTGCAGGGGCGTCTCTATGGGCTGCGGAGCTCGGCAGCGCGGGCGCGTTCCGCGGAACTTTTGGAGTTCATCGGGCTGGCAAACGTCGCCCAGAAGAAGATAGGCACGTTCTCCGGCGGGATGCGGCGCAGGCTGGATCTGGTCGCCACCCTTGTCCACGAACCGAAGGTCCTCTTCCTGGATGAGCCGACGACGGGCCTCGATCCACAGAGCCGCAACACCTTGTGGGACCACCTCCGCCACCTCAACGCGGAGGAAGGCGTCACCATCATCCTGACGACGCAGATGATGGATGAGGCGGATCGTCTCTGTGAGCGGCTGGCAATCATCGACCGCGGCAAGATTGTCGCCGAAGGGTCTCCGCGCGCGCTCAAGGAACAGGTGGGCGGCGACGTCGTCACGATCATCATCACGGGGCCGGAGACGGCGGAGGAGCGGGAGCCGCTCATCGCAAGGGCGCAGGAACTGGCCGATCAGGAAGACTATGTGTCCGCGACCGCCCGCGTGCAGGACGGCATCGCCGTGACTGTGCAGAACGGCGGCGCGGCCGTGCCGGGGCTTATGCAACTGCTCGCCAACAACGATGTGCCCGTAGCCAACCTGTCCGTCGCAAGCCCGACGCTCGACGATGTATTTCTCCAGCACACCGGGCGCACCATCCGCGATGAGGAAACGGGCGGTGATGAGATGAACAACGCGTTCCGTCCCTGGCTTGGGCTGAGCGACGGGGGCTAGGCGGCCATGATCAGCCTCGTTCTGCAGACCTGGTATATCTACCTGCGCAATTTCCGCGCGTGGGTGACGCAGCCGGGCCAGATACTGCCGGCCGTCTTTATCAACATCCTCTTCATGATTGTATTCGTCGCGGCATTCGACAATGTCTCCATGCTGCCGGGATTCCCAACCGACAGTTATGTCACATACCTGATGCCCATGATTATCGTGCAGGCGATGATCTTTAGCGGGATCGACGCGGGCTTCAACCTGTTGACGGACGATCTCTCCGGCTACCTGAACAAGCTCCTGCTCGCGCCCATCTACCGCATCTCCATCCTGCTCGGCGTGCTGCTTGTTTCGGCGACGCGGGGTTTCATCCAGGGCATAACGATTGTCATCGTGGGCGTCATCATGGGCGCGTCGTCGGAATCGGGATGGCTCGGCCTCCTTGCAATTCTGATTCTCGGGACGATGTTCGGCGTGGCTTGGTCGTGTTTGGGTCTGATTATCGCGATCAAGACACGGAGCGTGCAGGTAACGCAATCCATGTTCATCTTCTTCATCCCGGCGGTCTTTGTGACGACTGCGTTCATGCCAAAGGAGCTCATGGCGGACTGGTTCCAGGTGGCCGTCTCGCTTAACCCTGTGAACTACGTGCTGGAGGCAATTCGCGCGGTGGTGGTCACCGGCTGGGAGTGGGAGCACATCCTGCCCGGCGTCTCCATCCTGATCGTCATGACCATTGCCATGCTGACCGCCACCACCATCATGTACCGCCGCACGACGGCGTAGGAGTGGCCGCAGCTCTCTCTCCTTGCGCCCCTCCGTTCCCCCTTGTATCGTGAGCATTCCGGGCGTGACAGACCACTTCGCCCTTGGTCGAATTGACCGCAGCAGCGTGGGCGTCACGTCCGGAACCTATATGTCGATCTAGATTCCATACGACGGTCCATCTGTAAATCAGGGGAGTTAGTCATGGCCAACTACTGGATGGTGCGGTCACACGAGCACATCCGTGATCGCGTAGAAAAAGAAGGGTTTATCGCCATTGGTTTTGGCGGAGACGTGATAGGCGACATTAAAGACGTTCCCAAGCACGAGATTCAGGAGCGCGTTCGGCAACGCCGCGAGCCGGGTACGAAACCTAAACAGATCGGGTCAGATGCCAACCAGTTGTATCGATTTGCCAATGACCTCAACGTTGGCGACCGAGTCATCACACGGGTGGAGGATCGGCGATACATTATCGGTACGATAACCAGCGACCATAGATACGTCGCATCGCTCCCTGGACAACCCTATCAGCGGTCGGTGGATTGGCACCCACGCCAGGTGGACCGAGATGAGATGACGCCTGCTCTCAAGAACACCCTTGGTAGCATTATGACCTTGTTCAGTGTAACGAAGCATGCGGAAGAGATTCTGCGCTTGCTCGGTGAACGACCGGCCTCCAACAAAGTAGAAACCGTCCAAGAGGCTGAAAGCGCCGGATTCGAGGACTCAGAGGAGCTTACCGGGAGTGCTTACGCTGAGGACATTGAAGCTAAAGCCCGCGAGGGAATTGAGGATCTCATTCTGGATCCCCGCCGCTTTGACGGACACGAATTCGAGAGTCTTGTGGCTGCGCTGCTCAAGGCAATGGGTTTCAAGATCGTTCGCGAGCCACAGGGCGGAGCGGATGGCGGTGTCGACATCATTGCCGCGCCAGATGTATTCGGATTTGAGCAGCCGCGAATTATCGTTCAGGTTAAGCATCGGCAAGGCCAGGCCTCGTCGGCTGAAGTACAGCAACTCAAAGGAGCGTTGCAGGCAGGAGAGAAAGGACTCTTTGTTTCAACGGGCGGATTCTCAAGAGATGCCATGAGATTGGCTGCACAGGACCTTACGCTGCTTGGTGCCGACAAGGTGGTCGATTACTTCATCGAGCATTACGAAAGCATGCCTTCCGAATACAAGGCCAAGGTGCCGCTCAAGCGCGTCTATATCCCTGTTCCCCCGGATGACGGATAGCCGTAGCCACCTAAAACCGCCCCCGTCGGACGCCCTCCCGCCAGCCGAATAGCAGACCGCCGAATACGATTACGCTGAACCACGTTATCGAGCGGTCGAGCGCCGTCAGCACGGCGGCGTCCTCAAGCGCTACCCACGGCAGCAACAGCCCCACCATGCCCGCCTCAGCGACGCCGAGACCGCCCGGCGTGGACGGGATCGCCGTGATGAGATTGTGGGCCAGCGCGACAAAGGCGATCACCGGCAGCGGCACATCAAGACCGAGCGCCCAGGCGACCAGCGCCAGACGCACACCCTCCGCCGCCCACCCACCGATGCTGAGCATGGTGACGGGCCAGAGCCTTGCGCGGAGGCTGAGCAGAGCGCCGACGCGAAGCCGCTCCAGCCAATCCCGAATTGCCCCCGGCAGTCTCGCAGTGGCGCGCTGTCCAAAGAGCGCCATGCCGATCACTAGGAAGATGCCCCCTCCGCCAACGATGACGGTGATGCCAATGATGGCCGCAGTGGCGCCGCCCGCATCCACCCAGAGGAGAGCGCCGATGGGGAGAAGGATGGCGGCGAACGTCACAACGTCCAGAACGCGCTCCGCAAGGACCGTGCCGAGAATCCGGGGATAGGAGTGGTCGTCGTGCTGGCGTGAGACGAGGTAGGCACGGTACGGATCACCCATGCGGAGCCATGCGATGGCATTCACAAACCAGCCGAGCAGGATGATCTCCGAAAAGGCGCGTGCCGATAGCAGCGGGACTGAATCGTCGGTCTCCGCCTGCGCGTTCTCGATGAGGAGCCGCCATCGGATGCCCCTCATTGGAAAATTGACATAGTACGCAACAAGGCCGGTGGCGATGAGCAGCGGGTTGGCATTCCCGATCGCCCTCGCCATGTCTGAGAAACTGATGTCCACGCCTCGCGCCAGCGCAATCAATAGAAGGACGGCGACGGCGAACGAGATGAGCGTGGCCGGATGGAAAACGCGGCGGCGCAGGCCGGTTATCTGAGAGGCGGGCGAGGAGGACACGGTTCTAGAGCGGCCTGCGTGTTGGCACGCCTGCGCGGCGTGGATACGTTTCCGGTGTCGGCGCAGCTTTGCGGATGACCACGAGCCTGTGGTCGGCAGAGATAGCAGAATCAGGCTCCGGCAGGATGATGCCCGCCGCCTCCCCGCCAAGCGTCGAGAGAGCATTCGACGCGTCATAGATTTCTTGTTCTGTGTCCGCTCCTTTGGGAGCGATGAGGACGCCGCCTACCATTACGAACGGCAGGCAGAGCTCTACGAGCGCGGGGAGCGGCGCAAGCGCGCGGGCCGTAGCGGCGTCGTAGGCCTCTCGGTGCTCAGGGTCATGCGCGAGGTCCTCCGCGCGGCCATGGATGGCGCGGGCATTCGGCAGTTCAAGGCGGGCGATGACGTGTTCGAGGAAATCCACCTTCTTGCTGGTGGCCTCCAACAGCGTGACGTCCATCTCCGGGAAGGCGATGGCGAGAGGCAAACCGGGAAAGCCGCCGCCCGAGCCGATGTCTATGAGGCGCGAACCGTCCGTTGACGGCAAAGCGGCCGCGCACCAGAGGCTTTCGAGAAACAACCGCGACTCAACCTCATCGGGATCGGTGATCGCGGTCAGGTTGGCACGGGTCGCGTTCCATGCCAGCAACTCGTCTCGATAGACACGAAAGGCGTCAAGCCGGTGGTCAGTCAGCGGCGCGCCGAGCCGTCCGGCCCACTCCCGCAGCAGGGGCATGGCTGCTGTTGTGTCTACCTCGCTAGGTGCGTCATTCGTACTCACGTACACAACGGTAGCATTGGCGCAGTGACCCATGCCGCAAAGGGTGGAGGGTGTATGGTATGGGCGAATAAGGTCACTTGAGTGATGTTTGCAATCCACAGGGCGTGGCCGCCGGTGCTGGCTCTTCTGCTCTCTGTCGTTGCGACCGGGTGCGCGACGGATTTGCACCGCGCAGCTGAGAACAATAGCTCCCCGGATTCAGTGAGGCGGGCCTTGGATGGAGGCGCAGACCCCAATGCCAGGGACGAGTTCGGGCGAACACCTCTTCACGTCGCCATCTGGGAAAACGCTGATACGGAATTGGTTCAGGTACTCATCGAGGGCGGCGCGGACGTCAACGCAGTGGATCACGATGACGAGACGCCGCTTCTCATGGCCGCGTTGTACTCCGAAGACTCGTTCGTTCTGCAGCTTCTCATTGACGCGGGCGCGGAACTCGAGGCGCGCAACAACCTGGGATGGACGCCGCTCTACGGCGCCGTGCTGGTTGGCAAACACGAAAACATTGAACTGCTGCTGGATCATGGCGCGGATATTGACGCCCGAAACGATAGCGGATTCACGCCGCTGTATAAATCCCTGACCGACTTCACGGAAAATGGCCCGACCATACCGAGAATGCTGCTGGAGCGCGGGGCCGATCCGAGTGGAGCCCCCCTTTGGTGGGCAATCGAAGTGGATGACGCGGAGATGGTGGCTCTGTTGCTGGAGTATGAACCCGATGTGAATCTGATAATGGGTGATGATGGCAGAACCCATCTGCACGCTGCCGTCACCAAGGGCTCAGTTGGCGTTGTTGCGATGCTTATCGAGCATGGCGCAGACCTCAACGCCGCCGATCCCTATATTGCGTGGACGCCGATGCATATCGCCGCGTCCGTCGGGGATAGAGCGATCCTGACGCTTCTCCTGGATAGCGGGGCCGATGTGAACGTGGTGACAACGGACAACAACCGGCACACTCCGCTGTCTCTTGCGGTCATAGATAGGGACGTAGAAACGACTGAACTGCTGCTTAGTCGTGGCGCTGATCCGACAGTCGGACGCCCGACCTGCCGATCAGCCCGATCAGCGGAGGCGTTTGCGGGCGCCGCTGTGTTGGAACGGCTATGCGCAGATGTTCAGGAACAATCTCCTCCCACTCCAACGGCGACGCCATTACCATTCGGGATTCGTGGAATGCCTGACTCCCCCATCTTTGTGGTTGCGCTCTCAGGCTCACCGGATGACATGGCAATCCTGTTGGACGAGGGATGGCCCATTGACGACTGGAGCCAGGCCACCCTCACTGACGGGCGAGTGTTGGACGGCGTGAGGCCGCTGCATGTTGCGGTGTTCAACCCGGACACGGCGGTGATTGAACTCCTGCTGGATCGCGGCGCGGACATCAACGCCATGACCAATACGGGCGAGACGCCGTGCGATCTTGCGCAGCAGGTGGACGGATTTGCCGGCGCGGCTGTGCTTGACCGCCTCTGCGGCGGCTAGCCACACCTCTCGGGCGCTCCCTGGCCATTCTGCGCCCACGCTCTGCCGCCAATTGCCTTTCACCCCACGCATCGGCGTATCGTATTGGGGACGGCATCTGCAGAAACATCACATAGAGGTGCGTGAATGGCGACTGAACGAGATCGGATGCGGAAAGATATCGCGATGCGGGCGTCTGACGCGGGGCCGCTCGCCAGGCGGCTCAATGCGCTGGCCGTGTATCAGCGTCCGTTTGGACAGCCCGACTTTGAGTTCGGCGAGTGGGTGGAGCAGCCGGGGCGCGGCACGTGGTACCGCCTCTCCCGTGTCGCCCGCGATTTCTTCGAGTACTGCAACGACAACGGCTGGGTGCAGGGCTTTGAGTGGGTGGACTGGAAGGCGACGCCGGAGGGGCAGCGCCTGATGAACGACGCCTCGGCCATCGCGGAGGCAAGCCCGCTGGACCTCAGCCGCGTGATAACCGTGCTTATCCGGCAGGACCGCCTCGATGAGGGCTGTCTCGGCGCGGCGTATGATTCCGGTCTCGTTCCCGCCATCGTGCAGCGTGCATCCGCCCTTCTCGCCGACATGCCCGCCGAGGGCGATGACACGGACTGGCCGACGTGGTGGGGCATGGATCACACCGAACGCCGGGCCATTGACGCCAAGTTCCAAAAGTAAGACTGGTCTGACCTACGACTACACGATAGCTGCATCGGCAGCAGGTGCATGCCGCCGGTCCGGCACAGGTATCAGCCGGTGTCCGAGGTTTCACCGCCCTTGTTCAGGAGCGTGTTCCCTTCACTGGCAACGGCAGTCCAAGCCAACGTCGTAAGTATCTGCGCCGGGTTGAGTATCGGCCAGAAGTCCGCGTTGTTGACCCAGTAGGCGTTTACAAAGAGCGCGCCGCCCACTGCCACCGAGAGTACTGCGCCCACACGCGCCTCGGGAGACCCATGGCGCCATAGGGCCACTCCGGCCACGCTCGCTGAGCCAAGGAACAACGGGTTGATGGTGCGCCACACGTCGCCCGAACTGTTGCCGAACAGATCGCTGTATCCGTTGGCGAAGACCGCCGCGGCAAGGATAGCAAGCGCCAGGCTGCGCGCCCAGGGGACGCGGCGGGTGCTCAACCAGATCCACCAAACACCGCCGAAGCCGACCACCAATGGGGGTATCTGCCACAACTTCCATGGCCAGTAGTGAACGGACAATCCGTCCGGGTCAGCGATTTCAGTCCGTTCCGTCCAGCCAAAGATGGCGAAAACCACGAACGCCATGACTGCCAGGGCGGGAATCGGCCCCAGGTCCCGTGGAGCAATGAGCTGTTTGACCATCTGCCTGTCACCGTCCTCTACAGCACCCGCATGAGCCGGCTCCGTGCTGCTCAGCCCGCGGACGAGTCTCGTTCCCCCAAAACATAGAACGTACATCATCAAAGTGAAAGCCCCTTCAGGCCCAAAGCTGACGTTTGGCTGCCAGACGCAACAACGATCCGATAACCTAATCTCCGCACGGCGGGGGCTATACGATGCTCCGGCTTGCCCAGAATGTTGGACACCTCTCCATCGCCCAACTCCTGATTGACGCAGGGGCCGAGTAGACTACCAGCCTTCCGGTGCGCGGGGACTGTCATTTCGTATAATCCCGATAGGTTAGGCGAGGGGGAACCGGCCGCGGCCGGGCATTCACGGGGAAGGGAACTACTTTCATGGCAACCACAGAGCATCGCGTTATCGGACAGCCCGTTGGGCGTGCAGACGGCCCGGAGAAGGTCACCGGTCTGGGCAAGTATTCGATTGATGTCCTGCCGCCGGGCACGCTCTGGTGCAAGGTGCTCCGTTCGCCGTATGCGCATGCCCGTATCGTCTCGATTGATGCATCGGCGGCGCTTGCGCTGCCCGGCGTCCATGCCGTCATCACCGGCAAGGACCTCGAAGGCCAGCGCTGGGGCAAGACGATCCAGGATGAGCCGATCCTCGCATGGGATGCCGCGCTCTACATCGGCGACAAGGTGGCCGCCATCGCCGCGGACGACGAGGAGACTGCCGAGACCGCGCTGAATCTCATCGACGTGGAGTACGAGGAACTGCCCGCCATCGTCACCATCGCCGAATCTCGCGCTGCTGACGCGCCAATCCTCCACCCTGAGTTCAACAGCTACGAGGGCGTGATGGATCAGCTATCCGGCCCTTCAAATGCCGTCGTTCACAACAACTGGAGCAAGGGCGACGTTGAGAAAGGGATGGCGGAGGCCGACCTCATCATCGAGCGCGATTTTGAGACGTCCCGAACGCACCAGTTGTATCTGGAGCCGCATAACTGCGTCGTTGCCATCGATGACGACGGCACGGTGCAGACGTGGATCGGGACAAAGTCGCCCATGTCGAACCGCGCCTCGATTGCGGCACTGACAGGCCGTGACATCTCGCAGGTCGTCATCAACTTCGCCTATGTGGGCGGGGATTTCGGCGGCAAGGGCGACATCGTTGGCGTGCCCATCTGCTACGCGTTGGCGGAGCGCACGGGCAGGCCGGTCAAGTTCGCCATGGACTACACCGAGGAACTGATGGCGATGAACCCGCGCCACCGCTCTGAGGTGAACGTGAAGGTTGGCGTCAAGCGCGACGGCACGATCACGGCGTGGGAGTCCGATATCTATTTCAACGCGGGGGCCTACCGAGCCTATTCGCCCAGCGGCAGCCTGCCCGGCGCGAATGAGGTGGCAGGCCCGTACCGCATCCCCAACACGCGCATCGATACGTGGCAGATGGCGACGAACACGGTGCCGGGCGGATTCCAGCGCGGACCGGGCGAGGTGCAGGGCATCTTTGCGGGCGAGTCCATGATGGACATCGTCGCGGAGGAGCTTGGCATGGATCCCGTGGGGTTCCGCCTGAAGAACGTCGTGCAGGAGGGCGATGAGACACCCACCGGCCACCAGTTCACCGGCATCATCGCGGACAAGATCATCGAAGAGGCGGCGCGCGCCGGCAAGATGGCGGAGACCCGCCCCGCAAACATCGGGCGCGGCATCGCATACGGCCATCGCCCGCAGTATGGGGGCAACACGCAGGCCTCCGTCATCGTCAATGAGGACGGCACGCTAACTGCGCGCACCTCATTCTTCGACCCCGGCACGGGCGTCAACACGCTCATCCGCCAGACGGTCGCGGAGGAGATGCAGGTGGACATGGAGCGCATCAGCGTTGTGCCGTTCAACACGGACGAATTCTTCGACGATGTCCCCGATCTCGGCTTTGGCGGCTCACGCGCGTCACGCGTCGGTCCGATGGCGGCGGCGGATGCCTCGACGGAGGTCAAAGTGAATCTCAAGCGCCTCGCTGCCGAGTTCAATGGCTGGGATGAGTCCGTTGTGGAGTACGCGAACGGCTCGCTCGTCAACACGCGCACGGACGAAAGCGTGCCGATGGAGGACATCGTGCGGCGGCGCGGCGAGCCGATCTCAGGGCGCAACAGGCCACCGGAGGGCGGCCCCGACATGATGTCACCGATGACGTCGTTCGTCGCGCAGGTCGCGGAGGTCAGCGTGGACACGGACACGGGCCGCGTGACGATCGAGAAGATCGTTGCGGTGCATGACGTTGGCCGTGTGCTGAACCCCATCGGTTTCCACGGGCAGGTTGAGGGCGGCCTTGTGCAGGCGCTCGGCCACGCGATGATGGAAGACCTGACGGTGGACGAGTCGGGCCGCGTGTCCAATCCGTCATTGGCGGACTACAAGGCGCCGACGGAGCCGGATATCCCGGAGCTGGAGACGATTCTGGTTGAGGCGCCGAGCGGCTGGGGCAACTACAACATCAAGGCCGTCGGCGAACACTCAAACATCACGACAGCGGCAGCCATCGCCAACGCGGTCTACGACGCCTGCGGCGTCCGCCCCTACGAAATCCCCATCCACCCGGAGAGGGTGTTGGAGGGGTTGAGGGAGAAGTGGGTAGCTAGGGGAGTGAGGAGTAGGTAGAGGCATGCTATTATAGAACGCATGTACATCACAGCCGATAATCGCAGAGATACGCTACGTACTGGTGACGGCAAAGAAAACCGGATGCGCCCGGAAGATGCCCCAGTGCATCGATGGTATCGGTTTGTATTGTCATTCCCCCCCCACTTGGTGCGGCACTACCTAAATCAGTTTCGTGTTGAGCCAGGCCAGACACTCTTAGACCCATTTTGCGGAACTGGCACTACCCTCGTGGAGGCCAAAAAGACAGGTGTTGCTAGCTTCGGAATCGAACCGAATCCGATGGCGCACTTTGCCAGCAACGTAAAACTAGACTGGTCGGCTAACCCGGATGAACTCTCGGCCTATGCTGAGCGAGTGGCCAACGGAGCCTTGACCGCAATGGCAGATATCCGTGTGGACGTAGGTGAGAATGAGCCAATTCTTGCTATCGGCCCACAGGGCAGGAGGCCGCTCAGGCAGCTAAATCCATTGGCAGCGAAGCTGTTACTAAAGGGCTCCATTAGTCCTGTCCCTCTCCACCGAAGCCTTGTTTTACTTGAATACATCGATGCCGTTGCTTCCAGCAATGAAGCAGCTTATGGACGACTTGCTTTAGCGAATGCGTTAGTAAGCTCAATCGGAAATCTAAAGTTCGGGCCAGAAGTTGGGATCGGCCATGTCAAGAACGATGCCCCAGTTGTGGAGGCTTGGTGGCAGAACATGACGGCCATGGTGGAAGACCTCCGCCAGTTTGGCCAAAAGCGAGATGCTGAGAGTATTGTCAGACTTGGCGATTCTCGTACAGTGGCGGCACAAGTTGAGCCTCAGTCTGTGGATGCCGTTATAACATCGCCACCTTATCCAAATGAGAAGGATTACACGCGCACCACAAGACTGGAATCAGTGCTTTTGGGTTTCGTTGACAGCCGCCAAAGCCTAAGGAACCTGAAGAGCACCCTGCTCAGATCAAATACGCGAGGGGTCTATAAAGGTGACAGCGACGACCTCGAAGTCGCTACCAATGCTGAAGTGCAGAGCATCGCCCAAAAGATCGAACAGAGGAGGATTGAGTTGAGGAAAACCTCCGGGTTTGAGCGCATGTATCCGCGTGTCGCACGCCTATATTTCGGTGGGATGTCAAAGCACTTGGCATCGCTCAGAAGAGTTCTGCGCCCCGGGGCCCAACTTGCCTACATAGTTGGAGATCAAGCGTCATACTTACGAGTCAAGATTCGCACAGGCCAGTTGCTTGCCGGTATCGCGGAGTCACTGGGATATCAAGTGACTGATATCGATTTGTTTCGGACAAGGCCTTCGACCGCTACCGGCGAACAGTTACGCGAAGAAGTTCTCCTCTTGCGTTGGCCAGGTAGCTAGTCGCTCGGTACAGAATCATGACGCAACAGAATCGTTACTCGGCGATCATGACCGCAATCTTTGAGGATAGATATCAGCTAGGGGATAGCGTCGTGGATTTTACCCGCGACGATATCCACAAGGTTGTTTCTGAGCTCGGAATAGAACCACCTCGAAATATTGGTGACGTTCTCTACAGTTTCAGGTACCGAACTGCGCTTCCCGATGCAATTCGAGCCACAGCGCCTTCAGGGCAAGCTTGGATAATTCGTCCTGCCGGAACTGGAGTTTATCGGCTTGTACTTGTTTCTGACATTCCACTGACACCAAACGCCAATATGGTCACAATTAGAGTCCCGGATGCCACGCCGGGAATCATAACGAAGTACTCACAGAGTGATGAGCAAGCTGTCCTAGCCCGTGTCCGCTACAATCGGCTCATTGATGTGTTTCTCGGCCTCGCGTGTTATTCACTCCAAAATCACCTTCGCACTGCCGTGCCCGGAATAGGACAAATAGAGACAGATGAACTTTATGTGGGCCTCGACAAGACAGGTACTCACTATGTGATACCTGTTCAAGCCAAAGCGCAAAATGACCAGTTGAGCAGGGTGCAGGTGGAGCAGGACATAGCCTTGTGCGAGGCAAGATTTAGCCCTCTTGAATGTCGACCTATAGGGGTTCAGATGTTGTCAGATAACTCTATAGCCCTCTTCGAATTTGTGATGGATGGCCCTGATATCCGAATAAGGTCAGAGAGGCATTACCAGTTGGTCGCACCAGATGAAGTCTCTGATGCCGATCTACGGCGATATCGAGAATCTGTCACTGAGTCGAACTAATTCTCCCTCCCCGCCGTGCCATACTCATATCGTTAGTGAGTTAGAGAGCTAGGCACGCGGGAGAGGAAGATTATGCCACCTATGCGCATCGGGGTTATCGGCGTTGGCTTTGGGGCGACGGTGCATATCCCCGGGTTTCAGTCCGAGGGTGTGGAGGTCGTCGCAGTTGCTGCCAGCCGGGAGGAACGGGCCCAGGCCGCGGCGGAGAAGTTCGGCATCCCCAACGCGTTCACCGACTACCGGGAGCTCGTCACGCATCCGGACGTCGATGCTGTGAGCGTCGTCACCGCCCCCAACCTGCACTATGAAATGACCAAAGCCGCCCTTGAGGCCGGCAAGCACGTGATGTGCGAGAAGCCGTTCACGACGAATGCCGCGGAGGCGGAAGAACTGCTTGCCATGGCCACGGAGCGGGGTCTGACGCACATGATCGCGCATGAGTTCCGCTTCGCGCCGGAGCGGGCCTATGCGCGGCAGCTCATCGATGAGGGCCAGATCGGCGAGCCGCAGCACCTCATTGCTACCCTGCACTTGCGATTTGCCCGCCGACCAGGCGCCACGCCCCCTGCGCCGTCCATCGGCAGCGGCGGGATGCTCGGCGCGCTCGGCTCCCATTACATCGACGGCATACGCCACTGGTTCGGCGACATTTCCCGTGTCAACGGCACGCTGCATGGCAACGTGCCCGCAGGATTCAGCCTCGCCGATACCAACAACGCGTTCAGCGTTCACATGGACTTCGCGAACGGCGCGTGGGGAACGCTCACGTGCAGCCTCAACTCCCCGCTTGGACAGGGAGGGTCGATCCAGCTCTACGGCACGGAGGGGTCGATTCACCTGAGCCAGTCCGGGCCGAATCCCGCGCCCGAAGGGGCCGTCCGCGTTGGGCGGCTGGATGATGACTCCCGTGAACTCCGCACTGTCCCGATACCCGAGGAACTGCACCCGTTCGATGATGACCGCGACCATCGTCTGCTGCCGTTCAGGTTGGAGGTGCGGGACTTTGTGCGAGGAATTGAGTCAGGCGAATCGCCCGCGCCGAACTTCCATGACGGCCTGCAATGCCAACGCGTGCTGGATGCGATCCAGAAGTCTCATCTGACGGGCGCAGCAGTGAACGTTCCGACCGGCTAAGGTCATCCGTCATCCCCCCCCCCCATCCCCTCATTCCGGCGAAAGCCGGAATCCGTCGGGACCCCCCCTTTGCGGATGCAGGGTGTAGACTCACGGGGAACCGCCGAAAGACGCAGCCGGAAGACCAGGAGGTTGTCATGGGCGTGAAACAGCTGGCAGGCATCTACCTGATTGCGGTGAGCCTCGCCGTCGTCGTGTACTTCATCATCAACTCGTTCTTTGCCGCGAACGACACGTTTGACGTCATGAGTGTCTGGAATGTGCTGGACGTTCTGATGGTCATCGCGCTGCCCATCGGCTTGGCTCTGAGCTTTGCTGACAAGACGGAGGAGAGACGGCAGCGCGCCGCGGGCAATAGTGATACCGGCCGGTACATCGCGGTCAACGGCACGTTCTACGGCATCGTCGTCGTCACGATCCTGTTCCTGCACAATTGGTTCAACCTGCTCGCTAATGGCCAGGACGCCCTCTCCGACGATGCGACGTATTGGACTCTCTGGGCGGTCATCGATACGCTCCTGCCCGTCACGCTCACCATAGCGGGAGTGCGGCAGCTGCGGAGCAATTACTGGACGACGTAACGCCGGTTCGCGTGCTTTTTCACCAAAGCCGCTGAACGCCGTAGGAGTCAAAGAGGGTCTCGTTGGAGACCAATGTCAGGTTGTGGTTGAGGGCCTGCGCGATGAGCATCCTGTCAAAGGGATCCTGATTCGGGCCGGGCAGCGCGCCGGCGCGGATTCCATCTAACACGGTGACAGGCAGGGCGTGAAATCCGTCAAGAACCAATACGTTGGACATATCGTCCACCATTGGCGCTGCCTCCGGCAGCCTGCCGTTGTGGTACTTGATGGAAATCTCCCACGCGGAAGCGGCACTGACCAGAACGTCGTTGGAGGCACTTGCTATCGCGCCTTGGGCTACACGAGAAAGCCGTGAATTACTGGTGAACCACCACAGAAGCGCGTGGGTGTCCAGCAGAAGAGTCATCTCCTAGTCACGGCCTTCCCAGCGCGCCAACTCCTCCTCAGGCAAAGGGTCAAAGAAACTGTCTGGAACTTCAAACACTCCTTTGAATCTGCCTGGCTTCCGTGGGGCACGCGGCTTCTCACGCACCAGCCGCGCCACCGGCGTGCCGTTGCGGGCGATGACGACCTCTTCACCCGCCTCGACTTGCGCCAGCAGGCGAGAGAGGTTGGTCTTGGCTTCATGAACGTTGACAGTGACCATCGGGATTCCCTCTAATACGTGCTTAGCTAATAGTATGACTAATGCCAGGAGCAGTCAAAGGGGCTCCCGGGTACAGCCGAGGAATCTAAAGCGCCCTATCCGCGCAACAACTTCCCCACCAGCCGCTCCACGTCCTTGCCCTCTTTCGATGTCTTCAGCCACTTGCGTATCTCACGGCGTGCGGTGGTCACCGTTAGCGACCTTCCCTCCGCCTCTTCTCGCGCCCGCAATTCCGGCAACATATCTGCCACACGTTCGGCCGCCACTTCACCCGCCTTCGCCAAATCCTTATGCAGAGCCACGCCCTCGTCATATGCCGGTATCGGCAGTTTCCATAGGTGCTTCTGCACATGGCGGGGCCCAAACTGGCCTTTTGGCATCAGCGGTTGGAGCTTTTGATACAGGAAGTCGCTGTTGACGATCGACATGAGATAGTGGCCTTCTGCTACGCTCCTCAGCTTCACCCAAAGAAGGGTATAGTCAACAATCGTTCTTTTATCTTGGACTAAGGCGGCAGTAGGTTGCCCTGACTGGCCATATACCATTCGAACTGGCCTTTCACCAGCGTCTTCCCTCCAATCCAATTGTGCAGACAGATGCCGCCAATAGTCGAACTGACCTATAGCATTCAGCTTGTTGGCGGCTGCCTTGTTTGCTTCCCATATCTGGCTGACGGTTCGCCATCTTCCACGCATTCGCTGATTCATAGCAGATGGTTTCACTCCTCCTTCTGACCTAGCCTCGAAGGAAATTGTCGACTCACTCTGTTTAACGGGCAGGACAGCCTTCATTGGATTCAGTGTGCCGAAGGGAACAAGTGTTTCGCCGTAATGCACGTCATAGACATGGTTCGTCTCGATTGTTTGCTCAGTAAGCTCCGTGAGGTCGAGGTTTTTCCAAGGTGCTTTCCCCTTTGGGCTCCTGTACGGATTGACGGTAACTGTCCCGGAAGCCGCGATAACTGTCCTATTCTCAGTTTCTGTGACAAATACAAGGCTACGCGGGTGCAGAATCGCACCAACCCTAGACAAGACCTCGTAAGGTGACTGACGGTTCTGAGCAATGTCTACAATTTCTACAGTCTCCATAGACACGTCATCAGCACCGGCCTTGCCGATCCATCGATCAACTTCTCCTGCGAGAGGCTGCGCCATCACGTCTATTCCCACTCTTTGTGCGAAAACTACACACGCCGGTACCGGAAAGAAGTTATTTGGCTCAAGTTGCTCAAGGTCCCATGCCCGCTTGACTGAGAAATCGACCGAAAGCACTGCACCATCGCGCACGGCCTTCCAATGACCTGAGCGCCACTTTCTGAATTGTCCTGACTGGAGAGCCGTTAGAGGTAGAACCATGCTGATCAACCCTGCATTCTTGAGATACAGGTCAACGCTTCGAGCGTAGAAGAGACCTGCAACATCTTGCTGCGTTGCGTACTGCCCACCGACCCAAATTGCGTACGTGTTCTTGCTCAGCCGTTCAAGCCCTCTACGCAGATCGCTGATGGTCTTGTTGTAGTTGATCCACGGCGGATTCCCAATGATCACGTCCACTTTCTGCCGCGCGAGGGCCACTGGTCGCACCATGTTGCGAGTGTAATAGGCCCAGATATGGTCGCGGCCTTCAGAGTGCAATCGTTGCAGCTTTTTGACCGTCTCCGCCAAGACCTCTCTTTCCGGGCCAAAGAGGCCTGAGTCATCGAGCACGTATTGGGGATCGTCCCCATTTTCTATGGCGTCCGTAATGTCCGCCATGATGCGGTCAAAATTCTCGGCCCGATCAACGAGGGAGACAGGAAAGAGCAATTCTGTGTTCTCTCTGTCTCGAACTTGGACGGGGACATTTTCGTCGGGAAGTAGGTCGCCCATTGAGTACCCAAGTTGAAGCGAATCTCCGAGATAGACCGGCGCGGAGAAATTGGATGACGGTCTTTCGCCGTCCTCATCTCGAATACGGTCGAACAGCGGCTTGGCGGCCAGCACCCACGCCGCCCGTGCAAGATGAACGGCGACCGGATGCACATCGATGCCGATGACCTTATCCCGTAGTTGGTCGAGACGTTGAGAGGCCGTGTACGTGTCGCGTGGATCGGGATTGTTGTCCGCCGCCTTAATGAAGTGGGTGATGGCTTCTGCAAGAAACGTGCCTGAGCCGCAGGCGGGGTCGAGGACGCTCTGATTAAGTGGCTCCGTCACTACTTCACGTACCATCGCGTGAGCGAGCCAGTCGGGTGTGTAGTATTCGCCAAGCTGCTCGCGCTCGTCAGGTGGGATTACGGTCTCATAGAGGATGGCGGCGACGTTTTCCGGGGCCGCAAGCCAGTCGAATCGGCTGATGCGCCGGGCAAGCGCGCTGAGGAACGGGCCGCCGCCGATTTCTGTCGGCCATGCGAAGAAGTCCGACTCCACCACGCCCTCGATGCCCGTATCACTGCGGAACCGCTGCCCAAGCACCAGATCGTGTGGGTCATTGGCGGCAAGCTGACGGATATCGATGCCGAAGGAGGCCTGCACGACGATGCCGATGACCGTGGTGAGATAGGTATGCCGGACGAACAGGTCGTCCATCGACGCGTCATCCTGCGCAATCTCGCCGAGGGCCGTTCGGAGGAGGATCTGCCAGAGGCGGCGCTTTAGCTGGATACTTGGGTTGTCCCGCGCTTTCTCGTACAGCGCCCTGAGGGTGTCGACGTCCTGCTCGTAACGCGGACTGGACGGGCCGAAACGCGCCTCAATATCCTCACGCGTTGGCGTGATGTTCTCCAACGCGACCAGGGCATCATCGCGCAGCCATTCGTGGAGGGCGCGCCAACTGTTGGCATCCTCAAGCGTGATTGCATACGGCTTGGTGAGCTTTGGCTCGCCTGCGCCCGGCCACCGGAGCACCCAATACTTGCCGTCGGTCAGGATGCCCATACGCACCTTGCCGTTGCGCTGAGAGCTCTCCAAATAGCCGTCCAGCTGGTTGATGTATTCCTGTTCGGGCACACCACGGCGCTCCATGCCGATACGCCGCTTGGACTCGACAAATGTATCGAGCGCAGTCAGATCAACCGCGCGGCGTGTGGAATCCGGGGATGGTGGATTCTCCTCGACTATCTCGTCGGCACGAGCCAGTTTTGTCGCAATCAGGAAATCGCGGACTGCGCTGGTGATATTGGCTTCGGGCTCGTCCCGTTCGTGGCGGCGCAGCAGTTCGTTGGCCGCGATCTCTGAGGCTGCTTCGTCGGGGACGCGGGAGGTATCGGACGCTGTGTTAGGCATGGTTGGATTATAGGCGGGTTTGGGTTGCGCAATGTGATTCAGATTCCCGCTTTCGCGGGAATGACGGAATGGGGGCGGGAATGACATGGGGGCGCTCGCCCTTCGACAGGCTCAGGGTGGCCCTTCGACGGGCTCAGGGTGAGCGGGGCGGGTTGGAATGACGGGGGGTGGCTGCCTACCTCGGCAACCCCAGGCCCCGCTGGGCGATGATGTTGCGCTGCACCTCGTCCGTGCCGCCGCCGATAGCTAAGCCGCGCGTCAGCCATGCGTTCGCGCCCAGGAAGCCGTGCATCGGCGCGAAGCGGCTGCCCCGCGGCGCAATCAGGGCGTCGTCGGTGGCGAGACCGGCCAGCACGTTGTAGACGTTCCAGCCGACCTCATCGCCGGTCACCTTGACCATGGAGGCTTCCCTGTCCGGCACCTGCCCCTGCGTCTGGAGCCATGCGACGCGGTAGCAGAGCATGCGCGTTGTTTCCACCTGCACGCGGAGATCGGCAAGCTTGTGGCGCGCGACGGGATTCTCCAGCAGCGATGTCCCATCAGCCGACGGGCGGTTTCTGTACGCGTCGATGAACTGCTCCATGTAGCGTTGCAGCCGTGCCGGAATCTCCACCTGTGACCGCTCGAAGCTGAGCGTCGTCATGGCCGTGTAAAAGCCGCGGTTGAGCTCGCCGATCAGGTTGCGCTTGGGGACGCGCACCTCCTCCAGAAACACCTCGCTCCAGCGCCAACGTCCCAGGCCGTCGTAGAGTGGCCGCAGCGTGACGCCGGGGTCGTTCATATCAACGATGAAGTAGGAGATGCCGCGATGCTTGGGCGCGGTGGGGTCCGTTCTAACCAGATAGTGGCCCCAATCCGCCCAGCGCCCCTCCGAGTTCCATATCTTCTGTCCGCTGAGCACGTAGTCGTCGCCGTCCTCCACCGCGCGGGTCTGCACATTGGCGAGGTCGGAGCCGGCGTTGGGCTCCGAGAATCCCTGTGACAGGTGGTGGATCTCGCCGCTCGCGATGCGCGGCAGGAAGAACTCACGCTGCCAGTCTGCGCCGTGCATCATCAGCATGGGGGCGAACATGCCGCCGCCGAGAATCTCCGGCGAGCCCGCATAGGCCATCGCCTCGCGATACGCCATCTGCGTGCTGAGCGGCGCGCCCCAGCCGCCGAACTCCTTGGGCCAGTGCATGGTGAACCAGCCCTTCTCGGCCAGCTTCTTCGCGTAGGCGTGCATGCGCTCTTCCTCGTCGACGTCATCCACGTCGTACGAGGCGACGATCATGCTATAGGCGTCCTTGTCGCCGGGGTCCCAATTCTGCCGGACGAACTCCGTCGCCTCGGCGCGAAGGGCCTCCTCCTCGGCGCTGAATCGAAAGTCCATCTCCCCACTCCCCTTCGATGTGCGTTCTAGCGCGGGCGGAACGCGCCGCGAATGGTGTCCTCCGTGAAGAGCGAAGGCACCTGGCCGTCCGCGGCGTAGTTGTAAAGAGCGGCCTTGTAGATGCCGCTGAGCGTGGCAAAGAGCAGCGAAACACCAACCACGAGAACGACGCCAATCACAGCGGCCAATATGATGCCCGGGGTTCCGAGGAAGGACAGTGCAAAGCCAAGGACCGCCGCGATCAGGACTGCCAGGAGCGTCGCGCCGAACTGTATCAGCCCGAGGCCAAAGTTGCCGACAACCTGCTCACCCCACGTGCGCCGCAGGAGAGAAAGAGACGTCTTGAAGGAGTCAAACAGCCCACGATGCTCGATGACGATGAGCGGCACGACGAAGAAAGTGATCAGGGACCACGCCGCGCCGATGAGCGCAACGACGATCTGCCCGATGATTCCGATGATGCCGCCGCGCTCACGTGCCTGGCTTGAGAGAATCTGCAGGATAAGCCCGACGGTCGCGGCAATCACGGCCCAGAAGAAGATTGTGATGATGCGGCTGGATGCGCCCGCCAACCCGGACCTGATGTTGGGATCGCCCCCCTCGAGCCGTTCATGCGCTGCAAAGACGAGGGCCGCGTTGAAGAAAATGATGACGAAGTACGAAGCGACGTAGAAGCCGAAAACGGCAATCAGGTCAAGAGCATTGAACGCTCCGGTCTCCAACCTTTCAAATGAACCGATGCCAAAAGTGACGCCGAAGAACGTCAGGGTCACGAAGACCACGCCAATGGTGGAGAAGATCGGGAAGAAGATCAGTTCCTTGTCAACGCTGAGGACATGAAGGCAGAGCTTGAAAAGCTGCCAGCTCCGGCCAATGGTCGCAAACATGAACGCACACCTCTTTCGGGTTCTTCAGTACGCGTACTCAATGATACATGGCAATAGAGGGCAGCGCCGTTGGAGATGCCATTAAGCTGGAAAGGTGTTTAGCGCCCTCATCGATTGGGGACGGCGTACTGTAAACGTCATCCTCGTTATCCTGGAAAGCTTCAAGCCCACGGCGGTTGCGGTCGTCATGATTCGGAATGCCGGAAGGCACGGCGTGGGCGATATGGCGGCGGCTGTGGGGTATTACGGCATCCTCGCCATCCTGCCGTTGCTGATTTTCACCATCACCGTTCTGAGCTTCGTGCTTGATACCGAGACAGTCGTGAACGAAGTTCACTTGATCGTCTCACGGTATGTGCCGCTGGAGGCCAACCTCATCGACGAAAACGTGGATGCAATTGTGCAGTCCCGCGGGGCAATCGGCATCATTTCACTGATGGCGCTCGCGTGGTCCGGCAGCAACTTCTTCGGCGCGATGGCGCGTTTCATGGACAGGGCGTGGGGCAATGCAAACCCCTATGCCTTTCACCTGGTGCGGATCAAGTCCGTCATCACCGTGGGAAGCGTGAGCGCGCTCCTGCTGTCGTCATTGGCGATGTCAACTCTGGTGCACGCAGCTGAGGGGGCCGACCTGGACGGATGGCTGGGCACACTTGCTGGTGTGGTCAACGTCGGTGGTCAGGTCGTGCTGGGTGTCGCGTCGCTTTTTGGCGCGATAGCGGGACTGCTGATGCTGTACCGATGGCTGCCAAGCGACCGCACTCCGTGGCGATACTGCATCCCTGCCGCGTTTATCGCCGGCATCTCCCTTGAGATTATCAAGAACCTGTTCCTGTTCTACCTGACCGCCTTTGGCAGTATTGACGCGGTCTATGGTTCACTCGCGTCAATAGTGGTCCTGCTGGTTTGGATATATATGGCAGGCTTTGTGATTCTGCTGGTTGCGGAACTTGGCGGCGCGCTACGAGAGGTGGATATGCGCGGTCGCCGCAGGTATCGACCGATGTGAGGCGCCCGGAGCGAGCGTTGGCCTCAGTACACGTGGTGATCGATGCCCATGTAGGCGTCGATGAATGTGCGGATGCGTTCCTCGTCAAACTCATCAAAGGTGTCCAGCCGCGTCCACGCCGTGAGGGCGATGCGGCGTCTTTGGCCGGTAACCGGGTCGATGATTCCGCTGTACGGCCCCATGAGAACGCGTCCCTCCGGTTCGGCAATGTATTCACTCACGACCCCCGTTAGCTGGGCGACGAGTTCGGCGCAGCCCTCCGGGCAGTCGTATTGGACGTTGACGTGTCCGTCCTCAAGATTGTGAATCTGTATCTCATCCGGCACCTGCACGTCGTAGATCTGGCCGGGCGCCAGCGAGGGCATGTGGGGGCCGGAGGTTGGAGGGGACGAGTTATACGGCACGTGCGGTTCCTGTATGTCAGCCAGATGGTAGTTCCCCTGGTTCTCCAGCGCGTAGCCGGGCTCCTCATTCAAGACCTCTTGCAGGACGAGCAGACCTCCGATGAGCAGGATCACCGCGACGGTGGCCGCAATGATGATGATGCCGCTGCGATTGCCGTCGCCTGCCGACACCGCGTTTCTACGACGTTGAGACACGTGGATCACTCTCCGTGAATGTGGGCGCTGGTTCTTATGATAAACAATTAACCGGAATAGACCATACATTCCATTGACCTGGTTTTAGACCCAGACTAAAATTTGGGTTCAAGTGAAGCTATGCGAATCACGGCGGGATCCGCGAGAGGAATTGAATTGCGGACGCCGCAAGGCTGGCATGGCCGTCCGACAACGGACAGGGTGCGTGGAGCGATGTTCTCCATGCTGGAAGCGCGGGAAACGGTGAAGGATCGGCGAGTGTTGGATCTGTTCGCAGGGACAGGCGCCCTGGGTATAGAGGCATTGAGCCGCGGCGCGGCGTCCGCTGTTTGCGTGGAACGCGGCGCGCGGGAATGTGCCGTTATCCGTGAGAACGCGAAACGGGCCGGCGTGGCTGACAGCCTTACCGTGCTCGCCATGCCCGTCGCCCGATCCCTTGCATCGCTTGACGGGCCGTTTGGCCTCGTCTTCATGGATCCCCCGTACGACGATTCTGAGGCCGTTCCGGCAACTCTGAAAGCCCTGTTGGCCGCCGATCAACTGTTGCGTGATGACGCGGTCATCGTCGTAGAGCAGTCCAGCAGGAATCCGGCAGACATAGGAGACTTGGCAATCGGCGATATTGCGACACGCCGCTACGGAGACACCCTCGTCTCTCTGCTTATGAGAGAAACATCAGTGACGTCATCGGACAGGGAGACTGTCTCATGACGAAAGCAATCTATGCGGGGACCTTTGACCCCATGACACTAGGCCACGCCGGCATCGCAGAGCGGGCGGCCAAGCTCTTTGAGGAGCTGACCATCTGCGTTTACGACCAGACAGTCGGCAAGTCGATGCTCTTCTCGACGGAGGAGCGAGTCGCGCTGGCGGAGGCATCCCTGCGCGGCGTCCCTAATATCAGCGTCACAACGTATACACGCGATCTGACGGTGAATCTCGCCCGGCAACTCGGCGCCACGGCGATGATTCGCGGTCTCCGCAACGCCAACGACTTGGTGGCGGAGACGGAACTAGCGCAGATGAATCGCGAGCTCGATCCGGAGATCGAGACCGTATTCATCCTGACGTCGGCGGAGCACGCATTCGTGAGTTCCAGCCTGTTGAAGGAGGCCGCCTCACTCGGCGGTGACATCAGCGGCCTCGTTTCACCGGCTGTGGCGGAGGCTCTGCAGCAGAAATATCACACATAGTGCACGTTAAGCCCGCCCGTTCTCAGGATCGGGCACCGGACGGATAGGGAAAGCGCGGGAGAAAAGGCAAGGGAACGCCGAAAGCAGGAGGTGACCTGATGCAGTTCCTTGAAATGATTGATGCCCTGGAGGACATGGCGGAAGACGCGCGCCGTGTTCCGGGCACCGGACGAGTCATGTTGGATCGTGAAGAGCTGGCACGACTCATCGATCGGATGCGCGCGACGGCTCCGGCCGAGCTGCGCGAGGCTGAGGAAATCCGCGAGCGAGGCGAATCGATCGTCAACGAAGCCTATGTCTTCGCAAAGAAGATGAAGGCCAGGACGGAACAGGACCACCGCGCCGCCGTCGATCAGAGCGCCATCGTTGGAGAAGCGGAAGAGAGGGCGCAAGAGATACTCAGGGACGCTGAAAAAGAGGTAGAGCGGATGAAGCAGCGGACCGAGGGCAACGCCGCGCGCCTCATCAAGGACTCTGACGTCTACGCCGCGCAGTCGCTTGAGCGCCTGTCCAACCACCTGGACCAGGTGACGCAGAATATCCAGGACCTCCACAAGGAGGCGATGGAGCTGCGTGGACTGATTGAGAACGGCCTGCGCTACCTTGGCGCGCGCAATGCGGCAGCCAACGGCAACGGCTCCAGGAAGCGCCGCGCCCAGAAGAACGGCGCGACGAATGGCAACGGCGCAGACGCAGAACAGTCCCTGAACGAGGACGAACTCGTCACCCTGGCAACTCCCTAGCGCAAGCTGCACCCCGGATACCACATCCTATAGTTGCCGATGCAACCGGAGGGCCGCGCCGAACGGCGCCGCCCTCCGGGCGGTTCTTCATTTTTGTGAGGGCCAAAAGGCCCGCAGTCAGCGTTCTGCCAGCGCGTACCCTATCAGCTTGTAGGTTAGCCGGGCTGCGGTGAACGCGGCGTGCGTCGCCCCCTCATTTGGGGCAAGTTCCATGATGTCAAAGCCGATGACGCGTGAGCGCCGGGCGACGGCCCGCAGGATGCCGAGCGTTTCCTGCCATGAGAGCCCGCCCGGCTCCGGCGTGCCGACGGCGGGCATGATTGACGGATCCAGGCCGTCCAGGTCCACAGTCACATAGACGGTTTCGCCCAATCCCGCCAGCAGTTCCTCAATAGCGGCGGGATCGTTGTATTGACCGGGCGTGTAGAGATGAACCCCGCTAACGCCGGCATCCTGGATGTGCTGCATCTCCTCGCTGCTGATGCTGCGGATGCCGGCTTGAGTGACATTGCTATCCCCGACAGTCTCTCGAACACGCCGCATCACACAGGCATGGCTGTAGCGGCTGCCCTGGTAGCTGTCGCGCATGTCCGCGTGCGCGTCGAGCTGGAGAACCGAGAGGCCGGGATGCCGTTGGGCGAGGGCGCGGACCGCTCCGATTGTGAGCGAGTGTTCGCCGCCCAGCATGACGGGCAGCTTGCCTGCGTCCGCCAACCCGCCGACGGTCTCCTCAACCCGGGCAATGTTGGCCTCCGGGCCGGAGACGTCCGGTTCCAACGCCGGAAGCGTGGCAATGCCCCACTGCGCGGGCTCCATGCCCAGGTCCGGCTCATAGAGTTCCAGATAGCGTGATGCGTCGATGATGGCCTGGGGACCGTCGCGCGCGCCGCTGCGGTAGGACACGGTGCCGTCATAGGGAACGGGGAGAATGACTGCCGCGGCCCTGTCGAAGTCGGCATCATCGCCGTCGAGGGATGCGAAGCTCCAGGGAAATGCGCCGCCGAGCTGGAAAGAAGTCATTGGTGCGAATGATGCGCGGTTTGAGCCGCCGCTGCGCAGGAGTGGCGTTCAGACGCTCGTGGGTGAAGTCGCTGCGCCCGCGCCGCTCAGCTCATGCTCTGCCTGCTTGTCCGGGAACTCCTCGAGTCCCCGATCCAACACCTGCATCCTGACGTCCATGATGCCGAAGCGCCCGCGCAGTTCGTTGACGGCGAGTTCAGCATCGAACGGTTTGCAGGAAAAGATGTCCACGTTCAGGTAGCCGCGATCGGGAAACGTATGGACGCTGATATGGCTTTCCGCGATGAGCACAAAGCCGGACACGCCCCAATCAACAGGAACCTTTCCACTCGTGTACCGATGCACCAGCGGCTCCGATATCTTGGTCATCCCGATGGCATCGGGGTAGGTGTCCAGCAGCTCACGGACGAGCGACTCGTCCTGCAGCCTGTGGGCGTCAGCCCCGTACCCATCCATGACAAGGTGCATCTGCGGGTTTCCTCCAAGCAAGAAGATGAATAACGGCCGGAGTTCCGACCGCAGGGGATGTGAGTCCGGCCACCGCCCGCCCCCCACCCGAGCGCAGCATGTCGCTATAGCCGCAACCGATAATAGCAAACGGGGTGTGAAAGGGACAAGATTTTGGGTTCGCGATTAGGACGAATTAGCCTGCTGTGCTCGCCGCCCCGCCGTTTCTCGGGCGAAGATCCAGAAGATGAGCATGAAGACGCCCACGACAACGGCCGTCCCATAAAGCGCTTCCGTGCTGCCCCACGTATCGCTCACGAAACCGAGCAGCGGCCCGCCAACCATCAGCGCAACATCGCCGATCGTTCTGGCCATGCCCTGCGCAGTCGCTTGGCTGTCCGTTGGGCTGACGTCCGCCACATACGCGATGGGGACAGGCCCTTCCATCCCCTGCGCGATGCCGAAAACGAAGATGCCGATGGCGAAGACAACGGCTGCTGAGATGAGGATCGCTGACGCGCTGTAGCCGAGGATGACCAGGCACGTGAGGTAGAGCGCCATGCCGGGCACGATGACGCTCTTCCGACCGTAGCGATCGGATATCGCCCCCACGAATGGGAGAATGACCAGAGATGCGATGGCAGGAAGGGTTTGCATGATGCCAACGAAACCCTCCGTCAACCCCAGGTCATTCTTGGCTATGAGGGGAAACAGGGTAAAATACCCGCCGCCGCGGACAAAAAACGCAGCGATGAAAATGAGCATGACCAGCAGGTAGCCTCTGCTCAACATGAAAGCATACCGATTCAACCGAGGTGAGGGCGCAGCCTGAGGCTGATTCACCGAGCTTTGCGCCACCTGGCGGCCACGTGTTTCCGGCACCATTCGCATCGTCCACAAGGCGCTCATCACTGCGACAAGACCGACCACGTAGAATGGCACGCGAACTCCCAGGAATTGGGCAACAAAGCCGCCAACCAATGGCCCCAACGTGATGCCGGCGATGAAGCTCCACTGAAACACACTCAGAAGGCGGGCCCTATTGGCCGGGGTGCTGAGGTCAACCGTGGTGGCAATCCCCACAGTGATGAAAGCGCTCGAACCGATGCCCGCGATAAAACGGAAAATGATGAAGGTCACGAGCGAGCCTGCGAATGCCGAGAGTACATTCCCGGTCGCGGCAATCAACGCGCCGGCAATCAGGATCCAGCGCCGGCCGATTCGGTCTGAGACCATTGCCGAGGGTACGTTGGTAAGGACACGAGCAAGCGCAAAGGCAAACACGGCAAACCCTATGTGGGTGCTCGTCAGACCAATCGCATCGCCGTAAAGGGGGACGGCGGTGAGAACAGCGATTCCCTGCCCAAGCGTAAACAAAAACGTTGCAAGGCCGACGTAAACGACGGCTCGCTGTTGATTCAAGAGCGCGATGAGACGCGAAGATTGCACTTGGTGGGGGGACTCCTGCCGATAGCGTTTGGCGCTGCCTGCTATTGTAACTGACGATGAGCACGCCAATCGTACCCCCGCCGACCCGTACTCCCGTGCAGTCCATGCTGCGGGAGATTGCGCCCATCATCCTGATTCTCGTCGGGGCACTGACGGGCATCGTGTGGACCTTGTCGGCAGATGGCAGGCTGAACTCGTCTCCGCCCTACCTGTTCACCACGGGCATCGCCATGGCCGTCGCCCTGCTGCTCGCCACGCGCGGCGCGCCACGGTGGGGCTATCCATGGATGGCGATGGGGATCGTCGGCACGCAGGCGCTGTTGTGGGCGCTTCTTGCCCCGGAGGACGGGGAGTTCAACGTAGCGGTGGGAATCGCGACGTTGGGGGGCCCGATCCTCGCGGCGGTCATCGGTGGAGCGATCGCCACACGCAGCTGGGGTGACAGCGCGTTCTTCGCCGGCCTGTATCTGGCGGGGGCGTATCTGGCGCTGCCAATCATCCTGCTCCCGCCCGAGAGCGGCGCGAGAACGGATATCGAGACCTCGCGGGCCCTGGTTGCCGTGGGGCAGGCCGGTCTGACCGCCGCCGCCATCCTCTTGTGGAATCGAGGTCAGGTTCCGCAGGCGCTCGGGGCTCTGGCGGCAGTTGTGCTTGTCTCCGGCATCGCGGCGGGCGTCCTGGTGCCCAGCTCGCGTGACGACGTGCCGGAAGACCTGTCCACGTTCTTCGGAGCGGCCCAGGGACCGTTCCGCATCGCCCTGCTCATCCTGTTGATTTCATTCGCCATCGGCGGCGCGCGACGATTCATCTCAGGCCGGGGAATCCTCGCACAACAGATGCCACCGACGCACGCTGAGGAATTCGAACAGGAAGAAGACGAATACGGCCGCACGGCCTCCCTCTTCCCGCAACCTGAAACCGAATCCCCGGAAGACCCTGATCGGGCAAACGAGCCGGAATCTACGGAGGCCGCCGAACCGGGTGACTCTCCGCCGGCGGATCGCCGCCCGCGCCGCCGCAGACGCCGAAGACGCGGCGGCTCACGCCGTGACACGCAACAAGACTGAATGCGCCAGCCTGCATGACGCCTGTTTCGCTTTCGCCGCATAATCAATCATCGCGACCGAGGAGGTGCGGCGGCAGAGTTGGAGACAGCAGGCGGCGACAGCGATAGTGGCGAGCGACAGCGTCGAAGGAGGCGGGGTCGCTATTTCTATGGCTGGAACATTGTCGCCGCGTCTTTCATGGCGCATCTTGCCTACGCGGAGCAGTTCTCCTCGACTCTCGGGCTGTTCTTCAAGCCGCTGACGGCGGAGTTCGGCTGGTCTCGGACCCAGATAGCAACCGTCCAGACCATCTCGCGCGTTGTTGAGGCGGCGACTGCTCCGCTCATCGGCCCGCTGGTGGACCGTTTCGGCGGGCGCACGCTGCTTCCTGTTGGCGCGATCATCGCCGGCCTGGCGTTGATCGGCGTGACCATGATCGATGGGACTCTGATTGAGGTGGAACTCATCGACTCACTCTGGCAGTTCTACTTCGTGCGGGGATTCGTCGCCGCCATCGGGTTCACGCTGATGGGGAACCTCGTCACCAGCGTGGTCATCAATAACTGGTTCATCCGACAGCGCGGGCGCGCCCTCGGCATTTCCACCATGGGCGCCAGCATCAGCAACGTCATCATGATTCCGGTTGCGGTCTACGTCATCGAGGAACTCGGCTGGCGCGAGATGTTCTGGATATTCGCAATCATCACGTGGATCGTGGTGCTGGCTCCGTCCACAATCCTCATCCGCCGCAGGCCGGAGGACCTGGGACTGCGTCCCGACGGTGTAGAACCGAACACGCCACAAGGCCCTGCGCCGACAACGCTCATGCCGGAACAGCATAGGGCTCCCTCGCAGGAGACGATGCCGGAGCCGGTGTGGACGCGAGGCGAGGCGCTGCGGGCGCCGGCTTTCTGGCTCATCGCGGGATGTTTCGCGATCTCCAGCCTCGCGTTTCAGGGGATCAATATCTCGCTCGCGCCATATGTGCAGGATTTGGGCTATGAGGAAGCGCTCGTTGCAGCGGCGCTGACCACGCGTGCCATCGTGATGGCGGTGACACTGCCGGTTGTCGGCCTGGTGGCGGAGCGGGCGAACATGGGCCCGGTTCGAGCCCTGCCATTCATCCTGCAGACCATCGGCTGCGTCCTGTTCCTTTTCGCGGACCAGGTCTATTTCCTGTTCCCGGCGCTCATCGTCTATGGCATGGGAATCACGAGCCTCGGGGTGACGCAGGAGGTGCTGTGGGCTAACTCATTCGGGCGGTTGAGCCTCGGGTCAATACGGTCGATGGGATTCGTGGTGACGTTCGGTTTCGGCGCGACCGGCCCCATTGTCATGAACCTCATCTACGACGAGCTTGGATCGTACAGGCCGGCGTTCCTGATTTTCCTCGCATTCTTCGTGGTGTCGGCCATCCTGATCCTGTTCCTGCGGCCCCCGCGCCCGCCACGCTACGCGAGAGCCGCCAACGCGTGAGGCTACGCTCACTGCCGAGAGAGTAGCATGCTCTCTGTCATGCGAGTCGTAAGCCTCCTGTCATTCTGAGCGCAGCGAAGAATCCAAAAAATGGGGTGGGTGATGGGATTCGAACCCACGATCTCCAGGGCCACAACCTGGTGCCTTAAACCTGCTAGGCCACACCCACCACGCGGCGGCGCACAGTGGCGCATTTGCCGACTATCCAGTCTAGCAACGGCCCGTAGGGCGGGCAAGAACGGGCAGGCGTGACGATGCTCAACCGGCCTGCCTATGCTGAAAAGAACAAACCGCCGGATGGGCGATGGGGGTGACACGTGGTCAAGGCAAGCGACGTAGCCGGACAGGACAGCCGCGAGTTCCAGACGCTGGCTGACATCGTCGCCCGCCTCCGCGCGCCGGGCGGCTGCCCGTGGGATCGTGAGCAGACGCATCAATCGTTGACGCCGTTCCTCATCGAAGAGACGTACGAGGTCGTTGAGCAGATTGACGCCAATTCGATGCCCGGACTTCGCGAGGAGCTAGGCGACATCCTGTTGCAGGTCATGCTCCACAGTGAAATAGCCTCGGAGGAGGGCCATTTCACAGTTGCCGACGTGATCGAGGGTCTCGTCAATAAGCTCATCCGCCGCCATCCGCACGTATTCGGTGACGCGGAGGCGCGCACGGCGGAAGAGGTCGCCGCTCGATGGGAGGTGCTCAAGAGCGAGGAACGGCAGGGCGCGTCTTTGATGGAGGGTGTACCGGCCAACTTACCGGCGCTGACGTACGCGCAGCGGACGCAGGGGCGTGCCGCCAACGTTGGGTTCGACTGGCCGAACGTGGACGGCGTCCTTGAGAAAGTTGCAGAGGAAGCCGGAGAACTTGCGGAGGCGCATGAGGCATCGGGAGGCGAGAAAGCGGACGAGGTGCGCGCCCACTTGGAATGGGAATTCGGTGATCTGCTGTTCAGCCTTGTGAATCTGGCCCGGTGGATGGACATCGACGCCGAAACCGCCTTGCGGCACGCCAATCGGCGATTCGTGACACGCTTCCGCTCGATGGAGGATACGGCCCGCGAACGCGGCGAGGATTTTTCTGTGATGTCATTGGAGCAGATGGACACCCTCTGGGAGGAGGCCAAGCGCGGGGAGTGACGTTGTGATACACTTGTTCTAAATCGGACCGGGAGGACAAGTGAGCGCAATCATCACCAAGCAGATACTGTGCTTGGCAAATTCACGCAAATATGGGGGCAGGTGCATCGTGGGCAAAGAGATTCTTCCTGACCGTACACTCGCATGGGTGCGGCCCGTGAGTGACTACGGCAAGGGAGAGGTGATGCCTGATGAGATGTGCTTCGAGGACGAGTCGCTGCCGCAGCTGCTGGATGTGATTGAGGTCCCGTTGCTGGAACCGATGCCGCTGCCGTATCAGCCCGAGAATTGGTTGCTGGCGCCGGAGCCGTGGACAAAGCTTCGCGTCGGGGATAAGGCCAACATCGAGAGATGGCTCGACGCGCCGGCCCCGCTCTGGCAGAACGGCCACCACACCGCGCAGGGGAAAAACGACCGCTTCCCGTACGACGTCACGCAAACCCTGACAGATTCCGCGCGGCTTATAAGCGTTCCATCGCTGGACGTCACCGTGACTGAACGGAAGGATGACGCGGGGACGGTTAGAAGACAGCTTCGTGGATCGTTCGGCCACGCCGGAGACATCTACGACTTTCGCATCACAGACATCGACTTTGAGGAACGGTATGCGGAGGCGCGGCCCGGAAAACTCCGGCTCGGCAAGTCATATCTTACTGTGACTGTCGGCGAGCCGTTTCGTCCCGTTGAACATGAGCCAAAGTACCATTACAAGCTCATTGCGGCCATAATTGAGGCGTAGGGGAAAGGGGCGCACGATGACTGCAACGGAGTATCCGATCTTCACGATTGGGCATTCGGATCATTCCATCGAGGATTTCGTCGCCCTCCTTGCGGACAACAGCGTGAACATGGTCGTGGACGTGCGCTCCGCCCCCCGCAGCCGCTGGGTCCCCCACTTCAACCCGGACAACCTTGAGCCCACGCTGGAATGGACGGGAATCGACTACGCATACATGGGCCGGGAACTCGGCGGGCGGCCAAATGATCGCTCTGCCTACGATGGCGATGGGCGTGTTTCGTATGAGCGCGCCGCGATGGCTGATGACTTTAGCGACGCCATTGCCAGCCTCATCCGGCAGGCGGACGAGCGTCGAATCGTGCTGCTCTGCATGGAACGGGATCCGCTTGACTGCCACCGCGCCCTGCTTGTTGCCCGGGCGCTTGCTGAGCAGGGCGTGGATATGCGGCACATCCTGCCGGACGGCGGCGTGGAGAGCCACGAGGCGCTGATGGATCGTTTGCTTGAATCGTTCGGCCTGCCACCCCAACCGGATTTGTTCCGCACTCGCGAGGATGTTATCTCCGACGCGATTCGCCAGCAGGCCGGACGCGTCGCCTATGTCGCTGAAGAGCGTGCCGACTATGCGAAGGCTCACTGAGGCGGGCCTTGCGCATCTACACTCTTGGTTTCACAAAGAAATCAGCAGAATCATTCTTTGAAATACTGCGCGCTTCCGGCGTAGAGCGTGTCATCGATGTACGACTCAATAACGTTTCTCAACTCGCCGGGTTCACCAAGCGGGATGATCTCGCGTACTTTCTACGAGAAGTCTGCAACGTGGAGTACGAACACATGCCGGACCTCGCGCCGACGCAGGAACTGCTTAAAGCCTATCGAGACCGTGCAATCACGTGGGACGATTACGAGTCGCAATTCTTGGCTCTGATGGCCGAACGGCGCGTCGAAGACCTGCCTATCAGAGACGTGATTGACAACGCCTGCCTCCTCTGCAGCGAGGAAACGGCAGATCAGTGCCATCGCCGCCTCGTCGCCGAGTACCTGCAGGGAAAGTGGGGCGGCTTGGAGATCATCCACCTCGGCTGAGATGGCTCGGCCCGCATGACGATAGTCCGTTCGCGGGATACAATAGGCGTTACGCGCCGGAGCGTGGGGGCCGATATGCTCCTCGTCGGCGCATCTATCACGCCCCGCTCTAAGGGGCGTGTCGATGGTGAGGGGCATTAGCTCAGGTGGTTAGAGCGCAGTCCTGATAAGACTGAGGTCCCTGGTTCGAGTCCAGGATGCCCCACCAGACTTGATGAAAACAAGAACCTTTCAGATCCGGTTCGCGCTTGCCCTGTAGAGCGAGCCTGCTTCCCATCCCGTCGGACGAGACCGACCAGCGAAGGGTGAGGGATAACTTCCCTCACCCTTCTTTAGTCTGCGACACCGCCCCCATCCGGTAGCCGACGCGGGGCTCGGTGATGATGAATCGGGGGCTGTCCGCATCGTCGCCCAGCTTGCGGCGGGTCCTGCTCACCACGTCCCTGACCAGCCAGGGCTCGCCGACCTTCTCCGGACCCCAGACCCGCTGGAGGAGGACGGCGTGGCTCAGCACCCTGGGAGCGTGGACCGCCAGCTCGTAGAGCAGCGCGTACTCCAGGGCCGTCAGCTCCACCGGCTCCCCGTCCACCGTCACCCGGCGCAGGGCGTAGTCGATGTCCAGCCCCCCGACCGCGTAGGGCACCGACGGCTCGGCCTGGAAGGGCTCCAGCCGCTTCCTGAGCGCCGCCCTGATCCTCGCCGCGAGCTCCGTCGGCGAGAACGGCTTGACCAGGTAATCGGCCGCCCCCATGTCCAGAGCGCGGGCGACGGTCTCGTCCTGGCCGTACATCGACAGGAAGATGACCGGCACGTCCGCCGCCTTCCGTATGTCGTTCATCAGCTCGATGCCGTCGCTCCCCGGCAGCACCAGGTCCAGCAGCGCCAGGTGGGGCTTCTCTTCCCTCATGAGGCGGGGCACGTCGGCGGGGTCGCCCGTCGCGATGGGCGCGTAGCCCGCCCTGGTGAGGACGTCGCGGACGTACCGCAGGTCCTGGGGGTTGTCGTCCACGGCCAGGACGCGGACCTTGGGAGTGCGCCGCGAACCGGCAGTGGCGGAATCGGGAGCCGGAACCGCCGACCGCTCCACCGCAGGCAGGGTGAAGGTGAACTTGGCTCCCAGGCCCGGACCGTCGCTCTCGGCCCAGATGCGGCCCCCGTGGGCCTCTACGATGCCCCTGCAGATGGCGAGGCCCAGGCCCGACCCGTCCACGCCCAATGCCGTCGCCGTGCCGGGCGCCCGCGAGAACTTGCGGAACAGCTCCGGCAGAAGCTCAGCCGGTATGCCCCGGCCCCGGTCGGTGACGGAGACGGCGACGTGCACCCCATCCCGCACCGCGCTCACCGTGATGGGCGAACCCTCCGGGGAGTACCCTGCTGCGTTGGAGAGCAGGTTGCCCAGCACCTGGACAATGCGAAGCCGGTCGGCCATGACCATCGGCAGGTCATTTGCCAGCTCCACCTCCAGAGGGTTCCTTGTGCTTCTGGCGCCGAACCCCCTCCCGGCCTCCTCCACCAGCAGGCGCAGGTCGGCCGGTTCAGGGTCCACGGGCAGCGCCCCCGTCTCGATGCGGGCCACGTCCAGCAGGTCGCCGATGAGGTAGCGCATATGCTCGGTTTGGTCCTGAATGATGCGGAAGAACTGGTGCATCTCCGCCGGGGCCAGCCGGGCCGAATCCGCAGCCAGGGTGTCGGCAGACCCCTTGACGGACATCAGGGGGGAACGGAGCTCGTGGCTCACCATGGCCAGGAACTCCGCCCGCAGCCGCCCCTGCTCCTCCACGTCCGTCATGTCCTGCATGGTGACCACCACCGACTCCAGCTCCCCCTCGTCGGAGCGAATGGGCGTGGCGTTGAGCAGGACGCTGATGCTCCGCCCGTCGGGGACGCCCATGACGATCTCCTCGGCCCGCACCGTCTCGGTGTCGCCCAGGATGCGGGCCAGGGGGAACTCCTGCAGGGAGAACTCGCTCCCGTCGGCGCGGCGTATGGTCATCAACCCCAGCAGGTCCTCCGGCCCCTGGTCGGGATTCCGCAGCCCGTCGATGATCCGTCTGCCCTCCCGGTTGAAGGACACCGCAGCGCCCCTCCTCATGTCGAAGACGACGACGCCCACCGGCGAGGTGTCGATGAGGGTCTCCAGGTCCGCCCTGGCCCGCTGCTCCTCCCGGTGCGTGCGGGCGTTGGCGATGACCAGCGCCGCCTGGGACGCGAACATCACCAGGGTCTCCTCGTCTTCCTGCGTGAACTCCCGGCCCGGCTCGCCGCTCCCCACGTAGATGTGGCCCGAGCGCGTCCCCTGGTGGAGTATCGGGGCCGCCATGAAGGCGGTGAGAGCCACGGGCGAGCGGAACTCCTCAAGGCCGATGGACCTGGTGAACTCCTCCAGCGGGCCGACCCTCAGCGGTCCCGGCAGGGCGTTCAGGTACTCGAAGAACGTCTGTCCCTGGGGGGCCTGCCACAACCGCTCCAAGTAGCCGGGTTCGAAGCCCAGGACCAGGTGGTTCTCCACCTGCCCCAAATCGTCCAGGGTGATGATGGAGGCGAAGGGCGCGTGGGTCAGGGAGCGGGCGCTGTCCATCACGGCCCGCAACGCCGTGTCGAAGTCCAGGCTCTCGATGATGCGCACGCTGGCCTCGCTGAGGCGCGACAGGCGCTCCCGCAGCGCCTCGTTCTCCCGGTGCAGCTGGTCTGAACTCACCGAATCTCACCTCCTGGGTTGGGCACGATGGAGCCGCTTCCGGCCCCGGACACACTGAGGAATCCCACAGAATCATATAGCTAATCCTATAAAAGAAGCAATAAAAACTACGTGGAGACGATAGGTCGTCGGGTATAGTTTCTGCTGGGTCTGTGCGTCCCCTCTCCAAAGGGAGGCACGGGCCGCCGCCGCACCCAGGCACGGGAGATGGAATCAACCGCTCCGCCGGGGTCGGCGAGTCCATCCCGACCGATGAAGCAGACCGCTGGCTGATAAGGAGGTACGACAGCCATGTTCGACGCCGTGAGCATCAACAGCAGGGTGCGCCGCCTGCTGCGGGCGGCCATGCCATCTACCCCCCCCCCGAATTTTCCGCTCCGAATGGCCGTAGGAGGCCCGGCATGAGCGGCATGACGCGGGCCTTCACTCTCCCCCGACCTCTCCTCCTGGCCGCCGCGCTGTTTGCCCTGGCGGCCATAGCCAGCGCGGTACTCGTTCCCGCCTCCGTCCACGGCCAGGACGGTGATTCCATTACGATGACCGCGACGTTCGGAGCCGGCGACGCGATATCCGACAAGACCTACACGGCCGGCGCCCGGGTGAACCAGGTCTTCACAAGCGCCTGGGACCAGGGGTTGCCCAGGCTGCCGGAGGTCACCGTCAACTTCGACGTCGAGCCGGGGGCGGGTTACTACGAGGTGGAGTACACCGCCACGGGCCTGCCGATGGGACTCACCATGGCCCGCGACCGGGTGATCCGCGGCATCCCCGTCCCGCGCACCAGCGACCCGAACCCGGTCGACGGCTTCTACAACTACGTCGCCTACACCGACACCGTCACCTACACCGCCACCGTCACCTTCTACACCTCGGACGGAAGCAGCTTCAGCAATGCAGGGACCAAAACCGCCTCCCTCACCTTCGACGTGACGGTCAACCCGCCGGTGACCTTCAACAAGAAGGCCAGGAAATTCATCGACTCCAGGATCCTTGTGTGGAACAGCGGCAAAGGCTGGGATGGCAGCGAATCCGACGGCAAGATCACCTTCCCGGAGGCCGAGGGCGGCACCGGGGCCCTCACGTACTCCCTGATCGACAGCGACTCGGGACAGCCGTTGAGCAGTGTCGCCACCGGGGTCACTTTCGACACCGCCACCCGGAAGCTTGGCGGAACGCCGGAGGCAGCCGCGCAGAAGACGTGGGCCGTCACCTACGCCGCCGTGGACCAGAACGGCAGCCGCGCCGCCGGCTCCTCCACGGTCTATGCCGGTGGATGGGGCGTCGGCGGCCTCTAGGGTCTTGCTCGACCAGCATAGGAGGAAACCCATGAACGCCATACGCCTGCCCATCGTTAAACCCTGGATAGCCGTCGCCGCCGCGCTTCTGGCAACAGCGCTCCTGACGCTCTCACCGGAGCAGGCGAGGGCCGACCACGCCTCCGCTCCGAGCAACGTCACCGTGAGCCCCGCCCCCGACGCGCTTACGGTCTCATGGGACAGAGTCACCCAGCCCAGCATCGGGACTCACATCTACTATTACCTGCGTTACAGAGTCAAGTCGCCGCAGGGACAGTGGCAGGGCGACAACGGCACCTACTTCCGAGTCCGGGATGGAGTATCGGGCTGCAACGGCAACAGGTGCTCGTTCAACCTATCCAACGCCCATATCCGCAGCCTCGATAACAAGAATCAGGGCCCATACCCGCAACTGGTTCCCGGCACGGCCTACGACGTCCAGGTGTCAACCGCCGCCGGCGTCGGGTTCGGCCCTGCGCACCACAGATATGCCTCCCCCGTATCAGCCATATTCGGCGCCCCCGCCCCACCGGACCCCACCGTCGAATCCGGTCCTGCCAACCTCAGAATGTCTTGGACCGCGCCAAGCGACAACGGGGCGGAAATAACCGGATACAGCGTGCGCTGGAAGAGGAGCGACGCAGCCGGTTGGGACCCCTTCAACGATACCGGTCTCATCCCGACGTTGAACGTCACCATCCTCAGCCTCGAGAGCGGCGTGCAATACGACCTCCAGGCGCGGGCGCAGAACTCCCGCGGGTGGAGCCCTTGGTCGGCCGTACAGACCGGAATCCCCGAGAAGGTGGGAGGACTGTAGCCGGGATCGATAGGAGGGTTGAACATGAACAGGCTCATCACAATAGGAATAGGCGGCGATAACCGATGCGTCCGCTCCCAGGGACGATTGCTCCTGGCCGTCGCCGTCGTCGCTATCGCAGTCGCCCTCTTCTCCATCCAGTCCGCCTCGGCGCAATCCCCCACGACGCTCACGCTGACGGCGCCCAGCGGAACGGTGAGCGAGGACGCGGGTTCGGTGACGGTGACCGCCACCCTGGACCAGCCCGCGCCGGAGGGCGGGGTGCAGGTCACCCTGACCTCGCGCCCCATCGCTGGACGCGCCCGGGTCGGCTCCGAATTCACCCTGCCGCCCCCCTTCACCATCGCCGAGAGCGCCACGGCGGCCACGGCGGACATCACCCTCATTGACGACATCTTTGTCGAGCCGGACAGGCCGCTCGTCCTGAACGCCACCGTCAACGTGGCGGGCATCACCGTACAGGGCGTCACCTTCACCTTGGTCAACGACGACGCGCCCCGTGTGACGGGCCTCTACGTGTATCCCCAGCCCGCCGGCGGAGAGGGAGAAGGAGAGGGCGAAGGGCAGACGACGGAATCGAATCAGAGCGTACCGACGCCCCTCACGCCGCGCTTCTCCGAATCCCCGCTGGCATTCGAGCACTCGGCGCGGGTGAACCCCGATGTTCCAAGCGTGATCGTGCGCACCACCGGCTTCAACCCCAGCCTGGTCAAGATAGGGCTGAAGGGCTTTCTCCGGGAGACCACCGCCGAGCTTGGGAACCATGCGTTGAGCCGCGCCATTCCCCTCTCGGACGGCGAGAACGTCATCGAGGTGCAGCTGACCGCCTATACCAAGACCACGACCTACACCATACGTGTGACGCGGGGGCTTGCTCCCGCCCCCCTGTTCTCGGTGACCAGGGGAGCGCGGGACGGCCAAGCCGCCCTCACCTTCACCTTGGCGGAACGGCCCCTGTCCGGGCAGGAGATGCGGGTGCAGGTGCGGGAGCAGACTTCCGACGCATGGCCCGATGCCGCGGGGAGCAACCTGCTGCCCCCGGGCGCCAGCGCCAGCGCATACACCTGGACGTTCAATGACATCCGGGTCACCGGGCTGGCCGCGGGCACGGCCTACGAGGTGCGTGTGCACCTGGTGGATCAGGACGGGACCGTCGTAAGCCAGTCCAGCGCAGAGAGGCAGGTGACGACCCTGAGCCCGGCGCCCGCGCCGACGGGCCTGACGCTGACGGCCACCCAGCCGGGCACCGGGTTTGCTCCGGGCATCCACGTGAGATGGGACGCCGTGGAGGGCGCGGGCAGCGTCACGTACCGCGTGCGCTGGCGGCTGGCGGACCAGACCCCGGAGGCGGCGTGGAGCGGTCCTTACCAGGACGCCCAGGCCGGCCACTCCATCGACCCGCTGGAGGACGGCACGTACGACGTGCAGGTGGCTGCCGACAACGGGGTCCATCCCATCGCCTGGTCGGAGACCGGACAGGCGACGGTCAACCACGCAGGGGGCCTGTGAAGGAAATGAGTGGAACCATGACGACGGCAACCGAGTTGAAGGCCCGGATTCTGAGCAGGGCGGACGAGGACGGCGATTTCCGCGCCCGCCTCGTCGCCGACCCGAAGGCGACCGACGACAAAGATGAAAGGAGACGCGAGAGCGATGACCAATAGAAATCAGGACGCAACGAGCCGATTGGCCGGGCGCAGGCCCGCGCCGGCTTCTACCCCCCCCCCCCCGATCTTGCCGTTTCTTGAGAGGTGCGGCATGACCCGGGCCTTGCCTTTCCCTCGACTCCTCCTGCTCGCCGCCGCGCTGCTTGCTCTGGCGGTCCTCTTTGCGCCCGGCGCACAGCCCGCCCAGGCGCAGACCACCGGCACGCTGGTGAGCAACCACGGCCAGACCACCGGGACGAACTACGGCACAAACGGTTGGAGCAACGCCCAGCCTTTCACCACGGGGAGCAACGCCCTCGGTTACAACCTGACCAGCATTGAGGTGGTGCTGGAGAGCTCCGACCCGACCAGCGGCCAGCGGGACACCATCCGCGCCGAGCTCTGGTCCGACAACTCCGGGCCGAACGCGCTGCTCCACACATTGACGGTGCCGGCGCATCCCATCACGGCGGGCACGGTGTCCTTCGCCGCGCCCCAGGGCGCCACGCTCGCCGCGAGCACGACCTACCACTTCGTCCTGTACACCACGGATACTTATGACTTCCGGTTCGACTACGTGACGGCCCCCGGCGAGGACTCCGGCGGCGCCGCCGGCTGGACCATCGCGGACAATCGCTACGCCAAGAACTCGCAGGAGCCGAGCGGGAGCGCGTCCTGGGGGGACCTACAGCAATTCCCTGCGGATCACCGTCAAGGGAAATACAGTCGAGCCCCAACCGCTGGACCTCTCCGCCCTGACGGTGGAGGGCAGCACCGACGGGGGCAGGAATTTCGCCGCGCTGACCGGCCCCTCGGCGCTGGCCCCGGCCTTCAACGCCGGCACCACGGCCTACACGGCCACGGTGGGCTACGACGCGACCCACGTGCGGCTGACGCCCACGGTGGCGGTCACCGGCTCCACGGTGCAGGTGGGCAAGACGGGCAGCCTGGCCTCCGTGAGCAGCGGCTCAGCCAGCCGGTCCATCGCCCTGGACGAGGGCGCCAACGCGATCATCGTGCGGGTCACCGCCGCGAACCGGAGCACCCGGGACTACACGGTCTCCGTCACGCGGAATGCCCGTCCCACGGTGTCGCTGTCGGCGTCGCCCAACCCGGTGACGCCGCAGGCCGACCCCAACGACCCGGACCTGAAGAGCAACAAGGTGACCATCACGGCCACGCTGTCCGTCCGCCTCACCGGGATCGTCTCCATTCCGGTGACGCTGACCCAGGACGATAACGCGGACCACGGGGTGATCAGCGACATCGTCATCGGCGGCGGCAATCTCACCGGCGGCCACAAGATCATCGTGCTCGAGGACGTGGACACCGAGGACGACACCTTCACCGTGTCGCTGGACACGGCCAACCTGCCGTCGTCGGTCGCCGCCGGCAGCTCCCCCTCGGTGACGGTGACCATCCGGGACAGCGACTCCAAGGCGGCCCCCGGCGCTCTATCCAACTTCACCATCACGCCTAAGGCCCGCTATCTCCTGCTGAACTGGGACAAGCCCACCGCCAGGACCACCCACTACGACGTGCAGTTCAAGACCGCCGCCGCTCCCAACCAGGCGGGCAGCAACAATGACCCGTCCACCGGCTGGATCTCGCTGCCCACGTACGGAGACGAGAATGTCACCGAGCGGCGCGCCACCGTCCCGCCCAACGGCCTGACGTCGGGCACGGCCCACGACGTGCGGGTGCGGGCGGTGAACTGGACGGCCGCCGGTCCCTGGGCCACGGGGCAGGGAACGCCAAAAGAAGCTGGCGGCCTGTGAGAAGGGAGCGGAGTATGACTTACAGAATTCGACGCATTGCACTGGCTGCGGCGCTGTTGCTCCTCGTCCCCGCGCTGCTCGTTGCCTGCGGGGACGGCGACGCGGGCCTGACCCGCACAGAGGTGCAGGAGATAGTCCGTGAGGAGATGGCCTCGCAGTCCCAAGACGCCGGTGTCTCCCCCGGCATGACCCCCGACGACCTGGAGGGTATCGTCAACGACGCCATCGAGAAGATGGCCGCGCCCGAGCCGGGGCTGACCCGCGCCGAGGTCGAGGAGATAGTCCGAGCGGCCATCGCCTCCATCCCGTCCAGGTCCGCCCCCGCCGAGTACACCCAACACTTCGTCGACAACGCCATAGCAAGGTACGAGGCCCAGGGCCTGGACGCCACCCTGGCGCACTATAACAGCCCCCAGAGCGTGGACGGCCAGTGGTACGTCTTCATCATCGACCAGAACGACCTCGTCATCGGACATCCCGACCCCCAGCGCCTGGGCCTCGACGTGAAGGGCTGGGTGGGCACCGACGCCAACGGCTACGAGTTCGGGCCCGAGATGCTCTCGGCCACCGAGGACGGCAAGTGGGTCTCCTACGTGTACCGCAACCCGGAGAGCGGGGGCATCGGCTCCGGCGACTTCGAGCTCAAGAACGTGTGGGTGGAGAAGCACGACGGGTTGCTGTTCGCCTCCGGCTGGTACATAGACGCCGACGAGTTCACCAAGATGCTGGTCTCCACGGCGGTGGACAAGTACCGCGAGGTTGGGCTGACGGGAACAATGGCCTACTTCGCCAGTCCAGGAAGCGTCCTGGCGGGGCTGGAAGCTGCCATCGCCTACTACAACGCCGCCGAGACTGTTGACGGACGCTGGTTCGCCTTCATAGGCGGGCCGGACGGCAAGATCGTGGGGCACTCCGACCTCTCGAAGATCGGGGGAGACACCCAGGACCTGTTCGGCGGTGAGACGTTCGAGGCCACTGCCAATGGAGTGTGGGTGAAGTCCGAGTCGCTGCGGGTCTTCGTGGCGGGCTACGACGGCTACGTCTTCGGCTCCGGCTGGAGCCGCGAATAGCAGCGCCGGTAGGGAAGCAGGCCGAAGCGCGGCTCGCATCTCCCAAACGCAAAGAAGGCCGCACACATGGACGGCGGGGCGAGGGCGGCTGCCGATGAGTCCTTTGGAAGAGCCACGCCATGCCGAGACAGCGCATTCCCCACAGCAGAATAACCTACGGCTTCCCCGCCGACTTCGCCGAACGGCTGGTGCGGTTCAAGGAGGAGTCCGACCTGCCGTGGGCGGAGATATACCGGCGTCTCGACGTCCATCCCGAAACCGCGAGGCGCTGGAGGGAGAAGGGCGTGCTGCCCAACACGCAGAACTATGCGGCGCTCCTGCAATTGGCGGACTCGCTGGGCCTCGGCCACCTGTTCACCGACTGAGCGGACGGCGCGCCGGTAAGGACCGCGGCCGCCGCAACGCACCGGACGGGGGCAGCTACAGATGAATCCTGGCAACGGACCTGCTCGATGCCGAGACAGCGCACGAACTACTTCAGGAAAACCTACGTCTTCCCCGACGACTTCCCGGAGCGCCTGAAGCGGTTTCAGGTGGAGTCCGGCCTGTCCTGGTCGGAGATCGCCCGGCGCATCGGGACGTACCGCAACACCGTCTGGCGCTGGAAGGAGGGCCTGAGCCGTCCCAACACGGCGCACATGATGGCCCTGCTCGACCTGGCCGAAGGGCTGGGCCTCGCCCACGTCTTCACCGACTGAGGGGACGGCAGGCAGAGGGCTTGCGTCGCAGCCGCCGGGCCTCCACCACAAAACCGGCTCCTGCACAAGGGCTTGCAGGGCCTTACCCCGGACGAATCCACCATTCACAATGAGATGTTGAGCCATTGCCGACCGGAGCAGACGATTGATCGTCGCGGAGCCAAAAACGCAAGAGTCGAACGGCACGGCGCAGGCCGGACCGCACTTGGAGAGAGCGGTCCGGGAGTACGTGCGCGCCTACGACCGGCAGCATGGACGGCGCAAGACGGCCGAGCACCTCGGCGTGTCCCGCCACACCCTGTGGCGATTCCTCGAACGGGGCCACACCGGGCGCTCCGTGCCCCAAGCCGTCCTGAGCAAGGTCGGCAACAACGTGAAGGCGATTCAAGCGGCCACGTTCGAGATCATCATCGACCTGGAGGGCCTGCGGCCCGACCCTGCGCTGCGCTCCCTGCGCCAGGGGCTTGAGGAGGCGCTCCTGCTGGTGTGCGCCACGCCCCTGGCCACAGTGGATGAGCTGTCCCGCTTCGGACGCGTCCCTGCCTCCACGCTCCGAGACAGGCTGAGGAAGCTGACCGAGCGGGGCCTCGTGGACTCCGTGCCGCACCACCTGAGCATCCTGGGGACTCGACCCCAGCGCCGGTACTTCCCCACGGAGAAGGGCGTCATCGCCGGAGCAATGGCCACCGAGGGCGAGGCGCACATGCTCAGGGCCTACCCGGTGTCCAGGCAGTGGTTCCGGCTGCTGGCCGAGCGTCTGGACGCCGTGGCCGTGCTGTACCGCGTCGCCGCCATGGTTGCCGACGCCGACCCGCACAACGATTCCGTGCGTGTGGACCACTACCGCAACGGCCCCTACGACATGCTTATCACCCTGTCTGGTGGCCGCACCATCGGCTTGCTGCGCCAGGGGCCGTCGCTGCCCACGTCCAGGCTGCGCTACCGCCTTAGGAGCATCGAGCGGCTGGACAGCGACGATACGCCCTTCGTCACCCTGGCGCTGACCCACGCAGACCAGGCCACCCGCAGGGCGGTCCGCTCCCTGGGAGACCCTTGGGAGCACCGCAGGACCTTCGTTGCGACGGAGAGTGAGCTTCTGGCAGGAGACCACACGGGAGTCGTCTGGCAGCAGTGCGGAAGCGGCATGGGCGAGGCCGTGCGCATCGAGGCCGACGACAGCTTGGCCGGCATCCTGGCCCATGTGGAGCGCCTGCTGGACACGTCCTTCTCCTTCCTCAGAGACAGGCCCAAGCCCAATCGCCGCACGCTGTACCCCTCCGGCGTGCAGGCCGCCATGCCGGAGCCGTCGCAGCAGCTCACACCGGCCCTCACGGTGCAGCTGACCCGCGCTGAGAAGGACGCCCTCGACCTGCTGGCCGCCTGGCCCCTGTGCACCCGTGAGCAGCTGGCGGGGCTGATGGGCGGCGTCACCCTTCGCCGGGTCAACCAGGTGCTCCGCTCCCTGACCCAGCGCGGCTTCGTCCGGTCCGACGAGCCCCTGCACATGCTCACCGACGACGGGCTGACGTACCTGGCCCGCAGGGACCGGGCCGCCGTGGGCCTTACCCTTGAACGCTGGAGCGCCGAGCCTCTGTACCTGGACGCCGACATCTACGCAGGGACCTCCGTGCGCGCCCTGGCCTCGCAGATGCGTCACCACGCCGGCGTCATCGACTTCGTTGCAGCCCTGTCCGCCGAGGTAGCAAAATTCCCGGACCATGACCTGTTCGACCTGCTGCCCACGTCCCGCTCCAGCATCGGATATCGCTACGACTGGACCACCTACGTCATCCACCCCGACGCCTCCTTCACTCTTGAGTACAAAGGCCATTGGCGTCCGTACCTGCTGGAGTTCGAGCGCCGGGCCACGACGCCCAAGCGCGCCCGTGCCCGCCTGAAGTCCTACCAGCGGTACTTCCTCAGCGAGTGGGCCGAGCGAGACCACGGGGGACGCCTGCCCCGCATCCTCTTCGTCTTCGAGTCCACCGACGGCGAGAACGCCTTCCTGGACGTCGCCGACACGGAGGAGGGAGTCCCCGTCATCACCTCCAACGCAGAGACCCTTGCGAAGCGGGGCGTCCTGGGCGACTCGTGGATACTTCCGCCGCCGCACTCCCTTGACCGGAGGCCCCTGTCATCCCTGGACCCGGTTGCATAATGCCCACCACGCCGTTCCGACCACTTCCTGTAGGGGCTATCCCAGCATGGCTGCTGGGACAACTTATTGCACTTTTGCAAACCCACCGGCCCTTTGTGCCCTCCCAGCTGCAATATGGTGCAGAACTGACACGTCAGCAGCGACCCCGCACGACTCGCGTTTCCCCTGCCTCCCAGCTTGGACTCATAGCTACAGCAGCCTCACCCAGACCATTGCCGACCATCGCCTCGAAGGTCACGGGAGCCGGTTGCATTCCCGTCGCCAGTCCGTTCTGACTACTTCCTGTAGGGGGACAAAAGGGCATTCCTGCACCTATGGTGTCAGCCCCAAACAGGTGGAAACGTGACAATTGTTGCAGTGTCCGAAGCCCTCACGAGGTCACCCGGAACCCAGAGCCTGTCGCTGGATTCGCCTGCCACAGACCCCCTGATGGGCGCACCGGAAGGAGGTCGCCGAGCACAGGGAGACGAGCAACGTGCTCATCGCAACCCGCGCATAGCCGCCTTCATCCTGGTTGGCGCTGCTGATCGGCAGCGTCCTCCTTTGGTGGTTCGTGCTGAGGTAGGGGGCTTCCGACAGCCCCGCAACCGTCACGTATCGCACCCCCCTTCAATCACCTTTTCCGGGGCCAAATGTCATCGAGACGCCGCTCCGATGGGCCTCCCGATGTCATTCCCCACGTTTGGCGATGTCATTGCGGTCCGGAACGCACCCTTTCTGAAAGTGTTCACTGGTTACGTCCGGTAGAGGGGCGATTCACCCCTGTTTCAGCTACGAAATCACGACTCTGGCCGCTCCGTCACAAAACTCAATCTCCTGTACACCCCCCGCACTGCGCGGACGCTCTCCGTTTCGGCGGAGCTTGGAAGGGTCTCCCCTCTGCGCCCCCTCCGCCCGGACCATCGACGGCCCACCGCGCCCGTGCAAATATGCAGCTGACAGCTAGGGACTATGCAACTCCAACTCGCGATCCACCGCTTGCAGAAATGCAACTTTCAGCTTTGGCATTGCAGACCATGACCGGAACGCGCCCTAAAGTCGAAGTGTTCACTATTCTTCACCTATAGGGGCCTGTTTCCCTCTGTTTCAGCTACGAAACGACCCGACTTGCATTATTGCAACCAAAGCCGTTTCTCTGTACACCCCGGCGGCATTCCCCCAGGAGCTTCCCGACCGAGGCCCTGTAGGCCCCCTCATGTGAGCGGCCCCACAGGTAGTTATGCAGCGCTTCCCGACCGCTCACACTGGACGGCAGAGACCCGGCCCACGAGAGGCCCGGACGCGGGATGAGCGGGATGAGAAGCGCCAACGGACAGAGACCACCGGACAATCGCCGGGCAACGGTCCGGCGGGGATCGCCGTCATACTCCGCCGAGGAGCGGGAGACGGTCCAACGCGGGCTGCGCATCATCGCCCGGATGATTGCCCGCGCCCACCTGCGAAGGCAGACGCTCCAAGCCGAGACCGAGCCGGAGACGCCGAAGGACGGCGAGGCCGCTGTGGGCTGAACGGCTGCCTTTTTCTCCCCAGGTCCGCAACTCCACCGGCGTTTTGTCCACTCGTATAGCTGCGGCTGTCCCGTAGGGGTGGACGAGTACCGGAACCGGATTGCTCGTTCCGGTTTAGCAGACTGCCCCGTTCACGCCGATTTCAGTTACGAGACTCCCGAGCTGCAACTTGCCGCCTACCGGGTTTTCCTGTACACGGGTAAAACGCCGCCGATGCTCCCCCGAATCTCGCGCCTTCCGAAGAGGGCCTGTCCGTGTGCCCACTCTTGACTAAACGCATGTGTAACCTATAGAATGACTCATGGTGCCTCTATAAGTGACTCATAAGGAGCGTGACGTGAACCAATTGACTGTCAGAGGATTCGACGACGAACTTAGCACCATTATGCACGGCCTCGCCAAGCGGGAGGGTATCTCCCTCAACCAGGCTGCTCTGAGGCTCCTGAGGAAGGGGGCCGGAATAACGGAGAGCAAGAGAAACCCCAATGCCATAGGGTCTTCCTTGGACGATCTGTTCGGTGTATGGAGCCGGGAGGAGGCGGAGAGTTTCGATAGTGCTCTTGAGGTCTTCGGGACTGTGGACGAGTCAGCGTGGACATGAGGATTCTACTGGACTCCAATGCCTACTCCGCGTTCATGCGGGGCCACGACGAGGTGAGAGGTCTGATACAGGACGCTGAGGAGGTGCTGTTCTCCGCAATTGTGGTGGGAGAACAGCTATTCGGCTTCCGACAGGGAGCGCACTACGACCGGAACCTTGCAGAACTTCGATCCTTTCTCGAACGTCCCTACGTCTCCTTCGTTCCTGTGGGTCCGGTGACCGCGGACCGCTACTCAAGGGTAATGGCTGCGCTAAAGGCTAAGGGCAGGCCAATTCCAACAAACGACGTCTGGATTGCGGCCCACGCGATGGAGACGGGAGCAGACCTTGTATCGGCCGACGCCCATTTTGGGCACGTTGATGGGATTGTGTGGATACCGATAACGACTGGCTAACGCATCTACACAGGAGGACAGCATGAAGAATCAGAAGCACCTACAGCCCCTAACGCCCGCGGCGCTCTACGCAAGGGTATCCAGTGACCGGCAGGACGTGGACCTGTCCGTGTCCGCCCAGTTGAAGGAGCTCAAGAAGTACGCCAAAGCCAACGGCTACTCCGTGGCCCGCGAGTACGTGGACGAGGCCGAGAGCGGCCGAGTCGCCGACAGGCCCCAGTTCAGGGAGATGATCGAGGAGGGCAGCAAGCCCAAGGCCCCCTTCGAGGTCATCCTGGTCTGGAAATTCAGCCGCTTCACCCGCAAGCGCGAGCACGCCGTAGCCTTCAAGTCCCAGCTGCGGCGCAAGGGCATCCGCGTGGTGTCCATCACCGAACAGGCCGAGGACAACGCCACCGGCAGGCTGCTAGAGGGCATCATCGAGAGCGTCGATGAATACTACAGCGAAAATCTTGCGCAGGAGGTCGTCCGGGGAATGAGGGAAGCCGCGTCTAGGGGCTTCTTCCTCGGCTCCAACGCCCCCTTCGGCTACAGGAAGGTCAAGGTGCAGGACGGGGCGAAGGAGCGTCCCACCCTGGAGGTTGACCCGGCCACGGCTCCGGTGGTGAGGGAGATATTCGAGAAGTCGCTGACCGGCTACGGCCTCAAGGAGATATGCAAGACCCTGAACGACCGGGGCATCACCAACAGAGGCAGGCGCTGGTACAAGGGCGGTCTCCACTACGTGCTGACCAACGAAGCCTACACGGGAACCGCCGTGTGGGGAAAGACCAGCAAGGACGGGCAGGCCCCCGACCCGGTGATAGTCGAAAACGCCTGGCCCGCCCTGATGTCGAGGGATCTGTTCGAGGACGTGCGGCAGGCGATGCGGGAGCGCGCCCCGAAGGTACAGAGGCCCGCCAGGGTGGGAAGCCCCTACCTGCTAAGCGGGCTGCTCAAGTGCGGAGTCTGCGGCAGGCCCTACCGCGCCCAGGGAGCCAAGAGCGGTCAGTTCGCCTACTACATCTGCGGGACCCTGTTCACCGAAGGAGCGGGGACGTGCAGCGCCCGCTACCTGAACGCCCCCAAGCTGGAGACCTTCGTGGTGGAGAAGATACGGGAGCGGATTCTGACCGAGGAGACCATCGTGGCCCTGGTGCAGCTGGTGGCGGAGGAGATCGACGCGATGGCCGGGGAGCTTGCCGGCCAACTGGAGGTCGTCGAGGCTGAGCTATCGGACGTGAGGAAGCGGCTGGGGAAGCTCTACGAGGCCATCGAGACGAGCGAGTTGACCCTTGAGGTCCTCTCACCCCGCATCATGTCTCTGAGGCACCGCGAGGAGCAGTTGGAGGCTGCGAGAGAGGACGCCGAGACCCGGCTGGAGCAGCGCAGGGTCGTCCTGCCCGACACCGAGGAGATAGCGGAGTATGCGGCGGACTTCCGGGCCTTCCTGAAGGAGGGGACGATACCGGAGAAGAAGGTGCTCATCCGCAACTTCGTGGAGGACATCGAAGTGGAGGGAGACGAGGCCGTTCTGACGTACACGGTACCCATGCCGAGGGACGGCGTGACCTCGGAATCGGCCTCGGTTCTTGATTTCGTCCAGTCCAGCCCACCAGCGTTTACGGTACTGATAACAGGCCCATTGAGAGCCATTTCAGCCATATCAGCGGGCCCCACGGGGCTATCGTCGGGCATCGGAATTGTATAGGCGATGCTGGCTTTTCCGGGACTGATTCGGATGTCCTTGACGAACGACCGGATGAAGGCCTTGGTCTCGGTCAATTCGCTGGTCTTGAGGAATTCACCCATTTCCGCCGCATAGGCCGCAATCGTCTCGACCCTTTCCAACAGTGCCCGTCGCTCCTCAAGCGCGGTCCGGGCTTCCTCGGCGGCCAATTCCAGTCGCTCTCTTCGCTCGCGGTGTGCCGCTATGCGCTCGCCGGCGTGCGCCATGTCGATGTTTGCCGTTTCAATGGGGACTTATATACGATGTGACACGCGGGCAGCGTTCGTGTCCGCGAGCTGCATCTGCTAATTGCCGTCAGACTCGCGCCGTTCGGGCTTAGTCTTGCGGTCCTTGAGATAGCGCCATTCATCCTCACGCTTTGGCTTGGCGCGAAACACGGTCTTGGCGATTTCGTCCATCGGACGGTTGATTGGATCGGGCAACGGACGCGGTGGGCGTCCCCTGCGCGGCTTGTGAGCCATTGCCATACCTCCTTGCTCCCTTTGGCCTAGCGAACAGGTGCGGGGGCACACGATGGAGGCTAAGCCATTGATGAGTGCCCCCATCGCACCTGCTCACGTTCTTTATAACTTAGTCCGTCAAATCCCTGTACCGCAAGCGACTCCCTACGGTGCGCCGCGCCATTGTCTTTAGCTGTGCGGTCGTGTCCATCGGGCGGACGTTGTGGCGGCCTGCAAACTCATTGACGTAGCGCGGCAGGTGCTTCTCACTCATCCGGTGGTAGACGCCATGATACCCACGCTTGAGCATCGCCCAAAAGCTCTCAATCCCGTTCGTGTGGGCCATGCCGTCCACGTACTGCCCCACACTGTGATTGACGGCATCATGCTTGCGATTCAATCCCCTGTAGGCGGCAGCTTCGTCGGTGTACACAGTGGCGTCATGCTCTGTGTTCATGTAGACGAATCCCTTGAGCGTCGGCGCGTCCACGGCTGAGACGGGACGCGCCTTGACCTGCCCCGTCTCACGCTCGCGCGCCCCGATGACGGCGGCCTTGCCCACTGCGCCGCGCCCGGCGCGTAGCTTCTTGTTGGCGTGCTTGTTGGCCTCTTTCCCGCCCACGTAGGTTTCGTCTACCTCGACCGATCCCGCGAACCTTGCCGTTTCGTCGTCCCACGTTTCGCGTATGCGGTGGAGCAGGTGCCACGCGGTCTTTTGCGTGATGCCCAAATCCCGATGCAGCTTCATGCTGGATACGCCCTTGAGATTCGTCGCGTGGAGATAGAAGGCGTACCACCATTCGCCATAACCGATGTTTGATGCCTGCATGACCGTGCCGACCTTGACGCTGAAATTGCGCTTGCAGGCCCGGCACTGGTATGGCTGAGGCTTGCGCCCCTTGCGCTCTAGGATTGAATCCCCGTCACAGTGCGGGCAGCGGATGCCGTCCGGCCATCGCTGCGCCTCAAACCACGCCTCCGCTTTCGCGTTGTCGCTCAGATAACTCGCGGCCTCTTTGACGGTGATCCCCGTCCGGCCACTCCGACCTGGTGCATTCCCCATGACTTAGCCTCCATTTGGAATAAAGTCATTATATGACACATTCACGGGGAACGGCAAGTGTTTGCATTGAGGCGTATACTGACACCATGTTTGGGTTGCCGACAGAGGGTTCAGTGATAGTGATGCTGGTTATCATTGTCGCAAGCTACTTTTTTGGCCGGATTATTCTACCGCGAATTACGGACTCTATTGCGGGTCTTGTAGGACGAGGCGCACCCCAACGCACACCAGAATCCCTGCCACGAACAGAATCAAATCGGCAATTCGCCCCGGGACCCTCTCAGACTCACGTAGTTGACTCCCATAGCCAAGAAGCGCAGCCCCAGCGATTGCCGTCACAACGCCGAGTAAATCCATAGTTTTTTCCCTGTCTCCTATGCGGGGAAGCAGAAAACCCCGCCGGATAAACTCCAACGGGGCCGCGCCCTTGACAGGGATTACTGACGCTCAGTAGATTGACCTCAGAGACTTCGGTCAGCGACTAGCCGCTGGATGCCCCCAAGTGTGTAGCTTGGGGGTTTCCGCTTTTTGGTAATGATACCCCAGAAGGCCGTTGATCCTACTGGCGTCTCGCCATTTCTTGCTTTTGGTGACACGTCACTCCCATACTCGCAAGCGTGACGGTTGGCTATTTCTGTGAGCCTTGTGGCGAGCGGATGAGGCACACGCCTCCCCGTTGGCTCGCTGGGATAGCCGCTAACCGTCACAAGTAGCCGTTGTCCAATCGCCACGGGGAGGTACCCATGCCGAACGGAAGCGGCGTAAGACCGCAAAGATCGGAGATGACTGGTAGCTTTGGCTTTAGCGACGCGATCTACTTTGGTTCGATACTGGGCGCACTTAGCCTGATTCTAGTGGCCGTCGCATTCGACACGCGCTATCACCTGGATGTATTCCTTGTGTTGCTGGTGGCGTACTGGGTCTACCTCCATTTGCTGTGTAGTCTCACAGGGCACCTAGGCAGGCCTCGCCGCTAAGTCCAAAAGGTTTATACTCTGACCCAGTGGAGGAAGCCGAAGATATAGGAGTCAATCCAATGCCTACAGGTACAACCCTGAAAACGACACAGAATCACACCGGGAGGTAATGTGGAATGCCGATCAAGAGAGTAAAAGGGGCGGTAGAGGAAAGAATCATCCGCCCCATCCGCGACAAAATCGTTGAAAGAAACGAGTTTGTCGCGGATAGCAAACAGAAGCTCAGTGAGCTGCGCGACAGTCTGGACAAGGCCATCGAACAAGCAACCTATGCAGGTGACTACGATGCCGCACGTCAGGCATCCATCAATGTGAAACATGCCGCGTCTGACGCAATGGAGCCGCTGCGCCGTGACATAGCTCGTCTAAATCGCATAGAACGCAAAGCTAGTAGTGCGCCAGGAATATACCCGCCTACGCTGACTGGAACTGAACTGATACTCCCAGCAAAGGAGAAGGTTTATTCCACTTTGCAGAGTATCATCGATGAGGCGGATGATGTGGTCAAGAGAATCGACGCACGTCCTGTCCGAGACGAATTGGGGCGATGGTCCGAGAAGGACATGAAGCAGTTTGAGAAGGATGCACGTGACCTCGAATTGATAGAAACCGAGCTGGAGATATATAGGAAGCAAGCTAGTAATAGACTGAGAAAAAGCCCGCGGAGACGTGCGCTTGACATCATCAATCCGTTCGAGCGTTGGATTCATCCACATGAGATAGAGGAATATGAAAAGAACCGCCAGTATATTCTGCTACGCAGCGGAGAAATACTGCGCGACCAAGGTAGAGTAAGGCCGACAGAGCGGCGTGGGACTGGCCCACTGCCGTTCCTCATTCGACAGCCGCCACGCACCGCACCGCTCACGGCGGGATTCCATTCCGGTGAAAGGGCGATGGAAAAGGAATCTCCGGCAGGAATGAGGGATCGCCGTGGCACGACCGACAAGGACCTACGCGCCAATGCGAGAGCCGCAGTAGGCGGCAAGCGCCGCCGCCGCTAGCAGGTCATGGTGACAAGCCAAATGGGACGGCAGCTTTGAGCATGAGGGCAGGGAATGGGGATTCGTTTGGGACAATAGACCCACAAGACTCCCCAAATCTCATTTGTGTCACATTCGATATAAGTCCCTTTCAATGGCCTCCCAAATCCGATCCAACCTCTCGTTCACGTCCTTGAGTTCGGCCTCGATGGTCTCAAGGCGCTGCCGATGCTCTCTCGCCACGCCGTCCATCTCCTCATCGAGCAGTTGGACCAGGCCCCGCACATTCTTCTCGGTCAGGATGTTCTCGCGGATTTGGTCGATGATGAGTCTCTCGAACCGACTAGAGTTCAGACGCGGGCAATTGCAGGTCCCGCTACCATACTTGATGATCGATTGGCAGACATAGTACGTATACCTGCCGCCCTTGGCTTCGGCAGCGGAAAGCGGCCTACCACAGCTGTCGCACGTCACCAAACCACTGAGTAGGTAAGGGCTGAACGCCCGCCTCGAGTTCATGATCTTCGGAGAGCGCGACTTGAGGAGTTTCGTGACCCGCCGGAACTCTCTGGCAGTCACGATGGCGGGGAATGCACCTTCAACCCGGACGGGCGGCGCGCCGTCCTTGGCTGTGATGCCCCAGACCAAAGTTCCCGTATGGACCTCGTTCATTAGGATCACGTAAATCGTATTCTTGGGCCAAATCTTGCCCTTCGGCGATGGGATGCCCTCACGGTTGAGAGTCTTGGCGATCTCAAGCAGTCCCTTCCCCTTGAGCACCATGTCGAAAATGCGTCGAACGATGGGCGCGGCCGCAGTGTCGAGTTCGAGCTTGGGCCGCTTCTTTGCACCGTCCTGCACAAAGACGCGCTGATAGCCGAACGGCGCGTGGGCACTCATCCAGAATCCCCTGGACGCTGCCTCTCGCATCCCGCGGGACACCTCCTGGGCTAGGTTTTCTGAGTAGAACTCATCGACGCTTTCGATGATGGCTTCCATGAGCTTGCCGGTGGGCGTGTCGTCTGCGTGCTCCGTGATTGAGACGACACGGATACCTCGCCTTCGCAGCATCGACTTGAAGGCGACGGCATGCTCACGCTTGCGGGTGAACCGCGAGAACTTCCACACGAGGATCTCCTTGAACGGAGCATCCGATGCGCTTGCTTCATCGAGCATCTTGCGGAACTGAGGCCGGTCAGCGATGCGACCGCTCTCCGCCTCATCGATGTATTCGCGGGCGACGACATATCCGTTCTTCTTGGCATAGTCCCTGAGTGCCCTCAACTGCGCAGCGACGGACAGATCAACATCTTGGCGGTCACTGGAGACGCGGGCGTATAGCGCAGCATTGGTCATTTCTTCGAGTTGGTTAGGCATGGGTGACCTCCTTACTTGGGCTAGCTCATGGCGGAGAGATTCAGACCTCGTCGATACTTGTCATAACCATACAAGTGCAGTCAAGGGCCTGAAGGACAGGGTGCCGGGAAAAGTTCGGGACGGGGTGATGGGTGCAGAAACTATTGTCTATAAAGGTGAGTGGCTGTACGCCGTAGGATCCGAGCGTGCTAGTTGCCTACGGTAGCTACCGCTGACAACCCCAGATTCAGTAAGGCGCCAGATTGCGGGTTCGCAGCCCTTGCGAATAGACTGTCGATCAGAAATCTTAAGAGGTTATTTCTTCCATGCTAAGTCGCTTTCACGGGACACACGGCAGGCGATTAGTTGTTGATGTCCTCAGAGAACAGATTGTCGTTGAGGGAAGCGAAGAAATTGCGGAGGCCCTCAGCACCAAAGCAGAGATACTCGGCTTCTCGGCCGGTGATCTGATCATCGAGGAGTTCGCGCCTGATCAGGACACTTACTTTATCCTCTCGGGAACTGTCTCGATTCAAGTAAATGGGAGAGAGATTGCCGTTCGCACTAAAGGCCAACAAATTGGGGAGATGGTCGTCGTTGATCCGACACAGCCGAGGTCAGCAGCCGTGGTAGCGGAAGGCGAGGTAGTGGTGGCGAGAGTGCCGGCAACCGCGTTTATCGAAGTTGCGGACGCCAATCCACGCGTCTGGCGCAACATTGCTCGCGAACTCGCCGATCGGCTCCGTCAACGGAATCGCTTCGTGGCGAATGTGAATCCTCGTCCTGTAGTTTTCGTGGGCTGTTCCAATGAGGCCCTTCCTATAGCACGAGCCATCGAGTCTGCCTTCAAATCCGACCCATTTATAGTCAGGGTCTGGGCAGATAACACATTCGAGGCGTCAGAGTTTCCAATCGAATCCTTAGAACGCGAGTTACCCAGCATCGACTTTGCGGTACTCATCTTGTCTCCAGAAGACAAGGTGCAGAGCAGAGGAAGTTCTTGGGATGCTCCCAGGGATAACGTTGTCTTTGAGCTGGGTCTCTTCATGGGAGGACTGGGTCGTGTGCGCACTTTCCTGCTCTGCCCTGAAGGCGAATTCACCAAGATACCGACAGACTTGGCCGGACTGACCAGATTGACTTATAGGCAAGGCCCAGCGAGTGAGCTTGCGTTCGCAACCGCTCCCGCTAGCCAACAGTTGAGGGAGAAGATTCTCAGAGCGGGGCCTCGGTAGAGGCAAAGAGGAGGCGACCTAGAATGGGACTTGCGGATGATCTCAATTCAGAAGTGAAGAAGATACTGAGCGAACGCTGGTCCCAGCGCGAGGGCCGTGTCGTACCAGAGTCTGACAACCTGAAGTTGAGCAATGATGCTGTAACTCTAGAGGGGACTGTTCTCTACGCAGACTTAGATGATTCCACGAGGTTAGTGGACACGGAGGAGCCTTGGTTTGCGGCAGAGGTCTATAAGAGCTACTTAGTCTGCGCCGCAAGGATAATTCGATCTCAAGGTGGCGAGATTACGTCATACGATGGTGATCGCGTGATGGCGGTCTTTGTCGGTGACTCAAAAAACTCTTCCGCGGCACGAGCAGCCCTGAAGATAAACTATGCCGTTATCAATATTTTGAATCCTGCTATAGCCAGTCAGTATCCGAATTCCCGCTATTCTGTCAGGCATGTGGTGGGCATTGATACAGGTGAACTATTTGTTGCTCGTACCGGCATCCGAGGTGCAAATGACCTAGTTTGGGTGGGGCGGGCAGCCAACTATGCTGCGAAATTATCGGCGCGTTCGGGACCAGCAACGCAGATAACCTCCGAGGTGTATGACCAGCTTAGTGACGATGCCAAATACGGGCAGAACAGCCAGAATATGTGGATTTCACCCTTTGCTTCTGGGCTGAACAACAAAAGGATTTACACGTCTACTTGGCATTGGAAACCCTAGAGCTATTCGTGCGTCCGAGCAATTTCAGAGATGCCGCTGTCTAGCTAACGCAAGATTCGGATTGAGTCGATAGACATTCCGTGTCGCGCTTGGGCTAGACGATTTGCTCGATACGCAGTTCTCTTAGGACACGCAGATAATCTATGTCGGTTGAAGAATCCACACGGATGATCTCGGAGGGGATATCAAGTGGTTCCCACGTGCCGGCTTCGATTCCTTCCAAGAGTTCCTCGTCCGGCATGACGTGGTGACCCGGCCACTGTTTGGCAGATGTCCGTCGACGTGCGTTTCGCTCAACCAGGATCTCCGGTGAGGCTGAGCAGTGGAGTTGGACGACTCTCGCTCTCACTTGCTGCAGAACCTCGGCTGCTCGCTCCGAGTCAAACTGGCGATAGAAATTGGCCTCCGTCACGACTGATGAACCTGATTGAAGCACCTGATACGCAATGGAGAACAGCAGGCTGATGGCGGTCAAGCCTATCTGTCGAGACCAGTCCCTGTCTCCATGCCCGAGCGTCCGGTACAACTCATCCTTGAGCGCATCCTTCTCAAAGAGGGGGATCGCCAAGTCTTGAGATATTCTCCTGACGAGAGTCGTCTTGCCTCCCGCCAGAGGGCCTGTGACTATCAGCCAGAGCGGGAGCTCGATGTGTTCGTCGACGCCTGCATCGGCGCTTGCCGCTGAACGGCCTCTCGCAGCCTCAAGCAAGTCATTCTTCATCCGGTCGATGCGCTGGCGTCGCTCCGGCGTGAAGTCGTTCGTCAGTTCGGTGAAAGGATGCCGTCCACTCATGCGAGCAACCCCTCTCTGCTCACGCCTCTGGCTGGGGTAATCTCCGTCGCCGATCCCATTATGCGCCGCCATCTGCCTTTTCCTCCTCCTACCTCCCCGCCACTCCTGCCGGTCCGCGCCTGCCCGGGGTGAGTTGGACGGGGGTCGGAATCAGCCACTCGGAGCCGGACTTGACTGCGCCGTGGAAGCGGCCGTCTCGGGCCAGTTGACGCACGCGGCGTACAGAGACACCGAGTTGGGTGGCCGCTTGCTTGACGGTGATGTTGGCCACGTCGTCAGCGGGAGCCTCATCCTCCAGGTCGAATTCTAGGGGACTCGACTGCTTGAGCGTGCTCACCTCATGGATCAGGAATCCGATGACCTCGCCGTCATCGTCAAGCCTCTTGAGGATGCGCTCATCGTCCGTCGGTGTGAAGTAGCCCTCACGGAACGCCCAGAGGACCTCAAGCATATCTCCGTCGTCGTCGTACCAGACCGAGACCTTTCTAGCCGTCATATTCACTCTCCCTTGATTCTTCGATCGAGATAGGCCGTCAGGATGAAGGAGTAACCGCGCTCCTGCTTCACCACGATGCAAACGTATCGATTCCTGCCGCGAAGGTCGGGGTACATCCGGTAGTACAGGCGGACACCCTCGCGTGTTCTCGACGGCGCGATGGCGTCCGGTTCGGCGAGCGTCTCCGCAAACCGATGCACCTGGAACGCCATTTCAGGGTGCCGCTGGAGGATGTGTCGTAGCCGTTCACTGCTGAACCTGACCTCGTTTCCCTTTTCATCGACGTACCGCCGCCCACCGTCTCCCCCACTCAATACCATACCGTTAACTATACCTTTCCACGACCGCTAGTGACTCTTGCCCAAGACGGCAGGAGACGGCCAGATCGCCGGAATGTGCAGGCCTCGTATCTGGAGCGTGCAAAATGCAATCCCGTTTCCAGCGCGCACACGACAACATGCAGATTGGAAAACTACAAAATGTGCGGCCGGGCTGAAATCGCGCCTCGACAGGCATAACTGGTCCGTTGTCGTGAAAGCATCGGCACAGTTGCGAGCCGGCTCCCTGCCCGCGCGACCTAAGCCTCAGATACAAAAGCGCCGGCCATACTCGACAACACGACCACGGATTTCTCCTCTCTGCACGAGTTTTCGCGTTTTGCAGGCATTTCAGCGATTGCACCCACGTAGCACCGCCAAACCTGTTGAGGTCAGACAGGGATAGACGAGGCGCGGCAGATATGCCGGGCCGTGGTTTCTGGGAAATGCTGGGAACGGACGTGGACAATGACATGTTTCTAGCTGAGTGTTCCCAAGTGTCTTCTCTGGGTCGGTGGCTGGCTGGCGTGTCCCCATATGGAGGCGAGCGGTCCATGTTTGGCGAGAATCTCGGTGGTTGTGCTGAAGAACGGGGCCCATGAGAGTTTCCTCGTCGCAAGCATGAAGTTGGATTCGCTGGCATCTGACTCGAAGACAAACAACACCCGTGGCCATCGTCCGCCGTAATCTTTGCGGGCATAGTCGCTCTCGAAGTACCGGATGTAGGACTGGAGACGCTCGGTGACTCGCTTGGGGGTTGTGGCGCGCCGCTCGAACTCAAGGAAGTACGTGTGCCAGTCACCCTTGAACGCAAGCTGGAACGAGGCATCGGGCATCAGCACGTGGTTCTTGACGTCGTAGGAGTAGGTGATCTGAGAGCGTGCTGTGGGCAAGCAGGAAACGGACATCGTACTCGCGGGAGAACCTAGCTCTGGCGGTCAGCGCGGCAGCGAAGTCGGTTATGCCGGCGTGATGATCGGGCTGGGCCTCCATCGTACGCAGGGCAGTGCCGAGGTAGGGGACGCTAGTTGTATCGCCGTCCGGGAAAGGTTCTGCGCTCCAGCGGTCGAGGGTCTGGCCGACGGCGGCGCGGTCACGGCGGGACAGGTACGTGAGGGCCTTCTCACTGAGGACATGGCCATACTCGTTGGAGTGGATAAGGATCTGCTTCTTGAGCGATTGCAGGACCTGATTGACGCGGCGCTTGGTGACGCCGCCCAGAAGGCCGGCAAGTTGGTCGGTGGTGGACAACGGCCAGTCCGCGAGGACATCGAGGGCGTCCTTCTCAGCGCGGGGCAAGGTGACTGCCAAAGAAGATGCAAGCTGTTTCTCAGGGGCCGGCATTGTGGCGACAACCCTGTGGTCGTAGATGAGGTCAGGGATCGGGAACGCCGGAATGGGGCGCTTCACATTGGGGTCCCTGATGAACGTGTCCAGCGTGTCAAGGATGTCGGTGAGGCTGACGTGCGGAGCAATCGTCGAAAGCGGCTCCCTGAAGTCGAGGATGCCGCCCTGCTGCCAGACCATGGCTGTGATGCTGTTGTTGAGCACCTCGGACTCCGTGGCGACGAAGGTGTCTTCATAGCCGAGCGACAGAAGCCGGAGGGCGCGGCGCGCGGCCTGATCGGATGGCGTGACAATGACCGTGGTATTCGGCTTCTTAAAGAAGTTCAGCCGCCCCACGCTCCTGATGCGGTAGCGGAGGTTGGCGGCCGGCAGCATCGGGCCCTGTCGAATGATGCCGAGAGAGCGGCCGTCGGGCATGGTGAGCAGGGCATCGTATGGCCCGGTGCGGTAGTGGTCGAAGCGAACGCTTGCCTCGTGGGCGTCCGCCATGGCGACAAGCGCGGCGATGCGGTAGATGACGGCGATGCTGTCCAATCGCTCCGCAAGTAGTTGAAACCACTGGCGCGACACCGGACGCACCCGGAGAAAGTTGCGTAGGTCGCCGTCGCCGACGGCCTCGCGAATACCCTCCGGCGTCGGGAACCAGCGCAGTTGCGGGCGAGGTGCGAACTGCCGCAGCCTGTGCTGCACCGACGCGGCATAGCCGTACGACGTGAGCGTGCGAAGTCGATCCCGCAGCGTCGATTGTGGCACACGACGCAGCTCGGAGAGGTCCTCGACGGTGATGAGCGGCGTCCGGCAGAGCATGAGAAGTGTCTGCCTGAGCGGGCGGGAGACACGCTCAGGCTTACGAGGGTCAAAGGACGCCGTCGGTTCGGCGAGGAGTGCGTAGCGCGCCTCGTCGATGCGCCCGGGATCCTCGCCGAACTTGGCGGTGACTGCCTGCGTCACCGCGTGGCCGGTGCTGTGACGGTCCAAGTACCGCCACAGCGTGTGCCGGGAGATGTCCAGGTGCGCAGCAGCCTGCACCCGTCCGTGCCGGACGACGTAGGAGTCCACGTACAGACTCACAGCATGCAGCAGACCTGGATCGATAGATTCCTCTCGTGCCAAAGCGCTGGGCCTTTCTGATGGCTGTTCGACTGGGCGGAATCGAGTTCCCCCAAACGATTCTCCGAATCAGAAAGGCCGCACGTAATGGCCTACAGGACATTGTCAGAACAGAAGTTTTGTGGTAGGGCGGTGTCGTTTCGCTGTATTCGCGAGGGCAGTTGGTGGAGCGGCCAGACCCGTGTAAGAATTTGTGGCTGTTATGCCCAATCAACGTGTGCCTAAACGGGTTCCGCGTGAGAGAGCGTTCGGCAGTCAGGCTATTGCGGGGCTGCCCGCCTCCGAGCGATTGAGGCGCTGTGCCAAGTAGTAACCTTTCAAGGACTTCTTGTTGCAAGGACGGGCGAAGGCTGCCCAGAGAGAATGCCACAGGGAGCTACCCCCCGAGTGGCCAAGGCCAAGACGAAATTCATGCCAGCCGCCTAGAGTATGAGCCAAACTGGAGACAATCAGCGTAATATGCAACAGGAACAAGAGGATCTGGATGGCAACACTCGAAAGCCTTACTTCCGGGGCTATCGTTCAGGGAATAGCACCTGACGGTCCAATTGAAGTGGTCAACATCAGGTGGTTCGGTGACTCGGCAGTCGAACTGACCTACAAGATGCCTTCTACAGGGCACGTTGGATCACGTCTGCTTTACCGCGAAGATGAGTCCAGCCTGCAAATACTCGAGCGCGGCCTCCCGTGGTCTTTTGATGGGGATGGCTCTTTGTTCCGCTTGGTGTCGGAGGCGGAGCGCATCCGATTGGCCCACCTGTTTGATCCTGTGCTTGCTGTTCACACGTCGATTGTTGATCCCTTACCTCACCAGATAACCGCGGTGTACGATTCGATGCTTACTCGCCAACCGTTGAGATTTCTTCTTGCCGACGACCCCGGTGCTGGAAAAACAATCATGGCGGGGCTGCTAATAAAGGAACTGATAGCTCGTGGCGACTTGGAGCGTTGCCTAGTGGTATGCCCAGGTAGCCTAGCTGAGCAATGGCAAGATGAGTTGTACCGTAGATTCCAGCTGCCGTTCGAGATCATGACGAACGACAAACTGGAAGCTGCCCGCACCGGCAACTGGTTTTCAGAGACCCCTTTGGCTATAGCGCGTCTTGACAAGCTGGCGCGAGATGAAGATGTCCAGGCTATGCTTCGGGCACGCGAAGGTGGATGGGACCTTGTGATCTGCGACGAGGCTCATAAGATGTCCGCCTCGTTCTTTGGCGGTGAGGCAAGGTTCACCAAGCGCTACCGGCTCGGCCAGTTGCTCTCAGCCCGTACTCGACATTTTCTACTACTGACTGCCACTCCGCACAATGGTAAAGAAGAAGACTTTCAACTCTTCATGGCTCTACTGGATGGCGACCGTTTTGAAGGGCGCTTTCGCGATGGCGTGCATACGGCCGATGTCTCGGACCTGATGCGCCGAATGGTCAAGGAAAAGCTATTCAAATTCGATGCAACGCCACTATTCCCTGAGCGGCGTGCCTATGCTGTTCCCTACAGGCTCTCCGGTGGTGAGGCACGGTTATACCAAGAAGTGACCGATTACGTGCGGGACGAATTCAATCGGGCCGAGGCTCTCCAGAGCGATAAGAGAGCGGGCACTGTTGGATTTGCACTGACCATACTTCAGCGTCGTCTGGCTTCGTCGCCTGAAGCAATCTACCAGTCCCTCCGACGGCGAAAGGAGCGGCTAGAGAGTCGTCTAGGCGAACTTCAGTTGATGCAAAGAGGTTCCCATCAAGTTGCGTCACTCACCCCCAGTTTCCCTGAGTGGGATGATGAAGACATTGCGGACTTCGAGGACGCGCCGGATGAAGAAGTAGCTGCTGTTGAGGAAGAGGTGCTGGATCAAGCCACAGCGTCACGAACAGTTGACGAGTTGGACGCCGAAATACGCAGCCTTCGCAGACTTGAGTCCCTCGCTCGTTCGGTTCGAGCCAGTGGCGAAGACAAGAAGTGGCAAGAACTCGCGGGGTTGCTCAACAGGCTATTTGCTGTTAAGGCTGAGGATACGGACGAGCCGTTCGCCTCGTCGCCGCACCAGAAGCTCGTTATATTCACTGAGCACCGAGACACACTCAACTACTTGCGAGAGCGGATCGCGACCTTGCTTGGCCGCCAAGAAGCCGTTGTGGTGATTCATGGGGGCATTGGCCGCGAAGATAGGCGAGCCATTCAAGAGGCATTCCTGCATGATCCTGAGGTCCAGATTCTGTTGGCCAATGACGCGGCTTCGGAAGGTATAAACCTCCAGCGCGCCCATCTGATGGTGAACTATGATCTGCCCTGGAATCCTAACCGCATTGAGCAGCGATTCGGGCGCATCCACCGCATAGGACAGACCGAGGTCTGCCATCTCTGGAATCTGATTGCGGAAGAAACGAGAGAGGGCGACGTTTATCACACGTTGCTTGAGAAACTAGAGGAAGCTAGGAAAGCTCTAGGCGGCCAGGTATTTGACGTGCTGGGCAAGGTGCAGTTCGAAGGTAAGCCGCTGCGGCAATTACTGTTGGAGGCCGTCAGGTATGGGGAACAGCCTGAAGTTCAGATGCGCCTCGCCCAAGCCGTCAGCGATGCGTTCGACCAGGATAAGGTGCAAGAGCTTCTGTCGGAATCGGCGCTCGCCCAAGACTCTATGGATACCAGCCAAGTCCTGAGCATTCGGGAAGAAATGGAAAGAGCTGAAGTTAGAAGGCTCCAGCCCCACTACATCGAATCCTTCTTTCTCGAAGCCTTCAAGCGACTCGGCGGTAGGCTGTCAGAGAGGGAGCATCGCCGCTACCAGGTGAGTCATGTCCCTGCTCAAGTGCGTGACCGTGACCGGCTGAGTGGACTGGGTGAACCGGTATTGCAGCGGTACGAGCGCATCTCCTTCGAAAAGTCTCTTCTGGCCCTTCCGGGCCAACCGGCAGCAGCATTTGTCTGCCCCGGCCATCCACTACTGGATGCCACGATCGACCTAACGCTGGAGCGGAGTCGGTCGGTGTTACGGCAAAGCACAATACTCGTGGACGACAACGATCCAGGTGACGAACCTCGCGTCCTTATGTACTTGGAGCACAGCATTCAGGATGGGAGCCGCACCCGTGCCGGTGTACAACAGATAGTTTCCAAGAGAGTGCTTCATGTGGAAGTCGATTCGAAGCACGAAAGCGTTGGCAAGCACTATGCACCTTACCTCGACTACAGACCATTGGAAGATGAGGAACCGAGTGTGCAAGAAATCGTCAGTCGACCGGAATGCGCCTGGATTGATGCGGACCTGGAAGCCAAAGCCGTCGAGTTTGCTGTGTCCAGTCTGGTACCGGAACACCTCGAAGAAGTCCGGTCGCGAAAACTCGAGCTCCTTTCAAAGACGGAAGCGGCAGTGAAAGAACGGCTGACCAAGGAGATTGCCTATTGGGATCATCGGGCTGCCGATCTACACTCACAGGAGCAGTCAGGGAAACCGAACGCGCGCCTCAACTCATCTGAGGCCCGCCGTAGAGCAGACGACTTACAGGGGCGATTACAAAAGCGGATGGATGAGATTCAGCGCGAGCGGCAAGTGTCTCCGTTGCCTCCTGTTGTCATCGGCGGTGTCCTGATTGTGCCCAGCGGTCTGCTGAAAAAAATGAAAGGCGTGTCATCCTCATCAGTAGCAGCCCGGGATACGCAAGCAGCAGCTGCACGTGCTAGAGCTGCCGTGATGGAGACCGAGCGGAGCCTTGGTTTCAGCCCGGTGGATCGTGAATTTGACAAGCTCGGATACGATATTGAGAGCAGAGTGCCGGGTACAGGGAGACTACGATTCATCGAGGTCAAGGGCAGGACAGAAGAAGCGACGACCGTAACCGTTACGAAGAACGAGATACTTACTTCCCTGAACAAGCCTGACGACTACATCCTCGCCATTGTGCAGATGGGAGAGGATGGATCGAATGGAGTGTACTATGTCCGAAGACCATTCCGTAGGGAACCGGATTTCGGTGTGACTAGCGTGAACTATGACCTACAGGAATTATTGGAACGCGCCGAGGTTCCGTCATGAGACGATTCAAGCTACCAGGTGCCCGGCACGTTGACATCTACATTGGGTGTGCCACACTGCCGACTTCGCGGGTGGCCACAACTTGTAGGGCGTACGAATCCAGACGAGGTGCTGGTGGACTACTTTAGGGATAGAGAAGCCGGCGAGTCCCCTCGCGATAGTGAGGAGATCAGTAATGGCGCGTGGAAGGGCATCCGCGCCAAGATTCGAACTCGCCTTATAGACGGTTCCTTCGGCGCGGCGTATCCACAACTGTGTCCCGATGGAGATTTCGTCTACGGAACTAATACTTCGCTGTTTGTGGATACGGTGCAGGGCGACATTCCAGATCTAAGTGTAGATGTCGAGCTGGATAGCTATGGCATCATGGCAACTGACATCGTCATTCGCAAGAAGCCGCCAACTCTGGTAATTCTCGAGCTGATTGAATTCTGTTGGAGAAGTGTTGGCAAGCCTAGGAGCATCGGGCATCACTCCTACTTTGGGCACAATCATTTTGCTTTTGATGAGGAAGCCGGCCGGGAGGAGTTTCGAGAAGAGATCGAGACAATCTTCCGGCGGAACGACATTGCTTACGTCCTTACTGAAGAAGGCCGCATAGAACGATTGGCTCCGCCGGTGTTCCAGAGCGCGTTGGTTCAGCCGGAATCTGGCACAGGGGATACGGAACTCGACCGCCTTCTGAAAGCGGCTCAACAGAAGTTCCTCAATCCTGATCCTGCTACACGACGAGAGGCATTAGAGGCACTTTGGGACGCATGGGAGAGGCTCAAGACCTTAGACGGATCAGGGGATAAGAAGGCGCTTGTAGCGGCAATGCTTGATAGGACCGCTGGTGAATACTCTCCCAAGTTCCGCTCTGCCCTCGAGCAAGAGGCAACGGAACTCACTACTATCGGCAACAGCCTGCGTATCCGTCATTCGGAAACGAGCCAAGAGACAATTGCAAGCGATGACCACGGGGATTACCTGTTCTATAGACTGTTCAGTCTTGTGCGGCTGATCCTTCAGGCAAGAAAGCTATCTGAGGAATGAACGTGAAACTCCGCAAGAAACTCATTGAAGTCGCGCTGCCGCTAGAAGCAATAAACGCTGCTTCGGCGCGTGAGAAGTCAATCAGGCATGGCCATCCCAGCACGTTGCACCTCTGGTGGGCCCGACGCCCGCTTGCTGCAGCGCGGGCCGTGCTATTTGCCCAACTGGTGGACGATCCCTCATCAAGACCGGAACTGTTTCCAACTGAGGAAGATCGAGCCAAAGAACGGGATCGACTGTTCAATATCATCGAAGAACTGGTGAAGTGGGAGAACACCACGAACGAGTCAGTCTTGGAGGAGGCGCGGGAAGAGATTCTAAAAAGTTGGCGACGGACCTGCGAAGACAATCAGGATCATCCAGAGGCGTCAGAACTGTTCAATCCCGACAAGCCTCCCGCCTTTCATGACCCATTCGCCGGAGGTGGTGCCATTCCGCTAGAGGCTCAACGCTTGGGCCTAGAGGCACACGCCAGCGACCTGAACCCGGTGGCGGTGCTCATCAACAAGGCGATGATCGAGATACCGCCCAAGTTCGTTGACCAGCCGCCAGTTAATCCGGAATCGAGGAAGGGCAAGAGCTTCCCCGACGTTACTTGGAAAGGCGCGGCAGGCTTGGCTGAAGATGTTCGCTACTACGGCAAGTGGATGCGAGACGAAGCGGAGAAACGCATCGGCCAGTTATATCCAAAGATTCAAGTGACGGCAGAGATGGCGCAGGAACGACCTGACCTAAAGCCGTACGTGGGCCGCGAGCTCACCGTGATTGCATGGCTCTGGACGCGAACAGTGAAGAGCCCCAATCCAGCCTTCGCCAATGTGGATGTGCCACTGGCAACCAGCTTCGTTCTTTCGACCAAGAAGAATAACCAAGCCTACGTGGAACCAGTTATAGATGATGGCAGATACCAGTTCAAGGTGAAAGCAGGCACACCGCCTGAGGTCGCCAAGAACGGCACGAAGTCGGGTGGCAGCGGGAGTAGTTTTCTATGCCTCGTGTCGCGCGTACCGATGCCATTCGAATATTTGCGAACAGAAGCAAAGGCAGGCCGAATGGGCGCTCGGCTAATGGCAATTGTCGCTGAGGGTGATCGTGGCCGCGTGTACATAGGGCCTACGAAGGAGCAAGAGGAAATTGCGAATCAAGCTGTCCCAAAGGGCGCACCTGATACAGATTTGCCAGAGCGTGCCCTTGGCTTCAGGGTGCAGGAGTACGGATTTGTCAAATGGCGCCACCTTTTCACTGATCGCCAGCTTGTTGCACTTACTACTTTCTCCGAACTCGTTGGTAAAGCACGAGAAACCATTAGCGCACATGCTGAGACCGCCGGCTTGACGAATAACAATTTACCCTTAGGGACGGAGGGTCTTGGTGCGACAGCCTACGCGGAGGCTATTTGTGTTTACTTGGGACTTAGTGTTGGCCGAAACGCAAACAGCAGTTCTAGTTTTAGTAGGTGGCAAAACTCCGGCGACTTTGTCGCCGGAGTTTTCTCCAGGCAGGCCATCCCTATGATGTGGGACTACGCCGAAACTAACCTTTTTTCTGCGTCGACTCAAAACTGGATGGCGCAGATAGAGTGGATTGCCAAAGCAATCACTACCTTACCGCGACGGGCCCACCCTAACCACGCTTACCAAGATGATGCCGTCGCCCCCTCTAACCAGCGACACGCCGTGTTTATATCAACTGACCCTCCTTACTATGACAATGTGGGCTACGCCGACCTATCCGACTTTTTCTATGTCTGGCTACGTCGCTCTCTACGTCCCATCCTTCCTGGCATTTTCACTACACTTGCTGTCCCCAAGGCTGAAGAGTTAGTGGCCACACCTTACCGTCATGGGAACAAGGAAAATGCCGAGAAGTTTTTTCTTGATGGCATGGGAAAGGCGATTGGTCATCTCGCTGAACAGACCCATCCCGCTTTACCGATTGGCATCTACTACGCGTTCAAACAGTCCGAAAAGAGCGCTGATGGGGTGACAAGTACGGGTTGGCAAACGTTCTTGGATGGTGCAATTCGAGCTGGGCTCGCCATTACAGGCACATGGCCGGTTCGGACTGAGAGAGTTGGCCGAGTAATCTCGTTGGGCACGAACGCGCTTGCCTCCAGCATCGTCTTGGTGTGTCGGCCGCGTGACTCTGATTCTCCGACTGGCACCCGCCGAGAATTCATCGAGGCTCTAAAGTCGGAATTGCCGGAAGCGCTTCGTAAGATTCAGGCAGGTAATATCGCTCCAGTGGATTTGGCTCAAGCGGCTGTTGGGCCAGGTATGTCCGTATTCACCCGATATGAGAGAGTTCTCGATGCTAGCGGCGAGACGGTGCCCGTTCGTGAAGCTCTCGCCCTTATCAATCAAACATTGGATGAGGTGCTTGCTGAGCAAGAAGGTGACTTTGACGCAGATACTCGTTGGGCGCTCGCTTGGTTCGAGCAATCAGGATTCGCCGAGGGCGACTTTGGTATAGCCGAGACTCTCTCCAAAGCAAAGAACACCAGTGTGGCAGGCATGGTTGATGCGGACATTCTGACCTCTGGTGGAGGAAGGGTGCGCTTACTCACGCCTGTCGAATTGCCAGAGGATTGGAACCCCGAGAGGGATCGCGATTTCACTGTTTGGGAGGCGACCCATCAGCTTATCCGCCTTCTTCGTCAGGGCGAGCCTGTCGCTGCTGAAATCTTGATCAAGATTGGCGCTCGCGCTGAAGCGGCCCGCGATCTGGCTTACCGCCTCTACCGTATGTGCGACCAAAAGGGTCGTTCGCAGGACGCCCAGATGTACAACGGACTGGTTCAGAGTTGGCCGGAAATTGCCCGACTCGCAGCAGAGCAGCGAGGCACTCAACAGGGAATACTCATGAACGGATCAGACGACTGAGATGGCACTAACATACACAGACTCTGAGATTCAATCGTTCCTGCGGGAACGCAAACCGCTTCCCCAGAATTGGCGGAACAGGCTCTCTCATCGGCCCAAGCGAGGACATCGGGAAGGCAGCATCGATTGTACCGGGGTAAACGGGAACCTGTTTCGCCTTATCCTTCGACGCAGTACGGTGAATCCTCTCGACTTCTCTGTGATTCTGGCTGTACAGGTTCCTCAGTCGAATCGTCTGTTTCGCCTGCGGCGCTGCAACGGTAGGAGCCATCAACATACCAACAGCATCGAAGGCGACACGTTCTATGATTTTCACATTCACACGGCGACAGAGCGGTACCAACAGATTGGGGCTCGCGAAGATAGTTACGCCGAGGCCACCTATGAGTACAGTGATTTCAATGGTGCTGTAGATTGCATGGTAAAGGAGGCTGCCTTCGACATTCCTCCGAGGGACCAATTGAGTCTCATGTAAGGGGGCGACAACTATGTCAACCGAGACGATCGAACAGAACTTCAAAGCTAAAGTCTCAGCAGAAGTGCGGCTGGAAACTGAGGGTGCGGATAGATACCGAGTCTTTACGCCGTTCCGCTTTGAAGATGGGGACCACCTTTCGATTATCCTGAAGCGGCAGGGAACGAAGTGGATACTGTCGGATGAGGCTCACACGTTCATGCATCTCACTTACGATATTGCCGAGCAAGACTTGCGTCAGGGTAATCGCCAAAAGATTATCTCCGATGCTCTTTCGGTGTTTCAGGTAGAGGACCTCAATGGCGAGCTCATCCTAGATGTCAAGGATGAGCAATATGGTGATGCGCTATTCTCCTTTGTACAAGCCCTTCTCAAGATCACGGACGTTTCGTTCTTGTCTCGAGAGCGCGTTGTCAGCACGTTCATGGACGACTTCAGGTCATTTTTTGAGACCTCTCTATCTGAGGAACATATGACCTTCGATTGGTCTGACGGAGTTCACGACCCTCAAGGCATGTATACCGTTAACTGCCGCGTGGATTTCACGCCACGGCCACTCTTCATTCATGCTCTGTCCAGTGATGCAGAGACCCGCGACGCGACGATTGCTCTCCATCAGTTTGAGAATTGGGGGCTCCTCTTCAATTCATTGGCCATATTTGAAGACCAAGAGGAGATCGGTCGTAAGGTGCTTGCACGCTTCACCGATGTATGCGAGAAGCAGTATTCCAGTCTGACTGCAAATCGTGACAGGATTGAGAATTATCTCAACGAGTTTAGATCGACAGGGGGCGCGGACAGTGGCCGTTACTAACCAAGAGCGAGTCGGCAAGGCACTGGATACGCTTAAGACCGGAATCGCGCCGTTCGCCTCTCGGGAGTTCATCAATTATCACCGTGGTAAGTCTGCCCAAGTACTAGGGCAAATACTCGGCGAGTCAGTGCAGGACGCCAAAGCCCGCTTCACAGAGATGGATGTCGCGGCGCTTCTGAGAACCGTGTGGGACTCATGGAATGAGGTCTACAGGAACACGCTTGGGTCCGCGGAGCGAAGTATCGTGAACGAACTTCGGGGAACACGCAATCGCTGGGCGCACCAGGAGTCGTTTTCCGGCGACGACGCTTATCGAGCACTTGATTCAATTCATCGCTTACTCCTTGCCGTGTCCGCGTCAGAAGCGGCTGAGATTGAGACCATGAAGATGGAACTTTTGCGGGTTCGCTTTGAAGAACAAGCTAGATCACAACGGCGCAGGGCACTTAGCGTGCCAATGGACGACCACGAGACAAGTGGACTCACCCCATGGCGGGATGTTGTAAATCCGCATCCAGATGTCGCCACCGGTCGCTATCAACAGGCAGAGTTTGCCGCCGACCTGTGGCAGGTACATCTCGGGGAAGGCTCGTCTGAATACCGGGACCCTCAAGAATTCTTCCGCCGCACATACATCACGGGCAGCTTGCGGAATCTGCTCAGTGGCGCAGTCGAGAGACTCACCGGTAAGGGCGGCGATCCGGTCGTGCAGTTACAGACCAATTTTGGTGGCGGTAAGACTCATTCAATGCTGGCTCTATATCATCTGTTCTCGGACACACCTGTTGGCGAATTGGCGGGCATGGATTCGGTCTTTGAGAATGATGACGGTGATTCTGTCCCAGATGTGAAGCGCGTTGTTATCGTAGGCAATCGAATTTCTCCCGGAAATCCGGTTACGAAGGCAGACGGAACGGTCGTGGGTACTTTGTGGGGAGAGCTTGCGTGGCAGCTTGGCCACGCGGCAGGGGGGGATGCGGAGGCCCGACGGGCATACGACCGAGTCCGGGCTGATGATGAGCGAGCCACCAACCCTGGTGACGCACTCAGAACACTGCTTAGTGACTATGGACCTTCACTGATTCTCATCGACGAGTGGGTAGCCTACGCTCGCCAGCTACACCAGGAATCCGACTTACCCGCAGGGAGTTTCGAGACTCATTTCACATTTGCCCAAGCCCTGTCAGAATCAGCGAGACTTGCCCAAGACTGCTTGTTGGTGATCAGCCTTCCGGCGTCGGATACCACCGATTCCACGGAAGGACGTGCGGACGATGCGGAAGTTGGCGGCCTGATGGGGCGAGAAGCTCTAAGCCGCTTGCGCAACGTTATTGGACGTGTAGAGTCGTCTTGGCGTCCGGCAACCGCAGAGGAGAGCTTTGAAATCGTCCGTCGTCGACTCTTTGAACCGATTGTCGATCCGGCAGATTTTGCCAAGCGCGACAATGTGGCCCGTGCCTTTAGCAACCTCTATCGCACAAACTCTCAAGAGTTCCCTCCTGACTGTGCGGAAGGCGATTATGAGAAGAGAATCCAAGCCGCCTTCCCCATTCATCCTGAGGTTTTTGAGCGACTCTATACAGACTGGTCAACTCTAAGAAGCTTCCAGCGAACACGTGGTGTGCTGAGGCTTATGGCTACTGTAATCAATAGTCTGTGGGAACGGGGTGATCGCCAGCCTCTGATTCTACCGGCTCTTATTCCTATGGACGACCCAAGAGTCCAGGCAGAGTTAGTGCGCTATTTGCCTGAGACTTGGATGCCAGTGATTGACCGTGATATCGACGGCATCAACTCTCTGCCACTCAAAATTGACAATGAGGTCTCCAACTTGGGTCGGTACAGTGCGAGCCGCAGGGTGGCTCGCACAATTCTGTTGGGGTCCGCGCCCTTGGCTTCTCCGGCCAACCAAGGGATCGAAGACCGGCGAATCAAGCTGGGTTGTGTAGTGCCGGGCGAGCCACCTGCGGTGTTCGGGGATGCGATTAGGCGCCTAGGGAGTGCCGCCACGTACTTGTATCAAGATGGCGCACGTTACTGGTATTCTACTCAGCCGACGGTCGCCAATCTCGCCGAGAGCCGCGCGGAGGAATATCGGCGAAACCGCGAACACGTCGACGAAGAGATAGCCCGGCGTTTGCGGGCAGATTTGGGTCAACGAGGTGAATTCAGTAGAATTCACGTCTTTCCGACATCTGGCCACGATGTGCAGGATGACCGAGACGCAAGTCTGGTTGCCCTCGCCCCGAGTCACAGCCACGTTAGAGACGAGGGCGACAATAGCCACGCAGTCGTTGCGGCCAAGTCGATACTTGAATCTTTGGGTAGCTCACCACGGATCTACAGGAATTCGCTCGCCTTTCTGGCACCTGACGAACCCCGTCTACAGGATCTGGAAGATGGAGTGAGGCGATTCCTCGCTTGGCAGTCAATTCTCTCTGACAAAGAGACTCTCGATTTACCTCCGCATCAGGTCAGGCAGGCCGAGTCTCAGCTCGCGGGGGCCGATGGAGCAGTAAATGCACGGATCCTCGAGACTTACCAGTGGTTGCTTGTGCCTGTGCAGGAGAGCCCCCAAGCCAGCCTAAGCTGGAGCGTGATAAGGCTGTCTGGTCAAGGTGCCCTAGCAATGCGTGCTAGCAGAAGAATGCGTAACGACGAATTGCTGATTTCGAGTTTCGCTGGCACTCGGCTGCGTATGGAATTAGATCGAATTCCGTTGTGGAGGGGCGAGCATGTCTCTGTGAGGCAACTCCTAGACGACTTTGCCCGGTACACCTACTTGCCTAGATTAGCTGAGTCGTCAGTCCTGCTTGAAGCCATTCGAAACGGACTCTCCTTGATGACGTGGGAGCAAGACTCGTTTGCCTACGCAGATGGCTATGACGAAGAAACGGGGCGATACCGGGGCATCCAAACTGGGCCTCACGCGGCCCTAATGGAGAGCGATCCTGGACTTGTACTGCGCCCTGACGTAGCGCGCATGCAAATGGATGCGGAGGCGAGCGGCCAAGTCGACCGTGATCCGGGTGCTGGAACTGACCATAGCTCGGAGCCCGAGGAACCAACACAAATAAGGGAGACTTCTCCTGACAAAGACGACCCGAAAGAGCCTCGGCCGGTCGCTAAACGTTATCACGGATCGGTCAGACTGGATCCGACCCGTCTAGGGCGAGATGCAAGCCAGATAGCGGAGGAAGTGATAGCTCATTTGACTGGCCTGACGGGGAGCAATGTGCAACTGACTTTAGAAATCCAGGCTGACATCCCCGAAGGTGCGCCGGAACACATCGTGAGAACTGTTAACGAAAACAGTCGCACGCTGGAATTCGAGGACAGCGGCTTTGAGACAGAGTAGAACGGCCCTTGGGTCGAGGATTGACCTCGGGGCTGTTCAGGCTGGGTGTACTGGCGGGGCCACTGCCCTGAGATTGTAATCTTCGTTTCCTTGGGAATTCGCGGTAGGGCCGTGTTCATGACCGATGCCATTTGAGCTAATGAAGCTAATGATCTATGGGTACGCCCATCTATTGACTATGGAGCCCCATTCTTGTACTTTGAAATACACGATGTGCCCCTTGATCGTGGATTCGCCGGCGTAGATGCAGCAACTGTTTACCTCTGGTGAGGTACAAAGAGTTGTCGGGCTCACTCAGCGCCAGTTAGCGTATTGGGATAGTCCAGAGCTAGCACGTCCTCATGGGCGCCCGGCGCAGGGCAGTGGTAGCAGGCGTCTATACACCCTGCTGGATATGGTGCAACTCAAGCTTATTTTTCGTTTGCGCCAAGCAGACTTGTCACTGCAGAAGATTCGTCGCGCACTCTTGAACCTAACTGACTTGCCGGATGAACCTGCTCCTCTGACCGAATTGGAGGCCATCACCGACGGGCATCGAATCCTGATCAAGAGGTCGAATGAACAGCTGCTAGACCCTCTTGCGCGACAATATGTTCTGCGGCTACCATTGGCTGACCTCTTGGCCGAAATTGAGCGGCGAGTGACTACGAAACCATCCCACGGAATCGAAGAAAGCGTTGTGAACAGCGGCTCTGTGGGGGTGCTCACGTGATTGGGACCGCATTAGCGAACGTTTTCGATGCTCTTGATTATCTGGACGATCAAGGTCTGGTGACGGTAGACAAACCGGCCGTCGCAGATGGGCGGGCCTACGTCTGGCAGGAAATCCGGGACAAGCTTCAGATGGACGCCGCCTATTTTCATGGGAATGTTCCCGTGGTCTACTTTAAGGAGCTCCAAATCGTCGATGACGATTATCTGTGGGATCTTCATCGCTCTCTCTGGAATCATAATCGTGCCCCGCTACTGATCGCTGTGCTGCCGCAAGAAGTACGAGTCTACAACTGCTTCGCTCCACCACAACGCCACTCCGGGCAATTGATGGAGGCGGAAGACACCTCACATCTAAAGCTAGCCATCCAGCAGGTCACGGACATTCTCGAGCTTAGGCAGGCGCTATCTGACTACCGACGAAGGGAAATAACATCTGGGCGCTTCGCCCGAACACAGCAGGCAGATTTTAGCCGGGAGCAACGAGTCGACAACCGCCTACTCGAGAACCTAAAGCACGTTCGACGCCGTTTGATTGATGATGGGCTATCCGAGACTATTGCGAACAGCCTCTTGGGTAGGTCCATATTCGTCCGCTATCTTGAAGACCGAGGAGTAATTGACGAAGTCTATTATCGTCGTTTCACCGGCGGATTCTCACTCGCTGACCTGCTCAAGAACTCCCTGCAGGAATCCTATCAACTATTCGATGAATTGGCTCAACGATTCAACGGCGATCTATTTCCGATCAACGACTTAGAACGGTACCAAGTCGAACCAAAACATTTAGAATTGCTTGGACGTTTCCTTAATGCCGAAGAGGTGACTTCTGGCCAGATGTATTTCTGGGCCTATGACTTCAAGTATATCCCTATTGAACTGATCAGCGCGATCTATGAGACATTTTTGGATGAAGACCGACAGATTTCTGGTGCCTACTACACCCCGCCGGAAATCGTAGATTTTGTGCTGAACGAGGTTATACCGTTTGAGGTTACCGATCAAGTCATTCGAGTCCTAGACCCGGCATGTGGTTCAGGGATATTCCTAGTAGAAGCTTATCGGCGACTAGTCACAATCCATCGCCAAGCCAGCGATGGCCAACACCTTAGCTTCGAGGAACTCCGCGATATTCTGACCGGTTGCATCTACGGTGTTGACCTGAATGAGGACGCTATCCAAGTCGCAGCATTCAGTTGCTACCTAGCTCTCTTGGAGTTTCTTGAGCCAAAGAGCATTTGGGAATCGGTTCGATTTCCTACCCTAAAGGGTACTAACTTATTCGTGAATGACTTCTTTGAAACGGATGCTCCATTCAACTACGGGAGGTATGACCTCATAGTGGGGAATCCACCTTGGCGCAGTAATTTGACAAAGCCTGCCAGTGATTACGTTCGGCAACGGGATCATGCAATTGGGGATAACCAGATTGCTCAAGCGTTCTTGTGGCGAGCTCCAACGTTACTCGCTGACAAGGGTCGGATGTGCCTGCTTGCTCCTAGTAAGGGGATGCTATTCAACCAAAGTGGAACAAATCGAGAATTCAGACGTAGTTTCTTTGCGACACATCAAGTGACTCAGGTTGTCGATTTTTCTGCCTTCCGTCGGTCCCTCTTTCGCGAGGCGGTTGCCCCAATGGTGGCAGTATTTTGCCAGTCGTCTTCAGAGGACGATAACCAACGTAATGACCTGACATATCTGTGCCCTCATCCATCGCCACTGTCCGAAGTCTTGGCGGGAGTCGTAGTTTTTGGTGACGAAGCGAGACAGTTTGCACGTAATCAAATTGTGGGTCATCCCTACATCTGGAAGCTGGCATTGTGGGGTACTCCTCGCGATCTCACCATCGTGGATGATCTGCGTGAACGGTTCCCGTCGCTAGAAGAAGTAGCTCAACGACGTGGCTGGCAGATTCGCGCAGGAGTGACAATAAATGGTAGTAACTCGAATTATGTTCCCGAACTTGCAGCAATGCGCTACGTGCCAGTCGAATCACTCACGCCATTCCGCATTTCCTCTATGACAGATGCGCGAATCAATCGCGAAGTTTTTCACCGCCCGGGCGACATGCGAACCTACCGGGGCCCACATGTATTGATCCGTCGTGGTGTGATCCACCGTGGTGCCCTGGCCTCTGCTTTTCTGAGAGATGATGCAGTATTTACGAATGGAATCTTTGGTATAGCGGGGACGATAGAGGATACCGATTATCTGAGGGTTGTGTGCGCTTACGTAAACTCTTCTCTAGCTCGCTACTACCATTTCTTGACGGCTGGCACATGGGGGGTTGAGAGAGATGAAGTACTGCTGACCGAACAAAGGAAGCTCCCATGCGCGATTCCCGTGGAAGATTCCGGCCTCCTGCATGAGATCGTGGCCCTAGTTGATCGCATACAAGCATCTGAAAACGGCTGGGACTGGCAGCAGGAACTGGATGAACTCGTATACAGATCTTATGGCGTCACCTCGTCTGAACAACACATCATTGAAGATTTCTTAGCAACTGCGGTGGACCGACATTACAGGGCCCTAGAGGCGGACGCATTTGTATCACCATCGACAGACCAACTGTCTCAGTATGCCCAAGCGTATTCGGAAGTATTTGTGAATACGACTGGAGGGAGCCGAGTGTTGGTGCCGACAGTCTATGATGGGCACACTCCTTATCGAGCGGTGTCGTTTCATCTCGAGCAAGGAGGAACGAAGGTCCCCCCTCATATAGCACCTGAACCAGAACTTGGATCGCTCCTGACCAATCTGGAGCGAATTGCAACAGAACAGCACTCAAATAGCTTGTATTTCCGAAGGAACATAAAGGTCTATGAATCTGAAGCGATTCACATAGTGAAACCTGCAGAACGGAGATTCTGGACAAAATCGGCTGCGTTCAACGACGCAGATGAGACCATCGCTCAATTGTTGCGGGCCGCCTCCGACGATAGAGGTGGAATAGCGACGCGCTCCACATGACTCACAGTCTGGACGAATCTGCTTTCGGATCACCTGGTTCTTTAGCTGCGGAGGTATCCCCGGAAATCGAAAATGCGATATTGCAGCTCATTGTAGATGGCTTTGAGCGATGGAAGACCAGAGGCTTTGATCGGGTTGGAGACTATGAGGACCACTACACCATTCGCTTGGTGGCATGCATGAGTGAGATCCGGCGTGAAAGAAACATGGCACTTCTGCCACGTTTCCATCATGTGGAACCTTCGGATGCAATGCTGGAAGGTCATGAAGACCCAATCCATGCGCCACACATTGATATGGTGGTGTCATGGGACATCTTTGCTGACAAAGCCTTCCTTAGGATCGAGTGTAAGCGCCTTGCGCCAAATGACTTGGCCAGGCTATATGTAGTGGAAGGAATGGACAGATTTGTCCAAGGGTACTACGGACCCCAGGCCCAAGTTGGTGCCATGATCGGCTACGTTATCGACGGAACTCTGGATGAGATATTTGCACGTATAAATGGACAGGTTGCAAGGTCTCCGGGCATGGGATCAAGTCATTCGTTGGTGCCGGCGGCTCCGATTGACTGGCTCAATTCGATTTTCTCATCTACTCACCAACGACCCGCACCATTCGCTGTAATTCGCCTTACCCACATCTTCTTTGATATGAGCGGGATTGGGCCGCCATCGTAACGCTCTCGCTCAAGGCAGGCGATGATTCCGGCTTTTTGAGAAACAGTTTCTGTCGCGAATGTAGAGCTCTGGCAGCCAAATCCTGTAACCGCCGAACCACGCAAACTAGTGATTGCGGTTCTGGCGGTAGAATTTTCCTGCTGAACTCACTTGCCTTCATCTACAGCATCCTGTTAAGGCGGGACCTAGATGATCTATAGAGGGTGACCATGCGAGACCCGGAGATAGCCCTGTTTAGGGTCAAGAAGGCATTACAATGTCAGAACTACATCCCAATAGAACGTTTCATAGCCGTCAATAATCACTGTGCAATGCCTCTTGGGCGAAGTACCGGATAGAGTGCCCTTCAAAGCACCTTGGGGCATCCTCGTCGACCGATCGATATAATCAATGAGTCACCAATTGTTGTGGGTGTGCGACCATCCTTGGATGGCTTGTGCCGGCAACGTTCAAAGCCCTGACACGGAAGGAGGATGACCGTGCAATCATTCGACAGGGTTACTCTTGATCCCGCCGTCATGGGCGGCAAGGCGTGCATTCGTGGTATGCGGGTCACGGTTGGCACGGTCGTGGGTCTTCTGGCGGCGGGACACTCTTCCGAAGAGATCCTACGCGCATATCCTTACCTCGAACCGGAGGACATCACCCAATCTCTGGCCTACGCTGCCTGGAGGCTAAAAGAACGCGAGGTGTTCCTGCCAACGTCGTGAGACCTGTTCTCCGCGACGACCATACGAAGAGGCACGTCTCAAGTAGATTCATGTGAGGCACTCAGCCAGCTTCGCCCTACAACCCCACCTCCAAAACGAACGTTCGTAATTCAGTCAACGATCTGCCACCACCGCCAACCCTGTCTCAATTAGCGTGGATTGGTGTGTTTCCGTTGTCCGCGGAAAGACGAAACTGCTACTTTTTGAGGACGCGTCAAATGAGGGCGCATCAAAAAGGAGAAATGCAGTGAGTACCAATCAGTATTGGTGGCCGGACCAACTCAGCCTCAAGCCGCTTCGGCAGGAGTCGCCCGTCTCAGACCCGATGGGCGAGGACTTTGACTACGCCGAGGAGTTGAAATCACTGGATGTCGATGCGCTCAAGCGCGACATCGAGCAGGTGATGACCACCTCGCAGGACTGGTGGCCCGCCGACTACGGGCACTATGGCCCCCTCTTCATCCGCATGAGCTGGCACGCGGCAGGGACGTATCGCATCAGCGACGGGCGCGGCGGCGGCGGCTCCGGCTACCAGCGCCTCGCCCCCCTCAACAGCTGGCCGGACAACGCGAGCCTGGACAAGGCGCGCCGCCTGCTGTGGCCGATCAAGCAGAAGTATGGCCGGCAAATATCGTGGGCGGACCTGATCATCTTCACCGGAAACTGCGCTTTGGAATCGATGGGCTTCAAGACCATGGGGTTCGCGTTCGGGCGGACGGATGCCTGGGAGGCGGACGAGACGTATTGGGGCCCGGAGGGGACGTGGCTCGGCGACGAACGCCACAGCGGCGACGGCACGCTGCAGGAGCCGCTCGGCGCAGACCACATGGGACTGATCTACGTGAACCCTGAGGGGCCGGGCGGCAACCCTGACCCCGTCGAGGCCGCGAAATTCATCCGCCAGACCTTTGCCCGCATGGCCATGAACGACGAGGAAACGGTCGCGCTCATCGCGGGCGGCCACACATTCGGCAAGGCGCACGGTGCAGTTCCTGAGGAGCACGTCGGCCCTGACCCGGAGGCCGCCTCCATCGAGGAGCAGGGCTTCGGCTGGAAGAACGCGTACGGCAGCGGCAAGGGCGTCGACTCGTTCACCAGCGGGCTGGAGGGCGCGTGGACAACCAACCCCGTCGCGTGGGACAACAACTTCCTTGAGAACCTGCATAACCTTGAGTGGGAGTTGACAACCAGCCCGGCGGGCAAATCGCAGTACACCCCCGCGAACGCCGCCGCCGTTGCCACCGTGCCGGACGCCCATGATCCGGCCAGGACGCACGCGCCGATGATGCTGACGACCGATCTCGCGCTCACCACCGACCCGGACTATGCGCGCATCTCCAGGCGCTTTCTTGAGAATCCGTCAGAGCTTGAGGATGCCTTTGCCAGGGCATGGTTCAAGCTGATCCATCGCGACATGGGGCCCAGCACCCGCTATCTTGGGCCGCTTGCGCCCGCCGAGCAGATGTTGTGGCAGGACCCCGTCCCCGCGGTCGACCATGAGGTAATAGGTATTCAGGAGATCGTAGACCTCAAGGCCCGCGTCCTTGCATCCGGGCTCAGCGTCTCGCAGCTGGTCTCGACGGCGTGGGCGTCCGCGGCGACGTTCCGCGGCACGGACAAGCGCGGCGGCGCAAACGGCGCGCGCATTCGCCTCGCCCCGCAGAAAGACTGGCAGGTCAACAACCCCGCCGCGTTGGCCGGCGTGCTGGAGACGCTTGAGGGCATCCGGGCGGAGTTCAACGGCGCGCAGATGGGGGGCAAGAGGGTCTCTCTGGCCGACCTGATCGTGCTGGCGGGATGCGCCGGTGTGGAACAGGCGGCGCGCAATGCGGGGCATGATGTCACCGTGCCGTTCACGCCGGGCCGCGCGGACGCGGCGCAGGAATGGACAGACGTCGAGTCGTTCGCCGTGCTTGAGCCCACCTTTGACGGCTTCCGCAACCACCTGCAGGCAGGCCGCAGTGACACTGCGGAGGAGCTGCTGGTGGAGCGGTCATACCTCTTGACACTGACTCCCCCGGAGATGACGGCGCTTGTGGGCGGTCTCCGCGTTCTCAACGCCAACACCGCGCAATCGCAGCACGGCGTCTTTACAGACAGGCCTGAATCGCTGACAAACGACTTCTTCGTCAACCTGCTCGACATGGACACCGAATGGCAGGCATCTGCGGCGTCCGAGGGCGTTTACGAGGGGCGGGACCGGCAGACGGGCGACCTCAAGTGGACTGCGACGAGAGTCGATCTGATCTTCGGCTCCAACTCAGAGCTGCGCACCATCTGCGAGGTGTACGGCAGCGATGACGGCCGGGACAAGCTCGTGAGTGATTTCGTCGCCGCGTGGGACAAGGTGATGAACCTGGACCGCTTTGACATCGCCGCAGGAGTGTGAGCGCGGAACCGGCAGGAGGGTGAATATGGCGAGCGATAAAGCGCGCACGGAGCGCATCCAGCGGGTCTATGGCGCCAAGGACTACGCGGAACTCATGAACGCCTACGAGGGCTGGGCGTCGGAATACGACGCCGATCTGGAGGCGCTGGGGTTCAGCTCGCCGATGGCCGCGGCAGTGCTCCTGGATACGTATCTGCCGGATAAGGATGCCAGGGTGCTTGACGCGGGGGCCGGCACGGGCATGGTCGGCGTGGAACTGGCCCGCCGCCGCTTCAGCCGCATCACCGCACTGGACATGTCGCCGGGGATGCTGGCCACGGCGAAGGAGAAGGGGGTCTACGAGGACTTCGTGATCGGCGAGTTGGGCAAGCCGCTGCCCTTCGAGACCGGCGGCTTCGCCGGAACCACGTGCGTCGGTGTGTTCACCTACGGCCACGCGCTGCCGGAGTCGCTGGACGAACTGGTCCGCGCCACGAAGCCCGGCGGGCCGGTGGTGTTCTCCATTCGCACGGACTATTACACGGATGCCGGCTTTGACGTGAAGCAGGCCGCGCTGGAATCAGAGGGCAAATGGCGCCTGCTTGAGCGCAGCGCCCCCTTCCGGCCGATGCCCAACGGCGAGCCGGACGTCTGGCACGAAATGTGGGCCTACAAAGTCTGCTAACGCCCCCGCAGTAAGCGGCCTCTTTTGGGGCAATTTTGCCCCTTCCACCCAAATACCATGGTGGTTCATCAAAATTCCCTCTTGATATCACGCCCATATCATAAACAAGTGGTAAGATTAAAAGTCACCGTAGCCGGAAGCGGCTGCGCAGGGAGGTTCAAGCAGCAATGGCCAACAAGAGGGACCGCCACAGCCTGAGACCGCATTCCTCCGTGCCCGGCAGGGGCGCGCCTCTCGCTCTCCGCCTTGCCGCCGCGCCCCTGGCGCGTGTAGCACGTCTGTTCTTGGGGGGGGGGGGTAATGCGCGCCTCCACGTCCTCCCGGCCTCCCCGCGGTCCCTCTTCCCGGCCCGCTGAGCCGCCGCGCCTCCTCGCCGCGGCCCTGCCCCGGCGCCTCTCGGCCTTCCCCCTGCTCCTCGCCGCGCTGCTGCTCGGCACGATGCTCCTGCTGGACGCCGCGCCGGCGCAGGCGCAGTCCACCCCGACGGTGTCGCTCTCGGCGGTGCAGAACCCGGTGCCCGAGGGCTCGCCGGCGGAAATCCAGGCAAGGCTGTCGTCGGCGCTGGCCGCCGACGTAGCGATATCGATGACGGTGACCCTGGTCACGGCCGAGTCCGGCGACCTCGTGGGGGGGACCTTCGCCGTCACAATCCCCGCCGGCCTAACCGTCATCACACTCCCCATTACCACGACCAAGGACACCGACGCCGACGACGAGACATTCATCGTGGCGCTGGGCACGCTGCCGTCCTCGCTGACCGCCGGCGCGCCGAGCTCGCTGACGATAACGATCAAGGACGAGGGCGTCGCGCTGGTGAGCAACGTCGGGCAGACCAGGCAAACCTCGACAGTCTCTACAGACAATATTGTCCCCGCCCAGGCTTTCACGACGGGAAGCCACACCGCGGGCTACACGCTGAAGAGCATCGACGCAGTGATCGCGGCTACCCTGAACGCCACCCAGCGGGCGACCGTCCGGGCGGAGCTGTGGTCGGCAGGCACGGACAGCAACCCGGGCTCGAAGGCCGCGAGCCTGACGGTCCCGTCGACATTCGCGGCGGGCACGCTGTCCTTCGCCGCGCCGGCGAACACCACCCTCACGGCGAGCACGACGTACTATTTTCTGCTGTACACCACCGGCACCGTAGAACTGGCCATAGGCAATCCGACCTCCGGCGACGAGGACTCCGGCGGGGCGGCCGGCTGGAGCATCGCGAACGGCCTGAAGGGACTCGCGAGCGCGAATACGCCGACCGGCCAGACGCTCAGTTGGATCTCCGTCTCCACCAGCCGCATGGCCATCCGCGTCAAGGGCGCCGCCGTTTCCAACGACGCCACCCTCGTCGGTCTGACGGCGCAGGGCGCGAAGAGCGAGACGGGCACGTTCTCGTCGCTCACCCTGGCAGAGACCTTCGCCCCCGCCACCACCGCCTACACCGCCACCGCGCCGTACCACGTGACGCACGTGAAGGTGACGCCGACCAAGGCGCACAGCGGCGCCTCCATCAAGGTCGGCACGGGCACAAGCCTGACGGCGGTGGACAGCGGCTCGGAGAGCGACGCCATTGCGCTCGACGTGGGCGCGAACGCGATCACCGTCGAGGTCACGGCCCAGGACGGCACGACCAAGCAGACCTACACCGTCACGGTGACGCGGGAGAAGGGGGTGGTGTTCGGCGAAGACCTGGGCGCGCCCGCCCCGTTCAACATTGCGGTGGACGAGAGCGCCGGCACGGTGCGGGTCCCGATCACGGTGAGCGAGCTGCCGGCGTCGAGCCTGGTGGTCCAGGTCAACGCGGAAGACATCACCGCCGTGGACGGCACGGACTACACCTTCGGCTCGGCCAAGACCGTCACCTTCAGCTCCACCGACACCTCGAAGACCCGCTTCGTCGAGTTCACCGTGACGGACGACACTGCCGTGGAGATCACCGAGTATCTTAAGTTGTCCCTGGTCATACCGGCCGCCAACTCGCCGTACTCGATCGTCACGAGTGTGATTGCCGACGATCCCAGCGCCTATCTCTCCATCATCGACAACGACCGGGCGGCGCCGACGGGCAAGACGTTCGCGATCACGAAATCGGTCACGGCGGCGGAGGGCTCGAACGCGGTGCTGACCGTCACGCTGGGCGAGGCCGCGCCCACGGGCGGGGTGGCCTTCACCGTCACGCCCTCCTATTGCGCCTGCGGTCCCACCGACCTGACCCGCAGCGCGGTGGACGCCGACGTCGGCACGGTCCCGTCCACGGTCACCGTGGGGGTCGGGAGCACCACGGCGACGCTGACCATTCCGATCGAGAGCGACAGCCTGAAGGAGTCGACCGAGGACTTCAGCGTGACAATCACCACGACCGTGACGGGCTGGACCGCGGTGGACGGAGGCAAAGGGTACATCCTCATAACGGACGCCAGGACCCCGGCGGCGCCCATCTGGTCTGCGACGCTGAACGTGAAGGAGGTCACCGCCTTCCGGGGCTGCGACAACGAGATATCGGGCGCGGAGTGCAGCGACACGGACAACCTGTCGGACGATGACTTCACGGTTGGGGGCGGTACTTACACGATGGTCCAGGTCTATAGCCATCCCGTGAACAAGGCCGTTTATGTGAAATTCGGCAGCGACGTGAGGACGGCCCTGGACAGCTACAAGCTCTGCGCCGGCCAGACGGGCCTGACGTTTTCGTCGGCCGCCCACAGCACGGGCAACGTATGGGCTGAGTGGGCCTCCGCCAACGTGCAGTGGTCGGCGGGCGACACGGTATCGCTGAGCATCGTGGCCAGCGGCGCGGCCTGCCCGGCGCCCATCTGGTCCGCCACGCTGAACGTGAAGGAGGTCACCGCCTTCCGGGGCTGCGACAACGAGATATCGGGCGCGGAGTGCAGCGACACGGACAACCTGTCGGACGATGACTTCACGGTCGGGGGCGGTACTTACACGATGGTCCAGGTCTATAGCCATCCCGTGAACAAGGCCGTTTATGTGAAATTCGGCAGCGACGTGAGGACGGCCCTGGACAGCTACAAGCTCTGCGCCGGCCAGACGGGCCTCACGTTTTCGTCGGCCGCCCACAGCACGGGCAACGTATGGGCTGAGTGGGCCTCCGCCAACGTGCAGTGGTCGGCGGGCGACACGGTATCGCTGAGCATCGTGGCCAGCGGCGCGGCCTGCCCGAACCCCATCTGGTCCGCCACGCTGAAGCCCAAGCAGGCTCACGCGACCCAGAGCCAGGTCACCGGATGCGACAACGACATATCGGGTGCAGAGTGCAGCACGACGGACAACCTGACGGACGATGACTTCACGGTCGGGGGCCAGAGTTACTCGATTCTGCACCTGTCGGTCGACGATCAGGGATACCTCTTCTTCGAATTCGACGCCGACGTGAATACCGCGTTGAAGGCGCTGAAGGTGTGCGTGGGCTCCACGGCCGTGGAGATCCCGGACGGGACCCCCGCATTCGGCGCCCGGTGGATCAATCCGTTAGAGCCCACGGCCGTGCGATGGTCCACCGCAGATACGGTACGGCTGAGCATCGTGGCCAGCGGCGCGCTCTGCCCCCTGGTGTCGGCGGCGGCGGCGATCCCGACCGTCTCTCTCTCGGTCACGCCGAACCCGGTGGCGGAGGGCGATCAGACGGTCCTCACGGCGACGCTGTCGTCGGCGCCGACCACCGACTTCTCGATCACGGTGACGGTGACCGCAGTTACGGCGGAGTCCGGCGACCTCATGTCAGGGGGATTCGAGGACAAGCGCGTCGACTTCCCCACCGGCATCACCGAAGCCAGCTTCATCATCGGCACGAACCAGGACGCCGACGCCGACGACGAGACGTTCACCGTGGCGCTGGGCACGCTGCCGTCCTCGGTGACCGCCGGCACGCCCGACTCGGTGACGATACGGATCACGGACGACGACGAATTCCTGGTGAGCAATCTCGGGCAGCTGATCGCGGCGGGGTCTCTCTCTACGGCAAATCGAGTTCAATCCCAGGGTTTCACGACGGGAAGCCACACCGAGGGCTACACGCTGTCGAGCGTCGAGGCGGAATTGAGGACCACCGTCAGCGCCGCCAACCGCGCGACCATCCGCGCGGAGCTGTGGTCGGCCGCGACTGGCGGCGGGCCGGACTCGAAGCTCGCTAGCCTGACGGTTCCCTCATTCTCAACTACGGCCGCCACGAACACGGTGGCCTTCGCGGCGCCGGCGAACACCACCCTCACGGCGAGCACGACCTACCACTTCGTCATTTACACGGTCGGCAGCTTCAACGCGAGCGTGGGCGGCGCTATCTCGAACGACGAGGACTCCGGCGGCCAGACCGGCTGGAGTGTCGCTGACGTCGGCTACTTCCTCACCGCAGATGCGCCGGGGGGCGCCGTCAGTTGGACCGATGACACCTCCAAGGTCGGAATCCGCGTCGAGGGCGCGGCCAAGACTGCCCCCGTCTCGCTGGGCCGCGACGGCAGGATGATAGTCGATGTCGACGACCCATGGGAACCGATGACGGTCAACGAGGGCGAATCGATCACCTACTACATCGCGCTCAACCAGCCGCCGACCGCCACGCTGACGATCACGCCGCGAGCCCACAACGCCCACGACGGACTGCTCACGATTGGCGACGGGGTCACCTGGGAACCCCCCGAATCACCCATACTCCTGATCAAAGGGATACCCGTCTTCCAGCATCCGAACACTCATGGTTTCACCGGCGAGGAGTACTGGTTGGATTCCAAACCGGTCAAACTCACCGCCGTGGACGACAACGCGTGCAAGTCTCCGCCCGAGCGCCGGTTCTGGATCAGGCACCACGGCAGCGGCGGCGGTCCCGACTGGGGAGACTGGGGCAACCAGGACCGACACCATGGCCTGCTGATCAGGATCAAGATCATCGACGACGACTGCACCTATCTGGCCGCTTCCCCGGGCCAGGTGTCGGCGGAAGAGGGCGGCAGCGCGACCTACACCGTCCATCTGAAGAAGCCGCATGCGCACACCGCGTGGATTTCCCCGCGCATCAGCGCCCCCGGCGACAGCGACATCAACGCGATCACGGTCTCGCCCCAGCGGATCCGGGTCGAAGCGGGAGACACGAGCCCGAAGACGTTCACGGTCAGCGCCGGAAGGGACGCGGACTCCCGGGACGAGGTCCTGCACGTCGACCACAGCGTCGACTCGCCGGGCATCCCGGCGGATTACCTGGGCGCCCGGGTGACCGTCGTTGTCATGGACCCCCAGAAACAGGAACCGGCGAGGAAGGAGGAGCTGACCGTGACCGGGCTCGCGCTCACGGCCGGCTCGGAAACGGTGGCGCTGAGCCCGGCGTTCTCGACGAATGTGCTGTCGTACCGGGCGACGGTGCCGGCGGGGACGACGAGCGTCACGCTGGCGCCGCACTGGAGCGGCGGGGAGAGCGTGTTCACGGGCTCACGCAACGGCGCGACCAGCTATACCCGCCCCACGCGGGTGCGGACCTCGGGCACGGCGGTCGATCTGGCCCTCGCGCCGGACGGCGGCGCGACCGAGCTGTACGTCATGGTCAGCGGTTCCGGCGGCTTGACCACCTACCGCATCGACGTGACCGCGGCGCCCCCGGAGCCGCAGACCATCACCGCCCCCGACGACACCACTCCCGAACAACAACAGCAGCAGACGGCGGAGCCGGTGGAAACACCCGGCCCGGTGGTCAACCTGCAACTGACGGCCAAGGGCGAGAAGGTGATCGTCAGCTGGCAGGCCCCGGCCTCCGGCGGAGCGTCCGACCGCTACATCGTGCATATCAAGAACATGGACACCGGCAAGGGCAAGGATCGCAAGGTCGCGGCGGGCAAGACGACCACCACCTTCCGCAACCTCAAGGTCGGCACGACCTACCGGGTCTGGGTGCGGGCGCAGAACGAAACCGGCAAGGGCGAGCGCGTCCACGCCCGCATAACCCTGCCCGACAGCGCCGTCCAGGGCGGCGAGGGAGACCCGCCGCCGGAGCCGGCCGCAACACCAACGCCGGAGCCGACCGCAATACCAACGCCGGAGCCGGAATCCGAAACGCAGCAGCAGGAGCCGGTCAAGCAACCGCCGCAGAACCCCGACCCCGAGCCGGAGCAGCCGGAACCCGAACAACAGCAGGCGGTCGTCACCTGCGACGGGAGGCTCACGCTCCAGGACGTGATCAAGGCGAACACCGACGCGGCCTCCGGCGCGATCACCCGCGAGGCCTGGCGGGCGATCCAGGACTGCTGGGACAAACAGCGCGGCCACTGACCCGCGGCGCGGAGACCATCGACGCCCGTAAGGGCAGTCAACACCCCCGTTCGCCCTGAGCCTGTCGAAGGGTGAACGGGGCTGGTGGCGGGCGCCCCCTAATACATGATCAGTTCGCGGGGGACGAGGGTTTCCGCGCGGGGGTCAACCGCCAGGGCAAAGACTTCAAGGGTCAGCGCGCCCAGCAGGAGGGGCGAGTCGTCGTCTCCGAATGCGACGTATGTTATCAAGCTCTGGTCGCCAATCGTGGCGACGGCGTATCCAATGTCGCGCTCGATGCGCTGCCCGTTGGCGATAGTGAACAGCTGCCTGGCGACCGGCTCCACACCGAGTTCCCGCAACATCGGCGCGGGCAGCGTCGTCATGGACGCCCCCGTATCGACAAAGGCGTCGATGTCCATCGAACGCTCTCCGTCAAGGTTTGCGATTCGCACCGGCCACGTGAACGTGCTCATCAGTTGGTGCCTCCACGCTCAGTGTACGCCCTCCACCAGCACCATGTTGATCCTGGAAGAACTGTTCCGAATCTCATCGAGGGCGTGGTTCTCAGCCGAGTCCAGCCATGCGTGCGCCTGCTCCATGGTGGCGAACTCCACGATGGCGAGACGGGTGGGCGTCCATGAGCCGTCGATGACCTCTATCGCGCCGCCGCGCTCGATGAACTTGCCGCCATAGGACTCGATGGCAGGCGTCATCCGTTCGCGAAACTGCGCGTAGAGTCCTTCATCGGTAACCTCAACATCGGTTATCAAATAGGCGGCCATGGCGTGGTTCCTCCTTGCCGGTAGGTTGTTCGTCGTCGTGGCGCAAGCACTGCCTTGAGTTGTACCACACGGCGGCACGCGAATGCACTCACTGCTATAATCAATTTCTGACGAAATTCAGTAATTCAGTGGTGGGGAGGGGTAGGAGTCTATGACGACAGATACAGTCGCCCGCGTGCCGGTAACGGTCACGATCAACGGCACGGAATATACGGCGGAGGTTCCGCCGCGGCGGACGCTTGTGGATTTCATTCGATACGATCTCGGTCTCACGGGAACCAAGGAAGCATGCAGCGTTGGCGTGTGCGGCATCTGCACCGTCGAGATGGACGGCGCAATCGTCTCCTCGTGCATTCTCCTTGCCGTACAGGCCAGCGGCTCTCAGATTATGACCATCGAGGGCGTGGCGGACGGCGACAAGCTCCATCCGCTGCAAGAGGCGTTCATGAACTACGGCGGGTTCCAGTGCGGCATCTGCACCCCCGGCCAGATCATGGCCTCGCGCGCCCTGCTCCAGCAGAATCCCGATCCCACGGAGGACGAGATCAAGAACTGGATGATGGGCAACCTGTGCCGCTGCACGGGCTATTACAAGATCATCGAGTCGATCCAGAAGGCCGGCGAAATGATCCGGCTGGGCAACTAGGGGAGGGCGAAATGAGAGACTTTCAATTCCACACGCCCTCCACGCTGGCGGAGGCGCACAGCCTGCTGAGCGATTACGGCGAGGAGGCGCGCGTCATCTCCGGCGGCACCGGCCTCATCAACATGATGAAGCAGGACCTCATCTACGTTGACCACCTGGTCAGCCTGCAGAACATCGACGGCCTCAACTACATCCGCTCGACGGGCGAGGGACTGCAGATTGGCGGCCGCACGACGCAGCAAGAGGTGGCAACGTCGAGCGTCGTCCACGAGAACAATCCGCTCCTGACGGAGACATACGGCGAGGTCGCGACGGTCCGCGTACGCAATGCGGCGACCGTCGGCGGCGGTGTCGCGCACGGCGACCCGGCGCAGGATCCACCGCCCACGCTCCTCGTCCTCGATGCGAGCATCCACGTCGCCTCAAAGGACGGCGAGCGGACAGTCAAGGCGCGAGACGGCTGGTTCGTGGACTACTACACGACGGGCGTTGAAGAGGGCGAGATCGTCACGGGCATCACCGTCCCGTCCGCGCCCGCCAACGCCAGGACCACGTACATCAAGTTCCTGCCGCGCACGGCGGACGACTATCCGACAGTCGCGGTCTCCGCGCTCGGCGTCGTCGACGGCGGCGTTGTCACGGACGTGCGCGTCGGACTTGGCGCGGTCAATTCGACGGCAGTCTACGCAGACACCGTCGCGGGCGTGCTGGTGGGCAAGGAACCGACGGCGGACTTGGTGCGAGAGGCGGCCGAGACGGTTCGCGATCTCTGCGCGCCGACGCCGGACTTCCGCGGCTCCGCGGAGTACAAGACGGACATGGCCGTGGTGTTCACACGCCGAGCGCTCACCCGCGTTCTCGGGCTTGAGTAGCAGCCGGTAATTGCCGGCGAAAGGATAATCACAGGGAATGAAGATCGAACAGGAATCACAGGTTGGCGCGCCGCGTGACCGCGTGTGGAGCCTTCTTGAGGACGTGCCGCGCGCAGCCGGGCTGATTCCCGGCGTGAGCAATGTGGTCGAAACCGGCCCGAATACGTATTCCGGCAAGATGGAGACGCGCGTCGGCCCGATGAAGATCAGCCTGGACGGCGAACTGACGACAACACAGAACGCCGAGGACTATACGTGGCGCATCGAGGGCAACGCGAAGGCGCTTGCGGGCGGCGGGCTGCGTGTCATCGTTGACGCGTCGATCGCAGAGGCGGGCGCGGACAGCTCCACCCTCACCGTCGCGACGGATATCCAGTTCATGGGCAAGCTCGGCACCATGGGTCAGCCGTTCATCCGCTCCAAGGCCAACTCCCAGATGAAAGACTTCATCAAAAACCTGGAGAAGGAACTCAAGGGATAGACTGAGGGTTCACGAGCCGGCCGCGCTTGCGTAAGCTATAGCCGGAGGCGGCCATGACGACAAACGGCGATGGACAGTCCTTGATTACCGATGCGATGCGCGCGTGGGTGGGATCAGAGACCCCGTCGCTGACCTCCCCGCCCATCACCGAAAGTGATATCCGCCGCGCCGCCATCTCCATCTATTGGCCCGAAGTGCCGCCGCGCATCTATTGGGACGCCGAGCATGCGGCGCAGACACGCTGGGGCGGCATCATCGCGCCGGAGGAGTTCAACCCCTTCGCGTGGATGATAGGCCGGGCGCACGTCGGCCCGCATCCAGATCATGTTGACGATGCCCAGGCGGCTCTGGAGGCTGCCCGCAGCCTGCGGCCGCCCGGCGCACCGCCGAATTTCCTGTTTGGAGGCGTCGACACCGTCTACCACGAACGGATGCGGCCGGGCGATGAGATTACCAGCGTCATCACCGCGACGGATCTCTACGAACGCAGCGGCCGTCTCGGCGCCATGCTCTTCTACATCACGGAGGAAACCTGGACAAAGCAGACCGGCGCGGTGGTCAAGACGACCCGCACCACGAACATCGCGTGGTAGTCGGAATGGAGATAGCGACATGACGACGCAAGTTGAGATTCTCTATTGGGACGATGTCGAGGTCGGACAGGAACTGCCGCCGTTCGAACGCGTGACGGACCTGATGAACTGGAATCGCTGGGCGGCTACATATGACGAGTTTGTGGCGTATCACATGGACGACGAGGGCGCGAAAGAGAACGGTCAGCCGGCTGTGATCGGGCAGGGGCGCATCCGTGTTTCCTATCTGCACACGCTCGTTCGCAAGTGGATCGGCGACGAGGGCGCCATCCTGACACTGAACGCCCAACTCCGCGGCATCAACTTCAAGAACGACGTGCTGACCTGCACGGGGCAGGTGACAGGCAAGCGGGTGGATGACGAAGGTCGCCACGTCGTTGATCTTGAAATGCTGATCACCAACCAAAACGGCGAGAGGGTCACCCCCGGCACCGCCACGGTTGAACTGCCAAGGCACACGGGTTAGGCGAAAGTGTGGCTGGAGTAACTGAGCTTGCGCCGTTGGAGCAATCCACATAGGGTGACGGTATGGATATTCAACTCAGTGACGATACTTGCGCCCTAATCCAGAGATTTCTGGACACGGGTAAGTTCAGGTCGGTTGACGAGATCGTCCGCACGGCCCTTATCGTGTTCGAGATGCGCGAGAACCCGGACGAGTATGAAGAAATACCCATGACGAAAGAAGAGATTGAGGAATTGCGGAGCCGGGTACGCGATGCGGATGAGCAGAGCGCGCGTGGCGAGATGATCCCGGCAGAAGTAGTTTTTGACAGACTGAGGAAACGCTTGGCAGAAGTGCATCAGCAGGGGGCTCGTTCACAAAAGGAATGAGTCGCTGCGTTTTTAGTAGTGAGGCCGAGAACAATGTCACCGACATCGGCCAGTATGTGGCCCGCGGAAGCCGTCAGAGTGCTGAGCTTTTAGTCAGGCGGATCCAAAATACTTGCGCACTCTTGGCAGACTTTCCTTCGCTGGGAATACAACGCCCTGACCTTGGGCACGATGTTCGCTCTCTACCGGTGCGCACGACGCCATACATGATTCTCTATCGTCCGATAGAAGACGGGGTCGAAATTCTCCGTGTTTGGCACGGACGCCGGGCGATCCGGCTGAACTGACTTGCTATAGTCCCAACTCCGCCGCCAGCGTCTTGGCCTTCGCCCCCGCGATGAGCCTGCCGTCGATCACGGCCACCGGACGCCGCCAGTAGCGCGGCTCCTCCACGAGCAGGTCCAGCATCTGCTCCTCGTTCAGGGAGGCCGGGTCGATGCCCGCCTTCTTGAGCGCCTGCGACCGAGGATTGAACAACGCGCTGGGCGGGTCCCCGTTCAGAAGCTCGACGATCTCATCCTTGGTGAACCGGTCCTTGAAGAAGTCACGCTCGGCAAACTCGTGCCCCGCCTGCGAAAGCGCCGCCTTCGCCGTCTTGCACGTCCCTCAAGTCGCCCAATGATAGAACTCAATGTTGGGCATGGATTACTCCCTTACTTGTTTCTGATGGAAGAGAGGAGGCTATTCAGTTCGGATACGTTCCTCTTGAATCCTCTTTAGGGTCCGACCGTCGGCATCCTTCCAGTCCGTCCGACCATTTGTAGACCTGCCTAGGATTACACCTGCAGCCACACTAGGTGAACTAAAAGCGTAATCGTCAGTGAACTCGTAGACATCCCCTACATCTCGCAGAACCGAGCCTTCTACGAGTGCCCTCCTTCTGTTTGCCAAGAATCTGTGGATAGAAGTGGTTTCTCGTTTGGTGGCCTGCGACTTGGCCTTAACTACGAATCCAGACACGTCTTCAAACCCCGTAGCTCTAACCCCTTTCGTGTTGATGTAGAAATCTTCTCTCATGGGATGTCGAGCATGCGCCTTTTCGAAGAAATTGATGCCCAATACCGGCAAGCACGTCATCATATGGGCAAGATAGTTTTCTGCGGTATCTTTATCTGTGTCAGACAGCTTTCGTAACCGCGGGACCTGTGTATTCTGGAGCCGACTCGACTTCGCTTCATCAGCAAGCTTTACAAGACGTGCTTCAATGTAAAGAGCGTGAGCCTCATTGATACTCTGATCGCTAGCCGAAAAAGCGACAGCATCTGTCCAAAAATCCTTCTCCACTTGCCGCTTCAGTCTTTCTGCTAACAGCTGAGCCTCTCCAACATAAACACGTGGAAGGTTACCGAGCTCGGCAGATTCCCATAAGACGTAGACCCCGGTCCGGTTAAAGTCGAAATCCGGAACAGATAGAACGGCAGGATACAAACTGCGGGAGAACAGAGCGCCCTGTCCGACCCAATTATCCTTCGAGACGATGCGCAATCCCTCCGGTACGCCCGATGGAACACGGATACGTAGAGTGTAAGCGCGGGAATAGGAGATATCAGTCTGCATGGTCAACACATTATACGGAGGTCTAATCGTGGATTTGTGCGAACAATCCCTACCTCAGCACCCCCTCCGCCGTGAGGGACTCTATCTCTGCGGAGGTGAGGCCGAGCAGTTGCTTGAAGACGCGGTCGTTGTCCTGGCCGAGGCCGGGGGTTGAGTCCGTCGCCCAGCCGGGCGTGGCGCTCAGGTGCAGGGAGACGCCGGGGTGCTGCATCGTGCCCCACCAGTCCGGGTCGTGGTGCGCCGTCACGATGGTGCCGCGATGCTGCAGCTGCGGATCGGCAAGCAGGCCCAAGGGGTTCTGCACCGCGCCGCACGGCACGCCGACAGCCTGCAGCGCGACCTGAACCTGTCCCGCCCAACGCGTCGATGTCCATTCGCTCAGACGCTCATCGAGTTCAACACGGTTGGCAAGACGGTTCTCCTGCGTCGCGAACTTGCCGTCGTTCGCCCACGTCGGCTCGTCCATCACCGCAACCAGCTTGCTCCACTGCTCATCATTCTCGACGGCGATGGACACCCACGCGTCGTGGCCCAAACAGGGATAGACGCCGTGCGGAGCGTAGATGTCGCTGGCGTTGCCGCGCGGCTGCGGACTCACCCCGTTGATGAGGTAGCTCAGCATCTCCGGTCCCAGCAAGGCCGCGAGTCCCTCAACGTGAGAACTCTCGATGTGCTGCCCCTCGCCGGTCTGGTCGCGGTGCTCCAGCGCAATCATGACGGCCATGGCCGCCTGCGCGCCCAACGTGAAGTCGGAATACGCATTCTTTGGGCGTGTATCGATGTCACTCTCGGGATGCCCCCACATGTACGACAGCCCGCCGAACGCCATCAGCAACTGCCCGAAAGCAGGCCGGTCTCGCATCGGGCCGTCCATACCGTACCCTGACATAGATGCCATAATCACATTCGGCCGGACCTTGCGCAGCTCCTCGTAGGAAAGCCCCATGCGCTCCATGACGGTGGGGCGGAAATTCTCAAACACGACGTCCGATTGCGCGACGATGCCCTTGATGAGCTCCTGCCCTTTCTTTGAGCGCATGTCGATGGTGACGCACTGCTTGTTGCGGTTCAGTTCCGGGTAGTTCGGCTGCATCGGCATGCGGAACGCGGGCAGGTCCTCCGACTCAATGCGGATGACCTCCGCGCCGTGGAATCCCAGCAGCATCGTGCCGAACGGCCCGGCAAAAACGCGGCTCAGGTCGGCGATGCGTATTCCCTCAAGCGGCTGCTTGCGCCGATCGTGCCGCCGCGCAACGTATTTCGAAAGGTCAGCCGGCGTGGATGACAGCCCTGCAATCATTTCCCGCAGTTCAGAGCCGTGCTCATCCACTCGCGGCGCATGGCGGGTAATCGCCCACGGCGTGCCGCTGAACCGATACGGCGTGCCGGGGGCGCGGTAGTCGCCGACAACGGGATGGGTGGCATCAACGATGAACTTGCGAGCAACGGTGTGCGGGTGCTCCACAAACTCCGCCATCGTGGACAGACGCGCCATCGGCACGTCATGGATGGCCGCCTGTTCCTCGATCTCCGCGGCTGTCAGCTTGCCCATGAACTCTCTCATGGCCACGTCGATAATGTCGTAGTTGTCACGGCGAAAGTTCGTGTCGTCCCATGCCTGGTCGTCAAACGTGGAGTCCTGCATCCAGCCCGTGACCAGGCCGCGGAATTGCGCGTTGGTGGACGGGAAGAACTGGATGACGCCGTCCGCGCAGTGATAGATGCTGCCGATGCCGGTGGACGCCTTGCCGGGGCGCCTGAACACTTCATTTCGCAGCCCGACGCGTGAGATGCTGCCGCTTACCAGCTGCCAGACGCCGATGTCCTGCCGCGACACGTCAACGTGCTGGCCGCGCGTCGACCAACGCCGTTCGCGCAGCGCAAGCAGGATGCCGTAGACGAGGTGCATGGAGCCGATGCGGGCGGTGGCATCGCCGGGCACCATCGCGGGGGCGCGCTCATCGTCGCCGTAGACCCACGGATCACCCGCCAGCGACTGGATGATCAACTCCGTGGATGTGTAGCTCGTATACGGCCCCGTCTGGCCGAACGGCGTCAGCGATCCATAGACAAGTTCGGGGTTGATTTCAGCGAGGTCCTCGTAGCCGAGGCCGCGCTCAGGCAGATACCCGGGTTCATATGACTCAATCAGCACGTCCGCCCACGAGGCGAGGCGGCGCACGGCCTCCTGCCCGTCCGGCGTATCGAGGTCAAGAACCATAGAGTGCTTGTTGATGTTGTGATCGAGAAACGTCAGGCTGCGGTCGAGATCATCAACGTCGTTGACGAATGGGCCGATGCGACGCGCCCCAACCCCTCCGGGCGGCTCAATCAGTACAACGTCCGCGCCCATATCGCCAAGCAGCCGCCCCGCCATAGCGGATGCTCCGGTGCCGCCGCCAAGCTCAACAACCTTCAGATGTCCAAGCGCCGTCTTGCCGTCGTTCGTATTCGTCATGGCGCTCACTGTGCCATTTTTCCCTCGATTCACGCAATGCTCTAACGATAGGGCGATACTCCTTCCCTCTTGACGGGGGAAGGTTGGGATGGGGGTGAGGGGAACGCCGCCGCCATCTTGCCGTATCCTTGCTTGGTACTCACAGAAGTCATCGCGGGGCTGGACAGATATGACAAGCGAGGCGCTCAAAGCGGCGCGGGAGCTGCTCGGACGGACATCCGAGCCAGAGACGCGGCCACCCATCACATTTGATGAGATTGCCCGCTACGCCTATGCCGTCGATGACGTGCGGCCCTCGTATGTTGACGCGGAGCGTGCCAAAGACGGCCCGTACGGCGGCATCGTTGCGCCACCGCTGTTCACCGGCTCTACAAACTTTCCTCCAACCGCCATTGCCGATCTCCGTCCTGACGGCCTGCCGGACACGCGCAATGACCCCCTACAGCTGCGTATCCCCGGCGCGCAGTCGCGCTACACGGGCATGGACGTGACGTTTATCGAGCCCATCAGGCCGGGCGATGTGCTGACCCACCAATCAACGGTCACGGACGTTGAGGAGAAGCAGGGGCGCTCGGGCACAATGATCTTTACCACTAAGGAGATGACTATCACGAACCAGCATGGCCGGACGGTGATGATTGACCGCACCACGACGGCCATCGTGCTGCAGCTGTCGTCACCGGACGGCGCGGGGCGTGAATGGGGCGAGTTGCAGCTTGAGAACGGCGCGCAGGCGCGGCCCGCCGAGCCGCCGCAGTGGACAAATGAGCCGGTGTGGGATGACGTTCAGGAAGGCGACGAACTAACGCCGCTGCCGCGTTTTATCTCAACTGTGCAGGTTTTCTTCTACGGCCTCGTGAAGACCAACAGCCACCTGATCCACTACGACCGCGCCTATGCGCAGGTTGAGGGGCTGCCGGAGCGCATCGCGCAGGGTGATCTTTCGGGGGACATGCTGTGCCAGACGGCGACGCGGTGGATGGGTAGGCGCGGCATCCTGCGCCACTTTCGCGGAGAAGTTCGCTCCCCGGAGTTCATCGGCGAGACGATCATGCACTATGGCCGCGTCTCACGGAAATGGCGCGACGATGACGGCGCGCCACTCGTCGAACTTGAACTGTGGAGCGAGGGCACCGGCGGCAGGCCATGCGTACGCGGCAGCGCCATCGTCCAACTGCCGATGCACAGCGACTGAATAACTACCGGATAGCAGTCATTCACGCTTCCCACTCCGCCTCATCCAGGTCAAAGGCGGGGCCATCCATGCACGCGAGGCGTGGACCGTTATGCGTTTGCACCGCGCACTCCCCGCATTTTCCGTCGCGGCACCCAAGGCGTGACAGCATAACAACAGTCGTTGGAATCGTCAGCAGGCCGTCTGAGCGCATACGCGCCAGATCCGCGTACAGCTTTGGTGGGCCGGACGCGACCAGTAGGTCCGCCTCATCCTGAACCTGCGGCAGTAGATGGGTGACCGGGGCGCGGATTCCCGCCGAGCCGTCGTCGGTCGCCGTCATCTCGCGCACGCCCTCCGGCAACAGATGTGACGGATACAACTGCCACGCGTTCTCCGCGCCGGCCATCAACGTCACGCGGACGCCCCGTTCTGCAGTTTCCCGCATCACGGCGATCAGCGCCCCAATTCCGTTCCCCTGAGCGATGAACGCCACGTGCCCTGCCACGGGATCAATCGTGACGGGTTGACCCAACGGCCCTCTCACCGCCCATTCGAGACCCGTCGGTGTCGATGTAATCGCGGAATCGTCCTCGCCTTTCGTTACCGCCAGCACCGTGATTTCCCCACTGTTCGTGTCAACTGAGAGGATCGGGTAGGGCTGCGGGTCAAACGGCAGGGTCTGAGCGCGCAGATCATCGCTCACGATGCCCTGTGCTATGTGTCCCCGTCGCTGAACGTACTGCCCCGGCTTGGCGGCACGAGCGACCTTTGATGCCCCAACACGCACAAGGATCATGCCTTGCGCAATCGTCTCGAAAGTGGCCATACGGTTTCCCTGATGACGGCGCGCCTATCGCCGGGCCTGAAATTCGTCCGACGGCCCGCCGTTCACATATTCGTCGAGGCGCATGATGCTGTACTCACCCGCCTCCGCGCCGCCCGTCACGGAATCAACCGCAACCCGGAACGTGTCCAGGCTCGTGTAGCAGGGGATGCCCTGCTCCGTGGCGGCTCTGCGAATCTCAAAGCCGTCCCTCAGCGGCACACGGTTGCCGGACATGGTGTTGACGACGGCGTGCACGCGGCCGTCGCGGATCAGATCAGTGGTCGTGCTCGAGCCGTCGTCGCCTTCGCTCACCTTGGCGGGGACCCCGGCAACCTCAATGCCAACGGCGCGCAGGATCGTCGCGGTGCCCTCCGTGGCGTAGACCTCGTAGCCGTGCGCGGCCAGGCGGCGCGCAATCGGCACCACCTCCGCCTTTTCGCGGTCGGACACGCTGATGAGGATGCCGCCGGATTGCGGCAGCATGAGCCGCGCCGCCTGAAGAGCCTTTGTCAGGGCGGGAGCGAGGGACGTATCGATTCCCATGACCTCGCCGGTGGATTTCATCTCCGGTCCCAAATAGGTGTCCACGCCCATCAGCTTGGCCATTGACGAGACGGGCGCTTTGACGGCCACGAGCGGCTTCTTCGGCCACAGGCCGCTCTCATGGCCCATCTCCTTGAGTGTGCGCCCCATGATGACGCGCGTGGCGAGACTGACCATCGGTACCTCCGTCACCTTGGAGATGAACGGCACCGTCCGGCTGGAACGGACGTTGACCTCAAGCACGTAGACGGTGGATGGCGCGGGCGTCCCGTCCTGGTTCTCGTTGTGGACAACAACGAACTGGATGTTCATCAAGCCGATGATGCCGAATGCGCGGCCAAGCTGGATCGTGTAATCGACAATCTGCCGCTCATCGTCCTCAGATATTGAGGGAGCGGGATAGACGGCCATGGAATCACCGCTGTGGACGCCGGCCCGCTCGATGTGCTCCATGATCCCGGGTATCAGCACGTCCTCGCCGTCGCTGACGGCGTCCACCTCAACCTCCATCCCCTCCAGGAACTTGTCTACCTGGATGGGGCGGTTGTCTCCGACCTCTTCCATAGCGGTCATCACGTAGCGCGTGAACTCCGCCGGCGTATGGACGATCTCCATTGCGCGCCCACCAAGCACGAAACTTGGCCGGACGACAATCGGATATCCGATGGAGTTCGCGACTGCCAGCCCCTCTTCGATGGACGTCACGCCTGCGCCGGGCGGGCGCGGGATGCCGAGCGTCGTGACGAATTCGTCGAACCGCTGGCGGTCCTCGGCCTGATCGACGGTCGCCGGCTGAGTGCCCAGGATGGTAAAGGCGCGCCTGCTCAACGGGCTGATCAGATTGATTGCCGTCTGTCCGCCGAATTGCGCCGCCGTGCGGGGAAACAACTCCTGCTCCCCCTGCGTGACGCGCTCATTCTCCAGGACACAGGCGACGCCCTCCTCGTCAAGCGGCTCGAAATAGAGGCGGTTGGACGTATCGAAGTCCGTGGACACCGTTTCCGGGTTGGAATTGATGATGATGCTGGCCGCGCCCTCATCCTGCAGAGCCCAGGCCGCGTGAACCGAGCAGTAGTCGAACTCGATTCCCTGCCCGATGCGGATTGGTCCGCTGCCGATGACGACCGCCGATCGCCCCTCCAGCGGCAGAGCCTCGTTTTCCTCTTCGTAGGTCGAGTAAAAATAGGGCGTGGCCGCCTCAAACTCCGCCGCGCACGTGTCCACCATCTTGTAGACGGGGCGGATGTCCCATTCCTGCCGCAGTTCATGGACCTGCTCAGGAAGCCGGTCCGCCAGCGTGCTGATCTGCGTGTCAGAGAATCCGATGCGTTTTGCGTCACGCAGCAGGCGCGGCGTCAGCGGCTCCGCCAGCAGCCTGTTCTCCATGCCGACAATGGCGTTCAGCTTGTACAGGAACCACGGATCAACGCCGGTCTTGACGGAGAGGTCCTCAAGCGAAACGCCGCGTCGCAGGGCGGCCATCAGCGCCCACAACCGCTGGTCATTCGGGTGCAGCGGCAGTTCTTCGAGCGGGTCGGAGACTGCGCTCCATGAACCGTGCTCCCACAGCAGGCTGTCGCCCGCCACCTCCAGCGACCGCACGGCCTTTTGCAGCGCGGCCTCAAACGAGCGGTCGATGGCCATCACCTCGCCTGTGGCCTTCATCTGCGTGCCCAATGAACGGTCGCCGGACGGGAACTTGTCGAACGGCCAGCGTGGAATCTTGGCCACGCAATAGTCGAGCGCCGGTTCAAATGCGGCCGTGGTGACCTGCGTGACCGCGTTGGGAATCTCATCCAGCCGCTTGCCGACGGCGATCTTGGCGGCGACGCGGGCAATCGGGTAGCCGGTTGCCTTGGAGGCCAGCGCCGAGGAGCGGCTGACGCGAGGATTGACCTCAATGACGTAGTAAGACGATTCCGAATAGCCCGCATTCTGTCCATTGCCGGCCACCGTTGGATGCGGCTCCAGCGCGAGCTGGACGTTGCAGCCGCCCTCAATCCCCAAAGCGGAGATGATCTTCAGGCTGGCGGAGCGGAGCATCTGGTACTCCTTGTCCGTCAGTGTCTGGCTGGGCGCGACGACGATGCTGTCGCCTGTGTGGACGCCCATCGCGTCCAGGTTCTCCATATTGCAGACGGTGATGGTTGTGTCCGCGCCGTCGCGCATGACCTCGTACTCGATTTCTTTCCAACCGATCAGGCTGCGCTCAACAAGCACCTGCCCGATGGGGCTGTAGGAGAGGCCGGTGCGGACCTGCTCATCCAACTGCTCCGGCGTATAGGCGATTCCGCCGCCCGAGCCGCCAAGCGTGTAGGCGGGGCGAATCACGACGGGCAGGCCGAGGCGTTCCGCCACCGTGCGGGCGTCCTCAACTGTGGTGACGACCTCGTTCTCCGGCACCGGCTCGCCGATCTCATCCAGCATCTGCCGGAAGAGATTGCGGTCCTCCGCCGTGCGTATCGCATCCAGCGGCGTTCCCAGGAGACGGACGTTGTATTGCTCCAGCACGCCCGCCTCTGCCAGGTCGACGGCGAGATTGAGGCCGGTCTGCCCGCCGAGCGTTGGCAGCAGTCCGTCGGGACGCTCCCGTTCGATGACGCGTGTAACTGCCTCGACGGTCAGCGGTTCAATATAGACCACGTCCGCGATCTCGTGGTCGGTCATGATTGTGGCGGGGTTGGAGTTGACGAGGATGGACGTAACGCCCTCCTCGCGGAGGGCGCGGCAGGCCTGCGTGCCTGCGTAATCGAACTCGGCGGCCTGGCCGATGACGATCGGTCCGCTGCCGAGCACGAGCACGCGGGACGGGCGTTCAGGCGCGGTCGTCATGCCGCCCTCCCGCGCAGGGACGCCGAGAGCGTCAGAGACACAAGTTCACGCGCCCCGGCAGGTTGCGCCGGGACGCGCGACGTGTAAGCGATGTTGGCGCTTGGCCCTAGAAGCTGAAGATTGACGGGCCGGCCGTGATGGCCCAGAAGACGATCCACGCGCCCATGAAGAGGAACGGGATGATGGCCCATGCGCTCTCTTCGCCCGGGATGAAACTCTGGCGAACGGTGACGGATCGAAGGAAATCGGCGATGTCCGCACGAAGCTCCGGATCGTCGCCGGCTTCCTGCTGAGCGAACTCGCGAATGCGGTCGCGCTTGCTGCGCGCCCGTGATGCCGCAAGGTAGAACTCCATCCGCATTCCCAGACTTCGCTCTATCTCGCGCTTGCGATGCTTCACCACTGCTAATGCGTTCAACATGTGGCGGAGCATGCCCCACCAGATGAGTGTGAGCGCAACTGAAATGACCGAAACGAAGCTGATGATTTCGGTGCGCAGCTCGTGGCCTGCCAGCCCCATGGGCAACACGGCCATGCCGAACATCGAAATTGTGACCAGTACCAGGCCCGACAACCAGATCCATTGATGCTGATGTACCCAATACGAGTCGAGAATCTCGTACTCGACCAATTGAGATTGTCGGCGTTGGGGCTCCGTCTGTTGGGTAGGTGTATAGCCCCGGTCCAGTGGCGCTTCCATTTCCAGCACCATCGAAACCTCCTTCTCGGCCGCACGCCGTTAAACACGACGACGGCACAAAAACCAATTCCGCTTTACCCGCGCTTCGCGACACTATACCCTACCTGTATTCTCGAATCAAGTCTAAAAACCGGTCAAAAAGATATTCATTGTCCAGAGGGCCCGGCGACGCCTCCGAGTGGTACTGGATCGTCAGCAGGGGCATCTCGCGGTGCGTCAGCCCCTCAACCGTATGGTCGTTCAGGTTGATGTGGCTTACCTCCAGCCCCGGCGGCAGTCCGTCCGAGTCCACCGCGTACCCGTGATTCTGCGCCGTGATCGTCACCAGGTCCGTGGAGAGGTCCTTGACGGGATGATTCCCGCCCCGGTGCCCAAACTTCAGCTTGTAGGTCTGCCCGCCCAACGCCCGCGCGACCACCTGGTGACCAAGGCAGATGCCCATGACCGGCAGCCGCCCCAGCAAGCCCCCCGCAGTCTGCACCACTCCTTCCAACAGTGCCGGATCACCCGGCCCGGGGGATAAGAGCACGCCCGAAGGACGTAGAGCCATCACGTCGTCGAATGAGGTGGAACTGGGCACCACGGTCACGGCGCACCCTCTCCGCCGCAACAGCCGCAGGATGTTGTATTTCAACCCTTCGTCCATCACCACGACGCGCGGCGCGTCCGGCGCCAGCTCTCCCGGCCCCTCCGTCCATTCGTATGGGGATGCCGTGATAACATCGCTGACCAGATCAAGACTGCCGTAGTCCGGCGCCTCACGGAGCCGCGTGAGAACCTCCTCAGGCGACCCCTCGGTGGTGATGATGCCCATCATGACGCCGGCCATGCGGATTCGGCGCGTGAGCGCGCGCGTATCCACTCCATAGATGCCGGGCACACCTTCATCTCGCAGGAAGTCGTCCAGGGTGCGTGTCGAGAGCCGGTTGCTGGGCAGATCACACGCCTCGCGGACAACGAAACCGCGGACCTGAATCCGTGAGGACTCGACGTCGCGGTCATTGATGCCGTAATTGCCTTGCAGGGGGTACGTCGGAACGAGAATCTGCCCGCCGTACGATGGATCGGTCAGCATCTCCTGGTAACCAACCATGGATGTGTTGAAAACGACCTCACCGATGGCCTCCGCGCCGACGGCGCCGAACGCATAGCCGCGGTGGACGCTCCCGTCCTCAAGGACGAGAAACGCCTCCCTCTCTTCGGTTCTCCCGATAAGCGTCATGACCGCGCCGCCCCGTGCGCCGCAGAGGGTTCCTCCGCCGCGTAGACCTGGACTCCGCCGACAAAGGTGTGCGTTACCATCCCCCGCAGTTCACACCCCTCCAGCGGCGTGTTCTTGCCCAGAGAGGCAAAGTCCTCCGCGCGCACTGTCCATGCGCGGTCAGGATCGAGCACGACAACGTCAGCCGCCGCCCCGGGTGTCAGGCCGCGCAGGTCCAACGTTTCAGCCGCCGCGCCGATTATCCTGGCAGGGCCAATGGTCAGCCGCGCAATGAGGGTCGGCAAGTCCAGCCGCCCCGTGTGAACAAGCGCTGTCATCATCAGCCCGAACGCGGTCTCGAAGACGGAGATGCCGGGCGCTGCGTCGACAAACCTGCCGTCCTTGTCCTGTGCTGAGTGGGGCGCGTGATCCGTCGCAATAGTGTCAATCATTCCCTCGCGCAGCGCGTCCACCAGCGCGTTGACGTGCTCTTCAGGGCGCAGCGGCGGATTGACGCGCAGCGACGTGTCTGCCACAGGGCCGTTTGGCCACCCGTACTGCGGCCCCCGTTCGCCCAACAGGGCGCGATCCGTCAGTGTCAGGTGGTGTGGTGTGACCTCCGATGTCACAGGGAGGCCGCGCTCTTTAGCATCACGCAGCAGGTGAACTGCGCCGGCCGTTGAGACGTGGGCCACGTGCAAACGCCCCCCCGTCTCCGCAACCAGTCTCAGGTCTCGTTCGACGATGCTCGTCTCCGCCTCGGCGGGCGCGGCGGGCAGCCCCAGTTCCCTTGCCGCCTCGCCTGCATGCACGACCGCATTGCCGATGACCTCCGGGTCCTCGGAGTGCTGGCTCAGAGGCAAGCCGAGCCGCGCGGATTCCACAAAGGCCGCCCGCATGACGTCGTCGTCCGCAACGGCTGAGCCGTCGTCGCTGAGCAGCGCAGCCCCCGCCGCGGCGAGCCCGCTGAGGTCCGCAAGCTCCCGGCCTGCTCGCCCAACGGTGATTGTTCCGATGGGCAGGACATGGACGCTCGCGCCAGACGCCCCGCCGCGCATCACAAATTCGATCAACTCCGGCGAGTCGATGGGCGGCTCTGTGTTTGGCATGGCACAGACGGTGGTGAAGCCGCCTTTCGCCGCCGCGCGCGTGCCGCTCGCAATGGTCTCCTTGTGCTCCTGTCCCGGTTCACGGAGGTGGGCGTGCAGGTCAATGAAACCGGGAGCGACGATCATGCCTGCCGCATCGATCCGTCGTGTGTCGGTCGGGACGTCGGGACTGCTGTCCGCGCCGACGCGCGTCCACGCGACGCGGCCATCCTGCAGCAGCACGTCTCCCGCGGCGTCAAGATTCTGCCACGGGTCGATGACCCGTCCGCCGCTGATCAGAACACTCCCCCGGGAATTGGATGTCACCACGCGACCCTCATATCCTCTCGCTTTTCTGTCCTCCGTGACATACTGGAAAGCGCATAAGCGCAGTTCCGAGCGCGATGCCACAAGTGACAGGACATGACGAACCGACTGGCTAATACCTTCAGGCTTCGGGTAATGAACCGATTGCAGCCCGCCCTTGCTATTGTGCCACTGATTACGGTGGTAGTCGTTGCCGCATTGGCCGCCGGGTGCAATGGAAGTACGGCAACCGGCGACCGCAGCCTGATTCCCGGCGCCAGCCCGACGCCACGGGCCACTCTGCCGCCCGCCGTGGCAACGAATACGCCTGCCCCCGGCCACTTTGATGTTGTTGACGGTGTCAACGTCTATGTGGAGATTCCGCCGCTCAGCGTGAACATCAGCCATTGGCGGGAGACGGACTTCCGCCGCTGGACGGTGGACCCGGATGAGATTATCTCCGGTGGAGCGGCTCGAAACGGAATCGAGCCTATCTATCAACCCCAATTCCGCTCCGTTCTTGAAACAGTCGCAGATGAAGCCATGCGGAGTTGGCTGACGCTTGATCATCCCGTCGCTGTGGTGGAAGTCAATGGCGACGCCCGCGCCTATCCGCTCGGCATCCTGACCTTCCATGAGGTCGTGAATGACAGCATCGGCGGCCGGCCGGTGCTCGTTACATATTCTCCGCTGGGCTATACGGCAAAGGCCTTTAGCCGTGTGGTTGACGGCGTCGAACTGAACTTCGGTACCACGGGCAACGTGCGCCTTTCCAACCAGGTGATGTGGGACGATAACACGGAATCGTGGTGGCAGCAGGCGGGCGGACAGGCCATCGTTGGCGCGGCGGCGGGGCAGCAGCTTGAGTACATCCCCGCCTACATCACCTCCTTCGCGGAGTTCTTCCGCTCGTACCCTGAGGGCAGAGTCCTGTCGCCGGCAAGCGGAAACCCGGAGTTCTGGCCCGTGTACGGCGGCTCGCAGTATTTCGGCTACGATTCGCCCAACAATCCGCCGGACCTTTTCATCGGCCAATTGGATGAGCGCCTGAGCCCCAAAGAGCGCGTCCTGGGCGTGGAGATCGGCGAGGAAGTCATCGCGTTCCCGTTTGCGCGGCTCAGGCAGGCGCAGGTCGTCAATACGGAGATTGGCGGCGAGCCGGTGGTTGTGTTCTGGAAAGCCGGCACGCGTTCGGCCCTGGATGAAGAGAGCATTGCGGCATCGCACGACTCCGGCTCTGCTGCCGCGTTCAGCCGACGGCTTGGTGATCGCGTCCTGGAATTTGAGGCGGCGGGTGATTTCTTCCGTGACACGGAAACCGGAACGCTGTGGACGCTGCTTGGAGCCGGTGATGAGGGTGAACTTGAAGGTCAGCGCCTAACGCCCGTCAAGGCGGACAACGCCCTCTGGTTCCTCTGGGCAGCCCTCAACCCAACCACAGAAATCCACCCAGGCCAATAAAGCCACGCCGCGCCCCCAGCGCCCCGCGCCCACCCCCTCATTCCGGCGAAAGCCGGAATCCATCGGGCCTGTCATTCTGAGCGCAGCGCAGCCGGTTTAAGGGGGTTCGATGTTTATCGTTCCGTTGGGACCATGAACCTCCATTCCTCCAACGCGACTGACAACGCCATGCGCAATCGGCTCCCTGTCACGAATGCCGGACAGGTACATGAGTCACTCGCCGCGCGTGCCAGTCCACACCAACGACATATCCGATGTGCTTTACAAGGCAAATCTGTTCCGGGGCTAGATTGAGCGCGACTTCAGAAGCCTCTGAGTTGACGTCGTACACGCCTACCAACTTCTTGTTGGAAACAACGGCCCACTTGCCGAAAGACTCCCTTTCAAGCCTTTCTCGCAAATGTTTCTCGTAGTATTCGTTCTGTATGGTGAGGGTATTCTGTACGCTAGCCATTTCGCGCGTCCCTACTGCAATCTTCCTCAGCAATCATAGTAGCGCAGGTTCCGCCCCTTGGGCTTGGTGGGGTGCCCCAACTCCGTCATTCCCGCGAAAGCGGGAATCTGAATCACATTGCGCAACCAAACTCAGTGACGCTGAACAACCACAACTTGTCATTCTGAGTGGAGCGCAGCGGAGTCGAAGAATCTAAAGCCTCAATGCGGCCAGCCAAACGCCCCGCTCACCCTGAGCCTGTCGAAGGGGCCGCCCCATCCCCTCCCCCTCGATGGGGGAGGGCCAGGGTGGGGGTGACCCACCCGTCCGTCCCTAGGGCGCACCCGTACAGAGCGCACCACTAATTCCCGTTGACAGCCTTCCCGACGGCTAGCAGAATGAACGGGCTACAGGAGCGCTGCCATATTGGCAACGCACCGTCTCTTTGGGGACGTGGGAATACCCATGTCTCCTCGTGGTTCGGTGCGGTCTGTGCGCTCCTGTAGCAAGTAGCCTACGTCTGCATGCCGCGAGGAGGCACTTGCTAGATGGCCGACCTCAACGTCGCCAATCGAACCCTATTCATTGGGGACAATCTGCCTGTTCTTCGGGGCATCAATTCCGAGAGTATTGACCTCATAGCGACGGATCCGCCCTTCAACAAGGGTGTCAAGGCATTCGAGGGCATCACCAAGGCCGGCGAGAACATCAGTTATTCCGATGTCTGGACATGGGGCGACGTGCAGGCCGAATGGACAAACGCCATCTCGAATGATCATCCGGCGCTGCACAGTGTGATTCGGGCTGCCAATGCAAGCGCCGGTGATGACATGGGAGCATTCCTGTGCTGGCTCGCCGTGCGCGTGCTGGAGTGTCACCGCATCCTCAAGCCGACGGGAAGTATGTACCTCCACATTGACCACACTGCCCACGCCTATGTGAAGGCAATGATGGATGCCATTTTCGGCAGGCATCAATTCAGAAATGAAATTGTGTGGTGTTACGGTGGGCGTGGGATGGCAAAGAGGTGGTTTCAACGAAAGCACGACACAATACTCTTCTATTCAAAATCGGACAAGTATGTATTCAATAGCAAGGGCGCAAGCCGTCCTGTTGCTCCCGAACATGTGGGTCGATACAACAAGGTCGATGAAAGTGGCCGCAGGTACGCAAGAATCAAGAATCGAGACGGCACCTATTCTAGTATCTACCTAAAAGATGTGGTGATGGAAGACTGGTGGGAGATTCCATACGTTCGCGGGCGGGAAGCCACGAGGTATCCGACCCAGAAGCCACTCGCGCTGTACGAACGCATTATCCAGGCATCGTCGAGTCCCGAAGAAATCGTCTTGGACCCGTTCGCGGGCTGTGCAACTACATGTGTAGCGGCGGAGCGCCTTGGACGTCATTGGGTTGGCATCGACATCAATATAGAGGCTAGAAACGTTATTAGGTCACGCCTACGAACGGAATCTGCCACGCCCAACAGCTCAGTGGCCGAGGATATACAGACGCCGACGGAGCCGCCCAAGCGGACAGATGGCGGCAAGGAGGCGGCGCCGGAATTGCGTGTTGTCAGCCGTAGGCGCAGCGAGCCGCGCCGCCCTGTTCGCGAGATACGAGAATGGCTGGAGATAGAAGGCGGTCGACGCTGTCAGGGTTGCGGATGGGAACCGCCGTACCTGGACTACCTCCAGGTGGACCACAAGAAACCACGTTCATTAGGCGGCGCGGATGAGTTGGAGAACTACACGCTCCTCTGCGATCCGTGCAATCGGCTCAAGAGTAATAAGCTGACACTCAACGAGCTGCGTGACCTACGCGTCGAAGAGGGTCGTGTCGATGCAGTGTGGTGGGCTGAGGAACGATGGAAGTGAGGCTTTAGATTCCTCGGCTGCGCTCGGAATGACAGGGCACGAACGGCTCCCGCTCCCGTTCACCCTGAGCCTGCCCCCACTCCCGCTCACCCTGAGCCTGTCGAAGGGTGGGCAGAGGCGCTCAGTGGGGCACACGCCGGCCCCCATATGTGATGCATTTCCACCCCAAAAATGCTAGACTGGACGTACGAATCAAATAGGATTCCCGACGTTTCTTAGCGCCTGACTGCCCGTCGGCCCGGGATGGAGACGATGCTCCATGGTTGAACGTTCCGTCGCTCTTGAACGCCAGATGCGCGAGGCGTATCTGGACTACGCGATGAGCGTCATTGTCTCGCGCGCACTGCCGGATGTTCGAGACGGACTCAAGCCGGTCCAGCGCCGTGTCCTCTACGCCATGTATGAACAGGGGATGCGCAGCAATACCGCCTACCGCAAGAGCGCCCGCGTGGTGGGTGACGTCATTGCCAAGTACCACCCGCACGGCGATTCGCCGGTCTACGACGCCCTCGTCCGCCTCGCGCAGCCGTTCTCGCTGCGCTATCCGCTTGTTGACGGTCAGGGCAACTTCGGCTCCGTTGATAACGATCCGCCCGCTGCCATGCGCTACACGGAGGCGCGGCTGGCCGCCATCGCGGAGGAGATGCTCACTGATATCGACAGGCAGACCGTCGCGTTTGCGGAGAACTTTGACGGCTCGGAGCGTGAGCCGGTTGTCCTGCCGGCACGTATGCCCAACCTTTTGGTCAACGGCACGGCGGGTATCGCCGTCGGCATGGCGACAAACATGCCGCCGCACAATCTGACCGAGGTCTGCGATGCCATCCTGTTCTCCATCGAACGCTGGCGCGAGACGCCGGAGGGCGGCGAGTTCGATGCCACACTCGATGAGTTGCATCAATTCATCAAGGGCCCGGACTTTCCCACCCAGGGCATCATCCGCGGCACGGAGGGCGTGCGCAGCGCCTACGCCACCGGCCGTGGCCGCGTCATCATCGAGGCGCGGGCCGAGATCCAGGACGGTGAGGGGCGCAACCAGCGGCCACAGATCGTCGTCACGGAGCTGCCGTACCAGGTCAACAAGGCGGCGCTCGTTGAGAAGATCGCCGACCTCGTCCGAAGCAAGCGGCTGGACGGCATCAGTGAGATTCGCGACGAATCCGACCGCGACGGGCTGCGAGTCGTTATCGAGTTGCGGCGTGACGCCGCCGCGCACATCGTGCTCAACAACCTCTTTGAACACACGGCCATGCGCACCTCCTTCTCCATCAACGCGCTGGCGCTGGTGGACGGAGAGCCGCAGGTTCTTCCGCTCCGGCAGATCATCCACCACTTCATCCGCTTCCGGCGTGATGTCGTCATCAACCGCACGCGCTATGAGTTGCGGCGCGCGCAGGACCGCGCCCACGTGTTGGAGGGACTGCGTGTGGCGCTGGACAACCTCGATGAGGTTATTGAGGTTATCCGCAACGCCGAGTCCGCGGACGCTGCCCGCATCACCCTGATTGAGCGCTACACGCTCTCACAGCGACAGGCGCAGGCAATCCTCGATATGCAGTTGCGCCGTCTCGCCGCCCTTGAACGCCAGGCCATCCTGGAAGAGCTTGAGGAACTGCGCGAGCGGATCGCCGAGTTGGAATCCATCCTCGCCGATCCGACCCGCATCACGACCGTCGTCCGTGAGGAGATCGAGGAGCTCAAGGAGAAGCACGGCGACGAGCGCCGCACGGAGATCGATGAGAACGAACTCGGCGCGGTTCGCCGCGAGGACCTGATCCCGCACAACGAGGTCGTTGTCACCATCAGCCAGCGCGGCTACATCAAGCGGGTGCTGGCCTCCGCGTACCGTCGGCAGCATCGTGGTGGCAGGGGTGTCACCGGCGTGACCACGCGCGAAGAGGACATCGTTCAACACCTGTTGGTCTGCGACACACACGATACGCTGCTGTTCTTCACCAACCGGGGCCGTGTAACGACGCTCAGGTGCTTTGACCTGCCTGCAGAGGCGTCACGGACGGCGCGCGGCATCCCCGTCGCCAACCTGTTCCAGGGCAGCGCCCTCGCGCCTAACGAACAGGTGACGACCGTTATGGCGGCGTCCGACCTTTCTGAACACGATTACCTCGTATTCGCCACACGCAAGGGCGAAGTGAAGCGAACCCCTCTGGAGCGCTTCGTCCGTATCCGCAGCACTGGCAAGAAGGCCATGGACCTGGAAGAGGGAGATGATCTTGTCAGTGTCATCCTCGCAAAGGAGGAAGACCAGGTCATTCTCGTCACCGAGCAGGGTCTCGCTATCCGATTCGAGACGAACGCATTGAGAGTTGCATCCGCAACGTCCGGCGGCGTGCGCGGCATCCGTTTCGGCAAGCGAGGCACGGAAGACAACGTCGTTGGCGCGGTTATGGCAGACCCGGAGAAGTACCTTTTCGTAATCTCCGCCCGTGGCTATGGCAAGAGCACTCGCATGGGCACCGGAGCGGTTGTCGAAACGCAGAAAGGGACCCAGACCGACGGTTACCCGCTCCGCAACAGGGGCGGCATGGGCGTCGCCACGTTCAAGGTGCGGAGTGATCGTCACAAGAACACCGGCCTGATTGTGGGCCTCGCCGCCGCCAAGCGTGACGAAGAAATCATGCTCATCTCCAGAAAGGGCATCGTGATACGCACTACTCTCGACAATGTGCGGCCCACGCGTGGGAGAGACACCAGTGGCGTCCATGTGATGCGCCTTGAACAGGATGATGTAGTCGTCGCGATCGCCCAATTCCCGGAGCCGGAAGAGGAACTCCCCAAGCCGGAGGCAAAGAACGGCTCAGGCAAGAAGAACGGCGCAAAGGCAAAGGCCAAAGCCGGCTCAAAGACAAAGACATCCGCCAAGGGCCGTAGGAACGGCAGGGCAAAGGCCGCCGACGAACTCCCCGCCGAGCTTGACGGTGATGAACCCATCGCAGACATCGTCGAAATCGTGCCCGACGACGACGCGCTGATCGAGGGTGAGGACACAGACGCAGAAATCCTCGAAGAGGATGATGGGGAGGAAGACGAGGATTAGGGAGGGATTCCCTCTACTCCCCCTCCAACCCTCTTAGCCCCCACAACACCCGCTCCGGCGTGAATGGCGTTTGGTGCAGGCGGACGCCCGTTGCGTGGTAGATGGCGTTGCCGATTGCGCCTACGGGTGTGACAAGCGGTATCTCGCCCACACCCCGCGCCCCGTGCGGCCCGCTCGGGTTCGGCGTGGAGACGATAACAGGCTCGATCATCGGCACGTCCAGCGTCGTCGGCATACGGTAGTCCAAAAAGTTGGGATTGCGGATCATGCCCGTCGCCACGTCGACGTCGTACACCTCCCACAACGCCCAGCCGATGCCCTGCGCCGCGCCGCCCTGCATCTGGCCTTCAACGGCCAGCGGATTGATGGCGTTGCCGGGGTCCTGGAAGATGGTGAATCGCTTGATCTCCGTGCGGCCGGTTGCCTTGTCGACCGCCACCTCCGCGATGGACGCGGCGGATGTTGGCGCAGCCGGCAGGCCGGTCGCCATGTTGATGACCTTCAGTTCCTCGCCTTCGTTGGCCTCCACCGCCGCTAGGCAGACATCGGCCAGGGTGACGCTCCGATCTGAATCACGCGCCGTGAAAGTCTGGTTCTCGTAGTCGACGTAGTCTGATTCGACGCGCAGCATCTCCGCCGCGACGGCGCGCAGCCGCTCCAGCGCATCGCGTGCGCCGAGCATCACAGCGGTTCCCGTCGTGAGTGTCGTGCGGCTGCCGAACGAGCCGTCCGTATGGCCGACGGAGTCCGTATCCCCACTGCGGACGCTGATCTGCTCCATCTCCACGCCGAGTTCCTCGGCCGCGAACTGCGCCATCGTCGTGCGGGTGCCGGTGAGGTCGACTGAACCGGTGGTGACCTCAAACGTCGCGTCCGGGTTGATGACAATCTCCGCGCTCGATGTGAGCGTCGCACCGCCCCAATACGCCGCCGCAAAGCCGCGACCATGCCCATCAGGCACGGGGTCCGTCCATGCAGGATGCTCCTTGGCGGCGAGCAGGATCTTCTTGAGGCCCCACACAGGCATGTTGAGGCCGTTGGGGAGCGGGTCGCCCTCCTCCGTCACGTTCGCAAGCCGTAGATCGATTGGGTCCATCCCCAGTTCTTCGGCAAGCTCGTCCATCACGACCTCGGTGGGGTAGTTGCCGATGGGGCCGCTCGGCGCGCGGTAGGCCATCGCGACAGGCTTATTCGTTACCACGTCATAGGCGTCGATGTGCAGATGCTTGAAGCGATAGTGCGACGCGCCGGTCAGCGCGGCGGTGGCCGAGTGTGTGAATCCCGTCATCGCGCCCGTGTCCAGCAGGTAGCGGCCGTCGAATGCCGTCACCGTGCCGTCTCGCATCGCGCCGATCCGCAGGTTGATGACATGGGCGCACGTGGGCCCGGAGGCGCGGAAGACCTCCTCACGCGCAAGCACCAACTTGACGGGTTGGCGCGCCTTCATCGCCAGCAGCGCCGTCACGAACTCGATGCCGAGCCCCGCCTTGCCGCCAAAGCCGCCGCCGATCTCCAGCGGCACGACGGTGATCTTGTCCTGCGGCAGGCCCAGGATGATGGACAGCGTATCGCGCAGGTTGAAGCTGATCTGGCTGGATGAGTAGACGGTCAGGTGGCCGTCCTCACCCACGTCCACCGTGCATGCCTGCGGCTCAAGATACCCCTGGTGGACCGTGCCGCCGCGGAACATCCGCTCGATGACGATGTCCGATTCGGCGAAGCCCTTCTCGGTGTCGCCTCGTTCGAACTCAACACGGCGGGCTATGTTGCTCGGCCTGTCGGACGGCCCGCCGGCGAACTCCCACGTATACAGGTCATCGTGTACGAGGGACGATTCAGGCCGAACGGCGCGCTCCACGTCAACGACGGGTTCAATCGGCTCGTACTCAACCTCAACGAGCGCGGCGGCCTCCTCGGCAGTCGTCACGTCGTCCGCCGCGATGGCGGCGACGGCTTGCCAGTGGTAGAAGATGCGGTCCTCTGCCATCTGCATACGCCGCTGATCACGCGGCGTCATGGTGATCTCGCCGCCGACGGCCTGGTTGCTCATTGCGATATAGGGGAAGTCGGCGGACGTGATGATTGCGCGCACGCCGGGCATGGACGCGGCCTTTGAGACATCGATGCTGAGGACGCGGGCATTGGCGTACGGGCTGCGAACCAGCTTGGCGTACAGCGTGCCCTCCGTGGTGTGATCCGCGCCGAACACGGCCTCGCCGGTCAGGCGTTCAGCGCTATCGACACGCTGAACCCCCCGCCCAACAATGCGCGTTCCTTCTTGCTGCGTTTGTGTCATAAGAATTCCCCTCGGAGACAAATGGAAAGCATGTTGAGGCCAGCTACAGTATTGCCGGCGTGTAAGCGTCTTACGGAGCCATTACTTCGTCTCGCACATAGTGAAGGCGGATGATCTTTGGCCGTGGCATGTCTTCATCGAAGAACACATCGAAGGCTTCACGCACGTTGGATCGCAGTTCGTCGAAAGTGTCGCCCTGCGTATGGATTGCGTAGCCAAGGGCAGAGGCATTGAAACCGCCGTCAAGAGGATCGTCCTGCACCATGAAGATAATCTCTGTATCCGTGCTCGTTGGCATGGCCGCGTCCTTTCACTTGGTGGCATTGTACCTGTACGCCCCGTTGTTTCCATGTATCGTAGAGCTTGTAGACGGACACGATATGTCTGTCAGGAGATACAAGGAATGACCATCACGCCACTTGAGAACGGCTCCGTCACCTCGCCGCGCGGATTTCGCGCAGGCGCCGTTCATGCCGGCATCCGCTCAGATACGCCGGAGGATGTCCTCGACGTGACCATCCTTGCTGCGGATGGCGAGACGACGGGCGCGGCGGTGTTCACGAAGAACAAGGTTACGGCGGCGCCCGTGGTGCTAAGTCGCGAGCATATTGGCCAGGCGGCCCCTCGCGCTGTTGTCGTCAACAGCGGCAACGCCAACGCGGCGGTCGGAGAGCAGGGAATGATCGATGCCCGGGCCTCGGCACAGGCGGTGGCCGAGAAGCTTGGCCTACGCCCGGAGGAAGTGCTTGTCTGCAGCACGGGCGTTATTGGTGTTCCTATGCCCATGGACGTGATGCGCCGCGGAATCGATGCCGTAGAGCTCGCCGATGTTGCCGGCCACGACTTTGCGCTTGCAATCATGACAACGGATCTCGTCTCAAAGGAAAGCGCCGTCACCGTGGAGATCGGCGGTAAGACCGTCACTGTCGCGGGCGCAACCAAGGGTTCCGGCATGATCCACCCGGACATGGCAACGATGCTCGCATTCGTTACCACGGACGCCGCCATTGAGCAGGACTGCCTGAATGGCATCGTTCAGCGGGCCGCGGATCGCTCGTTCAACGTGATAAGCGTTGATGGAGACACGTCTACCAATGACACGTTCATCGTCATCGCCAACGGCGCGGCCGGCAACGCTCCTATCAGCGGCGGAGAAGATGAGGCACTCATAGAAGAGGCCATCACTCATGTCTCCATGGAACTGGCAAAGGCCATCGTGAGAGATGGCGAGGGGGCCACAAAGCTTATCGAGATCAACGTGTCCGGCGCACTCAGCGACGAAGACGCCCGGCAGGCCGCCCGTGTCATCTCCACGTCCCCTCTGGTCAAGACCGCTGTCTTTGGCAATGACCCCAACTGGGGCCGGGTGATGATGGCGCTGGGACGCAGTGGGATCGAGATGCAGGAATCCCGTGTGACGCTGCATTTCAATGACATCTGCGTGCTGGAGAACGGACAGGCCGTCCCCTTTGACCGGGACGATGCCGTTGAGCGCATGAAGCAGCCCGAGGTGGGGTTTGACGTATCGCTCGGCCTCGCTGATGGGGCGGCGACGGCGTGGACGTGCGATTTCTCCTATGAATATGTTCGCATCAACGGTGAGTACACCACCTGAGTGTCAGGACACGGTTTGCTCGTCCCGCCTCCATTCGTACTCTGGTACGCTGAATGCTGCTTCGGCTAACAGGTGATGTGGGAGTGTAATGGCTGAAAATGCCCGGATAGTCGTCAAGATAGGCGGGAACGCCCTTGGCCCCGACGACACAACCTTTCCGGATCTGGTTGCCGTGCAGAGGCAAGGCGTCCGGCCTGTTGTCGTTCACGGCGGAGGCCCGCTCATATCTCAGTGGCTCGACCAGGTGGGCGTCGAATCGACGTTCGTGCGCGGCTTGCGCGTCACCAGTGATGAGGCTCTGGACGTGGTTACGGCGGTTCTATGCGGCTTGGTCAATACGCGCATCGTGGCGTCTATCGGAGAGGCGGGCGGGCGCGGTGTTGGTCTGACCGGCGCGGACGGCGCGGTTATCGCCGCCGAAGTGAAAGACCCTGAGCTTGGCCGTGTGGGCGAGGTTGCGGCCGTCGAAACCGATCTCATCCTTGGCCTGTTGCACCGCGATTTCATCCCCGTCTTTTCACCCGTCTCCGTAGACGCGAGTGACAAGGGCAGACTGCTGAACGTCAACGCGGACTCCGTGGCAGGGGCTCTTGCCGGCGCTCTGGAGGCGGACCGCGTCATTTTCATGACGGACGTGCCCGGTGTGTTGGATGCTGGCGGGGAACTGCTGCCCACTCTATCTGAGGAGCGCGTACGAGAGTTGATAGATGACGGCGTCATTACCGGCGGCATGATTCCCAAGGTAACGGCGTGCCTGAACGCTTTGGCCCATGCCCAGACCGCGCAGATTATCGATGGCCGTGTGCCCAATGCTCTGCGCGACGCGCTTGAGCACGACACCGGCACGCGCATTGTGAGAGAGACTAAACAGGCCGCAACGGCAGGAGCAACAGCGTGAGCTTTCTGGACGAATTCGAGCGGCGGGAGCCGCCGCGCCTATCGTCAATTCTCAATTGGGCGATTCCACTCGGCGCGCTGCTCCTACTCTGGATCGGCGGTTCGATAGCCGCCAACATCTACGTCGATTGGCGCTGGTTCGACAATCTGGGCTATCTGTCCGTCTTCACAACCATTCTCACGACGCGCATCGCTCTGTTCGTACTCGGCGCGCTCGTTTTCGCTGCCGTCTTTGGCGTGAACGTTTACCTGGCGGAGCGCTACTCGCCGAAAGGCATCTCGCCTGAAGCGGCTCTGAACATCCCGCTTGAGGCGCTCACGTGGGCGCGCCGGCTGGTCGTCATCGGCCTCATCGTCGCCGGCGTCCTCCTGTCGATTGTCTTTGGCGCGGCGGCGTCCGGGTATTGGGAAACGGCGCTGCGGTTTACAAATGCGGAGATGTTCAACCTGACAGACCCGCTCTACAACCGCGATGTTTCGGCATACCTGTTTGATCTGCCCTTCTATCGATTCCTGCAGGGGTGGGCGCTGGGTGTTGTCATTGTCAACGCCCTCTTTGCCGTCGGCATCTACGCCATCAATTTCGCCCTCGGAGGCTTCCAGTTCTCGTTGACGCCGACCCTTCGCGCCCACCTGTCAGGCCTGGGTGTCGTCTTCTTCCTGTTGCTTGCCATCGGTTATTGGCTCAGCCTTCAGGAACTCCTGTATTCGGCGCGAGGCGCGGCGTATGGCGCAGCCTACACGGACGTTGTGATTCGTCAGCCGGCGCTGCGGCTCCTGATCGTCATCAGCATCGTGGTCGCCATCTTGCTTGCGGCCAACTCCTTCCTCCGCTGGCAGGGCCTTCCGTTGGCCGCAATCGGCATCTGGTTCCTTGCGCTGACAGTCGGCACCGGACTCCTGCCCGCGGCCGTTCAGCGGTTCCAGGTGCAGCCGAATGAGTTTGAGCGTGAGCAAACCTACATCGAACGCAGCATCGAGATGACGCGGGAGGGATTTGCGCTCAACCGCATCGAAGAGCAGCCATACGATTCAAGCCCGGAGAGCATCACCCATGAGATCGTGGACGCTAACCCGGGCACGTTCGAAAACATCCGCCTCTGGGATCACCGTCCGCTCCGTGACGTCTATAACCAGATCCAGTTCTTCCGACTGCAATACTCGTTCCTCGATATCGATATAGACCGATACACCATTGACGGCGATTATCGCCAGGTAATGGTCGGCACGCGTGAGCTTGTGCAATCACAGTTGGACCCGCAGGCGCAGACGTGGGTCAATGAGCGGCTGCAATACACACACGGGTACGGCGCGGCGATGAGTCCCGTGACGGAGTTCACCCAGGACGGCCTGCCGGAGTTCTTCCTGCAGGACATACCGCCGGAGCCCGTCACCGGCGCGCCGCACGTCGATGTTCCGCAGGTCTATTTCGGGGAGGCAACGGACGATTGGGTTATTGTGCGAAGTACGACGCCGGAATTCGATCATCCGACAGACGCCGGCCCGGTCTACCAGTCCTATGAGGGCAACGGCGTGTCCATCAGTGGTCTCCTGTCCCGCGTCCTCTTTGCGTGGCGCTTTACTGATCTCAACATCCTGATCACCGGGGCGATCACCAACGAGAGCCAGATACTCTATTACCGTGACATCCAGGAACGCGTCAGCCAGCTCGCGCCGTTCCTCGCGCTCGATTCCGACCCCTATATCGTCGTGGCGGACGGCAAGCTGTACTGGGTCCAGGACGCCTATACGATCAGCGACCGTTTCCCGTATTCAGAACCGGCGCCGAACGGCTTCAACTACATTCGCAACAGCGTCAAGGCGGTTATCGACGCCTATGACGGGTCCGTTGATCTCTACATCGCGGATGAATCGGATGGCATCATCCGCACCTACCAGAGCGTGTTCCCCGATCTCTTCAAGCCGATGAGCGAGATGCCGGAAGCGCTGCGCTCGCATCTGCGCTACCCGGAGGACTTTTTCACCATCCAGGCGGATAAGTATCTCAAGTTCCACATGACGGACCCGCAGGTCTTTTACAACCAGGAGGACTTGTGGAACTTCCCGCTGGAGTTGTTCTTCAGTGATCAGGCGCAGGTCATGGAACCCTATTACCTCATCATGGGTCTGCCGGGCGAAGAGCAGGAGGAGTTTGTGCTGATCATGCCGTTCACACCGGACGGCAAGCCGAATCTTGTCGGGTGGCTGGCGGCCCGCAACGACGGTGAAAACTATGGCTCGCTCATCGCCTACACGTTCCCGAAGGAGCGGCAGATCGACGGCCCGCAGCAGGTTGAGGCGCGCATTACGACGAACCCTGAGATCTCACAGCAATTCACGTTGTGGGATCAGGCCGGATCGAACGTCCTGCGTGGCAACCTGCTCGTGATCCCGGTTGGCGACCACATCCTGTACGCGGAGCCGATCTACCTCAAGGCCGAGGACATCGATTACCCGCAGCTGACGCGCGTCGTGCTTGTGCAGCAGGGCGAAGAACCGGTGATGCTCCCATCCCTGAGTCAATCGCTGAATAATCTTCTCGCCAGGCAGGGTGGCACGACCGCTATCCGCGAGACGCGACCTCAGCAGACCGGCGATGATGGGATTACGCCGCTGACGGTCATTGAACGGCTGCGCGCCGAGCTTGATGGCCTGCGCGATTCCGCTGAGGAACTCACCCGGCAGATCGAGGACATCGCCCAGACAATTGATGAGGCCCTTGAAGAAGAGGAAGAGCAGAGCGCGGCAGCGTAGCGAGACTAACTGAGAGAATCACATGACGACTAAAGACTGGCAACAGGTAGAGTCCGACTATTACATGCAGACGGTTCGCCGTGTTCCGGTAACCCTCGTGCGCGGTAAAGACAGCACCGTGTGGGATGACAAAGGGAAAGAGTACCTGGACTTCGTCGGCGGATGGGCGACGGCCACGCTGGGACACTCCCATCCGGCGATGACGGAGGCAATCGCAGAGCAGGCCGCCACGCTGATTCAGACGTCCAACGCCTTCTACACCGTTCCGCAGATCGAGCTTGCGCAGCTCCTCATCGATAACTCCTGCATGGACCGCGTCTTCTTCTGCAACAGTGGCGCAGAGGCCGTGGAGGGCGCGATCAAGGTCGCCCGCCGCTACGGAGCGCTGAACAAGGACGGCGCTTATGAGATCATCACCGCGCTTGAATCGTTCCATGGCCGCACGATGACCACCGTCGCCGCCACCGGCCAGCCGCACTACCAGGAGGGCTTCAAGCCGCTCACACCCGGTTTTGTTCACGTCCCGTTCAATGACATGGCCGCCATTCGCGAGGCCACCACGGAGCGCACTGTCGCCGTGATGCTGGAGCCGGTGCAGGGCGAGGGCGGCGTGAACGTTCCCGATCCCGACTATCTGCCCGCCGTTCGCGCATGGTGCGACGAGAACAACCTCCTGTTGATCCTGGATGAAGTTCAGACGGGTGTCGGCAGACTCGGACACCTCTTCGGGTACCAGGCATTTGGAGTAGAGCCTGACGTGATGTCGCTGGCGAAAGGACTCGGCGGCGGCGTGCCCATCGGCGCGTTCCTGACCAAGGATCATGCGGACGCGCTCACATACGGCGACCACGGCTCCACGTACGGCGGCAACGTCCTCACGACGGCCGCCGCCCGCGCGGTCATTCGCACCGTGTTGGCGGAGGATATCCCCGGCCGGGTTCGGGTCTCGGGCGAGCGGCTGCTCGGCGCGCTCAAGGGCCTCGCTGACCGCCATTCCTCGATCGCCGAAGTGCGCGGTATGGGCCTGCTTGCGGCCGTGCAGTTCACGGATGAGATCGCGGGCGACGTGCTAGCTGCCTGCCTTGAGCGCGGCATGTTGGTCAACCGCGTGCGCCCCAACGCCCTCCGCCTCATGCCGCCCCTCACACTGACGGATGAGGACATGGACAAGGGCGTTGCCATCCTGGAGGATGCCATCGCAGCCGTGGCGGGCTAGAGCGCCTCAAGGGACCTCATTTTGGCGTGCGTTCTGACCTGAGGTTTGGTATCCTTGATTTTGTTTCGCTTAGACAGCGCCCGGGGAGCCGGACCTGATGTTCACCGGTAGGTGAGAGTGGACGACGACAAGTTGCACGACGCTTGCGGCGTCGTTGGCATCTACCTACCGGGCGGCGACGCCGCGCGGGCTGCCTTTTTCGGCATCTTCTCTCTCCAGCACCGCGGCCAAGAAAGCGCGGGCATCGCCGCGTCTGACGACAACCAGGAGCTCCACCTCTACCGCGGGCTTGGCCTCGTTAACCGCGTTTTCGATGAGCACACCCTGAACGTTATCCCCGGCAAACTCGCTATCGGCCATACCCGCTACTCCACCACCGGCAGTTCCACGCTCGCCAACGCCCAGCCCATTCCCGCCAACGGCCCCTTGGGAGAGGTTCTCATCGCGCACAACGGCAATGTCGTCAATGCCGAACTGCTGCGTGAGGAGGCGCTTGAACTCGGCGCGCAGTTCGTCACGTCCACCGATTCGGAAGTAATCGCCCAACTCATCGCCGTCCTCCCGGGCGAAACATGGGAGGAAAAGATCACGGCGGCAATGCTGCGCCTTGAGGGCGCGTACAGTCTGACCATCCTCACCAAGGACGCCGTCTATGCCGTCCGGGACCCGCACGGATTCCGTCCGCTAAGCCTCGGGCGTGTCGGCGAGTCCGGCTATATGGCCGCTTCTGAGACGTGCGCTCTGGAGAACGTGGGCGCTGAGTTCGTTCGGGACGTGGAGCCCGGCGAAATTGTGCGCATTGACTCAACCGGTCTCCATTCCACGTTCGGACGCCGTGAGGCGCGATCCCTCTGCATCTTTGAGCACATCTACTTCTCCCGCCCCGACTCCGTCCTGGAAGGTCGGCGTGTCTATCTGAGCCGCGAGGCGATGGGCAAGGAACTGGCGCGGATGCACCCCGTCGAGGCGGACATCGTCAGCGCCGTGCCGGACTCCGCCACCGCCGCCGGCATCGGCTACGCGCACGGCTCCGGCATCCCCTTCTACGAGACGCTGGTCAAGAACCGCTATGTTGGCCGCACATTCATTCAGCCTGATCAACGCCTCCGCGATGAGGGTGTCCGCCTCAAGCTGACCCCGCTGCGCGAGGTCATCGAGGGCAAGCGCCTCGTGATCGTGGACGACAGCATCGTGCGCGGCACGACCACGCGCCACCTGATCGAGCTGCTCCGCAGCGCCGGCGCAAAGGAAATCCACCTCCGTGTCTGCGCGCCCCCCATCCGCTACCCCTGCCACTACGGCATTGATATGCCGAACCGGGCCGAGCTTCTCGCGTCGGATCGCAGCGTTGAAGAGGTGCGTGACGAACTCGGCGTTGACAGCCTCGGATTCCTTGATGTCCCAAGCCTGTACAGTTCCGTCGCCCAGGAGGGCCCGGGATTCTGCACGGCGTGCTTCACGGGTGAATACACCGTTCCCGTCCAGGTTGAGCTGGATAAATTTGCGCTGGAGCGGATCCCCCTGCGTGTCTGATTCGGAGTCGAGCTACGCGGCAGCCGGTGTGAACGTCGGCGCGGGGCAAGAGGCCGTGCGCCTGATGCGCCCGTTCGCCCAGTCCACGTATAACAACCGCGTCCTGGGTGACATCGGCGGCTTTGGCGGCCTCTTCAAGCTCGATTCCTACCGTGAGCCGATACTCGTTGCCAGCGCCGACGGCGTGGGCACCAAGATCAACATCGCCAAGCAGGCCGGATCGTTCGCGAGCATCGGCGCGGACCTGGTGAATCACTGCATCAACGATATCTGGGTGCAGGGCGCCGATCCGCTCTTCTTCCTGGACTACATCGCCACTGACAGCCTCAATCCGCAGGACGCCGCCGACATCGTGCGGGGAATGGCAGAGGCATGCAGCGCTGCCGGCATGGCTCTCATCGGCGGCGAAACTGCCGAGATGCCCGGCACATACCGTGAGGGCCACTATGATGTCGCCGGATTCATCGTCGGCGCGGTGGAGCGCTGGGACCTCATTGACGGGACCGGCATCCGCGCGGGTGATGTCCTCGTCGGCCTGCCCTCAACCGGCCTCCACACCAACGGCTACTCGTTGGCCCGCCGTGTCTTTGACCTTGACGATCACCCTGAGAACCTTGACGAAAGACCGCCTGAACTCGGTGGCAAGACGGTCGCTGAGGCGTTGTTGGCCGTCCATCGGCCCTATTACCGGGAACTGAAGCCGATGCAGCGGCGTGTCCGCGGGCTCGCGCATATCACGGGCGGCGGCTACGCGGAAAACGTGCCGCGCGTTCTGCCGGATAACCTGCAGGCCGTCGTCGACTGCGGCGCGTGGACTGTGCCGCCCATCTTTCGGCTCATCAGCAGTCGCGGCGAAATCCCCCTGACGGAGATGTATGACGTGTTCAACATGGGCATGGGGATGGTTGCCGTCGTGCGCCCGCAGGACGCGCCGATGGTCATGTCCGCCATGGAGGGCAGCGCGCAGATTGGCACAATTGAAGAACGCCCGCCGGATGGCGAGCAGATCATCCTCCGAATGGAGCGCGAATGACCTTTCGAGCAATCATCGCCCCATCGAACAAGGACGGCGCGGACGACCTCGCGCACGGACTGACCGATCTGGGCTGGGAGGTGTACGCGACAGGCGGCACGCATCGCTTCCTGACCGGCGCGGGCGTTGATGCCAGGCACATCGAGGACCTGACAGGGTTCCCCGAGATTCTTGATGGCCGCGTCAAGACGCTCCATCCCCGCGTCCACGGCGGCATCCTCGCCAAGCGCGAGGAGCCGGCTCATGTGGCGCAGATGGAAGAACACGGCATCGGCACTATCGACCTCATCGCCGTCAATCTCTATCCGTTCGCGGAGACCATCTCGAAGCCGGACGTGACGCTCATGGACGCGCTGGAACAGATCGACATCGGCGGCCCAACGATGGTCCGCGCCGCCGCCAAGAATTTCCCAGCCGTCATCGTTCTGATTGACCCCACTGATTACGCCCAGGTGTTGGAGATGCTGCGCGCGGGCGTCGTTCCCGTCGCCGAGCGCCGCCGCCTTGCCCGCAAGGCATTTGAGCACGTCTCTGCCTACGACACGATCATCGCCAACTATCTCGCCCGGGACATGGGCTCGGCGGGCATGGACGATGAGGCCGCCGCGCTGCCTGCTGAGCGCGTGCTGGCTCTCCAATCCATCCAGTCGCTCCGCTACGGCGAGAACCCCCACCAGGCCGGCGCGCTCTACCGCATCAACGACCCGAGCCGCTCCGCTCAGGGCATCCCATCCGCGCGGCAGGTGCATGGCCGCGAGATGTCCTTCAACAACATCCTTGACGCGGACGCCGCGTGGAACGTCGTCTGTGATTTCCCAGACGCTCCCACGGTTGCCATCATCAAGCACGGCAACCCCTGCGGCCTCGCCACCGCGCCCGACCTCGCCACCGCATTCAGCCGCGCACTCGCGGGCGACCCCGTCTCCGCGTTCGGCGGCATCATTGCCGCCAACCGCTCGATGGACAAGGCGACGGCGGAGGCCATCAATGAGGCGTTCTATGAGATCGTCATCGCCCCGTCCTATGACGACGATGCGCTTTCAGTGCTCACACAGAAGCGCAACCTGCGGCTGCTGGAGATAAGTGACACATCGCCCACCACGCCGTCGTTGGACATCCGCACGGTGCGGGGCGGGTTCCTCGTGCAGGCCGCGGACATGGGCGAGATGGGCGAGTGGCAGACGGTGACGGAGCGCGCTCCGACGGAGGCCGAACTCGCCGATCTCCGTTTCGCGTGGAAAGCGGCCCGCCACGTGAAATCCAACGCCATCGTGATCGTCAAAGACGGCGCTCTGCTCGGCATGGGCGCTGGACAGCCGAATCGCCTCATCAGCGTGGAGCTCGCCCTGAAACTGGCCGGCGACGCGGCGCAGGGCGGGGTGGTGGCCTCGGACGCCTTTTTCCCGTTCGCGGATGGGCTGGAAATGGCGCTCGCGGGTGGCGTGGCCGCGGCCGTTCAGCCCGGCGGCTCCGTCCGCGATGATGAGGTCATCGCGGCCGCCAACAACGCCGGCGCGGCCATGGTGTTCACGGGCATCCGCCATTTCCGTCACTAGGCGGCAGCCATGACGGACACCCCCTCCGCCGACATCGTCATCCCCGTCTACAACGAGGAACACTCGCTGCCCGTCTGCCTGGAACGCCTGCTGCCGTATTGCCGCGAGAACCTGACCGGCTACCGTTGGCGCGTTGTCATCGCGGACAACGGCTCCATCGACGGCACGCTTGAGGTGGCCAACCGGTTGGCCGATCAGTACGAAGGCGAGGTCGGCGTCGTCCACCTTGAACAGAAAGGACGCGGCAGGGCGCTCAAACGGGCATGGAGTGAGAGCGACGCCGATATCCGCGCCTACATGGACGTGGATCTCTCGACGGACATCAACCGCATCCCGGATCTTCTCAATGCGGTCAGGGACGGCCACGACGTGGCGACCGGCTCCCGCCTCAAGCGGGGCGCGCAGACAACGCGCTCATTCAAGCGCGAATTCGTCTCGCGCTGCTACAACCTGATGATCAAGTCCGTGTTCTGGAGCGGCTTCTCGGACGCGCAGTGCGGCTTCAAGGCCATCAGCCGCCGCGCCGCGGATAATCTCCTGCCGCTCATCAAAGACAACGCGTGGTTCTTCGATACCGAGCTGCTGTTAATCGCGGAGAAGAATCGCTATCCCATCGCCGATTTCCCCGTCGCATGGGAAGAAGACCCGGACACGAGGGTCAAGATCATCTCCACCGCCTGGGAAGACATCAAAGGCCTCGCCCGCCTCCGCTTCCGCGGCAGACCAAAGGCGCAGTGAGGGAAGCTAAATGACACCGGTCGCTTTCAGCTGAGAGATTAGGTAGGCTTGGTCGCGGTCGCCCTTGATACGGTTGCAATGAGAACAGAGTAGTTGCAGATTGTCCAAGTGGTCCGTCCCGCCGCGAGAACGGGGAACCACGTGGTCGACCTCCAAAACCTTGAATGGAAAGTCCATTTGGCATCCGGTGCAATGACCCTCTTGCTGACCAAAAAGCACGTGCTTGTTTTTGCGGTAGTGAATGGGAGCGCCGATATCGGTGCGTCTGGGTATATCAGTCCTTGTGGTAACGAGGCGGTCGTGAAATAGATTCCCCATGGATTCCCGCAATCGTACATTGACGAGCCGCGCCGCTTGTGGAGATATGTCGATGCCTACCCACTTCCGATCGAGATTTTCTGCCGCAACACACGCCGTTGCGCAACCGCAGAATGGATCGAGTACAACGTCTCCCTCTTTGCTTGAAGCGAGAATTATTCGTTCCAGCAGTGCGAGAGGCTTCTGAGTCGGGTAACCGATTCGCTCTGATGATTGGGCTGCTAGTAACAGTTCCGTCTCGGCCCACAGATTGCCCGGCGAAACCCCCTTGTAATCCCTAGCATACGAGCGACGTTCAAGCTTCCCATCAACTATTACGATGTTGCCCTTCGCGTACTCTTCTTCCATCCTTTCCTTGCTGAGTCGCCATCCTGAGGGATAAGGAGGAGTTATTCCATGAAATGAATAGCAGAGATTCGGGCGTGCGCCCATTGATGGCTGGCTCCATGCTGTTAGCTTGGTGTTGTATCGTTCACCATTCTCATCGATCTTTGGGAATTTCTGTTTCAATTCAGCATCTTCTAAGGGCTTCTGGAGCCTAGGGTCGAGATATGCCCCTCCACTTTTTACGTAATAAAATATCGAATCAACGTTGCTCCCCCAGCTACTAGCTGAGTGTTGGCTGCCTTTGGCACCAGACTCATTCCGACGCCATACAATTTCGTTGCGGAAGTTGCGCGCTCTGAAGATTGCGTCCATGAGTAGTTTCAAGTAATGGGATGCCGTGGGGTCGCAATGGAGATAGATACTGCCTTCGGGCTTGAGAACGCGGTGTAGTTCTTGAAGCCGAACCGCCATCATGCACAGATAGGATTGCATGCCCTTGCCGTGTGTAGCACCGGCAGCCTCGATGATTCGATAGATTCCGGGCTGCTCATCTGCGATGAGCCCCATCCACGCCACATCCAGATCAGACAGCGTCCATGCGTCTTTGAAGGCTGCGCCGGCGGCTTTGCTGCCGACGGGCGCCTCATAATTCCGGTTCGAATTAAAGGGCGGGTCTAGGTATATGAGGTCTACTGTTTCCGAGTTTAGGCCCCTAAGTACGTCCAGATTGTCCCCAGTCCAGATCGTTCTGTTTGAGAAATTGGGTTCAGCCATAAGTGAATCTTACGCGGCTAACGGCATCTCCTGCCACGTCCTGCCCGCCAAAATGGCCTCTTCGCCGGAGCGCTTTCCTCGCTTGCCGCCCCATTGCTTGAAAAAGAAATCCACCCCTTCCGCGAGGCACTGCCTCATAAGGGCGACCGCCCACGCCTCCTCCATCGGGCGCGCTCGAGGCCCGCTCTCCCCGCCGGTAATCACCCATTGGAGCGTACCGTCACGCAGCCACGGCCTCAGATCCAACCTGTCCAGCAACGGCTCGGCGGACACGAATCGAATCCTGGCGGGAATGCGACCAAGAACGGTCAGGCGCGGCGCGTATTTCTGGTTCTCAACTGATGTCCCGATCCACACGTTGGACGGCCACTCGACGAACTCGTGCTGGCCGCACTTCTCCCACCATCCGGCGGCCTTGCCGGGCCTCTTGGTCAGCACCTGGAAGATGTGCTGATCCGCTTGGCGCATTACTTCAAACACTTGGGAGATGAACTCAAATGGCACCTTGGGATGGAACAGGTCGGACATGCTGTTGACGAACACGCGGCGCGGCTTGGTCCACGTTAGCGGCGCATTCAGGCGCTCCGGCAGCAGCTTGACCGTGTCCGGCGATTCCTCGTAGCCCGGCACGCCCATCGCGTGCAGCCTCGGATACAGCGCGAACATGTAGCAGTTGTCGCAGCCCGGAGAGACGCGTGAGCAGCCCGTGACCGGATTCCAGGTTTCGTCGGTCCACTCAATCGACGATGCCACGCCTCGCCCCCTCACTCACTCCCGCCGCGAGGGGAGAGAATAATACATGCGTTCTATAATGTCAACTGCGCTAGCTAGCCGACCCCGGCGGTGGCAGGAACGCGATGAGGCCGCTTAGCGCGAGTGCCAGCGCAAGGAACGCCATGACGGACAGGACGAAGATGCGCCCGAACGTCCAGCCTTCGCCGCGTCGACGCGCCCTGTTGTTGCCGCGCTGCTGTCCACGCCGCATTCCCGCCGGCGCGTCTGCCGCAACGTCTTCACGCACACGTATCCGCTCCAGGAATGACCGCCGCTCCGCCCGATTCCCGCCCATATTTGGCTGGCCGCCGCGCCCGGCACGTGCATCGCGCCCGCCGCCCCGGCCCGGCCTCGGTGTCTGATTTCGTCGCCTGCTCATGCCTCAATAGTACCCTTTACCGTCGAGTCTTCTCCAATGACACCCGGATGCGGCTGCCTGACCCGCGCGCCGACGGACAGCGCCGCCGTGCGTTTATCCCCGCAGGCAAGACGCAGCCCTTTCGGCAGATCGATCTCCGAGCGGGTGCGGCCCGTCGTGATCATCGCGTCGATGTCCCGGTAGTTTCGCCGACTGAACCCCTCCGCCGAGCCCACCAACGATATGATCGCCCGCTCGACGACGATGTGCCGCAGCGCCGCGTGCGCGCCGCGCATCGCTCCGCGGTTGATGCGGACTGACTGCCGGTCTGCCGCAATCTCGCACGCCTCCCCCCAGAGTCCGTCTGCCTGTGATTCCACGTACTCCAGCGCCAGCCGAGCATCCTCCGACGCCCGCCCAACGGCGCCTGACGCACCCCCGCGGATGCGTTCCATCAGTGGGAGCAGCTCGTGCCGCACGCGATTCCGGAGATACTCCGGGTCCGCGTTGGATGCGTCCTGCCGGGGCCGCAGCCGTCGTTGTTTCAGATAGCCGATGACGTCTGCCCGCGTTACGCCAAGCAGAGGGCGTAGAATCGGCACGCGCTCCCCGCCGGGCAGCGTGAACGGCGATTCCGACTGCTCCGTCATGCCTGCCAGGCCGCGCAGCCCCGCCCCGCGCAGCAGGCTCAGCAACACGGTTTCGGTTTGGTCGTCCGCCGTGTGCCCAAGCGCGATGGCGTCCGCTCCCGATGCGGCAGCTTCCTCCAGCAGCGCGCGATGACGCGCCTTTCGGGCAGCCTCCTCAACGGACAACTTCTCCACCCGCCGAAGCCCCTTAACATTCGCCCGCGTCACGCTAAGGGGCACATTCCACCGAGCGCACAGACGCCCCACGTACTCCGCGTCACCCCGCGACTCAGGACGCAGGCCGTGATCCACGTGGACGACGTGTAGCTCAAGCCGGCAGTCGTTCCGCAATTCGACGAGGCTCGCCAGCAGCGCCGTTGAATCCGGCCCGCCGGACACGCCCACAAGGAGACGCGCCCCTCGTCCCAGGAAACCGCCGGACGCCAACGCGTTATGGACGTTGCCAACGAGGTCCGACCCTGCCGGCCGGTTGGTTGAGGACATGGCGGGATCAGTCCGCGGACGGCGCAGGCGTGACGTTGAGGCTCGTCAGCGCCCATTGAAGCTCATCCGCTGGCCCGATGACGTTCGGCGCGCGCGAAACGAGGAGGCTGTACGTGCCCGGCGTGATCCGCAGCCGCCCGTAGTTGGACAGCGGCATCCCCAGCGCGCGGCACATGATGGAATACAGCGCGAAGGCGTGTGACACGATGATCACGTTGTCCTGCGCGTCATGCGACCGCGCGACGGACTCCACGGCGGTCCACGTCCGATCCTGGAGCTGCTGCAGTGTCTCGCCGCCGTCCGGGAACTGCGCGGTGGCGGGGTCGCGCGTCCAGTGCTCGAAGAAGTCCGGGAACATCTCGCGCATGTCCCGCAAGGGCGCGCCGTCCAGCCCGCCGAAATTGAGTTCCAACAGGTCATCCTTTGGAGTCACGGCGAGGTCGTGCGGCGCCGCAATGGCCTCCGCGGTGCGGACTGCCCGCCGCGAAGAACTCGACATAACTGCTGATACATTCATAGAGGCAAAGGTGGCCGCCAGCGCCTGCGACTGCGCGATGCCGGCCTCGTTGAGCGGAACGTCGGCGCGTCCCTGCGCGCGCCCCTCGCGGTTCCACTCCGTCTCCCCATGCCGCACCAGGTAGAGATTCATTCTGATTCCGCGCCGCCATTCTGATCGTCGTTCTGCCATGCCGCGTATACGGCCTGCACGAGAGCGGTCAAGCTCTCCTTGTGAGTCTCCCAGCTTTGCGGGGTCAAGTGGAACTGAATCTCTGCTCTGGGATCTCCCAGCGGGTCTCGATTTTGTGGCCATGTTACATATCGAATCTTCCCTACAGGCCCGCGGAACTCATTCAGGCACAATGCCTTGGCCCTGGGAAAGAAAACAATGCTGATTGTTTCCTCTCTCCACGCATCGATGCGCGCATATTGTCTACGAAGCTTTCCTTTTCCAAGGTCGATACGGCGTCCGTAGCTGTTCATCACTTCCGTCGATGCAGGCCAATTCTCTTTGAACATGCCTCGAACGTCATCGACGAGATCACGCGTCCCATACTTTTCCATCTTCTCGTCGAAGTCCCGGTCTAACTCCGCTGGCGTCCGACGTCGCCTTCTCGGCCGGCGATCGGGTTCGGCGTCTGCTTCCACCTCCACTTGCTTGGCAAGGATGGTCTTGCCGTCATAGTCGAACGCGTGAAAGGTTAGCAGCGAGATGTCCATGCCGCTGTTCTGGGCGAGAAACCGCACCATTCGTTCCGTTCGGTCGTCCACTCCCAGACCGACCAGGAAAAGACGCAGCGGCTTCAGCGAGTCTAACTCCCCAAATTCCGCGCTGTACCACTCCTGAAAGTTCTCGATGCCGTGTTCGCCCGACTTTTTGGAGATGAGGTCGGCGAGGGCATCTATGTCCATATAGTCGAGGTCGGATGCGTAATCGATGATTTGCGCGACGGCGTCACGCGATACGGTCCCACGCTTCAACTCGAACACCACCAGCTTGCCCTCCGGATCGATGCCTAGCAGATCAAGGGGGCCGCCTTCGGTGGGAGTCTGCCGCCCTACCAGTGTCAGGTTATCGATCAGCAAGTCCGGGTTGTTGACGAGGGTATCTTCGAATAACTTCTCGGACTCCAACTGCTTATTCAAACCCAAGGCCTTAGCCTGAGTACCGGATAGTTCCCATAGCTTGATGTCTTCCACCAATGCCTCCAAGAAAGTTCAATCTTTCTCTCACCCACCGTCCTCCGTGCGCACTGTGACCTCGTCGATGCGCGCGCCGTGGATCTGCGCGACTGTGATCTCGTATGGGCCGTGCACGAGGGCCTCACCCTCCTCGGGAATCCGCCCAAGCTGCTTGAGCACGAAGCCGGCGATGGTCTCATACTCGCCGTCGCCATCCGGCAGGTGGATGTTCAACTGCTCCGCCAGTTCGTCGATGTGCATGATGCCGTCCACGCGCACCGTGCGCTCATCCACCGCCTGGAACGCCTGCGGGTCGCCGGGATCATCCACCCGCCCGACGATGAGTTCAATGGCGCGGCTGAGCGTCACAAGGCCGGAAATGTCGCCAAACTCGTCGACCACCATCACCATGCGCGACCGCTGCGCCCGCATCTCGTCCATGAGGTCGTCGATCATCTTGGTCTCCGGAACGAAGTGCGTCTCGCGCAGGTCCGTGGTGATGGAACTGTTCATGGTGAGTTCACCCAAAGCGTGCTTGTGGAGGACGCTCTTGATGGCGAGGATGCCCGCCACTGTATCCGGCTCGTCTCCCAGGACGGGGAAGTGTGAATGGGAATGTTGGGCGTAGACCTCAAGGAACTCCGAGAGCGTCGTCCCGTTCCGCACCCAGATGATTTCAGTACGCGGCGTCATAATCTCCCGGACCATGCGGTCGCCGAACTGGAACACCTTGTGGACAAGCTCCGCCTCCCGCTCCTCCATGGTTCCCTGTTCCACGCCGGTCCTGATCATCGCGCGAAACTCCTGCGCGTCCACCACCGCGCGGCGCGTCCCGCCCGTCAGCCATGCGACGAAGCCCGCGAACGTTGTGAAGACAATCGTGACGGGCGCGAAAACGAAGGAGAAGACACGGAAGGGCGGCGCGAGTATCACCATCACACGCTCCGCATGGCGCGCCCCGACCGTCTTGGGGGTGATTTCCGCGAAGACGAGCAGGGCAATGGTGGTGATAATCGTGGCGGCAACGAGTCCCTGCTCCGAGTTCTCGAGCAGCGTCAGGGCGATGCTGGTTGCGATGGCCGCCGCCGCCGTGTTGGTGAGGTTGTTGCCGACCAGCAGCGTTGAAAGGAACCGCTCCGGCCGTTCCTTCAACCCCGCCGCCATGCGCGCCCCGCGCGAACCGTTCTCGGCCAGGTGCCTCAGGCGGTGCGGTTGAGAAGCGAGGAAAGCCGCCTCCGTGCCTGAGAAGATTGCCGAAAAGAGAAAGGAGAGCCCCAATAGCGCAAGGCTAATGGTCTCGACCTCCTGCATGCGCGCGCGTCCCTCCTCCCCGATGGGAGATTGTTGTGTCTATCTATTAGGTGACTATTCTACAACCCACACGGCAACGTTCGCGCCAAGCCGAGGGAGTAGCGCCCACTGGTATCATTAACGGGAAGCTATTTTGAGAGCGCGGGGATTTTTCGAATGGCAACATACGCGACGGCGAGTTTCAGCATTTCAGGCGGCGAGGCACAGCCGATGGAGCCCTATATCCGCAAGTGGGATGACGGGCAGCGAGACGGCATCGAGACCGTTTACGGGCTGGTTGAGGTCGTCTCAGGGCCCGCAGCAACAGTCTCGGATATCGTGTGGGAGGCGCTTGAGGAAGGACTCAACGCGCAGCGGAGACTAACAACGACACGCTACCTGCAGAACGCGATTGAGTCTGCGCAATCCACCCTCAGCGAATACTCGGTGCGCGGCTGGCGCGCAAGCGCCGTGTTGGCCGCGATCACCGGGAATGAGGTCTACCTTGCATGGGCGGGCCCGGCGGTCTCCTGGGTCGTTACCAGTGAGCAGATCTATTATCCGGGCTATGTGACGCCGGGTGACTCGGGTGTTGCGCTCGGAGAAGATGGTGAAGTACCCATCTACGTGGCAAACGAGCATATTGACGACGGCGATACCATCGTGATTGGCTGGTCGCAGATGCCGAATGTTATTGAAGAAGAGCACATATCAACGATTATCAAGTCCGGCATGGATCCTGCGGTGCGTTCGCTCTACCGCATGGCGGCGCAGGAAAATGAATTCGCCATGTTGATGCTGCAGCTCACTGCGGCGTGAGCCGCGCAGGCTCGCCATGAGAGTCCTCGGTATTGAATCGTCCTGCGATGAGACCGGCATCGCCCTCGTTGAGGACGGCCGCCGCATCATCGTCCACGGCCTGTCGTCGCAGGCGGATATCCATGCGCGATTCGGCGGCGTGGTCCCGGAGATCGCGTCGCGCCAACACCTGCTGACGTTCCCCACGCTGCTGCGCGACGTCATGCAGAAACATGACGGAGACCTCAATCTCGATGCCATCGCCGTGACGTACGGCCCGGGCTTGGCGGGCTCCCTCTTGGTGGGCGTCAATTTCGCCAAGGCGCTCGCCATGGCGTGGGATCTGCCGTTGTACGGCATCCACCACCTTGAGGGGCACGTCTATGCAAACTGGATCGTGGACGGGCAGTGGGACAGCGAGGAACGGGGCGACCCGCTGCTGCCGTCCGTGGCGCTCATCGTCTCCGGCGGCCATACGGACATCGTGCTGGTTGAGGAGCACGAGAACTACCGGCTGCTGAGCGAGACGCGTGACGATGCCGCGGGCGAGGCGTTCGACAAGGTGGCGCGCCTGCTTGGCCTCGGCTACCCCGGCGGACCGATCATCGAGCGCGTCGCTCGTGAGGCGACGGCCCCTGTCCGTTTTCCCAGCCCGCTGATCAGGGACTCATGGGATTTCAGCTTCAGCGGCCTCAAGACGGCGGTGCTCCGCGTGGTGAACGAAATGGGCGGGACGGACGCGCTGACGCAGGAGGATGTCGCCAACATCGCCGCGGGCTTTCAGCAGACCGCCGTCACGGGCTTGGCGGACCGCCTGCTGGAGGTCGCTCGGGCGACGAAGGCGAAGTCGGTCATGTTGTCCGGCGGTGTCGCGGCAAACAGCGCCCTCGGCGAGGACGTTCTGCGCAAGGCGGACATGCCCGTATGGCGGCCTCGCCCGGGACTCTGCACGGACAACGGCGTCATGATTGCCGCCCGCGCCGCGTTCGTCATCGAGAACGGCGCCCAACCAGATGACGGCAGCCTTGACGCCACCCCCAGCCTCCGCATGACAATGATGAAAGAGGCGGCGCACGCCTAGACACACGACGGCTTAGTCTTCGGGAGAGCCGTCCTCGTCCAACTCGAATTCGGTCCCTTTCAAGACCTGAGCCAGGGTTGGCAACCATGTATCATTTGCCCAACCGGCTTCCATGCCCATGATGCCCTCGGTGCTTTGAATGTCCATGAGAACGAATTGTAGTTCCATCAGATCGCTCTCAAGCAACGGGTGGAAGAGCATCATCCCCTGACCATCGTCAAAAACGAGGCTATGGGGGTCGTCAGGGACAGAACGCAACACGAATCCCAAGCGATGGTAAGTCTCGATGACGTAGTGCTTGGGGATTTCCATCTATGCTGCCAAGGGTAGGGCCTGCTTATCGGCAGCCTTCCAATGCCCCTTCATCAGGGTGGCGTAAAGGCTCCGTCCGGACATGCCGGGCGCAGGTTGCGGCCCAGCAAGATACTCCACGACCCCCTTGTTGGTGGGATACTCGGATTCCCGGTACCATTCAACACCGGCCGCGTCAAGGAACTTTTCGAGCGTGCCGTTCTCACGACGCACACGCACGAACGTGACGAACAGGCGCTTTAGCGACTCCAAGGCCTCGTCTCGTGTCTTGCCAAAGGACGTCAGCCCCAGTTGAGGAAAGCGCGCAGCGAAACGGTCGTTCTCCTGATGCTCAAAGAACGACGGCTCTAGCAGGACTATCACGCGATCCATAGATCACCTCGTATAGATACTCTTCGTTGCTGCACGTCATTCTAAACGACTCGGGCCATCGGGCAAAAGCGGGTTGTGGCACCTTCAGTGCAATCCCATATTCGACGTACAGCCCCACCTATCTGCGGCAGGGAGCGGAACTGCCATGCCGCTTACCCATCATACGCATGCTGCGGAATTTCGTCACGGTTCGCAAATGTTCCAAGTCGGGAATCCAGCCTCCCCTCCCCCTTGATGGGGGAGGGCTAGGGTGGGGGTGACTCCCCCCTACAGCATCCGTTCAGACCGCCCCTGCCCCCGCCTCTGCCGCGGGGCTCGCCGGAACGTCGGGGCCTGCGAGAGGCCCAGCTGTGGTATCGCCGGGCCGTTGCCGTTCAGAATGTCCTCAACCGTCGCGATCTGGACGCGCGGGAACTGCCGGTCCGGGTAGGCCTCCGGCGTGTAGAATCCGGCGGACGCGGCCTCATCGTTCATCGGCTTGGTGGGCGGCTCAAGCGTGATGAGCACGGACATCTCCGCGTTCTCCCGCTCCATCACGCCGCGCAGATCTCTGATGATGCTGCTGCCCACTCTACCGCTCTTGACCTGCACGATGACGGACTTGGCCTTGCCGGAATTGTCGTCAAAGAAGTTGATATAGCCGTCGATTCCGGCGTCCGCGCCCTTCTTCATGTCGTGCGCAGGGCGGGCCTCAACGAGGCCGAGCGCCCAGTATTCGAACTGGTAGCGGCCGGTGTTGCCGCCCTCAAGCGAGAGGGCGCGAGCGCTCTCAGCGTCCGCAGGCGAGCCGACGACCTCGTACTCGGACAGTTCATCGCCGAACGAGTCGCGCAGGCGGCTGCGCATCAAGGAGATGGCGAGATGGGTGACATCGATGCCGATCCACTTGCGCTTGAGCCGCTCCGCGACGGCGACGGCGGTGCCGCAGCCGCAGAACGGATCAAGGACAACATCGCCCTCGTTGCTGGACGCGGAGATGATGCGCTCTAGCAGTGCCTCCGGCTTCTGAGTTGGGTAGCCGAGGCGTTCGGCGGCTTGTGAGTTTATGGGGTCAATGTCATCCCACAGTGCCTGTGTCGGGCGTCCCTTCTGTTCATCGAGGTAGCGTTTTCGCCTGATGCCACCATTCTTCGTAAAGTGCAGTCGCCCTTCGGCGTCAAGCTGCTCCATCGTCTCGATAGGAACGCGCCAATATGAAGTGACACCCTTGTATTCGTATGTGTAACCGCCACCGGACAAGCCCTTTGCGGTCAAATCATAGTCTGACCATGCCCGTCCATCGGGGTCTTTGTATCTGAATCGGGCGACGTACTTTTCATCGTAGTCACGGAACTGAGTGTTCCATGTCCACTCATCACCTTTGGAGTAGAAGAGAATGATGTCCGTGTTCGCGCCATATCGCACTGAATCGCTGTGCGCCGTAGTGCGTTTCCACGTGATTTCGTTCCTGAACCTAGTCGGTCCGAACACGGCGTCCATGAGGAGCTTGAGGTAGTGGCTCGCGGTGGGGTCGCAGTGGAGGTAGATGCTGCCGGTGGGTTTGAGGACGCGGTGCAGTTCCACCATGCGCGGGGCCATCATGGTCAGGTAGGCCATCATGTCGTTCTGCCCTAGGAACGTCCGCATGGCCTGGAGCATGTCGGCGAGTTTGCGCGGGCCCTGGGTGACCACCTGCTGGTACTCCCATTCGGCGTCCGTGCTCCAATGCCAGGTGTCGTCGAATGCTTGGATCTGGGCGGCGGACTCCGAGGAATCGTGCTCGCGGAACAGGACGTTGTAGGTGGCGTTGGAGTTGAAGGGCGGATCGAGGTAGATGAGATCGACGCTCTCATCCGGGATATGCTCCCGCATGATCGGCAGATTATCCCCGAAATACAGCTTGTTGGTGTGGGTGGTCACGCATGCCCCCTACGATCATTGGCAGTGCCAACAATTATAGGGGACATGCGTTCATGGAGAGCACGCTACACATGCTCTAACCGAAGGGCGAGTACTGCTGCCAGAGAGCCGGAAGGGCGATTTCCCAGAACACGATGACAGCTACGATAGTCAGCAACACCCCGACAAGGAAATCCCGTGGGTTCTCAAAGAACGCAACGGCGACAGTACGCAGGATCTCAAGTGGATTCATGATTCCCTCCTTTCTATTACCACTTCATCAACCAGCTGATTCGGATCAGCGTAAATCCTCTGTTGGTGCACGTTCAAGGGGAAAATGCAGAGTTTTCCACTAATTTTCTGGGATATATTGGGTTCATGGGGCAATTGACGACCCCCGTTCACCCTGAGCCTGTCGAAGGGTGAGCACACACCATGTCATTCTGAGCGGAGCGCAGCGGAGTCGAAGAATCCAAAGACGTGATTGCTCACCCCCGTCATTCCCGCGCGAGCGGGAATCCAGAATCCCCTCCCCCTTGATGGGGGAGGGTTAGGCTGGGGGTGCCGGCACGTTTAACCGCGGCCCAGGAATGGCTGCCTGATGGGCAGAACGGTCGCATCGAGCATGGTGGCGTACGGCGGCATCACCGCCATTGCCAATGCCGCGATGGCGATGTCGTCCACCGACATCGTCGCGTTTGGGTCCTCGGGCCCGCGCCATTCCAACGTGACGCTTCCCGGGTGAAGAGCGCCCGCCGAGATGCCGTAGTCCCTGCCCTCAAGCGCCGTCGACTTTGTCAGGCCGATGATCCCGTGCTTGGAGGTTGCGTAGGCGGCTGAGTTCATCCTGGGGATGCTGGACGAGATGCTGCCGATGTTGATAATCCGTCCGCCTCCCTGCGGCTTCATGATCTTCATGGCCTCTCGTGTGCAGATGAAAGCCGCGGTGAGGTTGATGCTGATGACCTTGTTCCACGTTTCCAGCGAGAGTTCATCGACGGGGCCGCCGTCGAACACCCCGGAGTTATTCACCAGGACGTCCACTCGCCCGTATTCCGCCATCGTTGCCGCAAAGAGGCTCTTGATCTCCTCCTCGCTGGTCACGTCCGTCTGGACCACGAGGGTGGGCGATCCGTATCCGCGCATCTCCTCGGCGGTTTCATTGAGATACTCAAGTTGCCGCGAAGCCAGGACAAGCGTCGCGCCCTCCTTGGCGAATGCGCGCGCAATTCCCTTTCCGATGCCCCTGCCCCCTCCGGTAATGATGCAGACCTTGCCGTCGAGTTGTCCCATGAGTTCACCCCCTGAGTGATGGTACAAGCCGTTCAGCCAAACAACCAATCGCCGCCAAAAAGAGGTACCCCGCTCACCATTCAGTGAGCGGGGTACTTGCGGTCTCGAATCAGGTGAGTCGGCCTAGTAGTCCATCGGAGGCTGCGGCGGCATCGCCGGGGTCTCCTCCGGGATGTCCGTCACGAGCGACTCCGTGGTCAGGACCATGGCGGCGATGGACGCGGCGTTCTCAAGTGCCGTGCGCGTCACCTTGACGGGATCGATGATCCCGCGCTCCACCATGTTGCCGTACTCGTCGCGTCCGCCGTCGTAGCCCTCGCCCTTGTCAAGGCGGCGTACCGCGTCGACGATGACGGAGCCCTCCTTGCCGGCGTTCTCCGCGATCATCCGCATCGGCTCCTCAAGAGCGCGGCGGACGATGGTCGCGCCCGTGGACTCGTCGCCGTCGAGAGTCAGATTCTCAAGCGCGGTAGCCGCGTGCAGCAGGGAGACCCCGCCGCCGGGGACGATGCCCTCTTCAACCGCGGCGCGCGTGGCGGACAGGGCGTCCTCAACACGCATCTTCTTGTTCTTGAGCTCAACCTCAGTTGCCGCGCCGACGCGGACGACGGCCACGCCGCCTGCCAGCTTGCCGATGCGCTCCTGGAGCTTCTCGCGGTCGTAATCAGAGCCGGACTCGTCCATCTGCGCCTTCAACTGCGCGATGCGCGTCTGGATGGCCTCGTCGCTGCCTGCGCCCTCGATGATCGTGGTGTTGTCCTTGTCGGCCACCACGCGGCGGGCGCGCCCGAAGTCGTCAGGCTCAACGCTGTCCAGCCGCTTGCCAACCTCTTCACTGATGACTGCGCCGCCGGTCAGGATGGCCATGTCTTCAAGCATCGCCTTGCGGCGGTCGCCGAAGCCCGGCGCCTTGACGGCCAGGCAGTTGACCGCGCCGCGCAGCTTGTTGACCACCAGCGTCGCGAGCGCCTCACCCTCGATGTCCTCAGCGATGACGATGACGTTCTTGGAGATGGCGATTGCCTTCTCAAGCGCCGGAACGATCTCGCTGACGGCGGACACCTTCTTGTCCGTGATGATCATCACAGCATCGTCGATGGCGGACTCCATGCGCTCGGAGTTCGTGACGAAGTACGGCGAAACGTAGCCGCGATCGAACTGCATCCCCTCAACGTATTCCGTCTCGTATTGGATGCCGCGGGACTCCTCGACGGTGATGACACCGTCCTTGCCGACCTTCTCCATGACCTCGGCAATCAGGTTGCCAATCTCGGAATCGGATGCGGAGATGGACGCGACCTGCGCGATCTGCTCTCGCCCGGAAACCGGAATCGCTAGGGTCTTGAGTTCGCCAACGGCCGCGTTCGTGGCCGCCGTGATGCCGCGCTGCAGCACCATGGGGTTCGCGCCCGCCGCGACGTTCTTCATTCCCTCATGGATGATGGATTGCGCCAGAACGGTCGCCGTCGTGGTGCCGTCACCGGCGATGTCATTGGTCTTGGACGCCGCCTCTTTCACGAGCTGCGCGCCCATGTTCTCGAACGGGTCTTTCAGGTCAATCTCCTTGGCGATGGAGACGCCGTCGGAGCTGACCGTGGGCGGGCCGAAGCGCTTGTCAAGCACGACGTTGCGGCCACGGGGGCCGAGCGTGATCTTGACCGCATCGGCGACGGCGTCAACGCCGCTGCGCAGCGAGCGCCGCGCATCCTCGCCAAATATGAGCTGCTTTGCCATTGAGTGTGCCTCCTGTGCCTTTCGCTGCTACAGCTAACTGATCTTCGCCAGGATGTCGGACTCCCGGAGCACCAGATAGTCCTCGTCGTCTTCCTTCAGTTCCGTCCCCGCGTACTTCGCGTACAGAACCTTGTCACCGACGGCGAGTTCCATCGGAATCCGGCTGCCCTCGTCGTTGAGGCGTCCCGGGCCGGCCGCGATGACCTCGCCCTCCTGAGGACGCTCCCGCGCCGTATCCGGCAGGACCAGCCCCCCTTTGGAGACCTCCTCCTGCTCAATCGGCTTGATCAGAATCCGATCCCCCAGCGGCTGAAATGTGCGCGCCATACCTCTCTCTATCCCTCCTGTGACCCTTGTTTTCGCACAATTAGCACTCTCAAGCCGAGAGTGCTAACACGCGCAGTATACGCATGTTACTGCGTCCCACGCAATAGTGTCGTCGCTCTTACACGGCCTCAACGACCAGGGCGATGCCCTGTCCGCCGCCGATGCACAGCGATGCCATGCCGAACTGCGCCTCCCGCTTCTGCATCTCATGCAACAGCGTCACGAAGATGCGCGTGCCGGACGCGCCGATGGGATGACCGATGGCAATTGCGCCGCCGTTCACGTTCACGATGTCCGAGTCGAGCTCAAGCTCCCGCGTCACCGCCACGGACTGCGCCGCGAACGCCTCGTTCAGCTCGATCAGGTCGATGTCCTGGATGGTCAGGCCGGCGTGGCGGACGGCCTTCTGCATGGCGGTGATGGGGCCGATGCCCATGATGCGGGGGTCCACGCCCGCGGCTGCGTAGCCGCGCACGCGCGCCAACGGCTTGAGACCGTGCTCGTTGGCGAACTCCTCAGAGACCACGATGGTCGTTGCCGCCCCGTCATTGATGCCGGAGGCGTTGCCCGCCGTCACAGTGCCGTTGTCCTGCGTGAAGGCGGGGCGCAGCCTGCCCAGCGTCTCGCTGGTGGAGTCCGGGCGTGGGTGCTCATCGGTGTCCACGATGACCGGATCGCCGCGCCGCTGAGGGATCTCCACGTTGACGATCTCATCCGCGAAACGGCCGCTGCTCATCGCAGCCCCGGCGCGCCGCTGCGACTCAGCGGAGAAAGCGTCCTGGTCCTCGCGTGTGACGCCGTACTCGGCGGCCACGTTCTCCGCCGTGATGCCCATGTGGCAATCTTCCATCGCGCACCACAGCCCATCGTGGACCGTCGCGTCGATAAGCTCGGCGTTGCCGAGACGATAGCCGTAGCGGCCGTTCTGCACAAGGTACGGCCCTGCGCTCATGTTTTCCATGCCGCCCGCGACGATGTAGTTGGCATCGCCTGCGCGAATGGCCTGTGAGGCCAGGATGACGGTCTTGAGGCCGGAGCCGCACACCTTGTTGATGGTGGTGGCGGGCACGCTGACGGGCAAACCGCTCTCGATGGCGGACTGCCGGGCGGGATTCTGCCCCAATCCGGCCTGGATGACGTTCCCCATCAGCACCTCATCCGGCAAAATCTCGTCAGGAATGCCGGAGCGCCCGATGGCCTCCTTGATAGTGACTGCGCCCAGTTTTGGCGCCGCCACGCCTGAGAGGCCGCCGCCCATCGTCCCCACCGCGGTTCGCACCGCGCTCACGATCACTGCATCGCTCATGGTTTGATCCCCCCTGGGTTGTTCCCGGTAGCCAACGGAGTCCTAGCGGTAGTACATCCCGCCGTTCACGTCGATCGTCGCGCCCGTCATGTAGCTCGCCTCGCTCACGATGAACCGCACGACCTTCGCGATCTCCTCAACCTCGCCGAGTCGGCCAAGAACGGCCTCCTTCTTGAGGTTCTCCTTCATCTCCGGCGTCAGGCCGGAAATCATATCCGTATCGATAAACCCGGGCGCGATGGCGTTCACCTGGATGTTGGTGCGCGCGCCCTCTCTCGCGGCCGTCTTGGTGAAGCCAAGAAGTCCCGCTTTGGCGGTTGAATAGTTGATCAGACCAAGCCGCCCCGCCTCGCCAACGAGGGAGCTGATGTTGACGATGTGGCCGCCGCCGGCCTCGCCCATGATGTTCCAGACCTTCTTGGTGACGTTAAACGTTCCGGTCAGATTGACCTCGATAACGCTGTCCCACTGCTCGTCGGACATGTTCCTGAGCGTGCGGTCTGCGGTCGCGCCCGCGTTGTTCACAAGAATCTGGACCGGTCCGAGGTCGGACACGATCTGATCGATCTGGGAATCAACCGCCCCGCGGTCGGCGATATTGAACTGGTACGCGCCCGCCTTGCCGCCCGCGCCCGTGATCTCATTGACCACCTCGCTGGCCGCGTCCGCGTTCGCGTTATAGTTCACCGCGACTGCCGCGCCGCTCGCCGCCAGCTCGATTGCCGTTGCGCGGCCGATCCCGCGTGAACCACCCGTAACGAGCGCTACCTTGCCGTCCAACAATCCTGCCATCGTCCTTACCCCCTGTTCCGTAACTCTTCTGTTCCGTCATTCCCGCGAAGGCGGGAATCCAGGCGCGCCAAAGCGCGCTCGTATCTTGCCAAGCCCTGATAATCGTAACCCGTCTACTAGACCTCCACCGGCGGCGTGTACTCGCCGAACACGTCTCTCAGCGCCTCTGAGATTTCGCCCGTCGTCGCATACGCCCGCACTGCGCCCAATATGGGCTCCATGAGGTCGTCATTTCCTTGGGCAGCGCCGCGCAGCGCCTCAAGCGCGTTCGTCACGTCCTCAGCGCTCCGCTCAGCGCGTACACGCTCCAGCGATTGATGCTGTTCCGCAACGACGCGGTTGTCCACGCGGAACACCTGCAGCGATTGGTCCTCGTTGCCGTCCGTGAATGAGTTGACGCCGACGACAAGCTGATCGCCGCTCTCGATTGACTGCGCTACGTCATAGGACGCCTGCGCGATCTCCTTCTGGATAACGCCGTTCTCGATGGCAGTCACTGCGCCGCCAAGGTCCTCGATCTGGCGCAGGTACTGCCACGCCTTTTCCTCAAGGTTGTTGGTCATCCACTCGACGAAATACGAGCCCGCAAGCGGGTCTACCGTGTCCGCCACGCCCGTCTCGTGCGCGAGAATCTGCTGGGTGCGCAAGGCAACGCGCTGCGCCTCATCCGTTGGGATGCCAAGCGCCTCGTCGTAGCATGAAAGCGCAAGGCTCTGCACTCCGCCCAGCACCGCCGCCATGGCCTGGTACGCCGCGCGGACGATGTTGTTCTGCGGCTGCTGCGCCGTCAACGTTGAGCCGCCCGTCTGCGTGTGCGTTCGGAGCATCCATGAGCGCGGGTCCTGCGCGCCAAAGCGCTCCTTCATGATCTTCGCCCACATGCGGCGCAGCGCCCGGTACTTGGCGACCTCCTCAAGGAAGTTGTTATGCGTATTGAAGATCCATGAGACGCGCGGGCCCCATGAATCCGCATCGACGCCACGCTCAACGAATGCCTCGCCGTACGCGATGGCGTTGGCGAACGTGAACGCTATCTCCTGCGCCGCCGTGCTGCCGGCGTCGCGCATGTGATAGCCGCTGATGGAGATGCTGTTGAATCGCGGCATCTCCCGGGCGCAATAGCCGACGAGATCCGCGGCAAGGCGCAATGATGGCCCCGGCGGATAGATATACGTCCCGCGCGCGATGTATTCCTTGAGCACGTCGTTCTGCGCGGTTCCGGTGAGCGCGGCGGGTTCATGCCCCTGCTTCTCGCCCACCGCCACGTACATGGCGACCAAAAGGGCTGCCGGCGCGTTGATGGTCATCGACGTGCTGACCTTGTCGAGCGGTATGTCCTGGAACATCAACTCCATGTCGCGCAGGGAGTCGATGGCCACGCCAACCTTGCCGACCTCGCCAAGCGAGTGCGAATCATCGGAGTCGTAGCCCAGTTGTGTTGGGAGATCAAAGGCGACGGAGAGCCCCGTCTGCCCCTGCTCCAGCAGATAGCGGAATCGCTCGTTGGACTCCGCTGGCGTGCCGAATCCGGCGTACTGCCGCATCGACCATAGCCGCCCCCGGTACATCGTTGGCTGCACACCGCGCGTGAACGGGTACTCGCCGGGGAATCCAACTTCACTGAGAAAGTCCAGATCAGGGATGCTCTCAGGCGAATATGCCCGGCTGATCCCCTCGACTGAGTCAGTGTCAAAGGACTCCTTGCGCTCACGAGCGCCGGCGGTCTTTTCCTCCCACGCGGCGTGCGCGGCGCGGATTTCCTCTTCAGAGCGTGTTGCCATAGCGACGCCCCCTAACCCTCACTGTCCTCCGGCTTTCGCGGAATCAGCACACTCCGCTTGAACGTCATCACCATCTCTTCTCGTTGATTCGTCGCGCGCGTCTCGACCGTCACGACGCCGCGGTCGGGCCGCGTGTCGCTTGGCCGCACGGACAGCACCTCCGTCTCCGCGTAGATTGTATCCCCGTGGAACGTCGGCTTGTGGAATCGAATCTCATCCAGCCCGAGATTGGCGATGGCGCGTCCGGACACGTCCGGCACGCTGAGACCAAAGGCAATGTCTACGACCAGGTTGCCCACAACGACGTTCTGGCCGAACTGGCTGTTCCTGCCGAACTCCTCATCGATGTGCAGTGGATGGTGATTCATCGTCAGCATGCAGAAGGCGATGTCGTCCGCCTGCGTGATTGTTCTGCCGGGCCAGTGCTTGTACACCGCCCCCTCTTCGAACTCCTCAAGATACCGTCCGAATTGCATGCTTATCCCCCGATTAACTCACAGCGTACCGTTGCAGCACGCTCCGCGCGATGATTGTGCGCTGGATCTCGTTCGTGCCCTCGTAGATCATCATGCCGGGCGCGTCCCGGAAGAAGCGCTCAACGGGCATCTCCTTGGTGTAGCCTATCCCGCCATGAATCCTCATGGATTCCAGTGTCGCCTCCGTCGCAACCTCGGTCGCGAACAGCTTGGCCATGCCGACTTCCGTGTCGGCCCGACCGCCCTGGTCCTTGACGCCTGCAGCCCACCGCGCCAACAGCCGTGCCGCCGTGATGTTCGTGTACATATCGGCAAGCTTGAGTTGGATGGCCTGGTGCTCTCCGATGGGCTTGCCGAACGCCTGACGCTGCTGGGCATACGTCGCCGCGGCCTCAAATGCCGCCCGCGCCACACCGACGGCCCGCGCGGCCGTATTGACGCGACCCACCTCAACGCCGCTCAGTATCTGGAAGAACCCCTGTCCCTCCTCGCCGCCAAGCAGGTTGCTCGCGGGGACGCGCAGATCGTCCATCGATAGCTCGGACGCCTCGATGCCCTTGTAGCCAAGTTTCTCAATGTCGCGCGTGACGTTGAAGCCCTCAAAATCGGGCTGCACCAACAAGCAGGAGATGCCGCGATAGCGCGGATCGACGTGAGGGTCCGTCTTGACGGCCATGGCAAACAGCCCGCCGCGCCGTCCATTGGTCACGAACAGCTTGGAGCCGTTCACCACGTAGTCATCGCCGTCCTTCACGGCAACGGTCTGGATCGCCTGAACATCGGAGCCCGCGTTCGGTTCCGTGATCGTCAGCGCGCCTCGCCGCTCCGCCGTTGCAAGCTGCGGCAGATAACGCTGTTTCTGGTCGTCCGTGCCGTACGTGGCGACAAGGTGCGTGATGATGACGTGGGTGTTCAGAATCCCGCCGAGGCTCATCCACCCCCGTGCCAATTCTTCCACCACGCCGGAATAACTCACATATGTTGCGCCGATGCCGCCGTACTCCTGTGGAATCATCAACTCGAAGAGGCCGAGTTCACGCATGCCCTGCACGAGTTGGTCCGGGAAGGTGTTGTTGTGCTCAAGCTCATCAACGACCGGAATGACCTCCCGGTCAACCCACCGGCGCACCTCAGCCGCGATGGCGTCCTGCGGTTCGATGACGGGATCAGGCATGACGCTCTCGGACGGTGATTCCTCTAGGCGACGTGCCGGCCCGCCTGCCGCAGCACGTCATAGCCCGTGATTTCCGCGTGTCGCGCGGCGTGCTCGGACAGCCAGTCCGCTTCCACCTTGCCCGCCTGCGCGGCCTTTGCAAGGAGCACCAGATAACCCTTGGCCGTCGCCTCGTCGACGAACTCGCCCGTCTCCTCGAAGACAAAGGCTCCGCCGCCGCGCTCGTGGTAGTTGTCAATCAGACGCGAGGCGTATTCGGTCAGTGAGTCGCTCGGGGTGTAGGCCATGTTGGCCATCGGAGCCTGCTGCGGGTGGATGATCCACGTGCCGTCCATGCCCAGGTTCGCGGCTTCGACGTTCTTCTGGAGCAGGTCCTCATTGATCTTCGCCGCGTCCTCCTCCGACGTGTCACGCCGGACAAGGGTGAAGAACACGTTGTCGATGGCGTGCAGCTCCGCCGCCTTTGCCGCCACTGCCATGTGCTGCTTGGCGTAGTGGAAGTTCTTGTTCTGGTCTTCGACGACGTCCACGACGCCCATCACCGCTGCAAAGTCCGCGATGCCGAAGATCAGTCCCGCCATCCGCGGCGACGCCGTTGCGATCTTGCTGACGTTGACCATCGCCTCCGGCGTCTCGATCAGGGTCTCGATGGCAACCTTTGTCGTCCACCCTGCCTCAAGCTCAAGGGCATCGAGCAGGCGGGAAACGTAGATGACGTCCTCCGGTCCCGTCACCTTGGGCAGGATAATCCCGTGGAACTTGTCGACCGCCCCCCGCATGATTGTTTCCACATCGCCCAGAAAGAAACGGGAATGGATGTTGTTCGGGCGGAACGTGACGACCTTGTCGCCATAATCGAGCGTGTTGAACGCCTCCATGATGGTGCTGCGGGAAGGCTCGCCTTTGAACTCGTAGGGACAGGCGTCCTCCAGGTCGGCCATCACGTGGTCGACGGGCGCGGTGGACGCATTCTCGTGCATCCGCATGTTGTGGCCGGGATACGTCATTTCCGTCCGCGGAACGACAATTCGGCTGCCCTGATCAAGAACAAACATCTGCTAAGGCCTCCTGTGACGGAATAGCTGGTCCTCGACGGTGTATCTGCGCGCTTGCAGTTTTGGCGTCATTCCTCACGCAGCGCGTCGAGCAGCACCTGCGCCTCGCCGGTGAGAACTGTCTCATCGTTCTGGTTCGCGCATGTTGTGGAGAGGGTCGCCCGCCTGCGCTCCGTGTCCAGCGCAGTCACCTCAAGCATGGCAGTGATGGTATCGCCCAGGTTGACGGGCCGCTGGAACTGGAGTGTCTGGCCAAGGTAGATGGCGATGCCGTCCGGCACCAGCCTTGTGCCGATGGCGGCGGATATAACGCCGGCTGTCAGGATCCCGTGCGCGATGCGTTGACCAAAGCGGGACCGCTTGGCAATGTCATCGTCGAGGTGCAGCGGCTGATCGTCTCCGGACGCCTCTGCAAAGAGTTCCACGTCACGCGCCGTGATCTGCTTGGTGAACGTCACAACGCGCCCGATGGACACGCCTAGAACCTCATCCGCCAATTGGTACCCCCTTTGCGCAAGACAGCTCAGTTAGTCCCACCACTGATTCACGCTGCTCTTGGCAGTTTCAGACACGCCGTATCGTACCACGCGACTCCCGCGCGCGTCATTTTTGCCGCTAGCCGCGCCACTCGGCTCATTCCGCGCTAAACTGTGTGCTCAGAGTGAATGATTACGCGCGTCCAAGAATTGAATCGCATGAAACAGCACGCCCACGCCGGCCCCGGAGGGGAAAGGCTGTGAACGCATTACGCGGCGTCACATTGGCGTCTTTGATGATGCTTGTCCTCATTGGCGCCGCCGGCAGCGGCGAGCAGACCAATTCAGGCCGCGGCCTGTGGACCGTTTACAACGTCGAAAACACCAGCATCGCCAGTTTCTATCTGACGGAGGTTTACGAGGACACCCACGGGCGCAAGTGGTTTGCGGGCTTCGACAATGGCGCGTCTCTCTATGACGATGGGGCGCTCATCACCTATAACGCGAGCAACAGCGGCATCACCGCCCGCGTGACCTCGTTCATCCATCACCCGCACGGCGCTGTTTGGGTCGGCACGGAGAGGGGCATCGTCGTCCTTGAAGATGGCCAATGGTCGCGCCTCGATGACGATGGCAGTCTCGGCCTGGATGAGGTGTTCGTCTCCGCACTCTTGCTGGACAGCCAGGATCGGATATGGGTCGGCACGTGGGGCGAGGGCATCCGTCTGTTTGACGATGGTGAATGGAAGACCTTCCGGGCCGATGACGGCCTTCCCGACGATCGTATCTGGACGTTCTACGAGGATACCGGAGGCCGCGTCTGGGTCGGATCAAAGGACGGCGTCGTGGTGTTCGAGGAGGACGGACGACGCACAGTCTATACAGAGGACAACAGCCCCCTGGCCTCAAATGAAGTGCGTGTTTTCCTGGAGGACTCCAAGGGCGATCTCTACATCGGCGCGTACGGCGGCGGCCTGAACGTGCTGCGCGCGGACGGTGAATGGCGGGATGACCCATACACCACGCAGGAGGGTTTGCCGTCCAACTTCGTGACTGCGCTGGCCGTAGTGACGCCGGACGAGGACGCGGTCAACGATGCGGAACTGTTGTGGGTGGGGACGGAGGCGGGCATATCGAGCTTTGACGGAACGATGTTCTCTGATCCGCTCATCGTCAGGCAACGAGCGCTATCGCACCACTTCATTGAGGACCTGCATGCCGATGAAGACGGCACGTTGTGGATCGTGACCTTTGGGGGCGGGGTGTCCATCTACGACCCCGAAGAAGAGACCTACGAATACCTCTTCCCCTCCGAAACCGGCCTCCCCGCCAATGACGTTTATGGGCTTCTTGAAGACAGCCAGGGCAACATCTGGGTGGGCACGTCGGAGGGCGTCGCCAAGTTTGACGGGCGCAAATGGGAGACCTTTACCCAGTTCAACAGCGGCCTTGCATATCGCTATGTGACCGGCCTTGCGGAAGACAAACAGGGCCGCATATGGATGTCCACCCTCAGCGGCGGCTCCGTCTATAACCACGGCGAATGGATCGAATACGACAGGTTCGGTGACGAGGATGGGGAGCAGCGCCTCCCGAGCAATTCTCTCTTCAACGTCTATTACGACAGCCAGGATCGGGTATGGTTTGCCACCGGCCTCGGCGCGGCGGTGCTTGAAGACGGTGAGTGGACGCTCTACAACCGGGGTGACGGCCTGAACACAAATATCATCAGTGTTGTCACGGAAGATTCCGCAGGCCGTGTCTGGCTCACGCACTGGCAGGGCATCAACATCCTGGACAACGGCATCTGGAACAGCCTGAAAACCGAGAACGCCGATATTCGCACCGACCTTGTCCTTGCCTCCCGTGAGGACAGCCAGGGCCGCATGTGGTTCGGCACCATCGGCGATGGAGTCGCTATCTATGACGGTCAGCAGTGGACCAAGTTGAACCGGGCCAATGGACGCCTCCCCAACGACAACGTCAGGTCCTTCGCCGAGGACACGGAGACCGGCCGCTATTGGGTCGGCACGGACGGCGGCGTCATCGGGCTTATCAACGACGAGCTCTGGATGGTCTACACGGCGGAGTCAACGCCGCTGCCTCACAATCGTGTTTATGAACTCCTGCTTGACCGAAATGGCAACCTGTGGATTGGCACGGCGAACGGCGTTGCCGTCTTCCATCCCGGGGATGACTTCCCCTTGCTAGACACGGCGTCGAACGTCTTTCCGTGGCGAGAATCGGCCTGGAAGGACGCGAGTGGCCGCGATCAGGGCGACCTGAGTTAACACACTCTGAGGCGCGGTTACTGCGCCGCCACAGCCTCCGCCCGCCCGTTTGACGATGTCGAGGCCGACGCCGTGGACTTGCGTGGCGTGCGGCGCGTGGTCCCGTTCGTTGTCCGCCGCCGCCTCTTCCGCGCCGGCTCCTTGTTCACCCAGAGGTTCTCCTGCGTAAGCAGGTCCGGCGTGAGAAGCGTGCGCAGATCGGCCTTGTCCCAGAGGTCCGGCGACTGATTTGATTCGAACGTTACAACCTGCACGTACTTGCCGAGGTTCTTGAGCGTCTGGATGGCATAGGCAAAATCGCCGTCGCCGGATACCAGCACCGCCATGTCGTAATAGTCCTGCCAGGCGTAGTACAGCAGGTCTGTGGCGAGCATGATGTCCACGCCCTTTTCAACCACCTGGCCGTCGCGGATGCGCGTTGTGCCGAAGCGGGTCTCCACGTAGGGGATCAGGTGGAGCGCCTGGAGAAAACGCTGCTGCTGCTGGAACTCGGCAGGGCGGCGCTTCTCATCCTGGATGATGTTGTAGTAGTACGTTCGGAAGAGTGGACGCTCGCCTGCAATCCACTGGATGAATGCCGCGAAATCGAGATCTGTCCGTCCGCAGGATTCCTCAAGGGCGTGATAGAGGTTGCTGCCGTCGATGAAGATGGCGATGCGCTCGTTGCCCTCGCGCCACGGGCGGAGCTCATCAGTCGAGGCCGAGCTTGCTTTGTCAGGGGTCGTGGGGCACCTCCTCGGTGCGAAACAGTTCATTTGAACCGTTTCAAAAACTTTCTTGACGTAAGTATACCCCAACCCGTACCCACATCCGTCATTCCCGCACCCCATCCGTCATTCCCGCGAAAGCGGGAATCCAGATCCTGGAGCGCAGCCACACTCCGTAACGCCCAACAAGCGCCACTAGATAAGGCTCTTCGACTGTCCCCCGTCGATGTTGATGGTCGTGCCCGTGAGGAAACCCGCCCGCTCCGAGCACAGGAACGCGATAAGGTCGCCGACAGGCTCCGGCCAGCCGAATCGCTCCATCGGCAGGTTGTTCTTGATGAAATCCTGCACAACCTCCGGCTCGTTCTGCGTCTGGAACCGGTCCCAACTACCCGTCGGAAACACAACGGACCCCGGCGCGACGGAGTTGATCAGGATGCCATCCTTCGCGTAGCTGAGCGCCGTGCTCTTGGTGAACGCGATGAGCGCCGCCTTGGTGGTCATGTACGCGACGCCGCCGCCATGCTCACGCCCCCAGATGGAGGACACGTTGACGATGCGTCCCCACTGCCGCTCCTGCATCCCCGGCAGCACAAGGCGGCACAGCCGGATCGGGGCCATCGCGTTCAATGCCCACAGGTCCGACCATTCCTCCTCGCCGATAGCCAGAACGTCGCCGCGACGGCTCGCGCCCGCGTTGTTCACAAGGATGTCGATCGGCCCAAGCTGTTCGGCGACAGCATCGTGCAACTGCTCAAGCGAGGCGGGATCAGTCACGTCCGCCGCTATTGCGGCCGCGGAAGGCGCACCCGCCGCCGTCAACTCCGGCAGGACTGCGTCAAGATTCTCCTGCGTGCGTGCGCAGATGGCGACTTTCGCCCCCTCGCTCGCAAGGCTCAAGGCCGCCTGCCGGCCAAGCCCCCTGCTCCCGCCCGTGACAAGCGCGACCTTACCGGCAATTCCCAGGTCCATATCGTTGATTCTCCCGCTCTTGCCTACATGCCTTCGGCTGCGTTGGCTGCCAGGTGCCGCCACACGCCGCCCACCGCCGCCTGCGCCCGCGTGCCGCTCACCAGTTCCTTGAAATGGGGCAGTTCGGACGTTGGTGGCTGAGAATTGCTTTCGGCAATCTGCTCCTCGGTGATGCGGGCGTGATCAGGCCCCGCCGCCGCGTAGGCGTACCAGTTCATCCGCGCCTGCTCCTCAAGGTGCGCCATATTCATGACGGCGTCGCCCGTTGATGTGCCGACACTCACCGCGCCGTGCCCCTGCAACGTGAGCACCGTTGCGTCGCCGAGCGCCTCCGCGACCCCAACGCCGTCCTCCTCCGTCAGGATGAGCTTGCTGTGGGGATAGACGGGAATGGGCTGCGTGACGAGTTCCATGCCTTCGCGGCACATCGGGACCAGGTTGACCCCGAGGATGCCCATGACGATGGCGTAGCGCGGATGGACGTGGACGATGGACTGCACGTCCGGTCGCGCTCGGTAGATAGCGGAGTGGATCTTCACCTCAAAGCACTGTGTGATGCCGGGCGGGCCGCCGATCTTGAACCCGTCCATGTCGCAGACCACCATCCCCTCCGGCTCCGCGCGGGCGAGCGCGTCGATGGCGTAGCCGCGGCCCTTGACCACGAATGTCTCCGGATTGTCCGGCACGCGCATGCTGACGTGTCCCAGTGAGCCGAGCACGCCGGACGCGAGTCCGATATCCGGCAGCACCCGGTTCGCGATGGCCACCTCTCGCTTGACGTCGTCCAACTGCATCGTCATGAGTCACCCCCTATACTCAGGCGTCTCAGCGAATCCTACGTGGACGCCGCGCCGCGCGTAAAGAAGTGGCGCCCCATGATCATCAACTAGGATTGCGCCGAAACCTCATCCAGTGCCGCCATATCGGCGTCCGTGAGTTCCCAGCCGAGCGCCCCCGCGTTATCCGTCGCCTGCTGTGCGGTCTTTGCGCCGGGAATCGGCAGCGAGCCCTTCTGGATCAGCCAGCGTAGTGCAACCTGCGACGGCGTCTTGCCCTCGTGCCGCCCGCCGATCTCGCGCAGCGCCTCAACAATCGGTTGGACTTGAACCACCTTCTTGCGCAGCCGCCACCCCCGATAGCCCGCAGGACGCTCATCCGGTGTGTATTTCCCCGTCAACAACCCCTCTGCGATGGGACTGTAGGCGATAACGGTCACGTCCAGGTCCTTGCACGCGTCAAGCAACCCCTCGTGCTCGATGTGGCGATCAAGCAGGCTGTAGGGCAGTTGATTGGACGCGAGCGGAATTCCGGCGCGAGACAGAAGCTCATGCGCGCGTTTCGTCAACTCTGCGTCGAAATTGGACACACCGACCGCCGTGACCAAGCCCTCGCCGTGCGCCCGGATCAGCCCTTCCATCCATTGCTTGAGCCGCGGGCGCGCGGGCACAACCGGCCAGTGGATCTGGTACAGATCGACGCGTTCCAGCCCAAGCCGCCTCAGGCTCGCCTTGAGCGCGCGAGGCACGTCGCCCGCCCGCCACCGCCACGGCAACGGCATGTACTTCGTCGCCACAAACGGCTGCCCAACTCCCCTCCCCCCTTGCGGGGGAGGGCCAGGGTGGGGGGTCTCCCTTAGCTCCCGCGCCATGCGCCCAAGGATGCGCTCCGAGTTGCCCCGACGACCGTACACCTCCGCCGTATCAAACATCGTGACGCCCGCATCGAGCGATGCCCGGAACGCCCCGCGCACATCATCCTCACCATAGGACTTACCGTAGCCCCAGTACCACGTGGAACCCCACGGCCACGCCCCCACTCCTAGAGGCGCAATCGAGATACCAAGCTCCGGCGGGCCAAATTGGCGGGTTTCAGTCATTAGGCGGCTACTCTGGCTACTGCACCTCTGGAGAGTGCACTATGGGCTCTTGTCGGTTTCGAGTCGCCTGGCTTCCGCAAGGTCGATACGGGCCGGGTGGCCATGCTTCTCAAGTAATGACAAGAGTTGGGAGCCGTTGATCAAAGTTAGCGGCTTGTCCTTAGCGTAACTGACCGAATCAGCACCGTAGTCAGATGTCGTCACAAGGATTCCACGGTTTGCGCCTTCGTTGATGACGGTGCCATGCAACTCCCTTACTGCACTAACCGATACCGTGCGCGTATAGCGCTTCGCTTGAATCACGTACTTCCCACCTCGAATTGGGTCGGGGTCAAAGGCGATTGCATCTACACCCCCATCCCTGCTGGCTTGAGTAACTTTGACTTCGCCACCTTCTGATACAAACTCCTTCTCGAATATCTCGCGAACCAGATGTTCAAAGTCTTCCCAATCCATCGTCGCCAAGTTTGATTCGCTAGACAAATCATGGGTAACATCCCTCGACTCGACAAACCGTCTATCGCCAGTGTCGACCTGCAAGATGGGCTGGACAGGTGTAAGTGTCGCTAATTTCGCCGCTGACACGCCCTTTAGCGCGCGATAGCATGCTCGAGGTTCGACAGATTCAAGATTTATCTCAAGGAACTCTTGTCGACGTGCCTGTACGGACATGATGCAGCTATTGCTAGACTGCCCAGTCGCAGGATTAGTGCTCTCTATCCAACCGTTAAAGACAATGGCATCGAAGGCTTCAGCCGCGTCTGTGATATAGAGTTCGTGCATCGTTCGGAGAGCAATCTGGTGCAGTGCCCCCTCGTATACCTGTTCCTGTTCGCGCTTTGAGATGAACTTTTGCTGCAATTCGTCCCGAGTTTGTACATAAGTGACACTTTGGACTGTAGGCATCGATGCTTGCTGCGGCAGTGTGTAGTTGATGATTATCGTCTTGGTCTCAATGTTATAGCCAAGATCGTAGTCGACCTTTATCCAATCCGGGTAATCAGAGGCGTTCAGTACGAGTTCAGTGTGCTCCTCAATGGTTTGGCTATTGTCACCTGCCCATTCCTCATACTTACGGCGCAGAGCATCGACCTCGGCGTTGGCCGCATCTTGGTTAGCCTTGTATTCGGCCAGTTCAGCTTCCCAGCCCTTTTGCTCAGTGGCCAGAATTTGCTGTCGTTCCAAGTCGAGGAGTTTCACTCTGTCCGATTCAATTTGTTGCCGTTCTTCCCATCCACGAATCGCTTGCTCGAATTCAAGTTGAGCCAGCTTTTCCTTCTCTTCTTTCTTGCCAGTAATACGATCCCAGAAGCTCAAATGAGGCTGCCTATAGATTGGGCGGACTTCCTTTCGAGGTTCGACTGAAATGTAGGTCGTAGGCCTGCCCGTCTGTTGATCGTACTTTATGCCCGTGGTCCCCTTTGCCTTGCGAATCATGGGAGCATGGTTCTTGAGCGATCCCCAATTAACCCGGATATCAGTACTCAGCGCGTGTCGCAATATGTCGCGACTTGCTTGTAGCGCCTCTTGGGACTCCTTAGTTAGCTCTTCGGCGGTATCTTGGCCCGCTTGACGACGTGCCTCCCGATCTTTGCGCTCAACAAGTTTGTCGTATTTTTCTGACCAACGGCGTTGGAGAACTTCCAGCTTGTTCTGCAAGACTCCTAAATCGCGATCCTTTAGAACGCGGTGTTCATCAAGGCCATCGTGCCAAACTTCGACTTGGAAACCGGAGAGGCGCCCAGTAGCAGTTATTGACTGTGTTGTTGGGCCCATGCGGACGGGGTTCTTGACTCTAGATGTCATGCTTTTCCCTATACTTCCTCAGTCCCGTGCCATCCACCGTAGTACCGGCCGGCGGGCGGCCAGGGCCTCGTCGATGCGGCGGACGGGTGTGGTGTGCGGCGCGGCGCGAACCAGGTCAGGATCGTCCGACGCCTCCTGCGCGATGGAGATCATCGCGTCGATGAAAGCGTCCAGCGTTTCGCGGCTCTCTGTCTCCGTCGGCTCGATCATCAGCGCCTCTTCAACGATCAACGGGAAATACACCGTCGGCGCGTAGAATCCGTGGTCGAGCAGCCGCTTGCAGATGTCACCCGCGCGCACGTCATGCTGACGCCGCTGCCGCGTGGCCGAGAAAACGGCCTCGTGCATGCAGATGCGGTTGTATTGCAGGTGATAGTGCTCTTTCAGCCGGGCGCGGATGTAGTTGGCGTTCAGGACGGCCGCCCCGCTCACCTCTTTCAGGCCGTCCGCGCCGTGCATCCGAAAGTACGTGTACGCGCGCAGCAGCACCCCGACGTTGCCCGCCGCCGAGCCGATGCGCCCCACCGACTGTGCGGGCGCGGCGAGGTGGTATAGGCCGTCGGCGCGTTGTTCCACGTGCGGCGTTGGCAGGAACTCCGCCAGGTGCTCCTTGACGCAGACGGGCCCCGCGCCCGGGCCGCCGCCGCCGTGCGGTGTCGAGAACGTCTTGTGAACGTTGATATGCACGATGTCAAAGCCCATGTCGCCCAGCCGCGCGCGGCCAAGCAGGGCATTGAGATTCGCCCCGTCGCCGTAGACGAGTCCGCCCGCCTCATGTACGAGTTCGCAGATCTCAGCGGTCTTCGGATCGAACAGCCCAAGTGTCGTCGGCATCGTCAGCATGATGCCCGCCACCTCCGGCCCCAACACCGACTTCAGCGCGTCCATATCGACGTTGCCGATCGGATCCGTGGGCACGGTGACGAGGGTGAATCCCGCCATTGCCGCCGACGCCGGGTTGGTGCCGTGCGAGGAATCGGGGGAGAGGACGACGGTGCGCTGGCTGTCGTTTCGGCTGCGGTGATAGGCGCGGAAGAGCAGCATCCCCGTCAACTCTCCGTGCGCGCCTGCGGACGGCGCGAGGCTTGTCGCGTCCATCCCCACCACGCTCGCCAGCATCTCCTGCAGGCTGTAGAGCGCACCGAGCGTGCCCGCGCAGACCTCGGGCGGCAGATAGGGATGCGCGTTCGCGAATCCCGGCATCCCCGCCACAGTCTCATTGACGCGGGGGTTGTATTTCATGGTGCAGGAGCCGAGCGGGTAGAAAGTCGTATCAACTGCATAGTTCGACTGGCTGATGCGCGTGAAATAACGGACCACGTCGAGCTCGCTGATCTCCGGCAGGAGCAGCTGCTTGCGCAGCGTCGACTCAGGGAGCGGCGGCTCCACCGGCGGGACTGCCGGAACGGGCGTCGTTACCCCGCGCCGCGCCGGTCGCGAAACATCCAGCAGCAGTGGGACGCGCTTCTCATTCGTATCACCGATGGCGAGGATGAGCCCGTCACCGGCAGACGCCGTCTCGATTGAGGGCCAATCCGCGAGGCTTGTTTCTGCCGCGTCATCCCGGCTGTCCTTTTCGTCAGATATACCTGCAATCCCCGCCAGCGCCCCCACAAGCCGATCAATGTCGGATGTCGTCGAGGTTTCCGTGATGCAGAGAAGGAGGCCGTTGGGAATACGGTCGGACACGTCGATGCCGCCGATGATGCCGTGGTCCTCCCACAGCCGCCGGTTCACCTCGGCGGGCGGGACCGGGCACTCAACCACGAACTCCTTGATGAACAGGGCGTTCTCGCCGCCATAGATTGAAAACCCGGGCAATTTGCTGATGCGCCTAGCCGCGTTGTGCGTGGCCTGGTAGCAACTGAATGCCACCTCGCGCAGCCCCTGCGGGCCGAGAGCCGCCGTATGGACGGCCACCGCGATGGCGGCAAGCGTCTCCGCCGTGCAGATATTGGACGTGGCCTTTTCGCGACGGATGTGCTGCTCGCGCGTCTGCAAAGTGAGGACAAACGCATCGCGTCCGTCTACGTCCACACTGCGTCCCACGATGCGACCGGGCATCTGCCGCAGGTACTCATTCTTGGACGCAAAGAATCCAACGCCCGGCCCGCCGAATCCCAGCGCGATTCCAAGCGGTTGCCCCTCCGCTACCACGATGTCCGCGCCGTATTCGCCCGGTGGTCTGATCAACGCGAGAGATACCGGTTCCACGGCCACAACGAGCAGCCCGCCACGCTCATGAATCGCGTCGGCCAGTGAGTCGGGAGCGTCATCTATGAGGCCGTCATATGAAGGCTGCTGGATGATCAGGCAAGCAGGCTCGCCCTCTGCAGCGCCCTCAAGGCCGTCCACAATGGTGATTTCCTGCGCGCCCGCATATGTCTCAAGCGCGGCCTTATAGAGCGGCGAAACACTCTCATGGACGGCCACCGTGCGCCGGCGCGTCAGGCGACACGCCATCAGCGCCGCCTCCGCCAGCCCGCTCGCCCCGTCGTACATCCCCGTGTTCGCGGCATCCATGCCGGTCAGTTCACAGACGACTGTCTGGAACTCGAACAGCGCCTGCAGGATGCCCTGGCTCGCTTCAGGCTGGTAGGGCGTGTACGGCGTCAGAAACTCGCCGCGGGAGATGATTGCTCCGACCGCGTTCGGCACATAGTGCCGCGCAAATCCGCCGCCCAGGAACGATGGAGCCGCGTCCGCGGACACATTCATGGCGGCCACGTGGCCCATATGCGTGACGACATCGTGCTCGGACAACGCAGGAGGCAGGTCTAACTGCGGGTTGCGGTAGTCAGCGGGGATGTCCGCGAACAGGTCGTCCACGTCGTTGACACCGATGACATCGAGCATATGCTGCCTGTCGGCAGCCGTCATGGGTACAAAGGGGGCGGGGTTGCGCTGCTCAGTCACCGCCGCTCAACTCCCCAAGAAAAGACTGGTACTCATCGTGCGAGAGGAGGCTCTGCAACTCGCGCTCGTCCTCAATGGTCACGCGCAGCATCCACCCCTCGCCGTACGGGTCCTCGTTCACCAGTTCCGGCTTGTCCTCAAGGGTGGAATTGATCTCGGCGACCGTGCCGCTGACCGGCGAGAAGAGGTCCGAAACCGACTTGACCGACTCAACCTCTCCAAACGTCTCGAACTGCTTGACCGACGCCCCGGCATCCGGCAGATCCACATAGACAACGTCGCCCAGTTCGCCCTGCGCGTAGTCCGTGATGCCGACGGTGGCCGTGTTTGGGTCGGCATCATCGCGAGCCACCCACTCATGTTCGCGGCTGAATAGCAGCCCTGCCGGATCAAATGGCATATTACGTCCCCCAATCACTGCCTCTCCGCGTGGGGCGGAGCGGCAAAGTGCCCATTCATTCTAGCCGCTGAATGCAGAGATTTGCCCAGTGTTTCCGGGACGCTGCTAACCGCGATTCGCCTGCAAGAACGGCAGCGGCGCCGTCGTTGCGCGGACGGTGCGGCCACGGATATCAACATCCACTTCGTTTCCGGGCTCGGATACGTCGATCGGCAGATAGGCAAGCGCGATGCTGTAGTCCAGCGACGGCGAGTAGGCTCCGCTCGTGATGACGGACTCTCCGCCGCCATCCAGGCGCACCGTATAGCCATGGCGCGGCGCAGAACGCCCCCCCACGGTCAGCCCGGTGATGCGCTTTGCGATGCCGTTCCCGGCCTGTTCCCGCAGCTTCTCCACACCCAGAAAATCCTTGTCGAGGTTCACGAACCGATCAAGACCAGCCTCTAAGGGCGTCACCGCGTCGTCCATGTCCTGACCGTAGAGCATCAGACCTGCCTCAAGCCGCAGCACGTCGCGGGCCGCAAGACCGCACGGCGCAACGCCGCGCTCCTCGTTGAGCGTTCGCCACACGCGCTCCGCCTCACCCGCAGGCACGATCAACTCAAAACCGTCCTCGCCGGTGTAGCCCGTGCGTGAGATGAGCGCCGAGGCGCCCGCGACCGTTGTCGAGCGGCACGCAAAGCGGCCAACATCGCCCAACTCAAGATCGATTAGCGGTTGCAGCGCATCGACCGCGCCGGGCCCCTGCGCGGCCATCATGGAGGTCTCGTCGCGTTCGTGGTTGATCGCGACATCTCTGCAATGCTGACCTAGCCAGGCCGTAATGCGGTCCCAGCTTGCAGCGTTGCACACCATCAGGAACTCATCGTCTGCAAGCCGCATAACGACAACGTCATCGAGAATGCCGCCCGATTCGTTGCAGATGAGCCCATAGCGTCCGCGTCCGGGGCGCAGCCTGCCGATATTGCTGGTCACGACGCGGTCAAGCGCATCCCCGGCATTCTCACCCGTCAGCCTGATGCGCCCCATGTGCGATACGTCGAACATCCCGACACGCTGGCGGACGGCAGAGTGTTCGGCCAGCACGCCGGTTGAATACTGGACGGGCATCTCCCACCCGCCAAACTCGACAATCCGCGCGCCGAGCGCGACGTGAGCATCAAAAAGGGGTGTCCGAAGGAGAGTCATCAGCTTTCCGATGTGGCCGCGTCCACCTGCTCCCGCAATTCCTCTTCCCGTTCCGTTTGCTCCGGCGTTATCTCCGGCGCAAAATCCTCAGTCTCATAGAGTGGGCGAATCTCGATTTCGGCCATACCGGGCATGGGCTGCGGGCACCGCCTCACCCACTCAACGGCCTCATCCATGTCCGCCACCTGCCAGATCCAGAATCCGGCGATGAGTTGGTTCGTTTCGGGGAATGGGCCGTCCGTAACGGCTTTCGTGTCGCCATCGAGCATGACGCGCTTGCCGTGCTCAGAGGGCGTCAAGCCCTCGCCGCCCAGCATCACGCCCGCATCCGCGATTTCCTCGTTGTACCTGCCCATGGCCTCCAGCAACTCCGTGGAGGGCATGATTCCCGCCTCGCTCTCGGCGGTGGCCTTGATCAGCACCATAACGCGCATCGTCTCAACTGCTCCTGTCCGATTCCCCCGGTACTGCCATGATACCGATGCCGCGCCTCCCGCTCACCCTTGCCGCTCATCCCGCTTACCCTTCTAGCGCATTCCGGTCACCCTGAGCTTGTCGAAGGGCGAGCGGCCCGCCCCCACTTGACGATAGGTAGCCATACTGCGAACCTAGCGCAGGTATCGCTTCTACGGTTAGAAGCAAATGAGTGGGGGCACACAATGGCTGATTATGCAAATCCCAATGCGCTGGTAGACACGGAGTGGGTCGCGCAGAACCTTGACGCGGCGGGCGTCCGGCTCGTGGAGGTCGATGTTGATACGGCGGCATACGACCAGGGACACGCGCCCGGCGCCGTCGGCTGGAACTGGCGGTCCGAACTCCAGCAGAATGTCGTGCGTGATGTCGTCGCAAAGGGCGACTTTGAGCAGCTGCTTGGGCAGTCCGGCATCGGCAATGACACGCGCATCATCCTGTACGGCGACAATAACAACTGGTTCGCCGCATGGGCGTACTGGCAGTTGAAATACTACGGGCATGAGAACGTCCAACTGATGAACGGCGGGCGCGCCAAGTGGCTGGCGGAAAACCGCCCAACGACGACGGACGCTCCGTCAATTACCCCGCAGACCTACACGGCGCAGGACCCGGACACGTCCATTCGCGCCCTGCGTGATGACGTGCGCGCCGCCCTCGGCTCCTCGGTTCTCGTGGACGTTCGCTCCCCCGCGGAGTTCAGCGGCGAACTGCTCGCGCCGGAGAACCTCCCGCAGGAGGGCTCACAGCGCGGCGGCCACATCCCGGGCGCGGTCAACATCGGTTGGGCGCAGGCCGTCAACGAGGACGCAACGTTCAAGTCCGCCGACGAGCTCAACGAGATCTACGGCGGGCGCGGCGTGACCGCCGACAAGGACGTCATCGCCTACTGCCGTATCGGCGAGCGCTCCTCGCACACGTGGTTCGTCCTCAAGGAACTGCTCGGATACCAGAACATCCGCAACTACGACGGCTCCTGGACCGAGTGGGGCAGCGGCGTCGGTCTCCCCATCGAACGCTGACCCTTGGTGACAACGGCACAACTCTACCGCAACGCGACCGGCCTCTCTGAGGTCGGAGAGTCGCTGCAGTCCGGCGATACCGTGCTGGCCGGGGAGATCCCCATGGCCGCGTTGACCGAGGCCGATCGTCTCCGCCTGCTGGCCTATCCCGGCTCGCTCGCCCGCCGTCTGCGCAGGGGCAGTCAATCGGCGCGGCTCAGAGTGGTCTACGTCGTGCCCGACTGTGCCACGGATGAGGCGGCATTCGAGCCCGGCCGCCCCTTCAACCTGACGCCCCGGGGCCGTGCCTACAACCGTCAGCCGGACCCGGAGGCATCCGATCTATCCCGCGCCCACTATTGGGAGGCGCTGTTCGATGCGCACGTGGAGCAGTTGAAGGACTCCGCCCGCGCCGCCGACGTGGAGATCATCCAGGCATCGGAACTCGTCACTAACCCCGGCTTTCTCTCCGTGCTGCGTCTCGCATTGCGCTCCCCGGCGCAGATAGCGGAGGCGATTCGAGAATCGGGCGCGGCGGCTGAGATCGACGACGAGCCGCTGCATTTTGCCGGGGTCGCATGCCGCGAATGCGGAACGATAGCAGGAACGACGGACTACGACCCCGACTGGGACCGCGCCCAATTCGACTGCGAGGGATGCGACGACGCGCAGGAAGCGGACATCCAGGAACAGCCCATATGGATGCAGGAGGACGTTCTGCGGGCCGCCGTCATCGCGGCCATCAACCCCAACGTCGCCATTCGCCGCCCCGGCGCGCGGTGGGACACGCGGGAGAGCTTGATCGATTCACTTCTGATGCTCGCCATCGGCGAAAACGCCCAGCTCCCCACGCGGCTTGCCCCACCAAGCCTGGACAGCGAGCAGGGCGGCGCCTCCCTCACAGACCTCATCCGCCTCGCAGAAGACTGGGACGAAGACTTCGCAGAACTGCCGTAACAGGCCAATCCCCTCCCCCTTGATGGGGGAGGGCCAGGGTGGGGGTGACTCCCATGTCATTCCGAGCGCAGTCGAGGAATCTACAATCTCCATCTGCACCCCACGGCGTGGTAGTATGATAAGAACTCCAGTTCGACGCCAAAGGGGATAGAAAATGGTAGATGGAAACGCCAGACAGGATTTGACCTGTCATAATTGCGGCCACAACTTTGTGAAGACAGTGACAGAGATTGACTCGCCGAACGGGTTTCGATGTCCGAAATGCGATGTATTTTACGAATGGGATGGACCCAGCATCGAAGAGAAGGTGAGCAGTGAGTTGGAAAAGTTTAGGAGAGACCTAGCACACGCCTTTCGCAATGATAAGAATATACGGTTCGAGTAATCACCAACGCCCATGACCACCCCTGGCTGGCGGAATAAGCTCTACTTCGGCGATAACCTCCCCATCATGCGAGAGCACATCCCGGATGAGAGCGTCGATCTCATCTACCTCGATCCGCCCTTCAACTCCAACGCCACCTACAACGTCCTCTTCCGCGAGCACGATTCCTCGGAGTCCGCCGCGCAGATACAGGCATTCGACGATACCTGGCACTGGAGCACGGACGCCGAATGGGAGTACCAGCAGGTCGTCACCCAGGGCCCACGCAAACTCGCGGATATGCTCCAGGCCATGCGGACGTTCCTCGGCCAGAACGACATGATGGCCTACCTCACCATGATGGCCCCGCGCATGGTGGAGCTGCACCGCGTCCTCAAGCCCACCGGCAGCATTTACCTCCACTGCGACCCCACCGCCAGCCACTATCTCAAGCTCCTCATGGACGCCGTGTTTGGGCAGCAGAATTTCCGTAACGAATTGGTTTGGAAACGCACTAGCGCACACAGCGACGTTGCCCAAGGGGCTAGGCACATGGGTAGGATCCATGACGTCATTCTTAGGTATTCAAAAGGCTCCGAGCCGACTTGGAATACCGTCTATGTTCCGTATGAACAGGAATACATTGACTCCGTATATCGAAACATTGACGAGTCGGGCCGCCGTTACCAGACTCAGCCGTTACACGCTGCAAGGGCGGGGGGAGACACCCGATACGAATGGAAAGGGAAACTACCTCCTCCCGGACGCTACTGGGCATTCTCCAAAGAAAACATGGAACGACTAGAGGCAGAAGGGAGGATTGTATACAGCAGAACGGGGACACCGCGTTACAAAATATATTTGGATGAGAGTCCGGGCAGGCCTTTGCAGGACATTTGGACTGATGTCGCAGCGGTGCATGTACAACCAAAGGAACGCCTCGGCTATCCCACCCAGAAGCCAGAGGCCCTGTTAGAGCGCATCATCTCCGCGTCCAGCAATGAGGGCGACGTTGTCCTCGATCCGTTCTGCGGCTGCGGCACCGCCGTCGCGGTTGCGGAGCGGCTCAAGCGCAAGTGGATCGGCATCGACGTCACGCATCTCGCCATCTCCCTGATGAAGAGCCGCCTGCGCGACTCGTTCGGTGATGAGCTGTCCAAGTACGAGGTCGTCGGCTCGCCCGCGGACGCCGAGAGCGCACGCGCCCTCTCCCTTGAGGGCGGCAACACCGGCCGCTACCAGTTCGAGTATTGGGCGCTCGGCCTCGTCGAGGCCCGCCCCGGGCGCGACATGAAGAAGGGCGCGGACGCCGGCATCGACGGCTACATCAACTTCTTTGACGACAATTCCGGCAAGGCCAAGAGCGTCATCGTCCAGGTCAAGAGCGGCAGGGTGGGCCCCAGCGTTGTCAGGGACCTGCGCGGCGTGATGGGTCGCGAGAACGCGGAGATGGCCCTGCTGATCACCCTTGAGCCGCCCACCAAACCGATGAACGATGAGGCCGCGTCCGCCGGATTCTACACGCCGGAAGCCTACCCGGACCGCCAGTTTCCGCGCGTGCAGATCGCGACCATCGAGGACATCCTCAACGGCAACGGCCCCGCGATACCCCAGCTCGGCCTCTCACAAGCCCCCACGTTCCGCCGCGCGCCACGGCAGAGGCGGGGGCAGGGGCGGTCTGAACCGTTGCTTTAGCCACCCCTGTCATTCTGAGCGCAGCAAAGAATCTAAAGTCTCCATTTGGTTAGCAGACGGGTTTTTGGATTCCTCGACTACGCTGCGCTCCGCTCGGAATGACAGTGTGGGGCTTGGGCTCCGTTCGGAATGACAGTCCCGATGGATTCCGGCTTTCGCCGGAATGAGGGGATGGGGCGCGGGAATGGCGAGGGGTGGTGCGGGAATGACGGAGTTAGGGCGGGGTGGCTGCCTTGCGGTGGGGCACACTGCTAGACTCAATCCATGATGCCCTTTCTGCATAACGCCGGAGCGCACGTATGACCGCTTCCGACGCCACCCTGGCCGAACTGTCCCTTTCCCGCGATGAATACGACGAGATCGTGCGGCGCATGGGTCGCGAGCCGAACGAGGTCGAGCTTGGCATGTTCGGCATCCTTTGGAGCGAGCACTGCGGCTACAAGCACTCCCGCCTGTTGCTGCGGCTCTTCCCGAACGAAGCGCCGTGGGTTCTCATCGGCCCCGGCGAGGAAAACGCCGGCGCGGTCTCCATCGGCGATGGCCTCGCCGTCGTCATGAAGGTGGAGTCGCACAATCACCCCTCCGCTATCGAGCCGTACCAGGGCGCGGCGACGGGCGTCGGCGGCATCATCCGCGACATCTTCAGCATGGGCGCGCGCCCCATCGCGCTGCTGAACGCACTGTTCTTCGGGCCACTGGATGAAAGGCCGCGCAACCGCTACCTCTTTGAGGGGGTCGTGGCGGGCATCGGCGGCTACGGCAACTGCATCGGCATCCCGGACGTTGCCGGACAGGTCACGTTCGCCACTGCTTATTCCGGCAATCCCCTCGTCAACGCAATGTGCGTCGGCATCGCGAAAGAGAATGAGATCATCCGCGCAAGCACCGGCGGCGCGGAGAATGTCCTGCTCCTTGTCGGCGCGGACACGGGCCGCGATGGCATCCACGGCGCGACGTTCGCCTCCGTTGACCTCTCCGAGGAATCCGCCGAACGCCGCCCCGCCGTGCAGGTCGGCAACCCGTTCCTGGAAAAACTTGTGCTTGAGGCGTGCCTTGAGATCGCCCAGGCCGGTCTGCTCGTGGGGATGCAGGACCTTGGCGCAGGAGGCCTGACAAGCTCTGTTATCGAATGCGCCGCACGTGCCGACAACGGCGTTGATATCGACGTCGCGCGTGTCCCGCGCCGCGAGGACGGCATGTCTGCCTACGAAGTCATGTTGTCCGAGTCGCAGGAAAGGATGCTGCTTGTTGTCCCGCCCGAGAACGTCGCGGCGGCGAAAGCGATCTGCGATAAGTGGGAGCTCGACTGCGACGAGATCGGCGTCGTTACGGACGGCAACAACGCTGTCATTCGGGACAACGGCGAGATCGTTGGCGACATGCCAATCGCGGCATTGACCGAGCCGCCGGCCTACGAACTGTCAGGAGTGGAGGACGCGGAGATAGCCGCGCTGCGTGATCGTGACCTGTCCGATCTGCCCCAGCCCACCGACTGGAACGCCACGCTGCTGCAGATGATCGGCGCGCCGTCGCTTGCCAGCAAGCGTCCCGTTTACCAGCAATATGACCATCAAGTTGGGAACAACACCGTACTTGCGCCCGGCGAGGCGGATGCGGCCGTGCTGCGGATCAAGGGAACGGGCAAGGGCATCGCGTTGACCATCGACGTGAACTCAAGAGCCTGCTACCTGGACCCGTACGTGGGCGGGGCGCTGACGGTGGTTGAGGCTGCGCGCAACCTTTCATGCGTGGGCGCTCGCCCCCTTGCCATCACGGACTGCCTCAACTTTGGCAATCCGGAGCGCGATCCCATCGCCTACCAGTTCGAGCAGGCCATCCGCGGCATGGCCGATGCATGCCGCGCCCTGAACATCCCCGTCATCAGCGGCAACGTCAGCCTCTACAACGAATCCGCCGACGGTCCCATCGACCCCACCCCGACGGTGGGCATGGTCGGCGTGCTTGAGGACCTTGAGGCCAGGTGTGGGGCGGGTTTCGCCAACGAAGGCGACAGCATCGTGCTTATCGGAGCATCCACGCCGGAACTCCCCGCTGATTCGCTTGGCGCGAGCGAATACCTGTCCCGCGTGCATGGAATCGTCGCGGGGCGGCCTGACGTGGACATTGAGGCAGAGGCAAGCGTACAGGCCCTCGTGCGTGAGGTGATCGGACGCGGGCTGCTCAGATCGGCGCATGACGTCTCCGAGGGCGGTCTTGGCGTGGCTGTGGCAGAGTCATGCGCTATCGGCGGCATCGGCGCGTCGCTTGATCTTGACCTCGATGAGGATGCCCGCATCGATGCTGCGCTCTTTGGCGAAAAATCCGCCCGCATCGTCGTCTCCGCCGCCCCTGATGACCTCACTGCGCTCCGCGAATTGTGCGGACAGCACGGCGTCGCCATGTGCGAGATCGGCAGAGTGGGCGGTGATGCGTTGCGCATTGGCGACCTTATAGATGTGCCGCTAGGGGACGTGTCAGGTAGTTGGGAAGGGGCGCTGGAAACCGCCTGATTTTGTGGATAACTCCCTGCGAAACTCTTGCCGCACGTACCCGCGTTCCCTAACCTTATCTCTTGTGTACCGTCCCGCGAGACCAACAACGAGTTGTCTGGGCGGTTGACGGATAAGAACGAACGTACTACTATTTGCTGAAAGGACACGTTGATGAAAGTCGTGCTGATTGATGAGGCGCCGGGACTTGGCATCGCCGGTGACGTCCGTGATGTCAAGGATGGCTACGCCCGCAATTTCCTCATCCCAAAGGGGCTGGCCGTCCTGGCCACCCCGCAGGAACTCGCGCGTGCCGATGCTCGCAGGAAGGCCGAAGTTGAGCGCCGGACCAAGCTCAATCTTGAGATGGAAAGCGTCGGTGAGCGGCTTGCTGAAGAGCGCGTGCTGATTGCCGTCCGTGTTGGGCCCGGAGGCCGTCTCTACGGCAGCGTCACAGCGACTGAGATTGCAGAGGCTGTGAACGAGGCGATGGGCGTCGAGATTGACCGCCGCGCCGTGCAGCTTGCACAACCCATCCGTGAACTCGGGCATCACCAGACCCCAGTCCGCCTTGCGCCGGATGTCATCCCCAGCGTGACCATCACTGTCTACCAGGAGGGAACGGATCCGCCGCCCCTCGTCGAGGAAACACCGGAGGAGGAGCAGGAGGGCGCAGAGACCGCCGAGGCCACCGGAGACGACGTGACGGCGGAAGCGACGGCAGAGGAATCAGAGGCGGTTGAGGCTGAGGCCGAGGAGGCAGAGACAGCCACCCCTGAAGAGGGCGAGGCCGAGGCCGCTGACGAGGATGACTCGTAGAAGCGGAGTGCTCGGCCCGCAGTCCGCGGGCGACCGTAGCTTGCGGATCAGAAGGGGCCGAGGTCTCAGATGTACACTGAGCAGCTACCCCCACATGACGATGAAGCTGAGGAAGCCGTCCTCGGTTCGATGCTCATTGACGGCGAGACCGTCCCCGGCGTTCAAATCATCGTTGAGGCCAACGATTTCTACCGGCAGCGGCATGCGTGGGTCTTTGAGGCCTGTGTAACGCTCTTCACACGGAATGACCCCATAAGCCAGATAAGCGTCGCGGATGAGCTTGCCCGCCATCAGCGATTGGAGGAAGTCGGCGGACTTCCTTTCCTGAGCCACCTCATCGCCGTTGTTCCCACGTCCGTTTATGCGGACAACTACGCGCGCGTCGTTCGACGCCTCTCCATCCACCGCCGACTCATCGACGCCGGAGGCCAGATCGCGGGAATCGGCACACGCGCCGAAGAGGATGAGGAGGAATCCCTCCGCAAGGCCGAGGAGCTGCTCTACAGGATGCGGCTCGGGCAGAACACGCGTGACCTTGAGGCGCTGCGGGATGCCCTTGATAGATACGTTGAGGACAGTGAGCAAACGATCGGCGGACGCGTCGGCGGCGTCGAAAGCGGCTTTGTTGATCTTGACCGCCAGCTTGGCGGAGGTTTTCAACCCGCGGACCTGCTCATACTTGCAGCGCGGCCCGGTGTCGGCAAGAGCGCATTCGCGCTCAACGTCGCCAAGGCTGCCGCGCAAACGCAAAAACCCGACGGCCGTCCCCGCATTGTCGCGTTCTTCAGCCTTGAAATGGCGTCGGAACAGGTTGTTGAGCGGCTCCTGGCGGGCGAGTCCGGCATCAACTCAACGCGCATCCGCGGCCACATGTGGACGGACTACGAAGAGGGCGCGATCATGAACGCCGTCGGACGGCTGGCCGACTTGCCCCTGTATATCGACGATTCGGTCAGCCTCAACGTCGTGGCGCTTCGCTCCAAGGCGCGGCGTCTCTTCCTTGAAGAGGGGCTCGATCTGATCGTCGTGGACTACATGCAGTTGATGTCCAGTACGAACACGTTTGGGAACAGGGTGCAGGAGATTTCCGAGATATCACGTTCTCTCAAGGCGCTCGCCCGCGACCTGAACGTTCCGGTGTTGGCTCTCTCGCAGCTCTCCCGTGCCGTTGAGAATCGCCCCCGCCATGAGCCGCTCCTTTCGGACCTCCGCGAGAGCGGCGCGATTGAGCAGGATGCAGACGTTGTGCTGTTCCTCTACCGCCCGGACATGGTCTTCACTGGGGAGGAATGGGAGCGGCAGCATCCCGACCAGGACTATCCGCGCGGCATCGCGGACGTCATCATCGCCAAGCACCGCAACGGACCGACGGGGCGGATGCAGGTCGTCTTTGAAGAGCAAACGACCACGTTCCGCAGCGCAGCCCGCGCCGGGGGCGGCGCGGATGGGTACTACTAAGCGATGTGTCAAGCAGGCCGCCATGCGTGACATTGACGCCTTTCAGGGCTTTCCTACTCCAACACAGGCCACTCCGGTTCCGGAGGCGTTTTTCGCTGAAATCCTCCCGCGCCTGACGAGCGTCGAGGAGATCAAGCTCTTCCTCGTTGTCCTGCGCCGCATCCGCAGCCGCAAGGGCGCGATTCGTTTCGTCACCGCTCACGAATTGGCCGATGCGCCCGAGCTGGGCGAGATGACAGGCGCGACTGCCATCGAGGCTACCCAGGATGATTGGGATTCAACCAAGGCCGTGCCGCGTGTCATGGCCGACTTTGTGCGTGCCGGCGTGTTTCTCGAGGTGGGACTCGCAGATGGAGACGCGGCGTATTTCATGAACGACTCTGAGGGACGACGGGCCGCTGAGCGGGTCAAAGCAGGTGATGCCGCGCTATCACCGCAGCCGGTGAGAGCCCGACCGGAGGAGCCGCCCTCGCAGCCCGGCGAGATATTCCGGCTCTACGAAGACACCATCGGTCCGATTCCCGGGGCGGGCATCGCGCAGGAACTTTCAGAGACTGAACAGGAATACCCCGCCGCCTGGATCCGTGAGGCATTTCAGGAGGCGGCAGCACAGAACGCGCGGCGTTGGGCGTACGTGCGCTCGATTCTTCGCAACTGGAGAGACAGGGGTAGGGGAGATGGAACGACTCAGCGACGTCCTGCGAAGGACCGCTATCGCGGGGGAGAATACGGCCAGGTCGTCCGCTGGCGCTGACGCCCCGAAAAGCGAAACGGCCTCGGAGGTTGAAAACTGCCCCGTCTGTGACGGCCTGGGGTGGGTCAGTCGTGAGCTGCCCCTTGACCACCCGGACTTCGGCAAACTCATTCCCTGCGTGTGCCGCGCGGAGGAACTGAAGAAAGAGCGGTTCCGTCGCTTGCAGCGTTATGGACAGCTTGAGCCGTTCAGCCATATCACCTTTGAATCACTTGAGTCTGAGGCGGCGCAGACGCCTGCCACTGAACGGCGCGGGCCGCATGCTGATGCGCTGGCCGGAGCCAGGAAATATGCCGCAGACCCGGACGGCTGGCTTGTTCTCCACGGCCCCTCCGGCAGCGGCAAAACGCATATCGCTGCCGCAGTCGCCAATGATGTCATCCGGCGCGGGGTGCCCGCCCTGCTCGTATCCGTTCCGGACTTTCTTGACTACCTCAGGGGCGCATATGCCCCGAACGCGGAGACGCCGTTTGACTCTCTCTTTGAGCAGGTGAAAGACGCGCCGCTGCTCATCCTGGACGACCTCGGGGTTCAATCCGCGACGCCGTGGGCGCAGGAAAAGCTCTTCCAGGTGTTGAACCAACGATTCATTGAGCGCCGCCCGACGGTCGTCACGCTCAGCAAGCCCCTCATGGAAATGGAACCGCAGCTTCTCAGCCGTATCACCGCCCCGGGCCTGGCAACAGTGCTCGCCACGGGCGCCGTCAGCAGCCGCCTGCGCGCGACGGACGCGCTGGACCTCCCGCGATTCGCAGAGATGACCTTTGCGAACTTCGATTCACGGAGGTATGACGCCCTGGACCGCCACCAGCGCCAGAGCATCGAGGGCGCGATCAAGACATCGCAGAACTATGCGGAGCAGCCCGATGGCTGGCTGGTATTCACCGGCGACAACGGTGTTGGCAAGACACATCTGGCCGCCGCGATTGCCAATCACTGCCGGGCCAAGGGAATCGAAACGCTGTTCGTTGTGGTGCCGGATCTGCTGGACCACCTGCGGTACACGTTTGGCCCTCAGAGCGACGTTTCCTATGACGAGTTGTTTGAGGGCGTGCGGACTGTCCCACTGCTGATTTTGGACGATCTGGGCGCGCATGCCACCACGCCCTGGGCGCAGGAGAAGCTGTATCAGATCATCAACTACCGCTACAACGCGCGCTTGGCAACGGTTGTGACGATGAACATCTCCCTCGATGAACTGGCGCAGGATGAGCCCCGTGTCGCGTCGCGCCTTGCCGACCCGCGTTTCAGCATCGCCTTCAACATCGACGTGCCCAACTACCTGCTGCGCCGCAACGTTGCGCAGCCCATGTCTGAGTCGCGGTCGCGGCGTGGGCGCGGTTAGACTTGTCGAATGACGGGTTCCGCGCGAACGTACTGTGTCTTCTGTGAAATCATCGCCGGCCGTGAACCGGCCGAGGTCTGGTACGAGGACGAGAGCCTGATCGTCTTTCGCAATCACCTGCGCTGGCTGCCGATCCAGTTGCTGATTGTCCCGAAAGAGCACAAGACGCAGGAAGAGTTCTGGAAAGAGGACATGGAGCGCGCATCCGCGCTGGCCGTCGAACTCGGCAAGAAGTACGCGCCGGGCGGTTTCCGTGTCCTGTCGAATTTCGGCGAGGACGGCATGCAATCTCAGCCCCATGCCCACCTGCACCTGTTGGGCGGCCGGCCGCTGGGCATGTACGTGGAGGCTGCTCGCCGTCCACAGTTCTGGCCCTGAGCGCCCGCGGACGGCGGCAAAGCGTCACGCCTGCCGCGCGGCAACGCTGATCGAGGCTACTGTGTGATTTTTGGCACAAGCCCCTGCATCTTCCGTCCACGTGGAGGGCACGTGCTTAATGGCTCTCAAAGCGTCCCAAATGGGGATTGACACCGACTCTTGGCGGCGTGTACCGTTTTTTATTGATGCGTATCATAATGTCCTGCCCGGGGAGTGCTTAATCCGTGACTGAAATCGACCCGCAGTCATTGACGTCCGCAGACTGGGATCAGGTTCAGACCACGCTGGTCTATCTGTGGGTGCTGTGGCTGGCCGTCATCGCAATGGCGCTTTCTCTCCTCGTCGCCCACGCCATCATCCCGTCGCTCGTTACCACCGGCCACGTCGGATCAAGCGTTGAGCGCGTTCGCCCGGTCTTTTACGCGGCGGCAGTGGCAGCCGCTGCAATCGCCCTCTTTGCGTTCTATGGATTCTTGACCGAATCGGAAGTCCTCAGGACGATCTACACGAAGGTCTGGATCTAGGGGCGGGGCGTTAATTCAGATGCGACAGCGACTAGGGAACTTGCCACTCCGCCTTGTCGGCGTGCTCATCGCAATTCCTCTTGCATTGATTGTTGTCGGCGTCATCGCGTTTTCCGGTGGAACCGCCGCTCTCGGCGCAGTTTATTCCGTGCCGGAGAACGAGATGGAATTCCCGCACGATCAGCACGTAACCTCGCTCGCCATAGAGTGCGAGTTCTGTCACCGAGCCGCGGACACGTCACGAACGGCGACGGTGCCGTCCGTGGAACAGTGCATGTTTTGTCACAAGGCCGTTGCCACCAACAATCCCAACCTTGAGCCGCTGCGCGCCGCGTGGGAGTCCGGAGAGCCACTTAACTGGATACGGCAGCATCGACTACCCGACCACACCCAATTCCGGCACGAGCCCCACATCACTGCCGGTTTTGAGTGCTCTGAATGCCACGGTGATGTGGGAAGCGTGAGACAGGTTGAACAGGTGCGGATTCTCAAGATGGGAGACTGCGTTGCCTGTCACAAGGAAAACAGCGCGCCGACCACGTGCTCCACGTGTCACTCTTGAGGAACTGAAGAAAGAGAAACGGACGGATAACGCGCGATGGATCTGACAAGGCGGGACTTTCTGAGAGTAGCCGGAGCCACATCCGTGGCCGGCGTCCTCTTTGCGGGTTGCGCTATTCCCGAGCGGGAGCTCATCAAGCAGAGTCCGCGCGATCTGCCTGAGGACCTTGCCCAGGGACTTGAGGACATGTACGCCACCTCATGCACGTCATGCAAGGGGGGGTGCGGCATCCTCGTGCGCGTCGCAGAGGGCCGCGCCAAGAAGATCGAAGGCAACCCCGATCATCCCCTCAACCGGGGCGGACTTTTGACCGGCTGCCTGGCCGGCGTGCAGTCGCTCTATCACCCGGACAGGTTCGGCGGCCCGACGGAGAATGGTCAGAGGATCACGTGGGCCAATGGTCTGGCCCGTTTGAACGCTCTGCTCAACGAAGCCGATGCGTCCCGCACACTGCTCATTACCAGTCCCAACCGAGGCCACCTCGGAGCGGTGACCCACGAGTTCTCGGAGGGTTCCAGCATTCGCCACCTGCAATTGGAGCCGCTTGAGAACGCCGCCGTCCGGCAGGCCGCCAAAGACGTGTTCGGCCAGGACAGGCTCCCGTTCTTTGACATTGCGAATGCCGGCTCTGTGCTCTCCATCGGGGCCGATTTCCTTGAGTCATGGCTTGCGCCCATCCACTACAACAAGGCGTACGGCCAGTTCCGCCGGGGAGATGACAGGAGTCGAGGGACGCACGTCCATGCCAGTTCCCGCTTTTCCATGACCGCCGCGAATGCCGATACATGGCTGCCCATCGCTCCCGGACGTGAGGGCATTCTGGCTCTCAGCATCGCCTACGTCCTGGCCCACGAGGGTCTTGCGGATGAGGCGACGGTGAACGCCATGACCAATGGCCAGGGCGAGGGCGCGCTTGCCGCCTATCGCCCGGATGCGATTGCGGACCAACTCGGCGCGACGCCCGGCGTCCTGACCGGCCAGATGATCACGGATGTCGCGCACAACCTCGCTTCGCACGGCCCAACGGTGGTTCTTGTCGGCAGTTCCGCCGCTGCCCAGCCGAACGGCCTCTTCAATGCCAAAGCCGGAATGATCCTCAATGGCGTGCTTGGCAGCGTTGGGCGGCGCGGCGGCGTGCAGTTCAACCGTGACGCCTCGCTCCCTGAATTGCGGGGACTGCCTGCTCCAACGACGTACTCGGAATGGCGCAGCGTTCGCGACCGACTGGATCGAGGCGATATCGATCTTGTGCTCGTTGATGGCGCAAATCCGGTTCATGCGTTGGCCAGCCTCAAGTTCGGGCAGGCGCTCAGCCGCGCCCGAAACGTTGTTAGTTTCTCGTCCGAACCGAACGAGACAACGGCAATGGCCTCTCTTATCCTTCCTGATCAGCATTACCTGGAATCCTGGGGGACGGACGTGCCTGACCCCGGCCCCGGCTACGAGGCTCTCACGGTGCAGCAGCCGGTTGCCGCGCCTTTGCTGGACGACTCAAGGCGTCCCGTCCATGACTCTCGGGCGATGGGCGACGTGTTGATTTCACTGATGCAGTCCCGCGGAATGAACCGAAAGACGCGTGGTGACAGCATGGAGCAGGTGGTGCTGAATGGTTTGGCGGATTTGCACGCATTAAATCCCGGCCGCGGCTCCGTGCAGGGCTCAACGCTGGCAGCTTTCACCACGGGCGTGCTGCAGCGCGGCGGTTGGTGGAACATAGGCGGCCGGGGTGTGACCGTATGGGAGCGTCCCGGATTTGACTTCGCCCCCGCGCTCGCTGACATGCCTGAACGGATCGCGGAGCAATCAGATCGATACCACCTGATTCCGTTTGCAAGCGCTACTGTTGGCGATGGCAGCACCGGACACTTGCCGTGGACTCAATCCGCGCCCGACCCAGTCACGTCCATGGTGTGGCACAGTTGGGTGGAGGTGAACAGCCGCGAGGCCGCCCGCCTGGGTCTGCGCGATGGCGATCTGGTCGCATTGGAGTCCGACAGCGGCGCCGTTGAGGTTCCGGTCTATATTCATCCCGGCATCCCGCCGAACGTTGTCGCCGTCCCGTTTGGACGCGGACGAGCGTTTTCCGGCCGTTACGCGGACAACCCGAACGGCAATGTCAACACCGTTTTGGGAGACATCGAAGTCGAGGGCACGGGCTCCCAGGCATGGGGAGCGACCACGGTAACAATTCGTCCCCTCGGCCGCCGGATGCGCATGGCGCGCATGGAGGGCGGCTTCACGGGACAGCAGCTTGAGGGAACGCACATCATCCAGTTGGAGTACACATAGCCAGGGAAGGGCACGGAGACTAGCGCGATGACAATGTCGGACTACAAGTGGGGCATGGCGGTCGATATCGACGCCTGCTCGGGTTGCCAGGCGTGTGTGATTGCCTGCGCCGCGGAGAACAACCTGCCCATCAACCTGGAGCGTGATTTCACGGAGCGGCGCGCAATCGCCTGGATCCGCATCGAGCGCTACTGGGAGGGTGAATATCCGAACGTCAAGGCCCACTTCCTGCCTGTCCTGTGCCAGCACTGCGGCAACGCGCCGTGCGAGCCCGTCTGCCCCGTGTACGCCACGTATCACAACCCCGCCGGCCTGAACGTGCAGGTGTACAACCGGTGCGTCGGCACGCGCTACTGCGCCAATAACTGCCCGTACCATGCCCGATTCTTCAACTACCGCCGCCCTACGTGGCCGGAGACGTTCCACAACTACCTGAACCCGGATGTGACGGTGCGTGAGCGCGGAATCATGGAGAAGTGCACCTTCTGCATCCAGCGCATCAACGCTGCCGTTCGCATCGCGAAGCGCACGGGCACGAGCGCGCCCGACCACTTCATGACGGCGTGCGAGCAGGCTTGCCCGACGGATGCGCTGACGTTTGGGAATCTGAATGATCCGAATAGCCGCGTTTCGCAGCTGTTTGCCGATGAGTCGAGGGCGTACACGCTGCAGGGGGCCATCGGGACGGAGCCGAACGTCAGGTACCTCAAGGGCGTCGCCACGTCCAAGGCGGATTCGGACGAGATGACGGCGGCAGCGCACTAGAGCAGTGACACGATTCGCAAATGAGATTCTGAAATCGACACGAACTGAGCAACGAGGAGAGGATGGAGAACAGCCACAACGGTCATGAGGCGCCCGGGCCTCCTGCGACACAGGACGAGCTGACACAAGAGCTCATCCATGATGCGCGGGAGACCGGCCCGCGGATGAGCCGGGCGATGTGGATTCTCGCCCTGCTGACGGCGCTTGGCGCTACGGCGGCCATCCTCATGATGCTGGGCGGCCTGGACGATCACACGCGGTGGAAGTACTACGCCGTCGCGTATTTCTATGTGTTCTCACTGGTGATGGGCATCCCGATGGCCGGCATCGGCCTGCGGTTCGCCCGGGCGCAGTGGCGTCGACCAACCAGCCGGGCTGCGGAGTTGTTTGCGCTGGCCGGGCCCGTCATGTTGGTGTTCTTCCTGCCGATCATGGCTGCGCATCCCGGACTTGAGGGACGCAACAGCCTGTGGATGGATTGGCGGCTGGCCCCGTGGTTCCCGGATCTGCTCATGCTTACCACGTTCGTCGGCATTGGGCTGATATTTGTCTACGTGTCCGTGCTGCCGGACCTTGCGGCCGTCCGCGACCATGGCAGCGGCCGTTCTCGTGGCATCGCGGCATCGCTTGCATATGGCTGGATTGGCACAGCGCGGCAGTGGGCGATGCACAAGTCCGCTCTTGGAATCCTCGGCGCGATGTACATCGCCGCCTACGCCACGACGCACATGGTCTTCGCGACGGATTACGCGATGGTGCTTACGCCGGGCTGGAAGGACCCGATCTTCCCCGCATTCCACGCCGTAACGGGTCTGCAGATGGGACTCGGCCTGTTCATCGTGGTGCAGTTCGCATTGCGCAAGTGGGGCGGTCTTGCTCGTTATTTCGAGCTTGAACAGTTCTGGGCATACGGACGACTGCTGCTGGCGCTGACGCTGTTCTGGTTCTATTTCTTCTGGAGCGGATTCATCCTGTTCTGGTATGGGCGCTTGCCGCATGAACAGCAAGTCATTGCGCTGCTGGCGTTTGGCGACCCGGCGGTGGAAAACTTACTGGCGCGTCCGCAACTCTGGATGTTTGTGGGCGCAATCGGCCTGTCGTTCATCACTGCGTTCCTGCTTATCATGTGGAACCCGGTGAGGCGGAGCATCCTCGGACCGGCGGTGGTGGGTGTGGTCATCGTCATCGGAAACTTCTTTGACAGGCTCCGCATCTATGTGAATACGTGGTCAATCGAGCAGGTCGGCGGCCACGAGCTGCATGAGATTCCACACAATATCGGCTACCCGGGCATCCTGGAAATCCTTGTGTTTGCCGGAATGCTGTCCGCCGTTGCCCTGATGATCTTGTTGGCCTCGCGAGTGGTGCCGTTCGTGTCCCTGTGGGAGACGCGAGAGGCGCTGCTGCTGCGCGTGGTGAGGCCATTCGGTGTTGGACACGCGCACGTTGTGGCGAAGCCGGACTAGCGGAGAGACGGAGTAATGCGAGATCGACCGGTCCTGACGGCCAGCCAGATCAACGACGAGTTGCTCTGGCCGGTCTTTGAACTGCGGAGGCGGCATGTGCTCGCCTTCCTGCCGCCGTTCATCCTCGTCATGGCGGGCGCGGTTGCCGTCACCATCCTTATCTGGCAGGGCCTGTGGGTCACGGGCCTGAACCGCCCCGCGTTCTGGGGATTCTTCATCGTCAACTTCGTGTTCTGGATCGGTGTGAGCCACGCCGGAACGATGATCTCGTCCATCCTGCGGCTGACGCAGGCGGAATGGAAACGTCCCATTACGCGCGCGGCGGAGGTGATGACGGTCTTTGCCCTCGTCACGTCCCTCATCCACCCCGTGATCCACGCGGGACGGCCATGGCGCATCGTTTACTGGCTGCTGCCGTACGACTTCACGCGCGGCGTGTGGCCGGACGTTCGCTCCCCGCTGGTGTGGGACCCCGTCGCAATCACGACGTACCTGACGGGCAGCATCCTGTTCGTCTTTACGGCGTTGATTCCCGACTTTGCGATCATCCGCGACCAGAGCACGGGCATGAGGCGGACCATCTATGGCGCGCTGGCCATGGGCTGGCGGGGCACGCCGCGGCAGTGGCAGCTGCAGGGCATCTTTGGCATCCTGATGTCCGCGCTGATCCTCCCGGTGTTCGTCTCCGTCCACAGCATCGTGTCATGGGACTTCGCAGCGTCCGTGGTGCCGGCGTGGCACGTGACGGTGTACGCACCGTACTTCGTTATCGGAGCGGTGCATTCCGGCGTGTCCATGGTGCTGACGCTGATGGCGTTCATGCGCTGGATCTTCAAACTTGAGAATTTCATCTGGGAGGACCATTTCGACGCCGTTGGCCGGCTGCTGATCTTCATCGCGACGGCCTGGCTGTTCTTCTTCTTCCTGGACTTCGCCTTCTCGTTCTACACACGGGAAGAGCAGGAGATCGCAGTGATGGAGCGTCGACTGCTTGAGTGGCCGTTCAACGCCATCACGATCATCATGGTGATGACCTCATATGTGATACCGATACCGTTATGGTTGAACCGGAAGGTCCGCCGGAACATCGCCTTGATGTTCTGGACGTCGATCCTGGTCAACATCGGTATGTGGCTGGAGAGGTTCTTCCTCATCATCCCGGCCATTGAACGGAAACAGGAGCTCACATTCTTATGGGCGAACTATGTCCCGAGTTTGACGGAGAGCGTAATCGTTCTTGCCTCATTCGGGATGGTGGCGATGCTGCTCATCATATTCGCCAAGCTGGTGCCATTAGTACCGGCGTGGGAGCAAAAGGAGGGTCAAGTCTTCCGATCCGAGGTGCAAATCGGTGAGGTGACGGTGCCCGCCATCGTACGGGAATCAGAGGAGCCGCGGGCCTGGTAGCCCGCATGTTGGGAGCGGAAGCAATGGCAAACCAGAGTGTTCTCGGCTTGTACGAAAACGCGGACACCGCCGCGGAGGGCGCGCGCAACCTGCGCGAGGCCGGTTTCACCAGTGATGATTACGAGGTGATGACCGGCAATCCGTACCCGGAGGGCGCGTTCGGGGAGCATGTGAAGAAGAACAAGCTCTTCCGATTCTCCCTGTTTGGGGCGTTTATCGGCTTCATCACCGCGTTCCTCTTCGTGTTTGCGACCCAGACGGCATTCCCCTTGGTGACGGGAGGCAAACCCATCCTCGCGATTCCGGCAAGCATGATCATCATGTATGAGTTCACGCTGTTGGTCGCTATGATCTTCACGGTCATCGGCGTGATCTTTGAGAGCCGCCTGCCGCGCCCCGGCGGCGCGGGTCCCCTGTACGACGCGCGGATCACGCTCGGCTACATCGGCCTGCTCGTCACGGTGGACGAGTCGAGAATCGGCAACGCTCAGCAGGCCCTGCAGAGCGGCGGCGCGGAAGAAGTCATCAACGAGCCCGCATAGGTGCAGGAAAGAAAGACAAGAGAGTAGAGACGGCGGATAGACGCAGTGATGCAGAGAACGTACAGGACGTTGAGGTGGCCGACACGGCGAGTGGGCATGATGGCGCTCGCGCTTGTTGCCGTCGCCGTTATCGCGCTCACCGGCTGCTCAACAGGCGCCTATCCGGTGGACGTCTTCCAGGAGATGCACTATTCACCTGCCATCCGCAAGCAGGAGGGGCCTGCGATGTCCGTGCGGCCCGGCACGGTGGCCTTCAACAGCGGCGGCGCACCGGAGGAGCAGTTGAATGCCGATCTGCGGCTCGAACACTTCGACCTGATGCCGGACGAAGAGCTAAATGGCGTCGACGGCAATCCGATTGCTGTTACGCCCGATGTCTTGAACTACGGCAGTTTCCTGTTCCAGCGCAATTGCACCATGTGTCACGGAGCAACGGGGGACGGCGAGGGCCTGCTGCAGGTCACCATCGCGTTTGAGGCTGCCGGCGTGAACGTGCCGAAGAACCTGACGGAAGAGGATACGCAGGTGCGGACGGACGGCGATCTCTATCGGATCATCAGCCGCGGCAACGGTGATTTCCCTGCGCCGGCGTGGGCGAGCAATCCGTCAGCGTGGGAGGGGCACACAAACATGCCGCGATTCGCGCAGTTGCTCTCACCCGCCGAACGCTGGATGCTGGTGGCGTATATCCGCACGCTGGATAACTAGCGGCTCACTTGGGGGAGACCCCGCTGGTGTCAAAGGCGCAGGCGGTCAACGGGTGCAACTCTCCCATTCACAGGGTCTGTGATAAGCCGCAAGCTTTCAAGGGCATGGGCGCCGAGGATCGGTTCTGTTCCCTCATCTCCAAAAGCGATGATGGTCCACGCAGCGCGCCCGTTGATGTAGATACGCGCCTCGGTGATGTCGCGCGTGATGATGCTTCCATCCGCGAGCTCGAAACGCTCGCTGTCAGTCGGCAGAATCCCCAAGTCGCGAAGCGTTGAGCCGGCTATCGATGAGTACGTCGATCCGGTATCGACCATGCCCTCGAGCGTTCGCTGATCCATGCCTTCGGCCCTCGCGATACGAAACTCAACGTCAAAGGTGCCCATCGATTCTCCAATCCCTGCGCAATACCCAAACAGTATAAGGTGCTAATCACTTTATTGGGCCGCTGCCGTCACCCCTGTCGCGGGTGTGCTGCCTCCGTCATGCGGATTTGCAGGGCGGCAAGAGCGGAGGAGATTTCTACCGGGTACGTTGCCGCGCCGGTGAGGGCCTTGACGTCCTCGGGCAGGGCGGCGAAACCACGCTTGAACAGTTCGCGGGAGTCTTCGAGCGCCGGGTGGGGCCGCAGGGCGCGGCCGTCCTGCATAACGTCTTCCAGCAGAGAGGTCGCGCCGTCCGGCGGCGGCTCGTCCGCTATGGCGATCACATCTCGCGCATACCCGCCGTTCGCGTCCTCGTAGCGGTAGATCTGCTTGCGTCCCGGGAGCGTCTCTTTGCCGACGCTGAGCTTGAGGACGGGCTCTCCGGCGTATTCCACCAGCTTGTACACGGAGTCCGTCCACGGCGCGTCGGCGGAGGAGCCGATGCGCGTGCCGACGCCGAAACCGGTGATGGGAGCGCCGTCGCGCAGCAGGCTGTCGATGACGAACTCATCCAACTCCCCGCTTGCGACGATGTCCACTTCTTCGAGGCCTGCCCCGTCCAGCATCGCGCGCACACGGCGTGAGAGGTTGAGCAGGTCGCCGCTGTCCAGCCGCACAGCGCCCAGACTATGACCGACCTCTTTCATCTCCAGGGCGACGGTGATGGCGTTGCGCGCGCCCTCGATGGGGTCATAAGTGTCGATGAGGAACGTGGAGGCGTCCGGGAAGGAGCGTGCAAAGGCGCGAAAGGCATCGAGTTCCGTCGGGAAGGACCCAACGAACGAGTGGGCCATGGTGCCCATGGGGGTGATGCCGTGCTGCGCGGCTGCGAGGACGTTGCCGGTGCCCGCAAAGCCGGTCATGGAGCCGACACGCGCCATCTGACCGGCGGCATCGACGCCCGGAGCGCGGCGGGAACCGTAGTACGCGACCGGCCGGCCGCGGGCGGCGTGCATGACACGGGCGGCCTTGGTGGCAAGCATCGTCTGCAGGCTGATGCGGTTGATGACGTAGTTCTCGAGTATCTGGCACTCGATGACAGGCCCGGAGATTTCCATGACCGGCTCATCAGCGAAGAAGATTTCGCCCTCGCGCATGGCGCGGACGCTACCGGTAAAGCGCAGGTCCGCCAGGAACTCCAGGAAGCCGCCGTCAAAGCGTCCGAGTGAGCCGAGATAGGCGATGTCCGCATCGGTGAATCGAAAATCGGCCAAGTAGTCGAGGATATCGTGGACGCCCGCGAGCACGAAGTAGGACCGGTTGGGCGGGAAGCGCCTGATGAAGAGGCTGAAGGTGGCGTCGTGAGCGTTGCCGCTCTGCCACCATGCCTGCGACATGGTGAGCTCATAAAGGGCCGTGAAGATGGCGAGGCTATGGCCGGAGGAATCGTATGCGCCGCGAGGGGACATTGCTCCGCCTGACCGCGCCGCCTGGTTCATGTTCACAGGCCTCCCAAGGATTCCTGACGGCTATTATGGCAGCGCGATCTGTCCGGTGGTCGTCACGACTGTTCCGGGAACACGATTACGCAGCGCCCGCGCGTGCCACCGGCCTCAAGTCGCGCATGCGCGGCAGCGGCCTCCTCCGGTGGATACGTGGCGGCTACACGAAGTGTAACCGTGCCGTTTTCGGCTTGCTCGCGCAGTTGTCCGAGGAGATCAGCGCGGTGGTCGTAGTTGGGCACCATCGTGCGATGGAAAACGATGCCACGCTCGCCCGTGCCGCGCCAGCCACGCACGGATGCGAACGCCCCGCCGTCTCGAACGGCTGCCACCACCAACTCGGCCTGTACTGAACCGTCCGCAAGGCCGTCGACGCCGTCCGGGGCGGCCTCACGGATGCGCTCGGCGACATCGTCGCCGCGCCGCACAACCACATCGGCACCGAGATCGGCGACGAGTTGTTCGTCCGCTTCAGAAGCGTCAGCGATGACGCGCAAACCCTCGGCCTTCGCGAGTTGGACAACATAGCCACCGTAGCAGCCCGCCGCGCCGGTTACCGCGATGGTCTGACCCGGGCTGAGGGCGAGTTGGTCAAGCGATTGGCGCGCGGTAAGGCCGTTCATCGGCAGCGTTGATGCCTCGACGTGCGTCGCTCCGGCCGGGGCGCGGACGACGGAGTCCGCCGCGAGCACGATGCTTTCACGGTACGCGCCGTGGGTGGCATTCGGGACGACCATCGCCATCACCGCGTCGCCCACGGCGAGGTCTGTGTCGGTTGATGGCCCCACCTCGTCGATGACGCCGGCAAGATCCATACCGGGAACGTAGGGCGGCGGAACGTCTGCCAGCATGGCCGCGCGCGAGCCGTTGCGCAGCCCGGTGTCAGTAGGGTTTACGGCGGCCGCGTGGACGCGGATACGGACCTCGCCGATCCCGGCGTGCGTTTCCGGTAGGTCAACGACCTGTAAGGCCTCGGGCCCTCCGAACTCAATCACCCCAACCCCGCGCATATCTCAACTCCCTCGGTGATTCCGACTCGGCACAGTGACGCAGCGCTCTGTGAGCGGCAGGCATACCGGCCCGCGCTACGGCTACGACTCGGACTCAGGCTCCGGCGCTGCCAGCGAGCCGAAATAGACGATGGAGTTGAATGCGACGACGGCGGTGAATCCCACGAGGAACCCCGTCACGGTGTCCGCGCCGGCCTCAAGTGAACTGAACATGTAATGTCGGATTAGAATGGTAGCAACCATTGTGCCAACCAGGATGCTCACGTCAGCGGCGAGCAGCCGAAGCTTGGCCTCAAGGCTCGGAATGAAGAAAAGGTACATTGCGTAGAGATAATTCACCCGTGCAAACCTCATTGAACGTCAATTGCTTCTGTAGCGGCGAATTGCGCATGACGATGATACGCGGGCAGCTTGAAAGCGGTCAAGACAAAGCGGGCCGAGTATGACTCGGCTCCTGGCTTTGACGGGCATTCTGCTGTTGACGGTAACGGCGGTTCTGGCGGGGGCGTGCGGAGAGCGGACAACGCCGGTTCCCACGGAAATGCCCGAGCGTCCGGAGGGCGCGCCGTTCTCGGTATCGTCACCGACTGCGGCGACTGAGACCACAGCGCCCCCAACGCCACGGCCAACGTTCAACGCCGTTGCGACGCTCAGTACCGAACGGCTGCGGGAGTCGCTGACGAACGCTCTGCATGAGCGGCCGGACATCTCGACGGGAGCGTCGATGACGGACTTCCTTGCGCCGGGCGTTGACCTGATCCGCCTGACGAGGGACCCGCATTACGCTCCGTTCCTGGTCGATATGTTGAACGTGTTTCCCTATGGGCAGATCTACAGGACACACCTTCTTGATACGCTTCGCGACCTGACCGGAGAGGATATCTTCGCGCAGGACGGTTTCCCATGGCTCCAATGGGTGGGAGACCACCCGGAGTATGACGCGCCGCCGGCGGTCTATCCCTGGTGGAAAGGCGAGGTGCTCAGCACGCTGGATGAGCGGTTCCGTGAGTTCCTGCCGGAGGATGGTGTTGCGCACACCATCCGGCTGGAGGAAATCGTGTGGGGCGGGGTCGTTGTGGACGGCATCCCGTCCCTGGACAATCCCGCCGTCATTCGCGCCCATGAGGCGCGCTACCTTGAGGCGGATGAGCAGGTGTTCGGCGTATTCCTGAATGGCGAGGCGCGCGCTTACCCGCTCCGGATCATGAACTGGCACGAGATGACGAACGACGTTGTGGGCGGGCAGCCGTTCGCGCTGGCGTATTGCACACTGTGCGGCTCCGGCATCCTGTACGACACGCGGCGAGATGGACAGGCCCCGTACATCTTCGGGTCGTCCGGGCTGCTGTATCGCTCAAACAAGCTCATGTATGACGCCGACACCAAGAGCCTCTGGAACCAGTTCACGGGAATCCCGGTGGTTGGGGAGTTGGTCGGTGAGGATATCGAACTGCCGATTCTGCCGGTGACGCTGACGACGTGGGGAGAGTGGAACAGGCAGCATCCCGGCACGACGGTGCTGTCACTCGATACCGGTCATGAGCGGCCTTATGAGAAGCCCGGCACGCCCGGCGCGGCCTACTATGACTATTTCTCCAGCCCGAGCCTGATGTTCCCCGGCGGACCCGGTGCGAACAACCTGAGCCTGCGCCCAAAGGACCAGGTCTTTGTGGCGATCCTGGACAGCGGGGAGGCCAAGGCATACCCATTGGAAACCCTTGAGGAATTGGGAGCGGCGGCCGTCCTGAACGACGCAGTGAGCGAGGTGCCCATCGTGGTCGTCACAGACGAGGGTGGAGGAGTGCAGGCGTTCCTGCGAGAGAATCGCACGTTCGAGCTTGCGCCGGACGGTGGGCTGATTGATGGAGACGGCGGGGAGTGGCGCGTGACGCCCGAGGGGCTGAGCGGACCGAACGGAGAACTCGCCGCCCGCGTCTCCGGCCACGTCGCGTTCTGGTTCGGCTATGCCTCATTCCGCCCGGGCGGGGAGTTGTATACGGGGAGTTAGGCGGGAATGCCGCGCTCCTGCTCTTCTTTCTGTTTTTCCAACTGGCGGTGGATGTGCTCGCGCAGGGCTTCATTGATACGGGTCTGGTAGCCGCGGCCATCGTCTGACTGCGCCTTGAACCACGCGATGATGCCTGCGTCCAGCCGCAAAGTGACCTGCTTCTTGATGACGCGGTACTTGTAGAACACGCCGCGCTTAGCGTTCGACCAGTCGGTCGTCTTCGGGATGTCGCTGTAGTCAATATCTTCATCTGACATCTCTGCGAGAGCCTTAATTTGCTCTCGAATGTAGCGAGGGAGTGGTTGCCTACCCTTGTTCATATGCTCATCCTGTCACTACAACACTGTAACTACGCAAGCGCCGCCCTGATTTCCTCCAGTGCAGTCTCATCCTGTTCATTGCTGAGGGCGTCCCGCAGTGCCGCCATGGCATCCTTCGTGCCGATGCGCCCTAAGGCCCAAGCGGCGTGGCTGCGGACGATGGGTGAGGGGTCTTCTCGCAGGACGCGGGCGAGTGGGGGCACTGTCGCGGGGTCGGCGATGTTGCCTAAAGCGATGCACACGTTGCGGCGCATCCCCTCCGGCTTGGCGCGTAATACGGCGCTCTGCCTGAATCGCTCACGGAAACCGTCGTCGTCCAGTTCAAGCAGTTCGACGAGTTCCGGGCGGGCGCGATTCGCGGCGTCTCGCGTCAGTTCCGCATAGGCCTTTCCGACCTGAGCTTTGCGGTTGACGGGGCAGACGTCCTGGCAGACATCGCAGCCGAATATCCAGTCGCCGATTTGTGAGCGCAATTCGCGTGGGATGGGGCCGCGATTCTCGATGGTCAGATAGGAGATGCACTTGCGGTTGTCCAGCACGTAGGGCGCGATGATTGCGCCGGTTGGGCAGGCATCGACGCAGATATTGCACGCGCCGCACGTCTTCTTGAGCGGCTCATCCGGCGCAAGATCAAGCGTCGTGATGATCTGCGCCAACAGCATCCATGAGCCCTGCGAGGTCAGGATATTTGTGTTCTTGCCGAACCAGCCGACGCCCGCCCGTTCAGCCACGGCGCGGTCGAGCATCGGCCCCGTGTCCGTGTACCAGCGCGTGCCGATGTCCTCCACGCCGGTGACCTCCGGCAGGGTTTCGATGAACACGCGAACCTTGCGGGCAAAGACGCGGTGATAGTCCTCGCCCCACGCGTAGCGGGCGATGCGGCCGCGCGGCAGTGCGTCAGGAGCCTCGGCGGCATCTTCATGATGATGGCTGAGCGCGAGGGAGATGATGGAGCGGGCGTTGGGGAGCATGTTGGCCGGGTCCATGCCGCGTTCAACGCGCTGCTCCGTGAACCAGGGGAGGCCGTCCATCAAACCTTCAGAGACACGCTCTTTGGTTGCCTCTCCGCGTTCACGGAACACATCTGCGGATGCAATGCCAACGACGTCAAAGCCCGCCTGCACGGCGGCATCCTTGACGGCTTGCGCCAGGGTTTCGGTTTGACTGCTACGATTCATACGTGATTGTTGCACGAATCCACTCATTTTCTGCCATGCCGCCGCGCAACCGCTGACCGGAGCACGCATTGGTCACTATCGACCCCAACGCCCGTATCTTCATGGTCAATGTCGGCGTGAACGCCTCGCATGGGGCGCTTCGCAGCCCTATCTTTCCCGACGGCACGTTTGAGTTTCTGCCGATACCGGAGGAGCGTCGACTGTGGTCGCCGACGCTGCCCGCCTACCCCAAGCTCGGCGCATACAACGACCCGGACAAGACACTTGCGGACTATGCTCCGGTCTCACGGTGGAATGACCGACTGCATGACGACCCGGAGTTCCGCACGTTCACATATGGTGATGATCCGCGAAGAACGGGGCGCGGCGCGGGACTGAAGTCGTGCGGCCCCGGCGACTATATCCTCTTTCTGGCGCGACTGGTTGGGCATGACGGCGAGGATCGATTCGTCGGGCCGTCGGGCTTCCACCTGATCGCTTTCTTTCGTGTGGCTGATGTCCTGAGGGACGTGGAGACGTATCCGGCGGGTCGCGATTTCACCGTTTTTGGCGCGAACGCGCACATACGGCGCGCGGCGTATCATGCGCGGGCGCTGGACAAGTTCTGGGTCTGGAAGGGCGACCCTGACGCGTCGCTTCGTCTGCCGATCGCTGTGCCGTTTGACCGCGAACTGGCAGAGTCGACGCTTCTGGATGCTCGCGGCCGCCCGTGGACATGGAATCCCAACCGCAGCGAACTACAGACAATCGGCTCCTACACGCGCTCCGGCAGGCTTGTCATCGACCCTACGAAGCAGGGGGAAGGAGAGAAGTCGCGACGATTGTGGGAGGCGGTGGCGTGGCGGAACCCGGAAGTGCAGGTTAGGTAAACCAATTACGGCTTGTGGCTTACTGCAACCTCGGCGCGCAGCTGTAAGCCCAACTCACGCACCCGTTTCAGAACGGTTGCAATGTCCGTAGATTCGTCGAGAGCGATATCAGACATCTTTTTTTAGTAGAAGCGACACCTGTCTGCCCTGCATCGAGTCGTGCCTTTGCTTTAGCTATGTCGTTCAGAGTGGCGAGCAAAAGACGTGGGTCATCATCTTCGAGGGCGATGCTCAGACTGAGCGCCATATCCTCTTCCGTTTCGATGCCCTCCGAATGGTCCCAGGGAAGTGTCTTCACTTTGACCATGGCTGCCTCCTCTACCCATCGAGTTGACTAGCCTTCTCAAGCCGAGTTCCAACTCAAATGTCCGCAGACTCCTCGTATTCACTGATAATCGCGTCCTTCATATAATTCAGATTTTCCGTACTAGCCAAATCATCAATCGACTCATAAGACAGGTAGGAACATTGGTCGTAAAGAGGCCCTCTGTCCAGCAGTGAAAAAACAGGTCGTCGCAACTCACGTAGAACGCGCTCTTGCTTGTCGAGTGGGGCCACAATGTGCAGGCGGATATCCATGTTGGGCTGCAAAGCCAATAGGTCTGCCATGCGAAGGAGGCCTGAATAAATCGCTGTAGTGTGCTCAATTTCAAACGCTCGAGCCATGGAACGCCCCTTTAGCCAAAGCACATCGATTTGCTCGATCGTCCTAAGAGTTGTGTCGTCGTAGTTTAGAGGAAGTTGATCCAAGAAAGCTTGTTGAGAGGACTCCGGAATGTGTTCCAACACGCGAGCCCTGTCGTTTCTAGGCACCCAGATTCTAAATCCCATCTTGGCACCAATCTCGGCAACTTTTGCTTGATACTGAATTGAGACTCGGGTGTCAGTCTGTGCAGTGGAGATATGTGTTCCGGAATCCGGGTGGATGTCTCCTTCGTCATCGTCTGGAACTTCAACTTCGACTTTGCCACTACCACTAGGTGTTGGCACGCGGCGTGTGGCGGTGAGCTTTCGCCGATCGTCGTCAGAAAGCGGGTACTCTCTCGGCTGATCCTTTTGCTCCATGAGCAACTGTAAAAGGAATTCGCCATCTTGATCGCTGAGTGAATTCAGTGAGTTTCTGAAAAAGCCAGTCCAAGTTGACGTACCCCGCTGATGGCCCTTGGTGATGCTGAGTCCGTCCCATACATCGTCCCCATAGATTGGTATCGAGTTCTCTGGTTCCAACTGCACTAGCGGCTTTACCTTGAATCGGATGGGGAAATCATCTAGGTCGTCATGCAAATGGTCGCGATCTTCTTGGGCGGTCGATTCAGCCTGCAATACGCCACACCAGCGCTTCACCCTCGTGAGATAGCAAACGAAGATATCGCCGACCTTCACCCTTGTGGCCATCTGAAACTGGCGATCTCGGAATCCGGTCACCATTGGGTCTGTCTCCCGGAATGCCCTCCAAGTCTCGGGGGTAAACAAATCAAGGAAGTATGCCATTGAGCCCCTCAGTGCGAATACTGCGCCTACGCCCACCGCCCATCAGGATACCATCTGCGGCTTTTAGCCCTTCACTTCAATTGCAGGTGGGCTGACCCATGCCCCTATACTCTACTCATGAGTAATACAGACAGTTTTGCTCCGTTCACCGTGCGCGCGCCTGCTTCGACGGCGAATTTCGGCTCTGCCTTTGACGCTGTCGGGATGGCGCTTGACCTCTGGCTGGATTTGCGCGTGCAGCCGGCGAACGCCAACCGCTTTGAGATACGGGGTGAGGGCGAGAACGAAATATCGGGCCCCGCCAACGCGAATCTTGTCTTTCGGGCCGCCTACATCGGCGCTGCGAATCTCGGGCAGACGCTGCCGCCGCTTCATGTTTCTGCCACGAACGATATCCCCCTGGCGCGCGGGCTGGGAAGCAGCGCCGCAGCCTGTGCCGCAGGCCTGCTCATTGCCAACACCGTTGCGGGACGTGAACGAGGAATGGACGGCATGATTGCCGACGCCACCCGGATTGAGGGGCACCCCGATAACGTCGCTCCGGCCCTGAAGGGCGGCGCATGCTTGGCTGTCATGTCTGAGGACGGTGGACCCGTCGCGCGGCAGCTTGATTTTCCCGCCGACCTGGACTGTATCGCGTTCATTCCTGACGAACAGTTAACGACCTCGGAGGCGAGGGCGGCTTTGCCCCGCCACGTCCCGCTGCGTGATGCCTCATTCAACGTGGCGCGAACGGCGCTGCTCATTCACACATTCAATTCGCATCATTGGGCGGATCTGGCACTAGCAACGGAGGACCGGCTGCACCAACCCTATCGCGCGGAACTCGTGCCCGGGCTCGCCCCTCTTACTCAAGCAGCCAAGCAGGCAGGGGCATATACGGCGTTCCTCTCCGGCGCGGGGCCGACAATCATGGCAATGAGTCCGCCGAGAAACGCCGAAGCCGTCGCTGACGCTATGGCCGAGTCCGGGCGGAGGCTAAACATCTCCGGTCGATCGCTCGTCCTTTCCCCGTCAGAACAGGGCGCGCACGTCGTCTCGGAGTCGTAGGCTCCATGCTTCGGGTTCAGAAGTACGGCGGGAGTTCGGTCGCCTCCGCCGACCACATTAAGCGCGTTGCGTCGCGGGTGGCCAAAGAGCGTTCCGCCGGAGACGATCTCGTCATCGTCGTGTCCGCCATGGGGCAGACAACCAACCAGCTTATCGAGTTGAGCCGCAGCATCTCACACAATCCCGCGCCGCGCGAGATGGACCTGCTCCTATCCACCGGCGAACTCGTCTCCGGGGCGCTCTTGGCGATGGCGCTGAGGGACCTCGGCCACGGCGCAGTCAGCCTGAGCGGATTCCAGGCCGGTATCCGCACGGATACTGATTTCTCGCGAGCGCGCATCACGCAGATTGAGCCGAAACGACTACAAGACGAGATTGGGCGCGGCAACATTGTCATCGTCGCGGGATTCCAGGGCACGACGGATGATTTTGAGGTTACGACGCTGGGGCGCGGCGGGTCGGACACCACAGCCGTTGCATTGGCCGCGGAACTCCGCGCGCCCGTCTGTGAAATCTACACGGACGTGGACGGCATTTACACGGCGGACCCGCGCATCGTGCCGGATGCTCGCCGTCTCATTGACATCAACTACGATGAGATGCTGGAGATGGCCAGCGAGGGCGCGCGCGTCATGCACAACCGCGCCGTCGAGCTTGGCTGGGTCTACGATGTGCCCATTCTTGTCGCCTCAAGCCTGCTGGATGACCCCGGCGGCACGCGCATACACGGAGGAGAGCTCATGGAGAATCGCAACAAGGTTCGCGGCATCGCCCATGACGCGGGCATCGCTCGTGTCACGCTGCTGGGGGTGCCGGACCGCCCCGGCATCGCCGCGCAGGTCTTCTCCCCACTCGCCGATGCCGGCATCAGCGTCGATATCATCGTGCAGAACGCCGGGCAGCACGGACTCAGCGATCTCTCTTTCACCGTGACCCGTGATGATTTGGCCGAGACACTAGAGCGGACGCGGGAGATACAGGCTGAACTTGGCGCGGCGGACGTGACCGCTGACGATCATCTCGCCAAGGTGAGCATCGTTGGCGCGGGCCTGACCAACTCACCCGGCTACGCAGGCGCGATGTTCCGCGCGTTGCGCGACGCCAACGTCAATATCGAGATGATTACAACGGCGGAGATCAGCCTCACGTGCGTCGTCCACCAGGACCACGTGGAGGATGCCGTCCGTGCCCTGCATCGCGCGTTCAGCCTCGAAACCCCGGATGAAATCCCTCTTTAGCGGTGTCGTGCATTCCCGGGTACGTCTCACGGACCAAGACGGAACGCGGCAAGCAATCGAGGACGCTGCTCAATTCGGATCGCGAATATGAGCCGTAACGCAGTTACCTCGCTGTCCGTCATCATTCCTGCCTATAACGAGGAGGCGCGTCTGCCGGACGCCCTCGACGAGGTGACCGCTTACCTGGACGCTCACTATCCCGACGCCGAACTGATTGTCGCGAGCGACGGCAGCATGGACGACACGGAGTCCATCACGCGAGAATTCGCTGAGAAATCGCCTCGTGTTCGGCTGTTATCGCTGCCGCACCGGGGCAAGGGGCATGCCATCAAGCGGGGGATGCTGGAGGCCAAAGGCGATGTGCGGCTGTTCATGGACGTTGATCTGGCCGTGCCGGTGAGGGCTATTGCCCCATTCGTTGAAGCAACGCAGAACGCGGACGTGGTTATTGGGTCGCGGTCTATGGCGGGGGCGGAACGGAGCGGGGAGCCGGTGTCACGCCGCATCGGCGGGCGCGTTGTGGGCGGCGCGACGCGGCTCATTCTGGGCCTATCCGTGACGGACACGCAGTGCGGATTCAAGGCGTTCCGGGCAGAGGCGGCGGAACTGCTGTTTGGGGCGCAGCGGGTGAACGGATTCGCGTTCGACGCGGAGATCCTCTACTTGGCGCGCCGGTGGGGGATGCGTATCGTCGAACTACCCGTCTCATGGAGCTACGGCGAGATGAGCACCGTGCGCCTCCACCACGGCCCACAGACACTGGCGGAGATTGTGCGAATACGGCTGCGGGGAATGCCCAAGCACATCGCCATGTTGAAGTGAGGGGAGTGAGGCTACCTTCCCCATTGGCTTGACAGTTGTTAGACAATAGATTTTGAACTGAGTTTGAAAACTGCCGTCCAATGGCGCGGGGAGGCGGCAGGGATCACGACTCGGAGCCTTGACCGTCACTGCGGCGAAAAGCAGCCGTCGGCGATGGATGGCGGCTGTGTTGTTGTGGTTTCGCATCTGCGGTTGTTCTCGCGCCCAAGGGCGTATCGCGAGGGACAACGGAACGCAGAAGGCAGGTCATCCGCCATGGCGACTACACAGATTGATGAACACGTCCAAGCCCGTGAAGTAAAGACGCAGACTGACGCAGCTATCGCTTGCGCGTTGGCCCAGGACTGGGGGAAGGCCGTCGAGGCCAACAGGGCCGTCCTGCAGATCGCGCCCAATAACATCGAGGCGCTGAACCGGCTGGCCAAGGCGCTCCTTGAACTGGGTGAGCTTGCGGAGGCCCGGGATGCCGTGGACGGCGCGCTCCAGATCGATTCGGCGAACACTATCGCTAGACGGAACCGGGATCGTCTCGAACACGCTGCGGGCGCGGCGAAATCGTCAGCCCCCCGCAAGGTCATTTCCGCCCATCTGTTGATGAGCGAGACGGGCAAGAGCACCATCGCGACGCTCATTGACGCGACGGACCGCACGGCAGTCGGCCACCTGAGCAGCGGCGAGGCCCTGACGCTCAGTCGAGAGGCCAACAGGCTGCTGGTGCATTCAAGCCGCGGGGAGCCGGTCGGCCGTGTTCATCCCCGCCTTGCCCAGCGGATATTCTCCCTGATGGATGCCGGTAATCAATACGAAGCCGCGTTTCTGCGGGACCACCCCAAGGAGGGTGTGCAGGTAATCATCGGCGAGGTCTATCTGCATCCGTCGCAACAGGGACGGCCATCATTCCCATCGTCAGGCGCATCCGATTTCCGGGGTTATGTTCGCAGCAACCATGAACTGGTCGACAGTGGCCTGGGCGGACCGCCCGCCCGGGATATCTCCGACGATGAGAATGAGCCCCCTGAGTTTGAGGCCCTTGTGCGCGCCCATGATCGCGGCGAACTGGGACGGTCAAAGGGCGCGTCAACGGACGGCCTGGAGTAAGGGGCACGAGGAACACTTCGGACGGTTGAGTGGGGGGTGTTCCATGGGGGAGCGTCAAGAGGTATTCGTCTGTCCCACGTCCGGCTCTATGATGGTCACTCCGCTGTAGTCTACGTAATCTTCAGTAGCTATGGTGTCCGGCGGCTCATCACCAGTCGGCTCCTCCCAACGGACAATCTCAACAATACGGCGTAAGAGCGCAGTCTCTTCATCGACCCAGACGGTGCGGGTGGCCTCATGAATGTCAGGTGGCAGACCCGGCATATTCCCGTCAAATACGATTGTGGGGCGACCATCAATCATTTCTTTCGCCAAGAGTCGTAACTCTTCAAGCTCCTCTACTTTGCCGAGAAGATCGTTGGCGCTCTGAACCGGCATAACGTAACTACGTGAGAGCTGTGTGACGGCCCACGCATCATCGTCGCATCTCTCGTAAAAAGTCGTAGCTATGGTAAGCCCTTCTTGCTCTTCGCAGTCACTCCCTCCTGCCACTTCATCTTCGAAAATACCGTCATTGTCTAAATCACGAACGTATTCCGTAGAGTAGAAGATGGTTCGTGTCCGGTCCGGTGCCTGGTACTCTCTGAGGATGCTGTTTGTCTTCGTCCACGGCACACTGTCGCGAACACCGGAATCGACTTGACGCTCTATAACCCTGAAGGACTCCACCGATGTGTTGATTTCTCTAAGCGCACTTAGTATGTCTTCCGCGTCTTGTGGGGGCGCTGTTTCCACAGGCGAGGATGATTCCGTGTCCGGTTGCTCCCCATTTTCGGCCGGCGCGCAGCCTGCAAGGCACACCGATAAGGCCGCTAGGAACAACGCCAATGCTGTCAGCGAGCCCCGCCTCTTATGCATGGGAGTCACTTGCCCAGACGTACTCCTCAACAGACTGGCGAACAAGGAGCAAGTCAACGGAAGGGAACACCGAGCGATATTCCACCATATCTCTACTCCTACATGGTCACTTCTATTGCCGACGCAGGATACTGGCATAAACCTATCGTGACCGTCAAACAGATCGAGTATTTCCGCAATGGCGCGGGGAATGATAAGTTCTCGTCGAGTTAATCCAGACTGATCACTAGCCGTGCGCGAACGTGCGTGCTAGGCTGTTGTGACACTTGTCCGTTGACAAGCGCACAGAGCATCTGTACCTGGAAAGGGCTGCAACGTGGAAATCGTCGTCGGGCTGGCAATTGGAGCAATCGTTGTGGGGTTGGCCGCATGGCTGATCCAGGAATTCAGGTGGCGGCAGAGGAACGCCGAACTGAGGGGACAGTTGCAGGGCCAACAAACGGCTGCAGACCTGATCCAAACAGCGAAAGTAGAACTAAGTACGACTTTCCAAGCAACTGCCGGACAAGCTCTGCAGGCCAATAACGAGCAGTTTCTGGCACTCGCGGAACAGAACCTCGGCAAGAGCCAAAGGACCTTTGAAGAACTGGTGAAGCCCTTGTCCGAGAACTACGCGAAACTGAATCCCAACATTGAGTCTCTGATGCGCCAGAACGTCACCATCACCGAGGCGACTCAAGAGTTGAAAGACGTGTTGTCGAACAATCCGAAAGTTGGCTCATGGGGTGAGATTCAACTCCGCAAAGTTATTGAAGCTGCCGAGATGGTCGATTACTGCGACTTTGCCGAGCAACAATCTGTGGACGGTTCCAACGAAAGACCGGATGTCACGGTTAAGCTGCCTGAGGGTCGAGCTATTGTCATCGACGCAAAAGCGAGCACTGCCGCATATCTTGAGGCTGGTGAGGCAGAAGATGAGGAACAGGCCACCGCAATCCTTACGCGCCATGCTGGTGCGATGCGAACGCAAATCGATAACCTTGCAAAGAAAGATTATGGGAACAAGGTAAGTGGTTCACTCCCATTTGTCGTGATGTTTGTGCCAGGTGACCAGTTCCTTGCGGCGGCCCTTAGCGTGCGGAATGACCTCATTCAGTATGCCATGAGCAAGCGGATCGCAGTTGCAACGCCAAGCACACTCATTTCGCTTTTATGGGCGGTGGCCAATGGGTGGGAGCAGCGGCGTTTCGCACAGGATGTAGAACAAGTCCGCAAGGCCGCTGTTGAAATGAACAGCAGCCTACAAGCTTTTATGAACCATTATCGGAAAGTTGGTGAGCAGTTGGGGCGTGCTACTAAGTCGTTCAATGATTCGATTGGTTCGTTTGATCGGAACGTGATGCCGAAAGCGCGTCGCTTTGAAGAATTACCGAGCGTCAGCGCTAATCCTGATGCACTCCCCGCACCCATCGAGATGGATGTACGCGAGTCTGCATATGGTGTGGATGACAACGATGATGACGGCTCCCCGGCGTGAAAAACTTACGGCAAGTGTGGTCTCGCAATCACGGCTTTGGATTCTTCGCTTTGCTCAGAATGACGAGTTGGGCCGGGCTCACCCTTCGACAGGCTCAGGGTGAGCGGGAGGCCACCGTGCTACGCTTGTGGTGGCATGGCTCAGGTTGGAACCACATCTGAATTGACCTCGATGGAGGATGGCGCGGAGGCGGCGAGCGTTAAGCCCGTCGTTGCGCAGAAACTGGTTAAGGAATTCGGCGATCTAGTCGCTGTGCGCGGCATCGATTTTGAGGTGCGGCCCGGCGAGTGTTTTGGATTCCTTGGCCCGAATGGCGCGGGCAAGACGAGCACCATGCGGATGATCACCTGCGCCTCGCCCGTCACGTCCGGCAGCCTCCTCGTGAACGGTCTGCCCGTGCAGACTGAGGCGCGGGCAGTCAAGTCCATCATCGGCGTCGTGCCGCAGGGCGACAATCTGGACGATGAGATCTCCGTGATCGACAACCTGCGGCTGTACGCCGGGTATTTCGGCATCAGCAGCGCCGAGGCCAACGCGCGCGCCCAAAGGGCATTGGAACTCTTTCAGCTTGCGGATCGCGCGGGCTCAAAGGTAGATGAACTATCCGGCGGCATGAAGCGTCGGCTGCTGATCGCCCGGGGGCTCATCAATGAGCCGTCCATCATCGTGCTGGACGAGCCAACGACCGGGCTGGACCCGCAGGCGAGGCACCTTGTCTGGCGTACGCTGCGCCGCCTCAAGGACCAGGGTGTGACGATGCTGCTCACCACGCACTATATGGATGAGGCGGCGACGCTCTGCGATCGGCTGATCATCATGCATGAGGGGCAGATCCTCGCGGAGGGGACGCCGGTGGAGCTCATCCGGCGCATCGCCGGCGAGACCGTTATTGAGGCGCATTCCCTGGACGTCGCCGCGCTTGATCGCATCGCCGAACATCTGCGTGATGCCGGCGCGGAAATTGAGCAGACGCCGGACACGGTGCACGCGTTCGGTCTCTACGGCACTGATGTCACTGAATCCACCGTGCCGGGCACTCAGATCTATTCCCGTCCCGCTAATCTTGAGGACGTTTTCCTGCGTCTCACGGGCCGCGGGCTGGAAGAATAATCATGATACTGACGCCTGAACGCGTTCCGTTCGGCTTCCGCGTCTGGCGGCGGAACTGGACGGTCTTCAAGAAGTTCGCGATGGCTGAGGTGGGGCCGCTGTTCGTCGAGCCGCTGGTCGTGCTGGGCGCGATGGGACTGGGTCTGGGCACATACGTCTCGCTGGGCGGCGAAGTGAGCTACGTGGAGTTCATCGGGCCGGGCATCATCGGCGGGTATTCGCTCTTTGCGGCGTTCTTTGAATGCACGTACGGCTCCTATACACGCATGGCCATACGAGGCCTGTATGAGGCCATGATCGCCACGCCGTTGTCCATTGAGGACGTCATTACCGGCGAGGTCTTATGGGGCGCGACGCGGTCATTATTCAGCGCCACCGTGATCCTGTTCGTGTTGACCGTGATGGGATTCGTCGATTCGCCGTTGGCCATCCTCATCCTGCCGCTCGCATTCCTTGGCGGCATCCTGTTCTCGTCGATGGCGCTGCTGGTCACGGCGCATGCGCCGTCATTCTGGACGTTCAACTACGCAATCACGCTTGGTGTGATGCCCATGTACTTCTTCGGCGGCGTGTTCTTCCCGCTGGAGCGCTATCCGGACGTTGTGCGTGAGTTGGCATGGGCCATTCCGTTGACGCCCTACGTGGCGGTTATACGTGAACTGGTTGCCGGCAGCCTCTCAATGACCACCGTTTGGGGGCTTCTCTATCTCGTGGTACTCGGCGCCGCGTTCTACTACCTCGCCGTCGCACGGATGAAGGCGCGGCTTATTCGGTAGAGTGGCGTTCGGTCTCAGCGAGTAGGTTCCACGCCATCTCCCGCGCTTCGTCCAGCGTGTCGACAAAGCGATCCTCCGGAATGCCCCTGAGTATCCTGAGGGCATTGAGGGTCGTTGCGGGAAGACCGTCAAGGGCCATGATGATACATTCAGTGTTCTCCATTTTGGCGATATCAACCAATCGTTCAATCACCAGGGCCGCGCTATCGTCCATATAAACCGTGTCGTTGAAATCGAGGATGACGACCTCGTGGTCCTTGATGTCGTCACCGATAGTGCTCATCAGTTTGGATGCGGACGCGACGGAGAATGTTCCCTTGAGCTGCACCAGGCCCACACGCGCGCTGAATGCCTCATCAACATCACTCGGGTCGAGGGCGTCCCTAAAGAAGATCTGGTCGAGGAGCGGCACTGAGACAACGCTGTCTACTTCCAGCCGCTCGATCTGGCGCGCGCTCGTGACAGCCGCGGTGATAATACCGACGGCTACGGCGGTGATCACGTCGAGGAAAACCGTGAGGATGAGGGTGATGAGCATGACTAGGAGATGTTCTCGCTGAACGTGGTGCATCCGCGTGATGAAGCGCCAATCAATGGTGTCCCAACCGACCTTGATGAGGATGCCTGCGAGAACCGCGTTTGGGATCTCCGAGACATAGCTGCCCAGCCCCAGCACGATTGCTGTGAGTATGACGACGCACAGGACCCCCGCCAAGGCGGTCCGTCCTCCCACCCGGATATTCGCAACGGTTGCGGGCGTTGTGCCTGCGCCGGGCAGTCCGCCGATGAATCCGGCCACCATGTTGCCCATGCCCTGGCCGATCAGTTCTCGGTTCGGGTTGTGCTGCGATCGCGTTCCCGAGTCTGCCACCAGGGATGTGAGCAGGCTATCGACAGAGCTCACCAGCGCAATGACCAGGGCTGGCTGCACGGCGCTCAGCAGAACGTCGAGTGAGATGAGCGGCAGCTGAATCTCCGGCAGGCCCGTTGGCACATCGCCGATGGTGGACGTGTCGGTCAGCCAGAGAACGCCGATTGCGGTGCCAACGGCCAGCGCCGTCAGCGTGGATGGCAAGTATTTGCTGAGCCTGGTCGGCCACAGCACGGCCACGGCCAGCGTCGCCGTGGCGATGATCAAGGCGTTCGGGTTGAACCCACTCAGCATGTCAGGGATGGCCGCCATGACATCCCTCGGTCCGCCCGTGACGATTTCAGCGCCCACGAATGGGAGGATCTGCACGATGATGATGATTATTCCAACGCCCGACATGAATCCTGAGATGACCGAATAGGGCGTGTACGCCACATAGCGCCCGATGCGGAGAACGCCAATGAGCACCTGGATGAGGCCCGCCATGATGACGATGGTGAACGCTTCGACAAGATTGTCGGCGTGGGCGCTGACGATGACCGTCATCGCCACCAGCATCAAGCCGGTGGGGCCGGAGATCTGACCGCGCGTGCCTCCAAAGACCGCAGCAAAGAAGCCCACCGCGATCGCCCCGTAGATGCCGGCGATCGCGCCCAGACCGGACGCTATGCCGAACGCCAGGGCGACCGGCAGGCCTATGACTGCCGCGGTGATGCCGCCAAAGACATCACCGCGCAACGTGATCAGATCGTAGCGTTTCCCATTACGCTGTACTGCCACCCCTTACCCCCAATTCAGGATTGTGGCAGAAAACCATGGTGTGCGGCTATGCGGACTCCCCATAGCCTCTTGGGCCGGGAGCCTGTTCGATTTCGTAGATGACACGGGATTGACGGTCGAACGTCGCCTTGACCCACATGCCCTCTTTCATCCAGTCGTAGCCGCCGCGCCGCAGCGGGGCCGGATTCAGTCGGTATCGGATGCCGCTGATGATGATGACAAGGACTGAGTTGTACTTTGGGCCCGATGAGAAGAGCCCGGAGGTTGAGCCCTCGATTTCAACATCTTCGACCGCCATACGGTCGATGCGACCCTCAAGCTCGGCGGGTTCAAGGAGCGGCCCGGCGGGCAGCGGCGCGGGCGGCGTTTCAGGCCGTGTTTTGCGGAACAGGATGATGAGTCCGATTGTGAAGAGGATCGGCAGCCCGATGAGCAGGGCGATGTACAGGTTGCCGGTGAGGAAGATGACGAACAGCCCGAAGATGACGACGCTGGCGAATATCCAGGAGTTTGGCTGCATGTCAGTTTCGCTCCCCGCGCCCGGCTGCTCTTGTGGGCATCCGCCCGGCGTACCTACACGCTATAGTTTCATTAATGCTTGACACAGACACTCCCGGAACTGAGACCACCCAAGCTCCCGCATATCGATTCGTCATTTATGCGCTCGTCGTCCTCATGCACTTCGTGCTGGGGATGGCGTTCCTTGCCCCGGCGTCCGTTCTGCCGCTCATCACGGAGTCCTGGGGCCTTACCAAGTCGCAAGGCGGCTTTGTCGTCACGAGCATAACGCTCGTGTTCACAGCCGGAACCATCCCGGCCTCCATCATTCTTGCACGATGGAATATCCGCGCAGTGTACGGCATCGGCTGGGCTCTGTTGGGAATCACTGCGCTCACACCGTTTCTGACGGGGTTCTGGTGGTTTATCGCGCTGCGCTCCGTGCAGGGAATCGGGGCGGCGGCGATCACGCCCCTAACGGCAGCCATCATCATGCGGTGGGCGCCGCCCCGGGAAGTCCCCATCGCGAACGCCGTCGCGCTCGCCTCCATAACCGTGGGTCTCGCGGCGGCGCAGTACCTTGGTCCGGTGTTGACAGGCTGGACCACCTGGCAGTGGGCCATTGGCATAGAGGGCTTCCTGACAGCCGGTAGCGCAGTCTTGTTCGTGGTCTTGTGGCGGGAAAGAGAGGCGCTGGGCGGCGTGCCGCCGGAGCCGGTGAAGATTGGCGCTATCCTCAGCGTTTTCCGGCGTCGAGAAACGTGGTTGATGTCTTTTGCCGTTATCGGGCCGTGGGCGCAGTTCATTACATTGAACACGTGGCTGCCAACCTTCTATGAGGAGGAGCTTGGCCTGAGCCTCGCCATGGCGGGGCTGATGGCGGGCATCTTTTCATTGGCGGGAGCGCCGGCGAATGTCATTGGTGGATTCATCGCGACCCTCATCGGGAAGAGGCGGCCGGTCATCATCTGGTCTGGGCTGATCGTGGGCGCCGCGGGAATAACCACCATCTACGCCCCCGTCGGGATACTGCTGTTAACGGCCGTTATCGTGACCGGTTTCCTGCACTGGTTATATGAGCCATCGCTTTTCACCATCCCCATTGAGCTGCCGGGATCATCACCGGAGCGTGCGGTGGCAATCTGGGCGGCAATCCTGACGGCAGGCAACGCATCGAGCTTCATCGCGCCGGTCATTGCCGGGTTCATCATCGATGAGACGGGGAGTTTCGTGATCGGTATTGGGGTAGTCTGCGCGACGTCGTTTACGTTATTGATCGCGGGGGTGTTGCTGCCGGAGACGGGGCCGGGGCGGCTCAATTCTCCTCGGCCTGTCAACTGAGGCGTTCCTAGCTGGAGTGCTACACTACAAACGTTCAATCCAACCCAAGATTACGCTGCCCATGGAGTTCGTTGCATGACGTCATCGTCCCGCTCGGCGCTGTTGGGGCCGACGCCCGCCGCGCGCCGCTACTTTCAGCAGTTCCTTGGGGAACTCGCCGAGATGACCGATGATGACATGCGGCTGGTTGCGGCCATCGAGCCAATGGACAAGAACACTCTGCTGGCGCTGGGTGACGCGGTGTACACGGCCATCGGCAACGGCGACGCCCCGCTCCCTGACGATGGCGTGGCTACTGCGTTGCCGGAGGGGCTGGACGGGTCAGGCCTCCGCACTGCGCTGTACATCACCCTGATGAACACCGTCACGCGGGAGTTGGAGATCGAGGCGCCTATTGAGGCACGGGCTATGCAGGGCGTTTGGATTGAAGGCAACGTGCTGCCGCGCCTCGGGCATGACCACCTGGTGCTGTCCGCCCGGTTCTCACTGGACACCATCCAGGCACCCAAGCCTCCGGGCACGTTCCGGGGAATGGTCGATCTGACGGTGGAACGGCTATCCTCGCTGGTTGAGTTGGCCTCGCAGGCGATGATGGGCGCGGACGTTGATCCGTTCGAGACATTTGAACACAAGGACTGCGAGAAGTGCGGACACCTGCTGCAGTTGCACGTCGGCTTTGAGAGCTGGGACGACGTGATGGCCGAACACAACGCGTGGTGCCCGGGCAAGGGCGGGGCATGAACGCTCCGTGTGATTCACCGAGCAGATGACAGAGCCTACCAACGCCCGTGTCACGGCTCTGTTGCTGGGGCAGGACTCATTCCGCGATGAGCGTGGTCGAGCGCACGTCATCGGCATCTTTGACACGGTTGGCGCGCAGCAGTTTCCGATGGCGTTCCAGTTCTCCATTTATTGCCGTCTGCATGGCGAAGGCTCGCATGAACTCCTCCTGCGCGTGCTGGATCCCAATGGCATGGAGATTGTGCGAAGTGAACCGATCACGGCGAACCTTCTTCCCATCCAGGGTCACCAATTCTTCATGAGCATCGGCATACAGGCTGAGAACGACGGGTTGTTCCTGGTGCAGGCTGTGGTGGACGGGAGTATCGCGCAGGAGGCGCCGCTGCTGGTGGAATCCGGTGAGAATGAATGGCACCACGACCCGGACCCACTGCACCTGGGCGGGCCGCCGCCGTCCAACTAGCCGGAGAACCGTCCCATGATTGGGATCGACACCGGCGGCACGTTTACGGACGTCATCCGTGTCAATGAAGACGGCTCGATTCGTCTGATAAAGATCCCGTCCACTCCGGCAGACCCGGCCCAATCGTTCCTCGCGGGTGTGCGCGAGATCGGTGGAGAGAGCGAACAAGGCGACGAGATCGTTCACGGGAGCACCGTCGGCACGAACACGGTGCTTGAGCGGCGCGGCGCTCGGACCGCTCTTGTGACAACGCGCGGCATGGCAGACGTCATCGAGATTGGCCGGCAGGCGCGTGATGATCTCTATAGCCTGCTTGTCACGCGCCCCGTGCCGCTGGTTCCCCGTGAACTGCGCTTTGAGATCGATGAGCGGGTGACGGCGGAGGGGGAGCCTCTCAGGACGCCCGGCGAAGCTGATCTCGGCACGCTCATTGAGGCAGTTGCCGCCTCAGGCGCGGATTCTGTGGCTGTTGCGCTGCTTTTCTCATTTCTTCGCCCGGAGCATGAGCAGTTGATCCGGGATGCGTTGAGACGCCGCCTGCCCCCACGCGTGCTCATCTCCATTTCAAGTGATGTCGTCCCGGAGTTCCGCGAGTTCGAACGAACGTCAACGACCGTCCTGAATGCCTATGTCGCCCCCGTCATGCAGTCCTACTTGTCACGCATTAACGAGTCCGTTGAATCGTCTGTGAGGATCATGTCATCCAATGGCGGCAGCATGACCATCGGGCAGGCGAGCAGCTTTCCGGTCGAGACGTTGCTAAGTGGGCCGGCAGGGGGTGTTGTCGGCGCGTTCGAGGTGGCGAAGGCGGCGGGTTTCGACCGCATCATCACGCTGGACATGGGCGGCACGTCAACGGATGTATCGCTATGCGACGGCGAGGTGCAGCGTACGTCTGAGGGCAGCATCGGCGGGTATCCGCTGCGTGTTCCGATTGTCGACATTCATACGGTTGGGGCAGGCGGCGGGTCTCTCGCAAGTGTGGACGCCGGCGGCGCGCTGTCGGTAGGGCCGCAGTCTGCGGGGGCAGACCCGGGGCCCGCGGCATATGGACGCGGCGGCGGGGCGACCGTGACGGATGCCAACATCGTGCTGGGTCGGCTGCCGGCGGACAGGCCGCTCGCGGGCAGGCTCCTGCTGGACGGCAGCGCGGCACTGGCGGCGATGAGTGGAATAGGGGGAGTGCTCGGCATACCACCGCAGCAGGCCGCCGCAGGCATCGTCCGCGTTGCCAACGCCAACATGGAACAGGCGCTGCGCGTGGTCTCGCTGGAGCGGGGACATGATCCGCGGGACTTCACGCTTGTGGCTTTCGGAGGCGCGGGGCCTCTCCATGCCTGCGAGCTTGCGAACGGACTCGGCATCCGGAGCGTACTCATCCCGCGTATGCCCGGGGCGCTGTCCGCGTGGGGGATGCTGACCGTGGATGTCACACGCGATTATTCGAGAACCGCCATGCGTGATCTGTCGGACACGTCAGCGCAGGAGATTGCGCGTCTGCTGGCTGAGATTGAGCAGGATGCGCGACAAGACCTTGAAACAGTTGGCCTCCCCGCCGCCCAGGCAACATTTTCGTCCTCGGCGGACATCCGCTATCAGGGCCAGGGATATGAACTCGTGATTCCCGTGGATGTGCCGGACGGCCTCTCTTTGGAGGAGCGTTTTCACGCCGCGCATCAACGTCGTTTCGACCACAGCCATCCCGAGTGGCCAACGGAGGTTGTCACGCTGCGGCGGCGCGCAACCATACCGGCGCGCCGCCCGCCATTCGTTGCCGCCGACGCGAAGGACGGGCCGGACGCGAGCCATGCGCTGCTTGGCGAGACCGCGCTGATAACGGACGCGGGAGAGAACACCGCGCCTCTCTATGACCGAAACGTGTTGCTCATAGGAAACTTTATTGAGGGCCCGGCCGTGCTCACGCAGACGGATTGCACCACGTATGTGCCGCCGGGGTGGGCTGGACGTGTGGATGAGCACCTGAACCTCATTCTCGAAAGGCCGTCCGCATGAGCGTTGACGCGATCTCGCTGGAGGTTTTTCGACGGCTCTTTGCGGCCATAGCAGAGGAGATGGGCGCGGTGCTGGGACGGACGGCATGGTCGCCGAACATCAAGGAACGGCGGGATTTCTCCTGCGCCGTCTTTGATGCCGACGGCCGCATCCTGGCGCAAGCGGAGCACATCCCTGTTCATCTGGGCGCGATGCCCGCCTCAGTGCAGGCCGCGATCGAGCGGTTCGATTCGTTCGCGCCCGGCGACCTCATCGCTCTCAATGATCCCTATTTCGGTGGAACGCACCTGCCCGACCTGACGCTGATCTCGCCTGTGTTCATTCCCGATGGCGTTGCTGATGGGGATGCCGGCGAACTCGCGGGATTTGTCGCCTCGCGCGCCCACCACGCGGACGTGGGCGGTATGGCCCCCGGCTCGATGCCCGCGTCGACGACGATCTACCAAGAAGGATTCATCATCCCGCCCATCAGGATGGCCCGTGCAGGCGTGCTCAATCAGGAGGCCGTCGAGCTTTTCATGCGCAACGTCCGCACGCCGGAGGAGCGGAGCGGCGACCTGGCTGCGCAGATTGCTGCCAACCGTATCGGCGAGGGGCGCTATGAAGCGCTGATTTCACGGTACGGCTGGGAGACGGTGACCGAGCACGGAGAGGCGCTCATCGAGTATGCCGAGCGCCTTGTGCGGGCCGCATTGCGTGAAATACCGGCGGGACAGTACGCATTCACCGACGACATGGAGCCACCCACGCTCGGCGCGGAACGCCCCCGCATTGCCGTGACCATCACGAGCGACGGCGACGGCTCAGTCATTGTGGATTTCACGGGCACGTCGCCGGAACAGCCGCTCAGCAATAACAATGCCGTGCGGGCCGTGACCGTTTCGGCAGTGCAGTACTGCGTGCGCTGTCTTGCGGGGCCTCGCGCCCCCGCCAATCACGGCTCGTTCGCGTCCGTGGAGGTGATCACGCCGGAGGGATCGCTGGTCAACCCGCGCCCACCGCGAGCCGTCGCTGCCGGAAACGTGGAGACATCCCAGCGCATCGTAGATGCCGTATTCGGTGCGCTCGCAGACGTTCTCTCCCACAGGATCCCGGCGGCGAGCCAGGGAACGATGAACAACGTGACTGTCGGCGGCACGGATCCGCGCACCGGCCAACCCTTCGCCTACTATGAGACGCTCGGCGGCGGCGTCGGGGCGAGCCCGGAGGGTCCGGGCGAGTCCGCCATCCACAGCCACATGACGAACACGCTCAACACGCCAATCGAGGCGCTGGAGTACCAGTATCCGTTCCGCGTGCTGGAATACGGTGTGCGCCGCGGCTCCGGAGGCGAGGGGCGATTCCGCGGCGGGGACGGCCTCATACGCACGGTGGAGTTCCTGGGCGATGCGACTGTCTCACTGCTGACGGAGCGGCGCTCGCGCGGCGCGTGGGGACTTGCGGGAGGAGCCGACGGCGCGCCGGGCCGCAACACGCTGCGTAGAATGGACAATGACCGGGATGACGAGTTGCCGGCCACCGTCACCATTGACGTTGCGCATGGTGACAGGCTTACCATTGAAACGCCCGGCGGCGGCGGTTGGGGATTGCCCGACTCTCCGCCATGAGCACGGAGGAAACTGACTCGTGAGCTTACGATTGCAGACGTGGTCCGGCGTTTTGCTCGGCGCCCTGTTGGTGGCGGCGCTGATGATGCTGGCCGTGGCGTGCGACAGCGAATCGGTGGATGACGCGCCGGAAGGACCGTCCGGCCCGGCGAATGAACCTGCACCGGAGGTCGGCAACCGCGTCGGCAATCTCGCGCCGGACTTCTCCGTCACCACCACGGACGGAGTCACCCGCTCATTGACCGATTTCAAACAGGCCAATCAGCCTGTCGTCGTTTATTTCTTTGCAAGCTGGTGACCGTCCTGCCGGTCTGAGTTGCAGACCGCCAAGAGCATCTACCCCGACTACCAGGATGAGGTCGCGTTCATCGCCGTGGACGTCGATCCGTCCGAAAGCGCGGACACGATCATCTCGTACGCGGAACAACAGGGATACCCGTGGGAAATGGCGATCCATCACGGCGATGTCCAGTCCGCCTTTGGTGTCAGTCGCCAGCCCTCCAAGGTCATCATCGATGGGGATGGCGTCATCACGTTCCGGGCGGCAGGGCGAAGCAACAATGCTGACCAATGGCGCGAGGCGCTGGACGCGGTGACGGCGTAGAGTTGCCTGAGGCGAATCAAGCAATGACGTTACAAGCCGTCCGCCCTTTCGCTATGTTGCGCCTTGGCGCGCTCATCGTGGCGGCGGCGCTCGTTATTGGCATGGTCGCCTGTGAGCGAACCGACGAGACGGGGCCGCCGGCCACAACTATTCCACCAACGCAGCCTGCTGCAACGCCGGCGCCTCCCACGTCCGTGTCCGAAGGTACATCCGAAAGCCCTGTTAGCCCCGCGACGCCGGATGACGTGGCCTCAATCTCGCCGGAGCCGACCGCTGAGGGCTCTCGTGAGAGAGAACCGCAAGTCACTCCTCCCGCGCTGCTGCCGGGAACGGCGGAGCCCACCCCGCCTGCGCTGAGAGACGCCGCGACGCCGGAGAGTGAGGACCCGTCGCCGACGGACACGCCGGTTCCGCCGCCTCCAACCGAAGCTCAGCCCACCGATACGCCGATACCCGATCCCCCAACGAACACGCCGGAGCCGCCCGCTCCGCCAACAGGCAACCGCGTGGGACAGTCCGCGCCGGACTTTACAGTGGAGACCATCGACGGCGTGACACGATCATTGACCGACTTCAAACAGGCGAACCGGTCCGTCGTTCTCTATTTCTTCTCAAGCACTTGACCGGTATGTCGCTCTGATTTGCAGGGCCTCAAGGGTTTGTACGGGGACTACGAAGATCAGGTCGCCGTTCTCGCCATCGCCGCCGGTCCGTTCGACGATGAGCGCAGCATTCGCCGCTACGCTGAGAGACAGGGGTATCCCTGGGACATGGCGGAATCCGATGCGCGTCTATCGAATGAATACGGCATCAATACGCACGCGTCTGCGGTCGTCATCAACGGCAACGGCGTCATAACGTACCGCAAGAGTTACCCTAGCAGCATCTCCGGGAGCGAGTGGCAGGAGGTGCTGGACGAGGTGACGGGCGGGTAGGGACGGCCCCCACCCTAACCCTCCCCCACAAGGCGGGAGGGAACTTTGTGTTCCCGCCACGTATCAGATTCGCGGCCTCCTGGGAATGACGGCGTTGCCGACGGGATCAACGGCAAGCTCCAACTGCTCCAGGGTGACAACGCCGATAAGAGGCTCCGCATCGTCCTCGCCAAAGACGACCGGCGTCATCTGTCCGAAGCCGTTTATACGGACAATCGCCTCTCCCCGCGCATAGTGCGCCGTCTCGCCGCTCGCGAGTTCAAACTCCGACGTGCGCGTGGGCTCGATTCCCAAGTCGCGGAGCATGGCGGCGGGAAGAAACGTGTAGGTTGAACCGGTGTCAACCATCGCCTCAAACTCGCGTGAGCGAGTGCCGTCCGCGCTTGAGATTACTGCCTGTACCTGAACGTGTCCCATGCGGACAGTATAACGCCGACTACACCCCCAAAAACTCCCGGGTGACGGCGATGAACTCCTGCGGCTTGTCCACCGTGACGACGTGGCCGGCGTCCGGAACGTCCACCCATGAGAGGTTCTTCGACCGTGCCATCATGCTGTCCTTGATTGCGTCGTCCAGCAGGGGGCTTTCCAGCCCGCGCACCTCCAGAATCGGCTGCTCGATGGTCTCCAGAGCCTTCCAGTAGCGGTTGATCAGGGACTCATCCGTGCCGTCCGCGAGCGGAACGTTGAACAGCGCCGCGTCGGCCTTCCACGTCCATGAGCCGTCCGATGTCTGCTTCAACTTCGCCTCGATGTCCTGGCGCAGCCGCTCCTCGGATGCCCATGGATTGCCCTCGCGGGTCCACGCGAACGCCTCATCAACGCTGGCGAATGACATGGGCGTTGGTGGGCGGTCGCCCCACTCCACCTTTGACCGCTCGCTCGGTTCCGGGCCAATGTCGACAATGACGATGCGCTCCACCTTCTCGGGGTGCTTCTCGCCCGTGTAGAGCAGAGAATGCCATCCGCCCATGGACAGGCCGACCAGCACGAATCGGTCGAACCCCAACGCGACGACCAGTTCATCAAGGTCCTCAACGAACCGATCCCGCTCATAGCCGGTGGAGGCGTGTTCGCTCTCCCCGTGTCCCCGCTGATCGATGGTGACGACGTGGAAATTGGGCGCCATCGCCTCCGCGAACTCGTCCCAGATATGGGCCTGCCCCGTGTGGCCGTGCAGGCACACCATGGGCATCGCGCCCTCGTTGCCGTAATCGAAATAGCGCAGCCGCACGCCGTTCACCGTAACGTGCTTCTCTTGTACCTGTGTTGCAGTCATGATTTTCCTCCTACCCCTGATGGCGGTCCAATGTTGGCCGACTGCCTATTGTAGCAAGGGCGCGCGGAGAGTGAGCGCCTTACTCACCCCACACGGTGGTGTCCGGGAAGAGGTCTACCCAGGCGAACCAGAATGAGGGCGTTGTGGGGATCTGGATGAGGGTTGCGCCCTCCAGCGGGCCGGAAATCGCTTCGCCCGTGCTGGTGCTCCAGATGGAACCCGTCTCGCGGTCACGCATCACCGGGCCGGAAACCGCTGGGGCATCCCCAATCTGTGCCTCGTTGGCTTGCTCAAAGGTCAGGACATCCGGCGCGTTCATGCCGAACGGCCCTTGTGCGATGGCGTAGGCCTCATCATCGAGCAGTCTGCTCCACGCTGCCGCGAACCCTGCTTCCGGTTCATGGATGACGACGATTTCGCGCCCCCCGAGCGTGTCGTTGGCGATGGGCGTCTCCGCAAGGTCATCGTAGGCGTAGGCGCGCTTCGCCGTGCCGATCTCCACGCCCAGGACAAGGTCTTTGAGTTCCAATCTGAAGTCGCGGACGCGGCGGCCCAGGATGCCGGCGTCGAAATTCGTATAGTACGTTTCGTAGTTGTCCCTGCGGTAGAGCCCGCGCTTGTCCAGCACCTGCGTCTCGGGATAGAGCGCCCTCCACGCCTCCCACGACATCAACCGCGATGCGACAAGCTCCAGTTCCGTGCCCTCAAGCGGGCCGGAGATGGCCGTGCCGAATGCCTGGCTCCATTCCGAGTCCGTCTGGTCATCGAACATGATCAGGTTGTTGAGGGTGAGCTTGCCGGAGACTCCGAAGGTCAGCAGCTCCCCCTCCACCTCTCGGCCATACACGATGGCCGTATAGCAGAGAGGTCACCACGTTGCCGCAATCGGCGCTCCTCCCACGGTGTCGTTCACGATCTCGTGGCGGCTGAGCATGGCGACGGGGTAGGCGCGGGCGTCGCCGTCGATTTCCACGCCGATGATCGGCTCATCCGCGTTCATCCACTCCTCGGCTCCGGCGGCGTCCACGAACTCCGGCGAGCGAATCGCGGGGATGGCGTCCTTTGAGAGGACCGTCACGATGTCCAGGTCGCGCTCGATGGTGGACGGCGTCGCAGCCGGCTGTCCCGCAGAGGGTGTTGATGCCGCAGATTGGGGCGACGACGCTGCGGCAGGCGATTCAGGCGTGGCGGTCGGATTCCGTGTTTGGACGACCGGTTCCGCCTCGTAGGTGACCTGTATGGTCTCCTGTTCAACGCCGCCGATGTTGCATCCGGCGAGAATCAGGACAAACAGTGCGGATACAGTTCCAACAACCGACGTACGCTGCGCCAATCCGATTCGCATTCGGCTTTGTTGCATGTCCTCAGTCTATAAGGAAACCCAAACAACCATTTTGGGCCTCGCGGGGGCGTCTGCGTTGACGCTATGCGCGGGCGCTCCTATTCTGAGCGTGACTCTGCGGCCAGAACGCGAAATGAGGACGTTATGACAAACGGGACCGGCCCCGCCGGAACAGGAGCGCTTCATGGGCTGACCGTGCTTGACCTCACCGGGCCGCAGGGACAGCCGTGCGGGCGCATTCTCGCTGACCTCGGCGCGGACGTCATTCTCATCGAGCCGCCGTCCGGCAGCCCGTCGCGCCGCATGGCCCCGTTCGCGCACGGTGAGCCCGGCCCCGATAACAGCCTTTTCTTCGTCCATTTCAACACCAACAAACGCGGCATCACTCTTGATCTTGATTCGGAGCAGGACAGGGCGCGTTTTCTTGAACTGGTCAGGAGCGCAGACGTTGTTCTCGAATCCGGCCATCCCGGCGAGATGGAGGCGCGCGGACTCGGCTATGACGATCTGGCCGCCGTCAATCCCGCCGTCGTCGTGACGTCCATCACCCCTTTCGGGCGTACGGGTCCGTACCGCGACTTTGTCGGAGCGGACATTGCCGTGACCGCGCTGAGTGGCTCAGTGTACCCGGAGGGCGAGGCAGAGGGCCCTCCTGTCACCATGCCCCGCTACCAGGGCTTTCAACTCAGCTCCATCCATGCCGCGTTCGGCACGCTCATCGCTCTCTGGCATCGGCGTACCACGGGCCGCGGACAGCATCTCGATGTTTCCATGACGGAGGTGCTCGCTCATAAGACCATGAACCTCATGCGCTATGCCGCGATGAGCGAGGTCATGCCGCGGCGCGGCAGCAAGGGCGGAACCGGCCCCACGCAGTATTTCCAGGCGTCCGACGGTGTATGGGTGCAGCTTGCGCTGACCTCGCCGCGACAATGGGTGGAGTTCGCCAACTGGGTCAACCATCCGATGCTGCTTGACCCCGCCATGCGTGAGCTGAGCGGGCGGGACGGCAACGCAGATGAGATCACGGCCATCGCCGGAGAATTCATCAGCACGATGACCGCGGAGGAGTACCTGAGCGGGGGCGTGGAGAGGCACGTCACTGTGGCCCCCGCCAACTCCCCGGCTGATTTCGCCGCCCACCCGCACCCGGAGGTCTATGGATTCTTCTCGCCAATGGAGCATCCGGTGCTGGGCAAGTACATGATTCCGGGCGGGACGGCGCGTTTCGGCGCGAGTCCCCTCAGCGTCCGCCGCCCCGCGCCCACGCTGGGACAGCACAAGGATGAGATCCTCGGCGCTGCGCCCGCAGCGCGCCAGGCCGTCCCTGTCGGGGGTTCAAACGGCGCAAGCGGCTCCGGCCTCCCGCTGGACGGCGTGCGGATTCTCGCATTCGAGCGCGTCTGGGCTGCGCCGTTCGGCACGCGATTCATCGCCGACTACGGCGCGGACGTCATTAAGGTCGAGTCCACCAAGTTCGCGGACGGGCGCGTTCACGACCGCGAAAGCAACCCGACGGCATGGCGCAGCACCAACGCGAGCTACGGCGAGAACAACCGCAACAAGAGGTCCATTGCGATCGATCTACACACGACTGAAGGGCAAGAGCTGTTCAGGCGGCTTGCTGCGGAGGCAGACGTTGTCGTGGAGAACAACGCGCCCGGCGCGATAGACCGTTTCAACATCAACTGGGACGCGCTCAAAGAAGTGAACCCGCGCCTTATCATGGTCAGCTGCCCCGGCTACGGCGCGATGGGGCCGATGAGGGATTTCACTGCTGTCGGCCAGTGCCTGACCTCATTCACCGGCCTCGGCTACCTGTGGGCGCAGCCGGACGCGCAATGGCCCGCGCGCGGCAGGAACGCCTACCCGGACTTCATCACCGCCGGCAACCTCGCGCTCTCCATCATGGCGGCTCTGCACTACAGGGACCGCACGGGGCAAGGGCAGTACATCGAGATTCCGCAATTCCAGGCCGCCGCCAGCATGATCGGCCTTGCGTTCCTGGAGGCGCAGTTCGGCGTGGGGCCGGCGGAGGCGTGGGGCAACCGTGATCCGAACGCCGCGCCGCAGGGCGTCTACCAATGCGGCGGCGGCGACCGCTGGTGCGCCATCTCCTGCCCGGACGACGACAATGCGTCATGGCGCGCGCTGACGGTTGTTATGGGGCGGCCTGAGCTTGCCTATGATCCCCGTTTCGCCTCGTTCGCGGATCGGCAGAGCAACCACGATGCTCTCGACGCCGAGATTTCCGCGTGGACGCTCACACGCTCCGCGCACCAGGTCATGTACGCGTGCCAACGCGCCGGAATTGCCGCGGGCATGGCGGCCACCGGTGAGGACCTTTACCTCGATCCGCAGCTGCGTGAACGGGGCTACGTGGTTGAAGTGAACCACAACGTGCCCGGCCCCATCGAGCACCCCGGAATGACGATCAACTTCAGCGAATCGCCCGGCCGCGTTCGCATGGGCGCGCCCACGCCCGGCCTCCACACCCGGGAGGTTCTGACCGGCATCCTGGGGATTTCCGACGAGGAATACGCGGGGCTCGAGGAATCCGGCGCAATCGGCTAGCGCCGCCGCTCGTGCGACTGCTCGCCACGTCTCTGTGCAGCCCGCCATGACAGGTCGGCGGCTCCCGCGGCAGATGACGGTCGTCCCTGCCTATCGACTTGAGGGGTATTTTGCCGAGCAGGCGCTGGACCAAGTTCAGCAGCCCCCGCTTGAGCTGTTCAAACAGCGGCTCCGGCTCTACATACACCGCCTGCTCGCCGGAGAGCAGCCCACGTTCATCGACATCGGCGAGCACTGGACGATGACGCAGACCGGCGATCCTGAACTCAACTCGTTCATCCGCGCGGTGAATGCCACGAACGCCGCTTCCCCGCGTGGCATCGTTGAAGACACGCTGTACAAGTGCTCACAGGCCCTGCCGCGACCGGATCTCATAGCGCGTGTGGTCATCCTGATGGGGGATGGCGAAAGCCGTGGATTGACGCAGGCCATGCAGCACGTGAACGGCGTCAGCCTCGGCTCCGGCGTCACGCTCCTGTTCGTGTGGCCCGCGCACAACTGGACGGAGACGCTCGCCTACATCACGGCTCACGAATACGTCCACCTTGTCCGCAACTGGCTGTTCCCGCGCGGCTTGACCGGCGGGCGCATGATCTACGTAAAGAACAATGAGCCGGACACGCTGTTGGACGCAATAGTGACTGAGGGATTGGCGGATGTTTTTGCGGGCGGTATCGTGCCGGAGCATCGGCCGCACTGGATCGGGGCGCTCGCGCCGGACGTTGAACGCGCAATCTGGCCCAACGTGAAGAGTCGGCTGAACGATACCGACCCGCTGGAGATTCGTCGGTACCTGTTCGGAGACGATGACCGTGTTCCGGTCTGGGCGGGCTACTCCATCGGTTACTCCATCGTGCGGTCCTACTTGGAGACACACCCGGAGGCGCGGGTGGCGTCAATCATCGGCCTGCCGGTGCGCACCCTCTTTGAGGAGAGCGGCTACGTGCCCGGTGAAACCAGGTGAATGGCGACACACCCATTCATCGGCACCCCCGTTCATCCTGAGCCTGTCGAAGGGTGAACCGGGGTGGCCGGAGGATAGGGCTAAGGGAGGGTTAAATGAGAAGAGCGCTGCATATGCAACGCTCCTCTCTGCTATGACTCTGGGCATTCCCTGCCTGCCGTGTCCCGCATCAGATGGACGAAACGCGGGACGGGGAGGTATGGCAGGTCAGATTATCACGCCCTTCGTGCTAGTTCAGTTGCCTCGGCCGTTCGGCATCACGGCCGGTCAAAGATAATAACGCCGTGCCGAGTCGAATGGTTAGCAGGGCGTGCTGCCGGATCGCGAACCGAGAAAGACATTTGACCGTCTTTGCGCCGCATAACTAGAATGATTCACGCCCGCAAATGGCCACGGCGGCGCGGTTGACACGGGTTCAGTGGGCGGTTAGCTCAGTTGGTTAGAGCGCAGCGTTGACATCGCTGAGGTCAGAGGTTCAAATCCTCTATCGCCCACCACTGTGCATTGAGAGTCGTCGGCAAGGAGGGAAAGATGAAGCACCCATTTGTTGCGATCCTGCTGCTTGTCATGTCCTGTGCGCTGATTATCGGGGCTGCGGCGGGGTGTAACGGAGAAGAGGAACCGGAGACCTACCGCATCGGCGTTATGGAATCGCTGACCGGCCCCGGAGAGACATACGGCACGGTGGCCAACCGGGCCAAGCAAATGGCCGTCGACGAAATCAACGAGGCGGGCGGCATCAACGGCACGCCGTTGGAACTGGTCGTTGAGGATTCCAAGTGCAGCGCGCAGGACGGCATCACGGCGTACAACAAGCTGACGGACGTGGATGACATCAAGATCATCCTGGGCACGTCATGCAGCGGCGCGATGCTCGGCGTTGCTCCGCTGGCAGAGGAAGAAGGTGTAGTCATGTTCTCCTCGCTGGCAACGAATCCCGACATCGCCAACGCGGGAGATTACATCTTCCGGAACGCCCTTAACGATGCCCAGCGCGGCATTGACACAGGCAATCTCCTGTGGGAGGACGGCGTTCGCAATCTCGCAACAATCTCCGAGCAGACCGATTACGCCGAGGGGTTGCGCCGGGCCATCAGCGAGCAATTTGAATCGCTCGGCGGGCAGGTCGTTGCCTCTGAAGGCTACCTCACGGACACCCTGGACTTCAGGACACAATTGACAGTCCTCACGGGCCTCAACCCGGATGCACTGCTCGTCACGGCGCAGGCGGAGGCGAGTGCTGGAGCGATCCTCAAACAGGCGAGGGAAATTGGCTACACAGGCCCAATTTACGGCGAAGACGTTGTTGTTGGAACAACGGCGCTGGAGGTTGCCGGTGACGCCGCGACGGGCGCAAAGGCTGTTATCGTTGACCTTGACCCCGCGAACCTCAAGGGGCAGAGCGTTCTTTCAGATTTCAAGGCCCGCTACAACTACGTGACCTTGCGCTGGTACCTTGGGTCCGCGTACGACTCGGTGCACATCGCGGCCGAGTGCCTCAGGCAGACGGAGGATGATCAGGACGCGGACGGGTTCCGCGATTGCCTCTATGACATCGCGTGGAGCGGCGCAATCGGCGAGAACTACTCCTTTGACGATCGTGGTGAAGTTGTTGGGGTATCCAACGTCGTCGTTCAAGTGCTGCCGGTCGCCGAGCGCACGGAAGACAATCAGGGCTATCGCGTCCTTGGCCCCCCGCCGGCCTGATAGTCGTTAAGTTTCAGGAAAAATGGGCGGCGCTCCCTTCAAGGGAGCGCCGCCTTTCCTTTCTGACAATTCGCTCTGCTCAGCCGATTAGGCGTGGGCCTCCTCGGCCTCCACGCGAATGTCCGGCAGCCAACTCAGCCAGCCGGGCAGATACCAGTTACGGGCTCCCAGCATTTCCATGGTCGCCGGCACGAGAACGGATCGCACCAGCGTTGCGTCAAGCAGGATCGCGACTGAAAGACCGAATCCAACCTGCTGATTGATGATTGTCTGGCCGGAGGCGAACGCGCCGAAAACGGCAACCATGATGAGAGCCGCGCCGGTGATCAGGCCGGCTGTCTCCCGTAGTCCGAATGCCACCGCCTCGCGGTTGTCGCCCGTCTGATCGAACCGTTCCCGGATACGGCTCAGCAAGAAGACGTGGTAGTCCATCGAGAGGCCGAACAGGATGGAAAACAGGAACAGGGGAATCCATATGTCGATGACCGGCGCCTCTTGGAATCCCAGCAAGTCCCTGCCGTAGCCCTTCTGGAAGACCAGCACGAGCAGGCCGTATGCCGTGCCGACGGACAACAGGTTCATAAAGACGGCCTTGATGGGAATCACGATCGAGCGGAACACCAGCATCAGGATCAGGAAGCTGACCCCCAGCACGAACGCGAACACGATGGGCGTATAGCGGTCGACAACGTCAAACACCTCGGCCGAGACGGCGGAATTGCCCCCAACAAGCACCTCCGCGTCCACGCCGTCAAATGCGGCGGGAATGTGCGTATCCCTGATGGTGTTCACCGCATCGACGGCGGCATGACTCGAAGGCTCCCCCGGAATGACAACCCGCAACAGGCCAAGGTCATTGGCGGAGTTCGGCTCAAGCAGGGTCGGCAATGGGAATTGGGGGTCGGCCAGGAGCGCGGCCTGGAGCTGTTGCACTGCGCCCATGACGTTCGGATCAGACAGGTCGCCGTCAATAACGACCTCCGCCGGACTGATCAGGCCGAATGAAAACTCCTCCTCCATGACAAAGAAGGCCTCTCGGGTCTCAGCCTCTTCGGGAAAGACGTCCACGCCGTTCTGGCCCGTCACGATGTCGAAATAGAAGTACGTGGCGACAACCATCGGAGCGCCGACAAGCACGATGCTCAGCACGGGATTGCGCATGACGATGTGGGTGATCCGATCCCAGAAGCCGCCCTCGTGGTTCTGCCTTGCTTCGGGTTGAGACCGCCCGAATCTGGGTATGGACAACAGGTTGATCCGATGCCCCATGAGGGCAAGGACCGCCGGAAGGAGAGTCAGGCTGGCTGCCACGGCAATGATGACGACGAGGATTGCGCCGATGGCGAGCGACTGGAAGAACCCGAACGGGACGATGAACATGCCGCAGAGCGCAACAACTACGGTGGCGCCGCTGAACAACACGGTTCGGCCCGCCGTCTCACCCGCCCTTACCGTCGCGTCAAAAGTGGACAGCCCTCTCGCCAACTCTTCCCGGAACCGTGAAATGATGATCAGGGAATAGTCGATGCCCACCGCCAAGCCAATCATGATGATCATCAGCTGGACAAAGAAGACCAGCTCATAGAACTGTCCGATGATCGCCGCAAGTCCCAGCGCGGTGACGACACAGATAAGTGAGAGACTAATCGGGACAAGCGCGGCAACAACAGCGCCGAAGAGCAGCACGAGGATAATCAGCGCGACCGGAATGCCGACGCGTTCACCTTGTTGCAGATCCCGCTCGGACAGTTCGTTGAGTTCGAAAGAGATGCTGGCGTCGCCGACGGTCAGGACACGGAATCCGTCCTTGCCGTTCTCCTCTTTCGCAAGGTCAAGAAGATAGTGAACGTTGCCTTGCGCCTCCTGCAGGTCGCCGCTCATGATGACCGGAACCAGTGTGGTGCGGCGGTCCTGAGACACAAGGACAGCGGCCTCCAGGGGACTCTGTTGGCTTAGCGCGTAGTAGTTTAGAACCTCGTCAACCACGTCATCGCCCAATGCCTGGACCTGTCCGGTTAGTGATGTGACGCGGGCCTGGAATGCGGAATCATCAACGGTCAGGCTTTCGGACTGGACGATGACCATCTCCGTGATCGGTTTCGGTCCACGCATCCGATCCTCAAGCAGTTTCTCCGCCCGCTGGGATTCGAATCCCCCGCCCAGCTTGAGTTCGGTGGTCAATGCGCTCGACAGGAGCTGCGCGCTGAGACCGATACCAATCACTGCGATTAGTATCCAGACAACAATGGTGACCAGGGGTCTGCGGGCACTGATTCGTGCGAGTCGTTCCGTCATGTAGGCATTCCTCCACAGGGATTCCAGGCACAACGAACAGGACGCCTTTAATGTGCATCGCCGACTAGCGGTGATGCAATAGAGGGAGTGAATGCCGGACGGGCTTTGCGGCTATGCGTCGTTCAATGAGGCCACGCTGAATATGACGGAGAACGGCTTGCAGTAGATGACGACGCTGCCCATCGCGGAAACGTCCACGCCCGCGGGAATCGTGTAATTCTGGTCGCCGCGATTCCCCTTGAGCGGTCCGAGGTCCACGTAGTTCCCCTCCTTCATTTCAGAGGGTCGCATGGGGTCCGGATGCTCAGAGAGGATGACGTGCAGGGCCGGGCCGTTCGTCACGTTCAGGTCTTCAAGCCGCAGCAGCAGACCTCCCCCGGCGGCTGAATAGATGGTCGCGTCCCCGCTGCCCCTGTGGAAGCTGTCCGCATCACGGAAACTGCCAACCTTAAGAGCGACGGGCGCAGCCTCCTGCTCCATGACTGCGGCCATCGCGGGAGCCATCATGTCCGCGGCCTCCGCCATGGTGTCCTCGTCCGTTGCGGCTGCTCCCATCGCCAATCCCTGCACCATATCGGCCATCATGTCGCTCTCAACGGCTGTCACGGGCATGCCCGCCATCACCATGGACGACGCGGTCATTGATGAACCGGACGGCATATCCTCCACCATCACGGGGTCATCCACCATCGCCATGCCCTCCATTACCATCTCGATGTCCTCACGTTCCATGCCCTCGGGCACCACGGCTTCTGCGGCGAAGGGGAACTCCTCCTCGACGGTGACGTTGATGAAGAGCGGTGACGCCAGGGACCAGGTGAGGAATAGTCCTATCAGCACGATTGGAGCGCCTCCAATCGCGAACGGCACGCGATGCTCCCACGCGTAGCGGTGCCACTCTTTCTTGACGACGAGCCAGGTGAAAGCGGCGCCAATCAATATGGCGCCAATTGCTATGAAGAACCTGTATTCATAAAGGCTGGGGAGGGCTCGTTCGAGGTCGCCGAAGGTGGGCATTGGATCGATCCTTTCGGTGTGTTGAATTCCTTGATTCCATCCTAGCCTGAAACACAAAAGAATCCGATTGGCTGTGCCAGGCTGTTGCGCCGCTGTTTTATCATTAAATGGTCGTCAGGGTGACGGCAGGAAGCGCGTGGGAAAGCGGGATGTAGGAGGCCACAAGTATGGTTGTCGCGTTGCGCCCGGAAGCCGGCGAAACCGGTGTTGAGGGTCATACAGAAATCTTTCAGTCTTTGGGCGAGGAGCACCAGAAGAACGTGGTGCGGTGGGCCCTTGCCAACAGGGCGCGTGTCTCAGAAGAGGCGCGTGTCGCCCTCAACAACGCTCTGATCGGGAATGTCTCCGTTCGCGGTTTCCGTGAATCGAACGTGCCGGATGCCCCGGCGATCATGCTGATTCAACCCGTTCAAAACGCCGCTCTTGTTGTCGATGCAATCGCCGAGTCCGTGCTGACTGTGTGGCGCGAGTCACGGGCGGAATTGCGCGCGATCGTCGAGACAGCCGTCAACAATACAGCCGGAAGCGATGGCTCCATACACGGCGAAACCGGGGAGAATCTATCGGCGGCCCTTGCATCGGCGCATCCTCAGTATTCATCTGACGACGTGAATCTGATGATCACGGTAATGACGGGCGAGCGTTCCATCGTGCAGGACGAGGAAACGGAACAAGGCGGGGAAACGCAGCAACAAGAGGAAGAGCCGGCCGATTCGACAACGGACACGCAGCGCATTTTCGACGACTTTTTCGCTGAACTGCGCTCCCTGCCGGCGAGCTATCCGGAGTGGGACGGGCCGCTAAGCCGGCTCATGGAAGAGATCGCTGAACTCAAAGCCAACAAGACCAGGGAAATGGAAGAGGCGAACGGCCCCGGCGGCCGCATCGCTGAAGTTGTAGACACCCACGCCGAACTCCTTTCGTTCTTCGAATGGAGCGTGGATGAGAAGCTGCAGAACGCGACGGGCCCATGGGACGATGCGGAGTCCGTCCGCACGGCCATCGAGAGTCTCGCCGGGATGCTTGAACGATACGAGACAGTCCGGGAGCGGGACGCAACCTACAGCGAGGAAGCGCGCCGCGCGGCGGAGCGCGCCGAACTCCAGGAGAAGATTGTAGAGGCACTCGCTGCCCTGGAAGAGGCGGCGGTTATGCCGACGCCGAAACCCGTCATCGAAGAGATTGTTCCGTTGGAGGACACGTCTGCGGAGGATGATTCCGAGACGGAGACGCTCGAAACGGCCGGGATTGCCGATGTCACGAACGACGTGGAGAGGCAGTATCTGCGTGAGTTGGTGGAGGCGCTGCAGAGAGAGAATGCCGACCTGAAGGCCGCTCAGGATGCCGCTCATCAGCAGATCACGGAGTTGAATACGGCTGCCGAAGCGGCGCAGAAAGGCTACCAGGCGCTCAAGCAGGAACACACCGACCTTCAAGATGAGGCGGAAGATGCCGTCCGCAAATACGCTGACGAGCAGGAGACGCTCGCCGCCCCGCCTGACTTCGGCGACGTGGCTTCCGTCCTGGACTTCGTCGAAAACCGCTGGCCGAACGAGTTGAGGCTTGCGCTGAACAACAACTCGGATCACAAGCTGTATTTCGATCAGCCGAACCAGGTGTACAGCGCCTTGGAGTGGCTGGCCACGACGTACCACAATTCCAGGACAGGCGAAAAGCCGGTTGCCAACCTGGATGTCTCGCTGTTCACCACGTGCGGTTGGCGATACCGCCCGTTCCAGCTTGACACCGCGCCCGGCAAGTACCGCTCCGATTACCAGACCACCGATGACGGGAACAAGTACGCTCTGGACGAGCATATCGGCCGGGGCACCGGACGCACGCCGGGGCAGATTCGCGTCGCCTTCGCGTGGGACGAGGAGCGGCAGATGGTGGTTGTCGGCTACGTCGGCCGCCACCAGCGCCCCAGCGCCACCTAGCAGGAAAACCGCTTTCCTCCACGGAGGATGAGCGTCTCGGGGGCGGCCCACTGGCCGCCCCCGTGACTTTTTTGGTATGCAAGCCGGAACGCAGCGGCTCAACCTATCGCGTGATTGAAGATTGTGCGAACTTCGTGAAAGCTTGCGGCGCGGTCATGGCGGGTTTACCATAAGCCGTCACCTTTTGTGTGGGTTTGGTGACACGCGCGGCGCGTCAAGATGTGCCTGCGCGCGGTGAGATGATCTGGGGAGAGGGGATGAGATCATGGATCGGTTGAAGTCACCGCTGACGGATATGCTTGGGATCAAGTACCCGATTCTGCTTGCCGGCATGTCGCTTGGCATGGATGATCGGATGCCCAGCCCGCCCCGGCTCGCCGCCGCGGTCACGGAGGCCGGCGGTCTGGGCGTCATGGGATGCGGCAGCCGCAAGCCGGACACGATTGACCGGTGCATCCGTGAGTTCAAGCAGCTTTCCAGCGGCCCGTTGGGCATCGACCTCCTGCTGCCCGCCACCATGGCGGAGATGGGCGCGCAGGACACCAAGGCGATGGTGCGGGAGCGGCTGGAACGCGACCATCAGTTGCACGTCGGCTTCATCAAGGAGTTGATGCAGGAGCATAACCTGCCGGATGTGCCACCTGCGGACGATGACGCAGAGGCCATGTCGCCGGATTTGCTTCGGCGCCAGTTCGAGGTCGTCGCCGACCACAATGTTCCGATCTTCGTCGCCGGTTTGGGCGACCCGGCCATGATCATGGACGTGGCGCGGGCGCACGGCATGAAGGTGGGCGGCGTCGTTGGCGCGGTTCGACATGCTCAGCGACAGAAGGCCGCAGGCGTCGATTTCATGATTGCGCAGGGCACGGAGGCGGGCGGACACACGGGCAATATCGCGACGTTCCCGCTCGTGCCGCAGGTTGCGGAAGTCGCCGCGCCAACACCGATTCTGGCGGCAGGGGGCGTGGGTTCCGGCAGGCAGATCGCGGCGGCGATGGCCCTTGGCGCGCAGGGCGTGTGGGTTGGGTCCGCTTTCCTCGTCGCGGAGGAGAACGCTATTCCAACGGAGCACCAGGATCAGATCCTCGGCGCGCGCTCCGAAGACTTCACGCTGACTCGATACAACTCCGGCAAGCAGTCCCGCAGCTATAAGACTCCTGTGAAGGAGGCGTGGGCCGCATCCGGGATCGAGCCTCTCCCGATGCCGCTGCAGGGCATCCTGATGGAGCCGCTGTACGCAGGCGCCCGCGCCGCCGGCCGCCTGGACATCGACGCGGCGAGCGCCGGACAGGTTGGCGGAATGCTCAAAGCCCGGAGGCCCGCTCGCGAGATTCTGCTCGACATGGTCAATGAGGCCGAGGAGACCATCGAGCGGATGCAGGGCAACCTGCGCTAATTGGACGATCAAACGGAAACAACGTAGAAACTCAGGCAAGAAAGGGATAGGGGAGGACACAATGGCAAACAGGTTACACACACCACTCTGCGACACGCTTGGCATGGAGTACCCGATACTCCTGGCGGGCATGGCCGTGGGCGGAAGCCAGGATCTTGCGCCGACTCCCGTCGAGATGGTTGCCGCGATTACCAACGCGGGGGCGCTCGGCGTGCTCGGTGACAATTTCCGCAATCTCGATGAGATGGATGAGGGCATTCGCCGCCTGAAGTCGCTTGTCGGCGACAAGCCGTACGGCGTGGACTTCCTCGTCCCGGCAACGCGCGCCGAAGTGACGGCAACGAGCAATCGTGAGCTGTACGCGCAGGTCGCGCCGCAGTATCCGCAGCACGTCGCGCTTGTGCAGGAACTGATCGAGGAATACGGGTTCGAGGCTGAGGAAGTCTCTGAGCAGCCGCCGATGTCCACGGAACTGCTGCGCAAGAAGTTCGAGATCGTTCTCGACAATAAGGTGCCCCTGTTCGCCGCGGCGACGGGTGAGCCGCCGGAGTGGTTCGCGCAGCAGGCTCACGCGCAGGGCATGAAGCTGATCGGCATGACCGGCGCGGTGCGTCACGCGCAGCGGCAGGTGGCCGCAGACGTGGACATCATCACCGCGCAGGGCACGGAGGCGGGCGGCCATACCGGCAACATCTCCACGTTCGTGCTGGTTCCGCAGGTGGTGGACGAGGTTTCGCCCCGCCCGGTGCTTGCGGCGGGCGGCATCGGGACAGGTCGGCACGTTGCAGCGGCGCTCGCGCTGGGCGCGCAGGGCTGCTGGGTCGGCACGGCGTTCCTCGTTGCAGAGGAGAACAACATCCCGGACGCGCACAAGGACCAGATTCTCGGCGCGCGCTCCGATGAGTTCACGACGAGCAAGTTCTCGTCCGGCAAGCAGCAGCGGGCGTATCAGAACGCCGTGAAGCTGAAGTGGGCGGCCTCCGGGTTGGAGGCGCTGCCGATGCCGCTGCAGGGCCTGATCCAGGAGCCGTTCACGAAAGCGGCGCGCAAGGCGGGCAGGCTTGACCTGATCGGCAACCCGTCCGGCCAGATCGGCGGCATGCTCAAGGAGCGCAAGCCCGCGCGCACCATCCTGATGGACATGGTCAACCAGGCAGAGGAGACCATCGACCAGTTGCAGGGTAATCTGCGGTAGATTCCGGCGAACGATACGTTTGGGAAGAAAGCCCCCCGCCGCGCTCAGGCGCGGCGGGGGGCTTCTCAAATACCGCCCGAGATCCCCTCTTATTTCTTTAGGCGATTCTTCTTCCACGCTGCTGTCTTGACGACACGTTCGTCGGCTAGGACGACGATGTAGCACCCGGCGATCTGGTTCGCGATTTCCCCGTAACGCTTTGAACCGAGTTCCTCTTCGGCCTTCCTGTGAGCCCTGCGTGTTGCCCAGTACGAGTACCCGTCGCCACGCCGCACCTTCTTGCCGTACTTGTGCAGCATCCGAACCGTATCCTCCGTGATGCCTCGCTGCTGACGTCGTACAGTGGCATGTCCCTGAATCACCAGTTCCTGATCGCCCTTGAGGCTGTCGTGATCTTGTGCGATGCTTCTTCTCCTTTCTGCCCCCCCTATCTATGCCTTGACTTCACTGTATGGGGATAATATCCTTATTTCGATATGAGTGCAATACTGATGAAATAGCGAAACGAGGACACTCTCTCAAAAAGAGATAATGGGGCGGCTATGAAAGGGGAGACATATGACTGGACAAGAGCGGGACCGATATGAATTCAGGCCACACTCCCTCATTGATTTACGGTCGGCGTTGAGCCTCAAGCAAAAGCAGATGGCCGAATTAGTGGGAGTGCCTCAGAACACCCTGTCGCGGTGGGAGACGGGTGCCACGGCACCGGACGCACTCAGTCTAGCCAAGATCTATTCCATCGCTCAAGAACGCGGAAAAGAAGTGGAGTTCTTTGTGAGGAGGCGGCCTATGGCGAAGAAAGCTAAAGGAAAAGCTAATGGACGTGCCCGCTTGCTGGTGGCGTGGGATTTTCAGAACGTGGGCAAGAAGAAGAACCAGGTTGGGGACATCAATAGCCGCATCAGAAAGTTCACGACGGAACGGTTTTCCGGAACATCACAACAGGCTTACAGGGCTTTTGCCGGCTCGAATCAGTCCCAAGCAACCGACGCTCTGGCGAATCTGGCATGGCGCGTGTGGGAAGACCAGAAGGACATCGATAAGGAACTCATCTCGCAGGTCACCAACTACTGCGCCCAAGAACCGGAAGAAACGGCAGTGGTTCTCATTTGCAACGATGGAGGCTATGCCGCCAATCTCATCCAGACACTAAAGCAGGATGGCGTGGCGTTCTATGTGGTTGATCTTGACGGAAAGGTCAGCGCTAGGCTCAAAAAGGCCGCGGGTGCGGATCACATTATTAGCCTGTAGCAGGCGGAGGATTCGGCTACAAGTGGAACGGCCCGGTGTCGTGTCTTAGGCGCTCGTTGGGGACATCGACGATCAGGTCCAACTCCTGCATGGTTATCGCGCCGAGTAGCGGCTGGCAGCCATCCGGGCCGAAGATGACCTGGGTTGCCACGTCCATGCCGTTGACCGCAACGCGTGCCTCACCCACGTCCATCTCAACGACGCGGCCATCTGCCATCTCGAATTGCCGCCGCCATCTGACGGGTGTTTGCATCTCGCGCAGCATATCGCCAGGCAGCATGGTGCGCCGCGATCCGGTGTCCACCAATGCGTCGACCTCTCGCGGGTTTTCGCCGGAGGGGTCGGAAACGGTCATTCGTACTTCGAAGGCGCCCATAAACCAATTTTACAGCAGCGAGCCGGAGTTGCCATCTCCAGCGTCTACGAACTCCCCTACATCCTCTCCAAACCTAATGTGATTTTCTCCCTTGCAGTGAGGTCCGCTGAGCCGTCGTTGAGGGTGCGGGGAGGCGCGCCGGCGGGGATGCCCGACGATTCGGATGGATCCCGGCTGTCACCGGAATGAGGGGAGAAGGTGGACTCCATTCCCTCCAGCAGACGCGTTCGCACCTGCTCGACGACGCCCTTTGCCTTTGCCAGCGAGGACTCCAGTTCCTCCGCCGTTGCGCCGCTCACCAGGTCGCCCGGTACCTCAGGCACGGTGTCCAACAATGCGAGTCGGTAGCGTGAGACCGTCGTTGAGAGTTCACGCTCCAGCGTGATCACCTGCTCTTCAAGAGATGCAACCCGCTCATCCCGCGCCGCCAACTCCGCCTGCATTGTCTCGATGGTTGGCCGCTCGCTTGCCGGCGTCTCATCGCTGACTTCGCCGCTGTCCGTATCCTCAACGGCTGCGGTCTGTTCGTGCTCTTCGGCGGTGGCGTTCGTCTCATGGTCATTCGTCGTCGTCATGACAGTTCCCCCATTCGGTCGTGTGATTGCTTGTCCAATGGGGTTGTAGCGCGTATGCGACGCACGGCGCAAACGGATGTGTCACATGGGCGCGCCCTTCGACAGGCTCAGGATGAACGGGGAAGGGATTGCGCTTGTCATTCTGAGCGCAGCGAAGAATCTAAAGCGGTGGTGAGCTCCTCAATGGGTTCTGGATTCCCGCCCCGTATCGAGGTACGGGGCATGCTTTCGCGGGAATGACGAAGGTAGGTTAGGGAGAGACGGGGAAGGAGGTGACGGTGACGGAGCGCGCGCCGTCCGGGTCTGAGAACTCCACGATGGAGGACAGGCCCACCCACGTGGGAGAGCCGGGGTAGAAGGCGACAACGCCGCCCTCGCTGATGTCCATGTGCGCGTCCCAGTGGCCGAGCGCCACATAGTCTCGCCCGCAGTTGGCAATCTCCTCCGGGAAGATGGGGTATGACCGCCCCGCGTCAGCCGGATCACGGACGTAGTGGCCGTGTCCCATGGCGATCTGCCACGGCTCCGGCCCGCGCGGCGGCGGCTCCTTGAGGGGACAGAGATCCACGTCGTCATAGCTGATGTGCGGTATGCCCCACACGGCGAGGCCAAGCTCCGGGTACGTCACCGTCTCGCCCTCGGGGTCCTTGATCAGGTAGACGTTGGGCGTTCGGCCCTCAAGATCCATCCGCCAGTAGACGGAGTTCTGCTCCAGTGGATCGTGATTGCCGGGCAGGATGACCGTCGGCATCGGCAGCCGTTCCAACTGCTCCATCACATAGTCGGCCACGTCCGCCCGGATGCGGTTGTGGTCGAAGAAATCACCCGCGATGAGGACGGCGTCCACCTTCTCCTCAAGCGCGCGGTCCACCACGATCTTGAACGCGTGCAGGCACTTGCGCGGCTGCGGCGACCATCGTTCCGTGAACGCGCCGATATGCACGTCAGACGTGTGGAGGATGCGTATCTTGTCGCTGGACATTTTTGTCGTGGGTGATTGGCTCTAGGTCAATTCAAGGGATTTGAGTGAGTGGTGCCGGGGGAGGGACTCGAACCCACACTCCTTTTTGGGGAAGCGGATTTTAAGTCCGCCGCGTCTGCCATTCCGCCACCCCGGCACGTGATTCTGCTCACATAACCGGGGAGTCCCGTCGGTGTATGTCGACATTTCGGGCATCCGCGCGCGGGGAAATCAGGCAGCCTGCGCCCTGTTCAAAAGGCGGGCGAGGCGGCTCTTGCGCCGATCAGCGTTCCTGCCGTGCAGCGTCTTGCCCTTCGAGCGATCGAGGGCGACCATGGCGCGGCGCACGGTGTCCGGCGCGTCCTGCGCTCCGTCCTCAATGGACTCACGCGCGCGCCTGATCAGCGTCCTGATTGTTCGATTCCGATGGCGATTGACATCGCGCTTTCTGAGCGACCGTCGATGCGCCTTCGCCGCTGAGATTCCCTTCGCCACGTCCTGCTGCTCCTCTGTATCCCTTGCTCTTACTTCTTGTCTGTTGACTGCTCTTCTGCCGTACCGTTTGAGCGGGCCGCCTTTGCGTTCTTCTGTCCGGCGCCGCGCCCGCGAGCGGTGTGTGTTGATGTCCTGTACACGTTGAAGACGCCCGGCAGATCTTCCAAACGGGATATCATCCGGCTGATTTCCGGAAGGCCGCTTGCCTCAACCGTGAGAGTTATCGTAACTGTGCCGTCCGTATTGTGTCTATCTCGCACCCCTGTGATGTTGATGTGATCTGCCGAGACCAGCGTCGTGATATCCCGCAAAAGCCCCACACGATCCTGCGATGAGATAACGACGCCGGACGGGTATTTCTGTTCAAAGTCCGGCCAGGTCACGTCTATGAGGCGCTCCGGCTCGTCCTCGTTAATCATGTTGGTGCAGTTGCGCCGGTGGACGGAAAGGCCGCGATTGCGGGTGATGAACCCGACAATCTCCTCGCCCGGCATCGGGCGGCAGCAGGGCGCGGATCGGGCTCGCGTGGGACCAAGCCCGGGCACGTTCACGGCGAGTTCCCCGCTGGATGGCCGGATTTGAATCGTGTCAGGCTCTTCCCTCTGGGGCGCGATGCGTTTAGCAATCTGGTTGACGCCGACCTGCCCGGTTCCCAGCGCCAGGATGAACTCATCCGCCGTCTGGTAGCCGAAGAGTGTCGCCAGGTGCTGCGGATCAAGCTGCACGCCAAGCCGGCGTGCCTCCCGCTCCAGCATCTGCCGACCGCGCGCCGCGCTCTCTGAACGCTCCTGGACGCGGAACCAATGGCGGATCTTTGAACGCGCCAACTCCGTCCGCACGTAGCCGAGATCCGGGTTCAGCCAGTCAAGGCTCGGCCCCTTTGGGCTCTTGGACGGGATGATCTCTACCGTGTCGCCGTTCTTGAGCGTGTAGCTCAATGACACCATGCGGCCGTTGACCTTTGCCCCGGCCGTTCCATAGCCGACGTCCGTGTGGATGCGGAAAGCGAAGTCGATGGGAGTGGAGCCGGCCGGCAGCTCGCGAATCTCGCCCCTTGGCGTGTACACATAGACCTGGTCGACAAGAATCTCGTGCTTCAGCTGGTCGACGAACTCCTGCGCGCCGATAACGTCCCGCTGCCAGTCCAGCAGCTGCCGCAGCCATGCGATGCGCTCATCGAACTCGCCGCCCGCCGCGCCCTCCTTGTAGCGCCAGTGTGCCGCGATGCCGTATTCCGCCATCTGGTGCATATCCGCCGTGCGAATCTGCACTTCCAGCGTGTTGCCGTCCGGCGTGACGACCGTGGTGTGAAGCGATTGATAGCCCGTTTCCCGCGGGTTGGCGATGTAGTCGTCAAATTGGCCGGGCAGGGGCCGCCACATTCCGTGGATGATGCCGAGCACGCCGTAGCAGTCCTGCACGTCCTTCACAACCACGCGGACGGCCTGCAGGTCATTGATGTCCTCGAAATCACGCCCGATCTCGCGGTAGCGCTCCATCTTCTGGGCGATGCTGTAGATGCTCTTCGTCCTGCCGGAAATCTCAACGTCCTTGTAGCCCTGCTCAGCCAGGGTCTCCGTCAAGGCCGTGAGCGCGTTGCGGACCCCCGCCTCGCGCTCCGTCAACCGCGCGGCCACGAGGTACGAAACCCGTCGATACCGCGCGGGCTCCAGGTGGAAAAACGCAAGGTCGTTGAGTTCCGACTCGATGCTGTCGATGCCGAGCCGATGAGCGAGCGGGGCGTAGATATCCCGCGTTTCCAGGGCGATGCGGTGACGCCGATCCGGCGCAAGTGGGTCCAGTGTCCGCATGTTGTGGAGGCGGTCGGCCAGCTTGACGAGAACGACGCGGACATCCTGCGCCATGGCGAGCAGCATCTTGCGGAGGCTCTCGGCCTGGTAAACGCTGGCATGTGACGGCAGGGCGGCCGCCTCGCCGCCCACGCCCTGCTGCGGCTGCGCCGCGAGGCGGGACAGCTTCGTGACGCCGTCCACGAGTTCGGCGATCTCCGCGCCGAAACCCTCTCGCATCTCATCGAGCGTCATGGGCGAGTCTTCAACGACGTCATGCAGGAGCGCCGCTTGCAGCGTGGGCGCGTCCAGCATCTCGATGTCCGTCAGGATGAGCGCGGTCTCAAGGGGGTGGCAGATATACGGGTCGCCGGACTTGCGGAACTGACCCTCGTGGGCGCGCTCAGCCGTGTCAAACGCTTGGCGGATGGCATTGATGCGCTCCGCTGGCAGCCGATGCGCCTTCAGGCGCTCCTCAAGCGCGTCGAACGCAACTCGCGCGAAATCATTCCCTGCGCTGCCGTCGGTCGTCAGAACCGTGGCATCCGCAGAGGCATCGTCATCGATAGCGGACTTCGCGCCAGTCATGATCGCTCTAGTTTACCGCTTTATGGATAGTGGGCGTAGATTCTTCACTCCGCTACGCTCCGTTCGCCCTGAGCACGTCGAAGGGCCCTCCGTCATTCCCGTGAAAGCGGGAATCCATTGTGGAGCAAGGTGGGGAATATTGGTATCTGTACCGGTACACGGTATAATTCGCATCGCTAGCGGGAAGGAAAAACCATGGCTATGAAGAACCCACCCCATCCTGGCCGCAGCATCAGGGAGAACTGTCTGGATCCTCTTGGCCTGAGCGTCACTGAGGCGGCGGAGGTTCTGGGCGTCGCTCGGCACACGCTTTCGCGGGTATTGAACGGCCATGCCGCGATTTCGCCCGACATGGCCATACGACTTGAGAAGGCCGGATGGTCAAGCGCAGACTTCTGGCTGTGCCGGCAGACCTCCTATGACTTGGCGCAAGCGCGCAAGGGTGAAGATCAAATACACGTCAAGCGGTATCAGCCGCAGCCTACGGCATCAGCAAGAACCTAAGCCGGTTTGCGATTTGCCGTACCTGGGTGATGACCTCTTCAAGCGGCAGTTCCAGATCAAGGGCAACTACTTCAAGCGTCTTACCGGCGTGTTTGACCGTGTAGTTTCGCGTATCTGCCTCGCCCTTGGCGTAAATGAGTGTGCCACCCGGCAGATTTAGCGCCGTCGCGTACGCCAAAATCTGGTAGAGGTCAGCGGGCCTTCGGGAATCAGGCCCCTCGAGTGTCTTGTATTTGGCGTCTCCCACCCATACGCATTGCCCGCCAAGCCACCACGTCAGATCGGGTTTCAGGTTGATGCGCTGACCCTCATCAAGCCAGATTCTCCGAGAACCCTTAAGATCGTCGTCGCTAAGCAGCCTCCCGGGCTCGCCACTCAGCGCCTCTCCAAGCGCCGTTGTCACGAACTCCTGAAAGACGACGTTCATATCCATGAGAAAGCCGGTCGCCCGCACGTCGCCGCGTCCCGACTCAAACGCGCCGTGCCGGAGGATAAGTCGGGAGAGGGCGATGACGCCCGCATAGTGGTCGTTGAGTCGCCCGAACGTGACCTCCGGCACATCACGCGGCGCGAACTCTCTGGGTGATACGTTGTCCAATGTGCCCGCGATCCAGCCGAGGCCCCGCCGCGCGTCCGCTGACCGTAGCCGCAGACTCCCAAGCCGCCGCGCCGCCGCTTTGACCAGTTGATTCTCCCTGATGTCATCTGTGAATTCCTGGTAACGGACCTCCACGGGCGGCGCGATGCCGTAGCGACGCCGAACTTGGTCCGCAAAGCGGATACGCCCCCGCACCGTCTGCAGCGCCTCCTCCCGCTTGCGATAACCGTGCAGCAGTCCGCGTGAGAACGCGCGCCGTGCCGCATTGCCCAACGCCAAAGCAAGTGCGTCCGGCAGGGTCACCTGCTCCTCATAGCCGAAAAGCAGCTTATCGTCCGGCCTGTAAGCGCCTATCGCGTAGCACGCGAGCGACAGCAGCTGCGGGATGACAATCTTGGGCTGAATCAGGACGGACAGGTCGCCGATTTCCAGCGCGCCTACGGTAGAGCCGGCCGTCAGAGAGTACTGGCCGTCCACACCTTCTACAGGCTCGACAGTGACGGATGGCAGGGCTGCCTTTAGGGTGTCGCGCTCACTGACCGAGAGTGGGTATGGCCCGCTGGCCTCGTATTCCTGTAGGTTGATTTCACGCGGCATTACGTTGTGTCGCCGTCGGAAGTGTCCTCGTTGACTTCTCCAGCGTCATCTGAGCGGTCACCCGCTCGCCGCAGACTGTCCAGGTTGAACTCGTCTCCGACTCTCTCACCCCCGAATCGGCGCTCCTCGATATACGGCAAGACGCTGTGTTTCCAGATGCGCTCGACGGCGGCCTCGTCTAGGTTCTCTTGCATGAAATAGCTGGGGCCGATGGCGGCGTGGCGGTCATCCTTGAGTTTGTCATTGGCCGTGTCCACCACGTCCGCGACCCACTCCATATCCGACTGCGTGGATTTCAAGTACTTTCGGAGCACGTCGCGCACGGGTTCGTGATCGGGGTGAAACTCCACGAAGTAGAACCGTCGGCGCAGGGCTGTGTCGATGAGGGCAATGGAGCGATCCGCCGTGTTCATGGTGCCGATGATGTACAGGTTGGGCGGGAGCTTGAACGGCCTGTAATCGTATTGCAAGTTGATTGCCTCGTCGGGGTATTCCAGCAGGAAGTAAAGTTCACCAAACACGTTGGCGATATTGCCGCGGTTAATCTCGTCGATGATTAGGAAGTGCTTGGCGTCTGGATCCTGCCGCGCGTTTTCAGCAGCCCGAAGCAACGGGCCGTCCCTCAGTTCAAAGCCCGGTTGCCCGTCTTTGAGCGTAGGGCGATACCCCTGTATAAAGTCCTCATATGAATACGACGGATGGAACTGTACAAGCGTCACTCGCTCCGCCGCCCCCGCCAAATGCTTTGCAAGCTCCTGCGCGACGTATGTCTTGCCTGTCCCCGGTGGCCCTTGGAAGATGACCTGCTTCTTGTCGTCGAGCAGCTTCAAGATTTCAGACAGAAAGTTGTCAGGGAGATAGAGGCTAGCGGCGAGGGAGGGGCGACCATAAGCAGTCCTGGTTTCTCCAGCCGATTCGGCGACTACATTGCCCCCCAGCCGTTCACCCCTTTCCCAGACCCTCGCGATGCTGGGCTCCCAGAAGTGGTCGAAATCGCGGTGGGTCTCTGTTATGCCCCGGCGAATCTGCTGGAGTTTACGATCAACATCATTTGATTCCGTGACGAAATGAGCGAAACCGGCCGCATTCGCGATCCGCGACTTGCCCGACGTGGTGATGGCCTCAAATTCATCAGGGAACACGAGGTGCAGTAGCATCTCCCTCTCGATTCGGCCCGAATTCTGATTGTTGACCATAAGTTCACTAGAGAAACGCCGACCGAGCAGAAACTCCTTGAAAGTCCAAGCGTCATCCAGAAGCCGAGTTTGCTCCTCGGGTTGCAATTGTTTCCACTGTTCAATTATCTCTATTTGCGTTCCAACTTGGTAAGGTATGTTGGAAGTTCCCCGTCCTATGTTCATAAACCAAGTGTCCAAGCTGTCCGCAAGTGTTTGAGGAATGCCCACTCGCGCTGGCGACCAGCCGAGCACCCGGTTGATATGTTCTCGTTTGGTCCTGCCATACATGTTTCCGCTTATGAGGTAGTGGACAAAAAGTACTTCCGCCATCAGTTGGTATACTTCAGGCGGGCTGCCGGCAAGCTGCCTTTCGAGCTTGGTGTAGAAATCGTCCTCTGATTCGTCTGGCTGGTTTAAGAATTGTGTGCGCAGTGTGGCTAACCCCTCAGGCGTCCAGATTTGCCTGCCCGGAGTAAACAATGAGTCGTCGGAACGTAGTGCGGCGTCGACCCAAGCCTGGGCGGCGACATATATCTTGTCCGCACCGTCGATTTTCCGTCGAGAACTCATTGATTGCTAGTCCCAAATCCCTATCTACGAATGGACAGTATTTGCTAATCCATGGCCTACTGTCTGATTGCCTAACGCTAAGTTAGTCTATTCGCTCCCGCCCCCGCCACTTCCGCCTCACCCCCACCAACCCAAGCAAAAGGCCGCCGATGAGGAGCAGGTCTGCGGAGGGTGCGCCCGCGAAGCAGCCGCCACCGGAGTCGCCTTCATCCTCGCCGTTAGTCGGGGTGGTCGTTGTGCCGTTGCTGCCCGTCGTTGTGCCGGTGGCAGACGCCTCCACGGTCAGGACGCGTTCCGAAACCGTCGAAAGCTGATCGCTGTAGGCGGTGATGGAGAGGCGGTAGAGGCCGGGAACGAGGGCCGCCGTCTCTGCTGCGGAGAACGGCACGGTAAACCCGCCGCCGTCCGCCGTTGCGTCGCCTGATTTAACGACGTTGCCCGTCGCGGGGTCCGACCACACGTAGCGGACGCCCAGCTCGCCGGGGCCATCAACGTTCACGGTCACGTCCAGCGGCTGGCCGATGACGATGCCGCCGACGCTCTCCGGTTCAAGGCTGATGGGCTCCGCCGCGCCGAAGTGCCAGTCGCCCGGCTTGAACGGGTAGTTCTCATCGCGGAACGCCTTGAGTTCGGCGAACTGCGCGGGCGGATCGAACCGCTCCAGGTAGAACGGCCCGTTGCTGATCACCATGAGGCTGCGCTCATCGAACCACGCCTGCGCGGCGCGGTACCGCTCAACGGCCTCCTGCTCCGTCACGAGGGCCTGCCCGCCGATGGTGAGCGCCGCCACGGGCACAAAGCCGTCACGCTCGAACTGACCAAGCGCGCGGTCGACGGTGCGGGCGTCGCGGTCCTGCACCAGGCTGAGCCACGGCACGCCGAACCGCTGGGCGGACGTATCGCTGTAGGCGGCGCGGCGCTGGTTGAACACCACGTCATCCATCGCGGCGAGCACTTCCCACGGCATGGTCATGCCGCCGGGCACCGCATACTCCGCGATGTAATCGTCCACAAAGTGCCAGTAATCGACGTAGACCTCGATGCGGTTCTCATCCAGCACACGGAAGCCGCGGACGGTGTCCAGCAGCGGCTTGGCCGTTGTTGAGATGGCGAACTCGACCTGTGACTTCTCCGGCCCGTAGACCATGTCAAAGGTCTGGTAGATGTCATAGACAAGGTCGGCCATCGTGATCTGCTGGCCGTGATGCCACGGGGCCTGGAAGAATTTGCTGTAGTCGAACGTGACCTTGGACGTGGCCTGCACGCCGTCGCCGACGCTCGCCCACTCCCCGGCATCCGCGTCCCATCTCTGGACGTTGGAGGGCACGGGCATCTTTGCGCCCGGCCCCGCCGTTTCCACTTCGTATTCGGCGCGCATGGGGATGGGCAGGCCGGTGAACGGATGGCGCGTCATTGCGGGATCGGCCAGGTTGCGCCACACGTCCGCGCTGTAGACATCGCCGAAGCCGGAGACCGGGTTCCACGTGCTGCGTTCCGTCCATACCCACAGATGGCCGACGGTGAGCGTGTCCTGCCCCGGCACATATGCCTCACGGAACGTCCACTGGAGCTTCGGTCCCGCCGCCACGTCCTGCGTGACGCCTTCGATGTTCGAGTTGGCGGGGAACGTCGTCAGGATTGTCGCGAGCCAGACGCGAACGGACTCGTCGACGGACAAACGCGTGACCTCCTGGTACAGCGCGTCGCGCTCCTCGCGATTCTGGAAATCACCGCGGAAAATGCGTTGCCCAAGGTCATCGATCCGCGCGTTCTCGTACTGCCAGAAGCCGGTCTCCTGCCAGCCGGGCATGTTGCCCAGCCACGGCGCGGTCATCTGGTTGACGGTGGCGGAGTCATAGCGTTCCGCCGCGCCGCGCCCCCATCCCTCCGTGTAGGCGTGCCACTCAAAAAGCTGCGGATCCGTGCTGTAGACGGTGAGGATGGCCGGGGCGAACTGGTGATAGATGGGGGCGATCAGGAATCCCGCCTGCTCCAACTCGGCGCGGATAAGGTCGCCCACCTCGCGGCGCTCATCCTCCACACGGATGATGAAACGCAGGCGGATCGGCTCGTCGTTGTAATTCCACGCGCCGTCCACCATCGTTGCGCCCGCCGCCGTCATGGCATCGGCAATGGCCGCCCGCGCCCGCTCCGGGTCATAGGACAGGTCCTGACGCGCCAGCATCTCCGCAACGACCGTGTAATCGAAGTCGAACGGGTTGACGTGCGTCTGCATGGGGCGGGCGAGGCCCTTGTAGATCTCCTGCGTGATGAACTCGCGGTTGACCAGATGTTGGACGGCGCGCCGTACCTCCGGCAGGGAGAACGGATTGAGCTGCCCCTCAGGCGCGGGGGCCGGGTTCAGGATGAGCGAGATCGTTGACGCCGGCGCCTCGTACAACTCGATGGAGCCATCGTCGCGCAGGGCCTGCGCCGCGTCCGTCTTGAGATTGAAGATGTACATGTCCATCTCATCTCGCTGGATTTCCTGCGGCGCGAGGTCAACGTTGAACGAGCGGTAGTGGAGCGTGTCCACGGCCGGGCCGGGCATGTCATGCGGCGGGCGGTAATCGTCGCCGCTCTGCGCGAGAACCGCGCCGCTCCCGGCCACGAGGCCAAGCATCAGCACGAGGCCGAGGATGAGCGGCAGATGGAGCCTAAGGTTACGCATCGATCTCTCCTCCGTCCCCGTTGTTTGCCCGGCGGCGTCTGCGCGCGTTCAACTGCACCGCGCCGATGATGCCCAGGGCAATCAGTCCCACCAACGCCATGTCCGCCGTCGCATTGCCGGTGCCGCACCCGCCGGCCGCGCCGTTATTGTCCGTTTCACCGGACTCGATGCGCTCCAGCGCCTCCTGGATGGTGGCCAACGTGTCCGAACTCAGCGCGTTCTTGATGTCCGCGATGTCTGCGGCGGTCTGCTGGAGGTTATCGAAGCCGAACTCATTGTAGAAGGATGCGGTGGCGGAGTTGCCGGACGCGTCGAAAACGGCGACGCTCTGCGGCCCCTCGCCGGCGGTCGGGAAGAAGAGCTGCGTCGTGAACCGCCCCTCGTCATTCGACTCGATTGTGGATATGAGGACGCCGCTGACGAGGATGAAGATATCCTGATCGGCCTGGAAATTGAATCCCTGGATGGTCACGGTTGTGGCGGACGCGCCGCGCGCCGGTGAGAGGAAGATCGACGGGCTGGGCATCTGGCGCATCCGCGCGAACCCGATCTTCTGGTTCGTGCCCTGGAACTCGCCGAGGCGGGTGTCCGGCCATACCAGGTACACGTCCTCATCGGTGGCGGCTATTCCCATGTAGTCGCCGATGAACTGACCGCCGGGGAATCCGAAGTTGGGGTTGGACGCGGAGTCCGTGACGCGGGAGTTGACGCTGAACGACTCCCCGTTGTCCTCGGACACGGCGTAGTAGATGTGATAGCGAAGGTCGATCCCCGGATCATCCCGCGTATCCGCCCACATGACGTGGATCTTGCCGTCCGGTGAAACATCAATCGACGGGAAGAACTGGATGCCGGACGTGCGGTCATCGTTGATCCGCAGCGGCGGTCGGCTCCACGTGCGGCCCTCGTCCATGGAACGGATGAACATCACGTCCGCGTCATCAGACGGGTCGCCGGACGGCGCGGCGGAAAACGCCACGTACAGCTCTTCATTCGGCCCAACGGCTATGCGTGAGAAGGCAGACCCCCAGAATCGGTAGAAGCTGCTTCTTGGCGAGAAGCCCAATTCCAGGTAGCTCGCGGCCTGCCGCCCGTCTTCGAACGTGTCGCCCCCGTCCTCAGACTTCGCGACGTACATCTGCGCCAACCCTTCAAATGGGCCGTCGTCCGAGGAGTCCATCCACGAAACGTAGACGGTTCCGTCGTCATGCGTCGCTACATAGGACCCCTGCACGATGCGCTTCAGGCTCTCGATGACCTGTCCGCCGGGGATTGTGTCCGGGGATTGCAGCGCCTCGGGATTCTCCTCAATGGTCACCTGCTCCGAGCCGCCGAACTCGAAGACCTGGCGGATCGTGGGGCTCACCACAACAGGGTCAGACCAGTTGATGCCGCCGTCCTCTGAACTGACCACCTCGATGGTGGTCTGAAGGACGGGATTGCTCAGGAATGCCAGCTCATCCGTGTAGGAGATGCGGTACATCGTGTTGAAGTGGGTGTAGGAGATGTAGATGATGTCCGAGTCCGGGTCGTCCGGATTGGGGCCCACGGCCAGCCACGGCTTGTCCAGGAAGCCGATGGAGACCGTGCCGCGCGTGCGTCCCAACGTATCGATTTCAAACTCGGACGTTACTCCGCTCCTGACGGCAGGAGAGCCTTGCGTCCACGTGAATCCGCCATCGCTGGATGAGCTCAGCGCCATGCTGGAGACAACCGCCGACCCCAAAAGGTTGCCGACCGTGAACTCTTCGATGTCAAGGGAGATGAAGGTGTTATAGATGGAACCCTCCCGGTCAAATGCCAGAACCGGGTCACCGCCCGCGCCGAGTTCCTCGCGCGGTCGCTTGATCACCGCCGGGCCCTCCCACGTCACGCCGCCGTCATAGGTCACGTACATGGTGGTGCCCGGGAAATTGTAGTCGATCATCCCTGCCACGATGTGATCGGGGTCGTCCGGGTCGACGGCCAGATGCGGCTCCGTCTGGATCGGGGCCGCGCTGAAATCTGTGGGGATGAGTATGTTGCGGCTGAAACGCGCCGAGGGATCGCGGTAGGGGACGAGAACGCCGCCCTGCGACTCAGGCGCGCCCTGCGCGGAGGCAACGGGGCCTGTCTGCCCCTCGCCCGCGATACTCTCCGCGTCCGCGTCTAGCCCCTGGGCCATCAGTGACATACGCCCGGACAGATATCGGGCCGCCTGATCTCTAAAGGCGAGGACGTCCGGCGCAAGGTACGGATAATCCGGCGTCAAGATGCCCGGATAGCCTGTCGTCTGCTGCTTGCCCTCCTGCGCTCCGACAAAGCCCGCCGGAGAAACAGCTAACACGATCACAGAGATAGCCGTTAGTACTAGTAGTCGGGTCAGATTCCGCTGCATGTGTCTAAAACCTCCGTGGGGTTGTCCCGGCGCTTCATGAGTGTCTGTGAAAGGTCGGCCCCGGAGTGCAAGTTTGGTCGCGGAACCCGACTCGTATCATAATAGGACTAGCGCCAATTCCGCATCGCTTGCTCACTCTCCAGGTGTCGTTCCAATAGGAGGAACCAGTCAGTGTCACATACCCTTGGTCGATGGATTGCGCCGCGTTTCGTAGTCCTCACGCTCGCCATCGCGCTCGGCCTCGTCCTTCTCTTTGCCGGTTGCAACCAGGACGATGAGACCACGCCGCAGGGGACCGTTGAACCGGCAACTCCCACCCCGACGGCGACGCCGCTATCGATTCCCACTGCAATCGCAACGCCTGAGCCAACCGGGGCTCCTGCCACTGCCATACCAACTCAAACGGATGACGACGATGAAACGGAAGCACTTATCCCATCCGATTTGAAGACCTATACGGATGATCTGTACGGCTACACGGTGGACGTGCCTGAAAACTGGACTGCCGCGCGACCGGAGATCGGTTCAGTGAGCGTTGTCACGCTCTTTGACACGGGGACCGAAGATTTGACGGCTGAAAGCTACGTCCTTTTCTTCGACGATGAGGCGCAGCCGGCTGAAGTTGCTCAACAGCAGCTTGCTCCTCTCGCGGGGCTGAGCGGATTCCGCACCATCACGGAGGCGGACATCACCCTGGACGACAGCACGGAAGCCCACCAGGTGTTCTACGCCTACGGCACGGGCACCAACGAACGCCGCGGCTCGATCACCTTTGTAGCCCGGGGAACGATTGCCATGGGCATCCAGACGCAGGCGCCCCGCACCATCTATGAGCGCAACTTTGACCTGCTGGATTCTATCTCCACCAGCATCCGTGCCGTTGCTCCACAGCCCTTTGGCGCGCCGTCCGACGACACCCTCGTCCTTTATCTCGACCGAGGGCCGCTGACCATGGACCCAGGGGTATCAACGGATGCCCAGTCCTCCCAGTACATTCGCCAGATATTCAGCGGCCTCGTTCGCCTCGATGCAGAGCTGATTCCGGAGCCTGACCTCGCCACGTGGGACGTCTCGGAAGATGGCACCGTCTACACGTTCACCATCAAGAACGGAGCTCAGTTCCATGACGGCACTCCCGTCACGGCGCAGGACTTCATCTTCTCGTGGGAACGTGCCCTGAACCGCAACTTGCCGCCCGTCGGCGGCAGCGCGGGAAGCTATCTCGATGACATCGTTGGCGCAAAGGCGTATCACGACGGTGAGGCCGATTCCGTCACCGGCCTTCAGGCCGTAGACGATTCAACCCTTGTCGTCACCATCGACGAGGCCAAGAGCTACTTCATCTCCAAGCTTTCGCACCCATCCGCCTACGTTGTGATGCAATCCAACGTGCCGGAGGTTCCGGACCCTCGCCTCGTTGAAGAGGAGACTGATGAGGATGGAGAGTCGTCAACGGATGATGCCGACGATGAAGATCAGCCCGATCCGTGGTACTACACGGCTATTGGGACCGGGCCGTATCGCCTCGCTCACTACGAGCGGTCCCGAGCGGCGCACCTGACCGCGTTTGAGGGCTACCTTGGCCCGCAGCACGAGATTGGCCACCTGGTGTTCCGCTTCCACGCGGGGCGTTCGACGGCGATGGTTGAAGAGGGATTTATCGACGCAACCACACGGATCGGATCGGGAGATTACGATGACCTCGTTGAAGAGGAAAGCCCGCTGGTTGAGCACATCACTCAGACAGACGCGCTGAGCATCCAGTACTGGGCATTCAATACCGTGACCGGGCCGCGGACGGACCCCGAGTCGCAGTTCACCACGGCGCCGTTCAGCGACCCGAATCTGCGGCGCGCGTTCCTGTGGGCGGTGGACCGGCAAACAATCTTTGAGGAGCATGCGCCTTCAGGCTGGAAGGTTGCGCACGGTTTCATGCCGCCCGGCCTCCCCGGCTATGACGAGAACATTGCAGAGATTCGCTATGACCCTGCTGCCGCAAAGCGGCTCTTTGACGGCACCGCGTTCGGACAACTCGATGAGGATGAACGCGTGATCGTGGTTGCGGGGGGCGGCGATCTCTCCGCAATTGACCGCGCCATCTTCGAGCAATGGCAGGAGAATCTGGGCGTTCGTATTCGGTATCAATCCATTGGATCTACGTACTTCTACCGACTGCCCCAAGTTGTGGAAGCCGGGTTCGGTATCTACGACTACGGCTGGCTGGCGGACTACCCCGATCCGCACAACTTCCTCGATGTTCTTTTCCATACCGAGTCCCCGAACAACGACGGCAAGGCGGGTTCTACAGCAATCGACGAGCTGCTAGTGCAGGCGAGGACCGCCGGAGAGGGGCGCCTGGAGCAGTACCGGGAGATTGAACGCAGGATGATCCAGGAGGCCGTCGCGTTCCCACTCTTCTTCGGCAGCGACTACATCCTTGTGTCCGAGCGCGTTGGGAGTCTTTCGCTTGACGCGCAGGGCTTCCTGCGGCTGGAAGACGTCACCCTAAGCTGAGAAGAGTAGCCCTAAATCCCTAACGCTCTACGGAGAATAGAATGCCCCGTCATTCCCGCGAAAGCGGGAATCTGGATCTCGCTTGCGCGGCCAACGCCTTAGATTCTTCACTCCGCTGACGCTCCGTTCAGAATGACAGTGTATGAGTGCATGGAGGCGACGGCGGGATTCGAACCCACGAATAGGGGATTTGCAGTCCCCCGCCTTAAACCACTTGGCTACGTCGCCTCGGTTCCGGCTGATGCCGCGTCACCGACAGAGTACCCATCATAGCGCCGTTGTCCAGAGCGTGGTGCCGAGGAGGAGATTTGAACTCCTACGAGCTTTCGCCCACTGCCCCCTCAAGACAGCGTGTCTACCAATTCCACCACCTCGGCATGACCGGCCCGCCTTATAGGGGCTCGTCTCGCCCTGTGACAACGATCTGAGCGCCTGACGGGCTCTCACGCTGGGAGCGCTGGCAGGAGCGGAGGGATTCGAACCCCCGACCGACGGTTTTGGAGACCGTTGCTCTTCCGGACTGAGCTACGCTCCTGCATGATACGCCACGCAATTATGCCGAGCGCGGCGGGGAGCGTCAAACGATTTCAGGCTCATCAGATACGGATTCTGCTGTATCCTGTTGCGCCCGCGCCTTGCCCTCTTCGCCGTACAGATGACACTCCACCGTGCGGTCAGGCTCCACCTGCACCAAAGGGGGTTCCACCACGTCGCACAGTCCCGCCATGAACTCCGGGCAGCGTGGATGGAAGCGGCACCCGCTTGGCACGTTGGCCGGGCTTGGCGCTTCCCCGGGCAGCACGGGCCTCTCCGCGAGCCGATTCGCCGGGTCAGGCTCCGGCACCGCGTCCAGGAGTCCCTGCGTGTACGGGTGCAGAGGATTCTCGATCAGCTGCGCCGTCGGGCCCTGTTCCACGACGCGGCCCAGGTACATGACTGCCGCCGTTGGCGCGAAATGCCGCGCCGTCGCGATGTCATGCGTGATGTAGAGATAGCCGATGCGATGACGTTCCTGCAGTTCGCGCAGCAGCGCCAGTATCTCGGCGCGGCTCGAAGCATCGATCATCGAGACCGGCTCATCGGCAAGGATGTACTCCGGCGTCAGCGTCAGCGCCCGCGCGATGCCGACACGCTGCCGCTGTCCCCCGGATAGCAGATGCGGGAAACGGTCGAGGAAATCCGACGCCGGCCGCATCCGTACCTCGTCAAGCGCCCACTCAACGCGCTCCAGCCGTTCGGAGGCCGACCCCACGCTATGAATAACGAGCGGCTCTTCAACGATCTGGCGGATGGTCATATACGGATCGAGGCTGGTGAACGGGTCCTGGAAGATGCCCTGCGCCTGCCGCCTGAACCCCTTGAGTTGACCCTCTTTGAACTCAGTGATGTCCACGTTGTCGAAAAGCACGCGCCCCGCCGTCGGCTCCAGCAGGCGCAATGAAACACGCCCCAACGTGGTCTTGCCGCAGCCGGACTCTCCGACGATGGCGATGGTCTGGCCTCGATCCAGCGTCATTGAAACGCCGTCCAGCGCCCGCACCGTCGTTGTGCGGAAACCCCGCCCGCGCGACTTGAAGTGCATCGCCACGTCTCGAAGATCGAGCATCGGGGCGGCGCTCGTTTCCGGCTGGACAGTCATGATGCGTCCTCGCCCAATAGCCAGCACGCCGCCAAAGACTGACCGCTTGCCGTCGCAAAATCGCGCGGATCCTCGACCCGGCACTTATCCATAGCGAACTGGCAGCGGGGATGGAATCGGCAGCCCGTCGGCGGATCGGAGAGGTCAGGAGGCGCGCCCGGGATGAACTCCAGCGGCGTATCCGAGCGGAGGCGCGGGATGGCCCCTAACAGCTTCTGCGTGTACGGATGGGACGGCGCGCCGAGAATGTCCTCCGATGGGCCGATCTCCACCAGCCGCCCGGCGTACATCACCGCAATGTGGTCGGCCAGATCGCTGGCCAGCGCGATGTCGTGGCTGATGAAGATTGACGCGATATCCAAATTGGCCTTGAGCCGCTTGAACAGGTTCATGATCTGCGCCTGCACGCCAACGTCGAGCGCGGACGTCGGCTCGTCCAGCAGGATCAGCGTGGGATCAAGCGCCAACGCGGAGGCCACGGCGATGCGTTGCTTCATGCCGCCGCTCAGTTCATGCGGATAGCGGCTGAACGTCTCCGGCGGCAGCCGCACCATGTCCAGCAGCTCGCGCGTGCGCTCGTCCGCCGCCTGGCGTGATTGGCCGCCGCGCGACGTCAACACCTCCCGGACCTGGTGCCCCACCTTGTAGATGGGGTTAAGGGACTCCGTCGCGCCCTGGAACACCATTGAAATCTGCCGCCAGCGCACGCGGTCGCGGAAATCACTGTCTGAGAGCGCCGCGCAGTCCATGCCGGCCAGTTCAATCTGCCCCTCAAACCGGGACGTGTTGCGTGGCAGAAGGCGCAGCAGCGCAAGAGCGAGGCTCGTCTTGCCGGAGCCGGACTCACCCACGATGGCAAGCGTCTTTCCCGCTTCAAGGTCGAACGACACGCCGTCCACCGCCCGCACGTCGCCGCGGTCAGCCGCATAGAACAGGCGCAGATCACGCACTGAGAGGAGAGGCGTGCCGCCCGACTGCCGCCCGTTCATGCGGCCGTCTCCCTTAGGCGTGGATTGAGCACCGGCTCCATGGCAAGTGCGAGTAATACGAAAGTCATGGCAGTGATCACGATTAAAATCCCCGGCGGCAGTATCCACCACCAGTAGCCAATGAAGATTGCGCCCGTCCGGAATCCCTGTTCGAGGATCTGCCCCCACGTTGGCAGGGAGGGGTCGCCGAGTCCCAGGAAGCTCAGCCCCGCCTCGGCGAGAATGGCCGCCGGCGTGAAGAAAATCATCTGCGCCACGATAAACGGGGCCATCTGGAAGAACACGTGCCGGAACATGATGCGCCACCGCGACGCGCCAAGCGCCTGCGTGGCCTCCACCAGCTGCCCTGACCGCACCTGGAGCACCATCGAGCGGAGGATGATGGTCAGGCCCGGCCAGCCGAATATCACGAGTATCGTCATCACCAGCCACAACTTCTGGCCCAGAACGAATATCAGGAAGATGAGGATCGGCAGCAGCGGGATGTTCGTCATCACGTCGGACAGCCGCTGGATGATTGTGTCCGTCCTGCCGCCTGAGAACCCGCTCAGGATGCCGAAGAACGTGCCCAGGATGGTGGCGGCCACGCTCGTCGATATGCCGATGATGAGCGCGACGGGAAAGCCGAACATCAGGCCCGTCGCGAGGTTGCGTCCCTGCGTGTCCGTTCCCATCAACCCGAATACGCCGCCCGCCGCCACGAACCGCACGCTCTCAACCGAGTCCCGCGAGTCGTAGGTGATGACGCGAATCGTCGCCGTGTATTCACCCGTTAGGGGCATGAACTCAGCGGCAACGTCGCTCGTGGGTGTGCCGAACAGCGCCGCCTCAAGGTTGCCCTGCATTTCCGCCTCGCTGAGACGCAGCCCGAACTCCTGTTGGAGAAAGTCGGTTGCCGCGGTGAGCGCGTTGGTGTCTCCCGTCAGGTAGATGCGGCGCGGCTCGTCCGCGAATCGCGTGATCGGCGCTGTCTCATCGGGTCGCTGCCCGCGTACCACCTCCTGCAGGATCGTTGCCGCGTGTCCGTCAGGCCGCGCAAGCGTCATCGAAATCACGGGAGGCCGGTCATAGAAGGTAACCTCGCCAACCGAGACGGAGAGGAACGTGGGCGGCGACTCAGAATCATGGTCAAACGTGAACGAATACAGGCGCGTTGTTGCGGGGCCGGTCTCGACGGTTTGCGTCGGTGTCTCGGCGTCGAAGACGCGATGGCGTGGGGCCTGATCGCCAACGATGTTTGTCCACGCGGGCGGGGCGGCTTTGGGGTTGTCCGCCCACGCGATGGGGTTGTTCCAGAACCGCAGGCCGAAGTCCAGCGGATAGAAGAACGGCACCAGCAGGGATACGAATACGAGCACGGCCAGCAGGCCGATGCCCAGCCTGCCCGAGCCGGATCGGAGTACGACGCGCAGCGCCTCACCCGGCCTCATTGCGCCGTATACCTCACGCGCGGATCCAGAACGACGTACAGCACCTCAAGCACAAACCGCGCCGCCACGTACATCAGCGTGAACATGAACGTCAGCGCCACGATGACGGCCTCATCCGCCGTTGTGATGGCGTCAAAGTACAGCCGCCCCATCCCGGGCCAGTTGAAGACGGTCTCGGTCAGGATCGCGCCGCCGATGGAGCCGGTCAGCGCGAGGATGATATTGGTCGCGATGGGCGGTGCGGCCACGCGCAAGATATGACGCCGCATAACCTGTCCCTCCGGCAGGCCGCGCGCCCGTGCCGCCGTCACGTGAAACTCCTGCGCCGTGTTCAGCAGCATCGTCCGCACCACGTATGTCCACGCGCCCACGGAGACCAGCACGAGCGTCAGGATGGGTAGCGCCGCGTGCCAGAGCAGGTCCATGAAGCGCAGCAGCTCCCCCTCCGGCGGCGGCGAACTGTACAGCCCGCCGGACGGAAATATCCGCAGTTGGAACGACAAGACGAGAATCAGCAGGATGCCCGCCCACCACGCCGGCAGGGCGTTCGACGCGGCGGCCAGGTAGGACGCGAGACGGTCGCTCCGCGTTCCCACGCGCGTCGCCAGCTTTGCTCCCAGCCATAACCCGATGATTGCCGTAATGACGAGCGACGTCGTCACCAACATCATCGAGTAGGGCACGCGCTCCAGCACGATGTCCGTGACGCGTGACGAGCCGTCGAAACTCCGTAGATTGCGCGCCGAGCCGAGGTCCAGCGTCAGCACCCGCCCCACCATCGCGGGCAGGCGGGTGTACCAGGGATCGTCCAGGCCGTAGAACTCCTCAAGGTCGACTCGCCGTTCCCGCAGCGTCTCTTCAAGGCGTTCCGGGTCTCGAATCGTCTCAGCGAGCGCCTGCCGCTGCCCCCGCATCTCCTCGGAGACGATGGCGGTCAACATGCGGTCGGAGAATCCGGTCGCGCCAAGCGTCACGACAACCAGCACAAGGACAACGAGAACGACGCCCACCAGGCTGAGGGCGCGCAATCCGAGTGTGTACGCAAGCGCCATTACAAATCAGGTATAAACATCAGGAACCGTCCTACCAGCATACGCCAGATAGCTCCGTTCACCCTGAGCCTGTCGAGGGGCGCCCCCTCCCCTCATTCCGGCGAAAGCCGGAATCCATCGGGACTCCCCTCCGTCATTCCCGCGCACGCGGGAATCCAGAGTCTCTCCCCCTCGTGGGGGTGTGGATTCCGGTAGAGATTGACCACCTAGAGGTGCGGGATCAGCTGAAGTAGTTCGTGATGGTCAGCACAGTAGTGATTGTCACGCGCAAGGCAACCCACGCGGTATTCAATCCGTTTAGGATTTTCGTCCTCTTCTGCGGCTCACGTGCATAGGGAGGTGTGGCATAGCCCATGACTGCCTCCTTTCGGAATCATGTTCCTTATCCATTGTTCCACGAACGCCTATGACAAGTGCTTCGCACAGGATTGACATGGCTTTACAGCAGGCGCATCCTCAACCCTGCGAAGACAGTCCGTCCATGCGGACCGGAATCGGGGCACTATGCCCCCTCGTCGGCTCGCGTGGATTCCGAGGCTGTCTTCGCAGTTAGCCGCGATTCCAATGCCGCGAGGGGGTACCACTGTGAAGAAGCTGGTCATTGTGCTACTTGTTCTTGTTATCGCCGCCGGTGCCTGGATAGTAAACGACGAGATTAACGAACGTATCGCCAATCTGAAAGACAAACACCGAGCAGAGGTGTCGGTAATCAAAAAGACATTATCTCGGGTAGAGCAAGAACGGGATGACGCACGACAGCAGAGGGATAATGCGAGGGGTGAATTGCAATCAACAACGCGTCGCCTACGCACCTCAGAATCGACGCTCAGCGGGGTCAGGAGAAGCTACAGGGAATTGGAGAGCACGGCGGGGAGCCTGCCGGACATGACCTCTGAGATCGAACGACTGGAGGCTGAGATTGCGCGACTGAAGAAGGAGCTTGAGCCATTACGCGTACGCGCCTCGTATACACATACTGGTGGTTTCTACTGCACCGGCAGCATGGAACCCGTAATAACTTGCTTAGACAGAGCAACCTGGCTAACCGATTTCGACGTCGAGGACATCGTAGCCGGCACAATCATCGCCTTTAGCCAAAACTCACCTTGCGTGGGAGCACGCGGCGGATTCAATGTGGCTCATCGGGTGATCAGCATTGACAATTCATCACCGTTTAACCCTCGCTACCTCACGAAGGGCGATGCAGTTGAGAGCGCTGATCCGTGCACGATTGTCTTTAGTGATATTGAGGGATACGTAATCGCCATTCACAAGAATGTGGTCATGGCCAACGCCGAACTACGGGAAAACGTCAACACTGCCAAAGCTGCATATGAGGCCGCTCTGGATAAGTACTATGGCGCGGGGTTCTACGTGGAGAGTCTGTATAACGAGGCTGTCACGGCATCGGAGTATTACAGATGCTGGTACGACAATGCATGGACCTCAGAGTACCCCGGCCACATTCCGCACGCCTGTAATCGCGAAGACTTGGCCCGATGGCTCGAAGAGATGACCTAGAAAACAGAGGTCGTCGAATGCCTGCATCTGGGCAATGTCCTCATCCGGAATATGCCTCCGCATGATGGGAGGTTATCCCCGAAGTACAGCTTGTTCCGCCAGTCGGTGTCAGAAGGGGTTGGGGTGGTCATAGAGTAAGTATGCGCTTCTGGCTATGTGGCGTGCTTGGCGAGGAAGTCACTGGCGTCTCGGATGAGCTTGGAAACATCGTCAGCATCGAACCTATCAAACTCCCCGTGATCCGCAGCGTTACGGACATCTGCCATGACACTGAGCTGCTTTTGTTCTAGTCGGTTGATGATTTCCTTGTCTGCCATCTTGCCGCTCAATGTGCTCAGGTCTTCCCGACCTGCGAGTGCGATTCCCCGGTCGCGTGCTATCTCTTTGAGTCCATTCTCCAGTGCAGCACCTGCCAGCGATGCAGCTGGCTGGTGATAGCCGTTCTGAAAAAGATGCTCGGCCTGCTCAAAGAAGTCGGAAAACAGGTCCGCTGCTATTAATTGGCGGTAAGTCCGTAGATAGCCGCGTTCAATATCCTCCTTCAGTGCAAGGAGTATACCGACTCCTCTTTCAACGCTGTTTGGCCGGAAATAATCCTCGGTCGTCGATCGAAACTCCTTTGCATAGTTTGAATTCTCCCCTACAAAATCATCTAAGAAAGTGAGGGCCTGACTTCGCCACCCTACAGCGAGACGAGTATCCCCTATTACCTCCCCAGACACTTGGGGAGGGGAATATCGTGGCCGGGAAATCACAGGTTCTCTTGTTGCTAAGACTGTAGAGGCCTTTTCTATTAGGCTATCAATTCGCTCAAAAGCTTGTTCAGACATACTCACTCTGATCTCCGATGCTACTCGAAACTCTCCTACATATAATCAAATTAGCGCACACAAGTTCTCTCATGCAATCCTGGTCCTGTGAGTCCGTGATGTGTCCCGGCAGTGGTGTCTTTCGACAGGCTCAGGGCGCACGGAGGTGTTGGCCGCCCTTGCGGGCGGCAATGGATTCCCGCCTGCGCGGGAATGACGGAGGAGGGTGCGGGGCGGCTGCAATTCGTGAAGAAACGCACAATGTTGACACGTTATCGCGGTATGCGTAGAGTGCCGTCTACAGGGGTTTCGGCCCCGAAAAAAATCGGCTCCCGCGGGAGCCGGCGTAAAGGAGGGAAGACGGAATGATGCGTTTGTACGCGGAATACGTCACACGGAAGTTCCCTTACGCGCGCCTCGCTGTGGAGAGGACCGGCTGAGCCGCTGAGCGGCGCCAGATCAGCCACCCCAACATAGCGAGGCAAACAGGGCGGTGAGTGGCGCCCGTACAATGCCCGTCGCGCAAAACCAAAATGACGGCCGTCAGGATGGTGGAGCGGGTGGAGCAGAAGGAGCGCCCAGGTAAACCGCCCGAAACGCAGTGCGATCGCACGACAGGCCCGGACTTTGAAGGAGTTCGGGCCTGTTGATGTATACGGTTCAGCCAGGAAACGGGCTAGTCGGCGTTGCCGGGAGACGCGCCGTCCTCGAACGCCGCAATGATCAGGAGCAGAACGATCAGGACAACGCCGATCCACATCAGGGTCTGCGTCATATCAGCGCTGCGCCGTCGGTAGATCATGCCGCGCCGCCCGCGATTGCCGGCACGATGACGATCTCGTCGCCGTCCTTTACCTCCGTCTCGAGCCCGCGCAAGTACATGATGTCGTTGTCATTCAGGAAAATGGAGACGAACGGGTGAATGTCTCCCGTCACGTCGTCCAGCACACGCGCCTTGATGCCCGGGAAGCGCGATTCCAGCACTTCGAGCGCCTCCGTCAACGGGCCGGACGGCACGTCGATGCGATCAACGCCTTCAGTGATGCGCCGCATCGCGGTTGGGACCTTCAAACTTGCAGGCATGCTCGCGCGTTCCGCCTCCCTGTTGATTCTGCCGCGTTTAGTATATCGCCTGCGGAGCGGCGTTAGTCAGACTCGGAGTCGAGTCGAAGCGAGGCGGAATTGAGGCAGTAGCGGAGTCCGGTTGGAGCAGGGCCGTCCGGGAAGAGGTGTCCAAGGTGCGCGCCGCATTCGCCGCACATGACCTCCGTGCGAACCATGCCGAACGAGCGGTCCTCCTCTTCCTTGATGACCGCGCCCTCCAGGGGCTCATAGAAGCTCGGCCAGCCGGTGCCGGAGTCGTACTTGGTCTTGGAGCTGAACAGCGGCGTATCGCAGCAGATGCATCGATAGATGCCCGGCTCATGCTCGTTCCAGTAGATGCCGGTGAAGGGCGGCTCCGTCCCCTTTTCCTGCGTCACGTGATACTGCATGTCCGTCAGCTTCTCGCGATACTGTGTGTCGTTCGTGGCTTCCATGTCGACTCCTCCCAAAGCCATCACCGTGTAGTCGGCTCCCTCCCCCCTTGTGGGGGAGGGTTGGGGTGGGGGGCTTTCTTACACCCGTAGATCTGCGAGGTACTTCTCCCGGAACTTCGCCACTTTGGGCTCGATGATGACCTGGCAATAGGACGCGCCCGGGTTGCTGCGGAAATACTCCTGGTGGTAGTCCTCCGCCTGGTAGAAGATGTCCAGCGGCTCCACCTGCGTCACGAGCGGGTCTCGATACAGGCCCTGCTCTGACACGCGCTTGATCGCGGCCTCCGCCTCCGCTTTCTGCTCATCATCGTGATACAGGATGATCGAGCGGTACTGCGGCCCCACGTCATACCCCTGCCGATTGAGCGTCGTTGGGTCATGGATCGTGAAGAAGATGTCCAGTAGGTGGCTGAGCGAGACGACCGAGGGGTCAAAAGTGACCTGCGTGACCTCGGCGTGCCCGGTTGTTCCTGTGCAGACCCGTTCGTAGCTCGGGTTCGCCACGTGTCCGCCCGCATAGCCGGAGACGACGCTCTCCACGCCGTTCACGAGCTCATACACCGCCTCCAGACACCAGAAGCACCCGCCGCCAAGCGTGGCCGTTTGCAGCTGCTTCCCGCTGTCTCCGCTCCCGTTCACCATGTCAATTGTCCTTTCACGCCGGTGTCCACGGACTATCGATTCGTTCGTTTGTATCTATATCCATGATACGAATCCGCGGAAACGGCGAGAGGCCTAACGCCCCCCTCAAGCACGGAGTTCGGCGAGAAGGTCGCCGTGCTCCTTGCTCCCCTCTTCCAATGCGGCGATTATCGCAGTCACCAACTGCCGCGCCGACTCCGCGCTGAGCTCCACGGCGATGCGATCTCCCAATCCGCCCTTTTCGTTGACGAAGTCGATGTTGACGCTGTGCTCCATGAACGCGTGGGCGGGATGGTCATAGCACACGTTCGCCTTCGTCAGCGGTATCCAGCCGTCCGCGGATTTTCCGCTGCCGCTCACCTCTGCCGTCTGAACTATCCAGCTGCACATGTCGGTTGTCCTCACCCCAACCCTCTCCCAGCGGGAGAGGGGATGCGTTGGTCTGCTGCTCTACGCGGCCAAGTGCTCCTCGAAGAAGCGGAACAGCTTCTCCCACCCGTCCAGCGCCTGCTCAATTCGGTAGTTCGGACGGTCATAGTAGAAGAAGCCGTGCCCCGCGCCGTCGTAGCGGTGGAACTCGTAGTGCTTTCCGTGCTGCTTCAAGGCCTCTTCCAGCGCGTTCACGTGCGCCGGTGTGGGATTCATGTCGTCGTTGCCGAACAGCCCGAGTATCGGAGCGCTCAGGTTCGACGTGTAGTCGATCGGCGCGACGGGCATCTTCTCCGACTTCTCGTCGTCGGACATGACCACGCGGCCGCCCCAGCAATTAACGACGGCGTCGAATCCGCCCGCGCAGCCTGCCAGGTAGGCTTGCCGACCACCGGAGCACGTGCCGAACACGCCGACCTTGCCGTTGGTCTGCGGCAGGGAGCGCAGGAACTGCAGCGAGCCCTGGATATCGCCGACAGCCTGATCATCCGCCACGCCTCCCGCGGCGCGGACGGCGGCGGCGACGTCATCCGGGCTGCCGGACCCCTCGCGCTCGTAGAGGTTTGGTGAGATTGCCAAATAACCATGATGGGCGAACTTGCGGGTCGCCTCCCGGTACCACTCATCCCAGCCCGGCGCGTGGTGAATCAGGACCACGCCCGGAAACGGCCCGGGGCCGAGCGGCCGCGCGTAATACGCCGCGATCTCATCGCCGTTGTAGCCCTTGATTGTCGTGATCTCCGCAATCATGCCCTCGTAGTCAGCCATGTAGCACCCCCACCTACTCTTCCTGAATTTCCTGCGCCTGTCCTCCACTCCACCATTCGCGGAGACAGCCGCCCGCTCATGTTGCCCCTTTTGCCCATGACCACGCAAGGCGCAGCGCTGTTCTCTCCCTGACCAAAAGAGGCATTTCATTCAGTTAGCATGATATCTGCATGAAACTATCATGCTATTATCAGTACATGGCTAATCTACAGGTGAGAAATATACCGGAGGACCTTCACGAGCGGCTGCGCCGCCACGCGCGGGAGGAAAACTCCACCATGAGCGCGTTCGTGCTCGCCGCCGTGGAACGTGAGTTGAAACGCCGGGAGTGGCGGGAGCATTGGGAGAAGATGCCCACGACGGATCTGGGCGTGAGCGCGGCGACCCTGATTGAAGAGGCGCGCGCTGAGCGCGAAGCGCAATGGGCGGAGCGGGAATTCAATCTCGGTGAGTGACTACGTTGTTGATGCGTCTGTAGCGGTCGAATATCTTCTGAAGACTTCCCTCGGCGTAGGGGTGGCAGGCACGCTTGACAGCAATTCGTTGGTTGCGCCCGAACTGATTGACGCGGAAGTCCTGTCGGCTCTGCGGCGACGCGTATTGAGCGGGTTTCTGGAAGAGGAGCGCGCGCAACTGGCTATTCGGGCTCTGCTCGTATGGCCGATTGAACGGCTCTCTCACCGTTCCCTTGCGCCGCTGGCCTGGGAGCACTACCACAACGTCACTGCTTATGACGCCATGTATGTTGCCGCCGCCCGCGCCCGGGGAATCCCGCTGCTGACTGCCGACGGACCACTCTCACGAGCGTCGGGTCTCGGCATCGCCGTACAGAACGTCCGCCTGCGATGATTGGGGCGCTGTTGCGTTAGACTCAAATTGTGTTGCGTAACACTGCTGCGACAAGTCTGCCGTCCGGCCGGGAGGGGCTATGACGACCGAATACAAGGTGATCGGCAAATCCGTCCGCGCAGTCGATGGACCGGACAAGGTCACCGGTCGCGCTCGTTATGCGCTTGACGTTGCGCCGCCGAATGCGCTTTGGCTCAAGTATCTGCGCTCACCCGTCCCGCATGCCCGCGTAACAAATATCGACGCGTCTCGCGCCCTCGTGCTGCCCGGTGTCCACGGCGTGCTCACCGGTGATGATGTTCCTGATATCCGCGCGGGAAACCTCTACGTGGATGAGCCGATCCTGGCGTCCGCAGACCGCGTCCGATTCATCGGCGATAAAGTCGCCGCTGTCGTCGCGGAGGATGCTGACATCGCGGACGCCGCCCTCGCGCTTATCGATGTCACCTATGAGGAACTTCCGTCCCTGCTTGACCCCGAAGAGGCCGCCAAACCCGACGCCATCCTGCTCCACCCGGAATACAACGATTACCGCGGCGTCGAGCAGCTTGAGGAGTTGAGCAACAACTACGGCCGCATGGTGCATGAATGGGGCAATATAGAGGCCGCGTTCCGTGAGGCGGATGTCATCATCGAGCGTGAGTTCCGCACTCCTCGCGTCCACCAGGCCTATCTTGAGCCGCATGCCTGCGTCGTCGACGTGGATGAGCAGGGACGCGCCCATATCTGGATGTCATGCCAGATGCCGACGGGACGCCGCCCCCACCTTGCCCGCGTGATGGGACTCCCGCGAGAAGACGTGATTATCCATCCCGTTCCGCTCGGCGGATCGTTCGGCGGCAAGATGGACCCGACGGGTGTCGTCGTTGGCTATTTCCTCGCCAAGAAGACAGGGCGGCCGGTCAAGTGGGTCATGGACTACGCGGAGGAGTTCTCCGCCATGAATCCGCGGCATCCGTCTGTGGTGCGCGTGCGTGTTGGCGCGCGGAATGACGGCATGATCATCGCGTGGGACGCGGAGGGGTTCTTTGCAACGGGCGCCTACGCAGCCTACGCCCCCGTTCCCGCGTATGGCGGCCTGCTGCGGACCTCCATGGTGGAGCCGTACCGTGTTGAGAACGTCCGCATCATCTCAAACCAGGTCTATACGAACACCGTTCCATGCGGCTACTTCCGCGGCCCCGGCCTCATGCAGTCCGTTTTCGCTTCAGAGTCCATCATCGATGAGTTGGCCGCCCGGCTGGACCTTGATCCATATGACCTAAGGCTCCGCAACATCGTTCGAGCCTCAAGCGAGGCGCATCCGGACCGAGGGTGGAGCCCCGTCACCCGGCCCGGCTTGCCCGGCTACCAGGCTTTGCGAGCCGAGGAGATTCTACGCGCCGCCGCCGAAACTGCAGAGTACTCGCGGCCACCGCTGCCAAACGTTGGGCGTGGTATCGCCCTGCATGGCCAGAGCGATACCGGATTCGATTCACCCGCCGCCGTGACAATCCACCCTGATGGCCGCGTTGTCGTCAACACCATGACCTACGATCCCGGCGTCGGCACCGGCACAATTCTCGCCCAGATCGTCGCCGAGGAACTCGGCCTGCCCATCGAGCGCGTCACCGTTGAGGCGTGGTCGACGGAGGCGGGCGTGCGCGACTGGGGCATCGGCGGTCAGCGAGGAGCGCGTGTCTCAAGCCGTGCCGCATTTGAGGCCAGCCAGGAGGCCAAGCGCAACCTCCGCCGATTGGCCGCGGAGTTCTACGGTTGGACGGAGGAATCGATCAAGTTCGAGGATGGGAAGGTCTCCGGCGAAGGCCGCGCCGCCGCCGTTCCGCTGGAGGAGATTGCCGCGCGGGCAGGGGAACCGGTGGGCGGCCAGGTCAGCGTGGACGAGGGCGACAGCAGCCCGTATATCTCATTCGGCGCTCACATCGCAGAGGTGAGGGTCGACCCGGAGACGGGCAAGATAACGCTGCTGCGCTACACCGCCGCGCATGAGACGGGGCGCGTGCTGAATCCGATGGGATTCGTGGGTCAGATCGAGGGCGGGTCCGTGCAGGGCATCGGCCACGCGCTGTCCGAGGAGCTTGTGGAGCAGGACGGCAGCATCACCAATCCCTCATTCGCCGACTACAAGCTGCAGACGCAGCAGGACGGCGCGCGCATGAACGTCGTGGTGCTGGAGTCTGAGACCGGCCACGGCCCGTACCAGGTGCGCGGCATCGGAGACACACCCATCGTGCTGTCCTCACCTGCCATCGCCAACGCCGTCGCCGCCGCTTCCGGCGCGCGCATCCACCAACTCCCCATCACCGCAGAGAAGGTGTATCGGGCGCTGAACGAGTAAGCATGGAACCAGGCATCGCCTAGCCGGATTGGTCATCCAGCCGGGTAATTGTCAGGGTGTACGTGCCGATTTCGCCGTCGTAGTGGGCGCCCGCGATTGCGTCTTCTAACACTATCGAGCCTCAGCCTCCGGCGCGACGATCTCCACGTTACTGTTGTAGTCGGAGAGCACGATCACGATTTGGGTTGTGATGCTGTCCACGTCGTCGGCCCCTTGCTCAGAGAGAACTTCAACCTTACGAACCAGGTAATCGTCGACGCCGATCCAATACGAAACTTCACCCTCCGCGTCGAAAAGACCCTGGCCTTCTACCAACTCCACCAGGTCCGGGCCAGGCATTGTTGCTCGCAGATGGTAGACTCTTTCGCCTTCGAGAGACTCCACTCCCAACAACTCAAACTGCCCCGCGCTGTCGGCAGGAAAGTCGGTATTGAATGCCGGGGCCGCCAGGAAGTCGTGGAGAGAGTTAGTGGCGTCAATGTTGGCTTCCCATTCACCCGTCAAAGGGTTCTTGATATACGACTCAACTCCTATCGAAATGAACTCCAGTTCAACAGTGAATCCCTGGGTCTTGACTGCCATCGTTGCCTGAGTTCGATCCGGGAGCTGGAAATCTCCCGATACATTAATTTCTGCGGTAAAGCCATTCTCACCGTCGAATGCGCTGGTTGTATCCATCTCCAAATGACCGGATCGGACAGTTTTCATCGCAGCGGTTGCCTCGCGAAGAATTTCAACTGCTGATGGTAACGGGGGAGTCGCAGTCGGGGCAGCGGAAGGCGTGTTTGTCGGAACGGGTGTTGAAACAAAAATGATGAATGGTGTTGGCGCGAATTGAGGCGCCTGCACGGGAGCAGCAGTTGGTTCAGGTGAATCGCCCTCACACGCCGAGATCGTGACTGCCAAGCCTGCCAGCAGAGCGAAGCTTGCCAGTAGGCGGATAATTCCTGATACCGTCATACTCCGTAGGATACAGATTGCCGGAAGGAATGGAGCACTGAAATGAAAGCAGTCCAGATCAATGAGTACGGCGGGCCGGAGGTCCTCAGATACGCAGATGTTGATGATCCGGTCGCGGGGCCGGGCGAGGCCGTTGTTCAGCTTGCCGCCTCCGGCATCAACTACATGGACGTGTACGGCCGCACGGGGCTGTACGGACAGGGGCCCCTGCCGACGATCCTCGGTGGTGAGGGCGCGGGCACCGTCGTTGAGGTGGGGCCGGACGTGACGACGCCGTCGGTCGGTGATGTTGTCGCCTACACCGGCGCGTCGCGTTCGTATGCGGAGCGCGTTGTCGTTCCTGCGGATCGACTCATCGTGCTGCCGCAGGGGATCACAGCGGAGCAGGGTGCAGCGGCGATGCTGCAGGGGATGACAGCGCATTATCTTTCCCATTCCACGTATCCGCTTGGCCCGGATGATACGGCGCTGGTTCACGCTGGCGCGGGCGGCGTCGGACTGCTGCTGATCCAGATGGCCAAGATGCGCGGCGCGACGGTCATCACGACGGTCTCGACAGATGAAAAGGCCGAGCTTGCGCGTGGGGCGGGGGCGGACCACGTGGTTCTCTACACGCAGGAGGATTTCCAGGAGGCCGTGATGCGCATCACGGACGGCGCGGGCTGCCAGGTGGCCTACGATTCCGTCGGCGTGACGACATACGAGGGTTCGATGGCCAGCCTTGCGATTCGTGGATGCCTTGTGATGTACGGCCAATCAAGCGGTGTTGTACCGCCGATCGCGCCGCTGGCATTGAACGCCAAGTCGCTGTTCCTGACGAGGCCTTCGCTGTTCAACTACACGCTCACACGAGACGAGCTGGAGTGGCGGGCAGGCGACGTGTTGGGCTGGATCGCAGACGGCAAGCTGTCGTTGCGGATCACAGAGCGATTTCCGTTGCAGGACGCTGCTGAAGCGCATCGCCGCCTCGAATCCCGCCAAACCACCGGCAAGCTGCTGCTGATACCGTAATCGTCATTCTCGTGCTTGACACGGGAATCTACCTAACACATGAACACCGAAGAACTCATCATCTCGGCGGCGCGTATCGCGGGGGCGCTGCTTGTCCTGCGATGGGCATTCGCGGGGTCGATTGCCGCAATCCTGATCGATTTCTCGGATCTGTTCATGATGAACCTGCTCGACCTGGGCGGCGTTCGCAACTACCAGGCGCTCGACAAATGGCTCGACCTGGTCTACATGGTGACGTTCCTGTGGGTGGCCCTCAGGTGGGAGGGCCCGCCGCGCGCCATTGCGATTGGGCTGTTCGCCTTTCGCATCGTTGGGGTCCTCGTCTTTGAGGTCGTCGGCGACAGGTGGGTGCTGCTGTTCTTCCCGAACGTCTTTGAGTTCTGGTTCGTGTTCGTGGCGGGGGCGCTCAGGTTCGCGCCCAGTTATGAACTCACGTGGCGGCGTTCACTGCTGTGGCTGATTCCGCTCACGGCGCTCAAGGAGTTCCAGGAGTACGCGCTGCACGGAGCGCGCTGGCTGGACAATTACGTGGCCGTGGACGTTGTCGTGGACGCGTGGAAATGGGTGACGGGAAGGGAGTAGGCGCCGCTTGTGACTAGCCGCCGCCGCGCCTACACTAACTAGCAGGGGCTAAGAGGGAGCGCATTCGGTTCATGTCCACATCAGTCATTCACGTCAAGGGCGCGCGCGAGCACAGCCTCAAGAACATTGACGTGACCATTCCACGAGACAAGCTCGTGGTCATCACCGGCGTCTCCGGCTCCGGCAAGAGTTCACTCGCGTTCGACACTCTCTACGCCGAGGGACAACGGCGTTATGTCGAGTCACTTTCGGCTTACGCCCGGCAGTTCCTCGGCCTCATGGAGAAGCCGGACGTCGACTATATCGAAGGGCTTTCGCCGGCTATATCCATCGACCAAAAAGGCGTGTCACACAACCCCCGGTCGACGGTCGGCACGGTCACGGAGATATATGACTATCTCCGCCTGCTGTACGCACGCATCGGCCATCCGTTCTGCTACCAATGTGGACTTCCCATCCAGAGCCAGACTGTCCAGCAGATCGTGGATGCCATCCTGAACTCTGAGCAGGGAAAGCGCATCATGTTGCTCGCTCCGTTGGTGCGCCGCAAGAAGGGTGAGCATTACGGCCTGTTGGATGAGGCGCGGCGCGGCGGCTTCGTCCGCGTCCGTGTGAACGGCGAGATCCATGACCTTTCTGAGGATATTCGGCTTAACAAGCAGCAGTGGCACACGATTGAGGTTGTCGTCGACAGGCTTGTTATTCCCGAGGACCGGGGTGAGATTCGGAGCCGGGTGACGGACTCCGTCGAAACGTCGCTGCGGCTTGGGCAAGGCGTCGTGCAAACTCTTGATGCAGACTCCGGCGAGGAAGAGCTGTACAGCGAACAGTTCGCGTGTGTACCGTGCGGCATTTCGTTGGGTGAAATAGCGCCTCGCACGTTCTCCTTCAATAGCCCCCATGGCGCGTGCCCGGAGTGCACCGGCATCGGTTACAAGCTTGTGATTGATCCCGAACTGGTGATTCCGAACAAGGATCTCGCGCTGTCCGAGGGGGCCGTTTTGCCGTGGGCGCGCTCCGGCACGATGGCCGGCTGGTACACGTCCATGCTGGCGTCGGCAACATCGATGGTAGGCGCAGACATGAATGCGCCGGTTCGCGAGCTATCTCCGGAGCAGCTTGATTTTGTACTGTATGGCCCGGATTCCGGAACGACCGTGGAGAGGATCCAGGTTCGGCATCGAACCCGAAGCGGCCGCATTGTCCGCTATGGCGCGCGGTTTGAGGGTGTGATTCCCAACCTGACGCGCAGGCACCGCGAGACGGAGTCCGATAATCAGCGGCAGGAGATTGAGCGGTTCATGGCCCGCCGACCGTGCGCCGCATGCGGGGGAAAGCGGCTGCGGCCTGAGGCCCTTGCCGTCCGCGTGGACGACAAGACCATCGTGGAGGCGACGGAGCAGAGCATCGACCGCGCTCTTGAGTGGGTGCAGCGGCTTGCGGACACGGAGAACGGACCGCTGAACAACCGCGAATCCACCATCGCGCGGCAGATTCTGAAAGAAATCTCGGCGCGGCTTGAGTTCCTGGTTAACGTGGGGTTGGAGTACCTGACCCTGGACAGGACCGCAGGAACCCTCTCCGGAGGGGAAGGGCAGCGCATCCGCCTCGCGACGCAGATCGGCAGCGGTCTTATGGGCGTCGTGTATATCTGTGATGAGCCGTCCATCGGTCTCCATCCCGTCGATAACGCGCGGCTGATTGAAACCCTGAAAGGACTGCGCGACCTGGGCAACACCGTCATCGTCGTTGAGCATGACGAGGCCGTTATGCGCGCGTCCGACCACATCATCGACATGGGGCCGGGCGCGGGTGAGCACGGCGGCGAGGTTGTCGTAACCGGCGTGCTGGATGACGTGGCCGCAGCCGAGAGATCGGTAACAGGCGCTTACCTCAGCGGCCGCCGCGAGATTCCTATGAGAGAGGCGCGGCGTGAGCCGCAGGATGGCCGTGAACTGCTGATCCGCGGCGCGCGCGCCAATAATCTACGCAACCTTGATATCCGCATTCCTCTTGGCCTGCTCACATGCGTGACGGGCGTTTCCGGCTCGGGGAAATCCACGCTCGTGTACGAAGTCCTGTTCAAGCGCCTTGCGCAGACGCTGTACAACGCCAAAGATATCCCGGGCGCGTCCGACGGCGTGGATGGCCTCGATCTCATCGATAAGGTCGTGAACATCGATCAGTCGCCCATCGGACGCACACCGCGCTCCAACCCGGCAACGTACACAGGAGCGTTTACGCCGATCCGCGAACTCTTCGCGAGCCTGCCGGAATCCCGTGTGCGCGGATACAAGCCCGGCCGTTTTTCGTTCAACGTCAAGGGCGGACGCTGCGAGGAGTGCAAGGGCGAGGGCTATCAGCTGATCGAGATGCAGTTCCTGCCGGATGTGACCGTTCCGTGTGATACGTGCAAGGGCGCGCGCTACAACCGCGAAGCATTGGAGATCACCTTCAAGGGCTACAGCATCGGTGATGTCCTCAACTTGACGCTCGATCAGGCCGTCGAGGTCTTTGAGTCCATCCCGCGCATCGCCAACAAGTTCAAGACGATGCAGGACGTCGGACTGGGCTACATGCGCCTTGGACAGCCCGCGACGACTCTCTCCGGCGGAGAGGCGCAGCGCGTCAAGCTGTCTGCCGAGCTCTCCAAGAGGGCGACGGGCAAGACGCTCTACATCCTTGATGAGCCGACCACAGGACTGTCTTTCTCCGATGCCGAGATGCTGCTCGCGGTGCTGCACCGGCTTGTGGACGGCGGCAACTCCGTGCTTCTTATTGAGCATCATCTGGACATGATCAAGAATGCCGACTGGATCATCGATCTCGGGCCGGGACCTGGCGAACGCGGCGGGGAGTTGGTTGCTGAGGGGACGCCGGAGGAGATCGCGCTGGCCGGTGACAGCTACACGGGCGACTTTCTGCGAGAGGCGCTTGGCATCACTGAGGCGGCACGGAACGGCAACGGGCGCAAACCCGCCCGCGCGCCGCGCCGCAACGGCAAGTCCAAAAAACCGGATAAGCCCGCTGGCAAGCGCGTCGCTCGTTCTCCAGGCCGACAACGCGCAGGCGCGGCGGCGGATACAACGTAGCTGCCCATGCCTGAAGCCGCTGGGCCTGAGGTCGCGACCGGAGCGTCACTTCTCGACGAACTGATCCTGACGTACATGCCGGAGTACCTGCCGTGGTGGATCGCATGGCCGTTCGCGGCTCTTGGCCTCGCGCTCTGCTTGCTCAGTTACTACGCCTATCGACTGGTGATTGCGCTCGCGGCGGGCGTATCCGGCGGCGCAGTGGTCGTTCTTGCCGGCCCCGAGCTGCTTGCGCTGGAGGGAACGGCGCTGCTGACGACGGCGGGCGGCGCAGGGATGATCCTGCTTGTGCTTGGATCAGTCTTCTACCGTGCGTCCGTTTTCGTGATCGGCGCGGGAATAGGCTTCGGAATCGGCGTGGTCTTTTGGTTCCTGGTATCCGGTGACGTGGAGCCGGGCGGCGCGGTACTGACGCTCAGCGGATGGAATCGATTCCAGATATTCGTCGGCTCGCTCATACCCGCGATTGTCAACGGCATCATCTTCCTGAACTGGGAGCGTCGGTTGATGACGCTGAGCGCCGTGATCATTGGAGCGGGCCTCATGCTGTTTGGACTGCGGTACAGTGGGCTGCCGCTGGGCGTCCGCGAATGGACGCCCTTGATCGCAGGCGCGGCTATTGCCGCCGGCCTCTGGCTTGGCTTGAGGAGTGGGAGTGAAGAGCCGAACGAGCCGGAAGAGGCTGATTACTCCTACACGTATCATTAACGACCCCATGCCCCCACGCATCCTGTTGGGATCAACGAACCCCGCCAAGATTGACCGCCTCCGTGACTGCCTTGAAGGCCGGCCGTTTGATTTCATAACCGTCAATGAACTGCCGCCGCACGAGCCGCCGGAGGAGATAGGCGGCACGCACATTGAGATTGCCGAGGCAAAGGCGCTCGCGTGGGCGCAAATCAGCGGCGGTCTGGCAATAGCCTCCGACGGCGGCATCGATATTCCCGCCCTGGGTCCCAACTGGGACAGCCTGCTGACGCGGCGGGCGGCAGGGGAGGATGCCACGGACGAGGATCGCATACGGCACCTGTTGGCCCTGATGGCGCATTTGGAATCGGATGCGGATCGAGAAGCCACGTGGAGAGAAGGCCTTGCAATAGCCTCCCCGTCCGGCATCGTGCAAACGTGGGAGGTGACGGGCCCGACGGGCATCATACGGAATGAGCCATCCGCCAAGCGTATCGAGGGCTTTTGGCTAACCGGCCTGTGGCTCTTCCCCGAAATGGGCAAGACCTACACGGAACTGACTAAAGATGAACTCGCACACATGGGAGACCCCTGGCTCAATCTGAAGTCCCAAACACAAGTGTGGCTTGCTGATGGCGGGTATGAAATCCTCCGTCATTCCCGTGCTTGACACGGGAATCCAGTGCGGTGAACGGCGCCGCTCCCTACTCCGGCAACCGTGCTGAATCCTCTTGCACCGCCACCAACCCGTCCCGCTCCAGCGCGGCCAGCAACTCCCGCAGCCACTCCATGTGTTGGATGGGGGTGTAGTCGTCTCTAGTGAGAGGCCCCAGTTCATCCAGCGGCATCGCGCCGTTCACATGGTTCCGCAGTGCCTCTACGATGCGGCCGCGGTAGTAGCGTGTCGTGCCGCCCCAGCCTTGCTGTGATTGTCGAGGCCGTTCGGCGACTTTGAGGGTTGGCAGCGCATTGGAAATCTCTGAATACCGGATCTGCGGCTCGTTTGCGCCATCAAAGAGCGGTCTTGCCGCGCAGAGGTCGTTCACGGGGCACTCGTCGCACTTGGGACGACGCGCCGTGCAAACCGTCGCGCCCAGGTCCATCAGGGCCTGGTGCCATGCCGATGCGCGCGCGCCGTCACGGGGGACTGCGGCCTCCGATAACGTCCAACCCGCATCGGCGTCAATATCGCCGTGGCCTGTTATCAGTCTGCCCAGCACGCGTCGGATATTCGTGTCCATCACGGGGACGGAGCGGCGAAAGGCGAAACACGCAATTGCCGCGGCGGTGTAGCGGCCCATGCCGGGGAGTTTCTGAAGGGTCACGGTGTCCCGGGGGACATTGCCGCCATGCTCGTCAGCGATGATTCGGGCTGCGCGCTGCAGATTGATTGCGCGGCGGTTGTAGCCCATACCGCTCCATGCCCGGATAACGTCTGAGACAGGCGAATTCGCCAGTGCCTGAAGTGTCGGAAACCTCTCAAGGAAGGACGAATACACCGGGAGCACACGCCCCACACCTGTCTGCTGCAACATGAACTCCGCCACCATGGCGTGGTAGGGATCGTTCGTCCTGCGCCACGGCAGATCCCGACCATGCTTGCGATACCACGTCAGCAGCCGTCGGCGCAGTTTGGTCAACGTGGGGCTAGTCATAGCCGAGCTTGTGCAGGTCATCCTCCGAGAAGCCGAGGTGGTGGGCAAGCTCATGCAGCACCGTCTTGCGTATCTCCTCGACGGTCTCCTCGGGGGTGAGTCGCAGCGCCTCAAGGGGTTTCTGGAAGATGGTGATCTTATCCGGCGCGACCATGTTGTAACCCTCTCCGCGATCCGTCAAAGCAACGCCCTCGTACAGCCCAAGCAGGCCGTATCGGTCACGAATGCCGTTGTCATCCATCTGTTCCGGAGAGGGCCAATCCTGGATGACGATGGCGAGATTATCCAGCCCCGCCTCGATCTCCGGCGGCAGCGAATCCAGCGCCTGCCCAACCAAATCCTCGAATTGCTCAGCATCCATACCTAGACGTTACCACTGTCATTCACCCCCACCCCCAAAAGTGCTATCGTGTACATGCTGGTATCGACACAAGCGTATGAGTCCCTGCAGAGGTGGCGGGAGCTGTTCGAAGGAGTGGGGCGATGACAGAAGGGCAGACGATACCCAAGCCGGTTCCGTTTCCGGATCAGGTCACAGAGCCGTTCTGGGAGGCTACTAAAGAGGGACGCCTGACCGTCCAACGATGCATAACGTGTGGCGACCGCTTCTTCTACCCGCGCGAGCGTTGCCCCATCTGCCTCTCCGACAATCTTGAGTGGGTCACCGTCAGCGGCAAGGGGCGCATCTACAGCTTCATCGTCGTGCGGCAGCCCGGCCACCCCGGGTTCAATGAGGATGTTCCGTACATCTACGCCATCATCACTTTGGATGAGGACGTCCGCATGAACGGGAACGTCAAGGGCATCGACATCGAGCAGTGCGAGATTGATATGCCGGTGGAGGTCTACTTCGAGGAGCGCGGCGACCAGATGCTGCCGCAGTGGAAACCGCTCGGCGCGCCTGACCCGAGCTAATACGCCAGACTTGTCAGCGGCAGTATCTCCGTTGTTGCCTGGCCGTCCTCGATGGTGAGGATGCCGACGTGGCCCGGCTCGCGGATGTTGCGCGGCAGGGCGGGACTGCCGGGGTTGACGATCAGCACCCCTGACTCCGTTCGCTCCACGTGAGCGATGTGCGTGTCGCCGCAGACGATCACGTCCACCGGCCTGCCGAAATTGCGCTCCATCAGCGCCTCCGTCGTGATCCAGGGTGTGTCTGCCGGCAGCGGAAACCCGTGAATCAGGCCGACGCTGAGGCCCTCCACCTCGATGACCTGCGCGTGTTTCACGCGGGGATCATCATCGGGAAAGGGCGGTCGAAAGCCATCGCCGTCGCCGTTTCCCCGCGCGCCAATCACGGGCGCAATGACCTCCAGCCAATCCAGCACGTCGATGATGTGCATATCGCCGCCGTGCATCACCATGTCCACGCCGGCCAGCAGATCAAATACCTCGCCCGGCATCCGCTCCCCGGCCTCCGGCACGTGTGTATCTGAAATAAGCCCGATGCGCATCAGGGGTCAGCTCCTCGTCAGGTGGATCATTCTGTACACGAGCCAGATGGCGATTGTGAGGATAACCAGCAAGAAGATAACCCAGAGAACAGGCTCTCCAAGCACATCGGGAGCTAGCTCTCTAACCAATCGGAGCAGGTGTCTTTCCACGGAACGGGTCGCGCCGGCCTACGGCAAGATAATGCCGCCCGGCGAGACGCCCGGGGTCTGCGTGTCCGCGGGCGGGAGAACGCGCGCCACCCACTGTGAGAGATCACGCAGCTCGGTCGGCGTAATCTCATGTCCCGCGCCATCGTATTCGTTGTAAATGAGGTCGCCGTAGCCCCACGCCTCTAACTGCGTGTTGGCGGAACGGCCCCGGTCAATCGGCACGACCGGATCCTGGTTGCCATGACCAACAAAGATGGGCTGCGTCCGTTCTTCAGGCAGCTGTGGGGCAAGCTCCTCCATGTCACTTATGGACGCGCTGAGCGCGCCGATGCCTGCGAAAACGTCAGGCCGTGGCAGCGCGTAGCGATAGGCCAGTCCGCCGCCCTGTGAGAAGCCGATGATCAGGATCTTGCCGCCTTCCAGCTTGTACGGCTCCCGCATCTCCTCCATGAAGGCGTCAAAGGCCTTTTCTGTGTTCTCGGCCTCCTCCGGGTCATTGAAGCCGCCCGGCGTCGTCCATCCATAGCCGATCTGGCCGCCGCCGATGTCCAGCGGAACGGGGCCGTTCGGGCAGAGATACAGATAGCCGGTCTGATGGATTGCCGGCGCAAGTCCCGCAAGGTCGTACATGCTAGCACCGAACCCGTGCACAAGGATGATGACGGGATAGGCGCGGGACTCATCGTAGTCCGTTGGGGTGATGCTCACGTAGTCGAGGGCGCTGCCCTTGTTTGCCGTCCCCTCCATCAGGCCAGTCCCCTTTCCTCAGCCGCTGCGCTTCGCCGCCCGCCGCGCTCGAGAGTCCAACTCCCGCGCCAGCAGCAGCGCGCCTCGCAAGCCGTTGTCGTCGCCAAGCTCAGTCACTTCAAATCGGACGGTGCGATTCTGTAGCTTGAACGCGCGCTCCCTGGCCACGCTGATGCCGTGCTCCACGTACTCATCCTGCCCGCGCGCCAGCCCGCCGCCCAGCACGATCAACTCCGGGTTGAAGATGTTGACGATGTTGGCAAGCCCGACGCCGAGGGCGTAGCCTGCCTCATCGACCACCGCCCGCGCGAGCGCGTCGTCCTGCTCCGCCGCGTCGAATACGTCGCGCGCCGTGATGCTCTCGCTGCCCTTTTTGCGGACCTGCTCAACCAGAACAGAGTCCTCGCCGCCCTCGATACGCATCCGTGCCATGCGAGCGATGGCCGTGCCGGAGGCCAACGTCTCAAAGCAGCCCGACGATAACCCGCACGGGCATCGGATGCCGCGATCCATAGAGATTGTCATGTGTCCCAACTCGCCCGCTGCCCCGGCGATTCCCCGCAGAAGTTTGCCGCCGGAAACGATGCCGGCGCCGATACCCGTGCTGATGGTCAGGTAGATCATCTCTTTCGTGCCGCGCCCCACGCCCATCTTGTGGACGGCGTGGGCGGCGGCGGTGGCGTCATTCTCGATCTCGATGGGGATGTTCAGACGCTTCTTGAGCGCGTCCGCCATCGCGAATTCGCGCACCATTGGCAGGTTTGGCGATTCCACGATGACGCCGGTTGCCGTGTCCACCATGCCCGCGCAGGCGACGACCCCGGCGGCGATCTCGCCGTTCGTCGTGCCGATCAGGTCATGGGCGGACTCAACGATGCCGTCGATAAGCAGTTTGGGATTGGAACGGGCGGGGGATGAGAACGCGGTGCGCCGCATTGCGCCGCGCGGAGTGCGAGCGATGGCGACCCGTGTTTGCGTGCCCCCAACGTCAACGCCAAGAAGATATGGGTTGGCCATGATTGTGCGCGTTCTCGCTGCCTTATGCTGACGGCGGGGGGCCGTTGTGCCTTGCCGGTGTCCTTGCTCGAGCGGTTCGATTCAAAAAGAACCTGGCGACCCGGACGGGATTTGAACCCGTGATCTCTGCCGTGACAGGGCAGTATGTTAAGCCAGACTACACCACCGGGCCGCGCTTGCTCATGCTACGAACGCGCCAATTCCGTGTCAAGGAGAGCCGTCGCTGCCGCGCGTGTCCTTGCCGCCGACCGTTCCCGCCCGATTGCCTCAAGCGTGACGAACAGAGGGGGCGCTGCCGTGCGACCCGTCGTGGCGACACGGATCGCGCCGAACAGCTTGCGCCCGGACGTGCCAAGCTCCTCCACGAGCGCCCTGAAACGTGTCTCAATCGACTCATGGTTCCAAGGCTCGATCTTCTCAATGGCGTTGGCGGCGGCGTTCAGCCATTCATGGACAACGCGTGCATCCTCCGGCAGCGGCACGCGCCAAAGGTCATCTCCCGCGTCCGCCATCCGCTTCATCGCCTTGTCGCCCATGCCTGCCCAGAGGAGCGCAGGCGGGAACGAGACCTCATCCGTGAAGAAGAAATCACATAGCTCCGGCATTTCACTAAGCACCCGCGCACGGTCCTGCGTGAGCATGGTTGCCTGCCGCGCGAGCCCATCATCGAGTGGCCGCGGAATCTCGGGCGGCAGGCCGGCATCAAGATACGGGCGCGCCGCCTCCACGAACGCATCCGGCGTGGTCTCTCGGATGTACACGCCGTTCAGCCATTCCAGCTTCTCGCGATCGAACATCGCCGGTGAGGCCGAGACGCGGTCAAGAGAGAAACCCGCGATTAGCTCTTCTCGCGTCATCTGCGTGGTCTTGTCGTCGAGCGACCATCCCAGCAACGCCAGGAAATTCAGCATTGCCTCCGGCAGGAAACCCTCATCGCGGTAGTCGAGCAGCGAGACGGAGCCGTGTCGCTTTGACAGCTTTGTCCGGTCTGAGCCGAGGATCAGCGGCAGGTGGGCGAATGCGGGCGGAGTGTAGCCGAACGCCTCATAGATCATGGCGTGGCGTGGCGCGGATGACATCCACTCATCGCCGCGGATCACGTGTGTGATGGCCATAGCCACGTCATCCACCACGTTGGCGAGATGATACGTCGGGAATCCATCCGACTTGAGGATGACGAAATCGTCGATAAGCCGGTTCTCCCATGAAACGTCGCCGCGTATGACATCCGTGAACGTTGTGCGTCCGCTGAGCGGCGTCTTGAAGCGTACAACGCGGTGCTCGCCGTTCTCCGCCTCCTCCCGCTCGCGTTCCTCCGCGCTCAGGTTGCGGCAGCGGCGGTCATAGCCGGTGGGCACGTTGCGCTTCTGCTGGGCGGCACGGATGGCGTCCAGCCTCTCAGGGGTGCAGTAGCAGTAGTAGGCGGCGTCCAACTCAACCAGCCGCTCAGCCGCCGCGCCGTAATGCTCAAGGCGCTGCGACTGCACGTACGGCCCGTAGGGACCGCCGATGTCCGGCCCCTCGTCCCATTCGATGCCGAGCCATCGGAGAGAATCGAGAATCCGTTCCTCGCTGCCCGGGATACGCCGCTCCTGGTCGGTGTCCTCGATCCGCACCGCAAAGACGCCGCCGGTGCTGCGCGCAAAGAGCCAGGCGAATAGCGCGCTCCGGATGTTGCCCACGTGCGGATCACCCGTCGGGCTTGGCGCGTAGCGTGTTCGCGTCTCTGACATCGCAATCTCATTCTAACCCAGCGAATCGACGAGCCGTGCGTCCGACGTCCCCGCGGTCAACTCTGACAAGCATTCTGAAAGGTCAGATGCAAGGGGGGATCGAACCTCCAGCGTTTCTCCACTCAAGGGATGCTTGAACCCAAGTGAGAGAGCGTGCAAGAAGAGGCGCGGCACCGGATCGCGGCTGCCGCGACCATAGATCACGTCCCCGGCCACCGGATGCCGTAGCGACGCGAAATGCACGCGAATCTGGTGCGGTCGCCCCGTCTGCGGCCTCGCCTCCGTGAGCGTGTAGCCGCCTTGCAGGTGTGCCAGCACACGGTACCGGGTTGTGGCGGTGCGGCCCGATGCCACCACGGCCATTCGTTGTCGATGCCGCGGATCACGTCCCAACGACGCCTCAATCACGCCGGTTGGCGGCTCCAGCAGCCCGCGCAGCAAGGCGATGTACACCTTCTCAACGCTGCGGGACTGGAACTGCCGCGAAAGCGCTGTGTGCGCCGCGTCGTTCTTGGCGATCAGCATCACGCCGGACGTGTCCTTGTCCAGCCGATGAACGATCCCCGGCCTGTCCTCGCCCCCAATCGTGGAGAGGGGTCCCTGGCGACCCAACAACGCGTTCACAATCGTTCCCGTCGGGTGGCCGGGTCCGGGATGGACGGCGACGCCGGGCGGCTTGTCGATTGCGAGAATCCCGTCATCCTCGTAGAGCACTGGCAGGGGCGAATGTTCGGCGGAGAGCCCTACTTCTCTACCGAGTTCTATCTCGCCGGTAATCGTAATTTCGTCGCCGGGCTCAATGGTGTGCCCACGCTTGCGCGGCACCTCTCCGTTGACGCTGACCCGTCCATCCTGGATCAGCCGACCAATCGCCGACCGTGAGATATCGACGGTGAGCGCAGAGGCCAAGTATCGATCAAGCCGCCTCTCCGATGTCTCAGGCGGGACGGTCAGACGAGTCTCCATCCTCAGCCCTCTGTTCTTCCACTAGAGATTCGTCTAGAGATTCGTCATTCATCGACAGGATGGAGGATTCCTCCCCCGCGTCATTCCCGCGAAAGCGGGAATCCGGCATCCCCTCCGCCTCCTGCTTCTTCTCCGTCGCCCGATTCCTCAGCACATAGAAAGCCAGCGCGAACAGCCCGACCGTCAGCGCAGAATCCGCCACGTTGAACGTCGGAAAATAGTAGTCGCTCCATACCTGCACGCTGATAAAATCCACGACCGCGCCCCGCGCGAGCCGGTCTGTCAGGTTGCCCAGCGCTCCGCCCAACAAGAGGGCGAGGGAATAGCGCAGCAGGGCACTCTCCCGCCCGTTCGCCCGGTAATAGAACAGCACGCCCAACACCCCGATGATGCTGACCAGGATCAGGAACTCCGTCTGGCCGCGCAGCAGGCCGAACGCGCTGCCGGTGTTCGTTACATGGGTCAGACGCAGGAGTCCGTTCTCGGGGATCGACTCATACAGGCGCAGGTTATTGACGATCAGCAGCTTGGTGACTTGGTCGGCGATGTAGATGACCAGCGTGACCGCGGCGAATGGCAGGAAATGGCCGCCGAATCCCCTTGGCGCGGTTGGACGCGAGCCGCCGTCCTCTACCACCAGATTTTGCGCCCCATCTCGGCGTCAATCTCATCCAGCGGGCGCGTCCACAGGCCGGTGGAAAGGTATTTCCAACCGCCGTCCGCGAACAGGCACACGATGTTGCCGTTGTCCATCCGCTCCGCCAGCCGCTGCGCGCATGCCAGCACCGCGCCGGATGAGATGCCCGCGAAGATGCTCTCCGTCTGCAGCAGTTCCCGCGTCTTCTCAAACGATTCACGCGACGTGATGATGAACTGCCCGTCCAGCACCGTCGTATCAAGGATCGGCGGGATGAACCCGTCCTCCAGCGACCTCAGCCCCTGGATGCGTTCCTCCGGGTGTGGGACGACGGCGATGATTCGCGCGTCAGGGTTGTGCTCCTTGAGTCGCCGCCCAACGCCCGTCAACGTCCCGCCCGTGCCGAGACCGGCCACGAACGTATCCACTTCAGGCAGCTGACGGATGATCTCCTCGCCCGTGCCGTCGTAGTGGGCGCGCGGATTCGCCTCGTTGCCGTACTGGTACAGCATCACGTACTTGTCCGGCTCCTTTTCGGCCATCTGCTGCGCGACCTCGATTGCGCCGTTGGTGCCGTGACGGCCCTCGCTGAAAACGACACTCGCGCCGAATGACTCAATCAGCGCCTGCCGCTCATCAGTCACGTTGTCCGGCAAGACGACGGTGACCTCGTAGCCCTTGTAGCGCGCGACCATGGCGAGTGAAACACCGGTGTTGCCGCTGGAGGGCTCTAGGATGATTCGGCCATCGCCAAGCGTCCCGTCTGCCTCCGCGTTCTCCACCATGAGCAGGGCGATGCGGTCCTTCACGCTGCCCGTCGGGTTCTGGCCCTCCAGCTTGGCAAAAAGGCGGACGCCCGGCTTGGGTTGAAGCCGTTTCAGTTCAACGAGGGGCGTATTGCCGATTGTGTCCAGTATGCTGCCGGTCATGTGCCTAGTTTATCGCGTTGCGGACAGCAGGCGGGCGGGAATGGCAGCCGGAGTCAGATAGCGATCTCTCGCAGATGCCCCTTCAGATTCCTGGTCATGCTGCGCAGGGAGACTGCCGTAATGGATGCCGAGATGCCGCCGCCGGCAAGAGGAATCAGCTTGCTGATCCCTTTCGCGAACGAGGTCTTTGTCAGCCGCACGCCGATTGTGCGGAAGAGCGCGTACCTGAGAGGAATATAGAGCGGCGCCGCGGTCAGTCGGATTCTGGCGATGCGGTATGCGGCGTTTGACTTTGACGCCTCTGCGATCTCTCTCAGGCTGTCAGTCGCCTGGCGCACTCCGAAGACCGCGCCGACCAGCAGCCATATCCTGAACTCCGTTTCCTCGTTCAGTTGCAGATCGCCGTCCTCGAACAGGTCGTCCCACCCATACAGGTACATCAGCTTCTGCGCGCACACCACTGCGTGCCAATTGAGTTGAGCAAGATCCGCCGGAAGCGTCGCCGCCATCAGCCATCCTCCCGGCAGCCCCGCCGCGAAGGAAATGCCGGATGACTTGACGATGTGCGACATGATGATCGCATCGGCCAACCTGTCGAGCGTTTCCATGGGCACGCCGGCTGCCAGCGGCGTTGTCGCGATCGCCTTTCCAACTTCGATGCTGTTCTGGTGGTAGTGGCGATCCAGCTGTTTCCCCAGGAATGTTCTGCGGTCCACCTTCAATCCCGGGATAGCGGTCATCGCGGGCAACAGGCGTCGCAGAATGGGATGCGAGTCTCCGGCCCCGCCCTCGCCGTTCCACTCACTCTCGTTGGCGCCGTCTTCCTCACGCGCCCGCGTTGGTGTATCGGTCAATCTTCTTCCCTCCGCGCTGTCATCCTCACCCATTTAGTTTAACGCGCGCGTCACGCCCCCCTGAGGACAACGCGAGTGACTTCCCACGCTGGAACGCGGGATGCGAACAGCAAAGGCCGAGCGGTTGTGGGCGCGAGCCGAGAAAGCCCTACTCGAACGCGGGCATGCCGCAGAAGGCTTCGTAGTCGATGAGCTCCGTGACCGTCGGGTTCTCGCCGCAGGCGGGGCAGTTGGGGTCCTTGCGGACCTTCACCGTCCGCATGTCCATGTCCAGCGCATCGACCATGAGCAGCCGGTTCACCAGCGGCTTGCCGATGCCCAGGATCAGCTTGATGGCCTCCGTCGCCATGAGGGAGCCGATGATGCCGGGCAGCACGCCAAGCACGCCCGCCTCCGCGCAGGAGGGGACCATGCCGGGGGGCGGCGGCGCGGGGTACAGGCAGCGATAGCAGCCCTGCCCGGGCAGGAACGTCGTCACCTGCCCGTCAAACATGAAGATGGAGCCGTGGATAACGGGTTTGTCCATCAGCACGCCGAGGTCATTGATGAGGTAGCGCGTCGGGAAGTTGTCCGTCCCGTCGATGAGGATGTCAAACTCCTCCGCGATCTCCATGGCGTTCTCGGAGTTGATGTGCTTGGCGATCTTGACGATCTCCGCGTCCGGGTTGATCTCGCGGATGGTGTCCTCGGCGGAATCGACCTTGGGGCGGCCGATGTCGTCGTGCCCGTGCAGGAGTTGGCGGTGCAGGTTGGTGATATCGACGTCATCGAAATCGACGATGCCGATCTTGCCGACGCCGGCGGCGGCCAGGTACATGGCGAGCGGGGAGCCGAGCCCGCCGGCCCCGATGAGCAGCACGCTCGCGTCCATCAGCTTGCGCTGTCCGATACTGCCGACCTGCGGCATGATGATGTGCCGACTGAATCGCTGCACTTGCTGAGGCGTCAGGGTGCGCGGCGCTTGAATGATTCCGTTCGCCGCCGCCCCGTTCGCAGTCGTTGTGGTTGTCGTCGTAGTAGCCATCCTCAGAGTCTCCCTTGTGATATCCCGTCCAGACAGTATAGGGGATTGGGGGTGGGTGGATTACTCCACTGGCTCCCGTGCCGAGTAGAGCGAATTCAGGTCATCCGGCTTGATGCGGAACTTCGTGCCGTGGTCTCGGGCACTGCTACTATCCTGCAAGAAGGCGTCAGAATCGATGATTATTGTTCCATCTGCAATAAGTCGGATGAGTTGGGTAATTCTCGGTTCCCATAGGAACTCTGCAGACATATAGCTCACCAGACGGGATTGCCTATTCCATGACCCACGAACGAGGACCAAGTAAACGGCGTTACGCGCGAATTCATTGATCAAGGCATCATGTGACCAAGATCGCGCAAATCCAGCGCCCGCTTCACCTCCAACCTGAATCGAGCCCTCCGCGTCAGTCACGGTATGCGGCCCGTCAATATCTGGTTCCATGTCAAATAGCGCCAAATCTGAGGTTCCATCGGTGAACGCTATTTTCCATGCCCCCGCATCGGGCAGCGCCCGCTCGGACGCCTTTAGTTCGCGCAGGAGATGTACCAGATGTAGCCTAGGAGCCTCTGACCCCTCAAAGCGGTCATCAGGTGGAATGTCGAATTCCCGCGTTGCGAGAATCTCCTTCAATTTTCTTCTAACGCTTGCCCGTGGTGCTGCCATGTTCTTTCCGGTAGGCCAACCTAAACCGTCACCCGCCCCATCACCGGCATGACCGGCGCGGCGATTGTAACCGGCACTTCCGTAGCCGTCCAAACAGTATAGGAGATTGGGGGAGCTAGAGGTTGTTGGGTATCAGGTCTATAGCGAGTGCGGAGTGTTTCGGGTACATTGACTCGATAAGAGTGCATCGAAGGACAGGGAACCAATCATGAGACTCAACCCGAGAACGTGGCCTATCTTCAGTGCCGAAGCTCGGCAGAAGAAGATCGACCCCAAGCCCGCCTATCAGCGGGGACCTGTATGGTCTCAGGCGCAACAGCAACTCTTTATCGACTCTATACTGCGCGGTTATGACATACCGAAGCTATACCTGAGGAGCGTATCAGGTGCTGACTATGAGTGGGAGATCATTGATGGTCAGCAACGACTGAGGGCTATCTGGCAATTTATCGATAATCGCTACCCTCTCTCAGATGATTCCGATCCCGTGGCAGGACACAAGATTGCGGGCAAGGTGTTTTCAGATTTACATGATGACCTTCAACAGGAGTTTCGTGCATATGAACTCTCGGTAATTGTCGTTGAAGATGCTGTAGACGATGATATTGAGGACATGTTCCTGCGTCTCCAGAACGGGGTGCCTTTGAATTCGGCAGAGAAGAGGAACGCCATCTCAGGTCAAATCAGGAACTTTATTCGGCAGGTCGCTGATACGCACAAATTGATGACTACTTCTGTACCGTTCAAGAACAATCGGTATTCGCATGATGAAGTCGTCGCTCAGATGATGTTGATTGAACTTACTGGAGGCCCCACGTCAATAAGGCACAACAATCTGAAGACAATGTATCAATCTCACAAGAGATTCAAGATCGGTTCGGCACAGGCATCTAAACTCAGAGCAGTTATGAAGTTCTTAAGCAAGGCTTTTCCTCGGCGGACTCCCGAGTTAAACAAGGTTAATCTCGTCTCGCTTTATATCGTCGTCTCGGAGTTGCTGACCAAGTACTCTCTCGGCGGCAGAGAGAATGAATTCGCAAAGTGGTTTTTCGATTTTGAAAGGCGGCGCAAGAGTCAAGATGAGATTGGGGAGGATCAGAGAGACGAAAGCTTTGAATCCTATGAACTTGCCATCAATCAGCAGACCGCTAATGTTGCATCACAAGAGGTGAGGCGCAAGCTGCTTCTTGAGGATTTGCTAGAGGCAATCCCCGATCTAACCCTGTTGGACAATAGGCGCCAATTTACAGAAGAGCAGCGGATAACAATTTATCGGCGATTTGACGGCAAGTGCACTAATCCTGAACAGGATCCTGATTGTGTAGTTGACTGTGACTGGGGCAATTGGCATGCGGATCACATCATTCCGCATTCCCGGGGCGGCCCGACGAGCGTGGCCAATGGACAGCTCTTGTGCCCACCCTGCAACCTGAAGAAAGCTGCTGCTTGACCGAAAGTCAGCTTATCCGAGCGCTGATCGTTGAGCGGGCGACAATTACACGTCTTGCGGCTAGCCTGATGTCGTCGGCTGCGTCCTTGAGCACCCTGATATCGCCAAGCGCATAGTCATAGTCGCTTGCATTCGTGTCCATGTCGGCCACGCTCTCTTGCAGGAGGTTTTGCTGAGCAACAATAGCCTCTTCAAGTAGTTGCAGCGCCTTATCCGCAGCGGCGGCGATGCCGTCCAAATAAAACAGCTCGTGCAGTCCGCTGTGTTCGATATCACTCATCGGTGCCTCCAGACTGGTTAGTCGATTTACAGTCCGGTGACCGGAACACAGGAGGCTGGCCGGTGTCAAGACGGGGTTGGAGCGTGGAACCGATGGATTCCCGTGTCAAGCACGGGAATAACGGATGGGGTGTGGGAGTGGCGCGCCCGGCAGGATTCGAACCCGCGCCCCTCGGTTCCGAAGACCGACTACCCTCTATTCCACTGAGCTACGGGCAGGCGCTAGCGCAGCGCGTCCAGGAAATCCTCAAGCGGAATCTCAAGTCCCTCCAGGATATTGCGCAACGTCCCGCGCGGGACCTCGCGTTTGCCCATCGGGAGCGGATTAGACACCTTTCTGCCGTCAGGAAGCTCTCGATACAGGAAACGATGGCTGGTGCTGCGAGCTCTACCCTCCTGAACCCCCAACCGCTTGAGGGCATTCAGAATCTGGTTGCTAGACCTTAGCGGCACCTGCCCATACCGCATACCTGCCATCGGCGTCAGGCGGGCAGGGGCGTTCGGAAAAACTGGTACACGCGGCCATTTGGCCCAGTTGTTTCACCGACGGGGATTCTAGGGCGATATTCGTACGGTGGGTTCTCATACTCGACCCGAACATTGTGCTCTCGAAGGGCCTGGTCGAGCGTTCCAATCTCCACGAGCCCTTCCAGTTGTAACTCAATGGCCTCCGCAAGCATCGCAAACGCTTCCTCAACGGTGTCGCCGCAACTGGCCACCCCAAGTTCCGGGCAGATTGAAACGTATTGATCGTCCTCACGCTCAACCATTCCGGTCAGCAAAATGTACGCGCCCGATTGCGCCTTATCCCGCTGGGCCGACTTTACCATCTGACCTTTCCTCCCCATCCGCTCGCTAGCGCCATCGTCATTGTATATGCGACGTGAGATACAGTGGCGCGCCCGGCAGGATTCGAACCCGCGACCCTCGGTTCCGAAGACCGATGCTCTATTCCACTGAGCTACGGGCGCGCGCAACCAACCACATCAGCAATGGATGGACGTTTATCCACTCATCCTACTCCTGACTGGTGCCGCCTGCGTCAGGATGGCCGGTGGCCGTTCAGCAGCCCGCCGACTTTCTCCACGAACTGAGAGACGCTATCGAGGCTGTCTCTGACGTTGCGGCTGCCAAACTGACCTTCATAGAAGTTCTCGTGCAGACCGCCTGCCTCATTGAAATAGATGCGGAGCGTTCCATCATCGGTTTCCTCAACGAGGCGGTTGACCACGCCATACATTCTGGCGTGCCGGCTGTGGTCCAGGCCGCGCTCCTCCGCGTATGCCTTGAGTATCTGTGTCGCCGCGCCCCAGCCCTTCTCAGATGCCTGGCGCAGATCATCACGAGATAACTCCTCATACGCCTGGTTGAGGAAGATGCGGCTCTGATCAGCGTATCCGTTGCTGTTCGTCATGTGGACAGTATACGTGAACGGGGGCGCCCACCGCGGTGGGCGCCCCCTTCAACTCGTACTCTGCGAGCCTGCGATGGCCCGCGTTTGTCGGGTTGTCTGTTTGAGCTAGTTGTCCTCCAGCAGGTAGGTGTGCGCGTGGCGGTAGAAGTTGCCGTAGGACTGCGACGGCACCGTCGGCATCACACCGGCCACCCGATCGGAGAAGACCGGAATCGCCAACTGGAAGCCGCCCATCGTGCGAACCTGGTCGCGTAGGACGATCTCACCGGCCTGCCACGCCAACTCGCGCCGCTGCTCGGGGTCGAGCTCAATGGACTGCGCGTCGATCAGGCGATCCAGCTCTGGGTTGGAGTACTGCCCGTAGTTCCGGCCGGAACCGGAGTAGAAGTACTCATACAGGATGAAGTCAGGATCGAATCCGCCGATCCATCCTGCGTGCCCGCCCAGATCGAAGTCGCCGGCGTTCATGCGGGTGTAGTAGTTGCCGGTTTCCGTTTCGCCGCTTTCTACGGAGATGCCGACCTGGTTGAGGTCCTCAAGCACAGTGGGCGCGTACACGCCGTAGAAAGGCGCGTAGACCAGCGTGGCCTGCAGCTCGCCCGGCTCATAGCCGGCCTCTGCGAGAATCTCGCGAGCGCGCTCCTTGTTGGCCTCGGGATCGCTGTAGTCGTGGCCCGGGATGGCCTTCAAGCGCTCCTCCGGCATTGCGAAGGCGCTGCCAGGGAGGAATGGGCCGCCGGTTCCGGGGGCGATCCAGTCGTTGTATCCGAGCTTGATGAGGCGGTTCCGGTCAATCGCGAGGCTGATGGCGTCACGCACAGGCTGCGTGTTCCACGGCTCACGGTTGAAGTTCGGGATGACGGAGAACATCATGCCTGGGTGGACGGCGGACGCCCACTTCTGGCAGATGTCGCACTCACGCAGCAGCGTGTTCGCGTTCGCCCCGTTCCATCCGCCGGCGCTGCCGCCGATGTGGATGCGGCCGGAGCGGAGGCCCGCAACCTGCGCCTGGTTGTTGAGGATTAGGATCTCGATGGAGTCCAAGTACGGGAACGGCTGGTCCCAGTAATTGTCCTTGCGCTCCATGACCATCTTCTCGCCGGGGATCCAGTCGCCCACAACGAAGGGGCCGGTCCCAATCGGCGGCTCTTCACGCATCCGATTCATGTCATCGGCATAGAGATGGCTGGGCTTGACGACGTGGTATGGCAGCCCGATCACTTCAAGCAGCGAGGGCTTCGGGCGCTCCAGATGGAAGACTGCCGTCAGGTCGTCTGCGCATGAAGTGTCCGTGAGGGAAGCGAAGTGCGCCGAGCGCGGATTGCGCAGCAGGCCGTCGCCTGTGCGGAGCGTGTCATACGCAAACTCAATGTCCGCGCAGGTGAATGCGACGCCATCGGAGAATTCGATGCCGTCACGCAGGTTGAACGTCCACGTCAGGCCGTCCGCCGCCTGCTCCCAGTCGGTGGCAAGGTCAGGAACGATCGTCCAATAGTCCCCGTTGATGAAGTTCTCCTTGTTGCCCCAGTCCTGCTTGGAGACGAGCATGTTGCCCACCGGGTGGCCGTAATGCGGCGCGCTTCCGGCTGCCTCCTCCCAGTTGCTGAATGTTGGGCCTTCGGACGTCGTCGCGATGATCAGCGTCCCGCCGTAGACAGCGTTCGAATCAACCGGCACGCCGCTCACGGAATGGGTCATCATGTCGCCGCCCATGTCATCGTTCATATCGTCATCCATGGACGTGTCCCCAGAGGACGAATCTTCACTGGTCGTGTCCGTGGACGTGTCGGTATCATCTTCCACTGCTTCGGTTCCACACGCTGCGGCGAACACAAGGAACGCTGCTGCAATCAGCGCGAGCAGTAGAAATGTGATGCGGTTCGTCATTAGCCGCTCTCCTCCCCAGTCTGCATGACTATTAGCACTAGACGATAATGAACCGCTTGCAGACAGGGGTCAATACCTAGTTATGCAAAGTAATGTGATCCGGATTCCCGCTTTCGCGGGAATGACGCAGGGGCTACATCTGCTCCGGCGCGGTCATCCCCATCAGCGTTAGCGCGTTTCGCAGCACCGTTCCCGCCGCCTGCGTGAGCCTTAGCCGCGCCAGCGTGACGTGTGGTTCTTCTCCCAAAACGCGATGCTTCGTGTAGAAATCGTGGAATGCCGTGGCGAGTTCATAGGCGTAGTGCGGCAGATGGTGCGGCTCCAGGTTGCGCGCGGATAGCTCCACCACTTCCGGGAAGCGCAGCATGGTACGGGCAAGTTGGAGCTCTGCCTCCTCCTTGAGCGCGTCGAAGTCGGCGGCCTGGGACATATCGTCCGGGTCGATTCCGTTTTCACGCGCGTTGCGGAGGATGGATGAGATGCGGGCAAAGGCGTACTGGATGTAGTAGACGGGGTTGTCCGGCGCCTCTTTCTTGGCCAGTTCGAGGTCGAAATCCATCTGCGAGTCCGCCGACCGCGCCAGGAAGAAATAGCGGCAGGCATCCGGGCCAACCTCGCTGATCACCTCTGATAGCGTGATGATGTCGCCTGTCCTCTTGGACACCCGCACGACTTCATCCCCACGCTTGAGGGTGACGAGTTGGACGAGGATGAATTGCAACCGCTCCGGGTCGACGTCCAGCGCCTTGACCACTGCCTTCATGCGCGGCACGTGCCCCTGGTGATCGGCGCCCCACACGTTGACGACGCGGTCAAAGCTCCGGCCCAGGAACTTGTCGTAGTGGTAGGCGATGTCCGAGGCGAAATACGTCGGCGCGCCCGTCTGCCGCACCAGCACGCTGTCGCGCTCGTCTCCCAGGTCGGTGCCGGTGAACCAGACCGCGCCCTCACGCTCAGCCGTGTAGCCGTTTGCGCGGACCTCGTCGATCGCTTTCTCGTACGTGCCGTCCGCGAACAGGGAGCGTTCGCTGAACCAGCGGTCAAAGCGAACGTCGATGCGTTCGAGGTCTTCGCGGATGGAGTCGATCATCCGCGCCATGCCGATTTCGCCGAGTTCACGCGTGGCGTCATCGCCACCTACGTACTGCTCACCAAACTCGGAAGCCAGTTCCTGCCCAAGCTCTATGAGATACGCGCCGTGATAGCCCTCTGTGGGAAACTCCGCGTCCCTACCCAAAGCCTGCAGATACCGAGCGTGGAGGGACTCAAAGAAGTTGTCCATCTGGCTGCCGGCGTCGTTCACATAGTATTCGCGCTGCACGGTGAAACCGGACGCCTCTAGCACGTTCGCGACGGCGCTGCCCTGTACCGCGCCGCGTCCGTGGCCGACGTGAACGGGGCCCGTTGGATTCACACTGACGAACTCAACCTGCGCGGTGACGCCCGTGCCGCTCGTTCCGTGTCCAAAGCGGTCTCCCCCGGCAAGAATCGTGCCCACCTGCCGCATGATCCAGCGGCTGTCCAACCCGAAATTGACGAATCCGGGGGGCGCGACGGTCACCGACGTGACCTCCTCTTGCTCCGGCAGGCGCTCGCGCAGGATTTCCGCAATGGCCAGCGGAGACATCCGCGCGGAACGCGCCATCTTGAGCGGCAGGCTGGAGGCGTAGTCGCCGTGTTCCTGGTTCTGGGGCCGTTCGACGGCGGGGTCCTGGTGCTCAAGCGCGGGCAGTGCGCCATCGGCCTGCGCGCGGCGCAGAGCCTCGGAGAGCATGTCAGAGATGGTGTCCTTAATCATGGGAACTTAAAGTATGCCACCTACCCGTCATCCTGAGCAGACCGTTTCCCTCATTCAGGCGCAGTCGGTTAAAGTCAGGCGCTGTCTCCCGCGTCGCTCGCCCGCTCCCAGAACCGCCGCAGCTCTTCTTTCAGCGGCGCATGCTTGTCCTGCGACAAGTCCGGGTCATCCGCCGTAACGGCCAGCCCATGGCGGCGCGCTTCTTCAATGAGCGCCAGGTCGGCGAATGTCGCGACCTGCAGGTCAGGCAGCCCGCTCTGCCGCGTGCCAAGCAACTCTCCGGGCCCGCGCAACTGAAGATCCGCCTCCGCTACCTCGAACCCGTCTCGCGTCCTTTCCATCACCTCCAACCGCTTGTTGACTTCCTCCGTGTCGGACTCCGAGACGAGGATGCAATAGCTGTTCTCCGTGCCGCGTCCCACCCGGCCCCGGTATTGGTGCAGTTGGGAGAGGCCAAAGCGGTCCGCGCCGTCAATCATCATTACCGTTGCGTTTGGCACGTCGATGCCAACCTCCACGACCGCCGTCGAGACAAGAACGTCAATATCCCCGCTATGGAGTTCTTCCATGACGCGGTCTTTCTCCGCAGGCCGCATCCGGCCATGAAGCAGCCCAACGTTCAGATCAGGGAAGACCTCCCGCGAAAGGCGCTCATGTTCCACCACCGCAGCCTTGGCGGCTACGGCCTCGGACTCCTCAACGAGCGGACAGATGATGAACGATTGCCGACCCTCTGCCGCCTCTTTGCGGATGAATCCATATGCGCGCTCGCGCTCGTGCGGCGGGACGATGACAGTCCTGATGGGCGGCCTTCCTGGCGGCATCTGACGAATCGTTGAAACATCCAGATCGCCGTAGATGGCGAGCGCCAGTGTGCGCGGGATGGGCGTCGCGGTCATGACGAGCAGGTGTGGGGCAAAGCCCTTGTTACGGAGCGAGGCCCGCTGTTCCACTCCAAACCGGTGCTGTTCGTCCACCACCGCAAGGCCGAGATTATTGAACGCGACCCCCTCCTGGATCAGCGCGTGCGTGCCGATGACGATGTCAACGTCGCCCCGGGCGATAAGATCGTGCAGCTGCGACTTTGCGCCTGCCGCCATGCTGCCCGTGAGGCGGGCGATGCGGAGCGGCCTGTCCGGCAGGATTCCGCTGAAGCCCCGATAGGGCCCGCCGTCGTTCGCCTCCCGATTTCCGTGGCTGAAAACGCCCGTGAGCGTACGGAAATGCTGTTCCGCAAGCACCTCCGTCGGCGCCATCAACGCGCCCTGAAAACCGTTCGCCGCAGCCGTTACAAGGGCCAGCGCGGCGACAACCGTTTTGCCGCTGCCAACGTCGCCCTGCAAGAGCCGCATCATGGGCGCGCTCCCGCCGATGTCCGTGAGTATCTCCTCTACTACACGATCCTGGTCAGCCGTCAGAGTGAAGGGCAGGGCGCTCAGCACGTTGTTGACGGCCTCGGTGTTGCGTGGGATCGGCGCGCCGAGTTCGTGCTGTTGCTGCCTCCGCCGCTCCAGCAGGCCGAGCTGGAGCAAGAAAAGTTCATCAAACGCCAGCCGACGGCGTGCCCGCTCATCGTCTGACAGATCCGAGGGGTGATGGATAAGACCGAGGGCCTGTCGCAGCCCCGGCAGTTTCGCCGTTCGAATGATGTCATCGGGCAGGAATTCCTGTACGAGCGGCAAGGCCTGTTCCGCCGCCGGACCAATGAGACGCCGCATCCCGCTCTGCGTCACCCCCTTGGTGAGCGGGTAGATGGGCACCAATTCGTTGGCATCCATCCTGTCCTCAGCCCGGAGCTGCTCATACGTTTCCACCTGGAACTGCGCGCGGCTGCGATACTCCCCCAACCGGCCGATCAGCAACAGCCGCGACCCCTTCTTGAGATTCTTCAGAACCCACGGGTTGCCGAACCACACCGCCTTTACCTGCCCCGTGGCATCGCTGACCGTCGCCTCGACGCGCATGACCTGCCGACCCCTCGTGTAGCCTCCTCCGCCTGCCCGCTCAACGCGAACGGAGATCGCCGTTTGCTCTCCGTAGGTCAGCCGAGCAATCGATGAGACGGGCACGTACCGCCGCGGAAAAGCCCACAGCGCATCGCGGTATGTCTCAACCCCCAGCTTTCTGAGGCCCGCTTTCATGCGAGGCGGCGCGTCCAGGGGCTCTTCGAGCGACTTTACCGGCGTCACCTTTGGGGCGGGCCGCGCAGGCTTGCGCCGCGTTGGTTTGGGAGGCGCGATTCTTTCTGCAGGGGATCGGTTATCTGTTCTTGACCGAGTTGTCGAGACTTCTTCAACCCGATTCCATCCGGGGTCGGGCGGCACGTCCATGCGCGGCGGAGGCGGCTGCCGTATGACGTTGTCCGCCGTGGCAGGCTCAGAATCTCGCAGCCGTTCCAGTGCTTCGCGCACCCACGCTGCGCGCCCGTCCGGCGGCAGGCCGTCATAGTTAGGCAGTCCGATGCCCGCGCCTTCCAGCGTGCTCTTGATGTCCGGGTCTTCAATCCATCTCTCAAGGAACGCGTCCAAGCCGCCCATAACGGCGCGGTTTGCATGATTCTGGTCGCGTTCGAGGCGCAGAACGTGGCGAATCGTCTCCACTTTGCGGGCAACACGGTCGTCGAGCGCCGCAGGGGCAGCCGACGACTCGTTCCGGGATGCGTGGCCGGGGCCGACAGGCAAGCGGCCCTGTGTCATGGTTGAATCCCCGTCACTGCCCGGGCGATGAGACTATGGCAACACCGACACACCCCGGCCCGGCGTAGGTTCCTACCGCCGCGCCGATGGTAAAGACGGGCACGTCATCAAGGCTGAGGCGCTCTTTGGCGCGGTCAGCCATCTCGAGCGCCCGATCGTGATCTGTTGTGCTTGCATAGGCGATTTGCTCAGGGGTTCCACTCTTCAGCGCGAGTGATTCAAGGAGGGCGTGGGCCTTGGCGCGGGAGCGTACTCGCTCCAACGGATGAACCTCGCCGTCCCGGAACTCCAGGACCGGCTTGACGCTCAGCAGCCCCCCGAGGAACCGCTGCGCCTTGCCGATTCGTCCGCCGCGCGCCAGGTACTCAAGGGTGTCGACTGCGAAATAGATGCGGGTTCGGCTGGCCGTATCGCGCGCCCACTCGGCAAGTTCTTCGATTCCCATGCCGTCTCGCGCCTTCTGCGCCGCGCCTTGCGCGAGAACCCCCAAACCCATCGCGACCAGCAGGGAGTCCACAACCTCAATAGTCGCGTCGGGGTGGTCTTTAAGAGTCATATCGCGGCCAATCAGCGCTGAGTTGTACGTCCCGCTCATCTTGGAGGAGCAGGTCAACGCCATAACAGGGCCGTTGGGCGCCAACGCAGAGAATGCGTCGGCGAAATCTTGCGGCGAGGGCTGTGCCGTCTTTGGGAAAGCGCCTCGCTGCTGCAGCCGGCGATAGAACTCCCCACCGCCGATGGTGACACCGTCGCGGAACTGTTCCTCTCCAAAGAACACATATGCCGGAACGATGGTGATTCCGGCGCGCTCGGCATCCTCCTGCTTGATGTCGGACGTGCTGTCGGTCACGATCTGCACCGTGCCCTGAGATGCGCTTGTCACATCAACCTCCGAATGTTCCCCGCGCGCCCGTTCGGACGCTATTGGCACAATGCCAACAACCCTGTTCCCTGTCAACGCGCGTGAGACCCGGCCGGTTGAGACGGCGCTTGAGTAAGTGGTCAGCTTGCGTGGCGAACTCCGCGCCGGCGCTCCGCCGGAGATGGCGTCTGCCTGAGGCCCCACTGGACCTCGCGCCGATACCGTCCGGGGCCGTACGTTGCGGGATTACGTGAGGCTGCGCTGCCGGCGGCCGGCTTGTTCTGCGGCTTTGTTGGTGTCGTCGTCATGTCTATCCCCTGTCTCCCTGTGAACGCTCCCTACTGCCATTCAACTCATGCATGCAAACGGGTAACGCCCGTTTGTTCTATTCCGTACAGAATAGCACGAACGTTCCATAATGCAAGGCCCAAGCAGACATCCCCTCCATGGCGATTCGGCGGTTGTATAGTGAGGCGAACCGGAGACGAGTAAGGACACAGTCGTGATCGAACTGGAAGGTATTGCCAAGCGCTACGAGGTTGGCGCAATCACCGTCACCGCCCTTGAAAACGTTGACTTGACCATCAATGAGGGCGAATTTGTCGTCGTTCTCGGCCCATCCGGCAGCGGCAAGACGACGCTGCTGAACATGATCGGCGCGTTGGATACCCCCACCGAGGGACGCATCACCGTCGATGGGCAGGAGGTCACGGGCGCGTCACAGGGCCAGCTTTTCGCCTATCGACGCTCAAAGGTGAGCTTCATCTTCCAGAGTTTCAACCTGTTCCCCGGCCTCACCGCTCGCGAGAACGTGCAATTCGGCATCGACGCCGCGGAGAAGCGCAACGGCAATGGGTCTAGCGCGGTGGATGTTCTGAACGATGTTGGTCTGGGTGAGCGCGTCGCTCATTTCCCGCACGAACTTTCCGGCGGCGAGCAGCAGCGAGTGGCCATCGCTCGCGCCCTCGCCACCGGCAACCCTGTTGTTCTTGCCGATGAGCCGACAGGAGAACTGGATTTCACCACCGGTGCCCAGATCCTTGAACTCTTGCGCCGACAGTCTGAATCCGGGAAGACAATCCTCGTTGTCACTCACAACAGGGAGATTTCCCGTATGGCAGACCGTGTCATCGAACTGAGCAGCGGCAACATCGTGCATGACGGCCCGCCTGAGGGTGGCCGTGCCGCCATCTCCGATCTGCACTGGTAGTCGGCCCCGATCAATGACACTCCGCTTGCTGATCAAATGGTCCCTGCGCGACTTGCGTTCGCGTTGGATCCAGACGGTCACCATCGCCCTCGTTATCGGCCTGGGCATCGGGAGCTTTGCCTCGTTCAACAGCATGGCGGAGTGGCGGAGGGCGTCCAACAGCGCCAGCTTTGAAGCCACCCGGATGTATGACCTCCGCATCAACCTCAGCGACAACAGCTTCGTCCCCAAAGGCGATCTCACCCGTGCAATCCGGAACGTCCCCTCAGCCGATGCTATTGAGGGCGTCGAGGAGCGACTGTCCGTCCCCACACAGCTAAGGCTGGATTACGATGTGGAGGACGCCGAGACCGGAGAAGTGACCACCGAGAGACTGCTCGTGCCCGGTCTGCTTGTCGGCATGGACTACGCCGACCCGAACGGGATCTCCGTTAACAGCGCGCACATAACCGCGGGCCGGGACCTCAATCCCTCAGACTCCGGCCAGTTCAACGTCTTGCTTGAGGACAAGTTCGCGCTCGCCTACAACCTGCCCGCGGAAGGAACGGCATCCATCGCCGGAGGCCGTACTGTCAACTATGTCGGCCATTTCCTTGCGCCTGAGCATTTCATCGTTCTCACGGAGGGCGGCGGCTTCTTTGCTCATGCCAGCTACGCCGTCGTTTTCGCCTCACTGGAAACCGTCCAGACCGTTGCCGAGCGGCCCGGGCTGGTCGATGAGGCCATCATTCGCATCAGCGATGACGTGTCGCGTGACAACGTCATCCGCGAGATTGAGGCTGCCGTCGGCGGCGCTCTGCCCGATGTTGGGTTCGATGTGACCGAGGACATAGATGACCCGTCATTCCGCGTTATCACAGAGGACGTGGAGGGTGATCAACAGACCACCAATATCATCGCCTTCGCCATCCTGATCGGCGCGGTGTTTGCGGCATTCAACTTGACGTCCCGCATGGTGGAGACACAGCGGCGCGAGATTGGCGTCGCGATGGCGTTGGGTGTCGTTCCCCGCAGGATTTCTCTCAGGCCGCTCATCGTTGGGATGCAGATCGCCGTTTCCGGCATCGTCTTTGGCGTCATCGTGGGGTGGCTCTTGGCCCAGATGCTCAAGGGTATCCTGAATGAATTTTTGCCCCTGCCCATCTGGGTTTCACCCTTCCAATACGGCATCTTCGGCATCGTCACCGCCGGCGGCCTGCTCGTCCTCCTGTTTGCGGTCGGCTACCCGGTGTGGCGTGCTGTCCGCGTCAACCCGATTGACGCCATCAAGACCGGCCATCTTGCGGCGAGAGGGGGAGGCCTCGCGCCTCTCATCACCCGTTTGCCCGCTCCGGGCTCAACCTTCGGACAGCTCCCCTTCCGCAATGTCGCCCGTGCCCCCCGCCGCGCATTCCTGACAATCATGGGGATCGCCGCCGCCGTCGCCGTCACCGTCGTCCTCGTCGGCATCTTCGATTCCTACCTGGAGACCCTGGGGCAGGGCCGCGAAGAAGTCTTGAGTTCAAATCCGGACCGTTTGGAGATCGACCTCGTCCTGCCTTTGCAGATCGATTCAGCCGTCGTGAACCAAGTTAGAGACGCCGATACCATTGACGCCGTTGAACCCGGCCTCCGCGTTTTCGGTTCCCTCTCATCACCTGACTCGGATGAAGAGTTCGATGTGCTGATCCGATTCATGGATTTCGGAAGCGACATCTGGCGGCCAACGGCGGTTGAAGGCTCGTTGGATACGGCGGAGCCCGGGCTTGTCATTGCAAACAAGGCAGCGACGGATCTCGGCGTCGAGGTTGGTGATACCGTCGTCCTGACTCATCCCGTGCGTGAGGGACTCACATCGTTCTCGCTCCAGGACACGACACTTCCGGTGATCGCTATTCATCCGCATTACGTTCGCAGCACCCTCTACATGGATAACGCGCACATGGGCATCCTCAACGTCACCGGCGTCACCAATCGCATTACGGCTGTCGCCGTCCCGGGAGCGCCCATCATCGACATCAAGGAGCAGCTCTTCCCGATCAACGGCATCGTGTCCGTTGCCACTGTCGAGGAGGAAGCGAATCTGACCGAAGACCTGATCAATCAGTTCGTCAACGTGATTCGGCTGATGCAGCTGGTGCCGCTGCTGCTGGCGATCCTCATCGCCTATAACACGGCCAACATCGCCATGGATGAGCGCAGGCGTGAACATGCCACGATGGCGGCGTTCGGTGTCCCGTACCGGACCATCATGCGTATGGCCGTCGTGGAGAGCATGATTCTCGGCGTCATTGCCACCGTAGTTGGATCCATCCTGGGATTCGGCCTACTGCTCTATATCGTTGAGGTGATATTCCCGATGACCTCACCCGACCTCGGCCTGGTCATCACCTTCACGCCGACGTCTGTGTTGACGGTGATCATCCTGGGCGTGATAGCCGTGGGCCTGGCCCCGCTCCTGACCATACGCCGCCTCCGCCGCGCCGACATCCCCTCCACGCTGAGAGTTATGGAGTAAGGAGCCGGGCTATCCCCCGTTGCGCTTCTCCTGCAGGGCGGCGTAGACCTTTTCAGCGGTGATTGGCAGCGAGGTGATTCGCACGCCAACGGCGTCCTCGATGGCATTCGCGATGGCCGGCGCGGTCATGATGTTGGTGTGCTCGCCGATGCCGCGCACCGCGTACGGGCCATCACCCACGTCCGACTCCAGCACGATCTCGTTCAACTCCGGCAGGTCACGAACGGTCGGGAGTTTCATGTCCGCGAACGACGGGTTCGTTACGCGGCCTGACTCGTCGTAGACCGTCTCCGTCATAACCGTCTCGCCGAAGCCGTACACGACGCCGCCCTCGAGCTGCCCGTAGAACGCGACCGGGTTCAGAACGCGGCCGGTCTCATGGACGGCGGTGATCTTGAGCACGCGCACCTCGCCGGTTTCCGGGTCGACCTCAACCTCTGCGATCTGCGTGCCGAAGGCCGTGTATGGACTCGTTCCTTCCTGGATATCGACCCGCGTGACGATAGGCTCGCCGGTCCGAGCGGCAATCTCACCGAAGCCAATCGTCTCGCCGCCCTCGTTGACCACGTTGCCGTCGCTCAGTGTCAGCCGCTCCTCGTCCCAGCCCTGGAACTCCGCCGCCAACCGACGCAGCTTGTCCGCCGTATCAGATGCCGCCATGTGGCCGACGGTGCTCGTTACACGCGCGCCGCGGCTGCCGCCGATGCCCTGCAACGGCCCAAGCTGGTTTGATGAGAAGGACAGCGCCTCCACATCCTGCGGAGAGACGCCAAGCTGCTCAGCGACAACCTGCGCAATGATTGTGAACGTGCCGCCGCCGGTATCGAACGTGGAGAAGTGGGCGGTGATTGAGCCGTCCGCCGTGATCGTTACCTGGCACGCTGCCGCGCCGCCGCCCTGCGAGTGGTGGCCCGTCCCGATGCCGATGCCAACGTTCTCCGGGCGATTATCGGAGTAGTTGGCCTCGCGCAGCGCCTCCTCAAGGGTTGTGTCGGCGCGCAGTGCCTGGTACTCGTCGCCGTTCATTAGCGGCTCGCCGTCGTGGGTGATGTTCTTTGTGCGAAACTCCGCCGGGTCCATGCCGATGGCACGGGCGCAGAGGTCGATATGTGATTCGCCGGCCCACAGCCCCTGCGGCATCCCGGGCGCGCGGGCGAATCCGCACGGCACAAGATTCGCGTACGTGTGCGTGATGGACATGGCGACGTTTTCACAGCGGTACGCCCCGCCCATCTCGAACACGCCGCGCAGGCCATTCGGCACGGGCGCATACGACACGTACCCGCCGATGGCCAGGTACGCGTCCGCCTGCCACGCTGTGATCGTCCCGTCGCGCTTAACGCCCGCCTTGATCGTGATCTCAGACGGATGCCGCGGGTTGGACGCCATCAACTCTTCGGAATAATCAAAGACCAGCTTGATGGGGCGACCCGTCCGCTTGGCGAACTCGTACATGATGTACACGCCCACCGCGTCAGTCTTGCCGCCGAACGAGCCGCCGATGTACGACGTGTTGATGACCACCTTTTCCTGCGGCAGGTCCAGCACACGCACCAACTCACCGATGTTGGCTGCCGGCAACTGGCACGACATCCATATCTGCGCCGTGCCGTCCTCCTCAACGTCAATGAGAACGGAGTGCGGCTCCAGGTACGCCTGGTGCTGGTGTGGCGTCGAGTAGGACTCCTCAACGATCACGTCCGCCTCGGCAAATCCTGCCTCAATGTCACCGCGCCCACGGTCCAGCGCCACCACAACGTTCGTGGGCGTCTCCGGCGCGTCCTTGACGCCGATGTAGTTGGCAAAGTCGGGATGCAGGATGGGCGCGTCCGGCTGCGCAGCTTCCCGCGCGGACAGCACGGTCGGCAACTCTTCGTACTCCACCTGGATGAGTTCAAGCGCCCGCTCAGCGATGTCCTCATCCTCCGCAACGACCGCCGCCACCTTGTCGCCCACGTACATCACTTTGTCCCAGCACAGCGCAGGCTCGTCCTTGATCGGCGCTCGATTTGTTCGCACGCCCTCCAGGTCCTTGCCTGTCAGCACCATGTGAACACCCGGCAGGTTTGCCGCCTCGCTCGTATCAACGCTCACGATGCGGGCGTGGGCGAAGGGGCTGCGGAGAATCTTGCACCACAACATCCCGGGCATTGTGATGTCCATCCCATATTTGCCGCTGCCGGTCACCTTGTCCGGGCCCTCTGCCCGCGGCGTCGCGTGGCCGACGATGTTATAGGACGCAAGCTGTGTCACGATTACTTCCCCTCCCAGGTGGATAGGCCCGAATCGCTCGGACCGAGATATAAACAACGACGCCGCAGCGCCGCATCTGAATCATACCGCAATCCTGATCTCCTCCCCCCCACCGTGGGGGAGGGTTAGGGTGGGGGGCTAAAGGCGCATCCTTATCTGACCGCCTGCCGCCGGTCCCGTCTCCGCCTGCTGCGGCTGATCAAGTGCAGGCTCCAGGGACGCCACCGCAACGCCGATCAGGCGGAACTCCCGTCCCGGTTCGAGTTCCCGCCGCAAGAGCTCATCTGCCACGCCAAGCACTGCCGCTTCATCATCCGTGGGACGGGGCAGGGACTGTTGCCGTGTGAACGTCGTGAAATCTGAGAGGCGCAGCTTTAGGCGAACGGTTCGCGCCCGCAGACCCTTGTTCCGCATCTGCTGAACCACGTCCGCTCCCTGCTCGCGCACCAGCTTGAGCAAGATTTCCTCGTCGGCAGTGTCCGTGCGCATCGTCGTCTCGCTGCTGATGGACTTGACCTGCCGCTCGTCCTCAAACTCCAGCTCGGAGGATCCGATTCCAAGCGAACGCTCCTTTAGCCACGCTCCGCGGCCACCGAAGTGCTCCATCAGCCATGCATCATCCGCTTTGGCGAGTTGCCCCATCGTGCGAATGCCCTGCTTGTGCAAGGCTGCGAGCGTTGCCGGCCCGACACCGCTCAGCAACGAAACGTCCAGCGGGGCAAGGAATTCATCCTCGGTCGCGGGGGGAACAATCAGCAGGCCATCCGGCTTGCCTACCTGTGACGCTACTTTTGCCACAGTCCGGTTGACGCCGCCGCCGATTGTCACGGCGAGGCCCGTGGCGCGCCGCACACGCCTCTTGATTTCCTTGCCGAGCGGCTCCAGCATCTCCGGCCCCGCAACATCCGTCACGTCCATGTAGGCTTCATCCACAGAGAGTTGCTGCACCAAAGGCGTCACGCGGCGCAGGATGGTCATGACCTGCCGCGAGATGTTGCCGTACCCCCCGGGACGATGCCCGACACGAATGATGTCAGGGCTGAGGCGCAGCGCGGTCGCCATGGGCATCGCGGATCGGGCCCCCAGCTTGCGCGCCTCATAGGATGCCGCCGCCACGACGCCGCGCGATTCCGGCGGCCCGCCCACGACGATGGGTTTGCCGCGCAGGCTCGGATCATCGCGCTGCGCGACAGACGCGAAAAACGCGTCCATATCCGCGTGAAAGATATATCGCCACGGCCGCGGCCACTCGCTCATGCCCGCATTCTACGCCCGCCGCCCCTCCCCTCATTCCGGCGTAGGCCGGAATCCATCCGGTCTGTCATTCCGAGCGCAGCGAGGAATCTAAAGACAGAATCTGCCGCCAATGCCGGAACGCGGCGAACCAACGTAAAGAACCGGCCAGTCTGGATCGCGAGCCGAGAAAAAATATCAGCCGAATTGCGGGCGTCGCAGCGTGAGTATGAGCACGATGCACAGGAACAAGGGCAGGAATAGCAGCAGGATCGGCGTCTTATACTCGTCGAACGTATCGAACCACCAGCCAACGAATATCGGCGAGAGGATGGATCCGATTGCGGATGTTCCTGTCTGTATTCCCATCAAACGACCGAAGATGGCCCGACCCCAAAGCTCGCCCTGCAGCGCCAGCCGGGACGGCGTTGTCATTCCCCAGCCGATGCCGTGCGTGACGCCGTACAGGATCGCGCCGCTCAGATTCGTCGTCGTCAAGAAGAAGAACAGACCGACAAGCTGCATGATGAACGCCGCCGCCAGCACAAACCGCTTATCGAACTTGTCGGCCAGGAAGCCCGAGGCAAGGCGGCCCGGAAGGCCACCGATCGTCCATATCAGCACGGCCAGCCCCGCCTCGCGTGGGGAAAGCCCGAAGGTCTGCAGCGCCGGAATCTGGAAGATGACCAAGGCTGAAAATCCCATCTGCTGCAGACCGAGCGCAAAAACGTATTGATAATAGCCGATGCTCCGCAGGACGCTGCCGATTCCAATCAGCCCCGCCTCTCCGACCGGCACCCCGCCCCCTGTGAGCGCAACCGGCGCGCTCGATGCTTCTTCAGTCGGTGGATCGCCGTCCGGCCGTAGTCCGTACGCCTCCGGGGCGCGACGCGTGATTAGCGCCAATGGGATGCAGAACACCCACATGGCAACCCCTATGCCGGCAAGCGTGTACCTCCAGCCGAACGCCTCGATCAACTCCACGATGCCCAGCACGAGGAAACCCGCGAAGCCCGGCCCAAGGAACAGGAAACCCAGCGCTCGACCGCGCTTGCGGTTGAACCAATTCGTGACCGCTGTGCTGATGATCAGGAACGACCCCGCGCCAAGCCCAAGGGCCAGGAACATATACGCCGCGTAGAACTGGACCACGTTCTGCGTGAGCGACACGAGAATGAAACCTATCCCGCCGATGACGAAACCGGCGATGAGGATGAGACGAGGGCCCACCCGATCGACAAGGAATCCCATAATCGGCCCCAGGATTCCCGATTCGGCTCGCTGGATCGAAACCGCCGTCGCCACGATTGCCCGGCTGCCGCCGGCAATGGAGTCCGCAATTGGATTGACGAAGGCTGAGAAGCCGTAGAAACCGACGCCCGTTGAGAAAAGCATCAACAGGAAGCCGGACAGAACGATCCACCACCCGTAGAACACGCGACGGGGATTCAGTATCCCGAGCGACGACCGCGTTTCAACCGCCATTTATCGTCCGCTAATCCGTTGGCGCTCTGCTAAGAGCAACCCGCGCCCTCCCCAGTACTGGCGTGAGCGTGAGCGCAACGCTAACCCCTGTCAAGCGGCGCGCTGCTATTCGACGGAGATGAGGTATGGATACAGCGGTTGGCCGCCGCTCTGGATTTCTACCTCGACGTCATCCGGGCAAACGGCGCTAACGGCCTCGGCCGCAGATTCGGCTTGCTCCTCCGTGATCCCGGCGCCGTAGTACAGCGTGACGATCATTTCGCTCTCCGGAGCGATGCGCTCGACCAGTGACTGCGCCACCGCTTCGGGTGTCTCACCTGATACGACCAAATCGCCCTCAAGCAGGCCGATTGGCTGCTCCGCCGCATACGTCACATCGCCGGACTGGCCGTCGCGCACGGCAAACGTCACCTCAGCCCATCGGAGCTCATCAACCGCGCCTTGCATCCCGTCAAGGTTGTCCTGGACGGTCTCGGTCGCCGAGTAGGTCAGGAGCGCGGCGATCCCCTGCTGCACGGACTCCGTGGGCAACACCGTGACAGTCTTCGTATGGATGAGATCGCGTGAGACCTCCGCCGTCGCCGCGATGTTCTTGTTGTTGGGCAGGATGATGATGTCCGGCGCGGGGATTGACTCTACAGCCTCGGCGATTTCCTCCGCGGACGGGTTCATGGACTGCCCGCCCCAGATGATGGAGCCTGCGCCAAGCCCCCGCATGATGCGAACGAAGCCGGGGCCGGCGGCCACGGATACGACGCCGCAGACCACGTCATCGATATCCTCACCGTGCCCTGCCAGGAACTGCTGGTGCTGCTGGTCCATGTCGCGGATGGAGACCTGTTCCAGCCGCCCTATCCCCTCTGCCTCCGTCAGCACGTTCTCCGGCTTGTCCGTGTGCAGATGTACACGCACCAGTCCATCGCCCTCAACGATGGACTCGGACTCGCCGAACAGCGCCATCGTCGCGCGGATGGTGTCCATGTTGGACGTGGGCTCCATCAACACGAACTCCGTGCAATAGCCCCATGCCTCGCCTTCGCCGCCGGTGTACAGGCTTGGGTCGATGGTGGAGATAGTTGGGGCTTCAAGCGCGGGGCCGGGATCCTCCCCGGTCAGTCGCGCGAGCGCGCCCCGCAGCAGCACGGCAATGCCCTGTCCGCCTGAATCAACGACTCCTGCGCTTGCGAGAACAGGCAGCAGTTCCGGCGTCCGCGCGGTTGAAGCGTCCGCCTCATCGGCAGCGGCGCGGAGGGTGTCGATGACGTCCGCCGAGCCGCGCGCGTTTGCCGCCTCGCCCGCCTCGCGACCGACGGTCAGCATCGTGCCCTCGACGGGCTTGCTCATGGCTCCGTAGGCGGCGTCAGACGCCGCCTGCAAGCCCTTGGCGAGTGCTGACCCGTCCATGATGTCAACGCCGTCCAAGCCTTGGGCAAAACCCTTCAGATACTGAGAGAGGATGACGCCGCTATTGCCGCGCGCCCCGCGCAACGCTCCCTGCCCGATGGTGTAGGACATTGTGCCGACAGTGCCGTCGCCGGGGTTTTCCTGCGCGTCGCGCAGGGCCGTTTGGATCGTGAGCATCATGTTTGTGCCGGTGTCGCCGTCCGGCACCGGATACACATTGAGCGCGTTTACGGCGTCCAGGTTGGCCTGCAGCCACTCCGCGCCGCCACTGAGCGCATCGAGCAGTCCTTGAGCATCGAGCGTGCCTGCATCAGTCGCCATTGCTCTCCCCCCTCTTGTGCTGCCAGCCCGGCTATATTGCCTCACACCCCTGACTCTGGTAGCATACGACCTCGTGTAGAAACGATACAGCCGCCCGTTTGGGCGCGCGAAAATCATCCTGAAACGACGATAGATTAGCAACCATGGCAAAGTGTGACTTCTGTGACCGCGGCCCCCAATTCGGTAACCGCGTCAGCCACTCGAACCGCAAGACGCGTCGACGCTGGAACATGAACGTCCAGCGCATCTCGCAGTACGATGCCGACGGCAAGCGCACCCGGGTCCGCATATGCACTCGCTGCCTGCGCACCACCGCCAAAGCGGCCAAGTAGCGCTCTAAAACGGCGGGTCGGTATTTGCGGGGTAGACTGTGAGCATGAATGGCAACAATCACTCGCAGACCGCACTTGAGTTTCTGACGGCGTCTGACGAGGAATTTGCGGCGGGAGACCACCTGCAGGCCTCAGAGAAATTGTGGGGAGCTGCCACGCACGCCGTCATGGCCGTGGCCAATCAGCGGGGTTGGGAGTGCCGATCACACCGCGCCATGAAGAATGTGGTGCAGAGAGTCGCTGAACAGTTTGGTGACGACCTATTGCAGGGCGGATTTGGGCTTGCTGAGAAATTCCACAAGAATTTCTACCACGACGAGATGGAGGACTTTGAAGTGGAGTCCGACCGCCCCGTCGTCCATCGATTCGTCCACCGCATGCTCTCATACATGGAACCAGGCGCCACTCCCTAAGAACTTCGCCCATGCCCTCACGTTCCCTTGTTCACCATAGCCCCGACCGAGCTCCCACTCCTCCCCTGCTAGAATGACTAGGCGCTTTGGCTATTGGCGCCATGGTGTTCCAATGCAGATTCCAAAGTGGGGGTTCAATGGCGGAGAAACTTGTTCTTGCGTATAGCGGCGGGCTTGATACGTCCGTTGCTGTGCGGTGGATCCAGGAGAACTACGGCTATGACGTCGTCACGCTGACGGCGAATCTCGGCAACGTCGACAACCTGGATGAGATCCGACAGCGCGCGCTTGAGTCCGGCGCGGTCGGCGCGCACGTCGCCGATGTCCGCGATGAGTTCATCCGCGAATTCGTATTCCCCGCCCTCAAGGCCAACGCTCTCTACCAGGGCGTCTATCCCGTCGCCACGGCGCTTGGCAGGCCACTTATCGCCCGCCTAATGGTTGAGGCGGCGCGCCAGGAGGGAGCGACCGCGGTCGCCCACGGCTGCACGGGCAAGGGCAACGACCAGGTGCGGCTCGATGTTTCTGTCGGCGCGCTGGCGCCCGATCTCAAGGTGGTCGCGCCGGCCCGCGAGTGGGGCATGACGCGCGTCGAAGAGATCGCCTATGCGCGTGAACATGAGATTCCTGTTCCGTCCACGCTTGAGAAGCCCTATTCAACTGATGACAACCTGTGGGGGCGCAGCATCGAGGCCGGTGTGCTTGAGGACGCATGGCGCGAGCCGCCCGAGAACGCCTATGAGTGGACGGTCGCTCCGCACGAGGCCCCGGATGAGCCGCGGTACGTCGAGGTGCAGTTCGAAGAGGGTCTTCCTATCGCGCTTGACGGCGCGGAGATGTCGCCTGTTGACCTCGTCGAGACGCTCTCAAAGATTGGCGGCGAGCACGGCGTCGGGCGCATCGACCACATCGAGGACCGGCTTGTAGGTATCAAGTCGCGTGAGATTTACGAGGCTCCCGCGGCAACCATTCTCATCAACGCTCACAGGTCACTGGAGGGCATGGTTCTCACGAAAGACCAGGTGCGGTTCGGCGAGACCGTCTCCCGTGAATACGCCCAGCTTGTGTATGACGGCCTCTGGTTCAGCCAGTTGCGGGAGGACCTGCAGGCATACGTCGATAGCAGCCAGCGGGCTGTGACCGGTGCGGTGCGGGTCAAGCTGCACAAGGGCCACGCGACGGTGGTGGGGCGCAAGAGCGAGTACGCCCTCTACCAGCACGCGCTCGCCACGTATGACGAAGGCGATGTCTTTGATCAGTCAGCATCCCCGGGCTTTATCCACCTCTGGGGCCTGCCCATCCGCACACAGGCACGCGTCAGGCCGGAGGGCGGGTAGGGGGATACTAGCTAGCTGTCCTCGAACCAGCCGCGGCCAAACGAGAATCTGCGCACACGGTTTGCCGGGTTCTGGATCTTGCGAATACGGCTTCTTTCAGGATCACCCGCATACTCGACCACATATAGCCAGTATTTCTCTGCTTGATCGAGAGCCGCGTGGAACTGTGTTCGAGTCATAGTCGCAGGACGGTCATTTAGTGAGCCCGACATTGACTTGACTTCAACTACTTTGATGGGATTTTCATTTTCGTCGAGAGTGTAGAGGTCATACCCTGGATTATTTTCTGGAGTACGTTTGAGTGTGGGCTCCTGTTCCAAAATCTTGGCGATGCCGGCCTCCTCTAGAGCGTCCCGTTCTTCATGGCTCAACCCTTCCGGATTATCGTCGTCATCATCAAGTTCAACACGCACTGGCGGTTCAGATGGTGCCGGGCTTGTGGTTTTTGTAACGACATCCTTTGGTGTAGCTCCGCCGGGTGATGGAGGGCGTGGCGGAATCTGCACGATAGTAGGTGGTCGTTGCGGGTCTCCCATTCCATCTGAGCCATGCCCTCCTGTCCACTGCTCGCTTTGCGTGCTGCTGGAACCGCCTTCAATAGTGGGTGTATGTTCGGCAGGATCTGTTTGGCGATTTCTGCGGAGTTGACGCAGCGTTTCCAGCTTTGCCTGCTGGAGTCTTGCATCAATGTCTTCTTCGCTCAATCCACTCTCAATGAGTTCCTGCCGCAACCGTATTTCCTCTACGTTTTCTCCTTGGAGGTCATGCCTAGTTTCTGGCTCAGGTGCGAAATTGATGAATTCCCGCAACAACTCGTTATCCGGCCATCCTGTTGCTGAGAACGGAACTTCTCGGGGCACGTGTAGATTACCTTCGTTGTCAGGAATCCAAACAGCTTCATTGAGTTCTTTGACGAATGCGGCAGGAAAAGGTTGTTCCCGACGAGTGTAGTAGTACCATACGTAGGTACCCTTGAAGCCCTGTTCACCTTCGCGCTGTGCGTAAGCGCGCAAGGCGTTCCAGAGACGTGTTGACCGTCCAGAAGACTGATCCCCCAGCGAACCGCTTATAAGAGAGAGGACTCCTGTCACACCACGCAATGTAAAATCATCAAGGTGAATCTCTCTTGTGATTCCTGCGTCGCGCCTCCAGTCTTCTAATCTCAACTGTCGCTTGTCATGCTGACTAAGGCTGGGCTCACACGTTTCACGAACCAAAGTGTGTGATGCGCCCAACGCTCTGAACAGTTGGACCACGCGTTCATTGCGCAAGGCACGCTTGGTGTGATCAACGATCAAAACGCCGGGCACATTGTCAAAAAGAGCTTTTAGTGGTTCAGAGGCAAGATAGGTTTCGCGCGCCGAAACAAAGTGGCGCTCTTTCGGCTCCTTCGTGCCGCAGTCCATCGCGTAGATGAGGCGTAAGCTGCTGGCCTCACTTATCAAGCGCTCCTGCTGTTCCTTAGTGCCAGTAGCATACGCGTCAGCAATACGAAGGATATCCGCTTGATAAGACGCTTGGGTCAAACGCGATAGGGGCTTGCGGTACTTGGGCAGAACGTGGTCTACGATGTCATCTACCACATCAGGCTCGCGTAAGCCCATTGCCTCAAGGAAGGCATGGGCGTTTCTACTTGTACACACGCCCGGCTTGACGGTCGGGTATGAGGTAAGGGATTTTCCTGGCAAGTAGGCGAGTGGTTTGCCATCTCCATCGAAAGGCGGGACATGACCACCATCTTCTAGCCTGATGAGGGGTGCCTGTTTTGCCAAGTACATCAGTCCGTGGCGTTCATTGAGGAAACCGTAAAGCTTGTGGATCCAGCTATCAGGCTGACGGTAGAGGAAGTCTTGGTCCAAAGCTCGCAGAAAAAACTCGGTCGTGACTATTCTCACATTTACTTCTGACGTTAGGTATTGCCACAAGTGTCGTCTGCTCTCTGAAGTAATTTCATCGACTAGCCAATGAGTCTTTTGGTCGCCACCGACCAGTTGCCTCAGACGCTTCATGCCGAGGAGTGCCTTCACGGCGGGAGGGTTTGCTATAAAGGCATGGCGGCCGGCCACATGCCCTCTGTCGGTTGGTATGAGCGCCTGATTGATTAGTGCTTCGCGGATAGCCTGACGTATGGGCGCAAACCTCTTGTCATTCTCCGTTTCGGGTGTCGGCAGGAAACACTCCAGCGCGTCTAGATCAAGTAAGCCGGCGTCACGGAGTTGTTCTAGCGCTTCTACCGCGAGATTGGCTGTCTCACGCACCAGATACTGATTCCACTCGTCCCCGAATGGAACGTTATCTCGCGCTGGTGTTGTCCGGTACGGACCCTGTACAAGAAAACCGAGGTGTGTATCTATTTCTGTTGGGAAGAATGCAGCCAACTTTGAGACCTGAGCGCGATGAATCGCGGCATTCTCATCGCCTTGCGTATCACGGTTCTGCCGAAAGGCGATCTCCACGCGCCCGGCCCGATGTCCCTCGTGAAACACATCGCGACCACTAACAACGAATTGCGCGACTATATCCGATGAGTCGCCAGAGCCTTTCCATATAGTGCGGATGTCTAGCCCGCTCACGGTTGAATCGGAGCGGCGCATCCAGCCCGAGGAGCCATCGGGCATCTCCCACGTAATCTCATCGATGTGGCGCAGAAAGAGCAGAGTCAGTGGGTCTAATTCTTTCAGCGCAGCGCCAATCTCTGTGACGGCTGAGCGGACGTCGTCCTTGAATGGAAGATAGATTAGTGTCTGGCTTGGTGACGTTGTGCGAGCGTCGACGGCTATGGGGTGGACGTAAGTCTCGATAGCAAAGTGCTCATCACCTGAATGAACCTCTGGGCGGTCTGTGTACTTGTAAACGGATTTAAATCCGAGCCCGAATCGACCAATATCCGTGAACTCCTTGGTGCTCAGGTCTATGCCGCATATACCTCGAACGTCATATTCATTGAATAGTCGTCCGAAGTGGGTGATAGAAAGCGCATCTTCTTTGAGAGAGAAAGTCAGTGTGCGGCTAACAGGCTTATCGGATCGGGATGCCAGAGCATCGTCCGCATTCTGGATGATTTCATAGATAAAATGAGTTCGGTCAGCGTACTGCCCTTCAAACACCCCACCGCCCCAGCGGGCGATGTTTCCATATTCCTGCTTGTTCTCTGCACGAATCGCGCCATAGTCGACTGGCATAGGTCGCCCTCAGTACATAATCAATTCCCGGGGAAGATTCGTTAACCACAAGGCCCGTGCATCATCCTGTTATCTGGAATTCTCTGCAACTGCAGCCTCAATGGCCCGCCTATATTGGCCCTCGTCTGTATAGTGGCCGTCCTTGCCCTGCTTTGTAGCCTTGACAACGTGTTCTTGACCGTCGGTTCCAACAACGGTGCGCTCTAGCCGGTTCCCTCGCTGGATGGTGAATTCCTTTTTTGTGCCCGCCATGTACAACCCCCAAGTTCATTCCTGCCTTTGCACTGCACTGATCCAATTCTAACCAAGCTCGCGTCGTGATGAACGTGTACTCTCCGCCCGATTCAGCAGCCTCCGGTCTCTCGTGCCGTATCCTGTATGTATGGCGGAGCAATCAAGTACGAACCCTGCGGATTTCCTTGCGTCCCTGTCGTTTGATCGGCGCTTGGCGTCGTATGACGTGCGTGGGTCAGAGGCGTGGGCGCGCGCGCTTGGGCGGGCGGGGGTGCTAACCGAGGACGAAACACAGACCATCCTCGGGGGACTGGAATCAATCCGGGCTGAACTTGAGTCGGGCGAGTTTCCGTTCAGGCCGGAGCTTGAGGACATTCACTTCAACATCGAACGGCGGCTGATCGAGCTCGTCGGTCCCGTTGGCGGCAAGCTGCACACTGGCCGCTCGCGCAACGACCAGATCGCGACGGATACACGCCTCTACGTTAAGGACGTTATTCAGGCTGCGCTGGAGCGCCTGAACGATTACCGCCGCGGCCTGCTGGATCAGGCTGAGCGGGGACTCGACGTCATTCTGCCCGGGTACACGCACCTGCAACGCGCGCAGCCAGTGTTGTTGGCTCACCATCTGCTTGCCTACGTGGAGATGGCGGAACGCGATGCGGGCCGGCTGCGTGATGCGCTCACCCGGGCTGACGTGATGCCACTCGGGAGCGCGGCCCTCACCGGCACGGCGTATCCCATCGACCGCGAGGCGCTGGCTGTTGATCTTGGTTTCGCCGCCGTCAGCCGCAACAGCATGGACGCCGTGGCCGACCGCGACTACATCATCGAGTTCCTGTCCGCCGCCGCGTTGACGATGACGCATCTTTCCCGCCTTGCGGAGGAAATCATCCTGTGGTCATCGGATGAGTTCGGTTTTGTGCGGGTTGGCGGCGATTATGCCTCCGGTTCCAGCATCATGCCGCAGAAGCGCAATCCGGACATTGCGGAGCTGGTGCGCGGAAAGACGGGGCGCGTGATGGGAAGCCTCGTCACGCTGCTCACCATCGTCAAGGCTCTGCCGCTTGCCTATAACCGCGACCTGCAGGAGGACAAGGAGCCCCTGTTTGATGCGGTGGACACCTTGCTCGGCAGTCTTGAGATGATGGCGGGCATGGTTCCGACGCTGGAGTTCAATGGGGAGAGGATGCGCGCTGCCGCGGAGAGCGGTTTCCTGTTGGCAACGGAACTCGCTGATTATCTGGCTGCGAAGGGAGTCCCGTTCCGTGAAGCGCACGGCATCGTTAACAACCTGGTTCAGACCGCGATGGACTCCGGCAAGCAGCTAAGCGATCTCACACTGGACGATTATCGCCGCTCCTCCGAGCACTTTGAGCAGGATGTCATGGACATCACGGTTGAAACGGCTGTCGCCAAGCGCGATGTCATGGGCGGAACAGCGCCCAGCCGTGTGCGCGAAGCTATCGCTGCCGCACGCGCTCGCCTCGAATCAGACGAAAGCTGACCGTCTGCATGTTGCATCACGACCGCATCAAGATTGCGCCGTCCATCCTGGCGGCTGATTTTGCCCGACTTGGTGAAGAGACGGCTGCGGCGGCGCAGGGCGGAGCGGATTTCATCCATGTCGATGTCATGGACGGCCACTTCGTACCGCCAATCACGTTTGGCGCGCAGATGATCGCCGCAATCAAGCCCTACGCAGCTGGCGTCCCGCTGGACGTTCACATGATGGTGCATGAGCCGGCGCGTCACGTTGCAGACATCGCCGAAGCGGGCGCGGACATCATCGTCGTTCATGCGGAGGCGTGCGCGGACCTGGCAGGAACGCTTGCGGCCGTTTGTGAGACAGGCGCACGGGCGGGAGTTGGGATAAAGCCGGAGACGCCCATCGACCCCATCCTGCCCTTTCTGGATGACATCGCCAACGTGCTGCTAATGACTGTCAACCCGGGTTACGGCGGGCAGCCCTACATCCCGGAGGTCGAGACCAAGATCGCGGAGATGCGCAGGATTATCGACGAGCGCGGCGCAGACGTTGATCTTGAAGTCGATGGCGGCATCAACGACCGTACTGCGGAACAGGTCGTCAGGGCCGGTGCGAGGCTCCTGGTCGCCGGAACAGCCGTCTACGGGAGACCTGAGTCGGTCGCAGAACGTATCACGACTCTGCGCCGAATGGCCGAAAACACTTTGGCGGAGTGAACTGCTACCCGGGCGGGTTTTCTCCCGGAGGCCAGGAGCCGAGGCCGTCTGCCTGGTACGCCTCGGCGAGGCGGGCATAGTAAGCTCCGCCTGATTCCTCCATCTGCGCGCGACGCGCCGGCTCCGTTTGCCATAGGACTTCCGTCGGCACGCCCGCCGCGAACGAGTCATCCGGGATGATCGCATACGGCGCAACCGCCCCGCCTGCCGCCACCACGCAGAAATCGCCGATTTCCACGCCCTCGGACACTGTTGAGTTGTTGCCGACCAGGCAGTGGTCGCCGAGCCGCCGCCCATGGAACGTCACGGCGTGGCCGAGCGTATTGTCCGTGCCGATAGTGATATCACCGTTCGCGTGGACGACGGCGTTATCCTGCACGTTCGTGCGGTCGCCGATGATTATTTTGCCCCGGTCACCGCGCAGAACGGCGCCGGGGAAGATGGTGCACTGTTCCCCGATCTCCACGTCGCCGACAACATACGCCGCCTCACTCACCCATGCAGTCGGATGAATTTTCGGCGATTTCCCATTGAAAGGTCGGATCATGGATGAGCCTCCATCAGCCTCGGCAGCACGATGTTCCGCTGCCCGAGCATTTGTGTTGTAACCCTGCACGGAGAGAATCCGCTGCTCAAAGTCGTTGATTGTGCGGATAGGAGTACCGGGGATGCCCGATACGCGCGAATTGTGCGGAATGACGGCACGCGGCAGGACGACGGCACGCGGCTCAATCCAACACCACTCACCGACCGCAGCCGCCTCAAGCACGGTTGCGTTATCGCCGACGCGTGTGAACCGTCCCACGCCCATGGAATGCACCATCGCGCCGACGCCCACGTGCGCGCCCTCGCCGATCTCCGTCGTACTGGAGATTGCGCCGACTCCGCCGCCGTGAATGACTGCGCGCTCCAGCACGGCTGCGTTGCGGCGGACGATGATGCGTCCACCCTCCGCGCGCAGCACTGCGCCCGGCCAGATGCTTGCGCCCTCATGGACCTCAACATCGCCCATCAGATAGGCGTTCTCGGCGATCCACGCGGACGGATGAATATTGGGCGTGCGGCCCTGAACAGTGCGAACAGCCATGAGATATTGCCGCATTATCAATGGCGCGGCGATTGAGGGTCAATTCGATAGACACCTTTTCAAAAAAAGTCGATGATAAATCTCAGGGGTAACGAATGCTAACAGGAGGGCATTTCGATGGGTGATGTCGCAACGTGGGAGAGTCTCGCTCAGCAGCTCAGGGTCGATTCCGTGCGCGTGGCCGCGCAGGCGAAATCAGGCCATCCGACGTCCAGCATGTCGGCGGCGGATCTGGCATCGGTTCTGTTGAGTGATTACCTTCGTTACGATTTTGAGCGCCGTGACGCCCCCAACAACGATCATCTCGTCTTCTCCAAGGGCCACGCCTCCCCGCTGATCTACAGCATGCTCAAGGCCGCGGGTGTCATCGACGAAGAGGAGTTCCTGACGTATCGATCCATCGGCAGCCGACTTGAGGGCCATCCCGTCCCCAACCTGCCCACGGTTGATGTTGCGACAGGCTCATTGGGACAGGGACTCCCCATAGCCGTCGGCATCGCATTGGCAGGAAAGCGGCTGGACCAGTTGCCGTATCGTGTGTGGGTCTTCTGCGGCGATAGCGAGATGGCAGAGGGCTCCATGTGGGAAGCGGCAGAGCACGCCGCCTACTGGGACCTGGATAACCTGACGGCCATCATCGACGTCAATCGCCTCGGCCAACGCGGCGAGACGATGTATGGCTGGGACACCGGCGCATACGCAACGCGGCTACAGGCATTCGGCTGGCACACCATCGAGATTGACGGCCACGACGTTGACGCAATCAACGCCGCCTACCGGGAGGCCGTAGGCATTGAAGGCCGTCCAACGGCCATCATCGCCCGCACGATGAAAGGGCGGGGCGCATCCGCGGTTGAGAACAAGGAAGGCTTCCATGGCCGCCCCCTGGATGACGCCGAAACGGCTATCACGGAGCTGGGCGGCAGCACCGGCGCGACGGTGACCGTTCAGACACCTGCGAACTCCGTCCAACCGAACGTCTTCAAGGTGACGCCCAGCGGCGGGCTGCCGAAATATGAACTCGGTTCTCGCATGGCGACCCGCCGTGCATATGGGGATGCGTTGGCTGCCGTTGGCTCGCGGCGCGGCGATGTCGTTGCCCTTGATGGCGAAGTCAGCAACTCCACTCATGCCGAGATCTTTGCCAAGGCGCACCCGGATCGATTCTTCGAGTGCTACATCGCTGAGCAGCAGGCAGTTGCGGCGGCTGTGGGAATGCAGGTGCGCGGGTGGACGCCGTACGTCTCCACGTTCGCAGCGTTCCTGACACGGGCCTACGACTTCATCCGCATGGCTGCCGTCAGCCGTGCCAACATCCGGCTTTCCGGCTCACATGCCGGTGTCTCCATCGGAGAGGACGGGCCGTCACAGATGGCGTTGGAGGATATTGCGATGATGCGCGCCATCAACGGCAGCACCGTCCTCTATCCGTCCGATGGCAACCAGACCGCGCAGCTTGTCGCCGCAATGGCCGATATTGACGGCATCTCCTACATCCGCACGACACGTGAGGCGACACCGATTCTCTATGAGCCTGATGAGATATTCAGAGTCGGCGGCTCCCGCGTCCTGCGGTCCTCAGGCGATGACAAACTCACCATCGTTGCCGCCGGCATCACCGTCCATGAGTCTCTCAAGGCCGTTGACGCAATGGCTGCGGACGGCATCAGCATCAGGCTGATTGATCTGTATTCCGTGAAGCCTATAGATACGGCAACGCTTGAGGCGGCCGCGAGTGACACGGGCACGATCCTGACGGTCGAGGATCATTGGACAGAGGGCGGAATCGGTGACGCGGTGCTCGGCGCGCTTGGCGGACTTCGAAACCCGCCGCGCGTCATCAAGATTGCCGTGCAGGGCATGCCGGGTTCAGGCAAGCCCGCGGACCTGCTGTCGCAGGCGGGCATCGACGCCGCCCATATTGAGGCCGCCGCGCGGCTGCTTGCGCAGAGCTAGGGAGGCAAGAATGGCCACAGTAATCCGCGACACAATCATCGTTACAAGTGATCCCGATGGGCGAATCATCTACGACGGCGCTATCGCAATTGGTGACGATGGCAACATTGCTGCGGTCGGTCCCACGGATGAGGTCGTAAGGGACTATCCGAACGCAGAAACAATCTCCGCGCGTGGCAAGGCGGTCTTTCCCGGTTTCTTCAACTGCCACACGCACCTGACTGCCACGCTGAGCAGGGGCATCCTGGAAGACCTTGGATTCCCGTCCCCGCTGCGCTTTCCGGAGCAGGTCGCGGCCATGCTCTCCGCCGAGGAGATGCAGGTGTTTGCCCTGCTCGGCGCAATCGAGGGTATCCGCAGCGGAACAACGACGTTCTTCGAGCAGGGACGGGGCATATCCAATTACGCGCAGCAGTTGGCCGATACTGGGGCTCGATTCGTTCTTACCGAGTCCATGACGGATGTGAACTACAACGTCATAAGCGCCGGAACGCTGCTGAAGTCGTCATCGGATTTCTCAGAGGAGCTTGCAGAAGCCGCCTACCAGCGTGCCGTTGATGTCTACGACGCTTGGCACGGCAAAGCAGACGGGCGGCTCACCGTCTACTTCTCGCCCTCAACGACAGACTCCGTTTCCCCGGCGATGCTGCGCCGTTCACGCGAATTGGCGGAGGAGCGTGGCGTCGGCTATACGATCCACCTGTCACAGAGCAAGCAGGAGGTGGCAGGGGTGATGGCCGCGTGGGGTGTGCTGCCTACCCACTACCTTGAGCAGAACGAGTTTCTGGGCCCCCGTCTCGTCGTGGCGCACTGCCGCGAGATTATCGAGTCTGAGATCCAGGCACTCGGTCGTCACCGCACCGGTGTCTCCAACAACCCTGCCATCGCCGCCCGACGTGGCGCGGCAGCGCCTGCGCTTGACCTCGAGGAGGCGGGCTGCGTGATAGGAATCGGCACGGACAACATGGCCGAGGACATGGTTGAGGCCGTCCGCACGGGCTACTTCGTGGAGCGTGTGCGGCGCGACGACCCGTTCAGCCCGTCGCCCGAAAAATTGATGGATTGGGCCACCATCGGTGGGGCGCGCATCATGGGTATGGATGAGACGCTCGGCTCGCTGGAAGTGGGCAAGCAGGCCGATCTGTTCATCTCGGATCTGCGGCGCGCCCACATGGTGCCTGTGCTCCGCGTCGTCTCCGATTTCATCAACAATGGGCAGGCGTCGGATGTGGAGGCCGTCATGGTCGCAGGTGAGTGGGTCATGCGTGACCGCAAGCTGCTGCACGTCGACGAGGACGATATCCTGCAACGCGGCGAGGAATTGGCGCACCGAGCATGGAAGCAACTCCAGGAGAAATACCCGGACGTCGCGATGCCGTTCCCATTGTCGGAGGGCCCGGCGTTCTAGCCCCACAGCCGTCTCGATTTATGTCGACGCTGCAAGGCCCCCCATCCGGCAGCCTCCACCTCGGTGACAACCTGCCTATTCTCCGCGAGCTGCCGGATGAATCCGTCAATCTCATTGCCACCGACCCGCCGTTCAATACTGGCCAGCATGTCAGTACACAGTCGGGCCGCCCGGCGGCTGATGCTGAATTCAGGGATCGATGGTCGTGGGAGCGGGATGTCGATGCTGAGTGGCTCTCTCATGTCCGCGCGCATTGCCCCTCTGCAATGCGCGTCGTTGAAACGTCTCATGAGACGGCCGGCGACGGCATGGCGACCTATCTCTGCTTCATGGCCGTGCGCCTTGTGGAGATGAGGCGTGTTCTCACGAATGACGGCAGCATCTATCTGCACTGCGATCCCACGTCCAGCCACTATGTGAAGCAGTTGATGGATGCCGTTTTTGGCGCGGGCAACTTCAGGAACGAGATTATCTGGAGCTATGGCCTCGGCGGATCATCGTCCAAACGCTACTCTCGCAAGCACGACGTGATTCTCTTCTATACGAAGTCGGATCGGTACACGTTCAACAAACCGCAGACGCGTGCGAAATCGCAGAGGCTCAAGGGGCGAATGAAAGGCGTGACGGATGTCTGGGACATCCCCTCGCTCAACAACATGGCGAAGGAACGAACCGGCTTCCCGACGCAGAAACCTCTTGCTCTCTACGAACGCATCATCGAGGCAAGCACCAACCTTGGCGATCTCGTTCTTGATCCCTTCTGCGGCTCCGGCACAACACTCGTTGCGGCGGAGAGGCTCGGCAGGCGGTGGATCGGGATAGATGCCAACTCCATGGCTTTGGAGACGGCGCAGGAGCGGCTGAGGGCGGAAGGGGCCTGAGAACCTAGTCGTCGGAGTCGGTTCCGTACGCCGCTGATTCCTCCGCAAGCACTGCTTCTCTCTGTCTGTTTCGGGCGAGAGTGAGTTGATAGCGAGCCTCGAGATTCAGCCAGAATTGCGCACTGACTCCAAAGACTCTCTCCAGTTCCAATGCAGTTTCTGGCGTGATGGCCTTCTTTGCCCTGATAATTTCGTTCACAACTTGCGGAGGCCGATTCATCAGTCTCGCCAATTCTCTCTGAGACATTCCGCGGGCTTCAAGTTCTTCCGCAAGGGTCTCGCCGAGTGGCATAGGCAGGTCCGAATGAAGTGTTCCACCACTAGGCATTGGCCCGCATTCGCCTTTCTCGTTCAGCTATACACTTGTTGCATGTCGCGTCACGCGAGCCTCTCAAATGACCTTTATCATCAAGCAACACGAGGTATTGGTCACCATCAGCATGGTCAAGTTCACCGGCCTCAATGAGATCCCTTGCGTACGTCCCACAAAGAGTTCGCAGTTGACCTAGGCCAGCATTGGTGCTAACCGCATAGTGAATGTCCATAAGAACACCCATCCAGGGTACCGGTTACCGCGGCAGCCCCAGGCCCCGTTGTGCGATGATGTTCTTCTGCACCTCCGTGGTGCCGCCCGCAATGCTGATGCCGATGGTGCTGACGGCGTTGGAGTTCAGGAACCCGTTGACCGGCAGCCTCAGCGGCAGTTCGGTCGTTGGCAGAACCAGCCCGTACTCGCCCAGCACGTGGGAGAAGTAGCGGTACACCTTCTGTGTGATCTCGTCGCCCCAGAACTTCGTCATGGACGCCTCGCGCACGGGAATCTCGCCCTGGCTCTGCATCCAGCCAACGCGGTATGAAAGCATCCGCATCGCCTCGATCTCGAGCCGCAGGTTGGCGATCTGGTGCCGCACGACAGGGTTGTCCAGCGGGCTTTCGCCGTGCTGACGGACGTTCTTCGCGTAATCGATGAAGTCCTCCATGATGCGGATGAGCATCGCGGGGCCCTCGATGTTGGAGCGCTCGAAGCTCAGTGTCGTCATCGCCGCATACCAGCCGCGATTCTCCTCGCCGATGATGTTGTTGGACGGCACGCGCCAGTCCTCGAAGAACACCTCATCCCAGCGGTGGCGCCCCAACGCGTCCGGGATGGCGTTCACCTTGATGCCGGGCAGATAGTTGCCGTCCTCGTCCCTGAGTCGGGCCAGCAAGTACGTGATGCCGCGGTGCTTGGGCTGCTCCGGATCCGTCCGCACAAGGATATGAATGAACTCGGCCTTGTACGTGCTCCATATCTTCTGGCCGTTGATGACGTAGTCGTCACCGTCGCGCACAGCCCGTGTCTGCAAACTCGCGAGATCGGAACCGGAGTCAGGCTCCGAGAAGCCCTGCGAGATATAGGAGATATCCGCGTTGGCGATGCGCGGCAGGAAATACTCCTTCTGCTCATCCGTGCCGTGGACCATCAGGACCGGTGCGACGAGTCCGCCGCCAAGCGTGGCCGGCGCGCCTGCATACACCATCGCCTCGCGGTACGCCATCTGCGTCTCGATGCCTGCGCCCTTGCCGCCGAATTCCGTCGGCCAGTGCATCGTCCACCAGCCCTTTTCGACCAGCTTCTTCTCGAAGCCGCTCATCATCGCCTCAAGTTCGTGGCTCTCGTGATCCCAGGAGAGGGCGTAATAGATGCCCTGACCGTCGCCCATCCCCTTGGCGTCCCACTCACGCCGGGTGAATTCCATCGCCTCCTGCCGGAGCGCTTCATCCTCGGCTGAAAATCGAAAATCCATTGTGTGCCCCTTCCTGCTCTCTGCTGATAAGCAGTGACAAGCTGCGCTTTGTCCTCACAATAGCTGCGGGACCGGAGCGCTTTCCGCCTGTCTCGCCGTCAAGCTTAGTCAATGCCGTCCGCGCGGGCAAGGCAGACCTCTCCCTGGTAGACTCGCAGCGACCGCCAATGCTCCAGTCTGCTATAATTCGTGTGAATAGTGTGTTGAACACTATCGACCGCATAATCGCTTGAACCAACCACTGAGTCGGCCAGATACCGCCACAGCATCCTTGGGCGCTGAGAATCGGGGCAACCTCCACGGACGTCCCACGGGCGAAGGCCCCGACTGGTGATCACGTGCGAATCGTGGTCGTCGGACAAAACAGCGCGCAGGAGGAGAGTCACAGCATGACGATGGCCGATAAGACACTGATGTGTCGAGATTGTTCGAAGGAGTTTGTTTTCACAGCAGGGGAGCAGGAGTTTTACGCGAGCAAGGGATTCACGCGTGAACCCACCCGATGCCCGGAGTGCCGGGCCGCCCGCAAGCGTGACCGCGAGGGTGGCTACGTTGGAGGCTCGTACACGTCAGGCGGACCAACCTCGGGACAGGCGCCTGCCGGTAACTTTGAGAGACGAGAGCGCCGCATGTACGCTGTCATCTGCGCCGACTGCGGCAAACAGGCAGAAGTGCCCTTTCAGCCGCGCGGCGATCGGCCCGTCTACTGCTCTGACTGCTTCAGGAACCATAGTGCCAACAACCGCTACTAGGCGCATGATCGCGCGCCGCAGCATCCGCCCCACGCGTGGGCCATTATTTCGATACCATACTGAGCCGAGAGAACACCACCGCGGGTGGCGGCCTCTCCGCCGACAGAAGAGGAATTTGTGTTTCGAAGAATTCTTGGCCGTGTAACGGCCCCGCCGTCCCCGACGGCATCCACAGTCACCCTCCCACCTCCCTCCCCATCTGACATCTCCGTTGCGCTTCCGGCGCCACAGGAAACCCGGAAAACAGAACGCTCAGACGGCCCTCCTGCCCGCAGACGGCCTCGACGCCGCCGCAAGGACAGGCCCGCGCCCACAGAGCGTCGTGCTGAGCAGCAGTCCACGAATGGCGCAACCGAGCCCCGTACCCGTAAGCGCAAGGCCGCTCCACGCATTCAAGTGCAGGCCGGGCCGTTCGAGCGAGACAAGACTTTCGGAACGGTGGCCGTTTCAGCGCCTATCAGGAATGCGCTGGACGACATGGGCTACGAGAATCCCACCCCCATCCAGGTGGAGGCCATTCCCGTCATGCTTGAAGGGCGTGACGTGGTCGGTCGTGCCCAGACGGGCACCGGAAAGACCACGGCGTTCGGCATCCCGATGGTGGAACTGCTTGATCCGACGCGCCGCGAGGTGCAGGGCATCGTCCTCGCGCCAACACGGGAGCTGGCCGTACAGGTCACGGGTGAGCTGCGCCGCCTCGCAAAGCATCGCGGCTTGAAAGTGGTCACGCTCTATGGCGGGCAGAAGATCGACGTGCAGTTGAAGGCGCTGCGGGAGACCCCGCAGATCATCGTTGGCACCCCGGGCCGCGTTCAGGATCACATGCAGCGCGGAACGCTCAGGCTCAACAACGTCCGCATCGCCGTGCTTGATGAGGCCGACCAGATGCTGGACATCGGCTTTGCGGAGGACATGATCCGCATTCTTCGCGCCACACCTCGCGGACGACAGACAGCGTTGTTCTCCGCCACCGTGCCGTTCTTCATCCGCCGCATGATTGAGCGCTTCCTGCGCGATCCCATTCACATCGGGATCGGTGAGGAGTCCGAGGCCGCCGACACGATTGAGCAGGTCTACTACGAAGTGGCATCCCAGGACAAGCTGGCGGGCCTGGAAGAGGTCCTCCGAACCGATCTTGACGGTGAGAAGACGCTGATCTTCTGCCGGACGCAGGTGGGTGTGGACCGGCTGGCACGGCGGCTGCAGCGCGCGCGGATTCGCGTGGAGCCAATCCATGGCGGTATGCGGCAGAACCAGCGCGAGGCGGTGATGCGCGCTTTCCGCTCCGGTGAGCTCAAGGTGCTGGTCGCCACCAACGTCGCCTCGCGCGGCCTGGACATCCCGGAGATCTCGCACGTCATCAACTACGATATGCCCGGCAACCTTGAGGAATACATTCACCGCATCGGCCGCACCGGCCGCATCGGCAACGAGGGCAAGGCCGTCACGTTCGTTGGGGAAGATGATTTCGACATGCTCAAGACAATCAGGGAGCACGTCGGCGACGATCTCTCCAAGGGGCGCCTCGCCATCTACGACTACTAGCACCACGCCGGCCTATCAGCTTTCGAGCCAGCCACTATGACCGGTCAGCCCGCAGCGGAGAATGTTCCGGCGACCGGGCCTGTTGCCGAGCCCGACCGAATCCTCAGCCTCGATCTGATTCGTGGGGTTGCCGTTCTCGGCATCCTGCTGATGAACGCCGTGCATTTCCGCTACGGCGGGGTCCCGTACCGGAACATCAGCGCCGGCGGCACTGATACCGGACTCGACTGGGCCATTGCCATCCTCGGCGAGATACTGGTCGACCAGAAGTTCATGGGGATATTCTCCCTGCTCTTCGGCGCGGGCATCTTTTTGTTCATCGAGCGCGCCGCGCGGCGTGAGAAGCGTCCAACCCTCCTGAACGCGTGGCGCAACATCCTGCTGCTCATCATGGGACTCATCCACATAAGCATCTGGGAGGGTGATGTCCTGACGGCGTACGCGCTCTCTGCGTTCGTCCTGCTGTTGTTGAGTAGGTTGCCCTCACGGGCAATGATCGTACTGGGCGGCGTCATCTTTCTGGCATCCGTGATTCCGCCGCTGCTTGCCCAAGCCTGGGTCAACGCGACGGATGTGTCGCTGGCAGGCGTGTGGACTCCTGGAGATGAATTATTGGCCACCGCCAGCGTGGAGACGCAATCGCTTGGCGGGCTGGTTGTGCTGGCGTATTTCATGCGCGCGCTGGGGTTGATACTCGTCGGCGCCGGGCTCTATAGAACAGGGTTCATGCAGGGGGCGCTTTCTGATCGGTTCTACCGATGGATGGCGCTTGGCGGTCTGGGTGTTGGGCTATCGCTTGCAACGCTGGGCGTCGTGATAACGCACGCGGCGGACTATGGCCGCGAGGTATCGTTCATCGGCGAGGTGCCAAATACCTTTGGCACCATTCCCGCCTCGCTCGGATACATGAGCCTGATCATTCTTTGGCAGCGCACAAGCGGACTGTCATGGCTCAAGGAGCGCTTCATCGCCGTCGGGCGAATGGCGCTGACCAACTACCTTGCGCAGACGGTGTTTGGCGTCCTGATCCTGACGTACCTCCTGGCGGACGTGGAGACCGGCCGCGCAGGAGTGTTGCTCTTCATACTCGCCGTCTGGGCGCTGCAACTCTGGTGGTCGCCCGTGTGGCTCAGGCGATTCCGCTTCGGTCCCATGGAATGGGCATGGCGCACGGGAACCTATCGCCGCCGTCAGCCGCTGCGGCGATAAGCGCCCTCCGTCATCCGCCCCCCTCCCCTCATTCCCGCCCCACCCCCCTCATTCCGGCGAAAGCCGGAATCCATCGGGCCCCGTTCGCCCTGAGTCTGTCGAAGGGTGAGCGGGGGAGGAGTATTCTTGTCTCAAGCGAACGGCTGTAAGCGCCGCAATGGGCGCAAGGAGTGGGTGATTATGCCGGATGTCCTGTATGAGAAGAATCCTGAGCGGCACTATGCCGTCTTCACGCTGAATCGGCCTGACCGGCTGAACGCCATCGGCGGGTGGCTCATGGCGGAGCTGCTTGAGGCGCTGGACGATTTCACGAACGACCCGGAGATGCGCGTGGGCATCCTGACGGGTGCGGGCAGGGCGTTCTGCGCGGGCGCCGATATGCGCGAGGGGGCCGACCGCGATGCCGCGACAAAGGCGCTTGCCGCGCGGCGGGACGCCGGTGAGATTACAGAGGATGAGTTCAAGGTGGAGGTTGCCGCGATTGCGCCGTCCGCGCCCGTCAAGTTCGATCTCTTCTCCCCGAATCCCAAGCCGTTCATCGCGGCCATCAACGGCCTTGCGGTCGGCGGCGGGATGCACTTTGTGATGGACTGCGATATCCGGATCGCGTCGTCGGAATCGTATCTCGGCCTGCCCGAGCCGAAGCGGGGCATCGCGGCGAGCTACGGCAGCCAGTACCTGGGGCGGATGATCGCGCCCGGGGAGGCGATGTTCTACCTGCTGACAGCGGAGAACATCCCCATCGACGAGGCGCATCGGGTTGGGTTGGTGCATGAGGTCCTTGAGCCGGACAAGCTCATGGACAGAGCGGTGGAGATTGCGGACCTCATCGCGCGGAACGCCCCGCTTGCCGTGCGCGCGTCCAAGGCCATGGCCCTCTTTCAGCGTCGGAACGATGAAGACGACCTTAAGGAGTATTCCAATCCGATCAGCGCCGAGGTTATGGCCTCCGAGGACGTGGCCGAGGGGCGGCGGGCTTTCGTGGAGAAGCGCCCACCGAACTGGACCGGTTCATAAGCCGTTCCCGGATTCAGCTAAATGACATCCGGACGGCCGCCCTCGACGCTGCCGCAGTCGACCCTCTATCGAGCGGACGCGATCGTGCTCCGTCAAAGAGACCTGGGAGAGGCGGACAGGGTGCTGACGCTGTTCACGGCGGATCACGGCAAGCTGCGCGTGAGCGTACGCGGCGCGCGCAAGCCGAAGAGCAGGCTGGGCGGCCACCTGGAGCCCCTGACGCGGGCATCGGTGCAGATCGCGCGGGGCAGGACGCTGGATGTGGTGACGCAGGCGCAGGCGGTGGAGGTGTTCCACACGGCGCGTGCGGATTTTGTGACGCTGCTCCACGGCCTGCACATGGCAGAGCTGGTGGACAGGTTCACGCAGGAGCAGGAGCCGCAGGAGGAGCTGTTCGCGCTGCTGCTTGAGTCGTTGCGCCGGCTCGATGCCGGACACCGGCCTGATTCACTTGCGCGAGCGTTTGAGATCCAGGTGTTGAGCTGGGCGGGATTTCAGCCCGTGCTGGACCGCTGTGCAACCTGCGATGACGATGTGTTCGGTTCTCGGGGGCAGTTATCCTTCAGCGCGCAGCTTGGCGGGCTGCTGTGTTCGTCGTGTGCGTCGGCGCAGCCGGGGTGGACTCGCGCGATACCGAGAGGGATGATCCGTGACTTGCAAGCACTGCAGCGCGAGGGGCTGGACGGGGCGGACTCTCTATCACCGGATGAGGGGGCGGCGGCGGAGCTTGAGGCGCTGCTGCGCTGGTATCTGCGCTATATCCTTGAGGTCCCGTTGGATACGGCGGCGATTCTCGACCGCGTGCGGGCGGCTTCCGGAGCGCACTAATCTTCTGATTGGTTTCGGCGTCGGCGTTCGCCGATGGTGACGATTCCAAAGCTGAGCGACTTGATGATGCGGGCAATGATGATCTGCACGGGAATCAATCCAACCAATGCCGTAAGGCCCATCAATTGGAACTGACCGAACGAGGGGCCGTCGACGGGCGGTTCGGCGCCGCCGGCGGCGGCGGAACAACTCACGCCGAGGAGTATGAGTCCCGCCATCTGGATCATGCCGACGATCAGCCTGAGCGCCTGGAGTCCCTTGATCCCCAAATCCCTGCCGCGCCATGGGTGCAGCCGCTGATCAACAGGCGGTTGCAGGCTGTTTTCTACCAGGCATTCCGGGCAGGTGTAGATCGAGGCGGTGAGGGGGTCGCCGCACATGTTGCAGCGTCCGGCGCTGGCCTCCTGGCCGGTGATGACCACGCGGCAGGTGGGGCAGCGCGGCGTCACCACGTGGTCGCATGCGCGGCACGTCCATGTTCGTTTCTCTGTAGCCATCGGAACAGTGCTGGCAGTGAGCCTCTACCTGACCGCGGGCGGCATCTCCACCCAGGTTTCCGTGGTGAGAGTCTGGGCGACGAGCTTGCCTGTCTCTTCCTGCGTGATTGTGCCCTCGACGATTGCGAAGCGGCTGCCCTTGTTCACCACGTTCGCTTCCGCCGTGAGAACGCCGGGCTGGCCGGGTCGGATGAAATTGAGCTTCATCTCAATTGTGGCGTGGAGTTCATTCGGCGCGAGCAGGCTGTCGGTTGCATGGTGTATGCAGAAGTCCATGAGCGCCATGATAACGCCGCCCGCCACGCGGGGATTATCGTCGGCGTGGAGCACGTGCCGCCCCACGGGAAGGGTGGCAACCGCCTTGCCGTCCCCTTTTTCAGTCAGTTCCGCGCCCATCCACTCGATGAGCCGCTCCTTTTGCGCAACAGTCTCGGTCATATCGCCTCCAACCCTGTCTCGTCAGCACTTTGAGATTCTTCAGTTTCAAGTATCATACGAAACATGGTCACGCCCAAACCAATGCAGCCCGACAGAACGCCATTTTCCCTGTGGGCGCGCCGCGCCGCGGCCGCGTTGATTGCGGCCATTTTCCTGCCTATTGCCATCTTTGCCATCACCTTCTCAGGGGTGCGAGCGTCCGTTTCAGAGCCGGATGACCTGATTGAGGCCCTGGGTGAGGCGGATTTCTACAACTACACGCATGACCATCTCGTTCCGTCGGCCCTGGATGAACTCTTCCAGGAAACCGATCATGACGTTATTCGCGTGGCTGAGCCGTGGAAAGAGGACGTTGCCTTTTCACTCAGGACTGCTTTCCCCGCCGAAGAGATTCGGGACGAGACGGAGAACCTGCTGCGGGCCGCGTGGCCGTACCTGTGGGGACGGGAGGATGAATTCGAGGTTGTCGTGCCGATTGCGCCGCGGGCGGCGCGTGGATTCGACGATCTGTCGAGCCGCGTTTCACAGGAAAGCCCGGATGTGTACAGGCCACTGATCGATCTGCTTGTCGACCGGGTGGAGGAAGAAACCGCCGAATACGACGTGTCCTCGGTGGACATGGGCAGCATTGCGGGGTCGCATCTGCCGGAAATCGCGCCGAGCGACTGGCTGTTTCCGCGTCTTGGGCAGGCGGTGGACGACGTTGGCGCGTATTACATCGGCGAGACGGAGAACTCCGAGATTACAATTCCCATCGATGATCGAGCATGGGCGATCCAGAATGCGATCATCGACGTGCTCACGGAAGCCGCCATTGACGATGCATCGTTGCGGGAAGCCATCGTGGCGGGGCTGGACGCCTCAATACAGATGGAGGCGCTGTTTGTGCCGGGCTTTGGCGACGTCGATGCTGAGGTGATGGCAGAGTTCATCCTGGACGAGATTCCACCGGTCGAATTGAGCCATGTGAAAGCCCAGGTTATCCAGGGTGTTTCCGCGTATGCCGTCGGGTTGGCTGATGAGCCGCTGAGTTCTGACGTGGACCTGTCTTTGGCACAGGCACGCATTGAGGCCCCCATCGCTATCGCGGCGGAGGCGGACAGACGCCTTGAGGCGGAATTCAACGCCGTGCCCGCTTGTCCGCCCGAGCATACGCCGGCTTTCCTGATGCTGGAATCCGTTGAGGACATTCTCCCTCCGTGCGTGATCTCGGGCATGACCTACGACGAGTATCAGATCGCCGTTGGTCTCGACGCTGAAAGCTTTGTGCGAGAGAAAACGCAGGAGATGATTCCCCTCTGGATTTCGATCAACTCTGACGATGTCCGAACGGCGCTCGACTCGGGAGAAACGGATCTCATTGAGCGGGTGAGGGAAGTTATCGCACAGGGAGTGACGGCAGATGCGGCGAACCTCACCGCGGCATTGAGCCAGGAACTGTACGATGACCCGGACCAACTGCGAGAGCGCATTCTCGCCGGGTTCGAGATTTCGAATCAGACCCTGGAGGATGCCATGGGGGAGGATGACGGGTCGTCGCTGCAGGCAGCCCGGGACTTTCTTGCCTCAAGCGGACTCATCCAGATCGTACTCTGGGCTGTTGCCGTGATAGTGCTGTTCCTGCTGGCATTCGTGGGCGGCAGAGGCTGGGAGGGGCGGCTGACGTGGGCGTCCATCGTTCTGGGCATAAGCGCGATTCTTGCGTGGCTGCTGGCGGCGGCGCCGGTTGATCTCATTGTTCGCCCCGGCCTGGAGGCGTGGACGGACAACGCCATTGCTGAATTCATGGATGACGCGGCAGTGGAGCTGGTGATGCGTGTTGAGACGCTGATTACGGCCCTGCTCGATGCGGTTTCGGAGAGGGTGAGATCACAGGCGATTCGTGTTGGCGTGGTTGCCGGCGTGGCATTGATAATCGCTCGCCTGCTTGCGCCGGATTCAGTCGGTCGGCGTCCCTCCGGACGGTGAGAGAGTTGGGTCTCTGCAATCCGATGAAATTCGACCGTTGTGGCACAATAGGCTCGTCATGCTGAATGTTGGAGACACGGCGCCTGATTTCGTCGTGCGGCTTGGCGGTGGGGGGCAGTTCAAACTATCCAACTATCGTGGGCAGAATGTCGTGCTGTTCTTCTACCCAAAGGCTTTCACGTACGGCTGCACGAAGGAGGTCGGTGGTTTCTGCGACATGCATGACCACATCCTTTCAAAGAACGCCGTTGTCCTGGGCATCAGCGCGGACCCCGTGGAGACGCTCAGCAGATTCGCAGAGTCTACGCAGGCCCCATTTGGACTCGGCAGCGATGAGACGAAGCTGGTCAGAAAGCTCTATGACGTGGAGCGCCGCTTCGGGCTCGGCACGTCACGAGTGACATACGTCATCGATGCAGAAGGCGTCATCCAGGGCGTGCACCACAATGAGATTGTTATGAGCGCCCACATCCGCAGCGCTCTGGGCGCCCTCGAAGAACTCGTCTAGCATCGCGAATCTCAATAGACATTGACGGCACTCGCTCACGCGTGCTATATTTTCGCTAGCGCGAACATGGGTTCGTTCAATGGTATGTGGCGACCGCATGAATACGAGGGAGGGCGCTGATGGTAGATCAGTTGAGACAGCGGCAGCGGGACATCCTGACGTTCATTGGAGACTTCCTGGACGAGAACGGGTATCCGCCGACGGTCCGGGACATCCAATACGGCTGCGATATTTCATCGACAAGCGTGGTGGACTACAACCTCAAGGGCCTGGTCCGAGGCGGCTTCCTGCGGCGGTCCAAGGAGGTCTCACGCGGCATTGAGGTGGTGGGGCGGAGTGATCGGCGCGTGAAGATTCCCGTGCTGGCCGCCATTGCCGCGGGTCAGCCGTTGCCGGTGTTCCCGCAGGACGTGGCGACGGCCATCGAAGAGGATTCGGTGGATATTGACGCAAGCATGGCCGCCAAGAGCGACAAACTCTATGCGCTGCGCGTCAAGGGCGATTCAATGATCGACGCGCTGATCAGGGACGGGGACATGGTCGTGCTTGAGGCGCAGGAGTCGGCAGAGCCCGGCGAGATGGTTGCGGCGTGGCTGGTGCAGGAAGAGGAGGCGACGCTCAAGCGGTTCTTCCCGGAGGGCGAGCGTGTGCGGCTTCAGCCGGAGAACACGACGATGTCAGCCATCTACGTGGATGCGCGCAACGTCCAGATCAGGGGACGCGTGGTCGGAGTGCTGCGCCGATACGAGTAGTGTGCGTGAAGCGAGTCAGTCGGTGCTCGAAATAGACGTAGAGAGGGCCTTTCCAGAGTCTCTAATACCTGCCGTCAACGTGGCATCGGTTCCCCAACGCAGCCCGTTGCGTTACCCCGGCGGCAAGACGTGGTTGATTCCGCACGTACGTCGGTGGTTGGAGAGTCTGGAATCTCAGCCGTCGCTCATCGTTGAACCTTTTGCTGGGGGCGGTACGGTCACGCTGACTGCCATCATGGAGGATTTCGTAGAACGTGCCCTGCTCGCTGACTTGGATTCCGATATCGCCTCGTTCTGGCGGGCGGCCCTCGAAAATCCAGAAGAGCTGATTACGCTTGTAGATGGCTTTAAGCCCACACGAGAGCAAATACAAACATTGGAGAGTGAAACCTTAGAGACTCCCCTTATGCATGGCTTCCGGACGCTGGTACTGAACCGGACACGACGGGGTGGAGTTTTGGCCCCGGGTGCGGCGCTTACCAGGAATGGCGAGAACGGTAACGGGGTCGCCTCCCGCTGGTACCCCGAGACGCTCCAGCGTCGTTTACAAGCTATTGGAGAGGTTGCGCATCGAATCGAATTCGTCAATGACGACGCACTCAGAATACTTGAGGAAATGGCTCCGATTCAGGATGGGGTCTGCTATTTTATCGACCCGCCCTACACAGCAAGAGGGGGCAAGAAAGCCGGCTCACGCCTCTACGCACATAACACTGTTGACCACCCCCGCCTATTTGGGATCCTCGCGGATTCCGAGGCGGATTTCCTCATGACCTACGATTACTCGGATGAAGTCGTGACCCTTGTCAACAGACATAGTTTCCATGCTGTGGTAGTCGTCATGAAAAATGGGCATCACGCCAAACTTCCGGAACTGGTCATCACCCGGGAGCCAATCTTCGTATGAGTCGTTACGGTATCGGGGAATGGTACGGCAAGCCTTTTGCTAGGCTCTCGTCGAACGACCGTAGGGAACTCGCGGAAACGGCCCTAAGCGGCCAATCTATCCCGGACTGCCCATTTAGAAGCGGTGCCTGCAACAAGAAGGGCGGTGTTTGCTCTATCCAACTATACGAGCAGGATGGCGAGAGCATCGCCTCTACAGTCGGAACACCGGTGATTGTGTGTCCTAACCGGTTTGAGCAAGATGCCATCGTGCTCCGTTGGCTTGCCGATATTGTTGGCATTGAAAATTCAGACATTCGCGTGGCTCGCGAGGTTCCGTTCATGATTGGCTCAACGACAGGGCGTCCAGCAGGGAAGATAGATTTGGTGCTTGCGAACCATGGAGGCGAACTGAAATGGTTCGGCCTGGAGATTCAGGCTGTTTATTTTTCTGGCCCTGGCATGGAAGCTGAGTTTGAGGCAATTAGGGAAATCCCCGACGGGCCTCCGCCATATCCAAAATTCTTACGCCGACCGGATTGGCGATCATCAAGCGCCAAGCGACTCATGCCTCAACTTCAGATCAAAGGCCCAACGGTTCGCCGGTGGGGAACAAAGATCGCGGTCGCAGTTGATAAGCCATTTTTTGATGCCATTGGTGGCCCCAGTGAGAATCCCAGCCACGACTTGAACGACGGGGACATTATCTGGCTGGTGCCGGAGATTGTGGACGGACGATTGAGCCGTGGTCATTGGGAGGTTCTGACTTTGGAGGAATCCTCCGCCAAACTCCTCTCGGCCAAAACCATCAGTAGGCAGGATTTCGAGGATGTCCTCAAAACGAGAGTGCATCCCCTCGACAACTAAGGGGATGCGTGAGACAGACGCCCTAAACCAATAGGGTGGCTGAGCTAGTGCTGCAAGTCGAAGCTTAGTCTGCGGAGGGGACGCGGCGCTGGCCCTGGAGTTCCATCTCCTTGTCGCAGCAGGAGATTACAACGTCGGCGGCCTTGGTCGCCAACACCTGCGTTCCACAGTCCTCACATTCGTAGCGCTTGCCAAGCTGCATTGACATTTTTGTCCTCCTAAACCGTGCGCGTCATTTGAGGCGCAACTCAGTCGATTCCCTTGCTATATGCGTGATGTTTTGGTTGTGATCTGCCCGGTGTGTCGGGCGCTGAGGTTCTGGGCTACTTCTGCGCCATCGGCTCGCCATTGCAACATTTCAGGTCGCCGTCGCCGGCCTTGGTGACGACCACCTCGACGCCGCAATCCGTGCATCCGTATCGCTTACCCATCTGGCTCGCCATGTCTCTGACTCAACCTCCCGTTCCGTCATTGAATTATTGAGGATGCGGGCGAGTTCACAGACGCGGAGTCCGTGCCGCCGCAAGAAATCTCAGTATAGGGTTGCGTACTGAGACTCGTCAATTGGAGTTGGGGGTGCGGGCAGCGGCGGATGCGAGTAGTATGAGCGGCATGAAGGACGATTGGTCGGCCGCCTGGGCCTTCGTCGGAATCATGATCGCGATCAAGATTGTGTTGGGCGTGATCATCTTCATCTACATGCCGCTCCGGGAGACCGCGTCGCTCTATACCGTCGTTCATCTCAGCGCCATCTTTGGCGTCATCCCGCTGTTGGCTCTGGCGGGCGGCGGGGTTCTGTTCTGGTGGAAAGTGGTCCGGCTGCGGATGCAGCGCAGACGCCTGCTGGAATCGGAATGGCAGGTTGACCCGGACGTTTCTCCCCACGGCTCCGCCACGTAGCGGACGCTGTCGGTCAGAGGTCACTCACCGGACAGCAGGAAGCAGTTCGACGCCTTTACAACCGCCCACATCTGCGCCCCCTCGCGTATGCCCAGTTGCGTGATGGCGTGGCGCGTGACGTGAGAAACGAGCGACAGTCCCGCCCCGCAGTCGATTGTTACGTCGTGGCCTGGGGAACGCGGTTCGATGGTCGTCACGGTTCCGGCAAAGACGTTCCGGGCGGACAGCCCCTGCGGCTCGCTGTTGGCAAGGATGACGTCCGATGAGCGGATGCCGACGGTGACCGTATCCCCTTCATCTGCCTCGGCAAGCGGTGTCTCAAGGGTGAGCGGCGAATCAGCAAGGGTCTCGCAAAGCATTGCGCCGTCCTCCGGTTGAAGGCGGGCGACGCGCATCCGCAGAAGGTTCTCCACGCCGGCCAGGCGGGCGATGCGCGGGGCGGGCGGCTGACGGAGCGTCGTAACCGGATCACCCTCTGCGACGATGCGGCCGTTGTCGATGATCTGGACGTGGTCGGCCAGCGCAAGCGCCTCCTCCGCGTCATGCGTCACGAGGATAACCGGCACCTGAGACGCGGTGAGGACCTGCCGAATCTCCTGACGCACGGCACGGCGCAGTTCAGAGTCAAGGGCCGTGAACGGCTCGTCGAGGAGCAGGACGCGCGGCTGTGCCGCCAAGGCCCGCGCAAGAGCGACGCGCTGCCGTTGACCGCCGGACAGTTCCCAGGTGCGACGCCCCTGCAGCTCCTGCAAGTCAAGCGCGCTCGTGAGTTCGGCGGCGCGCGCTCGTGAGTCAGGGTCGTGAGCGCCGTACGCGATGTTGGCCGCAACTGTCAGATGAGGGAACAGGCCGTATTCCTGCGGCATGAGGCCCACGCGGCGGTGGTGTGGCGGAACCCAGAGGCCCGCTTCGTGGTCGAAGACGACCGCGCCGTCCAACTCGATGCGTCCCTCGTCCGGCCGGACGAGGCCGGCGATGGCGCGTAGGGTGAGGGATTTGCCCGCGCCGGATGGGCCGTAGAGCACGGTGACGGTTCCGGGCTCGACATCCCACGACACGTCCAGCGAGAACGTGCCGATCCGGTGTCGCACCCACCCACGCGCGCTCATTCGAGCCTCCCCGCGGGCACAGCCGCGCGCGCGGCGGCCAGGGCGAGCACAAGCAAGACGATGATTGACGCGGCCACAAGGATGACGGCCAGGGCAAGGGCCGCGCCGACATCGCTCTCCATGGCGCTCAGGATGGCGAGCGGCATGGTCTGGGTGCGTCCCGTGAGGTTCCCGGCGAACATGATTGTCGCGCCGAACTCGGAGATAGCGCGCGCCCACGACAGGGCCAGGCCGCCCACGACCGATGGCCATGCGAGGGGCACGGCGATGCGCCAGAAGGTGCGCCACGGCGAGATGCCCAGGGTCTGTGAGATCTCCTCCAGCTCTCGCGGCACGGCCTGGAATCCGAGCTTGGCCGCGCGGATGAAGAACGGCGCGGAGACGAATATCTGCGCGAGGATGACAGCCGCTGTGGTGAACGGCAGCCGGATACCTGCGGCGTCGAGCGCGTCGCCAAGGATTCCCATGCGCCCAAACGCCATGAGCATGGCCAGACCCGCCACGACGGGCGGCAGGACAAGCGGAACGTCGATCAGGACGTCAATGACGCGTGAAAGGGGGCCTGTGCGGCGGGAAAGGTAGCGCGCGATGGGGATGCCTGCCCCAACCACGATGATCATGCTGATGAGGCTGGTGATCAGGGATAGGCGCAGGGCGGTGAGCGTGATGTCGCTCGTCAGGCTGTCCCAGAGGCTGTAGGAGGAGACGGCGCGGATGAACAGGGCGATGAGCGGCAGCGCGATAAACGCGATGTAAACGAGGGTGATGATGCCGCCGGGCGGCAGGCCGACAGGGAACGCGCGCCGGTTCATGGGGTTGCCTCTACAGATACAAGGAATCCGTGGGAGGCGAGGATTCGCCGGCCGGCGTCTGAGACGAGGAAGTCCAGGAATGCCTGGGCGGTGTCGCTGTGAGGAGAGTCGCGCAGGGCTGCGGCCACATAGGCGATGTCGCCCGGGTTCTGGCCGGGAATGGTCAGCGAGCGCAGGCCGGTGTCGCGGAGGTCGGACTGATAGACGAAGCCGGCGTCGGCCTCGCCCAGCTGCACCTTGGCCAGGACCGCCCTCACGTTAATCTCCTGGGAAACAACGTTGTCGAGCACTGCCATGTCGAAATCAGCAGAAAAGCTCTCCTGCCGTGCCATGTCTGCAACCAGGGCGCGAGCGTAACGTCCCGCCGGAACGTCCGGCAGCGCAATCACGATTCTCACGCCCGGCTCCGCAAGATCCTCAAGGGACTGAACTGTTTGGTTGGAGTCCGCGAGGGCAACGACCATTTCGTTTGTCGCGACGGCGGTGATTGATGATTCCATGAGCAGATGAGTTATTTCATCGACGTGGCGGCGGTCTGCGGAGATGAAAACGTCGGCCTCCGCGCCTTCCTCAAGCTGCGCGCGGAGTCGTGAACTGCCCGCAAAATGCGTCTCAACCGTCACGCTGCCATTCTCCGCTTCGAATGCTTCTGCCGTCTCCGTGAGCGCGTCCATCAACGATGATGCGGCGAAGGCGCGGAGAGTGACGGCATCATCCGGCCTGTCGGAGGCACAGGCGGCTGCATGTACAACGGCAAGGGCGGATACGGCAAGCATGAGCAGGTAGCGGATATGGCGTGTGTGGATAGTCACAATCCTTGAGTCATTGTAGTCCCGCTCCGAGTTCATCGGGTATTATCAGGGACATGAGTACGACGCTGCTCTCCTGGAACGTTAACGGCCTGCGGGCAGTTAATCGAAAGGGTGAATTCCCGGCGATACTCTCGAATGTCTCGCCGGACATCCTTTGCATGCAGGAAACGAAATCCCAACCCGACCAACTCACGAAGGCCATCCTGGAGGTTGCCGGGTACGAGGCGCACTTTGCCTCCGCAGAGCGCAAGGGCTATTCCGGGGTCGCCGTCTACACAAAGGCTGCGCCAAAAGATGTTTCCACAACGTTCGGCGACGGTAGTTGGGACAATGAGGGGCGCGTGCTGAGGCTCGATTACGGCGAGTTCGTCCTCTACAACGTCTATTTCCCCAATGGGCGCTCATCCAAGGAACGGTTGGCCTACAAGATGGAGTTCTATGACGCTTTTCTTGAGCACATTGAGTCTGAGAGAAAAGCCGGCCTCAATATCATCTTCTGCGGCGACGTGAACACGGCCCACCACGAGATTGACCTGGCTCGCCCAAAGGAGAACCAAAAGACGTCCGGATTCCTGCCCGAAGAACGGGAATGGATGGACAAGCTGGTCAGCAAAGGGTACGTCGACACGTTCCGCAAATTCGTGCCTGATGAGAACGGCCACTACTCCTACTGGGATCAGATGACGCGCGCTCGTGACCGCAACGTTGGTTGGCGGATCGATTACTTCTTCGTCAACGAGGGGTTGATGGACCGCGTTTCCAATGCGTACATCCTGTCCGACGTGATGGGTTCGGACCACTGCCCGGTTGGGCTTGAATTGTCGGTTGACCTATAGGGACATGAACGTCCCACCAGACCGCCGTGAGCGCCACGTACGCCGCACGAAGATTCTCGCGACGATTGGGCCGGCAACATCCGATGAGGAGACGCTGCGGCAGCTGATCGAGGCCGGCGTCGACGTGGCGCGGCTCAATTTCTCACACGGGACGCCGGATGAGCACGAGGCCTTCGTTCGCCTCATACGCCGCATCGCGCAGGAGATGGGCCGCGCCGTGGGGATTCTGCAGGACCTGCAAGGGCCGCGCTTGCGGACCGGGACGCTGGCACGAGGCATGCCGGTGATCCTGGTGGATGGCGATCCGTTCGTGCTCACGACGCAGGACTGGCCGGACGGCACCGATGAGAAGGTGTGGGTGAGTCATCCCCGGCTGCCGCAGGATGTTCGCCCGGGAGACAGGCTTCTCATCGCAGACGGTGTGCTGGAACTGGAAGTTGTGCGAAGCGACGACACGGATATCCATACCGTTGTCGTGCATGGCGGCGAGCTTGGCCAGCGCAAGGGAATCAACGCGCCGAATGTCAACGTAAGCGTCACGTCACCCACGGAGAAAGATAGAGAAGACCTTGCGCGGGGAGTAACGATGGGCGTGGATTACGTCGCCCTGTCGTTCGTGCGGACACCGGAGGAGATCGAGGCCACCCGTGACACCCTGCGATCGTTGGGAGCGCCGCAGATGTCGATCATCGCCAAGATTGAACGGTCGGAGGCGCTTGAGAACCTGGACGCGATCCTGGACGTTTCGGACGGCGTGATGCTGGCGCGGGGCGACCTGGGTGTTGATCTCGGCCCGGAGCGGGTGCCCGTTATCCAGAAGACGGTGGTGCATCGCGCCGCGCAGCGGCGAGTGCCGGTCATCGTGGCGACACAGATGCTGGAGTCGATGATCGGGAATCGCAGGCCCACGCGTGCAGAGGCATCGGACGTGGCGAACGCGGTGCTCGAGGGGTCGGACGCGGTGATGCTGAGCGCGGAGACGTCGATCGGCGCGTACCCCGTGGAATCCGTGGAGACAATGGACCGGATCATCCGTGAGGCCGAATGGAGCGAGGAATACCTGGAGGTATCACGGCGAGCGTCGGAGGATAGTGGTCTAGACGGCCAGGACAGGAAGATCGCACGGGCTATGGTTAGCCTGCTGGCGGACCTGGATGCGGCTGCGCTCATCGTCTTTTCGCCTGATGATTACATGCCGCGGATGCTGTCACTGGAGCGTCCGACCGCGCCGGTGCTGGCGTTCACGGACAGCCGCGCCCTGTACCGGCGCATGGCGCTGCTTCATGCGGTTCAGCCGCAGTGGGGCACACATTACGACGACACGGATATGATGCTGGATTACATGCTGTCCGAGGCGCGGGAACGGGGGTACATCCAGGGGGGAGATGAGGTGGTGGTGGCGCGGTTGGCTCCGCATGACGTGGACGGCGCGCCCAGCGTCATTTCCGTGCTGCGCATACCGGAGTCTCAGCTGGGGCATCGTGGTTGACATGGGCAACAGGCCGCGAGTATAACGGACGCGCCGCCCGGGATAGCCGCCGCGAGGACGTGGTGGGAAGTTCTTGGGATATGAACCGCAATCGTGGAGGCGGGCAGCGCGCTATTAGACAAAGGAATATATGACCATCCCTGTTACCGGGTTTTTAGGTAAGGAGTCATCGCCATGGCGCAGAAGGAAACATACCTCACACACGAAGGGCTCGCAAAGCTGGAAAGCGAGCTTGAGCATCTGCGCAGCGTTCGCCGTATCGAGATTACTGAGCGGTTGCACAGCGCCAAGGAGCTGACCGGCACGGAGGAGAATGCGGACTACGAGGACGCCAAGACTGAGCAGGCCTTCGTGGAAGGGCGCATCCTCGAGCTTGAGTCCATCCTCAAGAACCCCGTCATCATCGACGAGCACCATGCCGAGGACGGGCGAATCTCCATCGGCACCCGCTTCAGAGTGCGCGACGAGGGTGGTGAGGAGGACACGTACACGCTGGTCGGCACGACGGAGGCGGACGTGGCGCATGGACGCATCTCCAATGAATCCCCGGTGGGCGGCGCCGTGATCGGCCACAAGGTTGGCGACACGGTGGATGTTTCGGTTCCGAACGGCACGATTAGCTACACGATAGTGTCCGTTGAGTAACGAACAGGAGCCGCAGGCCGCGCAGGCCCACTTTGAGTCACGGCTGGCCAAGCTGGAACGGCTGCGCGAGCAGGGCGTTGACCCCTATCCACGCCGCGCGCAGCGGACCCACACGTCCTCAGAGGCGCGGGCGCTCTTTGAGGCGGATGAGACCACGGAGCACAGCGTCGCCGTCGTCGGGCGGCTGATGACTATTCGCGGCATGGGGCGGTTGACGTTCGCCACGCTGCGGGACGGCAGCGGAGATATCCAGGTCAGCTTCGCCCGGGACCGGCTCGACACGGACGACTACCAGGCGCTCAGAGATCTCGACTTGGGCGACTTTTTGGGCGTCAACGGGACGCTGTATCGGACGCGGACGGGCGAGATTACCGTGCAGGCCGACTCGTACTCCGTGCTGGCCAAGGCGCTGCGCCCTCCGCCGGAGAAGTGGCATGGGCTCCGCAACGTCGAGCAGCGATATCGACAGCGCTACCTGGACCTGATGGCGAATGACGAGGTTCGGGACATCTTTGTCGTTCGCAGCGCGGTTGTGTCCGCCATCCGCCGGTTCATGGAGGACCGAGGGTTCATCGAGGCCGAGACGCCGGTGCTGGTGCCGGTGGCGGCGGGGGCGATGGCCGCCCCGTTCGTCACGAGGCACAACGCGCTGGATCGACAACTGTTCCTGCGCATCGCGACGGAGTTGAATCTCAAGAAGCTGCTGGTGGGCGGGTTCGAGAAGGTGTTTGAGATTGGCCGCATCTTCCGCAACGAGGGAATCGACGCGGCGCACAACCCTGAGTTTACGACGATGGAGTCGTATGAGGCGTATGCGTCATACGAGGACGTGATGGAGATGGTGGAGTCGCTCGTTCACCACCTTGCGGTGCTGACGCACGGCAAGTCGACGGTGACGTATGACGGGCAGGAGATCGACCTGACGCCGCCGTGGCAGCGGCTTCCACTCATTGACGCGATCCGCGAGTGGAGCGAGATTGACCTGCTGAGCGAGGAGATGCGAACCGCGGACGGGCTGCGCGCCGCCATGCGCGAGCGGGGGCTGACCCCGGCGGAGGACTCCTCATGGCCGCAGTTGGTGGACAAGCTGATCGGGGATCTCGTGGAGCCGCGCCTGGTTCAGCCGACGTTCCTGCTCGACTACCCGATCGAGATGACGCCGCTGGCCAAGGCGACGGAGCAGGATGCGCGGTTGGTGGAACGGTTCGAGGGATTCATCGGCGGGATGGAGGTTGCCAACTCGTTCACGGAGCTCAATGACCCCATCGAGCAGGCGGCGCGGCTGCGGGTGCAGGAAGAGAACCGCGAACAGTTCCGCGATGAGGACTTTGACCGGCTGGATGAGGATTTCGTCACCGCCGTGGAGCATGGAATGCCGCCGGCGGGCGGGCTCGGTCTGGGCATCGACCGGATCGTGATGATCCTGACGGGACAGGCGACGATCCGCGAGGTGGTGCTGTTCCCGCAACTACGAACGCTGGAGTGACTTTAGGGTTCGCGCTCAGGGTTGAGTGGCATGTGGGATTAGCGCCCGCGTTCCGGCTTTGGTTGGGGAATGAGCTTTTAGATTCCTCGACTACGCTCGGAATGACATGGGCGACGAGGCAAGATGCAGCCCGTTGCAGTTTGTGATAGAGTGGCGAAAGCGAACGTTAATTCGCATTCTTGAGGAGGTAGCATAACTTGAACTCGGCAGTGAATGGATCACGCCCTCAATTCAAGTTTATCGACCTGTTTGCCGGGATCGGTGGGTTGCGGCGAGGCTTTGACCTCGCAGGTGGACAATGTGTGTTCACGAGTGAAATAGACCCTAGTGCTCAAAGGACATACCAAGCCAATTTTGTTGATCCGCTTGGCCATATCATGGCCGGGGACATACGGCAGGTTCCAGAAGGTCAGATACCCGAACACGACGTGTTGTTGGCGGGGTTCCCATGTCAGCCATTTTCTATAGCCGGCATCAGCAAGAAGAACGCAATTGGGCAACCTACGGGTTTCCGGTGTGATACTCAAGGGACACTATTCTTTGATGTGGCCCGAGTCATCTCTCACCACCGGCCACAGATGTTTGTCCTTGAGAATGTCAAGAACCTCGTAAACCACGACAAGGGCAACACTTTCGGGGTGATCAAGGAAACACTGGAAGAAGAACTCGGGTACAACGTTACATACAGGGTTATCGATGCCAAAGGTTATGTTCCCCAGCATCGCGAGCGCATTTTCATAGTCGGTTATCGGGACGGCAAGGGTGTCTCGCTGGACTCAATGGATGTTCCTGACTCGCGTCGCGGGCCGAAGTTGGCGACCATACTCCACCCTGAGGATGGCACCGAAGAGCGCGAGGATCGATATGTCGAGAAGTCCGGTAGAGTCAACAAGCGTTACGTATTGACCAGCCATATGTGGCGCTATCTGCGTGACTATGCGGAGAAACACCGGAGACGTGGAAACGGTTTCGGATACGGGCTTGTAGGTCCGGAAGATGTCGCGAGAACCATGTCAGCACGGTATTACAAGGATGGCTCCGAAATTCTCATAAAGCGGGGCAGGGGCAATCCGCGCCGCCTCACGCCTAGGGAGTGCGCGCGCCTCATGGGCTTTGACAGACCGGGGAAGAGATTTCGCATACCGGTCTCTGATACACAGGCATACAAGCAATTTGGCAACGCGGTTGTCGCTACCGTGGGAGATGCCGTGGCAAGGCATACGCTGTCGCCGCTGCTGAGTGTTTGATTCTTCCGCCTGAGGTGAGGCGATGGCTGCAGACATAGTTGATGCTGCTACCCGCAGGCGCATGATGTCAGGCATTCGTGGTACGAACACAAAGCCAGAATTGTTGATCCGCAGAGGCCTGCACCGCAGAGGTTACAGATTCCGTCTTTACGCCAAGAACGTGGAAGGCAAGCCTGATCTTGTTTTTGCTTCAAGAAGAGCTGTCATTTTTGTACATGGATGTTTCTGGCACGCTCACGGATGCCATCTATTCAAATGGCCGTCGACGCGATCTGAGTTCTGGAAGAAGAAGATTGGCTCTTCCGTCGCCAGGGATGTTGTGGTGCGCGAACGAGTTGCTGAGAGCGGCTGGAGACAGTTGCGTGTATGGGAATGTGCGCTCAAAGGCAAGCTGCGTAGAGAACTGGATGACGTTCTTGATGAAATCAGTAAATGGCTTGATGGCAATGTGGCCGACTTCGAGATAGGGAGCAGATGATGCCTGTACAAGACCTTGGTGACTGGCTGGATGAACAGGCCGCACAGGCGGATTTCTGGTGGGTTAAGAGGCTGTCGGCCAATGACACGCAGGCAACTGGTGGCCACCAAGCAGGACCGTTAATCCCCAAAGACATCATGTTTGGTTTCCTGCCGGCTTTGGATGATGCTACGCGCCTCAATCCAAAACGCACTGTCGCCGCTTACATTGACAGCCACAGTCAGGCGTTAGAGGTGGTGGCTACTTGGTACAACAATTCCGTAGTAGAGGGCCCTCCAAAGAAGCGCAATGAGACAAGGTTGACCAAGTGGGGAGGCTCCAGCAGCCCTATGTTGGATCCAGAAAGCACTGGCGCCCTTGTTGTTTTTTCGTTCTATAGCACTGCCGGGAATCAACCTCCCGCATGTCATATTTGGGTCTGCGATGACGACACGGATGAAGACAAGATCACTGAGTTTGTTGGCTCTGTGGAACCGGGCATCGGACGCCGTTGGTCAAAGACTGGAACTGGTCGGCCTAACCTACCTGCTTGTTTCATCGCCCCCAAGGATCTCCCAGCGGCATGGTTAGAAGAATATCCATCAGGGCAGGAACTGTTAGACAAGGCTGTCGAGTTGAGGCCTGGCCATCAGGACACTGTTGATCGGCGGTTGGTAAGCAGATGGGAATGTGAATATGAATTGTTTCGCAGCTTGGAGGAAGCGCGTGAGCTTCCACGGGTGAAGATGGGCTACGAATCGATGGACGACTTTATACGGCATGCGCAATCCGTGCTACAGAGGCGACGCTCCCGGGCCGGTGGTGCTCTTGAACTCAACGTGCGCAGGATTCTATTGGAAGAAGAATTCAAAGAGGGCCTGAACTTCGACTACAAACCAGAATCTGAACCTAATCGCGAACCTGACTTCCTGTTTCCCAGTGAGGAGGCATACCATGACCCCTCATTTCCTCAGGAACGCTTGCGGATGCTGGGGGTCAAGACAACCCTTAGGGATCGTTGGAGACAAGTGATTCAGGAAGCCAATCGCATACCACGTAAGCACGTTCTAACGCTCCAACAAGGGGTGTCAGAGAATCAGTTCCGGGAAATCCAGGAGTCCGAGGTTCAACTTGTGGTGCCTGCATCGCTGCACACGAACTATCCGCAAAGCATAAGGCCGTATCTGCAGACTCTTGAAAGTTTCATCGGAGATCTGCGCCTACTGTAATGGGATAACCTTCTTCTCAAGGCGAAGGGACTGATTACCCTTGCAGATGGGCTTGGATTCCCGCTTTCGCGGGAATGACGGAGGGGTGTTCATACTGGTTGGATGAGGCTGCGGATTTTTTTGTGGGCGGTGGTTGCTTCGATTGTTCTTGTGGGGGCCGCGTGTGGCGGCGGGGACGAGAGCACTGCCACGCCACAGTCGCGCTCTGAATCGTCTCCGATTGCGGGTGAGGAGACGCCGGTGTATGGCGGGGTGCTGACGTTGGCGAATCGAGGGGACCCACCGGCGGCGTTTGACACGATGCGGACATCCAGCATTGCGCTCCATCACGTTGGCGGGGCGCTGTTCGGCGCGGGCAACCTGGTGCGGCGGTGCAGGGAGAACATGTACCTTGCCTGCCCGGACCTAGCGTCGAGTTGGCTTGCGAATCCCGGCTTCACCGAGTGGGAGTTCGCGATTCGCCGCGACGTGACGTGGCACGACGGCGAGCCGTTCACGGCGGAGGACGCCAAATTCTGGTTCGATCTGGCCGCGAACGGGTGGGAGTCGGGCGGCGTCCCGGTCCGCGCGCCGGCTTATTTTCGCGGGGAGCTTGGCGAGATTGAGTCGGTTGAGGTGCTGGAGTTCAACCGTCTGCGCGTGACGCTCGCGGAGCCGAACCCGCACTATCTGTCCGTGCTGGCCAACCCGCGCCTGCGCATTGCTCACCCGAAGCACGTGTTCGAGCCGCTGTTCGAGGACGGGGAGTACAGCGCCGGGCCGCTGGATGTCGGCGTTGTCGGCACGGGGCCGTTCCGCCTTGCTCGCTATGAGCCCGGCAGCCTGATCCGCATCGTCCGGAACGATGACTACTGGGAGCGCGGCGCAGGCGGCGATCTGCCGTACCTGGACGGGATCGACTACGTCATCATGCCCAATCCGACGGCGATGGACGCGGCGTTTCGGACGGGGCGCATCGACGGGGGAGCGCGCGGGGAGGGGCACTACCTGACGCAGGAGCGCAAGGCGGCCATCGACGAGCAGCTGGGGCCGGACGAGGTCTTCTACGGGGAGATGCAGGGCGGGATGTTCCGCCTAGGGTTCAACGTGCTGCGCGAGGGGCCGTGGCAGGACCCGAACGTGCGGCAGGCGATTTCTTTGTGGATCGACCGCGAGGCGGCGATTCCGACGGTGCTGGGCGGGTTCGGCTATATCTCGCCGACGTTCAGCCCGGCCAACCCGTTCACGTCGGCCGATTTCACCACGTGGCAGCGGTTCAATCGAGGGGCACTGGAGGAGCGTCGGGCGGAGGCGATGTCTCTGATGGAGTCGGCGGGTCATGGGGACGGCTTCGAGATGGACTACCTGTGCCGGGCGCGGCTTACGGCGCGCTGCGAGTTCCTGCACAACCAACTCGCCGGGCTTGGCATCGACCTTCAGATTCAGCTGGTGGACGAGGCGGAGTGGAATCGCGGACGGGTGAGCCTGGACTATGATTCCCAGCCCGGCTCCAACTTCACATCGCCGGTACCGGAGGGCACGGAGGCGGCCTATGGCGTGTACAGCCAGTTTCCGGATGCCTACGCGAAGCATGAGGACGAGTACGTGAGCCTGCTGTACGAGGAACTGCGGGCGACGCGGACGCATCGGCAGCGCGTGGCGGCGTGGCGTGAGTTGGAGAGCTACGTGGTGCGGGAGCAGACGTATGTTGTCCCCATTGCCGGAACGGTGCAGGTGGTGCCGTATCGGACGTACGTGAAGGGCCTGGTGATCCCGCCGGAGGACGGGCATACGCACACCGATTTCGCGACGGTGTGGCTTACTGCGTAACGGCTCTCGGTTCGCGACGCGGCTTGAATGGTGTGCGGACATGGGGCAATTGCCCCGCTCGTCCTGAGCTTGTCGAAGGATGAGCGGGATAGCTGCTCCCCCTCTAGCCCTCCCCCACAAGAGGGGAGGGGATTTTTGTAAGGGGTTGACGGATTCGCACATGTGATCAACGATCCGTTCACAATGCAGCCGACAGCCTCCCCGATTATCGAACGTGATCTGGATATGGTTGCCATGCCCGCGTGGTCGTCCCCTGACGGACTCTCCCGGCTCTACCATGGCGACGCGCTGAGTCTGCTCGCGGCTGTGCCGGATTCCTCCGTCGACTGCATCTGGACGGATCCGCCCTACCTGCTTTCCAACGACGGAATCACCTGCGTTGGCGGCCGCATGGTCAGCGTCAACAAAGGGGAATGGGATCGCAGCCAGGGTCTCGATGCCGACCACGAGTTCAACCTGGCGTGGACGGCTGAAGCGTATCGTGTGCTCAAGCCAACGGGCACGATCTGGGTTTCCGGGACACTGCACGTTTATCCGAGCGTGGGGATGGCGCTGCGCCAGAACGGTTTCAGATTGCTGAACGACATCGTCTGGGAGAAGACGAACCCGCCTCCGAACCTGGGTCGTCGCACGTTTACGCACTCCACCGAAGTGGTGCTGTGGGCGAGCAAGGCGGAAAAGGGCAGCAAGCACAAGTACGTCTTCAATTACGCCGACATGCGTGAGGAGAACGGCGGCAAGCAGATGCAGACGGTGTGGAAATTCAATGCTGCCGGTCGCGCGGAGAAGAAGCACGGCAAGCACCCGACACAGAAGCCTGTTGCGCTCATTGACCGCTGCCTTCGGGCAAGCACAAATCCGGGAGATGTCGTGCTCGACCCGTTTGTCGGCTCGGGCAGTACAGGGGTGGCGGCGCTGGCGTTGGGGCGTTCCTTCATCGGGATGGAATCGGTTGAGGAGTTCATCGAGGTAGCGGCGCGGCGCCTGGATGACGTTACCCCCCCCCCCCCCCCCCCCCCCCCCCCCCCATTATTGTCAAGTACAGACAGTGGAGAAAATGTCTCTCCATCCTCGTTGCGTCTCCTGGAACGGCCCGATCGGGCATACGGGGTTCACTAGGCAATGTCCCCCGGCAATACGACCACGGGCGAAGTCATGGAGCAGATGGTTTTGCCTGCGCTCGCCCGGGGCCGCTACAAGGTAACGCGCAAGAAACTGGCAGGCACCAGGTTCGGTATCCACAAGCACTACGTGGATACCTACGCAGAGGATGCTCAGGGACGCATCCATCTCATCTCATTGAAATGGCAGCAGGTGGCCGGCACGGCGGAGCAGAAGATCCCGTTTGAGGTCATCTCACTCATCGACCTCCTTCTCAAGCACGAGGATTACTTCAAGGCGCATCTTGTTCTCGGCGGTCCCGGCTGGACGTACAAGGACTTCTACGTTGCTGGAGGTCTGCATCCATTCATCCTCAACGCAGAGCGAGTGAATATCACGACGCTGGAGAGGTTTGTGGGGGCGGCTAATCAGGGGAAGTTGTAGGCGGAAACTTCTGATGGCTGATCCCATATCCCAAGGGTACTGCCCGGAACACTCTGGTCATGCAAATGACCAGAACCGTGTTGTCCTTGATCGAGTCATGAAGACTCTAAACGACAATCAAGCTGGTGAGGGGCGACATAAGTGCCCCTATTGTGCGTACGAACGTGGGTATGAGCAGGCAATGCGGGACGTAAGGTCCTGGGCTAATGAGCATCTGAGGCAACCCAGTTCGTAACACAGTTGGTGGTATGGGGACGCTTTAGATTCCTCGACTCCGCTGCGCTCCGCTCGGAATGACAGGCAAGTGCGGTTGTTCAGTGTCACGGAGTCCGGTTGCACAATGCGATTCAGATTCCCGCTTTCGCGGGAATGACGTGAGTGGGGCGGGAATGACGGGGGGCGGATTTGTTTGCGAATGTCCGGTGACGGTAACATGAGTTTCCTTTCGCTGCGGTAAAGAAACTTTTTGGCGAATTAGTTTACAATACCTCAAGGAAGGAAACCGGAGTTGTCATTTCGATGCAGCAGTTAATCGATAGTCCAGTTGGCGCTGTTGTCTCCACTATCGAGGGACACGGAGCATTCGTCCCGAATTCTCTTCCTCGGAACCTGCCGTTGTCCTCACAGCTTGTTGCTTCCCTAACAGGCGCCACGCACGCCGTCGGGATTCTAGCCGGAGTTGGCGAGACTATTCCGAACCCCCTGCTTCTCTACCGGCCCCTAATGCACCGCGAGGCCGAACTCTCGTCTCGAATCGAGGGAACTGTGTCATCGCTCTCGGAAGTTATGGGGCTCGAGGTGGGTGGGCGGGCCAGGTTCCAGGATGACGCGATAGAGGTCGTGAATTACGTGCGGGCTCTCCAATACGGGATCGACAATTTGCAGCGACTGCCCATCTCATTCCGTCTTGTGAACGAGATGCACGCGATTTTGATGGAAGGCGTTCGCGGCCAGGATAAACTCCCGGGCGCGTTTCGAGATAATCAGGTCTACATCGGCTCAACTCGCTCACGAATCGAGGATGCGCGTTATGTGCCGCCGCCACCGGGACTCGTTCGGGACCTGTTCCATGATTTAGAGAACTTTGTCAATGAACGAGACGACCTGTTGCCGCCACTAATCCGCTGCGGATTGATGCACTACCAGTTCGAGGCCATCCATCCGTATCGTGATGGCAATGGACGTATTGGGCGGCTGCTGATTCCGTTCTTCCTCCAGGAACGTGGTCTGATGCCGATACCGCTGCTGTACTTAAGTGCCTACTTCGAGCGGGATCGTCAGCGCTATTACGATGAGTTGTTCAATGTGAGCGCGACGGGCGGCTGGGAGCAATGGTTGCTGTATTTCCTGGAAGGAGTGGAGACTGAGGCGCGCGATGCCGCAGCACGCGTTCGGCGTCTGCGCGACTTGCAAGAGGAATGGCGCACCCTCCTGAGAAACCGCCGCGAGTCCGCAAACTGTTTGCGCCTGCTGGACGAGGTCTGCGCGCAGCCGGTGTTGACCGTTCGCCGAGCGGCGGAGTTCCTTGGTGTTACGCGAGTCGGCGCGCGGCGCGTGCTTGATCGTCTGATTGACGCCGGCATCGTGCGGCGTCTCACTGGAACACGTCCGAATCTGTACTTTGCCGATAGGCTCATTGAGGAACTTGGGCGGCCTCGCGCCACCGACGATTCATAGCCCTTCTCATGCTGTGGCCTCTATGGCCTGCCATGACCTGGGTGTGCCGTATGGCATACGATGCCGAGAGTTATGGCACGGTTCTGGGAGATTTTTCTTGTTGCGGGGCGATTGGGGCTGACGTCGTTTGGCGGGCCGATCGCGCATATCGGGTATTTCCGCGAGGAATACGTCGTTCGCCGCAAGTGGCTGGATGAGGGCACGTTCGCGGAACTGATCGCCCTGTGCCAGTTCCTGCCGGGTCCCGCGAGCAGCCAGCTTGGGATGGCCGTCGGGATCAAGCGCGGCGGGCTGCTGGGCGGGTTCGCGGCGTGGCTGGGTTTCACGCTGCCCTCCGCGTTGGCGTTGATCCTGTTCGCGTACGGCGTGCAGGAGCTGAGGGCGCAGGAGAGCGCCGACTGGCTGCACGGGCTCAAGATCGTGGCCGTGGCCGTCGTTGCGTTGGCGCTGTGGGGTATGGGGCGGACACTGACGCCGGACCGGACGCGCATCACAATCGCGGTCGTTGCCGCGGCCGCGTTGCTCTTATCGGGCGGCATCGCGGCGCAGTTACTGGTGATTGCGGGCGGCGCGGTGCTCGGCTTGATTGTCCTCAAGCCGCCGGAGCCGCGAGCGGACGGCGACGCCGTTTCAAGCGGCGGGACACGCTCAGCGATGGTGCTGCTTATCGCATTCCTCGTCCTGCTGGCCGCACTGCCGTTGGCGAGCAGACTGACGGATAGCCTGATGGTCGACGTGGTGGACAGCTTCTATCGCACAGGGTCGCTCGTGTTTGGAGGCGGCCACGTGGTGCTGCCACTCATCGAGGCGGAGGTTGTGCCGCCGGGATGGGTGACAAGCGACGAGTTCCTGGCGGGATACGGCGCGGCGCAGGCCGTCCCGGGGCCGTTGTTCACGTTCTCGGCGTATCTGGGCGCATCCGTGGAGGGGCTGACGCCGGCGTGGGGCGGCGGGCTGCTGGCGTTGGCTGCAATCTTCGCGCCGTCGTTTCTTCTTGTCCCGGGCGTGCTGCCGTTCTGGGAGCGGCTGAGGGGCGTCACCCGCGTGCGGCAGGCCCTAATGGGCGTGAATGCTGCGGTGGTGGGGCTGTTGCTGGCAGCGCTCTACGATCCGCTCTGGACCAGCGCCATCGAGACGCCGGCGGACTTTGCCGTGGCCGCCGCCGCGTTCGCATTGTTGGCGTTCTGGAAGGCGCCGCCGTGGCTGGTCGTGATGGTGACGGCCGTTGCCGGGGCGGCGGTTGCGCAGTTGCTTTAACGCGCCGAGCCAACCCGACGCGCCGCCGATGCGTTAGGTTGTTGTCATGCTCCGATACATTGGGCTGCGGCTTGCGCTGTTCGTTCCGACGCTCCTGATTGCGTCGATTGTCATCTTTGCGATTCTGCGCGTACTGCCCGGGGACGTGGTGGACGTGGTGCTGGGCGGCTCCGGCGAGGTGGCGCACGACCCACTGCAGGTGGAGCGCGTGCGAGAGGAGTTGGGGCTGGATGAGCCGCTCATCGCTCAGTACGGTTCATGGCTGTGGAGCGTGGCGACGGGCGATTTTGGGGGAAGGTCGTTCGTCAACCGGACGCCGATTTCGTCGCTTGTGGCGCGGCAGCTGCCGGTGACGCTCCAACTGGCGGTCTACACGATGGTCTTGGCGGCGGTGATTGCGATTCCGGTCGGGATTATGGGCGCGGTGCGGCAGGGGCGGTGGGCGGATATCCTCGTGCGGCTGTTCGCCATCGGCGGGCAGGCGGTCCCAAGTTTCTTTCTCGCGCTGTTGGCGTTGATTGCGCTGGTGCTGCTGATCGGGTGGTCGCCTCCCGTCATCTATGACCACGTCTGGCAAAGCCCCGTGCGTCACGTTCAGCTGATGGCTTTGCCGGTCGTGATCCTTGCGTGGGGCTATGCGGCGTACCTGACGCGCATGACGCGGGCGGGAATGCTGGACGTGCTGGGGCAGGATTTCATCCGCACGGCGCGGAGCAAGGGGCTGGCGGAGAGAATCGTCCTCGTGCGCCATGCGCTGCGGAACGCGCTGATCCCTGTGCTGAGCGTGGCGGGGATACAGGTGGGGGCGCTGCTGGGCGGAGCGGTGGTGATGGAGACGATCTTTGGGCTGCCCGGGATCGGGCGGGGCATCGTGGACGCCGTTTCGGACCGCGATTATCCCGTCGTGCAGACCTATGCCACGCTGTTCGTGTTCATCATGCTGACGGTCAACCTGGTCATCGACGTGCTGTATGCCGTACTTGATCCGCGCATCACGTATCGCGACTAGGCCGGCGCGGGCGGCAAGGCGTTACCCCGTTGGTGCCGCCGCGCTCACAGCGCTCATGACGATGATCCTGGCGGCCATATTCGCGGAACAGCTTGCGCCATTCGACCCGCTTGCGCATGACGAGGCCAGCACTCTCCTCGCGCCGTCCGCCGAGCACCTCTTCGGCACGGACCGATTCGGCAGGGACGTGTTCAGTCGCGTTCTGTACGGGGCGCGGATTTCGCTGATGGTGGGGTTGGTGTCCGTGCTGGCCGGGACGGTGATTGGCACGACGATTGGAATCATCTCCGCCTACGCGTCCGGGATAGCCGACCTGGTCATCCAGAGATTCATCGACGCGTTGATGGCGTTCCCGCACCTGCTGATGGCGTTGCTGCTGGTCGTTGTGCTGGAGCCGTCCCCGGTCAGCGTGATCATCGGCATCGTCGTCGCGTTCGTGCCGCAGGTGGCGCGCATCGCGCGGGCGCAGGCGCTGGCAGTCAAGGCGGAAGGGTACGTGATGGCCGCGAAATCGTTGGGTGGGAGCCCGACGAGGATCGTCGCGCGGCACGTGCTGCCGAACTCCATCACGCCCGTCATCATCCACGCGACGGGTTTCATGGAGGGCGCGGTGCTGACGGAGGCGGCGCTGAGCTTCTTGGGCTTGGGCGTGCCGCCGCCTGACCCGTCGTGGGGTCGGATGCTCAAGGAAGGATCGGAGGGATTCTTGGAGGCCGCGCCATGGTTGACAATCTTCCCGGGCCTTGCGCTGACGGCGCTGGTGTTCTGTGTGGCGCTCATCGGGGACGGCGTGCGTGACTTCCTTGATCCGCGACAGAGGTGAGGATGGACTGGGATATGCTGAGAGCGTTTTCCGGTGACACGAGATGCAGGCGCGAGGGCAGGGGCGAACAATGACGATAGACGACGTGGTGCGCAACTTTGAAGAGGGGTTTTCTAACTGGAGCATCACCCTGCCGCCTCAATCCGTCGAAGGCAGAGAAGGAGGACTCATCGTTAGCGGCGGGTGGACCATCTTCTACAAGTTTGGATTCGAGGGCGAGATGGAATATATGGACTATTACGCGTCTCACCGCATGACGAATGACAGACATGTTCGACTGTACGCCGACGGGGCATCACGAGGTTTACCGTCGTACCGGGGGGAATTGATACTTGGCGAGACCGAAAGGGACAGTGAACTTTTAAGAAGGGAATTCTACGCATACAACCAGGCCGTAGCTGAGTTGCTTGCCGAAAAGGGATTCACCAGCAGCGACGCTCATGCGAGCCACAATGTGAACAGCTGGCTTATGCGAACGCCGCCCGATGAACGGGGCGATACGGAGTCGTCGGGCTGATGGCAGAGCCTGTCTTGACGGGCGGCACGCTCTATGTCGTGGCGACGCCGATTGGGAACCTGGAGGATATTTCGGCGCGGGCGCTGCGCGTGCTGGGCGAGGTTGACCTGATTGCGGCTGAGGATACGCGCACGACGCGCAAGCTGCTGACGCGGCATGAACTGCGCGTTCCGATGGTCAGCCTGTTCGATGCCAACGTGCGTCGGCGGATCCCACAGTTGCTTGCCGAGCTCAATGAGGGCAAGAGCATTGCGCTCGTGAGCGAGGCGGGGACGCCTCTGATCAGCGACCCGGGCGCGCAGTTGGTGAGGGTGGCAGCGGAGGCGGGGCATACCGTGACGCCGATTCCCGGGCCGACGGCCATCGCCGCGCTGCTGAGTGTGGCGGGTCTGCCGGCGGACAAGTTTACGTTCCTCGGATTCCTGCCACGGAGGGCAGGGCAGCGCCGCCGGACGATCGAGGTCATCTCTGAGCAGGAGTGGCCGACCGTGCTCTATGAGTCGCCGCACCGCATCATCGCGACGCTGGAGGCACTGCGGGAGACGCTGGGCGACCGTGAGGTTGTTATCGGGCGGGAGATGACCAAGCTGCATGAGGAGATATTCCGCGGGACGGTTTCGGAGGCTATCGAGCACTTTCAGAAGCCTCGGGGGGAGTTCACCATCGTGGTGGCGGGGGCGACCCTTCGACAGGCTCAGGGTGACCGGACGGAGTAGGGGTCACGCTGCGAAATTGAGGCTTTAGATTCCTCGGCTGCGCTCGGAATGACATGACGCAGCGGTCAGGCTGCGGGGATGATGCTTTCGCAGCCTTCAAACGAGGCTCCGTAGGCCGCTAGCCGTTTAGCCATCACACAGATGGCTTCGGCGCTGTTGTCCACGAGGATGAAACGACGGTTGTGCTTGGCGGCGGCTTCGCCCGTGGTTCCGCTGCCCGCGAAGAAGTCCAGAACCAAGTCACCCGGATTTGAGTGCACCTTCACGATGCGCTCCAGGATGCCGAGGGGTTTTTGGGTGGCGTAGCCAGTCTTTTCCTTGCCGGCAGTGGGGACGATGGTGTGCCACCACACATCGGTTGGCGTCTTGCCGCGCGCGGCCTTTTCTTTGCCGACAAGGCCGGGCGCCATGTACGGGATGCGGTCCATCTCTTCGTAGTTGAACGTGAAGTCGGAGGGATCTTTGGCGTACCAGAGGATGTTGTCGTGCTTGGCGGACCAGCGTGACTTCGACCGCGCGCCGTAGTCGTATGCCCACACGATCTCATTGATGAACGAGTCGCGGCCGAATATCTCGTCGAGCAGCACCTTGCAGTAATGGACTTCACGATAGTCGACATGCAGGAAGAATGAGCCGTTGGGCTTGAGGACGCGCCTCGCTTCAATCAGTCGCGGTTCAAGGAATGCAAGGTAGTCGTCGAAAGTGTCGTGGTATTCGGAGCTGCCAACGCGGATGGTCCTGTAGCGCCGCCCCTGGAAGCCGACACGGTCGCCCTCGTCATCACGCACGGTCCTTATGGAATCACGCGCCTGGGTCTTTCCGGTGTTGAACGGTGGGTCGATGTAGATAAGGTCAACGATGCCGTCCGGCATGGCGCGCAGGTAGTCGAGGTTATCGGCGTTAACGACGATGTTCTGTTGATCCGCAGGGTTGCCAGTCATGAGGTGAGTGTACCGCGAGCAGCGGGTGTTATGAGTGGCGTTGGACGACGAAGTCGATGATGTCCATGAGGGATTGGAGGGCGGGGTTGGCAGGGCGGTTGATCTTGCCCAGTGCTTTGCGGGCGCGATCTGCGAGCAGGTTGGCAAGCGCATAGGAGTTTTCGACGGCGTCTGAATCACGGATGAGTTCCAGTGCCGATTCGACACAGTGCTCCTTGTCCTCCTCCGTCAAGGTATCGCGTTCATCCCGCAGGCGAGCGAATGGGCCCGTCTCGTTCAGTTCCGGGTGGTCGGCGAGATACAGCAAGGCGGGCAGGGTGAGAATGCCGCCGCGCAGATCCGAGCCAATGGGCTTGCCAACCTCGGAGGCATCGCCCTGAAGGTCGAGGATATCGTCCACCACCTGGAAAGCGGTGCCGAGGCTCATGCCGTAATCAGTGACGGCGTCGATCTCGGTCTCCGTGGCGCCCCCGAGCACCGCGCCTGAGACAGCAGATGTTGTGAACAGGGATGCCGTCTTGCGCTCCACACGCGCCCAGTACTCCTCCTGTCCGCCGGTCCAATCAAACGCTTGCTGTATCTCACGGAGCTCGCCGTCAGCGAGAAGACGCAGCGTGCGTGAGAAGAGGGTGATGACGCGCACGTTGTTGGTGGCGCAGACCATCTCGGCGGAACTGGCAAACAGATAGTCGCCCAAAAGAAGCGCAACGGCGTCGCCATGCTGGGCATTGATCGTTGCGACACCGCGGCGCATCGGCGCCTTATCGACCGAATCGTCATGGACAAGGGAGGCCGTGTGTAGCAGTTCGACGGCAACGGCCATGGAGATATGCACGTCCGGGTCGAAGTCAAAGAGGTGTCCGGCGAGGAGTGTGACGGCGGGGCGTGCGCGCTTGCCGGGTGTGGCGAGGATGTAGCGGAGGAGCTCATCAAGCCAGGGGAAATCGTCTTCGCCGATGGTGCGGAGGCGGCGTTCCACCTCCGCCATGTCCGGCTCGATAATCTCAAGAAAGGACGGGGATTTGGTCTTTGTCGTGTCAGTCAATGTCAGTTCGCAGGCCGTATGCGCGCCTGTCTACGCCGTCGTTTCGCTTTCAGTACCCGCTCCGAGATTGGCCATCTCACGCGCGAGCACCTGTTCCTCATCAAGTTTGGCAAAAAGGGCCTGGGGCTGCGGCAAATGCGCGCCTGCCTGCGGCGTCGTCGCAGTCCATCCCGCGTCCTGCACGCCGCCCTCAAAACCGAGCATCTCATGGAGACGCTGAGAACTGAAAGGCAGGTAAGGGGCGAGCAGGGTCTTGAGTCCGCTGATGATGCCCAGGATGGTGACGATCGTGCGGGCGGCATCATCCCGATCCTCACGGATGGCGCGCCACGGAGCGCGCTCGTCCAGATAGCGATTGCCCTCTTGCGCAAGGCTCATGGCCACGCCAAGCCCGGCGCGGAAGCGGCAGGCGGCAATCTCAGCGGCTGCTTGTTCGAGTGCCTCATCAACCCGTGCCAGCAGGCGTGTCCCGGCCTCATCCGGCTGAACGTCAGGCACAACGCCGTCGAAGAATCGCTGGAGGAAGGTCAGGGTGCGATGGACGAGGTTGCCGTACGTGCCGACGAGTTCATTGTTGACGCGTCGGATGTAGTCCGGCCACGTGAACTCGGAATCTGACGTTTCCGGCATATTGGCCGAGAGGACATAGCGGAGGGCGTCCGGGTCATAGTTGGCGAGATATTCCGGCACCCAGACGGCCCAGTTGCGGCTGGTGGAAAGCTGGTAGCCCTCAAGGTTCAGGAACTCGTTGGCGGGAACGTCCTCCGGCAGGGCGAGATCATCGTCGTAAGCCATGAGCATGGCGGGCCAGATGATGGTGTGGAACGTGATGTTGTCCTTGCCGATGAAGTAGTAGGGCTTCGCGTCAGCCCCCCACCACGCGCGCCATGCCTCCGGGTCGCCCTTGATTTCTTGAGCCCACTCCACGGACGCGGAAAGGTAGCCGATGACGGCCTCAAACCAGACATAGATGCGCCTGTCTTCCCAGCCGTCGAGCGGGACGGGGATGCCCCAATCAAGGTCGCGGGTGTAGGCACGGTCTTTGAGGCCCTGTTCAAGGAAGCCTGTCGTGAAGTTCAGGACCTGCGGTCGCCAATGGTTCTTGTCCTTGAGCCATTCCAGGAGGCTGTCGCCGTACTCGGAGAACTTCATCATGAAGTGGGTACGCTGGCGGAATTCCGGGATTCCGCCGTCAAGCGAACTGCGGGGATCGATCAGCTCACGGGGGTCGAGTGTGCGCCCGCATACGTCGCACTGGTCGCCGCGCGCTTTGTCATAGTCGCAGTGGGGGCACTTGCCGTTGATGTAGCGGTCCGGCAGGTAGCGCTTCTGGAACGGGCTGTACGGAACCTCGCTGACGGTCTCATACAGTAACCCTTTTTCATAGAACCGCGTGAAGAAGTCCTGCGCGATGCGGTAGTGGTTCTCGGTTTCGGTGGTCGTGTAGAGGTCCCACGAGATGCCAAGCCCATCCCATGACTCCAGGAATCCCTGATGGTAGCGGTCATGGATCTCACGCGGCGGGACGCCCTCGGCCTCGGCGCGGAGGGTGATAGGCGTGCCGTGCGCGTCCGAGCCGGAGACCATGAGGACGTTGTTGCCCCTCATGCGGTGAAAGCGGGCAAAGATGTCCGCGGGCAGATACGCACCGGCGATGTGCCCGAGGTGGAGATCTCCGTTTGCATACGGCCATGCGACCGCTATAAGAATGTTGTCCGGCATGTGAATTCGTTAACTATTCTAGCGGGCGCTGAGCGAATGCGTAGAAAACTCAGCCACAGATGTCCACTGCGGTGAGCGCGAGGACGCGGGCGACCGTGAGCACATTGTCGATTGCTATGGTGCGCTCCGTGTTGGACGTTGGGCCGTAGACGACGGGAACCGTGCCGCCCCGTTCGAACCATCCCGCGTCCGTCCACGCGTATGAGCCCGGGTCCTGCGGCCCGATGCGCTCGGGCGCGTTTCCCGTGACCTGAGCGTGATGCCGCGCAACTGTTTGGGGCAGCATATGGTCGATTGGCGTATCAATGCCGTGTCCCGGCACTTTCATACTGCGCCAATCGTCCGTGTACGTCGCAGGCGGGCCGTCAATCTCGATCACTGCCCCCGGGTTGGCGGTGCGAACACCCTCCAAAACCCTGTCGATGTCGGCCTGCGTCTGCTCCCAGTCCTGTCCCGGCACGCCGCGTACTTCAATGATGATCGCGCAGTAGTCCGCCACGTAGGACGCGCGCCATTTGAGGAAGTCGGTTCCGACGCCGCCGTTGATTGCGCCGATGACCATGCGTGGCAGGCCGGGGGTGGCGGGATGCGGCTGCGCGGAAAACTCAACGTTGTCCAGCGACTTGACCACGTCCGCCATGACGTTGACTGCGTTGACGTATTCGGAGCGGTGCAGCATCCCGATCCACGCGGAGGAGCCGGTCACCGTAATGACGAATTGGCATGCGCCGGAATGCATTGTGCGCACATCGAGGAACGACGGCTCACAGATGATGGTGCAGTCGCAGCCGATGCCCCGCTGAACGAGGTCGTAGACACCCACGCCTCCCTGCAACTCACCGACGACGCCAGTGAATAGCAGATCGCCCCGGAGCTGCGCGCCGGAACGGTGGACGGCAACCGTTGCTGCGGCTGCGACAGCAACACCGGCCTTCATGTTGACCAGGCCGTGGCCCGTGAGGCGACCGTCCTCCTCATGGCAGTCCCATGGGTCCAGCGGGTAATTGAGCGGGACAGGATCAATGTCCAGGTGGCCGTTCAGCATGAGAGACGAGCCGCCGCCGTTGCCGGGGATGCGAACGACAAGGTCGGGGCGGCCGGGTTCATCGGACACATCAATGAGTTCAGTCGGGAGTCCACGCTCATCAAACCAGCCCGCGAGGAATCGCATGACCTCCGTTTCGTTGCCGGAAAAGCTGCGGTAGCTCTGCAGGTCTTTCATCAGTTGCACGACCTCATCGCGGTCGATGTGGTCAAGCACTCGGTGATCATTGGCAGAAGTCATTTCGTTCACCCCCATCCTGACCTTCCCCCATAAAGGGGGAAGAAGCAGACACCCAGCGTCTACTATAGTTGCGTGATGGAAAAACAGTCACTGATGTCAAAGCTTTTGCATTCCGGCGCGGCAGGGGCGTTTCGGATCGGATCGCGTCTGACTGTTCATGGCCGGGAGAATGTGCCGCCAACGGGGCCGGTGATTGTGGCTGTGAATCACACGCACAACATGGATCCGGCGCTGATCGGCGTGATCATGCCGTGGCCGGTGCGATTCCTGGCGAAACGGGAACTTGTGACGGAGGGGACTGCGATAACGCGGTGGCTGGTGCGGACGTGGGGGTTGATTCCGATAACGCGGGACAGGCTTGACAGGGAGGCGCTGAGGACGGCGCGGGAGCACCTGCGCGGCGGCGGCGCAATCGGGATGTTTCCAGAGGGGACGCGGAGCCGTGACGGACGGATGGGGCAGGCGCGGCCGGGCACGGGCTTCCTTGCCGTGACGACGGGTGCGCCGGTTCTACCTGTCGGAATCGAAGGTCTTGCGGGATTGGGGCACAACCCGGCGTTCGTTGCTCGCAGACCACGCTTCACGGCGCGCATCGGCAAGCTGCTGGACTTCTCCGATCTGGCGGATTCCAGAGCGGACGACCGGTTTGAACGCGCAACGAACGAGATTATGAGTGCAATTGCAGGCCTGTTGCCTGAGCACATGCACGGCTACTATGAGGACAGCGCGCGAGACACACAGCACGCTGAAGAGCGCGCGGGGCGGTGAGGGACGTCTATGGGCGCCATCGTTAGCTACGTCGGTGTTCGGGAGGCCGTGCCGGTCCTCTTGCAGGCCCTTTCGCAGGTGAGAGACCAGCGCTATGACAGCGTCGGCGTCGCCGTGCGCGACCCGGACGGCTACTTCAACGCCGTGAAAACCGTTGGGCGGCTCGATGTCCTGGAGGGCGCGCTTTCCGAGGAGCCTCCTCTCGGTCACATGGGCTTGGGGCACACGCGGTGGCGGACGCACGGCGCGGTGACCACCGAGAACGCGCAGCCGCACCTGGACCGCCATGGTTTGGTCGCCGTCGTCACGAACGGCATCGTTGAGAACCACGTCGAACTCAAGACGGAGCTGCGGGGTCGCGGCCATCGCTTTGTCTCGACGACCGACGCAGAGGTGATTCCGCATCTGATAGATGAGGAATTGACGTCGGCGGGCGCGGAGGCGAGTTTGGAGGCCGCTGTTCGAGCGGCTCTGGCGCGGACACAAGGAACGCTGGCCGTCGTGGCAGCGCGGGCGGAGGAACCGGAGACCATCGTAGCTGCGCGCAGCGGTTACGCCAGCCCACTTGTCGTGGGATGGGGGCACAACGAGGCCTTCGTGGCGAGCGAGGCCGGGCCGCTGACAAGCGTGTCGGACAGGATTGCGTTCCTGGCTGCCGGGGAGATGGCGATTGTGACGCCGCGGGGAGTGGAGTTCAAAACCCTCATGGCCGGCGTTCTCATCTCCAAACGATCAATTTCGCCTTCAGAGGACCCGATGGCGGCGGCGCGCGGCGGCCACATGACGTTCATGATCAAGGAGATCACCGAGCAGCCGGAGGCGTGGACAGACGCGCTGCGCGGCCGCGTGGATTTCGACACGCTCTCTCTCCGGATGGAGGAACTCGATTCAATCCGGGATGCGTTGGAGAGCGCTGAACGGGTGGTGCTCACGGGTTCAAGTTCGTCACTCCACGCGGCAGACGCCGGCCGACTCTATATCGAAGAGCTGACGGACCTGCCATGCCAGGTAGACGTCGGTTCAGAGATTGTCTTTGGTGATTTTGAGCTTGGCCCCAAAACCCTGTTCATCGCGGTGACGGCATCCGGGGAGACGCTGGATACGCTGGGCGCGATGACCCGAGCCAGCGAACTGGGATGCCCGACGATCATGGTGACGAATGACGAGGAATCGACCGGGGCGTTGATGGCCGACACAGTGGTGCCGCTGCGCTGTGGTCGCGAGGTGGGAATGGCGTCCACAAAGTCGTTCACATCGTCCGTGCTCACGTTCTATCTGATAGCGATGCATCTCGCTCTCGTTCGGGGAAATGACGGGGCAGAGTCCGTGCCCGGCCGCCTGAACGAACTCAGCAAGCTGTCCGGGTACGCGAACCAAATCCTCGAAGATCCCTCTTTGCCCTCGGCGCTGGCCACGCGCTATTCAACACGACGCGACGCAGTGTTCCTGGCACACGGACGGCTGTACCCTGTCGCGGCGGAGGGCGCGTGGAAGCTTATCCAGCTTGGCTATATCCACGCCACTGCGTACCCGGGATCGGAAATTATTCACGGCCCCATCGCCCTCGTCAACGGTGATGAGACACCCGCCTTCGCCATCGCGCCGCAAGGCCCCGAGTATGGACGCATGGCGCTTTCAGTGAGGCTGCTCAAGGACAATGGAGGCGTGGTTGCGGCCATCCTGACGGAAGGTGATGAGGTGCTCGCGCCGATCGTGGACCATCCGATATACATCCCTGCGGATACTCCGCAGGCCTTGTTGCCCCTAGTGACGGCGCTGCCGGTGCAGTTATTCGCGTACTACGCCGGCATTCAGAAGGGCAACGAGGTCGATAACCCGCGCAATATCCAACGTCTAGAGGAGTTCATGTAAGGGATTCACCCTTCGACAGGCTCAGGGTGAACGGGCAGGTTCTGCTTGCACTCCACGTTCAAGATTCCCGCTTTCGCGGGAATGACGGATGGAAAGCAGGAGGTTTGAGGAGTGCCTAGACGAGGACTCCTCCCTCTACAAGTTCGCGGATGTCTGCCTCCGAGAGGCCGAGCAGTTCACGCATGACGTAGTCGTTGTGCTGGCCGAGGGCAGGGGCGCCCATGCGGATTGCGCCGGGGGTGTCCTCAAGCTTCGCGCCGTATGACGCGTGACCGATGTTGCCCCACTGAGGTTCCTCATGGGGAACTTTGACAACGTAGCCCCGCGCGTTCATCGCGGGGTCGTAGTACACGTCCTCCGTGGTCTGAGCGGCGGTGGCGGGCACGCCGTGCTTCTGCAGCGTTGCCATAACTTGCCGTGGCGTCAGGCTCCTCGTCCACTCGGAGATGAGTTCATCCAGGGCCTCACGGTTGGCGAGACGCGCGTCCAGCGTTGCGAAACGCGGGTCCTGCGTCCACTCCGGTGGGTCCTGGTTAGGCGGGGTCATGCCGCGCACCAGTCCCTGCCACTCCTCCTCCGTGTGGCAGGCGATGACGCACCAGCGATCATCCCCGGCACAGGGGTAGGCATCATGCGGGGCGGCGTATTCGCGCCGGTTGCCCGTCGGCTCCTGGTTGATGCCGTTGATGACGTAGTCCAGCAGCGGCACGCCGAGCGCGTTGGCCTGCGCCTCCACCTGTGAGACCTCGATACGCTGTCCCTGCCCGGTCTTGAGCTTGTGATACAACGCCGTTTGCAGCATGTAGCCGGAGAGGCCGCCCACGAAGAAATCTGCGTAGTAGACGCCGCAGCGCATGGAGGGGGGCGATTCCGGATGCCCCCAGAGATAGGTGACGCCGGATGCGGTCTGCGCCTGCAACCCGAACAGCACATGGGACGCGAACGGGCCGGTGCTGCCCCAACCCGGCATGCTCATGTAGACGATGTCCGGCTTGACGGCGCGGATGCCCTCGTAGTCCAGGCCCCAGCGGGAGAGCGCGCCGGCAGCGTAGTTCTCAACGACGGCGTCGCTTGTCGCCGCCAGCTTGCGGACGATGTTCTGCCCCTCCTCGAAGTGGAGGTCCACGGTAATGCTCATCTTGTTGCGGTTCAGTTCCGGGTGCATGGGCAGGATGCCGGTAATGCGCGACGCGGGATCGAAGAGTGAGGATTCGATCTTGATGACATCCGCGCCGAAGTCCGCCAACTGACGCGTGCCGTACGGGCCGACCCAGATGCGCGTCAGGTCCGTGACACGCACGCCCTCCATCGGCAGGCGTCCGTTGCCGGGGTTGGCCATGACGGGCGCGGCGGGCGTCGATGGCGCGGCGGTGTCCGCCTCAGCAAGCACCTCGTCCGTATGCTGGCCGAGCGTCGGCGCGGGACGGCGCAGCGACCATGGCGTCTCGCTCAGGCGTCCGGCGGGGCCGGGGAGCTTGTAGTCGCCCAGAACCGGATGCGTCACGTCCTGGAAATAGTCGCGGAAGAGCAGGTGAGGGTTCTGGGCAAGGTCGGCGGGAGAACTGACGGGCGCGGCGGGGATGCGGCGCGCCTGTGCCTCGTCCACGGCCTCCGCGACGGTCTTGGTCAGGAAGAACTCCACCGCAATCTCGTTGATGAAGTCCTTGTTCTCCTGACGGACGGTGAGTTCCCGGAACATCTCGTCCTGGATGATCTCGTTGCCCGTCCACTGCGCGAACGACATGAACTGGTTGGGTTGGATGGGGGAGAAGCCGATCCAGCCGTCGGAGCATTCAAAGACGCCTGTCCCGCCGCCGCCGCCCGTGCCGGGGCGCTCCGCGACGGTGCTGTTGTAGCCGAACTGCGCGACGATAAAGAGGATATTCGCGATGGCTTCCGTCATTGAAACGTCCACACGCTGGCCGCGGCCTGAATGCTCTCGCGCAAAGAGGGCGTTCATGATGCCGAGGGCCGCATGCGTGCCGCCGACGGAATAGCCGAGGAAGGAGGGCGACATGACGGGCCGGCGGTCGGGGTCGCCCTGTAAGAGCATGAGGCCGCCCATGGCCTCGGCGTGGAGGTCCGTGCCCTTGTAGGAGGCGTAGGGGCCGGTCTGGCCGTACGGCGTGACGGAGCAGAGGATCAGTCCGGGGTTGTCGGCGCGCAGGCTCTCAAAGTCCAGGCCAATTTCATCCATGTAGCCGGGGGAGTTCGTTTCCAGGATGACATCAACGGATTGGGCGAGGCGGCGAATTGCGGCGCGCCCCTCGTCCGTGGTGATGTCCGCGACGGCGCTGCGCTTGTTGGTATGGAACGAATGAAAGACAAGGCTGCGCTCCGGGCCGGGCTCTCCGGCGGCATAGGGCGGCATGTGGCGGCTTGCGTCGCCGTTTGGCCCTTCGATGAGGATGACGTCCGCGCCGAAATCGGCGAGAAGCTTGGAGGCGTACATGGACGGCAGCCCGCCGAGATCAAGCACGCGCACCCCATCAAGCGCGCCGGCGCCGTTCGCATTCCCAGATGTCATCTTTGTTCCTCCAGAGTTCCAATCATTCTTCATCGGACGGAAGTTGGGGGAATTGAGCGAAATTATAGGACGCGCCCTCATGTACAAGCTCGTCCCACCAGTCAATCCCAAATCCGACCTTTTCCTCGAAATATTCGCAGAGTATCTTTAGGTGCGGGTCACGATTAAACCGCTCATGTCTGTAGACGACCAGACCGAGTCGGCGGGTAAGAAGTTCATACATTTCGTTGAATAGCCTCACATTTGACTGTTTAGGTCGCAACCATACGACCATTTGCCCAGGCAAGCCAGTACGCGCATTGCGGGGCATACTCGTATGATCGGTGAGTAGAGCGCTGGCGACGGAGAATCCCCGCACGAACGTAGCTACGACCGGTTCGGCAGCGGCCATTAGCCCGATAGGTAGCCGGAAGCCCCTGCAGTTCGTTTGAGGGGCAAAGGCTTGTCTAATGACCTCAAATGCATCCTGATCATCAGAGAGGTCAATGATGACGGTCTGGCCGGACACCTCAACTTTTGAGTTGGGCAACACCCGCTGTGCCTGAGTAGCTATTTCATTTGGAATACTGGGCAACACTTCTGCCGCTTCGGATGATTGACCCATTACAGTAATTCGACCGTCGTTATAACTGGCAGCCCGGAAGAGAAGACGTATCTTAATTGATGATTCTTTCAGGTTCAATTCACCTCTCGCCGCAATTGCGCCCATAAGATAGGCCGCATCTAGTGACGGCCAAACAAAGCGTTCCCTTTCGATGGATTTCAAATGTTCTGTTAGCGTTCTCAGAGCGCCACGAGATCGCCTTTCACCACTTAACCAAGATGTTCTAAGGCGTCCGCAGTAGAGTTCATATAGGCGTGCTGCCTCACGATCAACGTCGCGTGCTTGAGGATGGTTCCAGAGGGACTCAAATGCCTCTAGCAACATTGTTTTTTCTGGCGAATCCTCGGGACAGTCCAGAACGATGCCATACTCTTCATTGCGCTCAAGTGCAGCACCGGTTAGGTTCCCGGATCCTACTATTGAGCTAACACCTGTGTTCGTCTGCATGACGTAGAACTTGGCATGGAAGCTGCCACCATCGTTATCTGGCAATAAAGTCTTGAACGACAAAGCCGCATAGGCTTCTTGCAGTTGGATTAGCGACCACACAGCGGACGGGTCAGTATTGCCACTTTGTAGATCAATGAGAAAACGCACTTGGCGACCGTCCTGTAGCAGAGATTCGATTTGAGGTCTAACTACATCCAGTCCTTCTTTAGAGACATAAGCAACCGCGATGCTCGCATCGCCAGTGGAAGAGAACAGCCAAGGTACATCTGCGCTGTAGTCGGCACTGCGTATTGTGGTCATCTCGGCTTCTGGAAGATATTGATGTACTCGTGAACCTTGTTGATGCGAAAAACGGAGGGGTGGCCGAGTGGACGCAGGTTGTTGTACTCGCTACTGCGGTCCCAAATGATGATGTCGTCGAGTATGAGGCCAACTCCCTGTAGGTATTGGGCAAGGTCGGCATGGAACGGATAGAATCGATCCTTCTTGCGCAAGTCCATAACGACGACGCAGCAGTATGCGCCGGGCTTCATCGCCAGAAAGACCTTACTGAACACGTCTGCCAGTTCCTCAAGAAAGGATTGATAGTCCTCAATAGTCCCGAGGTCTCCTTCGGCATTTCCGTAGTTGCGGATATCCTTGTAGTCCGCAGTGCGATCCCGCTGAAGTATGTCCCAGTACGGCGGGGACGTTATGACAAGGTCTACCGTTTCTGGTTCCACGAAATCCATTAGGTCTCGCGCGTCCGCAACATGCAATTGTCTCTCGCCAAGGCTTGCCGCCTCGTTGAGAAGCGGTTGGGGTCGCATGTGCGCCTTGGTGATGTAGTCAACTGACAAATCAAGCCCGATGCCGATTTTGCCCGCCGCCTCTGCGGCGATGACAGTTGAGCCAACTCCGACAAAGGGGTCAAGGATTATTCGCTGGTCGCTCGTCGTCAGGCTCTCTATCAGTCGGGTCACGAGTTGGCCTGGGAACATAGCTGGGTGTTTGAGAGCTTGTTCATCACCTGTTTTGCGTATGTCATCCCACACGCTTATGGAGTTGCGAAGCCACGCGGCGCCGTCGAGATCGTTTGCCTTCTTACGCGGTGATCTCGATCTGGAAGGAGGTTTTTCCTCCCCCGGCATCAATCGCTGCTGTGCTTCTGTGGCCAAAACTCGTATCTCCCAGCAAGTGTCGTTCTCAGAATGAGCCTACATGAGCAGCGGCACTGGGGCAATGCGCGCCTTACGTCAGCGCGCCAACGTCCTGTAGCACTTTAACCTCTTCATCGGAGAGGCCGAGGATGCCGCGGAGAACGTAGTCATTGTGCTGGCCGAGGGTGGCGGAGGGCATTCGCGAGCCGCCGGGTGTTTCTGACAGGCGGACGGTGACGCCCGGTTGCTCCAAGACTCCCCAATCCGGGTGGTCAAGGGTGTGGATGTAGCTGCGGTCACGCAGGTGGGGGTCCCAGAAGAGTCCCTCGCCGTCGAGAACGGCGGTGGCGGCGACGCCGGAGCGCTGGAGCAGGTGCATGATCTGACGCGGCGTCTGTGTTCGGGTCCACTCGGACAGGTCGGCGTTCAGCGCGTCCTCCTTGGCCTTGCGCCCCTCCTGCGTCGCATAGTCCGCGACCTGCGCCCACGCGGGGCTGCCAATGGCCTCAACGAGCGCCTCCCATTCTGCGTCCGTCCTGCAAGCGATGGCGCACCATTCGTCGTTGCCCTTGGCGGGATAGATTCCGTGCGGGGCGTGGACGGGGTGGCGGTTGCCGACAGGCTCACCGGGGCGTCCGTTGAGCTTGTAGTCCATGAAGGGCATGGCCATGGTGTTGCCGACGGCCTCCACCTGCGCCATCTCGATGTACTGGCCGCGCCCCGTCTCTGCCTTGTGGTAGATGGCGGCAAGGGCGGCGAGCGCGGTAAGGCTGGCGATGAGAAAGTCGGGGTAGTCGAACTTGCAGCGGGCGTTGGGCTCTGACTCCGGGTGTCCCCACGTATAGCTGAGACCCGATACGGAGACGAGGCTGAACCCGAAGGCGACGTGATCACGCAATGGCCCAATGCTGCCCCACCCGGGCATGCTGATCTGGATGATGTCCGGGTTGATTTTCTTCAACTCTTCGTAGCCGAGGCCGAAGCGGTCTATGACGCCCAGCGCAAAGTTGTCTATGACGAGGTCGGATTCGGCGGCGATGCGCTTGGCGATGTCTCGCGCCTCATCGTGGTGCAGGTCAAGCGTGATGCCGTGCTTGTTGCGGTTGAGATCGGCGACGAACGGCATCGTCCCCTGACGGTTGTTGGTGTCAAAGAGGGACGATTCGACCTTGATGACCTCCGCGCCGTAGTCGGCAAGCTGACGCGTGCAGTACGGCCCCGCCCAGATGCGTGTAAAGTCCAGGACCCGCACGCCCTCAAGGGGCAAGACGGGGGATGCGCCGTTCTCCGCCGCGCCTGCGGGCACAGTTGAGGATTCCCCGCCCCCCTTCGACAAGCTCAGGGTGAGCGGGGAGGCGTGTTCGTTCAACAGAGGGGCGGGTTTGGGCTGGGCGATGGGTGTTTCCGACATGCGGAAGGGCGCGCCAGGGAGCGGATAGTCACCGATCTCAGGGTGTTCGACCGTCGTGAAATAGTCGCGCTCGGCGAACTGGACATTATCGGCAAAGTCGCCGGGGCGATTGACGGGCGCGGCGGCGAGGCGTCGTGACTGTGCCTCTTCCACGAACTCGGCCACCGTGAACTGCTCGATGAACGGGCGCACGATTGAATCGATGAACAGCATGTTCTCGCCCTGCCGGTTTATGAGGGGGTACCAGAAGTCATCTTGCAGGGCAGGCTCGCCCAACCAATCGAAGAAGACCTTTGCCTGGGGGGCGAGCAGGACGGCGAGGCTCACCCATCCGTCCTTGCACCTGTAGATGTTGTACGGAGCGAGGTTGCCGGTTGCGCCGATGCGTTCGCCGATTTCCGACGTGGCCGAGTAGCGGATGATCTGGTAGAAGATGTTTGCCAACACCTCCTGCATGGAGACCTCCACATGCTGGCCTTTGTTCGTCTTGCGACGCGCCATGAGGGCGTAGAACACGCCGTGCGCGGCGTGGGTGTTGGCCAGGATATATGCCTGATCGAGAGGGGCGGTGGCGGGCGGCTGCTCGTCGTCGCCCTGGATTGTCGTTAGCCCGCTCATGGCAATGGCATGTAAGTCTGAACCCAAGTAGTTTCCGTACGGGCCGGACTCGCCGAACGGCGTGACGGAGACGGTGATCAAACGGGGATTTTCTGCTCTCAGAACGTCATCGGATAGTCCGAGGCCATGGAGGTAGCCGGGCTCGAAACTCTCCAGCACGACATCAGCGGACTGTGCCATCTCAAGCAGTTGCTGGCGGCCGTTGTCCGTTTCAATGTCGATGACGACGCTCGACTTGTTGGAGTTGTAGGCGAGCCAGCGGAGGCCGCGGTCAGGGCCGGGCTCATCACCGGCGAACGGCGGCAGGAACCGGACGGGGTCGCCGCCCGGCGGCTCGATCTTGATGACCTCCGCGCCCAGGTCTGCCAGCAGGCGGCCGGCATATTGTCCCGCCAGCCCTGACAGGTCAAGCACGCGGATTCCCGCCAAAACGGACGGGGACGTTGTATTGTCTGTTGTCGTCATTGTCTCCCCTGTGTCGTCCCCATTGGATCAGTAGTAAATGGACAGCGGCGCAGCGGTAATGGCGACGCGCCGGATATTCGCAAGCGTAGCAGGATGGGACGCGCCGTCAAGCATATTCAGTGATTGGCTGGGCGAGTATCCAGAGACTGATCATGGTGTAGAAGACCATCAGGATGAGCATGGCGCGCTGGCTTCTCAAGGCAACGTCATGCGCGCCGAAGTGCCGGAGCGCCTTGGAGTGGGCGAGAAAGACGGCGATGACGTGACCGATGACGATGGCGGCGATGGCCAGTATCCAGACAAATTGGGCGTTAACGATGCCGATGTTGACCTGGTAATCGGACGTGCCGAACAGGTCCCAGCCGAACCCGAACGGGTCGGATGCGTGGATGATCACCACCTGTCCCTGGATGAGCAGATAGGAGAAGAAGTGGGCGAGGTGGTAGCCGAAGGCGATGGGCACAAGGGAGAGGGCGAAGACGCGGGCGGCGGCCATCGTGCCGCGTGTTTCCGGCGTCTCGCCTGAGCGGGCCATGACAGCGCAGAAGAGGAGATAGACGGCCACGAACATCCCTGCGAATGCTGCAAGACCGGCTGTGTTCACCAGTGTGACGGCGGTGGATGTCCAACCGGGGGAACTGACGAATGCCCAGTGGACGATACGGGCCCATGGCGCGGTGTCCTGCAGTCCGTCAAATGTGACGGTGGACAGGAGCACGACGACGAGAATCATGAAGGACGTTGTTGTGCCTGCGCCATTGAGCAGGCCGGCGCCGGGCGGCCTTAGGCCAAGCTCCCGCCGTTCGGGCAGAGCGGCGCGAAAGGCCTCGACATCATCGACGGATTCCGTCTCGCCGCTTTCGGACACGACGCGCAGCTCCGTGGGCGCGAGTCGAGCCAGCACGCCAAAGATGAGAGAGAAGACATCCGCTCTGCGCATCCACGCGTTTGCTCCGAAGATGGCCATGCCCCACCACGTGATCATGCAGTAGCCGATGATGGCAATGGCGATTGACAGCGGCTCCGCAGAACCCTCATAGGCGATTTCAAACCACGCAAAGAGACCAAAGGTGATGACGGCGGGCCACGCCCCCCATGCCGGTGGATAGGCGGAATCGCCCTGCCCAAAGCTCAGGCCGCCGGGGATGACGCGCTGCGCGAGGGCATCCATCCATTCGTAAATCGTGCGGACGGGGTTGATGAGACCCCAGACGTTGCCGATGAGGGCGGACGCGAATGCGATGCCGACCCACCAGTAGACCCATACCAGAACGGGGGCGATGTTGGCCGTGGAACGGTTGACGCCCAATGTGCCGGTCAGGAGAACGAGCAGAAGCAGGAGGACGCTGAAGACGCGCAGTGTCTGAATGACGGGCGCGCTTGCGAGCACTCGAACAGGCCAAAGCTTGAGCAGGTTGAAACGGGGGTAGTCGGTTGCGCTCGGTGTTCGACGCACAAAGACGGCGACGATGACAAACGACAGGGCAACGGCCAACCCCGCGCCCGTCATATAGAGCGCCAGGGGCAAGGGCAGATCGTATTTCTCGCCAAAGCCGTGAGCGAATACGGCTCCGGGGATGAGCCATGCGAGAACCGCCAGCGCGGTTGCAAGCGGGACAATAGTTACAGCGAGCCTCTTCATTGCGGCCCGCCTATTTTACGGCCTGACTTCGAGAGTCGCGATTACGCGTTCATGGACGTCCGCGGCGTGGATGGCGATATCGTACCGGCCCGTCGCATCTGCCACGAGACTCATCTGCGCCGTCACACCGGACTCCAACTGCGTCTCGATGTTGTATCCGTGCAGGTGAACGAGCAGCGGCATGTCGCTCGTCCAATTGATCGTGACTGTATCGTCCTGATTGACCGTCAACGTTGTTTCGTCGCCGGTTAGTTCGCCGCCGACAATCTCCATGTCGAAAGCGATATTCTGCGGCTCGCGTTCCTCGCAGGCTGCGGCGAGTAGGGCGGTCAAGACAACGGCAGTTGCAATTATTGCTGCCTTCACCAGGTTTTTGACGTTCACGGGTTGTGGTTAGAGGTCTTTGAGGATGTCTTCTGAGAGGGGGCGGGTGTGTTCGCTTGTGGGGAATGTGCCGTCGCGGACTTCCTGAGCGTATTCGCTGACGGCGGCGCGGATGGTGTCACTCAGGTCCGCATAGCGTTTGACGTGCCGCCCGACGTGGTCTGAGACGATGCCGAGCATGTCGCTCACCACCTGCACCTGCGCATCGCAGTGCGGGCCGGAGCCGATGCCGATGGTGGGGATGCTGAGCTGCTCGGTGATGATCTGCGAGAGCTGTTCGGGAACCAGTTCCAGCACGATGGAGTACGCGCCGGCGTTCTGTACGGCCTCAGCGTCGCGGATCATCTTGCGCGCGTCTTCAACGTTCCGGCGTCCCTGGAAACGCCGTCCGATCTGGAACTCGGATTGGGGCGTGAATCCGATGTGGCCCATGACGGGGATGCCGCGGTCGACCAGCGCCCTGATCGTCTCCGCCATGACTTCTCCGCCCTCGAGTTTGACACTCTGCGCGCCGGCCTCCTGGAGGAATCGCGCAGCGTTGCGCAGGGCATCCTCCGGGCTGGTCTGGTAGGACATGAACGGCATATCGGCGATGACAAGGGCGCTCTTTGTTCCGCGCGTGACGGCTGCGGTGTGGTGGATCATGTCGTCCATCGTCACGGAGACGGTGGAGTCATAGCCGAGCACGACGTTGCCGAGGCTGTCACCGACGAGGATGGCGGGGACGCCGGACTCATCGATGGCGCGGGCGGTGTAGTAGTCGTAGGCGGTCAGAACCGGAAAGCGCTCGCCCCGGTCCTTGAAATCCTGGATCGTCTTGATGGTTGTGCGCACGGACGCCATTCCCTTGCCGCCAAGACAGCGGGTCGCGCTCTAGTAGTAGCTGCGGGCCTCGATGCGGTTGGTTCGCTGGACGATGCGGTTGCGGGCATCCACACGCACGATGCGCGGGCTGACGCGGCAGGCATCTTCCTCTGACATGTGCATGAAATGAAGAACGATAATCAGGTCCCGCTCACGCACGAGCAAACCGGCCGCGCCGTTCACACATACCTGGCCGGAGCCGCGCTCGCCCTCAATGGCGTAGGTTTCAAGGCGCGCGCCGTTCGTGATGTCGAGCACCTGTACGAGCTCGTAGGGCAGGATGCCGGCGGCCTCGAGCAGATCGGGGTCGATGGTTATCGAGCCCTCATAATCCACGTTTGCCTCGGTCACGGTGGCGCGGTGAATCTTTCCGGCCAGCATTGTGCGCATCATCGGTTCGTCTATCCTGTCGTTTCTGATGGCTCGCCCAGCAGGGCGAGTATCTCCTCTCCCCTCGTCCCATCGAGCCGTTGCGCGTCAACGGCAAACTTTGCCGTGGCCTGCGCGAGCGCCGCGTATAAGGGTACTACGCTCGGCAAGGTTGCCCGCAACTGCTCAAGGTGCGCCTGCACGGTCCCGAGGTCTCCCCGGACTATCGGGCCTGTCAACGCGGCAGCCGCCCCATCGCGTTCGATATTCCCCACCGTTCCACGAATAAGCGGCAGCAGCGCCTGCAAGGCTTGCGACTGATTGTACCCGAATTGCGCCCAAATGCTAGCGGCTTCAGCGATTATCGCAACCAAATAGTTGGACGCCAGCACACCCGAGATGTGGTAGAGGGCGCGCGATTTCTCATTGACGTCGATGGCATGGCCGTGGAGGGCATGGGCCATGTCGCGCAGTTGATGGTGCAGGGCGGGACTCGGACTTTCGATAGCGAACGTCACGTTTTCGAGTGTTGCGGGTCTCTTCGGGTTGGGAGGAAAGGTATACAGAGGATGGAATCCGCCGATCATCGCGTCGTAGCCCTGGGCGCACTCCAGCACGCTCACGGGCGTTCCACCGGAACAGTGGACGGCCGCCATGCCGCTGCGCCACGGAACGCTTTCCGCGACGGAACCGATCACATCATCCGGCACGGTGAGGAAGACGATATCCGCGACATCTACCAGAAGTCCGGCGTGGCGGGTGTGGATGGCCCCGCCGACGTGGGCTGCAAGGCTCCTGGCCCGCTCCGCGTCCCGGCTCGTGATGGCGGTGATGTTGTAGCCCGCGTCCGAGAGACCCACGGCGAGCGCCGTGCCGACGGCTCCCGCGCCCAGAATGCCCACCCTGTCACCACGCAGCGTTGTCATTGCCTCAGATGTCCGTTCATGCCGGAGATGTGCTCTGCGGCGGACGGGATGCCGGCAATGCCCGTGGCGGATCGAATCGCGTCGATGATGGCGCGCTCAACGACTTCCGCCGCCGCCGCGCCGATTGGCGTGAGGCCAAAGGTATCTACCGTTGGCGTGTCCGGCGGGGCGGTGGAGACAAAGAAGAGGGTATCGCCGTCTCCCATGCCGTACGACGGCACGATGGCGCGGGCGATGCCGCTGTGGGCCATCATGGCAAGCCGGTTGGCTTGCGCGACCGTGAGGGGCGCGTCCGTCGCAACGACCCCGATGGTCGTATTGGTTGGCTGCTGCCCGAACCGGCCGCCCGGCCCGCGTCTATTCCCGCTGCGCAGAATCTCGCGTGTGCTGAGGAAAGGGGGGCCGTCTGCGTTATCGTTGCGCGGGCCTGCGATGAGTGCGCCGGTTTCGGGGTCGATGATGTCGCCAAAGGCGTTGACGACCATGACCGCGCCGATCCGGTGTCCGCTTGCCAATTCCATTGCCGCGGTGCCGACGCCGCCCTTGAGGGCATGGTCCTGTCCGAGGACCTTGGCGACCGTCGCGCCGGTTCCCGCGCCGATGCTGCCGGACTCGGCAGGCGCGTCCGAGGCCTCACGCGCGCCGTCAAGGCCGAAATCGCGCGTCACTCGTCGATCCGTGCGTCCCATGCCAAGGTCGTAGATCACCGCGCCGGGGACGATGGGCACCACGCCGGCGGGCGTTTGGAAACCGATGCCTTCCACCTCAAGGTGGCGCATGATGCCCTCAGCGACGTTCATGCCAAAGGCGCTGCCGCCGGTGAGAAAGATCGAATGGACGCGTTCAACGAGGGTGCCGGGTCGGAGGAGGTCGGTCTCGCGCGTGCCCGGGGCCGCGCCGCGAACTTCAACACCGCCAATCGCGCCGTAGTCGGGAAAGAGGAGGACGGTTGTCCCGGTCACGGCCTCCGTGTCCGTAATGTGCGCGAGACGGACGCCCGGAACGGACGTGATAGTCCGGTTCTGGTTCATGAGCCGTGCGGGGCGTCCCGCATTCGTCGTCGCGTCATGCGTGCTGCCCCTCCTCCCGTTCAGGCGGCGCGCCGCGTAAAAGAGAATGATACAGCGAAGAGGTGTGTTGCGGGGCTAATTCAGCGGCAGTTATGCTGAATGTGTGATGCGTTCCCGCCTTGCCGCCCCACGGCTACTCCTGGTTGCCATATCTGTGCTGGCGGTTAGCCTTGCGCTCGCGGCGATGGCGTGCGAGGTGCGTGAGGACACACCGACACCGGCGCCCATCCCAACGTTCACGCCCATCCCGACTGCAACATCAATTCCTGCTTCAACCGATTCATCCATGTCGTCGGATTGCCCGACGCCGACACTCGCCACGCCCATAGAGAGAGAGGAGACCCTTACCGTGACTGAGAAGCTGAATCGCTGGTCCGCGCCGCCTGAGATGCAGATTGATTCGTCGAAGTGCTATTCGGCGACTTTTGAGACGGAGGTTGGCAACTTCGTCATCGAGCTGACGGCGGACAAGACGCCCATCACCGTCAACAATTTCGTGTTCCTGGCGCGGGAGGGGTACTACGACAACACGACGTTCCACCGCGTGATACCGGATTTCATGGCACAGGGCGGCGACCCCTCAGGCACGGGGACGGGCGGCCCGGGCTACACCATCCAGGATGAGTTTGATTCCACGCTCCGCCATGATGGCCCCGGCATCCTGTCCATGGCCAATATCGGGCGGCCCAACACGGGCGGCGGGCAGTTCTTCATCACGTTCGGACCGACGCCGTGGCTGGATGGCGGGCACGTCGTATTTGGCCGCGTGACCGAAGGAATGGACGTTGTGCGGTCAATCCGCATCAGAGACCCGCAATCGGACCCGAACCCGGGTACGGCCCTCATCAGCGTGACGATTACGGAATCCTAGAGCGGCTCCTCCCCACTGGGGGGGGGGTTGACGGGCAGCCGGCCCTGCGATCAGCTATCTCGTTGGTTGAGTTTGTCGACGTACTCGGCAAGCTTGTCGATAAGAGGAACAAGCCTGAGGAGCACGATCAGGACTCCGACGGCGACCAGTAGAGTGCCTGCCCCCGCAATAATCGATGCAACATCGCCCATCACATTTCCTCCACGTCTCGCAGAACCACTAAGGACCTGTGCTGACTCCAATCGGACGTAGTAAAGACATAAGCCATCCATAAATGTCAAGTGTCTTCCGTTGCTCATGAGTAGGTCGGCCGGTTGCGTTTGGCAATGTGAACACGTCATAATGTCGCCATTCCGAGCGTTCGTCTGTTGACGGCGAACGAGGGACGGACGATGGCTCTTCGGAGTCACGGGAGGGGTGAAGAAGATGGATTTTCGGCTTAATGCTGACGACCAGGCTCTGCAAGACGAGGCGCGCGCATTTACGCGGGCCGAATGGGGCGAGAAGGTCGCCGACCCGCGCGGGTGGGATGACATGGGCCTGCTCTCTCCGTATCACGCGGATGATGAGGCGTTGCAGGCGCAGAGGGATTTCTCAAAGAAGCTTGTGGATAAGGGCTGGTGGACGATGCACTGGCCGGAGGAGTACGGCGGCCGCGCCGCCGCCATCACCACGCAGCTCGCCTACCGCGAGGGCATGGCCTATGAGGGCGCTCCGGCGTCGTTCGGCGGCGGACTTGTCGCGCCAGTGCTGATGATCCATGGCACGGAATGGCAGAAGGAAGAGTTCCTGCCCAAGATGGCCAATGCGGACATCGATTTCGCGCAGGGATTCTCCGAGCCGAACGCGGGCTCCGACCTTGCAAGCCTCCAAACCCGAGCCGTCCGCGACGGCGACGATTACATTATCAACGGCCAGAAGATCTGGACGTCCGGCGCGCACTACGGCGAGTGGTACCACGTGCTGGTCCGCACGGACCCGGACGCGCCCAAGCATCGCGGCATCAGCTACGTCCTGATGCAGCTGCGCGATGAAGGCGAGGTGGTGCCCGGAGTCACGCTGCGGCCCCTGTTCGACATGACGGGCACGCGCCGCTGGAGCGAGGTGTTCTTTGACAACGTGCGGGTTCCGGTTCGGAACCTCATCGGTGAAGAGAACCGGGGCTGGTACGCGGCGATGACGACGCTCTCCTTTGAGCGCTCCGGCATCGAAACCGCTGCCAAGTACCTCGGTGAGCTTGACCGATTTCTCACCGTTATGCGGGATACCAGCTTCAACGGTGAGAACGTGCTGAACGAACCGCTCATCCGCCACAAGGTTGCCGACCTCAAGATCGAGCTTGAGACACGCCGGATGCTGTCGTACCGCGTCGCATTCATGCAGTCCCGTGGCGAGTTGCCCGTGAAGGAAGGCTCCATGGGCAAGGCGTGGGGCGACAATCTCGGCAAGAAGTGGCCGCAGTTGATGGCGAGCATCTTGCAGGAGTACGGCCGGCTCGGTCTTGGCGAGTCGCGTGCTCCCATGGGCGGCTACCCGGGTTTCCGCTACGGCGCGATGCACGGGAGCGGCCTTGGCGGCGGCACGACGGAGATCCAGCGCAACCTCATCGCTCAGAGGGGTCTGGGGCTGCCTCGGTAGCACCGACTAACGCAAAGGAATCGCTTGCAGCGGGCGGCCATTTGGCCGCCCGCTCTTCTTTCTTCTAGGCGTCCACTTTCCATGTGATGATGGCGGAGCGGCGGGGGGCGGTGCCGGCGACGGTGTAGCCGCTTGGCGTTTCCTCCAACAACTCATCAAGCGCGGCGAGGAGACGTGAGTCCGTCGGGGTGTTTTCCTCAACGTCAAACCGGCGGCGAAGCTGATTGGTGATCTCGTCACGGTCACGGCCCATGACGGTGGTCTCCGGCGGGAGCATCGTGACGTCGGGGTAAATATCCATCGCCCAAAGGAGTTCGAGCAGTTCAGGCACGCCGGGCATAGCGGTCGGCACGGCGCCGTAGACACGCTCATAGAAGGGGACTTCAAGGGCGCTGGGCGCTTCCATCATCTCGATAACGGCAATGCGGCCTATGGCCCGCTCCTGCATCTTCGTGATGAACGCCGCTCCCTCCGGCACGTGGTGCAGGACGAGTGAACAGAGGACAAGATCAGCGGCCTCAACGTCCGTGTCCTCCCAGCGTTCACTTATGACAGTGATGTTGGACAGCCCCGCCTCGGCGGCGCGTTCCTGGAGCATTCCCACGGCCTCATCGGACGGTTCGATAACCGTGACGTGCCTGGCGCGGGTGGCGAGCGGCAGCGCGAATCGGCCGGCCCCGCCGCCGACATCAAGGACGGTTGTGTCCGAATCAATCAGGTCAAAGAGGGCGTTCACGGCGAGGTCATCCGTTCGATGGATGTCTCGCGGGCGGTTGGCGTACGAGAAACCGCCGTGGCCACCGTGGACGTGGCCGCCGCCGTGCCCGTCTTCGTGACCGTCTTGGTGCTGTTCATGGCCCGGGCCGTGACCCGAGCGGATGGCGGCCGCTTCGCGGTCGTGGGCGATGATTCTCTCGCGCCATGCGTCGATTGCAGATTGGGTTGTCATTATGCCGTCCTTACACCGGTGTGCTCGCTGAAGAAATTGTAGGGTTCTGCCACCTACGGCTGACTAGCCCTTTTCAGTCTCAATTGGGCTCACGAATCGGCTACACTGAGGCGTCGGATGCCCGAATGACAGGGAAGGGGAGATGTCATGGACTTCCAGCAGTCGGTTGAAGACCTCGCGTTTCGTGATGAGATTCGCGATTTTGTCGCGGAGAACTGGGATGATACCCGCTACCACATGAATGACGTGTCCAACGCGTCATGGCACCTGGATGATCCGGAGGCGCTTGACGCCGCTCATCAATTCGCCAAGAAGCTCGTGGACAAAGGCTGGTACACGATGCACTGGCCTTCGGAGCACGGCGGGCAGGACGCCGGGTTTACGCGGATGCTGACCTATCGTGAGGAGATGGCGTACCGGGGCGCGCCGGCAAGCGGGGCGTTCGGCGGGGACGCCGTCATCCTGCACGGGACGCCGTGGCAGAAGGATGAATGGCTGCCGAAGATCGCCACGGCGGACATGCCCATCGCACTCGGCCTTTCGGAGCCCGGCAACGGCTCAGACCTTGCAGGCGTTACGACGCGAGCTGTCCGGGACGGCGATGACTATGTGATCAACGGCCAGAAGATGTGGACGTCCACGGCGCATCATTCGACGTGGATACGGATGCTGGTGCGGACGGACACGGACGCGCCAAAGCATCGCGGCCTCTCGATATTTTTCGTCCCGCTGGATTCCCCGGGCATCACCATCCGCCCCATCCATGACATGGCGGGTCGGCGTCGCTGGAGCGAGGAGTTCTTTGAGGACGTGCGCGTGCCGTCGCAGTACATGCTCGGCGAGGAGAATCGCGGCTGGTACGTGATGGCGGCGTCGCTGACTGCCGAACGCGTTGAGGTTGGCTCTCCCGCGTCGCTGCTGCGCGAGTGGGAGCGATTTGTGGACTTTGCCCGGACGTACCGCGTCGATGGCGGCACGCCGCTTGATGATCCGATCAACCGTGCGCTGTTGGCGGACCTGCGGGTCAAGCTCGGCATGTTCCGGGCCATCTGCTGGAAAGGCGCGTGGGACAGCCGGCAGGGTGAGGACGTGTCGCGTATTGCGTCGATCTCGCGGGTGCTGTCCGGCGAGCTTGTGCAGGAGCTATGGCGAGGGTTCACGCGGATCATCGGCGATGCGGCGCAGGTGATGCCGTACGGCGCGGAGTGGGCGCCGATGGACGGGTTCATCGGCGTGAACGCGCTGATGAGCACGGGCCGCACGTTCGGCCACGGCACCAAGGAGATCCAACGCAACATCGTGGCAACGCGGGGACTGGGGCTGCCGCGGTAGGGGCTTCGGTAACCCAATCCACACTACGCCATGGCAGGCAACGACCCCCCCCCTGAACCGTGGCGATGCCGACGCTCGCGAGGCCGCCTATTGGATATAGAAGGAAACGTACTTCGCTACCGAGCAATCCAACATGACATTCGATGAGTCCCGAGCCGAAGCTATCTACATTGATGCGATGGCACGTATGTATGGCCTCGTCGCGCTGGGCATCTTCACGACGGCAGCCGCAATCTGGGCCGTGAAGATGATTGACATCTACCAGTGGCTCCCGGATTTCAGGATAGTCCGCATCCTGGCCATTATTGCTGCCATCGTCATTTCAATCGTCTTGCTCAAAGCGGCTAAGGAGACTGTTGAGAAGGGACACGTTGGACTTGGAGTTGTCATCTACATTGTGGCCACCGGCATCCTGGGGATGTTTCTCTCGCCCGTTCTCAATAGCCTCACGACGGGCTCGGTCGCTCTGACCTTCGTTCTCGCAGGTGGGCTGCTCGCAACGATGGCGTTCATCGGAGTGACCTCCAAGAAGGACATCTCCGCGCTGGGTTCGGTTCTGTTGATAGGTCTACTTGGCGTGACAGTGGTGATTGTCGTCAATCAGTTTCTACTACACTCCAGCATCCTGCACATCCTGCTCAGTGTTATCCTGCTGGTGATTTTCTTGGGGTTGACCGTCTGGGAGTCGGGCAAGATGAAGGAGTTCGCCCAAGAGGCGGCGGCGCGTGGCGATGAGAAGGCGGCGGGACAAGTGGCTGTCCGCGGCAGCATCGGATTCTATCTCAACATTACTAACCTGTCTCAACATCGTTGACCTGTTCCCCGACCTCCTGAAGCGCCAGATTGCGTACTGACAAACAGAGAACTGATCTTGCAGGATGGAGAGGAGCATGTGGGCATGATCGATTGGCTTGGCATTGAGCACCTTATCAGTCTTGCTCCGGCGGAGACGGTGCGGCATTCCTCATGTCGCTGGCAATCTCCATTGTGTTCTTCATGACTGTTGAGAAACTCTGGCAGCCGGGTGATTACATTACCGGGCGGAATATCTGGCATGGGCGGGTGTTTACGGCTTGGGCGTTTGTTGTCGTCGAGGATCGCGGTGATGTGATTGCGGCGTGTACGCCGCCGGGGACGGTCTGGAAGCGACCCGTTGATCTGGCGGGCAATGATGTCCGGCTGCCCCACGGTGACTGGCAGTTGCGCGACGATGTCTGGTACGGAAAGGGAATGGTGCGGGTGTTCCTCAAGGACACGGCCCATTCCTTGATGGTCTTTCTCGGGGATGGCGACGTTCGGTGGTGGTACGTGAACCTGGAGTCGCCGTTTCGGCGGACCGAGATTGGTCTCGATACGACCGACCTGCACTTGGATGTCGTCTTTCCGCCTGATCTCAGTGAGCCGCAGTGGAAGGATGAGGATGAAGTCGAAGAGGCGGTCGCGTACGGCAGCATGACTCGTGAGGACGCCGATGCGGCACGGGCGGAGGCGGAGCGGGCAATCAGATGGATACAGAGCGGCAATCACCCTGCTATCGATGACCGCTGGCGAACCTGGACGCCGCCAACGGAATGGGGAATCCCAACACTGGCTCCGGGCTGGGAGACGTTGCCTACTGAGGTCTCCTAAGTGGTCATAGACTTTGGCTGGGGAACGTGGATTCGAACCACGACTAACAGATCCAGAGTCTGTCGTCCTACCGTTAGACGATTCCCCAGCAGAGGCATCGCGCTATCCATAGTACCCCCAAAAGCAAGGTCAGGGGGCGCCCGATTCCCGCCTTGCAAGCCCAACTCCTCTCGTCCTTCCCGCGAAGGGTGAGGTTTGCGTTACCGACGTTGGTTGGCTCAATGGGATTCAGATTCCCGCTTTCGCGGGAATGACGGAGTTGGGCACGGCCCTTCGACAGGCTCAGGGTGAACGGGGGAGTTCGGTTGAGGGATGGAGGCTTTAGATTCTTCGCTGTGCTCAGAATGACATGGGGCGTACACTTATCTCATGGCAACGACCGAATCTGACAACAAGTTCTCGGACCTTGAGACAGTTTCTATCAGCGTCTCCGGCATGACGTGCGCCGCGTGTGTGATGCACGTGGAGCACGCTCTGACGGACGTGCCCGGCGTTGAGGAAGCCCGCGTTAACCTGGCGTCCGAGCGGGCCGTCATCGAGGTTCCGGAGGGGCTTTCGTTTGACGTGCTTGCCTCCGCCGTCAAGGACGCGGGCTACGGCGCGCGGACGGAGACGCAGCGGCTGTTCATCGAGCCTGATGCGGACGGCGATGATCCGCGCGGCAAGGCCGTTTCTGCGCTCATGGGCCTGCGCGGCGTCCGGTGGGTAACGCCGGATGAGGAGGACTCCACCGCCGTCACGATCGAGCACTACAGCGCCGCCGTTGACGCCAGCGATCTGCGTGGGGCGGTGGTTGGCGCGGGGCTGCGAGTTGCTGCGATCGAGGAGAAGGAGGACGCCCGCGTTGTCGCCAAGGAAGAGGAGGAGCGGGCGCTCCGAATGCGATTCCTGATTGCCCTCGGCAGCGGCGCGGTGGTCATGTTGCTCGGCATGTCGAGCATTCTCGAAATGCGTATCGCGCACTATGTCATGTTCGCCATCGCGACGCCGATCCAGTTCTGGGCGGGGTCGCTCTTCTATGCCAGCGCGTGGTCGGCGCTCAAGCAGCGCACGTCCAACATGAACACGCTCATCTCACTGGGGACCACTGCCGCGTATCTCTACAGCGTGGCGGCGACGTTCGCACCGGGGTTCTTTGAGTCGGCGGGCGGCGAGGCGGCGGTCTATTACGACACGGCGATCATCATCATCGCGCTCATCTTGATGGGGCGGTGGATGGAGGCGCGCGCGCGGGGGAGGGCATCGGACGCCATCGCCTCCCTTCTTGGCCTGCAGCCGAAATCGGCGCGTGTCATGCGTGACGGCGCGGAGGTGATGCTGCCCGTGGAGAGCGTGCTGCCCGATGACATCGTTGCCGTGCGCCCGGGGGAACGGCTGCCGGTAGATGGCATAGTCACCGAGGGCGCATCCACCATCGACGAGTCGATGCTGACGGGGGAGAGCATCCCCGTCGATAAACGCGAGGGCGACGAGGTCTACGGTGCGACGGTGAACGGGACGGGCGCGTTCCGCCTGCGGGCGACACGGATTGGCAAGGATACCGCGCTCTCGCAGATCGTCCGCCTCGTGGAGGAGGCGCAGGGTTCCAAGGCGCCGGTGCAGCGGCTGGCGGACCTGATCTCGTCGTATTTCGTGCCGACCGTTGTCGCCGTCTCCATCATCACGTTCATCTTCTGGATCACGCTGGGGCCCGATCCGGCCTTTACGCTCGCCACGCTGAACATGGTTGCGGTGCTCATCATCGCCTGCCCGTGCGCGCTGGGGCTTGCCACACCAACGGCCATCATGGTCGGCACGGGCAAGGGGGCGGAGAACGGTGTTCTCATCCGCAACGCGCAGGCGCTTGAGCTTGCCAGCAAGATCCGTACCGTCGCGCTGGACAAGACGGGAACCATCACGCAGGGCCGCCCTGCGGTAACGGACATTGTTGTTGTTGACACTGCCGCTGAGGACGACGTCCTGGCAATTGCCGCCGCGGTTGAGGCTCATTCAGAGCATCCGCTGGCAGAGGCGGTGTTGTCTCGGGCGGGCAAGGCGGCAGGGCAGGACAAGACGGTTACCGACTTTGAGGCGCTGCCCGGCGCGGGCGTCACGGCAAGCGTCGATGGGCGTGCCGTAATCGTTGGCAGCGCGCGCCTGCTCACCGACCGCGGCGTGGAGATGCCGGACAACCTGCGAGAAAACGCAGACGCGCTGGCCGAGCAGGGCAAGACGCTCATGTTCGTCGCCGTAGACGGCGAGGCCGTTGGCGTGTTAGCCATCCAGGACCCGGTGAAGCCGTCGGCGGCGCGCGCGGTTGAAAGGCTCCATGCGCTTGGTGTCGGCACGGTGATGCTGACGGGCGACAATCATGCGACGGCGCAGGCCATTGCGCGGCAGGTCGGCATTGAGGAGGCGCGCGCGGAAGTGCTGCCCGCGCAGAAGGCGGAGGCCGTGGCCGCCCTGCAAACCGGAGAGGGCCGCGTTGCGATGGTGGGCGACGGCATCAATGACGCGCCCGCGTTGGCGCAGGCTGACGTTGGCATCGCCATCGGGACGGGCGCGGACGTGGCGATGGAGGCCTCGGACGTGACGCTGGTGAGCGGCGACCCGAACGGGATCGCGACGGCCATCCAACTCTCTCGGCGGACGGTGCGGACTATCTGGCAGAACCTGTTCTGGGCATTCGGGTACAACACATTGCTCATACCGATCGCGGCGGGCGTGCTGTATCCGGTGTTCGGCGACGGTGTGCCGACGGGTTTGCAATTCGCGCTGGGCGAGCACGGCTTCCTGAACCCGATGATGGCTGCGGCCGCCATGGCCATGTCCAGCGTCAGCGTCGTGCTGAACTCGCTGCGGTTGAAGGGGTTTAGGGCGGGGTAACCCCCCCCCCGTCATTCCCGCCCTCCATCCCCTCATTCCGGCGAAAGCCGGAATCCATCGGAACTGTCATTCCGAACGCAGTCGAGGAATCTAAAATCTCACCTGCCAGGTCAAATACGTCTTTCGATTCTTCGACTCCGCTGCGCTCCGCTCAGAATGACAGACGCACTCGTCATTCCCGCGAAAGCCGGAATCCATCCGGTCCCGCTCACCCTGAGCCTGTCGAAGGCCACATCACCCGTCATTGCCGCGACTCACCATGCCGCTGTACGTCAACGAGTTCGCGGGGTGTCACAACGTCTGGCCGATGGACAGGGCCGATCAAATGAACTCGATGATGCGAGGGACTATTGGAAAGCGCCTACGGTATCAGGATTTGGCGGGATAACAGAGAACCCTCGGTCCCTGTTTACTCATTCAGGTAGTCCTCGATAAGCTCTTGCACATTTGAAGCTGGAGTAGAAAAAGAAAGGGGCGGCGTGTCGCCAGGAGAGCCAGCGACATGAACTGCCTTTAGATTGCCTCCATTGTCCACAAAGGGCGACCCCGAGTCCCCTTTTCGAGACTTAACTTCATAGATGAAAAACCTTCCTGAGCAATAATCTATGTACCCTAACGAAACGTTGAACTCAGCCGGACAGATGAACTCGCTCGAATAGCGCTTCTTGGCGTTCAGCTTCTGTATTGGATCTCCGTTTCGATGGGAGAGCCAATGAGCCGTAGCACTTGTGCTTTGACTCAACGGAATAGCATAGAGCCTCATCGCCTCTAAAGCACTGTCAGGCATATTGTCAGGCATATTCAGTATGGCAATATCGTTCGATTTGCTGTGGGCAACGCATCGAGCATAGTATCCGTAGTTTGTTCCGACGTGTGTGATGTGTACCTGCGCACCCGGGGAGCAAGGGGCTACGCCGTGGAACGTGGTCACTACGAATACCCTGTCTTCGTGGAGGATCAGTGTTCCCGTGCCATGGTAGATGTATCCATCGGTCCTGTGTCTTGTCTTCACAATGGCCAATTGCGCTTGTTCTATATTTTGCTTTGCGAACGGTGGCTCTGTTGGCCTTGGTGTCCGCGCCACAAGCATCGGGTCGGGGGCGGGTGTGTGACGCGCTACTATCTTCTCCCACTCCGCTTGCCTGTCATAGGCCGGCGTCGCGGTCGGCGGTACAGGTGTTGGTGTCGGTGGTATCGGAGTCGCAGTTGGCGTCGCGGTTGGGGTGGGTGTCGGAGTTGAAGTTGCTGTTGGTGCAGGAATCGCAGTTGGCGTAGCAGTTGGTGTTTCCTGAGCGCAGGCACCCGAAACAATCAGAAGGCCAAATAGAATAGGTAGAAAGCGCATGAATTACCCCAATTTTGCGCACGCACGCCGATAAGCGCCCATATCTCCGGCGTCACCGCGCGATACATAGACAGTTTTAATCTTGGATCTAGGCACTCTCAACGTGTTCACATCAAGGTCGTCCTCGTGGTAACAACTCACTGCGACTTGGAGCGAACCGTCAGCGATACTTATGCCTAGGCCGTGTCCATCCACCGTTGGGCGCCACTTGGGGCGGGGAGTGGGCTTTGGGGTGGCAAATGGCGAGGCTTCGCCCATCACACCAGCGATGTTACGACTCACAACGTTCTTGACGCTCGTTGGTACCTGTTGAACCTCCTCGATGTTTGATGGGAAGTCACCATCGTGTTCATTCTCATAAGCAGCAACTGCTCCGCCAGTCAGCAGCAAGATAACGCCGACTGAGACCATCGCTCTCATCTTATGTCGATTCAGTACCGCGAAGATAAAAACAGCGAGGCTGAGAATAAAGGGGGCAAGTGGCAAAAGCCAATATATCAACGTGGGATTGGATTCCAGTTGATCGAACATGGGTACCTCCCCGCCGTAACGGACTCGGCCACTTGTCACAGTAGGCGGTGCCCCATATGAACGACGAGGAGGCAAGGTGCCTCATCCGTCCCCAAATGGGACTCATACGGAACGACCTACTGTGACGGTTCGCAGTATGGACGAACCATGTTACGTGGTCAATGACGAGGGTTGTCATTCTGAGCGCAGCGAAGAATCTAAAGCCTCCATTTGCTTGGCGGACGGGTTTTTGGATTCCTCGACTCCGCTGTGCTCCGCTCGGAATGACAGAGGGCGGGGCGGCGCTATGCGCCGCACTGGATTCCCGCTTTCGCGGGAATGACGGGGGGGTATCGCGTTGCCGTGTGGGGTAGGATGGAATATTGCTCCTGATGGGGGTTCACCACTCATGGAGGTCTCGAACGATGGTCAGCAAATTCCTGGGGTTTATCAAGAAAGAGGAGCCGGAGGAGGACCCGGTCTGCCATATGATGGTCAGCCCGAGCAAGCCGCCCGGTGGCTCATTCGAGTATGAAGGGAAGATGTATTACTTCTGCGGCCCCGGCTGCCGCGTCGCGTTCTCCAGGGAGCCGGAGGCGTACCTGAGCGGCGAAAAGCGCATTGATATGTAGCGGTGGCTCCCCATCGGAGGAATGAATTATGACGCAGCCTGCGCCGCGTGAATTCGATGTGATTGTGATCGGGACGGGGTCCGGCGTGAGCATCGCCGACTCCGCCGCGGCGGAGGGCATGACCGCCGCCATCGTGGAAAGCGGGCCGTTCGGCGGCACGTGCGTCAATTGGGGCTGCATCCCGTCCAAGCAGCTCATTCACTCCGCCGACGTGATGGAAGTCATCGACAAGGCGGGTGATTTCGGCATCACCGCGCGCGTGGAGTCCATCGACTGGCAGAAGATCGTGAGCCGCGTTGTGTCTGAGGCGGACAACTCCGCGCAGACCATCGAATCGCGCTACCACGGCAATGACAGGGTCACGATATTCAGGGGTGAGGGGCGCTTTGTCGAGCACAAGGTGATGGAGGTCAACGGCGAGCGCATCACCGCGCCGATGATCATGGTCGCTGCGGGCAGCCGCCCGATCGTGCCCCCCATCCCCGGCATCGAGAACGTGCCGTACCTGACGTCCGATGAGGCGCTGCGGTATGACAAGCAGCCGGAGAAGCTGATTGTCGTGGGCGGCGGATTCGTCGGGATTGAGCTTGCCCATTTCTATGGCGCGCTCGGCACGGACGTGACCGTCGTGCAGCGCGGGCCGACACTGCTGCCCATCGAGGATGAGGATGTGTCGCGGCGATTCACGGACCTGTTCAGTCGCAAGCACCGCGTGATTCTCGATGCGGAGACGCGCAGCGTGTCGCACAACAACGGCGAAATCTCACTGGAGATTACGACGCCAAGCGGGGACGAGACCATCACGGGCGATACGCTCCTGCTCGCGACGGGTCGCCGTCCCAACTCAGACCGCCTTGACCTGGATAAGACGGGTGTTGAGACGAATGCGCGCGGGCTGATCGTTGTAGATGAATACCTGGAGACCAATGTGCCGGGCATCTGGGCGCTGGGCGACGTGGTGGGGCGCTACCAGCTCAAGCACAACGCGAACTGGGAATGGTGGTACGCCGACCACAACATGTTCAATCGCGGGCCCAAAGCTGCCGTGAACTACCACGCCATGCCGCACGCCGTGTTCGCATCGCCGCAGGTTGGCGCGGTGGGCATGACGGAGCAGCAGGCGCGGGAGCAGGGCGTGCCGTACGTGCTGGGGACGTTTGAGTACGCGTGGACGGCGCACGGCATCGCCATCGGCGATCTGACGGGTTTCGTGAAGATCATCGCTCACGCGGAAACGCGGGAAATCCTGGGCGGGCACATCATGGGGTCGGACGCCGCGACGCTGATCCAGGACATCGCGAACGGGATGCGGATCGGCCTGACCACGGACGTGTATTCACAGGGGATCTACGTGCATCCCGCCGCGCCGGAGGTTGTTTACCGCGCCATGCGCGCAGTGCCGGGGACAAGGTTTCCGCCCGTCTAGCCGCCCCTCCACTCTGTGACCCGTCCCCCCTTAGGGGGGGATTGGTGGTGGGGTTCTCCATTCTGGGTGTTCTTTGGGTTCTCCTTTCGGTTTGGGGGTTCTTGGTGGGGCGCATCGGTGCCTGGCCTTCGGTCGGTTTGGGACGTTCGGTTCGGCGCAGTAGGAGCTTTGTTCCATCGCGTCGGCCACCGTTTAGGCCGCGCTTTGGTCTCCGGGTGTTCGTGCAAGTCTGCAAATCTTGCGCCGGACGACACTCGCTGCGCCGCGACTACCGCCCGTCCGAGTTTGGCTCCCGTCAGCCCACCGTCACTGATCGCCCGTGGCCACGAGCGACCCGTCGTGGTTTCCTGGCCGGGAAACCGAAGGTTTTGGCACCGATGCGCCCCATGTGAGGAGCGCCCTCCTTTTTTGCGCTCCCGGGGACAACAGGTGGCGGCTCAACTGCTAGCTGTCGAGCCGCCGGGGGAGGACCTGTTGTGGGGGACTTTAGGACAGGTGTGTTATTTGGTGCAAATGGTGGTGTCACATTTTTTGGGGGCGCCCTTCGACAGGCTCAGGGTGAACGGGTTCCCGTCATTCCCGCAAAAGCGGGAATCCAGATCCCCTTGCACCTCTCCACTCGACTCCACAGTTCAGGTATGCCACTGTGTCACCACATGAAAGGAGCAGATCAATGGCTGAAATGGAGAACTGGTCTCAGAGATTGAAGAAGTGGATAACGTCTCGACCGAAGCTGAACATGGATGAAAGCACTACCTGGTTCTTACTGGCTTTCGTCTGGGCGCATGGGCTGACTATCGACGAACTAGATTTTCAATTCTCGGGCATCTCCCTTCGACCCAGCACATCGCTACTGGTTCTGATAGTCATCTTGTTTTGCCTTCTCATGGCGACCATGCTCATTATAGAACCCTTGTTGCCCCGTAAACTGCGTAGGTGGACGAAGGTTGTAAGGCACTCAGGCGTGTACAAGGTTGTGCGCCTAAGCAGCATGATTCCTGCGTTTATCCTGGGATGGCTGGCCGGTTTCACCATGATTATCGACACGGTGCCTGAGCTTTCGTGGTTGATAACCGTGGTTTTCTTTGTGGGGCTCGGCATTTTCCTTGTGTTGGTAGTAAGAATGGCTTTGGCACGGGCTTGATGGGAAGTCCTGCCGAGCAGAGAAAGACTGAGTTGCCCTCACTCTTACGCTATCATTCACATGGGAGCGGAGGTCTGATTACGCCTTTCTGTTCACGGCGGCTAACGCCGTTGACCGCCCGAAACTTCATCGAAAACTTTGGCATCCTCAAATAGTTCCGCGTTCCCGAAAACCCTCGCATTTTGGAATATTTGTACATCGTCGTATGCCAATGCGTCGCCGTACATTTGCGCGTCGTCGAAGATATGTGCGTTACCGTAGATTCGTGTGTTTCCAAAAACCTTTGCGTTTCCTGAGACCCGTGCGTTCGCAAAGACTTCTGCATTCCCGTAAACTTGTGCATTCTCGTAGATTTGCACTTCCCCATGGACTTCAGCCTCGCCGTACACCTGCGCTCTCCCATAGATTTGGGCGAAAGCATAGACTTGTGCCTCGCCGTACACCCGCGCCTCGCCGTAGATTTTTATCTTGTGGCTAACTGATGCATTCCCATACACCTGCGCGTTTTCGAAGACATGTGTGTGTTTGCCAATTATTGCGTTCCCATATACCCGTGCATTGCCATAAACCCGGGCACCCTCACCAACCAGTGCGTTGCCGAAGATGAACGCATCCGGCCCGACATATGCTGTCTCAGCAACACTTGCTGTGTCGGCCACCAAACCGCCACCGTTGAGGTGGCGTCGGGCGGCTACGGCCCCATTGCCGTCGCCGAAGTCATGGTTCCTTATGGCTGTTGCCGTTGCCACCACCGCGGTTGCTGTTGCCTCCGCTGTCGGCGACCCGCAAGTCTCGGGGAAGTGACTAACATACATCGCCGACCAAGCGTTATTCAACCAGCACTGTGCGCCGAGTCTGGCTTCATTTTGCGCGCCTCTGGCCTCATCTTCATTGTATCTTGCTTCATTGTAATCTTGGAAAGCCTTCCTGTCGGGTTCATCCACCTGTGAATATGCCATGCTCAGTTGGAAACTGTCGTAATTGGCGACTCTGCACGGAGGATTGAAGCAGTATTTGGCCATTACCCGATTGAGTTGCGCCTCCTTCTCTTCTCGCGCGGACTGGGCGCGTTCATTCTCCGTGATTGCTCGCCCATACGAATCTAAGGCGTCGCTTACGTGATCTGCGAGATATCTCGGTACGCCAAATCCAATCATGTTGTCACTCGCTACTCTGCAAATGTAACGAGCCTCGTCCTTGCCATAAATTACCCTTACATCATCATCGATGTACCCTCGTACTGTTCCGAACATCACTCCTTGTGGAGGAGTTACCAGTTGTGCCGACGCGCTATCCTCATCCCAGCGATAGGGTTCACACTCTACATCGTCGGCGTTGAAGACTATCCACCCTGGCGGGGCGCTTCTTAGAAACTCATCTGCGTAGCGGAGGACGACGAAATCCTCTGGAAACAGTCCGTAGGATGGTTCGGGACGCCATCCTGTGTCCTCATTCACGTACTCGCTCAATTCGGTGTAGCCGCTGATTTCATCTGTGACACTCTCTACTGCCCGATCCCATAAAGAATCGGACTCAGAGGATTCACCCTCGTTCGAACTTCCGGTTGCGCAGGCGACTCCGGCGAAAGTAATCACTGCCAGAACAAGCGACACTGCGAACGCCCTAATCATCGCAGGCTTCCCTCCGTAGATTTCATTCCTACCGCTCAATCCCGCGCGTCGTCCACCAGCACGTGCTTGGACGTATCCCACCATCTAGGAATGATACAAGAGTTGAATCGCACTGCTACAGGGATGGATTCCTTGACTACGCTCGGAATGACAGGAGGTGCTCAGAATGACAGTCCCGATGGGTTCCGGCTTTCGCTGGAATGAGGGGATGGGCGTTACGGGGTTTGGTTGCGCTCCTGGTTCTGGATTCCCGCGTGCGCGGGAATGACGGGGGTGGGGTATTATTGACACGAGTGGGTGGGCATGGGACGATATTTAGCTTTGCGGCAGTAGAATCGCAAGCAACACGTTCGATTGCAAACAGCAAGTTCGGAGGAAGGTCGGATGAGCAAACGGAACACGGGGCGGTGGCGCGATAAGGTGGATGGGTCGCGGCTCCACGAAGTCGTGATCGTGGGCGCGGGAGCGGCAGGGCTCGGATCCGCGGTGGCCCTCAAGGAGTTTGGCGTCGACGACGTCATCATCCTTGATCGCCATGAGGTTGGCGCCTCGTTCCGGCGGTGGCCGCAAGAGATGCGTTTCATCACGCCGTCGTTCACGTCGAATGCCTTTGGGTTGCTCGACCTCAATGCGATCGTCCCCGGCACGTCGCCCGCCTTTACGCTCGATCGTGAACACCCCAGCGGCAAGGCTTACGCGCAGTATCTCGACAACGTTGTTAATCACTTTGAGCTGCAGGTGAAGGCCGGCATCGACGTCTCCTCCGTCACGGTGGAGGAGAATGGGACGTTCACGCTGACGACGAGCGACCGGCCGGTGCGGGCGCGACATCTCATCTGGGCGGCGGGAGAGTTCCAGTACCCGAACCGCAATTCCATCGAGGGCGCCGAATTCTGCTGCCACTCCTCCGATGTCAGCACATGGCAAGAACTCGAGGGTGACAGTTTCACGGTGATCGGCGGGTACGAGAGCGCCGCAGACGCGGCCGTCTCGCTGGTGCAGCTGGAGAAGAACGTGACCGTTCTGGCGCGGACGGCGACGTGGAGGCGAGAAGACCCGGACCCGAGCATCTCCCTCTCTCCGTATTCCCGCGAACGCCTTGAGTGGGCCGACTCCACGGGTGACGTGGAGCTCGTTGAGGATGTCGAAATCACGTGCGTGCGCGAGAACGGTGGCACGTGGATTGTGGAGGCGTCGGACGGCCGCCAATGGCCGAGCGAGACACGCCCGATCCTTGCCACCGGCTTCAAGAAGTCGCTCGGCTACATCCAGGACCTGATCGAGTACAACGAGGGCGGCGCCCCCATCGTTACGGAGGAGGCGGACGAATCCACGCTTGTGCCGGGCCTGTTCCTCTCCGGCCCTATAGTCGAGCACCGGGGCGTGAACTTCTGCTTCATCTACAAGTTCCGTCAGCGCTTCGCGGTCATCGCTGACGCGATTGCCCAGCGCCTCGGAATAGACACGACGGAAGCGGTTGAGGATCGCCGAGCGGCGGGGATGTACCTGGACGACCTCTCTTGCTGCGTTGAATCCTGTGCGTGCTGACCGACATCTCATCGATGTCGAAACACTCTCCACCACTCCGCCCGCGCTGGGGAGGCCGGACGAGCCGCGCCATGTACTCCTCGACCACGCGATTGCAGGTCCCGTAACCGCGATCCTCCTGCTCGTGCTGCCGGCTCTGTTGGCAGTGATCGGCGCGAACCAGACCGCCGCGTGGCTTGATCCGCTGGTTGTGGCGATTACGACACCCCTGGCCGAGGGTGTAGAGGGCTGGCCGGGGCCGATCGGGGCTGTGCTGTCCGGCGACTACGGACTACTCACGATGGGGCCGCTGCTGTTTGTGTGGGCGGTTCCCACGGTGCTGGTCTACTCGGTGCTGATTAGCGTCTACAAGGTGAGCGGCCTCGCCGACCGCATCGGAACGGCGCTCCACCCCCTGTTGCGGCCAATCGGCCTGCACGGGCGCGACGTGACGCGAGTGCTGATGGGCTTTGGCTGCAATGTCCCGGCGGTTGTCGCGACGCGCTCCTGCGCCACATGCACCCGGCCGACGACCGTCGGCGCGATCTCCTTCGGGTCTGCCTGCTCGTACCAGCTCGGCGCGACGCTCGCGGTTTTTGCCGCCGCCGGCATGGGCAGCCTCGTTGTGCCGTACCTTGCGCTGCTCGTCGGGGCGACGCTCGTCTACGCGCGCCTCATCAGTCAGCCTGACGCGCGGTCAGCGCTCAGCGCGCTCATCATGGAACCCCGCGCCATGGTCACCTGGCCGCCACTCGCGGCGGTGTGGGCGGAGACACGAGACACGATCTGGATGTTCTTCCGCACGGCGGTGCCGATCTTCTTTGCGATTGCCATGGTGGCCTCGCTTCTCGACTGGTCGGGCGCGCTCGATGCAGCGGGCGGCTTGCTAGGGCCGGCGATGGCTGTGTTCGCACTGCCGGCGGAAGCGGCAATGCCGACCGTGCTCGCCGCTGTCCGCAAGGACGGCATACTGCTGCTGGCGGAGGCCGGCACCGTCGCCTCGTTGAGCGCGACCCAGCTGCTGGTGGCAACGTTCCTTGCCGGAACGGTGCTGCCATGCCTTGTCACCGCGATCACGATTGGGCGCGAACTTGGGATGCGGTTCGCGGGCACGCTTGTCTTGAAGCAGTCCGCATTCGCCGCCACGGTCGCCGCCGTCGTCGGCTGGGCCTCAGCCGCGTTTGTCGGGGGGTTCTAACCGGACACTGCGGCGTGCAGAGCCAGAAGGCTTTCTCCGGCCTCCAGGGGAGTGTTTGAGCCGCCAAGAGGACATTCTGCGGCGAGACCAGGGCCGTGGTAGTCGCTGCCGCCGAGGGCGAGCAGTCCATGCTGATCAGCGAGCGCCTTGAGATGGGCGCGCAGGTCGTCAGGGTAGAGTCCGTAGTAGACCTCCATGCCCTCAAGGCCCGCCTCCACCCATCCCGGCAACAGGGACTCCACTTGCGGGGTCTCCTTCGGATGGGCGAGGACGGACACGCCACCGTAGTGTCGTATCAGGCGAAAGGCCTCTTCCGGGAGCATCTTGCGGCGTCCCGCATAGGCGGGGCCATCATTTCTGAGGTAGAGGTCGAACGCCTCGCGGACGCTGGCGACGTGCCCCGCCTCCATGAGCGCCTGCGCGATGTGCGGGCGGCCAATCGCGCCGTCGCCTGCAATCTCCATGATGCGGTCCCATGAGACGGGCACGCCGAGGTTTTCGAGTTTCTCAACCATGCGGACGGCGCGGCCCATGCGGTCGTCACGGAACGATGCGAGAGTTGCCTGCAACTCCTCGTTCTCAAAATCAAGGAGGTAGCCGAGGACGTGCGCCTCCCCCTCCGGCACGTCTGTTGATATCTCGATACCGGGTATGAGGACCAGGTCGGGGTATTGTTCCGCCGCCGCCCGCGCCTCTGCCAGCCCGTCTGTGGAATCGTGGTCGGTTACCGCGAAATACTTGATGCCCGCCGCCGCGGCTTGGTGGACAAGCTCCGCAGGCGTAAGGAGACCGTCCGAGGCGGTCGAGTGCGTGTGAAGATCAGAACTCATTCGGTGTCAGCGCAGTCCACGCGGTGGATGGAGACGGCGAGGCCGGTCGTGTCGTCTGTTTCGATAAGGACGGAATTGAATCGGCTGCGACCGTCTCCAACGTTGAGGCGAACGGGGACGCCGGTCAGGAATCGCTCCAGCACCGGGCCGGGGTCGCTGCCGATGATGGAGTCGATGGCCCCGCACATGCCAAGGTCAGTGACGAATGCCGTTCCTTTGGGCAGGACGCGGGCGTCCGCGGTGGCGACGTGGGTATGTGTGCCCACGACGGCGCTGACGCGGCCGTCCACGTGCCATGCGAGCGCGCCCTTTTCAGCGGTGGCCTCTGCGTGAAAGTCCACGACGATGGCGCGCGGGCTTTCGGCGAGGCTCGCGAGCAAGTCGTCCATTGCCGCAAACGGATCGTCGATCTGCACCGGCATGAACGTGCGCCCCTGCAGGCTTATGACGAGCGCGCCTTTGGCCATGACCGCGCCGCGTCCGGGAGCCGCCTTCGGGTAATTGAAGGGCCGCAGCACGGGAGTCTCGTCATCCATGTGCGGCATCATGTCCTTGTTGTCCCAGATGTGGTTGCCGGACGTGATGACGTCGACGCCGGCGTCGAGCATCTCTTTCATCACCTTGGGCGTGATGCCGAAACCGGCGGCGGAGTTCTCGCCGTTCGCAACGACCAGATCGACGCTGTGCTCATCGCGCAAACCCGGCAGGTATTTCCTGACGGCCTGCCGACCGGGCCACCCCACGAGATCGCCGATCATCAGGATGCGCATGGTGCGACGGTCGGCTCCTAGCGCGCGTACTCGACGGCGCGGGTCTCGCGGATCACCATGACCTTGATCTGGCCGGGGTATTCCATCGAGTCCTGTATCTTCTTGGTCATGTCGCGCGCCATGCGCATGGCGGCCACGTCATCCACGCTGTCCGGCTGGACCATCACGCGCACTTCACGCCCTGCCTGGATGGCATAAGCCTTGTCCACGCCGCCGAATCCCAGCGCGATCTGCTCAAGGGTCTCAAGCCGCTTGATGTATTGCTGGGCGCTCTCTCGCCGCGCGCCGGGCCGCGCGCCGCTGATGGCATCCGCGGCGGCCACAAGAAACGCCTCAACGCTCTTCCAGCCCTCTTCGCCGTGGTGATCGCCGACGGCGCGCACGACGCGCTGGTTGATCTTGTAGCGTTCCAGGAGGTCCGCGCCGACTGCCGCGTGGGGTCCCTCAACCTCATGGGAAAGGGCCTTGCCGATGTCGTGCAAGAAACCGGCGCGGCGGCAGATATCCACGTTGGCGCGCAGTTCTGACGCGAGCGACGCGGCGAGGTGCGCCGTTTCAATGCTGTGCTGGAGCACGTTCTGGCCGTAGCTGTAGCGGAACTTCAGGCGCCCCAGGGTCTTGATGATGTCGGGATGGAGACCCTGCACGCGGGCATCGTAACAGGCCTCTTCACCCGCCTTCTTGATGATGTCTTCCATTTCCTCCTGGGCCTTATCAACCAGTTCTTCGATCCGGGCGGGCTGGATGCGCCCGTCCTGCACCAGACGGGAAACGGCCATGCGGGCGATTTCGCGTCGGACCGGATCAAATCCTGACAGCGTAACAACCTCCGGCGTGTCATCCACAATGAGGTTGACGCCCGTGGCGTTCTCAAGGGCGCGGATGTTGCGGCCCTCGCGGCCGATGAGCCGTCCCTTCATCTCATCGTTGGGGAGGGAGACGACACTGGTGGTGAGTTCAGAGACGACTTCGTTGGCGTAGCGCTGCATCGACTGCGCCATGATCTTGAAGGAGCGCTCCGTGGACTCTTCCAGCACGGCCTCTTCCATCTCGCGCACGCGGCGGGACGCCTCGATCTCGATTTCGCTCTCCAACTGGCTGAGAAGCAGTTCACGCCCCTCGTCCATGGTGAGTTGGGAGACGCGTTCGAGTTCCCGCAGGTGTTCGGCGTGCAGCTCGTCCACCTGCGTGCGGACGGTGTCGATTTCCGTCTCTTTCTCGTTGAGCTGGCGCTCGCGCTTCTCGAAGTTGTCGAGACGGCGGTCAACCTGCTCCTCCTTGCGTTGGAGGCGTCGCTCTACGCGCTGCACCTCGGTGCGCTGCTCACGCACCTCGCGTTCGGATTCGTCGCGGACGCGTATGGCCTCCTGCTGGGCGCGGAGGATGATTTCCTTGCTCTCGGTCTCACTCTCCTCGATGCGGCGCTGGACCTCAATGGATGCGCCGCGGAGGTTTCCGGAGGTGATGATGCGCTGCAAGACGAGACCGGCCGCGGTGCCGGCAGTGCCGAGCAGGAGCATAAGAAAGACGAACAGGACAGGATTGATGGTCATGGTTTTTCTCCCTGGGTTCATGGCGGCGTGAAAGCCGCTTGTTGCGCTGTGGTTGCGTGAACAAAAGGCGGCGCCGCGCGGCGCCGCCAATGCGTGTACTGGCTAGAGATAGAAAAAGAAAAAGGGGCGTGGTTATCCCACAGCCCCTTGTGTCCAGAATTAAGTTCGAATATAGAGTCAGGTGACTTCCTCCGTATCGTCGTCGACGGACGCCGGCATGAAGCCGTTGGCTTTGCCGTTCTGGGAGGCGTGATTGCCACGGATGTCCTGTTCAAGGGCAGTGGCGATTTCCGCGTTGGATTGGAGGAAGGACTTGGCGTTCTCACGTCCCTGTCCGAGGCGTACGTCTCCGTATGAGTAAAAAGCTCCCGTCTTCTTGAGGAAACCGGCTTGGGTGCCGAGATCGATGAGATCGGCCTCGCGGCTGATGCCATATCCAAACATGATGTCAAACTCGGCGACGCGGAAGGGCGGGGCCATCTTGTTCTTGACCACACGCGCGCGCAGGTGCAGACCCACGCTCTCCGTCCCCTGCTTGATGGTTTCCATGCGTCTCAAATCAATCCGAATCGACGAATAGAACTTCAACGCGCGTCCGCCGGGGGTGACCTCGGGGCTGCCAAAGAGGACACCGACCTTCTCACGGATCTGGTTGATAAAGATTACCGCCGTCTTCGAACGATGGGTGGTTCCTGTCAGTTTCCGCAGGGCCTGGGACATCAGGCGGGCCTGCAGGCCCACGTGCGTGTCTCCCATGTTCCCGTCAATTTCAGCCTTGGGCACCAGCGCCGCCACGCTGTCAATGACGATGGCATCCACTGCGGCGCTCCTCACCAACGCCTCTGTGATGTCCAACGCCTGCTCCGCGTTGTCCGGCTGCGAGATCAGCAGGTCGTCCACGTTGATGCCGCAGGCGGCGGCATACGTGGGGTCCATTGCGTGCTCGGCGTCGATATACGCCACCGTGCCGCCCTGCTTCTGCGCGCTGGCGATGACGTGCTGCGCCAGCGTGGACTTGCCGGATGATTCCGCGCCGTAGATCTCCGTGATGCGCCCGCGCGGAATGCCGCCGATGCCAAGCGCGAGGTCAAGTGAGAGAGAGCCGGTGGGGATGGCATCCACATCAAAGCGTCCGGCGGCATCGCCGAACCTCATGAGGGAGCCTTTACCGAAGCTGCGCTCGATCAGCGTCAGCGCCTGTTCGAGTGCCTTTTCCTTCTCCGTCACCATCGTGTCCGCGCTTTCTTTGGCTTTGATTGCCGTTGCCATAATACCATTCCTCCCCGTTGCTTCTCAATCTGGCCGAGGCCCAGCGAACGCGCGTTCTTGGAACGCTTGTTCAGTATCGTATCACATCTCCCGCAGAATGCTACCCTTGTCAAACAAGCAATTCCGATGCCGTCGACGACGACGGGGGTTAGGAGGAATCACTAAATGGCTGAGTATGAGAACGTGCTTTATGAGCGGCAGGGCAAGGGCGTGGTCATCACGCTGAATCGCCCCGCGCAGATGAACGCTTTCAACATGGGGCTGCGGACGGACGTGCATGCCGCATTCGATGAGGCGGAGCAGGACCCGGACGTTCGCTACATCATCCTGACGGGCGCGGGCCGGGCGTTCAGCGCCGGCGCAGACCTGGCAATCGGCGCGGGCGGCGGGAATTCGGAGACCGTCTGGCCGTATGGGCTACAAGAGGGGCAATCCGTCGCGTCGTTCCTTGATCAGTGGCGCACGCAGGACCGGACGGGCATCCGCCGCCTGATGCACATGTGGGAGCTGACGACGCCAATCATCGGCGCGATCAACGGCTGGGCGCTGGCGTGGGGCTCCTGGTACGCGCTGACGACGCATATCACCATCGCGTCAGAGAACGCGGTGTTCGGTCAGCCGGAGATCCGCCATATCTCCAACACGAACTTCATCTGGACGCTGCTGGCCGGCTACAAACACGCGCTGCGCTACGGTTTGACGGGCGACCACATCGACGCGCAAGAGGCGCTGCGGATCGGCCTGGTGAACAAGGTTGTGCCGCACGAGGACCTGATGGAGGAGTGCACCTACATCGGCGAGCGCATCGCGCTGGTCAGCCCGGAGACGGTGAAGATCAACCTTGCCGTCGCGACGCAGGGCCTGAACATGATGGGATTCCACAGCGCGTGGAATCTGAACGCGGAGTTGTCCGCCCTGGCGCACACGTCTCAGCGCGAGGACTTCAAGCGCAAGATGGAGGACGCGGGCAAGGAGGGCGGCCTGCGGGCATACCTGCAGGAGCGGGACGGGCCGTTCCAGCCGGAGCCGTTCGGGCCGCGTTCTGCCGCCGCGCGGGACTAGCCTTTCATCGACTGCAACGGAAAGCGCCCCCTCCGCCCTTGAGCGGAGGGGGCGCTTGTGTTTGTGCTGCGCCTACTCCCGCGCGTCAACACGGGGGAGGATGCTATCCCAGCGGAGAATCCCCGTGTCCGAGGTGACGAGTTGATGGCCCCCAAGGGCCGTCGCGACGATGATGCGGTCGGCAGGATCACCGGGCAGGCCGATTAGTGCACCGGCGCGGGCGGCGATTTCACCATCGACGGGGATTTCGACTAGCCCCTGCGCCAAGAGTTCCAGGCGCCAGTCGAGCACGTCCTCTGGGAACTCAAGGCGGCCTTTGTCCAGCAGCATCGAGACTTCCCAGAACGTGATTGCAGAAACGGCGAGGTCATGATCTTGCAGGGCCTCTTCAATGGCCTGACGAGCGCCATTACCCAATTTGGAGTCGGCTGTCCAGTGCCAGACTAGCGCCTGCGTGTCCGCCAGAAGCATTATTGGCCGTCAATGAGGCCCTGTTCGGCTTGCCAGACGACATCCATAGGCTCGTCCAGGTCGCCGAATATTCGCATCCTGTCGCGACCCTTGCCATAGAGGCTCTGTCGCTGCTTTTGGTGCGGCGTGAGCTTGGCGACGGGCTTGCCGTTCTTTGTGATGATGATCTCCTCGCCGGACTCTGCCACCTCATCCATGAGCTTGAGGCACGTGGCCTTGAACTCGGATGCCTTGATGGTTCGGGGAGTGCTTGTCGAAGTTGTCATGTTGTCCTTCCCTTACTTACCGTCGATAAGGCCTTGCTCAGCCTCCCAGACCACGTCGATGGGGGAGATGATGTCGCCCATGAAGATCAACTGGTCGCGGTCACGTCCAAAGGGTGTCTTGAATCGCTTCTGGTGCGGCGTCAGCTTGGCGACGGGCTTGCCGTTCTTTGTGATGATGATTTCCTCGCCTGTCTCTGCCACCTCGTCCATGAGCTTGAGGCACGTGGCCTTGAACTCGGACGCTTTGATGGTGCGGGGAGTACCGGGGGTTCCTGCCGGTGTTGTCATTGTGTCACCTCTCAGAGGTCAGTCTAGCAGGTTATGTGACTATGGTCATGACCATGGTCATATTATAGCTCGTCCGAGTTCTTGCGCGCTGCTCGCCTTCGCGCAAACCCCGCGTCCGGGCTCTTTTCCATATCTGTCTCCAACAGAGCAGTTGACACGTTGCAATTTCAGGAGTATACCGTCCGTGTACAGCGGGTCGGGGACCCGAAAGGGACGGCAGAGTTGTCCGGCCTGCGAAGGAGGGCGACATGTTTGGAAGCCTTCATATCGGGGCGGTTCTTTCCCAGGGAGCGTTACCCGTCTTCAATGTACCGGCGGGCTCCACTCGTGAGCCCGGCCCACCTCCCGCAAAGCCCTCACACCACATTGCCGAAGAGGATCTCGAACGCCCGACGGACGTGTCGGCTTTTGCGCTGTTTGCCGATACGGGAATCGCAAGCGTTCCGCCTGCTGCCCACAACGTGCGCCGGAACTCTGAACGCGACTTCATCGATGAGATCGACGAGATTCACGAATTGGACTTTGGCGAGCCCTTCCACGAGGCGCTTGCCTCCACCGAGGATGAGGCGCTGCCGGTGTGGGTGGAGCCGCCCTCGAAAGAGGTCTATACCCTCACCGGCCTTGAACTGAACTAGGATCGATGGCCCCCGCGTGACCCGCAAGGGTCACGCGGGGGATGGGCGGCTTTCCTTTGCGTCCGCGCATTTGCGTGGCCTACGCTGGGCGCATGATTCCGGTCGTCAATTGGAATGTGCAGTGGGCGACTCCGCGATTAGTTCGCACGCCCGAGATACTTCGCCGCATAGACATCCTCGCGCCCGAAGTCGTGTGCCTCACCGAGACACATGACCAACTTCTTTCACGCGACGGCTACTCGATCAGCGCGCAGCCCGACTACGGCTACGGCGACAGAGGAGCCCGCCGCAAGGTGATGCTCTGGTCGCGGCAGCCATGGCGGAATGTGGACGACCTCGGCCATGAGTCGCTGACTCCGGGTAGATTCGTTTCAGGGATTACCGAGACCTCAATCGGTGAGGTCATGGTCATGGGCATCTGCATTCCATGGTTCGGTTCACGAACGGAGGCGCGGCGTGGCGCGGACCGCAGGGGGCGGTGGGAGGACCATCAACAGTGCCTGGCTGCGCTGACCGAGATTCTTGCCAGGCAACCTCTGCGCCCCACAATCGTGCTGGGTGACTTCAACCAGGTCATCGGGCAGGGCGCCCGCGCTCCCGTCTACCTTAGAGAAGCCCTAAAAGGCGCCTTCTCGCACAGCATGGCGATTGTGACGGCAGACATCTCCTTCGAAGGACGCAGGAACATCGACCATATCGCCCTAAGCACGGATCTCACCTGCAACTCCGTGGAGCCAATCAGCAACATCAACAACGGCAAGAAGCTCTCCGACCACTACGGGGTCACTGCCATCGTCTCTCCTGTACTATCAAACGCATGATTCGGGTTGTTAGCCGGAATATCGGATGAGAGCGCTCACCGGATGAGCTTGATGAGTAGAGTGGAAAGTAAGGAGATTTGCGGTATTGTAAGGACACAACTGCTAATACGTGGCGAAAAGGGAGCCGACATGTACGAGGCGAAAATCACTGACAAGGGGCAAATCACGTTGCCAAAGGGTCTTCGGGAGGAACTGTCCATTAAGCCTGGCGGCAAGGTGCGGTTCATTGTCGATGGCAACATGGCCATGCTCATCCCGGTCGGCCCGATAAGTGAACTGTTTGGCAACCTCAAATATGATGGCCCGACGAAGACTCTGGAGGATATGGAACAGGCCATTGATGAGGCGATTCAGGAAAGGATTGAAAGGAATATGCCTCGGTGATCAGTATTGACGCCAACGTGTTGCTGCGCTCAATGCTTGGTGACGATGCTGACCAATCTGAAAGAGCCCGGGCGTTTCTTGCAAGCCTGACGCCGGAGAGTCCAGGTTTCATTTGTCGAGAAGTTATCCTCGAAACTGTTTGGGTGCTCGAACGCAGCTATCGATTCCCACGGGAACACATAGCTGCCGAGATAATCTTCCTGGTCGGTAGGGATAACGTCATCGTGGAGACGGTGGATGACGTGGGCAATGCCATGCGACTCTACCGTGACAGTAATCATGGTTTTTCTGATCTGCTGATCTTTGAAGCGTCACGCAGGATGGGCGCGCTGCCCCTCTACACCTTTGATCGCAGATTCTCCCGCATTGACGGAGTGGCGCTTGTCGGAGGGTAACAGAGTGATTCGCGTTATTAGCTGGAATATCAACAAACAGCTCGCGCCATGGCGCGAGTTGGTGCAAATGGATGCTGATGTTGCGCTCGTTCAGGAGGCGTGGACGCCGCCGGAGGATGTGAGTGAAAGCGTCGATATAGGCCCAAAGGAATCGTATGATTCCCACCACTGGAACTCGGATTGGTGGAAAGGGCGCTGGCCAGCTATCTACGACCGCTGGCCAATGGTTGTAAAGCTCTCTGACCGCGTGGATGTTAAGTGGTTCAAGCAGATTAGCCCTGTGTGGGGCGCAACTGAAGATGAAATAGAAGTCAGTGGAGTTGGCATCCTTGCGGCGGCGCGCGTCACAACTAAGGACGGCTCGGTTGAGCCATTCATCGCTGTGTCAATGTATGGGCGGTGGTTGGGGCCGCATACCAGCACAGGATCGTCGTGGATATATGGGGACGCCTCGGTGCACCGCATCATTTCTGATTTATCCACTTTCATTGGCCATGAGGATCCCGGTACGCATCGCATTGTGGCAAGCGGTGATCTAAACATCTTCCATGGTTACGGTGACGGCGGTGATCCGTATTGGGAGGCGAGATACCGCTCTGTGTTTGACCGCATGAACGCCATTGGACTTGAGTTTATCGGGCCGCAGGCGCCGAATGGGCGGCAGGGAGAGGTGCTCTTGCCGGGCGAGCCGGCGGACTCCCAAAACGTCGTTACGTACTCGTATGGCAGCAATCCGGCACCGGTCAATAACAGACAACTTGACTACGCCTTTGCCTCTCGCGGGTTTCATGAGTCCATCAACGTTCGCGCTCTGAACGAGGTGGACGAGTGGGGGCCAAGCGACCACTGCCGGATCCTGATTGAGATTGATGGGTAGAGGCGCGGGGGATAACGTCGGTGTGGAGGGGAAATGACGATTTCCGATGGGGATAGCCTGCTTGGCCACATCGCGCGTAGGCATACGCAGGGGTTGGAGGATGTGGCGACTGATGCGTTGGCGTTCATTGTGTCCCGCTCGAAGTCAGCGAGAAAGGCTTTGTCCGAATTCCTGGGCGACGATGAAGGGCCTCTACCCATTGCAAAAGTGGGCACCCAAGAGTTTCTTGCAGCGTCCTGGGCCTATCCGGACATGGCACTCTGGGACACTGAGAAAGAGCTAGCGGGCTTTGTCGAGTCCAAGTTTTGGGCAGGTCTGACCCACAATCAACCGGTCACCTACTGGGAAACACTGCCAGATGACAGAAGGACAGTTCTGTTGTTTCTGGCTCCACAATCCAGCGTCGATGCCGGATGGCTGTGGGATGAATTGTTAAGGAGGCTGAACGAGGCTGGCCATGAACTGAACACCGCTGATAAGAGCGAGAACGGAATCTCCGCCTCGTCAACTCGAGTGCCGCGCCGCCTGATGCTTACGAGCTGGAGTGTATTGCTGGGGACGTTGGCCAAGGCCGCTAAGCAAGACGGAGATGCACAAGCGGTCTTTGAAATTGCGGAGCTGCAGGGGTTGGCTGCCAATGCAGTGGAGGGAATAAGAGATACGAGCAATGACAGGTTCAAGCAATTGCTTGCGGACGCCGTCAAACAGGTGACCGCGTCCGGTTGGGCTAACGCTGATGGACTTACTGTGGGACAAGGGACGGGTTACTACGGAAGATACTTGCGTCTTGGAGGGTCACATGCCTGGCTCGGTGTCGTAGACGAGGCCGTCAAACAGATGCCGGACAACCCGCTCTGGCTCTCCTTTTATCAGTCGGAATTCTCAGATCACTCACTGGATGAGCTTCGCTCAAGGTTGGATAATAGAGTAGAACAATTGCTAGGGGCGCTGAGTTGGATGGGAATCACTGTGCCGATTCCGCTACCAAATGGTGCCGATATAAATACAACACGAGATGCGATCGTCGAACAGCTAGTGGGTATCGCCGAGCTTATTGATCCCGATGGGCCGACGTATCGTAAGCCCCCTGACGTGGTAGGTGTATGACCATCCCGACGGCGGAAGATTGGCTTGCTGTGTTTGAGGCTTCGCCGTCGTTGGCAGGGGACGAGTGGCTGCGCGAGCATGTCCGGCAGCGGTTTCATGGCAAGTACCTGGAGACGGTCATGCGGGCGCGCAGCGCAATGGCCGAAGATCGCGCGTGGGAGGGGTTCTATTTCTGGATGGTCTTTCCGGAGACGAATCGGAAGCCGTTTGAGATTCCACCTGAAGAGGCGAGCGCGCTGTTGGAGTCGCTGAAGCCGTTGGTTGCGCGGCTGCGGGAAGGCCTGCGCGGGAGTGACGGGGGCCCTTCGACAAGCTCAGGGTGAACGGGGCATCGGCGGTCCTTCGACAGGCTCAGGGTGAGCGGGGCGGCTTAGCCGAGTTTGAAGGGCAGGCCGTGGATCTTCTTGCCGGATGATAGCTGGCGCATCATCTTGCGCATCTCACCGAACTGATTGAGCAGGCGGTTGACGTCCGCGGGTTGTGTGCCGCTGCCCCGGGCGATGCGCTTGCGACGGCTGCCGCCGATAATCTCCGGCCGCTGCCGCTCCTCCGGCGTCATGGACAGCACGATGGCTTCCACGCGCTTGATCTGTTTCTCATCGAACGCGTCGGCTGAAACCTTGCCCTTGATCTGGTTGAAACCGGGGATCATGTCCACCAGGTTCGCCATGCCGCCCATGTTGCGCAGCTGGTTCATCTGCTCCAGGAAATCGTTGAGATCGAAGCTGGCGTTGCGCAGCTTGCGCTCCATCTCCTGCGCCTTTTCCTCGTCGATGGTCTGCTGCGCCTTCTCGACGAGCGTGACGACGTCGCCCATGCCGAGGATGCGGCCTGCCAGCCTGTCCGGGTAGAACGGCTCCAGCGCGTCCATGCGCTCGCCGACCCCGATGAACATGACGGGCAAGCCGGTGACGGACGTGATGGACAGGGCAGCGCCGCCGCGCGCGTCGCCGTCCATCTTGGTGAGCACAAGGCCTGTCAGTGGCACTTGCCTGTGAAACTCCTCCGCGGCGTTGACGGCGTCCTGGCCGGTCATGGCATCGACGACAAGCAGAACCTCGGCGGGATTGAGCGCTTTGCGCACGTCCGCCAGTTCTTTCATCAGTTCATCGTCTACTTGCAGCCGGCCGCCGGTGTCAAAGATGTGCCAATGGGCGTTGGCGTCGCGGGCGGCGGCGAGGGATGACTTGGCGACAGCGACGGCGTTCGAGTTGCCCGGCTCTGCGTGGACGGGCACGTTGATCTGGCTGCCAAGCGCGGTCAGTTGCTCGATGGCGGCGGGGCGGCGCACGTCGCCCGCGCCGAGCGAGACGGCCTGCCCCTGCTGCACGAGATTCGAGGCGAGCTTGGCGACGGTTGTCGTCTTGCCGGAGCCCTGCAGGCCAACAAGGAGGATGGTGGCGGGGCGGCTGTCGCCCGCGTCGAGCGTGCGGTTCTCCTTGCCGAGAACGTCCGTCAGTTCCTCCTGCACGATCTTGATGATTTGCTGGACGGGCGTGACGGACTGAAGGACCTCCTCGCCGACGGCGCGGTCCCGGATGCTCTGCTGGAGTTCGCGTACCACGCGGAGGTTGACGTCGGCCTCAAGCAGGGCGCGGCGGACCTCGCGCAGCGCCTCTTCAACGTCCGCCTCGGTGATACGGCCGCGGCCTGAGAGTCGATTGAAAACGCCGGTGAGTCGTTCGGTAAGTGCTTCAAACATGGTTCTTTAAGTGTAGCGGGTGTGTGGAGTTGGAGCGGGCGATGGGGATCGAACCCACGACATTCTGCTTGGGAAGCAGACACTCTACCACTGAGTTACGCCCGCTCGTGTTGGCGCGCCGCGCGTGGATGATGCGGTGTAGGACTATGTATGCGCTCGCTGGGGTGAGTTGTCAAGGTGGGATGACAGGGGCGCTCATGTCCTTTGACAGGCTCAGGATGAGCGGGGGCGGGAGTTGTCAGTTGGGCTCTGCCAGGCGGCGTGCTGTTGTGATGAAGCCGGTATGGGCGACCATGCGGTGGGCGGGGCGGAGGGTGTTGGGTCCGGCGTCCCAGGAGCGGAGGGCAATCTCAAACTGCTCGATCAGGTCGAATACGGGATCGGCCTCCAGGTCCTGCCAGAGTCGATGCAGCTGCAAGGTCGTTGGCACAAAGGCCAGGAAGATCCCGCCCGGCTGCATCGCCTCCCGCGCATGAGGAATGACACGCGAGGGCTCCGGCAGGTCCAGCACGACGCGGTCTACGTCCTTTTCCTTGATGCCGTCCGCGTAGATGTCGGATACGTGAACGGTGAGTCGGTTGGCTGAATCATCGGGCAGAAAGTCGGAGACGTTGCGCTGCGCCAGCGCGGCAAAGTCCTCACGGGTTTCATAGGAATAGACGTGGCCGGATTCGCCAACGGCTTGCAGCAGCGCGATCGTCAGCGCGCCCGAGCCGATGCCTGCCTCGACCACCCTTGCCCCTGGGCGGATATCCGCATAGGTGAGAATCGGGCCGATGTCCTTGGGGTAGATGGGCGTTGCGCCGCGTTTCATCGTCAGGATGTAGTCAGCGAGCGTGGGGCGCAGCGCGAGGTAGACGCCGCCGCGCTGAGATGTCCTGAACTCGCTGCCCTCCGGCCGGCCGATCATGTCGTTATGGAAGATGATGCCGGCGTGCGAGTGGAACTCGCCGCCCTCTTTGAGCGTGACGAGGTACTTGCGGCGCTTGCGGTCTGTGAGCAAAACGAGGTCACCGGCGCGGAACGCGCCCGCTGCTGTTTGTTGGTTTTCGGGTTGGCTGGTCATACAGAATTATGGGCAAAGAAAAAGCCCCGGCAACGACCTATTTTCCACAGAGGGCTGCCCCTCCAGTATCGTCGGCGCTGAAACGTTTCACTTCCGTGTTCGGGATGGGAACGGGTGGGTCCGCTTCGCCAGAGTCACCGGGACATCGACCATAGTACAGCATTGAGGGGCGGTGTGGGAGGGGGCTTTCGACGCTATTCAAGCAAGGCATGTAGTATGATTGGCCGAAAGCCAAGCGATGGGGGAACAGGGGACGCCGGCGGCTTGGCCGTGATTGCCCGCCGTATGCGTTCCACGAGGGTAGCTCCGATGCCGATTTTCAGATACGGCCGATGGGATAACACGCAGGAGCCTTTCGGCGCAGCGCCGGAAGACCTGATGGAGGCCATCTCAGACGACCTCGCCACCCACGGAGACATCCGCCGCGCTCTGCGCCGCATGATGATGCGCGGCTACGACATGCAGGACGGACGGAACATCGACGGCATTCGCCAGATGACAGAGCGTCTCCGCCAACAGCGCCAGAACTACCTCGACCGCTATGACCTCAACTCCGTTCTTGACGGAATCCGCGAGAAACTGCAGGAGATCCGCGACCTGGAACGGGACACCCTCGAACAGCGGATGCAGGAAGCGCACGATGCGATGCGGGATGCGCCTGATGCCGAACAGGGCGGCGGCAACGCGCCATCGGAATCACAGGACGGTCAATCCCCTCAACAGGACTCAGACAGCATGCAGCCCGGCTCAGGTCGGCAGGCGGCGGAGGAAGAGCTTCAGCGATTCCTTGAACAGCTTGAGCGGGAACTCGGTTCTCGCCAGGACCGCGAAAACTCCGACGTGGATTCAGACTCGGGGCAGCAGTCCGGCCAGCAGTCCGGTGGCCAACAGGGCGATCAACAGCAGGGCGCGGGACAGCGCTCACAGCGCGGGCAGGGCATGGATCGCATGACGGCGCAGGCGCTGGAGAACATGGCCCAACGCAAGATGGACTTCATGGACGCGCTGCCCAACGACCCCGGCGGGGCCATCAAGGAACTCAGCGATTACGACTTCATGGACGAAGAGGCGCGGGAGAAGTTCCAGGAGCTGCTGGATTCACTCCGCCAACAGGCCGCGCAGTCCTATATGCAGAACATGATGCAGCAGATGCAGAACATCACGCCTGAGCAGATGGAAGCGAGCAGGCAGATGATGCGCGATCTGAACGACATGCTGCGCGACTACGCCCAGGGCAACCAGCCGAATTTCGATGAATTCATGGACAAGTGGGGCGGCATGTTCGGCGACGACCCGCCCCGTGACATCGACGAGCTGCTGGATCGCCTGATGGAGCAGATGTCGCAGTTCCAGTCGTTGATGGACAGCCTGCCGGAGGACATGCGGCAGCAGTTGCAGGAGACGATGGAGGCGGCGCTCAATGACCCTGAACTGATGCAGGAAATGGCGGAACTCTCATCGCTGATGGAATCCCTGATGCCCATGCAGGAGATGCGACAGAATTATCCGTTCGCGGGTGATGAGTCGCTGTCACTGCAGGAGGCGATGCGCCTGATGGACCAGTTGCAGCAGATCGATGATCTTGAGGCGCAGCTGCGCGCCGCCGAGCGCCGGGGCGACATCGACGAAATCGACCGTGAGCAGGTGGAGGACCTCATCGGCGAGGATGCCGCGCGTGATCTCGATTGGCTCCGCCAACTCCAGGAGCAGCTCGAAAAGGCGGGCTACATCCGCAAGAACGGCGACAAGCTGGAATTGACGCCCCGTGGCATCCGCAAGATCGGTGAAAAGGCCCTCAAGGATATCTTCAACCGGCTGCGGAGCGCGGGAATCGGCGCGCATGAGATGCGCAAGAACGGCCTCTTCGGTGAGAAGGACGAGGAGTCCACGAAGATCTACGAATTCGGGGACCACTTTGACGTCCACATGTCGCGGACGGTCAAGAACGCCGTCATGCGGAGCGGCCCCGGCACCCCGCTCACAATTGCCCCCGATGATTTTGAGGTCTATCGCGACGAGGCGCTGACGCAGGCAAGCACGGTGATCCTGCTCGACCAGAGCCGCTCAATGGCAATCAGCGGCAGCTTTGACGCTGCCAAGCGCATGGCGTTGGCCCTGCACACACTCATCAAGATGCAGTTCCCGCGTGACAACCTGTACGTGGTCGGATTTGCCGACTACGCATGGGAACTCAAGGGCGATGAACTGGTCAAGGCGACGTGGGGCGGCTATTCCCCCGGCACCAACATGCAGCACGCGCTGATGATCTCGCGCCAGCTGCTCAACAAGCACCGTTCAAGCACGCGGCAGGTGATCATGGTCACGGACGGCGAGCCGACGGCCCACCTGGAGGGCGGCGCACCCTACTTCACGTATCCGCCCAGCCAGCGCACCATCGACATGACGCTGCGCGAGGTCAAACGCTGCACGCAGGAGGGCATCACCATCAACGTCTTCATGCTGGAGATGGCGTACTACCTGGTCAATTTTGTGCGGCAGATGACGCGGCTCAATCGCGGGCGCGCGTTCTTCACGCAGCCTGACAAGCTGGGGCAGTACGTGCTCGTCGACTATCTCAACAACAAGCGCAGCGCGCTCGCGTCCTGATGCCCGTTTTCATCGCGCGTACAACGGCATGACAAGCGGCATGGAGTCTGATCTGGGCCGGATTGCCGCCGCGCTGGAAGAGTCCGCCGAGCTTGCTAGCACATTCTCGCCGTCCTCCGTGTACGTACAGCACAAGGGCTCGGACGGCCCGGTAACGGAGGCCGACCACGCCCTTGACGAACAGCTGCACAAGGCGCTCGTTCGCCCCGGCGAGGGGTGGCTGTCTGAGGAGACCCATGATGACGGCCATCGCATCGACATGGAACGTGTGTGGGTGGTTGATCCCATCGACGGCACGCGAGGTTTTTTGGAAGGACGGCCTGAGTGGTGCGTGTCGGTCGGGTTGTCTGTGGACGGTGAAATCACCGCCGCGGGAATCCTGAACCCGTGGGCAAATGAGGCTTATCTGGCAGAACGCGGCGGCACGACCACGCTAAACGGCGAAACTGCGCGTGTGAGCGACCACGAGGAATTGACGTCCAACGTCACGGTCCTCGCCTCGCGCACCGAAGTCCGGTGGGGCATGTGGAATCGCTTCCGAGGCGAACCGTTCAAGGTGCGGATGATTGGCTCCATCGCGTACAAGATGGCGCTCGTCGCGGCGGGCAAGGCGGATGCCGTTATCAGCCTCGAACCGAAGAATGAGTGGGACGTTGCCGCGGGCGCGCTGCTTGTAGAGGCGGGAGGCGGCGTGGTGACGGACGCGGATGGACGCCCGATGCAGTTCAATCGACGGGACACGCTTATTGATGGGGTTATCGCGGCGGGACCGAATACCCATGCCGCAATCCTGGAGTTGATGACTCGCCGCCCCACGACATCCACGCATCTCTGGACGCCCGGGCAATACTAGAGCGCGCCCGCACGTGGCGTTAGGCGACTAGAGTCAAGTGGAGCAGGCGCCGGGGGCATGGGCGTGGCCGGCTTGACCGCCCCCAACGCCGGCCATTCCGGGGAAACCAAAGCCGGAATCCGAACTACCGCTGGTCATGCCAAACAGCGAGATGACCTTGTACGTATCAGTGGAGCCGCAGCCGGGGCATGCAACCTCGCCCGGCTCCGCGTTGATGTTGCGGGTCAGTTTTTCGAAATGACCGTCACAGGCGCGGCACTCGTACTCGAAGAGAGGCATTGCTCAGGCTCGCCGTATCGTCGGAAATGATCCCGTTGCGAACCGGTTCAGGCGATGCAGCGGAACGGGTCGTCCGGTCGCACTCGCTGGGGCTTGGGCATCTCAAACTGGGGAGCGTTGCTCTGCCAGACGCCCGTCACTCCAACGGCGGACATCTTGCGCTCAACCTCGTCGCTCTCGCAGGTGGGGCAGGTCACGTCGACGGGCGTGTTGTAACCGCGAACGAACTTATCGAAGTCTTTGCCGCAAGTCTTGCAACCGTATTCAAAGATGGGCATTGCTCTCGTGCCTCCGTGAGCGGATTATAGTCGGCGCACGGCAGGGGGGCAAGGTGGGGAGGGGCGTTCGTGGTGAGCTTGTCGAACCATGATGGTTCACCCTTCGACAGGCTCAGGGCGAACGGGCAGGTTTCCGCGGAAAGACGGGCAGGGGATGGCCCGCGGTGATGCGAAGACTCACCCGCGCCCCCACCTCGATGGCGTTTGCGTGGGAGGCCATGGCGCGGCAGACAACCCCGGAATCCAATTCCACGTTGTAGCCGTAGAATGCCCCGCTGAAAATCCGCCCAACAACGCGGCCGTTTCCAATATCATCCGCGCTGATAGACAGATCTTCCGGCCTCACCATCAAGTCCACGTCGGCCTCGCCATCAAGTGTCAACCCGCCGGTCACCTCCGCCTCCCCCAGTTCTGTCAACACTCGTGATTCAACTGCCGTTGGCTCCGCCGGGATGAAGTCGGCCTCCCCGAGGAACGCGGCGACGAAGCGGTTGACGGGGCGGTGGAATGCCATGTCCGGCGCTCCGACCTGCTGTATGCGCCCCCGATCCATGACGGCGATGACATCACCCATGGACAATGCCGCCTCCTGGTCGTGCGTCACGAACACCACCGTGATGCCCGCCTCAAGCAGGATTTCACGCACTTCCAACTGCAGGCGGGCGCTCAGGTTCGGATCAAGGTTTGAGAACGGCTCGTCCATCAGCAGGATTTTTGGCGCGGGCGCGAGCGCGCGGGCGAGCGCCACCCTCTGCCGCTCGCCTCCGGAGAGTTCATGCGGGCGTCGGTTCTGCATCCCGCTCAACCCGACGAGCGTCAGCAGTTCGTCCATGCGCTCCTCACGGCCAACCGCGTTCTTTGGCAGTCCGTAGAGGATGTTCTTGGCGACAGTCATGTGCGGAAAGAGGGCGTAGTCCTGGAAGACGAAACCCACGCTGCGATATTCCGGCTGTACGAAGACATCTTTCGCCGTGACGGGCTTGCCGTCGACCTCGACAGTCCCCGCGTCAGGGTTTTCAAGACCGGCAATGACGCGCAACAGCGTGGTCTTGCCGCAGCCGCTTGGGCCGACGAGCGCGAGAATCTGCCCCTCCGTGACCTCAAGGGAAACATCGTGTGCTCCCGCGCCGGAGGGGGCATACTGCTTGGTCACCCCAACGCAGCGGAGCATGACATTTTCAGACTGTTCGAGGCTTGTCATGCCCGTCGGCTCCTGCCTCGGCCGATGAGGAAAACCATCGGGAGGGCGGAAATGATGACAAGCAGCAGGGCGGGCAGGGCGGCCTGCGCAAAGAACGCCTCTGAACTTGCGGCCCAGACCCTGGTTGCAAGGTTTCCGAAATCGAGTGGACTGAGAAGCAAGGTGGCGGGAAGCTCCTTCATAGCGCTTAGGAATACGAGCGCGCTACCGGCGAGGATGCCGGGGCGCAGCAGAGGCATCGTAATTGTACTAAACACGTGTAAAGGGCGCTTACCAAGTGTTCTGCCGACTTCCTCGACGCGCGGGTTGACCTGGAACAGGGATGAACGCAGGGGCCCCATCGCCACCGGCACGAACAGCACCAGGTACGCGAAGATCAGCATGACGTGCGTCTGATAGAGGGCGGGCGCCAGTCGAGAACCAAAGAAGACAAGAGCGAGGGCAATCACCAGGCCGGGCAGCGCGAAACCCATGTGGCTGACACGATCGATTGCGCTGCTGAAGAATCCGGGAAAGCGCACGGCGAGAACAACCACCGGCAGCGCCGCCGCCACGGCGACCATGGCCGCCGCGCCTGAGACCATCGCGGAGTTGATGGCGGGACCCCAGACGGCGCCCAACTCCTCGCCTGCGCCTACGCCGCGAATGAGCCAGAACAGGAGAACACCCATCGGGATGACCAGCGCAACGAACGTGGTCAGTGAGCAGAACGCAAGGGCAGGGTATTTCCACCTGCCCAGCGGGACTGACGGTTGGTCCGCGCCGCCAAGCTCCGCCTGATGCGTTTCCTCAAGCGCCTGTTCACCGTGAACCCTCGTTGCGGCGAGAAATATCACGGTGGCAAAGCCGACGAGCACTAATGACAGCGCGGCGGCGGCAGTTCGGTCCACGTAGCTGGTGTATTGGACGTAGATGGCCCAGGTAAAGGTCTCGAACCTGAGCAATGAGACTGCGCCGAAATCACTGATGGTGTAGAGCGCGACCAGCAGGCTGCCGGAGGCGAGAGCAGGCCGCAGCTGGGGGAGGGTGACGCGAAAAAACGTCTCCCACGGCCCCTTGCCAAGCGTGCGTGACGCGTCTTCGAGCGCGCGGCCCGATCCTCGCAGGGCGGCGCGAACCGTCAGCAGCGTGTACGGATACGTGACAAGGATTATGACAATGGCGGCGCCGGGCAATCCATAAAACGACGGTATCTCCTGGATGCCGAACGGTTCCGCGAAGATTCGCTGCGCCATGCCACGCGGCGCAAAAACGGAGATAAACAGGAACGCCATGATGTAGCTGGGTATGACAAGCGGCAGGACGGTGAGAACGCTCCACATACGGCGCAGAGGCAAGTCTGTCCGTTCGATGAGCCAGCCCAGTGCAAGCGCCAGGACGGCGGACACGGCTGCGACAATCGCCACGAGGACAAAGCTGCGAATGATGATGGCCCCAACACGGGGGCGAACCAGGACGTCTACCAGCGTTTCGGATCCCGCCTCAAACGTCCGAATGCCCAGGTAGATGACGGGCAATAACACGGCCGCTGCGAGGAGTGAGGCGGACAGTGACAGTGACAACGGCGGCCGACCCCGGGCGCGCCTGGGGACAGCGCGTTCGTTCCCAAGGTCGACCGCCGTTGTGCTCATCTAGGGAAGCACCCCTGTGTCACGCAGCAGGTCAAGCGTGCCCTCAAGGTCTCCAAGGTCTGCCATGTCCACCTCAGGCGCGTTGATTGCGTCCAGCGGCGTCAGCAGCCGGTTGACGTTGACACCCTCAACGAGCGGGTACTCGTAGGTCGATCCGGCAAAGTACTGCTGTGCGACGGGCGACAGCATGAACTCAATGAACTTGATTGCGTTCTCGCTATTCGCCGAGTCGTCCAGCACTCCCGCTCCGGCCACGAGGATCATCGCGCCGGGTCCGCCGCCGGAGAGGTGGGCGTTGCGCGCCGCAAAGCCCTCGCCCTCTTCAGCCAGGAAGCGGTAGAGGTAGTAGTGATTGACGAATCCAACGTCGATTTCCCCCGCGCCGGCAGCCGCAACCGTGGGCGTGTTCTTGGGGTAGATCTGGGGGTTATTCGCCAGGATTCCCTCGAGCCATGCCCGTGTTTCATCCTCGCCCCAGATGACGCGCATGGCAGTCACCATCGCTTGGAATGAACCGTTGGTGGGCGGCCAGCCGATGCGGCCCTGCCATTTCGGATCAGTAAACCCGCGCAGGTCAGCGGGCAGTTCATTCGGTGAAACGGTGCGCGTGTTGTACACGATGACGCGCGCGCGCCCCGACAGTCCTATCCACTTGCCGTCCGGCGAGCGGAAGTTGGGCGACACCAGGTTCAGCACGTCATTTGGCAGCGTCGTAAACATCGACTCCACCGCTGCGAGTCCGCCCGGGTCCTGCGCGAAGAAGATGTCCGCCGGTGTGTTTGCGCCCTCTTCGAGGATTGTGGCGGCCACTTCGGACGTGCTGCCGTACTTGACGCTAACATCGATGCCGGTCGCCTCTGCGAACTGCTCGATTATCGGGCCAACCAGGCTTTCGCTGCGGCCTGAGTAGACCACAAGCTCGCCGGGGTCGGCCTCTTCAACAATGACGACAGGCGTCGCGGTTGGACCGGACGTCGACATCATTGATTCCGGTGTGTTCGTCGGGGCAGGGCGCGGCGTCGAGGTCGACGCCGGTGGGGTCGTGGGCGCGGGACGGGCCGTGGGATCAGGTTCGCTTTCGCAGCCCACCGCCGCAATCAATAGCAGGACTCCAATGAGTCCAATCAGTAACCGAAACATGAGTTACCTCCAATTGAACGAAGAAACGGTTTTCAACGCCAACTGGAGCGTTCGGTAATCGGGGCAGTCGATATGCGGACCGGAATCTCGGTCGGCTGCGTCGATGAGCGTGTCGGATAACGGTCGGGCCATGCACCGCCGTCTCGTGTGATGGCGCAAGTTGTTCCGGTGCGGATACGTCGTGGCGTGAGTCTTCGGATCGTTTCGTGGTACGCGGTACGTGCAACAGTGAAGCCCGCAGACGCAGAAGCGTCCGCAAGCAACTACTATTCAACCTGGCCGCCCCCTGCGGAGCAACGTAGGTGGGGATGTGCTCCGGCGTGGCGGCGAAACGGAGGAGGCTCACAGCCCGCCGCTCCCTCTAGCGCAGATCATGAGCCCCTTTCGCGCTCTTCTCGCGCCTTGGCGGAGCGAGGGCCGAACGGCTCAGGCTGGAACGGCTCATCACGCTTGCGGATAAACGCGCGGAGGCCGCCTTCCTGCCGCGCCTCCTCAAGCGGTCGGGTGTATTCCTCGCGCTTGGAGATGATGACGGCGGCGGCAAGTTCCGAGTTGTAGCGCATGACGTTGTGGAGGCCCATCGTTTCAAGGCCGCGCATGGCCACGGCAAGATTGATCTTGACCGTTTCAGGGCTGACGAGCGCGAGCCGCTCCACCAGTTGAAAAGCCTCTTCCAGCGCGTCGTCCTTTGTGGGGACGACCTTGTTGACGATGCCGATGCGGAGCGCCTCCTGCGCATCGATGTGGTCGCCGGTGAGGGCGTACCGCAGGCCGTTCTTGTAGCCGGCGTGGTGGATCCAGATGTAGTTGTCGTCCGAGATCATGCGGACCTCAACCTGCCCAAAGACGGCGTCCTCTGCCGCGATGGTGATGTGGGAGGTCAGGGCGTACCAGGAGCCGCCGCCCATGCACCAGCCGCTGACGACGGCGATGATCGGCGTGTCGATCTCATCGATGACGCGGGCGATGCGGCCGTGCTCCTTCTTCCAGAAGCGCGTGCGCCAGCGATCGATCTCAGCCGCAACGTTTGAGCCCTTGGGTAGGCCGTACGGCCATTCGTAGTCTGCTCCGCCGCCCGCGATATCGAACCCGGCGGAGAAGGCCTGCCCCGCTCCTGTAAGCACGATGGCGCGCACCTCGGGGTCGGCGTCGGCGGCGTCAAGGGCATGGTGCAACTCGATGTCCAACTCATCGGAGATGGCGTTCATCACCTCCGGGCGATTCAGCGTGATGAGCACGCCGTTGCGCTGCTTCTCATAGAGCAGATTCTGGTAGTCCATGGCTAATCCCCCTATCGCCGTCAGACCCCTGACTCGATACATATTAATGCAGCTTAATGTCAAAGGCAACACTGGCGGTCTTTGTGTTAACGCCGTCGGCGTGCTCTGAGGCAGACGTGATGGCGGAGAGAGGCGGTTCAGGACAATTCGGCGACGGCTTCTGCCGGGGATATAACGCGAATGGGAGACTGAGCGTAGTCATCCAGATTCCGCGTGACGATCAGACGAGCGCCTGCCGCGATTGCGGCAGCCACCTGCATGGCATCTTCAAAGTCATTCATGGGAAGGGAGAGGGCGTAAATGGCATCAGCTGTAGTAGTGGGGGCAACTTGCAGGAACTGGATGAGGAATCTGACGAACTCGGATGCGAACCCATGACCCTTTTCCCTGCGCACGTTGTAGTAAATGTTTGAGATTGAATGCCAGGCGACGAAAGTGGGCTCTTGAGCGTTTTGCGCCGCCCACTCAAGAAACCGCGCCGAGTTTTCGAAATGCTCAGCCCGCTCCAATGCGATGTCCATGAGCACGTCAGAGTCGACAAAGATCATTCTGACGGAGATTCCCTGGCAATAATCTGCTCATGCCTGATTAGAGGCGCGCTCCAAGTTTCTTTTTCAGGAACTCCCACTTCGGGTCGCGCGGTTTGTGCGCCTCCTTACGCATTTTCTCCAACAATTCACTGAAGCTCGACCGCATGCCGATCCCGTAGGAATGACGCAGCGAGTACTCCACGAACTCGGAGATAGATTCCCCGCGTTCCTCTGCAATCTCCCTCACCTCCTGAAGCAATTGGCTGGAAATGGTCACTGTGATGCGCTTCTTCATGACCGATCCACCAAGTACTTCTTGATCAGCCTTTCAGCTCGCAGGAAATCCAGGTCCTCGTCAGTGAGTTGCGATGGGGGTTTGCTATGAACGTCGCGGTAATAGAACTCCAGCGCCTCTTCGTCCATCTCTTGCGGCGGTTCGTCCTCGTCGTTCTGTGGGTGGACAGGGCGTATGGAACGAACCTCACTCCATACGGATAGCGCGACAAGCTCTGAGGGTTTCTGTTTACTAGCCGTAGCTCGTTGCCTCAGTTCAGCCAGCACGCCCTCATCAATATTGACCGTAATCGTTTCGTTCAACTCATTCATCGATCGTCGTCCTGTAATGCGCCTGCTTGCCTAACTTCCAGCCATGCCCAGTATAGACCGCCCTCAATCCTCCTCCTCCCTCTCGTCCCCAACGTTGCCCCGGCGGGCGACGCCGAGGCGCCAGAGGACAACCATGTTGGTCAGGACGCCGATGACGGCCAAGGTCGCCACGCCTTGTCCGATGATTGCGCCGATCATGATTACTAACAAGCGCAGGTCGCGTGAGGCGAGCGCGCCGGGCAGGCCCTCGAAGGGCTGGCCGAACGTGGCTTCTGCTCGCGCGCGGCTGTAGCTGATCATCAGTGAGCCGATGATGGCGACCCCGGCGAGAATCGTGGTCGTTGTCTGATCGGCCCCGGCCTGGAATTTGAACGCCCAATAGCCGAGCCCGGCAAGGATGACGGCGTCCGCGTATCGATCCAGCAGAGCATCGAAGAATCCCCCAAATTGGCTCGCCATATTCTTGGCGCGCGCCAGATCGCCATCGACGCCGTCCACGATGGACGACGCCTGAACGAGCACGCCCGCCCAGATGTTGAGGTCGTAGTAGAAGAGCGCCGCCGCGGCCACGGCCATCAGGAACGCTAAGAGCGAGACTTGGTTCGGCGTGACGGGCGTATGGACGAGCGCCCGCGCGATGGGGCGCGAGAAACGTCGGTTCAGGTATCGGGAAACGAAACCTTCGTGCATGCGTCGGGGCTACGTGACGTCGAGCGCCTCGCGCGCCAGCTTCAGGTCTTCCCACGTGTCCACGTCGAACCAGAATGCGCCTTCAACGTCGTGGGCGTGCAGGGCGTTCCCGGAGAGGATCATGCGCGTCACCGCCTGGCTCAGCTCATCGTGAGAACTGTCCTCTACGAGTTTGGCTTCTATGGCCTCAAAGATGGCGGGGGTGAACCGGAACACGCCGCAATCGATACCGTTCCAGATCGGCAGATTCTTGCCGATTGCCACGATGTGGCCGTGCTCATCCACGCTGACGCGCGTCCCCTCCTCGACATCGCGGTCGTCAGGGTCGAAATCCACGGCGAGGGCATTCAGATTCCAGCCGTTCTCCTTTGCGCCGTCGACAAGCCCCATGATGATATCCGACGAGGGCATGTGGTCGGCCATGGAGAGAATGAACGGTTCCGTGCCGACCTCATCTTTCGCCGTGAGGACGGAAACGGCGTTTCCCCGATGGTGCTCCGTGTTCATGACATACGTGATGTCGACGCCTCGCGTTGAGCCGTCTCCCAGCACGTCCTGCAGCGCCTGGCCTTCATGGCCGATGACGATGCAGATGTCCGTTATGCCGGACTGTTGAATCCCGTCCAGTGTGTAGTCGATAACCGTCTGCCCGTTGACGGGCAAAAGCGCCTTATGGCGGATACCGTATTGGCTAAAGCGAGAGCCATGTCCCGCTGCCAAAATGACAGCCTTCATGCTAGTCTCCTTTGTACGGCGGCGAGGCTCTATTCCCCACTCGAGCCCTTCGCGGCCACGAATCGTCGGCTAACGCCGGATGGGGTAGTCTATCACGTAATGACCAGCAAAATGCAATTTCCCGTCTTTGCCGTCGCCACCGGAAAGAAAGACCCCTTGGGGACAAGCTGGCGTGACGGCCGCTTCCCCTAATGCGCTGTTACGAGCGCGGCCCCCTCAACCTTCTTGAGTACCTCGGCTAGCGAAAGATTCTTATCCCGCAGCTGCGCCGGTAGCGCCTTCCAGAACATCGCGCGGTACTTGGGCCAGTCGGCCAGGATCTCCGCGGAGCGCTTGCTGCCGGTTGTTTCGGCATGGCGCTCGATGAGCTCCAGCACGTGCCGCTCGTCGTCATCGTCTTCAAGCCTGTCCAGGACCAGCAGTTCCTGGTTGTACAGCGACGGGAAATCGCCGTTCTCGTCCAGTACGAACGCCGCGCCGCCGGACATGCCCGCGCCGAAGTTGCGCCCCACCGTTCCGAGCACCACGACGATACCGCTGGTCATGTACTCACAGCCGTGATCGCCCACACCCTCCACAACGGCCTGCGTGCCGCTGTTTCGCACTGCGAACCGCTCTCCCGCGCGTCCGGCAACAAAGAAGTATCCACCCGTGCCGCCGTAGATGCATGTGTTGCCGATGATGGAGTTCTTGTGCGTCTCGAAGTTCGCATCGGCAGGCGGCCTGATGACGAGTTCGCCGCCCGCCATTCCCTTGCCGACGTAGTCATTCGCCTCGCCCGTCAGCGTCATCCGCACGCCCTCATTCAGGAACGCGCCAAAGCTCTGGCCGGCGGAACCGGTGAACGACAGGTCGATCGTGCCTGGGGGTAGCCCCTTCACGCCGTAACGGTGCGCGATGGCTCCCGAGATGCGCGCGCCAACCGTGCGCTGCGCGTTCCTGATGTCATAGGACAGTGAAACGTGATTCCTGCTCTCGATTGCGCCGGTGATCTCCGAGAGGATGCGGTCATCGAGCTTCTCGTCGTTCGGCCTGTCGTTGCGGTCTTGCTCGTTGCTGACCGGGCGCTGGAATGTGGGGTCGGCGGGGGCAATCAGCTTGAGGGCGTCAACGAACCTCGCGCGCTCGAACTCTTCAATGTCCGGGCGCAGCGTCAGGAACTCCGGGTGGCCGATGATCTCATTCAGCGACCGTACGCCGATGCTTGCAAGGATTTCACGAACTTCCGTTGCGACGAAGGTGAAGTAGTTCACAACCGTCTCGACGGAGCCGTTGAACTTGGCGATCAAGTCATCCCGCTGCGTGGCCACCCCGACGGGGCAGCTGTTCAGGTGGCACTGGCGCGCCATTTCACAGCCCAGCGCGAGCAGGGCGACTGTGCCAAAGCCGACTTCATCCGCGCCGAGCATGGTGGCGATGACGACATCGCGCCCCGTGCGGATTCCGCCGTCCGTGCGCAGCTTGACACGACCACGCAGGTCATTCATCACCAGCACCTGCTGCGCCTCCGTCAGGCCCAACTCCCACGGCGTGCCCGCGTTCTTGATGGATGACAGCGGGCTTGCGCCTGTGCCGCCCTCATGGCCGGAAATCTGGACCTTGTCCGCGTACCCCTTGGCGACGCCGGCTGCAATGGTGCCGACGCCGGCCTCTGCCACCAGCTTAACGCTGACCTTGGCACGGGGATTGACCGTCTTGAGGTCATAGATGAGCTGCGCTAAGTCCTCGATGGAATAGATATCGTGGTGCGGCGGCGGGGAAATCAGCGTGATGCCCGGCTGGGTGTGTCGAATATAGGCGATGTACTCAATGACCTTGTGGCCGGGAAGCTGTCCGCCCTCACCCGGCTTGGAGCCCTGCGCCATCTTGATCTCAAGTTCTTCGGCCATGGCGAGGTATTCCGGCGTGACGCCGAAACGGCCTGACGCGACCTGCTTGATCTTGGTGTTGGCGTTGTAGCCGCGCGTAAGGCCGCGGAACCGCCGCGGGTCCTCGCCGCCCTCTCCCGTGTCAGACGCGCCGCCGATGTGATTCATGGCCATCGCCAGCGTCTCGTGCGCGGGGGGGCTCAACGCGCCGAGCGACATTGCGCCCGTCGTGAAGTGCTTCCAGATCTCTTCTATTGGCTCCACCTCATCGATGGAAATCGGCTCACGCGTCTTGTTGAACGTCAGCACGTCTCGCAGCGAGGAGACGGGCCGGTTGTTCAGGGCGTCACGGTAGGGCACATAGTCCTCGTAGTCGCCGGACCGGACGGCCTTGTGGAGCGTGCGCACGACGATGGGGTTGTTGGCGTGGAACTCTCCGCTCTTGCGATAGCGGATGAATCCGTGGTCTTCGAGCTTGGATTTCGGCGTCAGTTCCGAGTTGAAGGCGCGATCCTGCCGGGCGAGGACGTCCGCCGCCAACTCGCGGAATCCGAGTCCGCCCACCTGCGACGGCGTGCCCGCGAAGCACTTCTCAACGATCTCGTCGCTGAGGCCGATGGCCTCGAATATCTGGGCGCCATGGTAGGACGTGACGGTGGAGATGCCGATCTTGGACATGATCTTCAGCACGCCCTTGTTGGCCGACGCCTGGTACTTGGCGATGGTGTAGTCCTCGTCCTCCTCCTCGCTGAACTCGCCGCGTTCGAAGAGTTCACGCAGGCTCTCCCAGATGAGGTAGGGGTTGACGGCGCTTGCGCCGTAACCGATGAGCGCCGCGAAATGGTGTACCTCTCTGGCCGCGCCCGTGTCACATACGAGGCTCGCCTTCATGCGCTTGCCGCGTCGGATGAGGTCATGGTGGACTGCGCCAAGCGCCAGCATCATCGGGATGGGGGCGTGCCGCTCGTCGACGGCTCTGTCCGAGAGAATGATGATCGAATGCCCCGCGTCCACCGCGGAGACTGCCTGCTCGCAGAGATCGTCAATTGCCTGCTCCAGCGCGTCAGGGCCATCGTCAACGGCGAAGACGGCGGGCAAGGTGACAGACGAAAGATGCGGTGAATCGACAGCGCGGATGGCGTCCAACTCGTGATCGCGGATGACGGGGCCGGGGATGGCAAGCAGATGCGCCGCCTCCTCCCGCTCCAGCAGCATGCTGTCGCGCGGCCCAAGGTATGTCTCGGCGGACATGACGATGGCCTCGCGGATTGGGTCGATTGCCGGGTTCGTCACCTGGGCGAATCGCTGCTTGAAGTAGTTGAACAGTGAGGGCTGCATCCGGGAGAAGACCGCCAACGGCGTGTCATCGCCCATCGAATACGTGGCGTCCTTGCCCTCCTGCACCATGGGCTTGATGATGATGAACAGCTCTTCCGCCGTCATGCCGAAGGCCTTTTGGCGGCGCATCAACTCCATCTCATCCTCGATGTGATGCCCCGCGCCGTTCTGCATGGCCCGGATGGGCACGTTCAGCTTGATGTACTGCCGCTCAGCCCACTCGCGGTACGGCTGCTGCACAGCGATTTCGCTCTTGATGTCGCCGTTCTTCATGATTCGGCCGCTGCGCGTGTCAACGGCGATCATGTGACCGGGGCCAAGCCGCCCCTTTTCGACGATGCGGTCAATAGAGATGTCCGGCAGAACGCCGACCTCTGAGCCCATGACGACGAGGCCGTCACCCGTGATGATGTAGCGGGCAGGACGCAGGCCGTTGCGATCCAGCGACGCGCCGACCGTCTCGCCGTCCGACCACGCCAGCGCGGCGGGGCCGTCCCACGGCTCGGTCAGGGATGCGTGGTATCGATAGAACCCGCGCAGGTCCTCGTCCATGTGCGGCATGTTCTCCCACGCCTCCGGCGTGAGCATCATCATCGAGTGCAGCAGGCTCCGACCGGACACTTGCAGGAGTTCAAAAGCGTGATCCAGCGAGGCAGAGTCGGAGACTCCCTGCGCTGTCACCGGCGTGATGGTTCGCAGATCATCCTTCGACCACACATCGGAGCTGAGGTCGGCCTCACGCGCTCGCAGCCAATTGCGGTTGCCCTGCAGGGTGTTGATCTCGCCGTTGTGGGCCAGGAAACGGAACGGCTGGGAGAGCTGCCAGTTGGGGAACGTGTTGGTGGAATAACGTTGGTGGAAGACGGCCAGAGCCGACTCAAAATCGGGATCGTCCAGGTCCTTGTAGAAGCCCGACAACTGCGTCGCGACAAGCAGACCCTTATACACGACGGTCCGTGACGAAAAGGACGGGATGTAGAACTCGTCATCACCCCGCCCGGTCATCTCCGCCTCGACGGCTCGCCGCACCAGGTACAGTGCGCGCTCAAAGGCATCTTTTTCCATGTCAGGTGGACAAGCGATGATTGCCTGTCGGATGTCCGGCAGCGTCGCCAGCGCCTGCTCGCCAAGCACGGACGGATCGTTCGGCACGTCGCGCCACATGAGGAAGCGCAGGCCGCGCCGCTCCGTCTCCTGCTCGATGGTCTTGGCGGCGTGTTTCGCGCCCTCAGGGTCGGCCGGGGTGAAGAAAACCATGCCGACGGCGAGATCGTCGCCGGAGACGTCGGAAATGCCTTGCGCGGCCAACTCGCGGAGGAGCAGCTTGCGGGGGAGTTGTGTCAGGATGCCCGCGCCATCGCCCGTGCGGGCGTCCGCGGACACCGCGCCGCGATGCGTGAGATTGGTAACGGCAGTGATTGCCTGCCTGACGATGTCATGCGACGGGACGCCGGAAACCTGCGCGATAAAGCCGGTTCCGCAAGCATCCTTTTCATGGATGGGATCGTATAGGGGCGGCGCTTCAGGACGCCGCCACCGACGTGCTTCTATTGAGGCCATAGCCAATTGTACACAAAACCCCCTTCAAACTCACGGGGTATGCGACGAATTTCACAAAGTCTGTAAGTAGCGGTCGATCTCAAAGTCCGTCACGTGCGCGCGGAAGGAATCCCACTCGATCCGCTTGTTGCGGATGAAGCTGTCAAAGATGTGGTCGCCCAGCGCGCCTCGCACAAGGTCGCTCTGCTCTGTCAGCAGGATTGCCTCATGGAGGCTTCGCGGCAGTTCGCCGATGCCCATCTCGGCCCGCTGCGCCTCGGACATGCCAAAGGCATTGTCGTTCAAGGGCTCCGGCGGCTGCAGATTGCGCTCGATGCCGTCAAGGCCGGCGGCGAGCATGACGGAGAAGGCGAGGTACGGGTTGCAGGCGGGATCAGGCGCTCTGTATTCAAGGCGCGCAGCCTCCGGGTTTCCGGGGGGCACGCGCGGGATGCGGATGAGGTCCGATCTGTTCCTGTGTGCCCACGTCAGATACACAGGAGCCTCGTAGCCCGGCACGAGCCGCTTGTAGGAGTTGATCCACTGGTTGGTGATGGCGGTGAACGCCGGGGCGTGCTCAAGCAGTCCCGCGATGAAATTCAGGGCAATCGGGGACAGGTTATTCGGGTCGTCCTGGGAATAGAAAGCGTTGGCCTCACCCCTGAAGAGTGACTGGTGCGTGTGCATGCCGCTGCCGTTCTCAGTGGTAATGGGTTTCGGCATGAACGTGGCATGGACGCCGTGCTGCCGCGCGATTTCACGCACCACAAGGCGATAGGTCATGCAGTTGTCGGCCATCGTCAGCGCGTCCGTGTACCGCAGGACGATCTCGTCCTGTCCGGGCGCGACCTCGTGGTGGCTGTATTCCGCCTCGATCCCCATCTCCTCCAGTGTCAGAATCGTCTCTCTGCGGAGGTCTGACGCCACGTCCAACGGCATCTGATCGAAGTAGCCGCCGTTGTCCAGGGGCGTCGGGTCGTCCGGCGCGCGGAAATAGTAGTACTCAAGCTCCGGGCCGACGTAGAACGTGTAGCCGAGTTCCTGCGCGCGCTGCAGGTTGCGGCGGAGAACATAGCGCGGGTCGCCGTCAAAAGGCTCGCCCTCCGGGGTGTAGATGTCCGCGAAGATGCGGGCGACGCCCGGATGCTCCGGACGCCATGGCAGGATGGCAAAGGTGGAGGGGTCCGGCACGGCAACCATGTCCGACTCGTCCACGCGGGCGAATCCCTCAATGGACGCGCCATCGAAACCGATGCCGTGCTCAAGCGCGACCTCAAGCTGCGCGGGACTCAATGAGAACCCCTTGAGGTTCCCGAGGATGTCCGAGAACCACAACCTGATGAACTTGACGTTGCGCTCCTTGACCGTTCGGAGCACAAATTCCCTTGCCGATTCGTCAGCCTGTATCGCCACTGTTCCCACCGTTTTCCCGTGGATTCTTGTGGTTGGCCGTTCTGCGTTGTTACGGATTACCGCCCCGAGGGGCGGCGAGCACCTGCGAGACCCGGCCGCTCATCAGCCGAGGAGTCCCGCAGGCGCGCCGCTGTGCTTGGGATGTCGCCGTTTAGCCGTCGTAGTACAGGAAGTACTCGTAGGGGTGCGGGCGGAGGCGCATCGGATCTACCTCGTTCTCCCGCTTGTAGGAGATCCAGCCCTCGATGAGATCCGGCGTGAAGACGCCGCCCTTGAGCAGGTACTCGTTGTCCGCCTCCAGGGCATTCAACGCTTCAGCGAGGCTGCCGGGGACGTTGGGCAGCGCCGCCGCCTCTTCGCCCTCCATCTCGTAGATGTCGTGGTCCACGGACGGGCCGGGGTCGATCCGGTTCTGGATGCCGTCCAGCCCCGCCATCAGCATCGCGGAGAATGCCAGGTAGGAGTTCGCCAGAGGATCCGGGCAGCGGAACTCAATGCGCTTGGCGGCCGGCGTGTCCATCTCATACATCGGAATCCGCACTGCCGCGCTCCGATTCCGCTGCGAGTAGACGAGGTTCACGGGCGCCTCATAGCCCGGCACCAGCCGCCGGTACGAGTTCGTCGTCGGCGCGGCAAAGGCCAGGATGGAGGCGGCGTGCTTGAGCAGCCCGCCGATATAGAAGCGCATGATCTCGCTGGTCTGCGCGTAGCCGTTCGCATCGTAGAAGATGGTGGCGCCGTCCTTCCAGAGAGACTGGTGCGTGTGCATTCCGGTGCCATTGTCGCCAAAGATGGGCTTCGGCATGAACGTGGCAGTCTTGCCCATCTGCCGTGACTTCTCCTTGACGATGTATTTGTAGATTTGGATGGCGTCGCACTCGGCCACCAGCGGCCCGTAGTGGAGGCCAATCTCGCCCTGTCCCGCGGTGGCCACCTCATGGTGGTGCTTGTCGATGTTCAGGCCGGCGTCCATCATCGAGAGGATGATCTCAGACCGCAGGTCCTGCTGCGTATCGACGGGCGGGAGAGGGAAGTAGCCGCCCTTGTTGCGTGGGCGATGGGCCAGGTTTGGGCTGTCCAGGAAGCTCTCCATGCCGGAGTTCCAGATGCCCTCATTGGAGTCAATGAAGAAGTAGCCCTCATTCTGCTGGTAGTCGTAGCGGGCGCTGTCGAAGATGAAGAACTCCGCCTCCGGGCCCCAGGCGCTGGCGTCCGCGATGCCGGTGCTCTTGAGGTACTCCTCCGCCTTGCGCGCCACGTAGCGCGGGTCGCGTGAATAAGGCTGCCCTGTCACAGGATCGCGGATATCGCAGATCACAGCCAGGGTCGAGACCTGCAATAGCGGATCCACGTACGCGCCGGCGGGATCGGGCACCACGAGCATGTCGGACTCGTCGATTGTTTGGAATCCGCGAATGCTTGAGCCGTCGAAGCCCGTGCCGTTTCTGAACATTCCTTCGTCCAGCAGGGCTGCGGGGATCGTGAAGTGCTGCGTTGTCCCCAGCAAGTCCGTGAACCGCAGGTCGACCATCTTGATGTCGTTTTCGGCCAGGTAGGAGATTACCTCGCCCGGCGAGGAAAACGTTCCCAGCACCCCGTTGCTCGTCGAGTCTGCCATCAAAAACTCCTTCCGGTGTTGTTCTGCCAATTCATCGGAGGGAGCCTGACGCGCGGTCAGTCCCTGCCCCCACAACCAGAATGCTGACGCGGGCAGGGTGTTGGGTTACGAACGTGTTACAGTCCGCGAAATGATGGTGGTTGTCTAGCGAGAGTCAGGGTTGGCGCGGAGCCGGTATCCCACGTTGCGCACCGTTTCAACGAACGTGTGTGTGGGATCCTCGATCTTGCTGCGCAAGCGCCGCACGTGGACGTCCACGGTTCGCGTGCCGCCGAAATAGTCATATCCCCATACCACGTCCAGCAAAGTGTTGCGCGTGAAAACGTGGCCGGGGCGCGAGGCAAGGATGCGCAGCAGCTCGTACTCCTTGAAGGTGAGTGTGACCTGCCGAACTCCCACCCACACCTCATAGCGCGCGAGATTGATGCGGAGATCGCCAACGTTTATCTCATCCTCGTTGGCGGAACGGGCGCGATGCCGGGCATAGAGCAGGGCAAGGCGCGCGATGACTTCTCCGGGGTCGGCAGGGACCAGGACGAAATCATCCAGTCCCAGCGACGCCTCGATTTCGCGGAGCTGCCCGGGGCGCACCAGTCCGAGAACGGGGACGTAAACATCCTTGTGGCAGGCGGAGGCAATCTCACGGACGGAGGCGGCTCGCGCAAGTGACCCTGCCATGTCAATGATGAGGATGTCATGCGGGCCCTGTGAGAACTCATCGAGGTCGTCTTCCTCGGTGAGCGGCGTGCAGGTGATGACCTCACGGTCGAATGCGGCCGTCAGGTCGGTAAAGGCCGGCGCCTCCTGGGTGGTCAACAACGCGACATGCATTTTGTGTACCTATGGGGACTGATTGAGTATAGCTTGTGCCGCCGATGGTATTCTGGTGAGCACGATGACCTTGACAGTTGAACAGCCCATCCCGCGTCCACGCCGCCTCCCGGAGTGGTTCAAGGTTCCCGCGCCGGGCAGTGAGCGGTACCGCAAGTTGAAGGCGCTCGTCGAGGGCAATTCTCTCCACACTGTCTGCGAAGAGGCGCGCTGCCCCAACATCGGCGACTGCTGGGACCGCGGCACGGCGACGTTTATGATTCTCGGCGATACCTGCACGCGCGCCTGCCGTTACTGCGCCGTCAAGACCGGCGACCCGGGCGGCGTGGTTGATGCGCTTGAGCCGTTGCGTGTCGCGCAAGCCGTCCACCGCATGGGCATCACGTATGCCGTTATCACGTCCGTTGATCGTGACGATCTTCCCGACGGCGGGGCGTCCATCTTTGCGCAGACCATCAGCGCGGTGAGGCGCATTGCGTCAGGTGTCGGCGTTGAGGTGCTCATTCCGGATTTCGCGGGGAATTGGGACGCGCTCCGCACAGTGATGGATGCTGCGCCGGATGTCCTCAACCACAACATCGAGAGTGTGCCGTCCGTCTTCCGCATTGTGAGGCCCCGCGGGAATTATTGGCTGTCGCTGGAGTTGCTGGAGCGGGCCAAGCGCGCAGGCATGCGCACGAAGTCCGGCATCATGGTCGGCTTGGGGGAGACGCGAGAGGAACTCCTTTCCACGATGGATGACCTGGTGAGCGTTGGATGCGATATTCTCACCATCGGTCAGTACCTGCGGCCAACGCCCTCACACGCGCCGCTGGACAGGTTCTATACACCCCAGGAGTTCGTTGAGCTACGGGACGAAGGGATGGCGCGCGGCTTCAAGCACGTGGAGTCCGGCCCCCTCGTCCGAAGCTCCTACCACGCGGAGGAACAGGCGGGGCGCTAGACGAGCTCCCCCTGCCGGTTCGGGGTGCCGGCGACTCACAAGAGCCGTGATGATGCGCCGTTCGCTGTCACGAACCTATTGCTGAAACAAGTCAAACCGCGGTCGTCCCCGTTCTTCGCCCTTGGCCATATCGGAGCGCAGCCAACTAAACAGGCCGAATATCAGGACAGCCAATGCAACTCCAACTCCGATGGTCGACAACATTTCGGGACTCACTGGCAACGCCCTCCTTCTCTCCGAGGTCATTATGTTATGACACGTTTCGGGATGGGAATCATATGCAATACTAGGCATGCGATTATCAGCGCGTTCGGCACCTCTGCGGTGCTCATCCGTTGGTCGTGTCGAAACTGAACTGGTGTCGTAAGGCAAGCGCACTCCCCGATACCATGACCATCCGGGGACACGGCAGTTTGGCGGGAGGAAATGTTGAGGACATTGAGTTCCATGCTGGTGGCCATCGTGCTTGCCGTGACAGTCATGGGATGCGGGGAGACGACGCCAACACCGACCGTGACACCCATTCCGACTGCCACGCCTACGCCGACCGTGACACCCATTCCAACCGCCACGCCTACGCCAACCGCCACGCCTACGCCAACCGCCACGCCTACGCCAACCCCCACGCCCCTGCCGACCGCCACGCCCCTGCCGACCGCTAGGCCCATAAATGTGGGGTTTACAACTTGGCAAAGGACAAACGTTGGCGATATTCAGTCACTGCGGGCATACAATCTGAACCTTTCTTGCTGGCTTGATAGTGCCGAGCTCTGGGTGAGTATGGGGATCGATGAGCCTTACGGCTCACGCGAAACCATCACCGTCACCATTAGAACCGATACTTTTGAGGACAAATCCGTGTGGGACATCTACCATCGGCCCGATGTAGCTACGCTGGCGTTCATGTCTTGGCCCCAAGATGTGGAGTCTCTCATTGAAGAGCTGCGCAGGCATTCATTTGTGTCATACGACAGGGGAATGACAATAGACATAACTGTTGACGGTATGGTAGTTGAGTCCAGAGCGATGCAACTAGAGGGGGCACGGCTACATGAGCTGATAGATAGTCCACATCATCTTTGTCTTGACTCTCTACAGTCAGGCTAAGCGACGCTGTAGGACTGGATTCAAGAGAGCAGGACGCATCCTCGGTTGCTTTGGATCAAGCGTGACGGTTGCGTTGTATATTGCCACCATGACTCGTTGAGTTTTTGACGCCAATGCCCTCGATGCTCCAAAACGACACGCGCAACTGCGAACGCCGGCAAATCTCTGCCTGATTGATAACCTCAGCTAGCGCCGCACTTGTCTGAAGGCGACTCGTCAGCGCCCAACCGGCAGTCCAGTCTCTTCGCGATCTCAAGGCCGCCCAGCATTGCGGCCGTCGGCAATACGATGTGAACCAAGAAGTCATGTGGCGCTGCGAGGGTCTCCGTCAACGTATCGCGTCCGCCCCCGGATATTACTATGTAGACGATTAGCCCCAGGAGTGCGGGAACAGAGATAAACACAAGAATCACCAGCGCTATCTCGATGATCGTCTCCGGGACATTCAGAAGCCGACTGCCAGACGAAGACCATGATGCCCATACCACTCCCGCAAAGACTACGGACAGCGTCAAGGAGCGCCAATCCTCATCCCCATCCAGGGCATCCAACGCTATCGCGAGCACGATCATCGCGTACATGAACAAGAACGCGCCGACCACTATGCGCCTGACGACCACTGTGCGCTTTGGGTGCGCAATTATCGAGGGAATCGTCCAACACGCTGCACCGGCGACGACGAGCAGCATGGCCCAGAGGTAGATTGGCTCAGACACGTCCGCATCGTCGACGTAGGTTGCCCACAGTATGAGAGCGAACGCAGCCAAGAGCAGCCCGCCTGCTGCCAGTTCAAGCGCAATGCTCGACCAAGATTCCCCCGTCGCTTCTTCGGAGTCTTCTGTGGTTGAGCCGAACCGCACGTAATGCATGACGAACAGTGAGCCCAACATCAGGATCAACACAGCGACCCACCATCGATACACGCTGTCGCCAGGCTCCGGCGCGAGCAAGAAGATGACCCATAGCAGCCATCCGCCGGCGAGGAACCCGAGCGCGGCAACGCCAAAGGCCAACACAGGGAGCAGTTTGGATATAATCCCCGATTCAGGCCGTTGTATGTACTTCGCAGCAAGTACGGGTAGCGCGGCGAGCCCAGGCAACGCCCACCAGAAGAACCACCTGGTCGTTCCCTCGCCGATTTCGGCATCCTGCACGTAGATTCCCCACAGGATAAAGCCGAAACCTAGGATTAGATAGAGAGCCAAGAACCACGGGCCTGTCTGCTTCAATTCAGTCACCTCTCATTTCAGTGCGTCCGGTGAGGAATCCAGGGCGCGGAGAGTAATTGTCGCTCCCACCCAGGCGATACCCATCTCAACAATGGCTGCAAAGCCGATGAGCAGCGTGGCCTGCAGGAAGAAGAGTTGCGGGAAGAGTTGAATCATCCTGTCGTCCGCCGTTCCCCGCCACAGGTCGTTGGAGAAGCTGAGCAGGTGGAATTGCAGGAAGAGGAAATTGAATCCTCCCAGCGCGGCAAACAGACCTATTCCGATGATTGCCACCACCGTCCACAGGGCGCTCTGACGGATGCGGCGAAAGACGAGTGCGGCTAATTCCCGCCGTCCACGGGCTGCGGCGACGATAGCCGCAACCAGAGCGGCAAGCATGATGACGGTCGCCACCGTCTGTACGAAATAGACGCGTTGCAGCAGGTCTCGCACGTCCCGGAAGTGGATGGCCTCCGGTTCGGTGAACAGCGGTTCGCTGATACCGTTGACGACGATTTCTGTCGTGATCAGGTCCTCATCCGACTCGAAGTAATCGATGAGTCCGGCCATGCCCTTGAAGAGTTCATCGCGTTCGACGCCCGTTCGTTCCGGCGCGTCAAACGCATCGATGGCGTAGGTATAGACGGTCTGACTGTGGAAGGCGATGCGGACGTTTGTCGTAATGAACAGGGCGGGCAGGGCAATAGTGACGGCTAGTCCGAGCGCAAGAAATATCCGTGAAGCTAACACGCCCGCTATTGACCAGGCCGGGTCACGAAACTACACCGGCTGAGTGAAAACTGGCTCCCCATCAGGTTGAGGATGGCGGTGATTGGTGATGGCATTAACGATGCGCTGCTCACTGCCGCGGAGTTCTTGCCGCATTTCCTGGCGAAACATTGACATCTCGTCTCGCCATTCTTGACGCATCCTCGCCATATCGGCTCGGATCCAGCTAAAAAGACCAAAGGTCAACGCAGCCAAACCGACGCCGACACCGATTACCGACACCATCTCCGGGCTCATGCATACAACCTTTCCATCTGAGTCCACAGTATGCCACAAGAAAAAGAGGGGCGGCGCATTGCGCCGCCCCTCTCGCTGCTTGCTTGTTTGTCGCGGGAACCTTAGTCGTCAGACCCGATGTCTGCCTCCCCGATCTCAGGGAAATCGTCATCATCATCATCGTCGTCCAGGTCGAGGTCAAAGTCGTCCCCGTCGTCGCCAAAGGCTGCCTTGAAGATGCGCTCCAATCCGGCGTCGCTCTCGTCTTCGTCGAATGCCTCGTCCGGATCGGCAAGAGCCGTCGCCACGCCGCCTGCCTCGAGCAGATCGTCATCGATGTCGTCACCGACACCCAGCCGCGCGGGAATGAGACGCCCGATAATGACGTTTTCCTTGAGGCCGACAAGTCGATCAACCTTGCCAAGCAAAGCCGCCTCAGTGAGGACGCGCGTGGTCTCCTGGAAGGACGCCGCCGCAAGGAAGCTCTCCGTGCTCAGCGATACCTTTGTCACGCCGAGCAGGACGGACACTGCCAGCGACGGCTCGCCGCCCTCTGCAATGACCTTCTCGTTGACGGACTGCCACAGGAACCGGTCGACAAGCTCACCCTGTAGAAACTCGGTGTCACCGGGCTGCTCGATGCGCACGCGGCGCAGCATCTGGCGGACGATGATCTCAATGTGCTTGTCGTGGATGACGACGCCCTGGGAGCGGTACACGCGCTGGACCTCATCTACGAGGTAGCGCTGCGCGGCGTCCTTGCCGCGGACGCGCAGTACATCCTGCGGGTTCAGCGGTCCCTCGGCGAGCGCCGTGCCCGCGTCGATGCGCTGGCCGGTTTCAACCAGGATGCGCACGTTTGGCGAAACCTGGTAGGTGCGGTCATCGACGTCACGGTGAACAATGGTCATCGTGTCGCCATGCACCGTCACCTCGCCGTCCATGGCCGCGGTGATCGGAGCCGGGACGGGCGCAGTGGTTTCTGCCGTCTCTTCCTCTGCAGCCTTCTTTCGGCGGCTGCGAGTCTTGGGCTTGGCCGCGGGCCCCGCGAGTTCCGCGCCCGAGTCGACGAAATCGCCGGACTTGACGCGGGCCTCAAAGCCCTCGGGAATCTGGTAGTCCTCTGCAACGGTCTCTTCGTTGACCACGCGGACACGCCTGCCGTTGGCATCCTCGGTCACTTCGACAACGCCGTCGATCTCCGAGATTGGCGCGACGAGCTTGGGCACGCGCGCCTCGAATATCTCCTCGACACGCGGCAAGCCGCTCGTGATGTCAACGCCGGCGACGCCGCCCGTGTGGAACGTCCGCATGGTGAGCTGTGTGCCGGGCTCGCCGATGGACTGCGCGGCGATGATGCCAATGGCCTCGCCGGCCTCCACCAACCTTCCCCGCGCCAGCGACCGGCCGTAGCAGAAGCGGCACATGCCGTGCGGAGACTGGCACGTCAGCGGGCTGCGCACGAAGACGCGGTTGATTCCGGCGTCCTGAATCTGCGCTGCCTTGTCTTCATCAATTTCCTCGTTGCGGTCGACGATGATTTCCCCGGTGTTTGGGTCAGCAACCGGAGCGGCGGCCATGCGGCCAAGGATGTGCTCCGAAAGGGAACCCAGCAGGCGGTCCATCGTCTCGCCGTCGATCCATACGCCGTCCAGCGTGCCGCAGTCGTCATCGTTGGCGATGACGTCCTGGGCCACGTCAATGATGCGGCGTGTGAGGTAGCCGGAGTCAGCCGTCCGCAAAGCCGTGTCAGCGAGACCCTTGCGCGCGCCGTGTGTTGAGATGAAGTATTCCAGCACGCTCAGGCCTTCACGGAAGCTGGAGCGGATCGGCAGCGGCAGAATCTTGCCCTTGGGGTCTGCCATCAGACCGCGCATCCCGGCCATCTGTTTGATCTGGGCGATGTTGCCCTTCGCGCCGGAGCCGGCCATCAGGTACAGGTTCCCGAACTCACGGAGACGGGTCTCGATAACCGTTTCCATCTCCCGGTTAACACCCTGCCAAATCTCAATGACCCGCTCTTCCAGCTCATCCTCGCTCACGAGGCCGCGCTGGAAGTTGCGCTGAACGACGGACACCTCTTCCTCGGCCTTTTCAAGCATCCCAGCCTTCTCCGGCGGAACGACGACATCGTTCAGGGCGATGGTCAGGCCGGACTCCGTGGCGTAGTGGAACCCGAGCTTCTTGAGAGCGTCGAGGATCAGGGCGGTGGAGTCGTTGTCTTCAAAGCGATAGCACTCGGTAACGACTTCTTTGAGCGCCTTCTTGTCCACAATCTCGTTGCGGTATGGCACGGCGTTTGGGAGCACCTGGTTGAACAAGATGCGACCGACGCTGGTCGTCAGCGGCTCCAAGGTCCAACCGTCAGGCATCTCCTCCTGGAGATTCAGTTCAACGATCTCCGTGCGTCCATCCTCGCTCATCACGAGGCGCGGCAACAGGTTCAACCGCGTATTGCCGTCGGTGCTGACGGCCACGCCCTCGCGGATGCGGATCTCCGCCCGGAGATCAATCTGTCCGAGGTCATGAGCCAGCTTGGCATCGTCATACGTGATGAAGCCCTGGCCCTCGCCCTGCGCGCCCTGTACCGTCGTCGTCAGGTAGTAGATGCCGACGACGATGTCGAGTGTCGGGGCGACAATCGGCTCGCCGGAACTCGGCAGCAGCATGTTGTGCGTGGAGATCATCAGCTTGCGCGCCTCTTCCACGGCGCGGCGGCCGATCGGCACGTGGACGGCCATCTGGTCGCCGTCAAAGTCGGCGTTGTACGCCGCGCAGACGAGCGGGTGAATCTGGATGGCGCTGCCCTCAACAAGCACAGGCTCAAAGGCCTGGATGCCGAGGCGGTGCAGTGTGGGGGCGCGGTTCAGGAACACCGGGCGCTCCGTGATCACCTCTTCCAGGAGATCCCAGACCTCGCCGCGGCGTTTCTGGTCCACCATGCGCTTCGCGCTCTTGATGTTCGGCGCGATGCCGTGCAGCACCAGCCGGTGCATCACGAACGGCTTGAACAACTCAAGCGCCATCTGCTTCGGCAGGCCGCACTGGTGCAGCTTCAGGGTGGAGCCGACAACGATTACAGAACGGCCGCTGTAGTCCACGCGCTTGCCAAGCAGGTTCTGGCGGAAACGCCCCTGCTTGCCACGCAGCATGTCTGAGAGCGACTTGAGTGTGTGGTTGTGGCTGCCGGTGATGGCGCGTCCGCGGCGGCCATTGTCGACCAACGCGTCGACGGCCTCCTGGAGCATCCGCTTCTCATTGCGGACGATGATATCCGGCGCGCCAAGCTCCATGAGCCTCTTGAGGCGGTTGTTGCGGTTGATGACGCGGCGATAAAGGTCGTTCAGGTCGCTCGTGGCGAAACGCCCGCCGTCCAGTTGCACCATGGGGCGCAGGTCCGGCGGCAGCACGGGCAGCACAGTCAGGATCATCCACTCCGGCTTGTTATCGCTCTTTCGGAATCCCTCGACGACACGCAGGCGCTTGGCTGCTTTCTTGGCCTTCTGCCCGGTGGAGCCGATGGCCTCGGCGTGGAGCGTCTCACGAAGCTCTTCAAGATCCATCGTGCTGATGATTTCCAGCAGCGACTCCGCGCCCATGCCGGCACGGAACAGGGAGCCGTACTGCTCGTTGCGCTCCTTGAACTCGTTCTCGGTCATGGTCTTGCGGGGCTGCAGCTGTTCCAGGTCGCCTCGGCGTGAGTCCCACGCCTTGCGGGCCTCCTGGATTCGCTCCTGGGCATCCTTTTGGAGGGTGGCAATTTCCTGCTGGGCGCCGCCCTGCTGTTCCACCGACTCCGTGATGAGTTCCTCAAGCACGGCATCAAGGGAGGCAACGCTCTCCTCGGTGATTTCATCGCCCTTCTCCACCAGCGTGCGCCCATGAACGCTGATGGTGTCGCTGGCGTTCTGGCCCACCAACTGGGGCAGGCCGGTGCGCAGGGCATCAACATCAGCCTCGATCATTGCGCGGCGCTCGGCGAGTTCCCGCGTGCTCTGCTCGCGGATGGCGGAGACGTTGGCGTCCAGATCGGCGCGAATCTCCTCAAGGAGCTTGTCCTCATGCTCCACGTACTGATCAATGAGGTCCTGCTTGCGTTCCTCATCCACCTCGATGATCACGTACTGGGCGTAGTAAAGGACTCGTTCCAGGTTGCGGGGCGTCATGTCCAGCAGCATGGCGAGCCAACTCGGCGTGCCCTTGGCGAACCAGATATGAGCGACGGGGGCGGCAAGATTGATGTGCCCCATCCGCTCACGCCGCACCTTGGCGCGCGTCACTTCAACGCCGCAGCGGTCGCAAATCACGCCGCGGTAGCGAATACGCTTGTACTTGCCGCAATAGCACTCGAAATCCTTGGTCGGACCGAAGATGCGCTCATCAAAGAGCCCATCCTTTTCAGGCTTTTGATTGCGGTAGTTGATGGTCTCAGGCTTGGTGACCTCGCCGTAGGACCACGACCGGATCTGATCCGGGGAGGCGAGGGAGATTCGTATTGCGCTGAAGCTAGGATCCGTCATTCTCTCTCTCCTCCATGTCTCCGTCGCCAAAGTCATCCACGCGCAAGGCCCCGCTGAGGGCCATTTCCAGAGCCGGAACGTCCGGGTCTTGCAGCAGTTCGATTGCGAGGCCCAGGCTCTGCAATTCCATCTGCAGGACGTGGAAGGACTCCGGGATGCCGTGTTCAATCACGTCCTCGCCCTTCACGATGGCCTCATACGTCTGCTGCCGACCTTGCACGTCGTCCGACTTGATCGTGAGCATCTCCTGGAGGTTGTGGGCTGCGCTGTACGCCTCCAACGCCCAGACCTCCATCTCTCCGAACCGCTGGCCGCCGAATTGTGCCTTTCCGCCCAACGGCTGCTGCGTAATCAACGAATACGGGCCCGTCGAGCGGGCGTGAATCTTGTCCTCAACGAGGTGGATCAGCTTGAGCATGTAGATGTAACCGACGGTTACAGGCTGGCCGAACGGCTCACCCGTGCGTCCGTCACGCAGAATCACCTTGCCGAAGATCGGTGGATGGTTGCCGCTCTTCCGGAAGTGCTCTTCTGTCTTCGCCACAACGCCGTCTGCGTCCAGCTTCTTGTGGGACACTCCCTGCTGGTCCAGCCAGAGCCGCAGGCACACGTCCTTGGCGACACCGCGGGTGCGGTCGCTGAACACGGGTGCCGGGTCGACGCCCTTCTCCTTCAGCCACCCTTCCGCGATATCCTGCTCGAACGTCGGCTCTCCATGCTCGCCCGTTGCGCGGACTGCGCCGGACTCATGCGCGATGTAGGCGCGGCCGAGGGCGTCCTCGATGGAGCCTGGGTCTGCGCCGTCAAAGACTGGCGTCACAACCTGGAATCCGAGTTCGCGCGCCGCCGAGCCGATGTGCGTCTCAAGGATCTGGCCGAGGTTCATGCGGGAGGGCACGCCGATGGGGTTGAGGATGATCTCAACCGGCGTCCCGTCCGGCAGGTAGGGCATGTCCTCAATGGGCATGATGCGGGAGATGACACCCTTGTTGCCATGGCGTCCGGCCATCTTGTCACCGACGGATATCTTGCGAGTCTGCGCCACCCATACGCGCACCAACTCATTGACGCCGGCCTGCAGGTCATCCTTCTGCTCGCCCGTCAGGATGCGGACGTCGATAACCTTGCCGTGCTCGCCGTGCGGGACGCGGAGCGAAGAATCTTTCACCTCACGCGCCTTTTCGCTGAAGATGGCGCGGAGCAGTTTCTCCTCCGGCGAAAGCTCGGTCTCGCCCTTGGGAGTGATCTTGCCGACCAGGATGTCGCCGGCGTTCACCTCCGCGCCAATGCGGATGATTCCCTTTTCATCGAGGTCGGCGAGGGCCTCTTCACCAACGTTCGGGATGTCGCGCGTGATTTCCTCACGCCCCAGCTTGGTGTCGCGGGCCTCGACCTCGTGCTTCTCGATATGGATGGACGTGAACTTGTCCTCACGCACGACGGATTCGGAGAGGATAATCGCGTCCTCAAAGTTGTAGCCCTCCCAGGACATGAACGCGCACAGCACGTTCTGGCCGAGGGCCAACTCGCCCTGCACCGTGGAGGCGCAATCGGCGATCGGATCGCCCACCTTGACCACATCGCCGGGGGCCACTGAAGGCTTCTGGTTGATGACCGTTCCCTGGTTGGACCGCTCGAACTTGCGGACACGGTGGGGATAGGTCTTTTTATCGGTGCCCTTGATGATGATTTCCTCGGCAGTCGCCGTCACAACGGTTCCGTCCACGCGGGAGAGCAGTATCTGACCGCTGTCTTTCGCGACGCGGGACTCCATGCCGGTGCCGACGATGGGCACGTCCGGGCGCACGAGCGGCACGGCCTGCCGCTGCATGTTGGAGCCCATCAGCGCGCGGTTGGCGTCGTCATGCTCCAGGAACGGAATCAGGGCGGTGGAGACACTGAAGATCTGCTTGGGAGAGACATCCATGAACTCCACGTCCACGGCGCGGGCCGTATGCGGCTCTCCCTGCCGCCTGACCTCAATCATGTCCGTGACCATCTCACCGACTGCATTCAGTTCCGTGTTGGCCTGCGCGATGTCGTGCCGCTCCTCCTCGTCCGCGTCAAGGTACTCGGACTCATTGAGCACGAACGGGCGCACGGAGATGTCCAGCGGCGCGAGCCGGGCGATCGACTTGGCAAGCTCCGCCGTGACGACGGTACCGGCCTCCGCGACCAGCTTCTTGCGCCGATCCCTCACCTCCTCACGGAGTGTGTGGCCCTCAAGCCACTTCGGCTCCTTGTTCGGGATCTCCTTGAGCACGCGGCGGTACGGCGTCTCGATGAAACCGAAGGGGTTGATCTTGGCGTATGTGGCGAGGGAGCCAAGGAGGCCGATGTTCGGTCCCTCGGGCGTCTCGATGGGGCAGATGCGCCCGTAGTGGGAATTGTGAACGTCACGCACGTCGAAACCGGCACGCTCGCGGGACAGTCCGCCCGGCCCCAGCGCGGAGAGGCGCCGCTTGTGCGTCAACTCGGCGAGGGGGTTGGTCTGGTCCATGAACTGTGAAAGCTGGGAGCCGCCAAAGAACTCACGCAGTGAGGCCACGATTGGCCGCACGTTGACGAGATGGCCGGGCGTCGCGCCCTCCGGCTGCACCAGCGTCATGCGCTCCCGCGCCACGCGCTCCATGCGGAGGAGGCCGACGCGGAACTGGTTCTGGATCAACTCGCCCACGGATCGGACGCGGCGGTTGCCAAGGTGGTCGATGTCATTGGGCCGCGACGCGCCGTTATGCACGCGGATCATCTGCCTGATGAGCGCGACGATGTCCTCCGGCAGCAGGATGCGCGTTTCCGGGTCAACCTGCGAGCCGAGGCCGCGATTGAGCTTGTAGCGGCCAACGCGCGCCAGGTCATAACGCCGGGGGTCAAAGAACAGGTGATGAATGAGCGTCTTGGCGTTGTCCAGCACGGACGGCTCGCCGGGGCGCAGGCGGCGGTAGAACTCCAGCAGCGCCTCATCCGTCGTCCGCGCGTGCGGCTCACGCTCAAGCGTCGTCTTGATCAGGCTCGCGTCGCCGGGCAGGTCCACGTCGGAGAACATCGAGAGAATCTCGTCCTCCTCGAAACCGAGGGCGCGAAGCAGCAGTGTGACGGGCATCTTGCGGCGGCGGTCCACCTTGACACTGATGATGCCCCGGTTGGAAATATCGAACTCAAGCCACGCCCCGCGATTGGGAATCAGCTTGGTCATGCACAGCTCGCGCCCCGTGGATGGGTCGCGTTCCAGCGTGAAATACGCGCCGGGCGAACGCACTAACTGGCTGACGACGACTCGCTCCGCGCCGTTGATGATGAACGTGCCCCGGTCAGTCATGAGGGGAACGTCACCCAGGAAGAGGTCTTGCTCCTTGACCTCGCCCGTCTCCTTGACGGTCAACTCAGCCTTGACGTGGAGCGGGGCAGAGTAGTTGAGGTCCTTGTCGCGGCACTCATCTTCGGAATGTTTGGGCGCATCAAAGCGGTGCTCGACGAAACGCAGTTGGAATCTGCCGCCAACCGCTTCTGCACGCGCCTTGCCTTCCCGGACAAGCTCCAGGATCTCGCGTGGAGAGCGTCCGGCGCTGAGATCGGCGGGCAGAGTCTCCCGCGCGGCGTCCTGGATGGGACTGATTTCAGAGAGGAGTTCGGCGATTCCGTCAGTCTTAAACCAATTGAAGGAGTCGACCTGTATTTGGATGAGATTTGGCGGTGCGAGTATTTCATCGACCCGCGAGTAGTTCTTGATTGACTCCCTCATGGTTGCGACCATTCGGCGCTCCTCTCTTACACAAGCAGAAAAAGCCCGTTCGCGGGGTACATTCAATTAGCCCAGCGAACAGGCCTATTCGGTGCGATCTAACGGGTCGACGTCCACCCAAGCACAATCGAATACTATAGCACACGCGCGCGAACGTCAAATGGCAGGCGCGATGTAAGGGCAGATCCTCACACCCGGTCTATCTCATCCAGGCCGGCGAGAAAGTCGCGGAAGCCGCTGGGCGGCTCGCCGGGGATGACGGTCACGACGGACTGGAGCGCCGCCACTAGGTCGTCGTCTATCTCAAATGGCATATTCAGCGCGACCGACCATGCCGCAGCATGCGCCAACGAGGCCGGAACCGCCTGTTCCAGGGATGAGTCGGCCTTGCGCATGATCAGCACCGGGGTAAGGGCGGGGCCGTCGCGGGATTCAATCAATAGCAGTTGGATGCCCAGGACGACGCCTGCACCACGCGAGGCCGTGTCCTTGAGGTGGTCGAGGACGTTCCTGCCCGGCATTCCGTCGTCTGACAAGAGGCTGCCAAGAACGACGGCCTCCTTCTCCAGCACGTTCAGCGCAAGTCTGTCCTCGCCCTCCACGCTGCGGAGGATGAGCACGTTCTGTTTCGTTTCGGCGTCTTCGGACACCTTTTCGACAAGGTAGTTCATTGCTGCCCCTGCGCCGTCCCAGTATAGGTGCTGAGAGCCTGCCGCAGAGTAGCGCCCTGTATACTGCAAAAGCATCTATGGCAGTGGAAAATCACGCAGGGGACGGGCATTTCAATGGCAGTGGAGCGGCGCGCGGGCAATCCATACAACCTCAGATACGATCCCATCGTGCTTGATCGGAAATGGCAAAAGCGCTGGGAGGCGGACGGGCTGTATGAGGCCAACCCCGATGATTCCCGTCCCACGTGGTACGCCCTCACGATGTTCCCGTACACCTCCGGCGATCTGCACGTCGGCCACTGGTACGCGGAGGCCCCGGCAGACGCCCACGCGCGTTATATGCGGATGCGCGGCTACAACGTCCTTCATCCGATGGGATTCGACGCGTTCGGACTGCCCGCCGAGAACGCCGCGATCCAGCGCGGCATCCATCCGCGGACGTGGACGCTGGACAACGTCGATCGGATGCGCAATCAGCTCAAGACCATCGGCGCGGGCTATGACTGGCGGCGGGAGGTCATTACGTGCCTGCCCGAGTATTACAAGTGGAACCAGTACTTCTTTCTCAAGATGTTTGAGAAGGGCATCGCCTACCGCGCGATGGCCCCCGTCAATTGGTGCGAGAAATGTCAGACGACGCTCGCCCGTGAACAGGTCCTGACCGACGGCACCTGCGAACGCTGCGGGGTGGTTGTCTACCAGCGAGATTTGGAGCAGTGGTTCTTCCGTATCACCGACTATGCCGAAGAGTTGCTGGACAACTCGAAGATTGATTGGCCGGAGCGCATCAACCTGATGCAGACCAACTGGATCGGGCGCTCTGAGGGAGCAGAGATTTCGTTCGGGCTCGATGTTCCCGGCGTGGACGTTGATGAACTCCGTGTGTTCACAACGCGCCCGGATACCACATACGGCGTCACGTTCATGGTGCTCGCCCCCGAGCATCCACTTGTTCCGGCGCTTACCACCGATGAGCAGCGTGCAGACGTGGAGGCGTATGTGGCTCAAGCGCGGCGTCTGACGGAGATCGAGCGGCTGGCCGTGGATAAGGAAAAGACGGGCGTGCCGCTGGGCACTTACTGCATCAACCGTCTCAACGGTCAGAAGGTCGCTCTGTGGATCGCCGATTACGCACTAGCCACGTACGGCACCGGGGCGGTGATGGGCGTGCCGGCGCACGATGAGCGCGATTTTGAGTTCGCGACCAAGTACGGGATCCCAATCGAGACGGTCATTGCGCCGGAGGGCTATGACGGCTCGCCGCTGAGCGAGGCGTACATCGATCCCGGCGTCATGGTCAATTCGGGACCGTTCACGGGAATGCCAAATGAGGATGGCAAGGAAGCCGTTGCGAAGCACCTGGAGGAGAAAGGCTGGGGCGGGTCGACGGTCTCATATCGGATGCGAGACTGGCTGGTCTCTCGCCAGCGGTACTGGGGCACGCCAATTCCAATCATCTACTGCGACGACTGCGGCATCGTGCCGGTTCCTGAGGACCAGCTGCCCGTTGTGCTACCAGACGACGCGGAGTTCCTGCCAACGGGCGAATCCCCGCTCAAGTACCACGATGGATTCCGCCGCACGAAGTGCCCTGAGTGCGACAACGAGGATGCCGAACGCGAGACGGACACGATGGATACCTTCGTCGACTCCGCCTGGTACCAATTCCGCTATACCAGTCCCGATGCCGGCACGGATACGGCGTTTGACCCTGCGGAAATGCAGCGATGGGCGCCGGTTGATCTCTACACGGGCGGCGCGGAGCACGCCGTGATGCACCTGCTCTATGCACGGTTCTTCACAAAGGCCCTGCGTGATCTTGGCCTGCTGACGTTCGATGAACCGTTCAAGCGGCTATTCAACCAGGGCGTCATCCTCGGCGAGGATCACGAAAAGATGTCCAAGAGCCGCGGCAACGTCGTGAACCCGGACGAGCAAACGGCCCTATTGGGCGCAGATGCAGTGCGAGCCTATTTGATGTTCGTTGGGCCGTGGGATCAGGGCGGGGCGTGGAGCACGCAGGGCATCCGCGGCGTTCCGCGATGGTTCAACCGCGTGTGGGAGTTGTGCGAGACCCGGTCCCGTGATGAGGGTGCGTCCGCGCCTGACACGATAGCCACTGAGCTAACCCGTGAGATGCACCGCACGATTCAAAAGGCGACCGAAGACATCGAGGGTTTCCAGTTCAACACGATGATCGCGGCGCTGATGACGTTCACAAATACGCTTTCGCGCATCGAATCTGATAATCCCGAGGCGGCACGCAGCCCGGAATGGCGGGAGGCGTATGACACCCTGCTCCTGCTGCTCGCGCCAATCGCGCCGCATCTGACGGAAGAACTGTGGGAGATGGCGGGGAAACCCTATTCCATCCACCAACAGCCGTGGCCGGAGTACGACGAGTCGCTGACAAAGTCGGAAGAGATCACGCTGATAGTCCAGGTGGACGGCAAACTGCGGGACAGGCTGACGGTTGCCGCCGATATTGCAGAGGACGCCGCGCGAGACGTTGCGCTGGCCAGCGAGAAGATACAGACGGCGCTGAACGGGGCGGACCCGGCCCGAGTCATCTACGTGCCAGGCCGCCTGCTCAATCTCGTGACACGATAATGGCGGGCGCCACCACCGGTATCATCGTCGCCGCCGGTTCCGGCGAGCGGATGGGCGGCGTGCAAAAGGCTTTCACACCGCTGCTTGGCCGCGAGATGGTCGCGTACTCGCTGCAAGTCATGGAGGAATCTGAGGAAATCGAAAGAGTGATGCTCGTCGTCCCGCCGGGCACCGTCGATACTGCTACGAGGCTGTGCGAGGGAATGCGCTTTAGCAAAGTAGGCTCTATAGGCGTAGGCGGCAGTACACGCAGAGAATCGGTGGAGAGCGCAGTCCGCTCCACGTATGAGAACAGCTTGATCGTCGTTCATGACGGCGCGCGTCCGTGCATAACCGCGGAACTTATCGCCCGGGGAGTTGCGGTTGCGCGAGAGGCGGGGGCGGCAATCCCCGTCGTACCCGCACAGGACACCATTAAAGAGGTTGCTCCTGACGGAACAGTTGTGGCGACACCGGACAGGTCCCGTCTTTATGCGGCGCAGACGCCGCAGGTATTTGGCAGCATGCTCCTGAGCCGCGCCCACTATGAAACGCCGCCGGACCTGGTGCTCGATGATGCCTCGCTGGTTGAGGCGCTCGGCTTGCCGGTTCATACCTTCGAGGGTGATCCGGCCAATATCAAGGTCACGACGCCGATCGATCTCGCGTTCGCGGAGGCTGTGCTGCGTCAACGCGGAATCACGGAACCGACATATCCGGGGCAGTGGGCTTGATGGCGGCTATACGGGTAGGGCTCGGATTCGACAGCCATCCGCTTGTGGAAGGCAGGACGCTCATCCTGGGCGGGGTCAAGATCGAGCATGATCGCGGACCGCTTGGCCATTCGGACGGGGACGTGCTGGCGCACGCGCTGACGGATGCGGTGCTGGGCGCGGCCGCGTTGGGTGACATCGGCCAGCATTTCCCCAGCACCGATCCCGCCTACAAGGACGCCGACAGCATGGAGCTGCTGAGGCGGGCGATGGATGTGGTGGAGGTGCGTCAATTGCGGCTGGGAAATGCCGATGCTACGCTCTATGCGGACGCGCCCCGCCTTGGTCCGTACCGGGACGCCATGATTCAATCTCTTGCCATGAAACTTCGAGTCGAGCCCGACAAACTGAATCTGAAATTCAAGACGCTTGAGGGCCTGCCGCTGGGCAGCGCAGAGGGAGCCTCAGTCATCGCCGCCCATGTCATCGTTGCGCTTGAGGCCGGGGACTGATGCTGCGCCTGACAAGCACACTGACCGGCGAGAAGACCGAGTTCACACCGCATAATCCGCCGGATGTTCTCATGTACGTCTGCGGCGTCACCCCGTACTCCGATTCGCACGTCGGACACGGCATGAGCTACGTCATCTTTGACGTGGTGAGGCGCTATCTCGCCCATCGGGGCTACAACGTGCGGGTGGTGCAGAACTTCACGGACGTTGACGACAAGATTATCGCGCGGTCCCAGGAGACGGGAGAGACGGCGGAAGACCTCGCGGGCCGCTACATGGACCTCTTTAGGGAGGACATGGCGTTGCTGAACGTGCTGCCTGCGGATGAATACCCGTTGGCGACGGTGGAAGTCCCCTCGATGGTGGAGATGATTTCCGGCCTTATCGACAAGGGGTTTGCGTATGCCGCCGATGGTGACGTCTACTTCCGCGTCAACAAGTTCGATAGCTATGGCAAGCTCTCGCACCGAACGCTGGACGGGATGATGGCGGGCGCACGCATCGCGCCAAATGAATTGAAGGAATCGCCGCTGGATTTCACGCTCTGGAAGGGCGCGAAGGAGGGCGAGCCGGCATGGGACAGCCCGTGGGGCCCCGGCCGCCCCGGCTGGCATATTGAATGCTCGGCCATGTCCCTGAGCTACCTGGGCGAGAAGATTGATATTCACGGCGGCGGCGCGGACCTGATATTCCCCCACCACGAGAATGAGATCGCCCAGACGGAAGCGTTCACGGGAACCGAGCCGTTCTCCCAATACTGGCTCCACAACGGCCTGCTGCAGATGGGCGAAGAGAAGATGAGCAAGTCGCTCGGCAACCTCGTGTCCATCCGGGATGTCGTTGAGCAGCACGGCGCGGACGCTTTCCGGCTGTTCGTGCTGACCTCCCATTACCGGATGCCGCTGACGTGGACGGACGAGGGCGTGGCGGCGTCGGCCCGCGCGGCTGAGCGACTGTCACGCGCCGCGTGGGCCATTGGCGGCGAGGGCGATGCGCCTGACATGTCCGGTTTCAGCGAACGCTTCTATGAGGCGATGGATGACGACTTCAACACCCCGCAGGCGTTGGCGGCGATGTTTGACATGGCGCGGGAGATCAACCGCGCAGCGGGGGATGGCGCTGACGTTTCCGAGGCATGCGCGCTGCTCCGCGAACTTGGCGGTGTGCTGGGTTTGCGGCTGGAGCAGGCCGGCTCCGGCGGCACGGGCGATGTCGCTCCGTTTGTGGAGCTGCTGATCGAGACGCGGGCCGGGCTGCGCAAGGAGAAGCAGTTCGCGTTGGCGGACAACCTGCGGGACCGACTCGCCGAGTTGGGGGTTGTGTTGGAAGACACGCCGCGGGGCACAGAGTGGCGCTTTGAGCGGCGCGACGGGAACTAATTTGTTGGGAGACGAGATTTCTCGTGTGGCTTATCACATTTGATATTGACGGAACGATGGAGTTCGGCGATCCGAACGGCATCCTGACCCGCGAGCACGTGGAGTATTTCCGATCCAAGGGCGCAATTGTCGGCAGCGCGTCGGACAGGCCCGAAAGCTCCCAGCTCATCATGTGGCGCGGTTATGGCCTTGAGCCTGATTTCGTCCTGCTGAAACACAATATGCCAACGCTCAAGGTACGGTATCCGGATTTGGCAACATATTGGCACGTTGGCGACCGCCCGCTGGATCAACAGACCGCGCAGCAGGCGGGTTTCACCTTCTTCTGGCCGGACCAGTTCCCGACACCGGAGATGGGCGACAACTTCTTCATCCACGTGAAGCCGGTGGAGGAAGGCGGATCACTCACAGCGGGAGAAGCGGCGCTGCGACTGGCCGATCACGCGCTAGAGGTGAACGACGCCACGGAATACCACGCCAACCACAACCCGCATGGCGCGAGACGGCGGCCCTAGCCCGTAAAGCGGGAACTGGCTATCGCCAATACCACAAAGATGACGGCCAGACCGATTGTGGCCTGAAAGAGGGTTTTCTCAAAGCCGCGCCGGGCACGGAAAACGGACGCCCCCGCACCGAACACGCCGCCCAGGTCCTGTGTCCGCACCTGCAGCAGAATCGCGCCGATGAGAAGCACGGCCACAAGAAGCTGCAATACATGGATGATGACATTGATCATTGATTCCGTTCCGTTTCGTCTATACGGCTTGATAGCCTCAACATCTATTGTGCCTCATCTTCTGAGGTTCCAATCGCAGCCAGTTGCTGCGCGACCAGTTGGTTGGCCGTTTGGGGGTTGGCCTGTCCTCGCGTTGCCCGCATTACCTGGCCAACGAGGAATCCGACGGCATTCTGCTTGCCCTTCTGAAAGTCGGCGACAGCTTTCGGGTTTGCTTCGATCGCCTCTCGAACTGCGGCGGCCAGCGCGTCCTGGTCGTTGATTTGGGTCAGTCCCTTTTCCTCGACAATCTGCCCGGGGCTCCTGCCTGTATCGAACATCTCCGGGAAGACCTCTTTGGCCATGCGAACGCTGATCGTTCCGTCGTCCATCAGGTCAAGCATTGCGGCTAGGGCAGGGGCGGAGACGGGGGAGTCCCCGATGTCCGTGTCCGCCTCACTGAGCAGGTGCGCCAAGTCTCCAACAATCCAGTTCGCCACCGCCTTTGCCCGCGCCTGCTGAGCATCTCCCTGCGCCTGCGGTGATGCCTCCAATGCCTGCTCAAAGTAGTCGGCGGTAGAGCGGCTTGCCGTGAGCAGGCCGGCGTCATAGACGGATAGGGCGAAGTCACTCATGAACCGGGCGCGGCGCGCATCCGGCAATTCCGGGAGGGACTGTCGCAACTCGTCAACCCATTCCGTGCTGACGACCAGCGGCGGCAAGTCCGGCTCCGGGAAATAGCGGTAGTCCTGCGCGTATTCCTTGGAACGCTGAGAGAGTGTCGCGCCCGCCTCTTCGGACCAGCCGCGCGTCTCTTGCGGGATTCGCTCTCCGCGTTGAATCAGGTCCGTTTGCCGCTGTACCTCGAACTCCAGCGCGCGAAAGACGGCGCGGAAGGAGTTCATGTTCTTGACCTCAACCTTCCAGTTGGGCAATGGATCGCCGGGCTTGCGCATAGAGATATTGGCGTCGCAGCGGAAGCTGCCCTCCTCCATATTGCCGGTGGAAACGCCGAGGTATTGCAGGATTGAACGGAGCTTTGTCAGGTAGAGCCGCGCCTCCTCCGGCGAGCGCAGGTCAGGCTCGCCGACCACTTCCATGAGCGGCACGCCGGAGCGGTTGATGTCCACGAGTGAATACGTCTCGCCGGTCACGTCGACGCGGTGTGTCAGGCGGGCTGTGTCCTCCTCAAGGTGAACGCGGGTGATGTCGATAGTGCGTGCCTCGCCCGCCTCGTTCTCAATCTCCAGCCAGCCGTCGTGTGAAAGCGGCATATCGTATTGGGAGATCTGATATCCCTTCATCAGGTCGGGGTAGGGGTAGTTCTTGCGGTCGAACTTGGTGTGCTCAGCGATCTCACAGTTCAAGGCCAGCGCCGTCATGATGGTCGACGCGACTGCTTGCCGATTGATGACGGGCAGTGTGCCGGGGAGGCCCATGCACACCGGGCAGACGCGGGTATTCGGTTCTGCGCCCGTGTAGTCCGTGGAGCACCCGCAGAACATCTTGCTCTTTGTCAGCAGCTGCGCGTGCACCTCAAGTCCGATAATGGGCTCAAGGGCAACCTCAGTCGCAACGTCAGCGATAGCAGTCATAATTTATCCATTGTAGCGGAGCATAATTCCGTCGGTGTCGTGCCGTCCTGTAGTCTCACGATATGATTCAGCGTTTATCCGTTTTGCTCGTGGCGCTCACCGTCGTCCTTCTCGCCGCGGCTGCCTGCGCCTCGCCTGAGAGTGGCCCGATGGATACGGATTCCGCGCCAGCCGCCACCCTGGCGCCTGCTCAGGATGCCGCTGCACTCCGCGTTACTCGTGTCATCGACGGGGATACGGTGGACGTCTGCTGCCCGGAGGCACGCGTTCGATTGCTCGGCATCGATGCCCCGGAGCGCGGCGAGCCGTTCTTCGATGAGGCGGCTGAGGTGGTGAAGCACTTGACGCTGGGCCAACCTATCCGCCTTGAAAAGTGCGAAGAGGAGGCGGATCGGTATGGCCGCCTCCTACGCCACGTCTTCGCCGGCGCAACCCACGTCAACCGCGAACTCGTCGCTGCCGGCCTTGCCCGCGCCTACGATTTCTCCCTCAATCTCAACCCCTGCTACGAGGATGAACTGCGAGAGGCGGAGAGCGATGCCCGGTGGGAAGGACTCGGCCTGTGGGAGTGACGCTATCTTCCGGCACTGTCCTCTCCCGCTATGCCGATCGTGAACAAGAGAACCTGACTTATGCCAGGACACTTCTCACGTAGGAGTTGCGACGCCTCGTCAGAATCCTTGCCTAGGGCCCAGTTCCCTGAACTCGTATCGATTGCAACGATTTCTCCAACGTGGTCGTCGATTACCAGATGTCGAATGTCTCGCTTATAAATATGCTCGCCGATCAAGAGTTGCTCGCGCATCAAGCTGCGCCATCCGTGTCCAAACACATCCCGGTAACTCTGCGGCATCTCAAATGACCTGCCTGCATGGCGCTTTGGGTTGGCCCCGGCGAATCGTCTTGTCAGTATACGTGTTGGCGGGCCGTTATGCCGTAGCGAGCCTTACCTCACTCAGCTAATCCTTGACAGTCGGCTCCATAAAAAAGCCCGTAAGCAACCTAATAGTTGAGAGGCGAAGGCCCCTGTGGGGCGATCGTCTTCGTTTCGCTTTTCGCCCTCAGACTATGATCGGCTAGATTCTAAGCGTTGCGGGTCTATTGGCAGCTTAGGTGGGGTGCGCGGATCTGGAGGAATGAGCCCGGAGTTCAATGCCCGGAACTCCATGTCCGTTGCTGTGCCCTTCTTCCTATTGCAAGTCCGACAGGCGAGTTGCACGTTGCGCTTGGTATCGCCTCCACCCAATATCTTAGGGATCATGTGCTCCACTTCGAGTTGATCGTAGGTGTAGCGACGACCGCAATAATTGCAAATGCCATTGTCTTGGTGATGGAACCAGTACATTTTGTCTTTTGTCTTGGGATCGTCGGGACCGTTGTGGCGGTCATAAGGCCGGGAGCCGCCGGAGAACCGAGTTGCCGGTTCATTCAGTACTGTGTGGCATAAGCGGCATAGGGAGTACTCGGATGGCTTGAACTCGCCACATGACAGACACTCGTCGATTATTCCTTGTCGCGATTGATCCCAATGAGAGTGGCACAGATAGTGATCGTCGGGAATCTCGTTAGCGCAGTCTTGCTCAGCGCAGAGATTCGGGCCGAGCATCTCCATCTGTACTTCCGCATAACAACTGCTGCAGTACTCAAACCATGGCGGCTTGTTCTTGCCGCATCGAGCGCACTCTTTCGGGAAGCGCTGTGTCATGGGCACCTCTTCGAATGCCGGTTAGCGTTCTCCTACAGGATCGGACCGTAGTCGAGGAAGAAGGGCGCGAAGACCAGCGCCACGATGGACATGAGCTTGAGCAGGATGTTCAACGACGGGCCGCTGGTGTCCTTGAACGGATCACCGACCGTGTCGCCGACAACCGTCGCCTCATGGTGGCTCGTGCCCTTGCCGCCAAATGCGCCCGTTTCAACGAGCTTCTTGGCGTTGTCCCACATTCCGCCCGCGTTGGCCATCGTGATGGCGATCATGAATCCGGCGGCGATGGAGCCGATGAGCAGTCCACCCAGCGCTTCCTTGCCCATGAACACGCCGATCAGGACTGGCGCGACAACGGCCAGCACGCCCGGCACGATCATCTCACGCAAGGCGCCGCGCGTACTGATGTCAACGCAGCGCGCGTACTCCGGTTCCGCCGTGCCCTCCATGATGCCCGGAATCTCTCGGAACTGACGCCGCACCTCGTTCACCATCGCGTTTGCGGCGCGGCCAACGGCGGCCATCGTGAACGCGGAGAACAGGAACGGCAGCATCGCGCCGATGAACAGTCCAACCAGAGTCTTGGAGTCAAGGAGGCTGATCACAGTGAGGTCAACGGCTTGCGCATAGGCCGCCATCAGCGCCAAAGCCGTCAGCGCTGCGGAGCCGATGGCGAAGCCCTTGCCCGTCGCGGCTGTCGTGTTGCCCAGCGAGTCCAGCGCGTCCGTCCGTTCCCGGACCTCGGGATCGAGGCCCGCCTGCTCGGCGATGCCGCCCGCGTTGTCCGCGACGGGGCCATAGGCGTCAGTCGCGAGTGTGATTCCAAGGGTGGACAACATTCCGACGGCGGCAATCGCCACCCCGTAGAACTCGAACAGTTCGTACGAGATCCAGATGGCCGCGCCGACCACCACCACCGGCACCACCGTGCTCTGCATCGCCGTCGCGAAACCGCTGATGATAACCGTTGCGGGGCCGGTCTCGCCTGACTGAGAAACGCCCTTCGTAGGGCTGTATTCATAGGAAGTGTAATACTCCGTGACGACGCCGATAATCACGCCGCCGATGAGACCGGCAAGCACCGCGCCGAACAGGCGAATCCCGACGTCGCCGGCTGCAACCGTGCTGCCGCCAATCTCAACGTCAGAGAACTCCAGGTAATTGATGACTGCAAAGGTGGCAATCGCCACGATAATAGCCGAGGAAAAGATGCCGATGCGTATCGACCGCAAAAGCTCTTTAAATCTGGCTTGCTCGCCGGAGCGAACCAGGAACGTGCCGATGATGGAGCTCACGATGCCTGCGCCCGCGATGGCCATCGGCAGGATCATGAACGAGGCATCGTAGTCGGCGATGGCGTACGCCGTCGCGGCGATTGCCATCGCTGCTATGATGGAGCCGACATAGGACTCGAAGAGGTCAGCGCCCATGCCTGCCACGTCGCCGACGTTATCGCCAACGTTGTCCGCGATGGTGGCGGGGTTGCGGGGGTCATCCTCCGGGATGCCCTGCTCAACCTTGCCGACGAGGTCAGCGCCAACGTCCGCCGCTTTGGTGTAGATGCCGCCGCCCACGCGGGCGAACAGCGCGATGGAGGACGCGCCGAAGCTGAATCCGGCAACCCACTTCATGATCTCCGCGGCGTCAATGTCCGGGTAGATGTTGGAATAGACCACATACATGAGACCGACGCCGAGCAGTCCAAGCCCGACGACGGACATGCCCATGACCGCGCCGCTTGAGAATGCCACGCGCAGCGCCGGGTTGAGGCCCTGCACGGCTGCCGCCGCCGTTCGGACGTTAGCCCGTGTTGCGACAAGCATGCCCAGCGCGCCCGTCGCGGCGGACACGATCGCACCGAGCACGTATGCCACGGCTGTTCGCGGCTCCACGAGGAGGGCGACGATGATGGTGACGACGATGACGAACGCGGCGAGGTAGGTGTATTCGCGGCGCAGGAAGGCCATTGCGCCCTGCTGAATAGCGACGGCGATGCCTCGCATCGTCTCATTCCCCTGATCCACCCGCATCACGCGGAAGATCAGGAAGACTGCAAAGATCAGCGCCAAAAGCCCGGCGCCAAGGGACGCGGCAACGGCAACATCCATGGTTCTCGGTTAGCCCTCCTACCCGTTTCGCAAAAAACGACGGGATTAATCCCGTCTCACAAGTAGGAAAGTAGCATTTGCGCCCCTATTCCGTCAATTGGGAACACCCTTGCCGGTCAGCGTCGAAACGGCCTCCTGCAGCCCGCCCAGCTTCTCGATCGCGCCGTACGCTGTCGCGTCCATCTGAACCGGCGTGATGGACACTTTCTTCTCCCGCAGTGCCCACACGTCCGTCCCTTCTTCTATATCGATGCCCTTGCGAGAGCGCGTCTGCCGCTCCACGCTGATCCAGTAGTAATCTCGCCGCCCATCGTTGCCGTGCGTCACGTCAAAGTTCACCGCGCGCGGGACGAGGTTCGTGATTTCGACGCCTTTCAATCTCTCCAGCCCCAGGTTTGGGACCGTCACATTAAAGAGGAGGCCCGCGTAACGCTCCGTATCGGCCAGGATCTGCTCCGCCAGCACGCATGCCACCGCCGCCGCCGTCCGATATCGAAGCCGCTTGCGCAGCGGCATGGAGATGGAGATAGCCGGAATGCCGCGGATATGCGCGTGCAGCGCCGCTCCCACCGTGCCGGAGAGGAATACGTCCGCGCCCAGGTTGGTGCCGTGGTTGATGCCGGAGATGACCAGGTCAGGCTTCTCCTCTGCCATGATGTGGCCGAGCGCGACGATTACCGCGTCGCCGGGTGTCCCGTCCACGGCGTAGTGACGCACCCCCCGCGTGCGCAGGCGGCGCACCCGCACGGGCCGATGCATGGTGAAACTCGCCCCCATCCCGCTCTGCTCACGATCCGGCGCCACAACGGTGAGTTCGCCCAGCCCGCGCAGCGCCTTCACCAGCGCGAGGATGCCGGGCGCGTGTATCCCATCATCGTTCGTCAATAGCAATCGCACGCCGCAAGTTTACCCTCTCCGTCATTCCTGTGCGTGACATGGGAACTCAAATCATCCTATCCACATAGAAACTTACCCTTCCATCCGCGCCCCTCCTCCTGCGTCAGGCGTCGCAATTTCTGCGCCAAAAGGATAAGATTGCGGAGCGGGAGGGGGGACAGAACAACAGGCACTCGTGCCTGTGTTTTGCTGGGGTAAAGCTGGGGACTCGTCTGTGCTTCAACGTCTTCTGAGGTCAGATCAGAGCTATAATCTTCAAGCTCTCCGAGGGGATGTTGTAGGGGGCGTTACGGCAGCCGTCGTTGGGCTGCCGGTTGCGCTGGCGTTCGGCATTGCGGCCGGTCTGGGTCCTGCCGCCGGGATTTACGGCGCCATCTCCGTCGGCTTCTTTGCCGCTGTGTTCGGCGGCACGAGGTCCCTGATATCCGGTCCTACAGGCTCGATGACGGTGGCCATGGCGGTCATTGTCGCAGCGCACGCAGACAACATTTCTGAAGCTTTCACCATCGTCATCATGGCCGGACTGATCCAGGTCCTGTTCGGCCTGCTGCGGATTGGACGTTTCGTCACATACACCCCGTATTCCGTCATATCAGGGTTCATGACCGGTGTTGGCGTGATCATCATCGTGGGGCAGTTGGAGCCCTTCATGGGCGGACGTGTAGGCGTTGGCGGTCTGTTTGGCACGATTGCGGACATTCCGGAACTCATGGGCGAGTTTCAAAGCAGCGCCCTCCTTATCGCTCTCATAACGCTTGCAGTGGCCCTGCTCTGGCCCAGGAGATTCCAGGGGCATTTGCCGCCGACCCTGGTCGCGCTGGCAGTGGGAACGGCCATAAGCCTCATTTGGCTGAAAGACGCCCCGTCCGTTGGGGCCGTTCCCACCGACATCCCGCTTCTTTATCTGCCGCACCTTGACCTTGCTTTCATCATAGGAGCCACTGAGCCCGCGTTGGTCATCGCGCTCGTTGGGTCCGTTGACACGCTGCTGACTGCGCTTGCCGCGGATTCAATGACTCGCTCGCGAAACGATCCGAGCAGGGAGCTTTTGGCGCAAGGCATCGGCAACGTCATCACCGGGTTCATCAGGGGCCTGCCCGGCGCCGGCGCCACGCCAAACACCGTTGCCAATATCCGCGCGGGCGGGTCCACCCTCATTTCCGGCGTGCTGGCCGTCGCGATTCTTGCAATTATCGTGATGCAGTTCGGCAACTACGTTGAGTTAATTCCAAGCGCCGTCCTCTCGGGAATCCTGGTAAAGGTCGCGCTCGATACTATCGATTGGCGATTCGTTACCCGCATGTTCCGCGTCCAGCGTGAGCACCTGATAGTCATGCTGCTCACGTTCGGGCTGACGGTGTTCGTTGACCTGGTTGCCGCCGTTGCCGTGGGCATGATTGCTGCGGCCGTGACCAACGCGCGCCAATTTGAGCGCCTTGAGCTGGACAGTGTTATCTCCGTTCCCATCCTGGACCAGGTTTTCTTTGGGACACAGGGCAATGAGGAGCAGTTCGATGACTTTACGGCCAGGATCGGACTTGTGGCCCTGCGTGGAACCTTTACCATCGCATCCTCCGGCAAACTCATTGACACCATCGGCGAGGACATCCGGGAGCATGAGGTGGTTATCCTGGATTTCTCTGATACGGTCTACATCGACGAAAGCGCAGCCCTGGTGGTTGAGCAGCTGATTGAGACCGCCGCCATCCAGGACACGCACTGCATCGTGATGGGACTGTCGGGTATGCCGGAACGCAATCTCGATGCTCTTGAGGCTCTCAGACAAGTCCCCCCGGAGCAAATCGTGGGCACGCGTGATGAGGCGACGACTGTGGCGGCCAGGCTGCTTGCGCAAGAGAACGCCTAGCGCGTCCTCATATCCGCTACCATGAACCCACAACGCGGAACACCGAAAGGAGACACGGAAATGGCACGCTCAATCACATTGGATGAGGCGAACACGGTCATCGCGGCGGCGGCCGCAAAGGCTGACGAGCAGGGGACGAAGATGGGCATCGCCGTCGTGGACGCGGGAGGGCGGCTGGTCGCCTTTGCGCGGATGGACGGGGCGATCTGGGGGAGTGTTTACGGCTCGTACGGCAAGGCGATCGCATCCGCGGCGTTCGGTCGGCCCAGCGGGTTCTTCCAGGAGAGGGCGGACTGGCCGATCTTCCAGGGCATCAAGGCGGCCGAGGGCGACCACATGATCCTGAGCATAGGCGCAGTGCCGATCGAGAAGGACGGCGAGGTCATCGGCGCAGTCGGCGTCGGCGGCGGCACCGGCGAGCAGGATGAGGAGTGCGCCGCAGCAGGCGCAGCGGCGGTGTAGGGGGGCGATGAAGATGGTGTACGATCTTTTGGTTGGAGGGTAATTGGTGGCTACGGACGATACACCGAGTGCGATGGGCCGGCTCGTTGAAGAAGCTGGCCAGCGGCAGGACTTCCGTGATGTCTCTCACAAGGTGGGAGTCGTCTATTCCATGTCGTACAGTAGCGCGACTGTCGCAATATATGATTATGACAGAGAAGCTGCAGGCGGTCTCCCGAAGGGCGGTTTCCTCGTCGCCGCCAAACCCACGGGTGATCAATCATTCATTCTCCTTCGGATTCTCCGTGAGGCACGGTTGCCTGCGGCTTCTGCAAATGACGTTACTCGCGAGCAGGCGGTAGAGAGCACAGCAAATGAAAGGCCGTGGCCAGAAGCGCTGGACTCATGGACGAAGGATCGGCTGTCTCTCCATGGCGTAGAATGCCGCATTCTGGGTACTTTTCGAGTCGACGAACAAGGTACCGCCAAATTTGCTGAAGACACCGACAACTATTACGCTGTTTCTGACCTCATGGTGTGGAAACCGGATGCCTCCACGCTCAATCTCATTGTCAACCACACTCACCGTGCCAATCCGATTGATGTTGAAGGGGCCGAGGCTCCAGTTGGCATGACGAGGTTCGCGGCAGCTGAACTGGGAGCCACAAACGCTCCAGTCAATCTTACCGTCACAGACCTATTGCAACGCCGCACTGTTTACTTCGGCATGTCACGGTCCGGTAAATCCAATGCGATGAAGGTTACGGCAGAGCAGATATATCGGCTACGGGAGACTCACACTAATCTACGTATTGGGCAACTCATCTTTGATCCAAACGGCGAGTATGCTCAGGATAACCTGCAAGATGGGCCGGGCCTTCACAGAGTGCATGAGTCCATAGGACGGGAACGCGACGAAGAAGTTGAGACATACGGACTCTTTAAAGTGCTCACCGACCCTCAAAGAAAGATTATGAAGATTAACTTCTATGGCGACCAATTTCCTAGGGAAGTGACTAGCGAAAATATCGAACGGGCACTCGAACAATTGCTAGCGGGCCGCGAAATTATTGTTGGCTTGATGTCCGACGTATCATCTCGATACATGCAGTCTTTCCGGGATGCTGATATCACTATCCCGCCGGATATTGTGGATGACAGGGGAGCACAAACACGCTACAGGCGAACGCTATTGGCTTATCAGACGGCTCTGTTCGCCGCAGGATTGCGACCTCCTTCTTGGAATCCTAGCGTCAGTGGCCTTTTTACCAAGAACCTCCTAGAAGCAATGGCTGACCAAGCCAATAATGCAAGAAGCTCTAATTCAGCTCGTTATGCCAACGCGGCTACTGCAATTGAGACTGCCGACCAGAACGGCGGAGTGATCTCGTGGGATTCCCTTGTTGAGATTTTTGGAACCTTGCGTCAGTTCATTGCAGACGACAGGTCGGCCTACGCGGGGTTCAACCGCAGCTATATTCAGTCCTCGTCTAGCGGACAGAGTTGGGCTGAGCCACGCCTCGACAATATACTCCAAATTTTTCAGTACCCTAACGGCCCACGATCATTCCAACGGGCTCAAGAGCAGCACGATCCCTCTTCCACCAACGATTTTGCTGAGGAAATTGTCGAACATCTAGCTCAGGGAAAGCTTGTCATCATTGATCAGTCAACTGGTGACCCCGAGCAGAACCGTCGCGCTGCCGAACGGATCATGTGGCGTGTATTCAATACCCAGCAAGAGAGATTTCGCTCTTCTACTGCCACTGGCGGGATGGATTCAATTTCAAATCATGTTCTCGTGTACGTCGAAGAGGCGCACAACTTGCTACCACGGGCAAACTCGGCTGATGCTTTGCGAACCGTTTGGGCTCGCGCGGCCAAAGAGGGTAGTAAGATGAATTTGGGTATGGTACTTGCGACTCAGGCCCCGAGTTCTATCATGCCCGAAATCCTTAGTGAAACTGACAACTGGATCCTCGCATACCTGAACTCCGCGAGTGAGCGCCGAGTTGTCGGAGATTACATGGATTTCGGAGACTTTCTTGAACAGATTGGGCAGGTGAGCGAACCGGGATTCGTGCGCATAAGGACGCTTTCCAGAGCCTACACTGTACCAATGCAATTCAGGCGTTTCCGCTTGGAACTTGGCTAATCTGCGAATATAGCCATGCCCTATGAAGATGAACGCGCTGGTCTGGCCGCAATAACATCCATCGCCGGAGGAGAGCGTGTAGCGGAATTTCGCGATAACCTCTCACCCAAATCGAACGACGAACTTCCGCCCCTCCCTGAATTTCAGCCGCTTCCGTCGGATGGCAAGGCAAGATCATTTGTGGTAGCTATTGATGGCTCACGCGTCTATCACCCGATTCCTGGTCGGCTCCCAGCAACGGAGGCTGGTTTGGTCTCCGTAGGCCTTGTAGTTATCAACGTCGAGCGCCTCGGCAGCTTGGAGATGCTGCCCCAAAGCAGATCGGTGGACCCACGAGAACTCCGGAAGACCGAAACGTTTGACCCACCCATGGGGGATATTCTTCCAGGCAGAAATGCAGCAAGGTCGGATGGTTTGAGCGCCAAGAATTGGTTCCGTGAAAAAATCAATGACGGCCTTGAGAGGGCGAGCCTTGGAGGGGAAACCTTCGCAGAGACTTTGGCAGCGCTTCTTGGGCCCAGCCACAAGATAGAAAGTTGCCCGAACGAAGACTGTGATGCTAGTGGGCTAGACATGCCCAAGCCAGGAGAGACCGGCGAATGTCCCACGTGTCACGAAACACTACGGCTGTCTGACGGCATCCGCATCCACACGCAATTCGTGGAGCACCAGAGAGCGGAGGAGGCACATGCCCGATACATGGACATGCTCGAAATCCTCGCGCTGATGAACGGTCTTCGTTATCTCGCTTCGACATCCCAAGGCCGAAACGCTCTTCGCAGGACAGCCTTTGTCATGGATGGTCAACTCGCAGCCTTTGGAACCATTGCAGTTCTCAGTGGGGCAGTGAGACAGGAATTCCGACGAATTCAGGAACTGCTTGAGAACGAGGATCCGAACGCCAATTTGATAGTCATGTCAGGCGTAAAAACCGGCCCATTTGTCGAACATGCCGAGGAGCTTGATCGAGCCCCGCAACCGGATAGCCGGATCCCACGTAGCCACGCTTGGCTTCCGAACAACAAATATATCAGGGAGCATATTGTGCCGGGGTCTTCGGCACAGTCGAAACCTTGGGGGGAGCTAACCCACTTCGGGCGGCCTGTGATCTTCAAGACTGATTCCGGGCAACGATTGGTTCTAAACCTAGCACAGCCCGAAGGGGACCCACCGCTAACAAATCTATCCGAGCCGCGTGCCTTGGCGGACGCCCTCGCCACCGCAGATCGTCTAGGTGTTGGCCTGAACCAATTCCTACCTCTGCGTCGAGCTCATGCCCAAGTTGCGATCCCCTTCCGTGCAGGGAGCGACCTTATTAGGACACTCGCGCAATGAGTAAGTCTCCTTGGCCAACCGCTACGGCAGCGAACCGCTGGTACGCATTCGGTCGCTACTATGCTATGTTCCCAGTTCAATTCGCGTATGAGGCCATTACCGGCTTGACCGCTGAAGGTGAGTGTATAGTTGACCCCTTCTGTGGCCGAGGGAATGCTCCGTTTACTGCTACAGTGCTTGCGCGTCCGGCTCTTGCCGTGGACGTTAACCCATTGGCTTGGCTATACACGAGTGCCAAGCTTGATCCAGAGCCTGAAATCGATGTTGTACTTAGGCGACTTGAAGAAATAGCGGCTTCTTCTACCAGAAGTGACCGACGCGCACAAACAAAATTTGAATCTATGGCATGGAGTCCAACTGTCCGTTCGTTCTTGAAGTCGGCGAGACGTGAATTAGACTGGCGGAACGACAAAGTGGATCGAACTCTGGCAGCATTCATCGCTCTACACATGCAAGACAAGAGAGATGCTGGTCTATCAAATACCCTTTGGCCCACCCTTGCATGTTCGCCCAGTTACGCCGTTCGCTGGTGGACAGAAAGGGACATGGTTAAGCCTCCCGATGTAAATCCTGTGAAACTCTTGTCAGCCAAGATAAAGCGGCGTTATGCGTTTGGGACGGCACCGATTGCATCGAGCTTTGCAGTATGTGGTGACTCCGCGCAAGAACTGCCAAAATTAGAAAACGTCGAGGGGAGCCTCCTGATAACGTCACCGCCTTACAACGGTGTAACAGACTACTGGAACGACCACTGGATTCGACTTTGGCTCATGGGCTACAAATTGGGGCCGGATTGGAAGCGGTCGCAAAGGGGGCATGGTAAACAGGGGTACCGAGATATGTTGTACAGCGTCTTTGTCGAATCTCGGAACCATTTGCGTCATGATGCAGCAGTCCTTGTCCGAACGGACAAGCGGAAAAACACGGCCGATGCTTGCCTGCAGGTGTTGCAGGAAATCTGGCCGGAACGCAAAGTCTTCGTGCGTCAGAGTGAGGCCCACACAGTGGGGGTATCGAATCATCATGGGCGAGGAGGCAGTCGGGCCAAGGAGATTGACTTTCTTCTACCGGGGAATAAGAACGCACTAGACTGGGCGAAAATAGCGGGATTCGAACGAATGAGGAGATTATCATGACCAACCAACAGCCTGGTGACGCGCCGGCTCCCACGCTCTCCATCTATATCAACTTTGAGGACAACTGCCGCGAGGCGTTCGAGGCGTATCGAGCCATCTTTGGGGGCGAGTACTCGAACGTCATGACGTTCGCGGATATGCCGCCCGACGATGACTCCCCGCCGATGCCGGAGGGGTGGGACGACAAGATCATGCACGTCTCGCTGCCCATCGGCAATGGGGTGCTCATGGGGAGCGATATGCCGCCCGGGTTCGGCCCGCCGCTGACCGTCGGCTCCAACTACTCCGTCAGCTACGCCGCGCCGAGCCGTCAAGAGGCGGATCGCGTCTTTGCCGCGCTCGCGGACGGCGGCGAGGTCACCATGGAACTCCAGGATATGTTCTGGGGCGACTACTTCGGCACCTGCACGGACCGATTCGGCATCAACTGGCAGGTCCACTACGCGGAGGAGTAGCCCCCCGGCCCTTGAGCTCGGAATGACATGGGGCATCTGCGCTAGAATGAGCGCGGGTGTATGGGTGTAGGGATACGTGACTATGGGCTGAGGGTAGTACGCGCCTAATCTGAAGGGCAGCCTTGGGTCACGTCTGGCTGGGGAGGCGGATTGAATGGAGCTGCATGAAGCTCTCTTAGCGCTTGGCCTGATGATTGTTGGCGCCAAACTCCTTGAGGGGGTCTTCAAGCGCTTCGGTCTGAATTCCATCATTGCCTATGCCACCACCGGGGTCCTCCTTGGCCCGGTGCTGGGAATCGTGGAGCCGGGCCTTGAGATAGAGATCATTCTCAGCATCGGGATCTTCATCTTCTTCTTCCTCATCGGCATCGAGGAACTGGATATCAGGGGATTCCTCGCCGCCGTCAGAGGCCGACTCTTCATCGCCGCAACCCTGTCCGTTGCTATATCGCTCCTCGTGTCCCTCGCCGTCACCACCGATGTCTTTTTCGACCTTGGCCTGGACCTCAACTTTGCCGAGGCGCTGGGACTCGCCGGAATACTCTCACTCTCCAGCCTGGGACTCGTCGCCAAAGTCCTCGTGGACGAGGGACGGCTGAAGGAACCCGTGGGCGTTCAGATATTCACCGCGGTGGTCATCGCCGAGTTGATCGCGTTGTTTGTTGTTGGATTCGCGATCAGCGAAGAGTTCTTCGCAGGCGAATCGGATGAATCCCTGAGTCCCTTGAGCGCCCTGGTCATAATCGCCCAGATACTTGGATTCACCGTCCTGACGTGGCTGTTCTCCACCAAGGTGCTGCCATGGATCATCGTTGGGCTGCATCGTTTCCTGCGCGTGCCGCAGCTGTCCTTTGGAGTGCTGCTTGGCGGGCTGTTCCTGGTGGTTGTGGGCGCGGAGGAGGTTGGACTGCACGGTTCGCTGGGAGCGCTGCTCTTTGGCGCGGCCCTCTCCATGCTGCCGTACCAGGTGCGGCGGGACATCATGCCCGGCATTCACAGCTCGGCAGAGGGTTTCTTCGTGCCGCTCTTCTTTGCGTCTGCAGGGCTGCACCTGAGCATGGATTTCCTCAACCTGCCAATCGCGACGATTGCGGCGCTGGTCCTGGTGCCGCTGGCCGGAAAATTCGCGGGAGCATTCCTCAGCACCTACATCGTGCGCCTTAAAGAGCCGTTCGCCATTTCAACCGGCCTGATGGCGAAGGGCGTGGCGGAGATTGCGCTGCTGCTGCTGCTGTTCCAGACGGGCGCCATCGACGAAGCGATATTCTCCCTGCTCGTGGTCGTCATGTTTGGGTACATGCTCCTCTCCCCGCTCGGCATCAGCTTCGCCCTTAAGAGGATCAAAGATGAGGGCGAGTATACTGACGCCCTTCATCTGCCGCCGTCGATGGTCCCCTTTGCGTTGGAGGGGATCAAGGTGGGAGACATCCTTGACCGCTCCCGGAACTACGCGGAACAGTCGACTACCGTCAAGGCGTTCGCAGAGTTCTGGCTGCTGCCGGAGCAACACGACTACGTGATCGTCGATGATGGGAAACTGGCCGGCATCGTCTCACTGAGCATGCTGCGCTATCTTCCGCGCGATGAATGGGACGAGACGCCTCTGAGCCGCGTGCTGCGCGAGAACACTCCATCCGTAAGCGAGGACGAACTGATCGAGGACGCGTTGCAGCAGATGATCGATAATTCGCTGACGGTGATTCCCGTTAAAGATGAATCCTCGGGTGAATTCATCGGCTCCATCTCCAGCGGTGAAGTGCTTGAATTGATCACAACCACCGCCCGGGGGCACTAGGCTTTGCGCCCTTTCCAGGAGAGTCGATGGAGCGCAAAAACACACCAACGAATCCGTATACATCCTTGCCAATCTGAGCAGCGCGGTGGTAACGTGTCCGCATAGCGATGGGGCAGGGGGCGTAGCCCCCGTAAGGTGGACGTATGAGTCTTCGTGGTGAAGCAGCGATCATCGGAATCGGCGAGTTGCCCACAACCCGCGCAACGTTCGGCCGCTCGATGGTTGGCCTCATGGGTGACGTGGCCCGCATCGCTATCCATGACGCTCATCTTCGCTTCTCGGATATAGACGGACTTGTTACGGAGGGCGGGGCAGTGTCCCCGGCCTTCGCATCCGAGTACCTCGGCATCAGCCCGCGATTCGCGAGCGGCGCGAGCATGATGGGAGCAAGCGGAGCCACGGGCGTCACACTCGCCTCAATGGCTGTTCTCAACGGCCTCGCCAATTATGTGCTCGTCGTCATCGCCACGGCGCGCAACCCTGCCATCCCGCCGGAGACCGGCGGGCCTCCCAGCGCGAGGTCGGAGTTTGAAGAGCCGTACGGCATGGCTGCCGGCGCGAATACCGGCTACGGCATGATGTACGTCCGCCATATGGAAGAGTACGGCACCACGGAAGAGCAGATGGCCCAGATGGCCGTCAACGAGCGATTCAACACGCTCGAGAACCCCAATTCCGTTTTCAAAGGGCAGCCCATCACGCATGACGACGTGATGAACTCCCGCTTTATCAATTACCCCATCAAGCTGCTTGAAACCGTGATGCCGTGCGCGGGCGCGGCGGCTGTCGTGGTGACGAGCGCAGAGCTCGCCCGCCACAGCCTGAATCGACCCGTCTATATTCTCGGCGCGGGCGTCGCGACCGATCCGCTCATGGGTTGGATGCGTGACAAACTGACGGAAACGCCCGTCGCCCGGTCCGCCCCCACCGCCATCACCATGTCCGGCTACACGCCGCGCGACATGCAATTCGCCCAATTCTACGATTGATACACCATTCTCCATGCCGTGAGCCTGGAAGATGCTGGACTGATGCCCAAGGGCGAGGTTGGAGCCTTCTTTGAATCGACGGACACCCGCTACAACGGTGAGTTCCCCATCAACACGGACGGCGGCCAGCTCTCCAGCGGCCAGCCGGGCCTCGCCGGCGGATTCCGCCACGTTGTTGAGGGCGCGCGCCAGATCATGGGCAAGGCGGGCGTTCGGCAGATTGCCCGCAACGACATCGGCCTGGTGAACGGTTGAGGCGGCACCGCGAGCACCATGTGCACGCTGGTTCTCGGGTCCGAGAACACACTCTAGAGAACGAGCCGAACGAACGCTGCCGCCGGGAGTTAGACAGTCATGACGAGCGAATACAGGAGACCCGTCCCGCGCCCCGCCATGAACCCGGAGTTGACCGCGCCGTTCTGGGCGGGAACGAAGCGTCATGAACTCTGGCTCCAGAACTGCAAGCCCTGCAACAGATTCATCTTCTATCCGCGTGAGGCGTGCCCGGAGTGCTGGGCTCACGGCGATGACCTGGTCTGGACAAAGGCGAGCGGCATGGGCCGCGTGCACTCCTACACCGTCGTCTATCAGCCCGCCCACCCGGCCTTCGGTGAGTTCATGCCACAGGCACAGGTCCTCATCGAGCTGGATGAGGGCGTTCGAATGGTCGGGAACATGGTGGACGTCACGTCCGAGGAGTTCCGCGCAGACCCTGCCGTGCTCCCCGTGAATCAACGTGTCGAGGCCGTCTTTGAGGACGTGACGCCCGAGTGGACGCTCATCAAGTGGCGGCGAGTCGAAGAGGACCCGGTGCCGGGAGCCGAGTCAGTGCCCACCGAGAATCCATGGGCGAACGACCCCAGGTATAACTGAATCCCGTCATTCAGACGGACACCGAGCAGGAGGACAGAGACGTGAGTTTCCGGGGAAAGGCCGCAATCATCGGTATCGGCGAACTCCCGTCGCGCCGTACGATTCCCGGCCTGAGCACGGGCGGCCTGCTGGCACAGGCGGCTCGTCTCGCCATTGAAGACGCCCACATCTCAAAGGATGACGTCGACGGACTGGTAACTGAGGGAGGCACGATCTTCCCGGGATTCGTATCGGAATACCTTGGCATCCGCCCGCGATTCGGCACCGGCACCTCCATGATGGGCGCGAGCGGCGCGACCGCCGTCCTGCTTGCCTCCATGGCCGTCCAGAACGGCCTCGCAAACTACGTCCTCGTCGTCATGGGGCAGGGGCGCAACCCCGCAATCCCCGAGCAGGGAGAGGGGGGCGCCAACCCCGCGACGGAGTTCGATTTCCCTTATGGCCCCGCCGCCGGCGCGAATTCCGGCTACGCGCAGGTCTACAAGCGTCACATGCACCGCTACGGCACAACGCAGGAGCAGTTGGCGCACGTCGCGGTGAATGAACGCGCCAACGCCCAGGGCAATGAGAACGCCGTGTTCAACGGCCAGCCGATCACGTATGAGGATGTCATCACGTCCCGCTATGTGAATTACCCGCTGCGGCTGCTGGAATGTGTGATGCCGTGCGCGGGCGCGGCGGCCGTTATCGTCACGACCGCTGACCGGGCCAAAGCCGGCCTGAACAAGCCCGCCTACATGCTCGGCGGCGCGACGGCTGTGGACGGCTTGAGCGGGATGATGCGCCCGGAGCTCACCGTCACGCCTGTTGCCCGCTCCGCGCCGACCGCGCTCGCCATGTCCGGTTACGCCCCGAGGGACGCCCAGTTTGCTCAATTCTATGACGCATACACGATCATCCATGCCGTGTCCCTGGAGGACGCGGGAATCGTGCCGAAGGGCGAGATCGGGCCGTTCTTTGCGGAAACGGACACCACCTATAACGGCACGTTCCCCATCAATACCGACGGCGGCCAACTGTCCGGCGGCCAGCCGGGTTCGGCGGGCGGCCTGCGCCACGTCGTTGAGGCAGCGCGCCAGATCATGGGCAAGGCGGGCGTGAGGCAGATCGAGCGCAACGATCTGGGCCTGGTCAACGGCAACGGCGGCATGGCGAGCGTCATGTGCACGCTGGTTCTCGGGTCTGCGAACGCGCTCTAGGAGACAGCCATGACGAGTGAATACACCAAGCCGCTGCCGCATGCGACACTCAACCCGGAGGTGTCACGGCCGTACTGGGAGGGCACGAAGAAGCATGAGTTGTGGATCCAATACTGCGGCGACTGCAACAAGTTCGTCTTCTTCCCGCGTGAGGTGTGCCCGCATTGTCTCAGCGGCATCAACAAGCTCCTCTGGACACGGGTGAGCGGCAAGGGGCGCGTCTACTCCTACACCACCGTCTACCAGTCGTCCTTCCCGGCGTTCACGGAGGATGCCCCCTACATCCACGCCACCATCCAGTTGGATGAGGGCCCGCGCATGTCCGGCAACGTCCTCGTGCCGAAGGAGCAGTTGGTGGAGGACCCGGCGTCGCTCGATATCGGGCAGCGCGTTCAGGCCGTCTTTGATGACGTGACCGACGAGGTCACGCTCGTGAAATGGGAGCCCATCGCCGAGGACGCGCCGCCCGCCACAGAGGAACCCGCAGAGTAGGACTCCGCTCACCCTGAGCCCGTCGAAGGGCGCTCACCCCCATCGCCTGCGCTACAATTGGAAGACACGTCATGGGGCTGTAGCTCAGTTGGGAGAGCGCCGCGTTCGCAATGCGGAGGTCAGGGGTTCGACTCCCCTCAGCTCCATTTCGCCGTCATTCCCGCCCCACCGCTCACCCTTCGACAGGCTCAGGGCGAGCGGATGGAGTGTGCACTCAGGATGACAGAAGCGGAGGCGGCCGTTCGTGCTGAGCTTGTCGAAGTACGAGCGGGGTGTCGCTTTCGTCATTCCCGCGAAAGCGGGAATCTGAATCTCATTACGCAACCAAACCCCGTAACGCCCTTCGACAGGCTCAGGGTGAACGACCCTTCATGTCATTCCGAGCGGAGCGCAGCGCAGTCGAGGAATCTAAAGACGTATTTGACCTGCCAAGCGAGATTTTAGATTCTTCGCTGCGCTCAGAATGACAACTTGGTAGGCAATACTGAATTGGATTGCACTCCGGGTTCCGGATTCCCGCTTTCGCGGGAATGACGGAGAAGAGGCGGGAATGACGATCATGTTTGTCATTCTGAGCGGAGCGGAGTCGAAGAATCCAAAAACGCGTCTGCCTCCCAACGTTGGTATACTGCGCGTGGAGGACAGGGATGCTCAAGCCAACAGCAGTCGAAGCCCGTGAGGGCTACCGCATCTGGGTGCGCTTCAACGACGGCGCGTCCGGCGAGGTGGATTTGTCCGACATGGCAGGGAAAGGCGTGTTTGCCGCGTGGAACGACCGCGCCTTCTTTGAATCGGTTCGCTTGACCGACTACCGCGCTATTGCCTGGGGCGACGACATCGATATCTGCGCGGATGCCCTCTACATGGAACTCACGGGCAAGACGCTGGATGAACTCGCGCTTGCTGAGCAGAACACGCTTGCCAATGCCTGAACTCTCACGGTTCTACGGCATTATCATACGCATGCACTATAGGGATCACGCACCACCTCACTTTCACGCGACGTACCAGAACGACGAAGCAACGGTTGAGATAGACAATCTCGCTGTCATGCGGGGCGAGCTTCCCATTCGGGCGCAAGGCCTCGTACTGGAATGGGCCGCTCTTCACCAGCAAGAGTTGTACGAGGCGTGGGAACGCAGGACACGCCAAGAGCCGCTGGGCAAGATCGAACCGCTGACGTAAGAGAGGGGCGAGCGGCTCATCGCTGGACCATGGCCTTACGGTGTTGGGCTAGGGGCTGCCCTCAACCCGAACGGTGACGATGTCCACGCCGTAGAACTTCTCATGGCGCACGGCGGAGGCGTGGTATCGCAGCAGCCGGAGCGAGAGATCGTCGGCTGTTGGGATTGCGCCCTCGTCGGTCAGATACGCCAGTTGGTCCTCGATGTTCTCATGTCGTATCGTGGCCACAAACTCCAGGTCCACCAGCCCTGTCTGGGGCCGCGCCTTGATGACCAGCCGCGGAGGGATTGCGCTGTCAATGGCATCATCCCGCGCCTGCATGCTGGCCAGCGTCTCTTCGCCCGCGGCGCGCAGCCGCAGCGTTGAGGCCTCGTTCCACCCCATATCGGATGCCAAGCGGGTGAGAAACTCATCGATTTCAGGGAGCGAGACCGTCTCCAGCGTGGCCTCAAGGCGAGACAGGCGCGAGCCGAATGATTCCAGCAGGAACGTCATGCCGATCGCGGCAACGGCTCCGATGGTGGCGCCATTCCCCAGCAGGGAACCCATGACCTCGCCGAACAGGTCCGCCATGACAGGGTTGATGCTGCGCCGGCTAGCACGTTCCAATGCTTATTAAACACCATCTTAGCCCCGGTAAAGGTTTCCAATTACTCGCCTACTCACAGAAGACGTGGCGCTCGGTTGGATAGACACCGTCGATCAGCGCCCTGTGGACGTGGTCGTTAACGCATTCGATGTCGGGGTAGACGGTGTGCTTGATGTGAGAGGTCTCGAGGAGATAGCCGTTGTCAAGGACCTCGGTTGCCAGATCTTCAGATTCGCTGAACGGCGTAAACGGATCGGAATGATTGCCGATGACCAGTATCGGTACTCCCCCGCCGTCGAGCGGTCCTTCGAAGGGCCGGGGGTCGAGCAGGTCGTAGAACGAGCAGGGACTGGCAAACATGGGATCCAATAACTCGAGCAAGGGGAACATCCCGTCCACAGCAGTTTCAAAGACTATGGAATCGTCCAGTCGCGTAGCGCGGTCCAGGGCCGGATTCAGCACCCAGTGATCCAGGCAATTGACGTGCGCGGTGAAACTCGCGCCTGTCGGTTCCGGACCGAACTGTGTTTTGGCGAACACAACGAGGATAGACGGATCGTCGTACTCTTTCAATTCAAAAAGTCCCTGCCAAAGGTACGGCCACCGCTCCTCGCTGTAGAGGGTGGAGACCACTCCCCAAAAGCCCGCCAGCGGATGATCGTACGCGGCGGATTTGACGAGGTCCAGTTTCTTGACGGCCTGCTTGTAGTAGCCAATCGGGTCCCCGCCGTTGTATATCGGGCATCGTGGATCGGAGCACGCCATCAAGGCCTTTTCGAGCGAGGCGGCGAACGGAGCGGTTTCCTCGATCGCCTCGTCGACGCGTTCCCGTTGGGTGGCGGCCAGATCAACAGGATCGTTGGCGCCATCCAGGACCATTGCCCTGACCGAATCGGGGAAGAGAGTCGCATACCACACCCCAAGGGTAGAACCATAGGAGTATCCCAGGTACGAGATTTGATCGACGCCAAGAGCCTTGCGGATTTCGTCCATGTCGTTGGCCACGTACTGGCTGTGCAGCAGGCTTCCGATCGGCCCCATTGACTCGATGCACAGGTTGGCGGCGGCTTCGCCGGCGGCTATTTCATCGGGGGTGTCGGCGGGCCCGACGATCATGTCGAGCAACGCAAGCTGCTCACCGGGGCCGCCACAGGCGAATTCTGGCTCCGATTCGCCCACGCCGCGGGGATCGAACCCGACGATGTCGAAGCGCTCGACCAGTTCTTTAGCGAACACTCCGCGCGTAACAACATTTTGGACTAAATCAAGACCACTCCCGCCCGGACCGCCGGGATTCACAAACAGATAGCCTACCCGCTCGTCTTGAGACGCGGCCCGGAGGACATTGACCGCGATTGTGATGTTGCCGGCACCAGGGTCCCGATAGTCGGCGGGGACCTCGACGAACCCGCACTCGACCCCAAGTGGTTCGCACGGAGTCCAATCTATCTGGTCGTCAGTCGGGGTAGGCTCCACCTCGACGTTAGCGCCCGAGAAGTAGAGATTTATGACATCAATTACTTCATCTTTGTCGATGTTGCCATCAAAATAGTCGTTGATGGCTAAGAATACTTCGTCTCTTTCTATTGTTCCATTTCCGTTAGCGTCGTAGTCGGCAGGGGCTGCCAACACAGTTGTAACATTGCCCAACACAAGCAGGGCGGTGGACAAAACGCCAACCAAGGCGAGGCGGCTAGTCCTGGTCCAATCTCCCTCCGTATACATTCCTTGATGGCCTGATGGGGTGTATTTAGAGTGAACAGGCCCTAGACGGGAATTACCCCCCCCCCCCCCCAACCGAACATTAGTGCTGCACGTGCCACGGGCGCGGCGGCCAGGTCCAGGGTTCGGCGTGTCGCTTTGCTCAGCATGGTGTGCGCCTCTTCAATCGTCAGTCTGTAATGGCGTTGCGCCGGTTCATATCTCGAAAGCTACGCAGATGCCTCCCACGAACTGGGTACACCCAGCGGAAAGTTTACCACATTCAATGGAGCCGTCGATCCTCACCGCTCACTCCCCTTCACCCTGAGCCTGTCGAAGGGGAGTGAGCGCCCTCTATATCAGCAGCATGTCGTTGTCCAGGAGGGCGCGGGCGCGTTCGTCGTCGTCCGTCGTCACTGCGACGATGGCGTGCCCGGCCTGGCGGTGCACGATGTGAATGGTGCGAACGTTGAGGTTGGCATCGGTAAAGCGCCGAGCCACGCTTGCGAGAGCGCCGGGCCGGTCAGGCAGGCGAAAGACCACGGCGTCGGAGCTGATCGCCCGCACGTCGGCCTTCAGGAGCGCGTGTAGGGCCGCGTCATCATCGCTGGTGCGCAGGGTAATGACGCCGAACTCGCCCGCATCGTGCCCGTCGATGGATTCGATGTTCACTCCCGCCTCGGCCAGCGCCTCTGTCACGAGCGCCAGCGCGCCCGGCCCCTGGGAGGTGAACGCGATGATCCGGCGGTCAGGATTATGTGCTTGCATGTTTATTCTTTCGTCACCGGCCAGTCCAGGCAGTCCTGCACGGTTCTGTCAATCATGTCACGGGTGACGTGGGGCATGGTGATGATGTGGGCGATATCCTCGTACGGGGCGAGCTGCCACATGAAGAGCACATAATCCGAAGGACGCGGGAAAACGACGATGGGGCTGTTCTCGGCGCGCCATGCCGGGATGCCGGCGGCGTTGAACTTCTGCACCGCGTATTCCGCGTTGTCCAGCATCCGACGCACCATCTCCCGGAAGCCGTTGGGGCCGTTTCTGGTCAGTCCGTACCAGATGATCATGGGCGTGATGGCGTTGCGTGAGCCAAGCAGCGTGGTGTCCAAAGCGCCGACATACTCGATAGCCCGGCCGATCTGCGCGGTGTATTCCTTTCTTGTCACAACAACGCCGCATGGGATGGGCGAGCCGATGAGCTTGTGGCCGGAGATGGCGATGCTGTCGATGCCGCTGTCAAAGCCAAAGGTTTGTGGGTTATCGACGAAGGGGAGGATCATGCCATGCAACGCGCCGTCAGCGTGGATATACGTGCGGGTCAGCGCCAGGTCGTCGATAATGGCGCGGATCTTGCCCAGATCGTCGATCGCGCCTTTCATAGTCGTCCCGATGTTGGCGACAATGAGCGCCGGCACGTCCCTGTTGATCCGCATGGACTCCCGCAGGTCATCGTAATCAATCTCGCCGTTCTCCTGGCTGCGGACCATGATGTTGCGGATGCCCAGGACGTGCAGGATTTTCAGCACGGAATAGTGGGTGTCCTGTGAGAAGTAGGCGATGGGGTTCCTGAGCAACTCACGGCCCACGTAGATGCCGTACATGTTGCCCTCTGTGCCGCCAGCGGTGACATAGCCCCAGGCGTCGTCCGGGGGCAGCCTCATGAACTCGGCAACCATACGCACCACTTCGCGCTCCGTCTCGTGCGTGTTCGCCTGGTAGCGCGAGTAGCCGAAGGGGTCGCCCACGTTGTTGGCGGCGAAAGCCATCAACGGGTACAGCGGCGAGTAGTCGAAGTCCTGGTTGACCGGATACCCCGCGAAGAAGGGGCTCAGCAGCTTGAATTCCGAGACCAACTCATGGATACGCTGGTCAATGTCCGACTGACTCACTAGGTCCACCTGCGCCGGCTACGACAAATACTGTCTACATCTTAAGCCTACGGCCGGCACAATTCCACGCTGCCCCACATTTGACGCCCGACGCGCGATAACTGTTCAATGACCATAATCTGCACAGACACGGGAGGCTCGCATGAAACTTGAAGGACGCCGCATCATCGTCACGGGCGGGAGCCGCGGGATCGGCTATCGAATCTCCGAACTCTTCCTTGCCGAAGGGGCCCAGGTTCTGGCCGTGTCCCGCAGTTCCGCAAAGCTTGAGGGAGCAAAGGAGCAGCTTCCCGCGCTCGCCACTCTCGTGGCCGACGTTTCCGTTGCGACGGACGTCGACCGCGTGGTTGCGTGGGCGGAGAGGGAGTGGGGGGGCCTCGACATCCTCGTGAACAACGCCGGCGTCCTCGACGAATCCGAGACCGGCCTCACCGAGGGGCCCGACGACACTTTCCTGACGACGCTGCAGGTCAACGTTCATGGCGCATATTTCTGCACCAAGCGTTTCCTCCCTTTGCTGCTGCACTCGAACGATCCACGAATCCTCAACGTCGGTTCGAGTTCCGGCATCCTCGGCCCCGGCATGAGAGATTCCTACGGCGTGTCCAAGGCTGCCCTGCACGCGCTCACGCTGGCAACTGCCAATGAGCTGAAGGGTAAAGTGGCGGTGAACGCGCTTGATCCGGGCTGGGTCAGGACGGATATGTCGCCGAACGGGCCCGGCGACCCGCGTTGGTCGGCTGCGGGCGCGCTCTCGATCGTTACGAGACCGGACAAGATGACCGGCCGACTCTTCTACGGCAAGCGCATCCGCGCGTGGACACCCCGCTCCACCTCATAGAGAACTCCACTGAGACGTCTGGGTAAGGCAGGAATGCGGCGCATCGCCATCGTCGGGGCGGGCATCTCCGGTCTGGGCGCGGCGTGGGGGTTGAGCCACCACCCGGACAGGTTTGATTTCCGAATCTTTGAAGCCCGTGATCAGATTGGCGGCAATGCCGTAACAGCCGATATGCCGCAGGACGACGGCAGTACTATTCCATTTGACATCTCCGTCACCGCCCTCATCCCGTCCGTCTACCAACACGTGCTCCTGCTGATGGAGAGATTCGGCATCGACATGCTGGAAACACGCTTCAGTTACAGCGTGAGATACGGCGATGGAATCTACGCCCACGACTTTGATTCCAATCTCAGGCGGGAGTTGGCAGGCGACATTGCGAGATTTCAGAGGCTGCTCCGTCGTCTCCACCGCTTTGGCCGCCTGACCCGTTCCCGCTCCCGACTCCTCAATGCCCTCAACCCGTACAACTACGTCAGCATGGGACGGGTGCTCAAGCTGGGCAGATTCTCCGATGATTTCAAGTACAAGATCCTCAAGCCAATGTTCGTCAATTTCCTGATGGCGACGGACGTGTTCGCCATGCCCGCGTCCCTCTTCGCTCGCTACCTGGAATTCTTCGATATCGAGAGAGCGACAACCATGCAGACGTGGGACCAGGGGACTCGCCGCATCTACGAGAACCTGTCGCTTGAGTTCCGGGACAAGATCTATCTGAATCGTCCTGTACGAAAGGTGTATCGGCAGGCCGCCGGGGTCGTCATCGAGGATGAGAGCGGCGTCCGGGAAGAGTTCGATGAGGTCATCCTCGCGTGCAACGCGAATCAATCACTGGCATTGCTCGACAATCCAACGCGCCTTGAGCGGTACATCCTCTCGTCCGTGCGTTACGATACCGAGCTTCACCACAATGCAGTGGTCCACGCCGATTCCTCGGTGCTGCCGGACGATGAGATGAAGGCACTGGAAACGCGGAGCAACTACATCGAGCAGTACGGCGAGAAGCCCGACAACTACCAGATCACGTACATCATGCATAACCAGCAGCCGTGGGCGAACGGCTCCGATAAACCCTGCCTCGTGACCTACAACGCCGTCAGCCCCATTGATGAGAGGAAGATCGTCAAGACGTTTTCGTTCCAACACATCATCCATGACGTAAGGCACATCGCCGTGCTCGTGAATCTCTTTCGCTTTATCCAGGGCAAGAGGCGAACGTGGCATTGCGGCGCGCATACACTCGTCAACAGCCAGGAAACGTGCTTTGTCACCGGGCTCGCCGCCGCGCGGCAACTGGGCGCGGACTACCCCTTTGGCGATGAAGAGGCGAGGCAGGTGTTCAACTACTACGGAAGCATCATGTACGGCCGCCGATTCAGAAAGGTCAGGCGCCAGGAGCAGGGCGGTGCTCACCAACCATAACCAGTTTGTTGTACCTCTACGCGCCAAAGTATACTTATAGGCGTCACTGAATCATGCTGATGGCGCAATGATGGCCGGAGACCATAGCAATGACGGTTTCTGCTGACGGTGCGGAGACACAGACTCTCAGCCTGCCGGAAGAACTTATACTGATCCTCCTCAATGAGGAGGACGGCTATTTCCACCAGGTGCCCGGCTGGAACCTCAACTGCGTTGTCGTCGGCGCGGCCATCGCTGAACTGTCTCTCCGGGGCCGCATAGACACCGACCTTGAGTCGCTCATCCTCGTGGACAAGTCGGATACGAATGACATCACCCTCGATACCCTGCTTGACGAGATTGCCTCCGAGACTGAGCAGCACAGTACTACATATTGGATCGAGCGCCTTGCGCCACTCGCAGAAACCATCATCGATGACACACTCGCCCGCCTGGTCCGGATCGGCATCCTTCAGCATCATGACGGCGATTTCTGGACGATGGCCCGCACATCGCGCGGCGTCCAATTTGCCGGCGGCGAGTGGAGAGACACGGCAGCCGAGTTCGTCAGGAACCGGATCATCAGGGTCATTTTCAGCAAGGAGATTCCTGAGCCGAGAGATATCATTCTCATCTGCCTCGTCAACACGTGTGACGTGTTTCGCTTCATCTTTCCCATCGAAGAGGAGGAAGAAGAGCGGATAGAGCAGATCTCCAGGATGGACGTCATCGGACGATCCATCGCCGAGGCCGTTTCCCAGAACCTTGCCGGACCTCTGCTGCGCCGTTCGGGACTGGCCAAGACGATTCCGACCGTTCCGCTGCGAAAACTGCTGTTCACCAAGCACTTGAGAAGCGGGAACATTCCGGCGCTGTTTGGAGGGCTCGCTGAAGAATATGGCCCTGTTTTTCAGATCAAGCCTCCATTCGTAAAGCCCCTGTTGTTCCTGGCCGGGCCCGCCACAAACAGATGGGCGCATCGGCAGGGGCGTATGTACCTGCGGGCCAGGGACTACTTCCATGACTTTGAGAAAGAATATGGGGCGGCGGGTGTGCTCCCCTCCCTGGACGGCGCGGATCACTTCCGCTTGCGAAAATCCCTGCAGCCCGCATATTCCCGCACCCGGCTTGAGGGTCAATTAGACATGGTCTATCAGAACGCGCGGGCGTTCATATCGAACTGGAAAGTCGGAGACGCTCTTCCCGCCAGTGATACGTCCCGAATGATGATCAACGCCCAGATATCTCCGTTCTTCATCAGCGTCGAATCGCAGGACCTCGTTGCCGATCTCGCGAAGTACAAGGAGCGAGTGCTTAGCGTTCACGTCATGAATATCATGCCCAAATTCATGCTGAAAACGCCGGGCATGAGGCGACGAGCGAAACTCGTTGATCTGCTGTTGGAGCGAGTGCAGGGTGTGCATACCCCGGCGCAACGGGCGGGGCAACCTCGTGATCTCGCCGATGATTATCTCAGCCTCCACGCGAGTGACCCGCAGTTCTTGCCGGAATCCAATCTTCGTTTCGTTCTTACCGTCGCGCTGGTTGCCAGCGTTTATCTCGGCGACATGATGAGCTTCTGCCTCTATGCCATGGCGACGAAGCCGGAACTCCATGCCGAGATTAGGCGTGAGGCTGATGCCTTGTTCGCAAACGGTGATCCAAAGGGAGACGACATTAACACCGAATCCATCAATATCACCCATCGATTCATCATGGAGTGCATGCGCCTCTGGCCCATCGTCCCAATGTCGCTCCGCAACGTGATGAATACCTGTGTGGTTGAAGGATTTGAACTGCCTGTCGGAACGCGTGTGCACGTCGCGCAGACCGCCGCGCATTACATGGACGATGTCTTCCCGGACGCCACCACGTTCGATATCGACCGCTACCTGCCGCCCCGCAATGAGCACCACAGCCCCGGTTACGCGCCCTTTGGTTTGGGCACGCACACCTGCCTCGGCAATCGCCAGATGGAGTTGCAGCTCACCGTCAACCTGCTCTTGATCGCCCGCCACTTCACCTTTGAGGTCTCCCCGGCGAAGTTCAAGGACAATCTGAAGATCAGCGCGCTTCCGTCGCTAAAGCCGCACAAGAAGCTCAAGTTTGTCGTGACGGAGAGACGCGAACTCTAGGACTCTGCCTCAAAGCGTCGATGCGTTGCGTCGATCGCCAGGTCCAGTTCCTCTGCCCATCGCTGCGCCGTTGAGCGCAGGCGCACGTTCTGGTATGAGCCCCATACAACCATGGCCGGCAGCACCAGCAGGATGGAAACGACGAGGGAATAGACGATCGTAATCGTCGCCGTGATGCCGAACTGCTGTGACGCAACCAGGGGCGATATGATCAGCACACCGAATCCCAAAGCCGTCGTCAGCGCGGAGCCCAGGAGCGCTGAGCCCGTTGTCGCCAGCGTCCTGATTGCCGCCTGTTCCGGGTTGCGCTCGGCAGCATACTCCTCCCTGTAACGGTGGATGATGTGGATGGTGTAATCCACGCCGATGCCTATTGATAAGGCTGTAATGATTGACGTGATGAGCGTGTACGGGATTCCGGCAAGCGCCATCGTGCCCAGCACCGCGATGAGCACCAGCACGATGGGGCCAACTGCGATAACAGACAGCGCAGGTTGTCGCAGCGTCACCCAGAAAAAGACCGACAACACGATGAGCGCCGCCGCAACGGTCGTTCCCACCGCCCCCGTCTGACCCTCCGTTATCTGTTCTCCCACCGCCACGGAGAGCACCCCCAGCGACGTTGCCGTTATCGTGTCGTCCTCGCCGAACCAGCCTGCCTCAATGTCCTCCTGCAGCAGTCCCGTCACGGCAAGGTCATCCGTGAAGGCCGGGAACTGGAGCAGCATGATGTCATCGCCGTTGGCGTTGTTGACCATCAAGCGGGAAAAGGCCGGGTCGCGTTCTTCGAGCCGATCGAGTAGTTGCTGCATCAATGCTGTGTCCAGCTGCAGGCCGGCATGGGCCTCCCGGAAGAGAGCGTCCATCTCCGGGTCGTACTTATCGCCGGGCTCGCCGCTGTCCTCTGTCCAGTCCCGCAGCAACAGCTCATAGGATGCCTGGATTGGCCCGGCGGCGGCCTCAGGACGCGTGTCCGCATTCTCAAAACCAACCGTCAGATCGTTAACGTTCAGCAGGGTGCGTGTTTCCGTGGCTTCTGCCTTGATGATGATGCTGGTCATCTCCGTTGAACCGCCCACGGCAGCGTCCAGCGTCTCAAGGTCCCGAATGACGTTGCCGTCCTGCGGTAGGATGTCCCGGATGTTGAATTCCGACTTGAGATCCGTGGCGGCAAAGCCGAGCCCGGACGTTATCACAAGGACGCCGATGATATACGGCACCGGCCGCCGCGTGACCTCACGGCCCAGCACTTTGGCCAAGCGCGGCACGCCGGGCAGGGCATTGGAGACTGCCCGGGGCGGCCCCAGCCGACCGCGCGCCTCTCGCCGCCTGTCGATAATCAGCCGCCCGGCCGGCAGCAGTGTCAGCATAACGATTAGCGCCATACCCACGCCAAGTCCTGCCACAATTCCAAAATCTCCGATGACGCTGATTGGCGAGAACCGCGCAGCGAACATGCTCACGACCGTCGTGACGGCGGCCAGCGTCAGTGGAACCGTCACATTCCGCAAGCCTCTGCGAACCGCCTCAATGACCGGAGCGCCCTCCAGCCGCACCTCGCGGTAGTGTGAGATTGACTGGATGGCGTAGTCGACCGTCAGGCTGATGATGACGACGGGCACGACCGTCGTCAGCGAACTCGGAGGGCCGATGAGCCCCAAGGCGTTCGGCCCGAGCCAACCTTCCGCCCCGACAATCCACGTGATGGACATGACAAGGCCCGCCAGTGTCAGCCCCATGTCCGCCAGCGAGCGCGTAAAAACCACCAGCAGAACCGCAATGAGCAGGAGGGCCAAACCAATCAGGGGCCCCATGCCCTCCTCCGTGGCCTTCTTGTATTCATCCTCCGTGACGATTGGCGAAACACTGCTCACGCTCAGCGGGCCGTCGTCTTCGGTCGCCACCTCATTGATCCGCCGCTCGGCGTCCGCAACCCTTTCGTCCCCCGTATTGATCAGCGTGATTGTGGCGATGGACGCCGGCGAGCCGTCCGCATCTGTCCCCGTCATCGCGTCCAGGGCCTCGTTGAATGGCGGCGCGTTCCGTGCCGTGTTGATCTGCTCCTGTGTCACGGACCGGAGATCGTCAACTTGCAGCGCAAACCCGATGAATGACGAGGGCGCAAAAATGGGATTGTCGTGCGCCAGCACCGGCGCCACCGCCGGGTCCCGCGCAATCTCGTCAAGCAGGGCAGCCATCTGGGAGAGGCCTTCAGGTGTGAACGCATCCCCCCGGAAAATGACTGTGGCGACGCTTACCTCGCCGGCGTCGCTGAAGTGCTCGTCAATATCATCTGCGGCGGTGACGAGAGGATGGTCGGACGGAAGAAACGCGACGCTGGCACCCTCCGTCGGCGGCGCGCGAAACGTAATGCCATACGCCAGCGCAACGGTCATGAGAAGAAGCACGGCAATGGTTAGCCATGGCCGCGCGGTCACAAGCTGGCTGAGATTACCAAGCGCCGTCGTCATGAGAGATATGCCCCCTCCCCGGGAGACTCAATACTCAAATGCGCTTGGCCGGTTGAGTTGCGGCGGGAGTGGCTGTCTTTTCTGCCCTCTCACGTACCGTGTCCGCCGATGCGGGTGATGCCGTTTTCGTATTGGGGTAAAACTGCGCGCAATACCTGCGATAGGGCATGATGTCCCCGTCAAGCCTGAAGAGGCGCGGCCGTGACCGGTACTTCTTGCGGTTCCAAATGACCACGTCCTTCCTCACGTCCTGGATCTGGTTGGCAGCGATGAACTTGTTCATAAGGGAGGCGCGGAACTTCTTTGGCAGGAACCCCAACCCCACCAGGAACCGCTTTGGGCTCGTGATTTCCTTCACCTGCGAGAACAGCGTCATCTCCACGTTGGCGCCATCTATTGGTGTTGCGAGAACCCACAGCCGCAGATCCATTCCTATGGAGTGTTCACGAATCTCCACGAAGGACACACCGAGGCCATAAACGAGTGTCGTCGCGGATATATCAAAGGTTACTCGTCCCAGTTTCGTGATTGGCTTTGTGGTCTGGAAATCAAACCGGCTTTCCAGCCGATGGCCCTCAATCACAAGAGGAGCGGTACGGCTTACTTCTCCGAAACCATGCACGTAATTCAGGTGGGAATAGTCTACTGAGTTCTCCGTCGTCTCCTGCGGATGGCCGGCGAAGCGAACGCTCCTGCGTTCGAGAGAACTCCAGCCTTTGTCCTCCTGTTCATCAGGCATCGGCCATTGTGGTGGACGCCGGTCGATACCCCACCATCCGAAGATCAGGCCCGTGCGCTCCTGCGTTTCGAACAGGCGCAGACGCGCCGTTGGTGGAGGATTGGTGTAGGGGGTGGAGATGCATTGCCCCGATGCATCGTATGTGAACCCGTGAAAGGGGCAGACCAGACGCCCGTTGACCACTCGTCCGCCGACCTCGGGTGAAAGGTTCGCGCCCAGGTGCGGACAATGCGCTTCTGCAACACAGATTTGCCCCTCGCCGTCAGTCCAAGCGATGATCTCCTCGCCCATCCACGTCTTACTGACCAGCTTGGCTTTTTCGATGGCCTGGCGTGTTTCGATGAAATACCAGCCCTCAGGAAACGGCGGCAGCGGAGCGTCCTCAAGGTCCGTATATTGCGCGGTCGTCATCGGCCATCACTCCACAAAAATATCCAAGGGTGACGACGAATCGGCCTAAACACCCGTTTGCAAGGGGCAGGACGACACCCGCACGCCCTACCCAAAAGCATACTCACTCTACCACGTTGGCGCTGCGTCTGATGCTTGCTCCGCTTGCCGTTCCGTCTCATCTACGTCAGCAACCCTCATCAGGAGCGCAGGCAGAATCGCCAACAGGGCAACGAAACCTGCAATCATGAACAGGTTCTGGAACACGGTCACGCCCGCCTCAAGAAGGGGCGCCTGCGTCTCCTCAAACGTCGTGCCGAGTGTCACGTCTGCGGTCAGGCTGTAGAACCGTTCGATCCCCCATGCGGACAGGGCCGAAAGCCCCAGCGCCATGCCAACCATACGCGCTGCCGTCACCAGTGACGCTGCCGCTCCCCAATAGTGGCTCGGAGCGGCGCTCAGGGCCGTGACACTGATGGGAGGCAGCACCAGTCCGAATCCGAGTCCGGCCAGCACAAGGGGCGCTGTCAACCGGAATTCCTCCACGTCAGTTCCCCACCCGCTCATGAACAACAGCCCTGTGCCGATGAACGCCAAACCGGTGATTGTCACGGGGATGATGCCCGTCCACCGCAGGATGTACCCGCCCACAACCGCTCCGGGCGGGATGGCCGCCGTTAGCCGCACCAGGTGCAGCGCGCTTTCCCAATCATCCTTTTCCATCACTGTGTTTGCCATTAACGGAACGGCAACCAGCGCAATAACCAGGGAAATCCCCACCATGAACTGCGTCACGTTGGCGGACACGAATGATCGCGATTTGTAGAGGAATGAGGCAAACAAGGGCTGTTCCGTACGACGCTCAAACACGATAACGACGCCAACCAGGGCGACTCCCAGAGCAAGGATTGCGTAGGGCAGGATGGAATCAAATGAGAAGATCGCGCGCTGTGATAATCCGATTGCCACCGCGGTAAGCGCCGCGCCCACCGTCACCGCGCCCACGTAGTCCATCCGCGCTTGTGGGTTGGTCTGGTTCCGAATGATGGCCATCAGCGCGATGAGCAGCAAGCTCTGCGGCACGTCCAGCCAGAAAATGAATCGCCAGCCAACCCACTCGATAAGCGCCCCGCCGTACAACGGCCCCAGCACCGACCCCGCTTCTGCCGATGCCGCCACCAGTCCAAGCATGATGCCCCGCTGCCTGGGCTCCACTGCCGCCACCGCCATCGCCAGGCCGATGGGAACAGTCGCCCCGCCGCCGATGGCTTGGATTACTCGCGCGGATACGATCCACGCAAAATTGGGCGCGACGGCAACAAATACGGAACCAATGGCGAAGATGAGCAGCGCGATCTGGAACATACGGACGCGCCCGTAGACATCTGACAGCCGGCCCGCCAAAGGCATGGCAACCGTGTAACTGATCAGGTAGCCCGTGATGATCCATGAGGCGGTATCGAGGTCGGTTAGCGGGATTTCAAGCTCCAGCATGACCGTCGGCAACGCCGCGACCACCACCGTCTGGTCAAGCGCAGTGGAAAAGACGCCGAGGCAGATTATCGTAATGATCGCTGTCTGGGAGGAGCCGAGAGAGGAGAGGCGAGAGCGGACGTTATTCACGATCCGGTGGCGTTCGTTGGAAGTTGAATGTCGACCGGTTCGTCGTATTCGGAAAGGATGATCAGTCGGCTCGTGCCCGGCTCGTCGTCATTGAACACGTTGCCCACTATCCTGATCTGCCGCACGCTTTGATCCTCCGCGCCGACCCACACAGTTAGATCGATGGGGTGGCCGGAATCCGCTGACGTTATAAGATTCTCCAGGTCTTCTGAGACGAGATCCCCCTCAATCCTGATGGCCTCAACATCGTTTACTGTCTCCCGCCCCACGATCTCAGGGCTCTGAATCTTCGGCAGCAGGTCGCTGAGCGTCACGCCCAAAGCCTTAAAATTGAACGGTACTTGCTCAAGAGGCAGCGGCGTCCACGGCGCGCCCGATGCGACCCGCATCATTGCCGAGTCGCCCACCGCGATGATGTTAATCTGCACGAATCCCAGGGCGGAAGACTCCACATCCACCTTTAGGTCTGTCCTGTCCGGCGTCTGGACCTCTCCGTCTACCTTCTTAAGCGTCTGCCTGAAGAACTTTCGCCCGGATTCCATCTCATCGATCATCTGGAACCTGGCAGTCTGGAAGGAGAGCAAGTGCTCGCTCGTGCGCTCAAGAATCTCATCGAGTGACAACTCAGGCTCATCCGTCGCCGCGGGGCCTCCGCACCCGCCCACGAGAAACAGCAACCCGGGCATCAAGGTGGTGATTGCCAGCCCGCGGCGGATGATATTGAACGCATCCATCATTCTGTCTCCGTAGCGATGTGTCTCAAGAGAGCCCAAAGCGAGCGGCGACGCTTCATTGCCGTATCATAGCATTCGCAAATTGGGTCGTTCGTCTATTTGCGCCCCTTGCTATACTGCCGTCGTGATGAAGCCATCCGTAACTCTTCAGGATGTCCACAGGGCGCAAAGCACAATCTCTCACCTGGTGCGCAAGACGCCTGCTCTATCCGCGCATTCACTGAGTGATTTGGCAGGATGCGAACTCATTTTCAAGGCCGAGAACCTCCAAAGGGCAGGCTCCTTCAAGGTTAGAGGCGCTGCAAACAGGATCGCTGCCCTGAGCCCGGACCAAAAGGCCAGGGGAGTCATCACTGCGAGCGCGGGCAACCACGCCCAGGGAGTCGCTTTGGCGGCCGGCACTCTTGGCATACCCTGCACAGTTGTGATGCCGATAGGTGCCTCGCTCCCAAAGGTGGAGGCCACGCGTAGCTACGGGGCGACTGTCGTGCTTGCAGGTGACGACTTCGACTCCTCCCAGGGACATGCGCGACGCATCATGCAGGAGAACAACCTGACGTTCATCCACGCATTCGATGACCCTTTGATCATCGCGGGGCAGGGGACGATTGGGCTGGAAATACTTGAGCAAGTGGATGCTCCGGACACGGTTGTCGTACCCGTGGGCGGCGGCGGCCTGATTTCCGGCATTGCAGTAGCTATCAAGGAAACAGCGCCAAACGTCAAGGTGATCGGCGTGCAAGCCGCAGCATCCACCGCTGTTGTCGACTCATACAAATCCAACGCCCGCCTTTCCGCGGGGCCGGCGGCCACCGTGGCAGACGGAATCGCGGTCGGCACGCCCGGGGAATTCACCATTCCGTTGGTGAAGCGCTATGTGGATGACATGGTTGTGGTGGAAGAAGAAGAGATCACCCAGGCCATGCTGCTCCTGTTGGAGAGGAGCAAGCTGCTTGTCGAAGGGGCCGGAGCGGTTGGTCTTGCCGCAGTGCTGGGAGGAAAGATCCGGGGCGCCGGACAGAGAATGGCGGTGGTGCTTAGCGGCGGCAACGTGGACTCCCACCTGATTGCGCGCGTCGTGGAGCACGGATTGGCGCACGCCGGGCGCTACCTCGTCTTCAAGGTCATGGTGGAAGACCGCCCGGGTAAGCTGAACCGACTGTTGAACATCGTGTCTGAGAATGAAGCCAACGTGCTGGACATCGGTCACCTCAGGCATGCCCCGACGGTGCATATGGGCGAGGTTGAGATTCAGCTCACTCTCGAGACAAGGAACTCCGCGCATTCTCAGGAAGTACTGGCGAAGCTGCGCGCCGCCGGGTACTCCCCGTACGAAAGCGAGTCCGCTCTGAGCTTCCTCGACTGAGCGGATTCAGCCCGGCCTCAGGGCAGTCATCTTTTGGTTATCCTTCCGCAAACTGTCGTCAAAGCGGAACAAATACCCCTGGGCGGACTCGAACCGCCGACACTCGGTTTAGGAAACCGATGCTCTGTCCTCTGAGCTACAGGGGCACGAAATGAGACTCCACATACACCGGGTGCGCGACCGGTTTATCTGCCTGCCCCGCCCACCGGCGCAGCCGCGAGATTGACTCGTACGTAACGGGCTAGGTACTTGCCGTCGCCAGTCCTGCAGCCGCCCTCGCCTTGCTCTCCGCCGCCACCAAGAGCGTGTCGTACGCCTTGATGAACGCGTCCACGCCCTCGTCCAGCAGCTCAGCATGCACCTTCTGGAAATCGACGCCCAGGGCTGCGATGTCCGAGAGAACCTTCGCAGAACCCTCCGGATCATCTCCGATCACGGACTGAACGCTGCTCACGCTGCGAAACGCGTCTACCGTCGCGGGAGGCATGGTGTTGACCGTATTGGGTCCGACAAGCTCATCGACGTATAACGTCGCGGTGTAGGCGGGATTCTTGGTGCTCGTGCTTGCCCAGAGCAACCGCTGCGGCCGCGCCCCGCGCGCCGCCTGCGCCTTGAACTCCGGCTCTTCAGCAAGCCGCAGCGAGAGCTGAAACGCCTGCCGGGCATTCGCCACCGCCGCCTTGCCGCGCAGCGCCAGCGCCTGTTCCGTCCCGATCGCATCCAGCAGCGCGTCCACCTTTGAGTCCACGCGGCTCACGAAGAATGACGAGACGGATGCCGCGCGTGTCGGGTCTGCCAGCCGAGCCACGCCGCGGGTGTAGGCCCGCGCGGCAGACTCGTACTGCTCCAGCGAGAACATCAGCGTCACGTTGACGTTCACGCCCTGCGCGATCAGTTCCTCCACCGCCGGGAAGCCCTGCGGCGTGGCCGGAACTTTGATCATCAGGTTTGGGCGATCCACCTCGCCCCACAGCCGGAGCCCGTCGCTGATCGTCCCCTCCGTGTCATAGGCCAGGTGGGGCGACACTTCGAGGGAGACGAAGCCGTCGGCGCCGTCAGACGCGTCGTAGACGGGCCGGAGCACGTCCGCAGCATCACGAATGTCACGGATTCCGACATGCTCGAACAGGTCCTTGGCGGCGCTGCCGGGATTGGCGGCCATGTAGGAAGACAGGGCGGCGTCGTACGACGTGCTGCCTGTGACGGCCTTTTCGAAGATGCTAGGGTTGCTCGTCACGCCGCGCAGCCCGTCTTCGTCAACAAGCCGCTTCAGCCCGCCAGTATCGAGCAGATCCCTGTCGATGTAGTCAAGCCAGAAAGACTGCCCCAGATCGCGGAGGTCTTGCAGCGGATTAGACATCTCTCGTCACCTCTCCTGATTGCCAGTCTGACGTGTCCACCATCCGCCGATTTGCCCACTTAGTCAAGCGCGACCCCAACGATTTGCGTCAGGACGGGGATTGCTCAGCGGCTAAAGAGCGGCGTGCGCCGCGCGCTCGCTCTCAAGGTGTTCACTATCGTATCTTTGGGCGCGGCGCTCCAGAGCGCGCTGATACACCTGCAGAATCTCGTCGGTCACCACGCTCCACTGGTAACGGGCGACGGTCTCGGAGCCGGTATTGGCGATGGTGCCCCGAAGTTCTGCGTCTTGCAGCAACCGGATGAGCGTTGTGGCAAAGCCCTGCTCATTGCGTGGATCGGCCAATAGGCCGTTATGCCCATGCGCGACTACTGACCTGTGCCCGGCAATGTCTGACGCGACAACGGCTCTCCCCGCTGCCATGGCCTGGATGAGCACGATCCCCATGCTCTCATTGCCCAACGCGGGGCTGCAGAAGATGTCCGCGGTCCGATAATAGCGGGGCAAGTCTTCATTTGAGGCGTAGCCGATGAAATGCACGTCTTCAAGTCCGCGCTCCCCGATGACGCGCGCGCTCTCCCTGTCCATGTTCCCGGGGCCGACCACAAGCAGACGGCAGTTCGGGAACTGCCACCGTATCTGCGCATAAGCCCGGAGCATGTGGGGAAACCCTTTCCGCTTCTCCATCCGCCCTTGGAACAAGATGTTGAGCTTCCCGTCCCGGAACATTGGGAATGGGGCGGCCTGCGAAAACGCCTCCGTGTCCACGCCGTTCGGAATGATCGAGTAGGAGCCGGGGAAGTAGCGATTGGCGAATTCTCTGGCCGGGTCCGTCACGGCGATGCGCTCATCCAACCTCTGCGCCCACCGCTGCAAGAGCGGGCGTGAAAGCCCAAGCGCGCGTCGCCGCTCCGCGTAGGCGTGGAACGTGCCCACTAGCGCGGGGCCGGATGCGAGGCGCAGGAAAGTCAGCGGCAGGGTAGGGGTCATCGGCTCGTGCAGATGCACGATGTCGAAATTGCCCCGCTCCAGCAGTGGTTTCACATGCTTGCCCAGTGTTAAGGACAACGTGACTCTCGCGATGGAGCCGGCCGTTGGGACGGGAATGGGGCGTCCGATGATGGCGAGATTATCCGCGTCAACATCGTCACGAGGTTTGGATGACGGCGCGGCGATGGTTACATGGTGTCCGCGTTGACGCAGTTCATCGCTGAGCCCGGAGATATGATTGGTCACTCCGCCCGGGTACGCGAAATCATATGGAGAAACAAGAGCGATGCGGAGTGGCCGCGATCCATCGATCGCGGCCACGTCTAACGCCTCGCGTTCAGCAATGGCACTCATTGGGTTAACCGTTGCTTAATGCTATCACGATGGTCATGCCAATGATGCCGCTGTCATCCGGGAGATGCTTATAGGACCGCCTCCCGGTTCAGCGCAACCTCGATGTGGGGGAGAGTGTCGTCAGGGCCGCCCTCGTTGGCGATGAACTGTTCGAGACGGCGCCTTGCCTCCTCATCCCGCATCTGCAGGGGCGGAGACTTCATGAAGTAGGAAGACGGCGGAACGAGCGCGCCGCTGATGCCTCGGTCCAGCGCGATCTTCGCGCAGCGGATGGCATCAATGACAACGCCGGCGGAGTTCGGGCTGTCCCAAACCTCGAGCTTGAGCTCAAGATTCAAGGGCACGTCGCCAAACGTTCGCCCTTCCATGCGGATGTATGCCCACTTGCGATCCAGAAGCCATGGCACGTAGTCGCTCGGGCCCACGTGGATGTTGTCAGGATCCAGGTCGAAGTCCAACTGTGACAGCACGGAATTGGTCTTGGACTCCTTCTTGGAGGTCAGACGCTCCCACTCCAGCATGTTGTAGAAGTCCGTGTTGCCGCCGAAGTTGAGCTGGTACGTGTTCTCCAACTTGACGGCGCGGTCTCCGAACAGCCGCGACAGAACGCGGTGAACGATGGTGGAGCCGACCTGTGACTTGATGTCATCGCCGATTACCGGCAGGCCCGCGTCGCGGAACCTCATCTGCCAGTAGGGCTCCCGCGCGATGAAGACGGGCACGCAGTTGATGACGGCGGTGCCGGCTGCAAGCGCCTGCTCCACATACCACTTCGTGGCCATCTCACTGCCCACAGGGAGGTAACTGATGAGGACGTCTACCTCACGCTCCTTGAGAATGTTGGCGATGTCCGCCGTCTGCCCCTTGGCCTTCTCGATCTTCTGCGAGAGAAACTCGCCGAGGCCGTCGTGCGTCATACCGCGCTCGACGGTGACTCCCGTTTCCGGAACGTCCGTGAATTTATAGGTGTTGTTCGGCTCGGCAAAGATCGCCTCGGAGAGGTCTTTGCCGACCTTCGTCGCTCCCACGTCAAACGCGGCGACAAAATTGATGTCCGAAATGTGATACGGACCGAGCCGGGGGTGCATCAAGCCCGGTATCGACTCGGAATCGGACGCGTTCTGATAGTAGTGGATGCCCTGCACCAGTGAGGACGCGCAGTTGCCGACCCCCACAATTGCCACATTTATCTTGTCTCCCATAAGGTTCCTCCAATCCCATGCGTCAGACTATTGCGAAATAAAGGCGGAAACAACCTGCTCGCCCCCACAACGAGCACAAGTAAGTCAAATAACCACATAACGCGTCTCGCGTCAAATCCCTTAACGTGCCCCTATCTGGTTTGCCCGGTTCTTGTCGGTTGTAGCGTTTCGCGAGCGGGCGCTACGCTTGCGTGAACCATGGCCTACGATTTCCAACTGGAAATATCGACAGGCTGTGGCCATTCCGTTGCCAATGGCCACGTTGCGCGCGTGGCGCAGCGTCAGGGTGCAAAGCTGTTGATCAATTCAGACGCGCATGCGCCTAGAGACCTGCTGACGGAAGAACTCGCCTTTACCGCAGCCCTGGGAGCCGGTCTGAGACGTGAGGTCGCAAAAATCGTGATGAACGACAATTCCCGCGCACTCTTGGAAATCCTGATGTACCGACTAAAACAAGCCCCCCGGTGATGTCAGAGAGGAAGTGTCCTACTTCTCTTCTTCCATCCCCGACTCGCGCAGCTTGTTGGCTTCTGCATCACTCAGAATGCGGAACACGGAAGCGCTGGGGTCTTCATCTGCCACGCCGCGAACAGCGGGGCGCCCGTTCTTCAGCGTCACCAGCTTGGGGTTGCGGATCACGACAGCCTTCCGGAGCTTTAATGAGTACGCAGTGAGCTCTTCCATAACAATCTCCCTTGTGTGAAATGTACTGAACTGACTCTAGGGTTGACCGAGTGCCCATGTCAAGCTGCGAACGCTCATTTTAGGGGCACTTTCGCACAATATTGGCACTCTATGCGAAATCGAAGGAACTTCCCTGCTCCGTCACCCTCCGAAAACCGTATGAGGGTGCCATCTGCCGGAGTCGGTGCGCCGCAGCAGGGCAAGCAGGGAACCGTCAGGTGCTAACGCAACGGCGCTGCCCGTTTCCGGCCCGGGGCAGAAGACATCATCGGACTCCCCCGGCACGCTGACCCAATCACCGGACGCGGCCGCAAGGTCCATGCCGGAGCGCACTCGCCCGGTGAACCCTGAACGTACCTGAACGGCAGGCCAGCCCGGAAACACGGCCTCCAGCGGGGCGAGCGCTTCCGCTGCCTCCTCTCTTGCCAGCGCCTCTTCGGCCTCCTCCAACCCCAGGGAATTGATCTCACTGAACGGCCCCACCCGAACGCGCTGCAGGCCGTCCAACACCCCTCCGCATCCAAGTCGTTCGCCGATGTCCGCCGCGAGCGATCGCACGTACATCCCGCGCCCACACGCCACGGATAGACGAATGCGGGGCAGGGTAAATGATTTCACGTCCACTCCGTAGACCATCACGGCCCTGGGCTCGCGTTGAACCTCCTCGCCTCGACGCGCAATCTCATAGAGCCGTTCACCCCGGTGCTTCAGGGCGCTGTACATCGGCGGCACCTGCTGGATCTCGCCGATAAATTCAGGGATGACCTGCCGAACGTCGTCCTCTGTTACGTCGTCTGTTTTCCTGGTCTCCAGCACCGTGCCGTCCATGTCCAACGTGTCCGTCACAGTGCCGAGCAGGATCTCTGCCTCATACCCCTTGGCCAGTTCCTCAATGCGGCTGCTGAGACGCGTCGCCTGTCCAAAGAGGATCGGCAGTACGCCCTCGGCGGCAGGATCCAACGTTCCTCCATGTCCCACGCGCTTCACTCTGCTCGCCCGGCGCAGGCGCTTGACGACATCAAATGATGTCATTCCGCGGGGTTTCCAGATTGAGAGAAAGCCGTGCAGGTTAATGTTCGCCACGACCTCCCCCGTCCGTTGATTCGGGCTGCTGTTCACCCGGACTGACGCTGTCCAAGAGCTGATTGATCCGGTCCGCCCGTGAAATTGTGTCGTCTATGACAAATCGAAGTTCGGGGGTTCGCCGCAACCCCAGACTCATCAGGCCGCGCTGGAGAAAGCCTGAAGCAGAACGTAGTCCCTGGAGCGTTTGCCGCGCGTTTTCCTGCCCGCCTGCCACGCTTACCCAGACTCGCGCATGGGCCAAATCCCGCGATGTTTCCACCGCCGTAATCGTAACGATGCCGTCTATGCGCGGGTCATTAATGTCACGAGCTAATAGCGTACTGATGTGGTCGCGCAGGAGCTCATTGACGCGTTCTGTGCGCCTTGACATGGAGCCCTCCTGTTGCGTCGACTGTGACCCGCGCGTGCGCCGAAGCGAGGGTTAGTAGGACGGCCGCTCCTGCTGCACGTACGTCATGATGACATCGCCCTCTTCGAAGTCTGAGAAGCCCTCGATACCGATGCCGCACTCCTGGCCGGCATTCACTTCTCGCGCCTCATCACGATACCGGCGCAGGCTGGCGATGGGAGCGTCCGTGATGACTTCTCCATCGCGAAGAACACGCGCCAGCGAGGTGCGGCGAACACGCCCGTCTATGACAACGCAGCCGGCAACGCGGCCGCCACGGATATCAAAGACCTGGCGAACCTCTGCCCGGCCCTCTTCAACCTCTTGCAGCAACGGGGCTGCCAGTCCGCGCAGCGCATTATCAAGATCATCCAGCAATTGGTAGATGATGGCGTAATTCCGAATCTCTACGCGACGAGAGTCGGCAAGCCGGCGAGCCGCCGTTTCGACACGGGAGTTGAATCCGAGGATCGTCGCGTCTGATGCGGTTGCCAGCAGGACGTCCCCTTCGGTGATGGACCCAACGTCCGTGTGCAGGATCTTGCCGCGGGTTGTCTCGTTGCCCAGCCGTGAGATCGAACTTCGCAATGCTTCCAGGCTGCCCTGCGTGTCCGCCTTGATAATCAGATTCAGGTCTCGAACATCTCCGCTGCCGATCTGTGAGGCGTACTGCTCCAGGCTTGAGGGCTGCCGCCGGTCGATTGTCTCGGTTACGTCCGCTCTTTCCGCAGCGGTCGCCCTCGCGTCCTGGTCTGACTCGGCAACTTCAAGGATATCGCCGGCCCGCGGCACGTCGTTCAGACCGAGAATCTCCACGGGCATCGATGGCCCCGCCTCTGTGAGGCGATTGCCGCGAAAATCGGTCATAGCCCGAATGCGGCCCCACGTCGCCCCCACGAGCACTGTCATTCCCGGGGTTAGTGTTCCGGACTGCACCAGGACAGTGGCAATCGGACCACGATTCTGATCCAGTTGGGCCTCAATCACAGTCGCGCGGGCCGGAACGTCGGGGTCGGCCGCCAACTCGGAGATCTCTGCCACGAGCTGCAGAGATTCCAGCAGGTCATCCAAACCGTCGCCCGTTCGTGCAGATACCGGCACGCTCAGCACGTCCCCGCCCCAATCCTCGACGAGCACTTCCTGTTCGGACAGCTGACGCTTCACGCGCTCCGGATCGGCGGCGGGCACGTCCATCTTGTTGATCGCCACGATGATCGGCACATCGGCTGCCTTAACGTGGTTGATGGCTTCAATCGTTTGCGGCATAACGCCGTCATCCGCCGCCACCACCAGCACGGCGATATCCGTGACGTTCGCCCCACGCGCCCGCAGCGTCGTGAACGCCTCGTGCCCCGGCGTATCCAGGAAGGTGATCGGGGTTCCGCGGACATCCACCTGGTACGCGCCGATATGCTGTGTGATGCCGCCCGCCTCCCCGTCCGCCACGTTGGTCTTGCGCACAGCGTCAAGGATGCTGGTCTTTCCATGGTCGACATGGCCGAGGACCGTCACGACGGGCGGACGCGGCTGCGCGTTCTCCGTCTTTTCCGCGTCCGCCATCCGCTCACCCAAAGCAGCGTCCGCAGCCTCGGCCTCCTTCACGTCAAAGCCGTAGAATTTCGCAATTGGCGTTGCGACATCGGCATCGATGGCGTCGTTCAGGCCCGCCATCACGCCCATGCGCATCAGGTTCTTGATGACCTCAACGGGATTCGCGCCAACCTGCTCTGCAAGTTCGCCCACGGTGATTCCTCGGGACAGCTCCAATACCCGCTCCTCGGAATCCGCCGCGCGTCGCTGTGTTGTCATGGCGAGGTCACCTCGCCGTCTCGCCGGCTCTGGATCACGATTTGAGCCTCATGGTGAATACGATCACGGTCCTCTGCCGACAGAGGAGCCCCGATCAACAAACGATTTTCAAGATATGAGCCGCGCAGGCCGCGCTCCCAGCATGTGTCCTTTGCGCAAAGATACGCGCCGCGACCTGAAAGCTTGCCGGAGCCGTCTACGGACACGACACCGGAGATACCACGAACAACCCGTACGAGCTCATGCTTGGCCCGTGCCTTACGGCAGGCGATGCACGTCCGCTGTGGTTTGCGCCGTGTCTCCGTGCCCTGTTGTCGTCGCTCTCTCGTTGCTGCCGTCACGTCTAGCGGTTGCCGCCTCTCCTCCCGCCGCGCCGTTCGTCTCGGCCGCCACGGAAACGCCCGCCGCGTTCCGGGAAAATATCTTCGGCGAATCGAATGCCGCCGCTGTTCTCACCCTGACGCTCTGACTGGTATTCCTGCAGGAACGCATCGAAATCGAATCGCGCCGATTCCTCGTCGCCCTCATCGGCCTCCTCGTCTTCGGCTTCCTCGTCAGATTCCGCCTCGGCCTCTTCAAGGGCGCGCAGCAGCGCCTCTTCCTCTTCCTGCAGCTTGCGGAGTTCTTCCTCGATTTCCTCTTCGGTCTGGGGAGTCTCGGGAGCGGCAGCCTCAGTGGACGGCGCCTCATCGGTTGCCGAAACCTCTGCAACAGCAACAGCCTCAAGCTCCTCGGGGGCTTCAACCTCTTGCTCGTCGGTTTCGGTTGACTCAACTGTTGTCCCAGTTGCCGCGGCCTCCTCAACCGGGAGTGCTTCTGCTGCCGTCTCGGCCTCAGCCTCTTCGGCGACGCTGACGGCCTCCGCCACGATGGCGTCAACCTCCGGCTCATCGGTTTCAACCGCTTGCTCTGCCGCCGCAGCCTGCTCCGGCCCGCGCGCCGCGCGCTCCGCCTCTTCCGCCAACACCTCAGACGTGCTGCGAATGTCGATTCTCCAGCCGGTCAGGCGCGCCGCAAGGCGCGCATTCAGGCCCTCGCGACCAATGGCGAGCGATAGCTGCTGCTCCGGCACCACCACAAGCGCCGAACGATCACCCGTGATCTCCACGCGTGATGTCTGCGCCGGGCTCAATGCATGACCGATGTAAACGGAGGGGTCCTCATTCCATGGAATGACATCGATCTTCTCGCCGTGCAGTTCGTTGACGATGTTCTGGATTCGGACGCCCCGCAAGCCCACGCATGAGCCAACGGGATCAACGCCTTCCTGCCGCGCCTCTACGGCCACCTTGGAACGATAGCCGGGTTCCCGCGCGACGTTCCTGATGACAACCGTCCCGCTAGTGATCTCCGGCACTTCCAGTTCAAATAGTCGTCTAATCAGGTCGCGATGCGCCCGCGACACGAGGATCCTTGGCCCGCGGATGCCCTTTTCAACTTCCTGGATGAGCACGCGGATGCGCTGGCGGGGATAGTATTGCTCGCTCGGCACCTGCTCCGTATGCAGAAGAGTTGCTTCAGTCCGGCCAAGTCCGATGATGACCTGTCCCTGCTCAACCTTTTGCACCACACCGGTCATCAACTCATTGATGCGCCCGGCGTACTCGTCATAGACCTGGTCTCGCTCGGCCTCACGGAGGCGTTGCATGACCACTTGCTTTGCGGTCTGAGCGGCGATGCGGCCTGCGTCCTCCGGGCTCTCCTCGACGGAGATCATGTCGCCGAGTTTGGCGCCGGGCTTAATCAGGCGCGCCTCTTCGAGTGTGATTTCCTCTGCGGGTTGGTTGACTGTCTCGACGACGGCTTTATTGAGGGTGACGATGATCTCGCCGGTGGTGGGCAGTATCTGCACCTCGATGTCATCGGTCTCGGTGCCATCGCGCTTGTAGGCCGATCTCACGGCGTCCTCGATGGCTCCGAGGACGACATCGCGCGGCAGTCGGCGTTCCGTCGCCAACTGCGTTACCGCGAGCAAGAAATCGCTCTTCATACCTGCCTCATTTCCGTTGCCGGACATTCCCCCGCAACGAGTTCCGCTAATAAAAAAAGTGGGATTGCCGCCCCACCTCTCATTACACGCGGTTCTCGTTGCCTTCTGTGCCAAAGTGTACCATCCGAACCCCCACGCGGCAATTTTTCAGCCCCTCAGCGCCGCTCCCAAAACCCCTGCTTGCGCCCACTATCAGTCATTCTGAGCGCCCCCCTGTCATTTCGGCGAAAGCCGGAATCCATCAGGACTGCCCTCCCCCATCGTGCGATACACTAGTTTTGCTATGCCCCACACGGAACCCGCCGTCAATGCGGCACTTGCCACAATCCTTCGGCCTATGTTTGCCCGTGCGACGGTCGCAGGCGAAGACACGGGAAGCGTCGTCGAGAACCCAGCGCTCCAACTCGACGTGCTGATCACTGCCCCTGGCCGTTCTCCGGTCTCAATTGAAACGGAGTTCTTGCCGGCTCGAACGGTCGAAGAAGATGCGCTCTCCCGTCTCGGCAAGACGGCCCGACGAGACGCCAAGACCATCGAGGCCGCCATTGCCGTTCGTTACCCGGAGCGCCTCCGAAATGACGACGTAGACATTAATGATGGGCTGCTTGAGAGTCGTTTCTCCTACGCAGTCTTTACTCAAGAGGGTCCGGCCAATAATCTTCGCGCTGTGCGATCCCCCGAATCGGGATGGCTGGAGGGAGACGTCGGCGATCTTGCCGATCTGACACGGTTGCTTTCCGTCCCGCAGCGCGCGGCTGCTCAGGCCGCCGAGAATCTACAATCCGGTATCGATATGGCCGCCACCGTGCTTGGCGAATTGGACAAAACGCGCGGGCAGATCAATATCGATATAGCGGCTGTCCTCGGCATGGACAACGTTGAGCAGACGCGGCGCATGGCGTGCGCCATTGTCGCCAATGCGATGGTCTTTCACGAGCGTATTGTGGGCATGCATCCGGATGCGCGCATCAAAACCCTGGATAAGATTGCTGATACCAGCACAGCGAACCCTAAAGGTGAACTGCTCGAGAGTTGGCGGCAGATTCTCTACATCAACTATCATCCCATTTTTGACATTGCTCACAGTATCGTTGACTGCTTGCCCACTGTTGAAGATACAAGGCGATTCATCCGCATCCTTAGTCAGAGCGGTAACTATGTGAGTGCAACGGGTATTGACAACGCCCATGATTTGACAGGACGCGTCTTTCAACGGTTGATTTCTGACCGAAAATACCTGGCCACATTCTATACGCGCCCAGCGTCCGCCGCTTTGCTCGCACAACTCGCCGTGGAGAAACTCCAGGGCGTCGACTGGGCTGACACAGAAGCAATTGGCAAGCTACGGATTGCAGACTTTGCCTGCGGGACGGGGGCGCTACTCTCGGCCGTATATGAGCAAATTGCTTCACGGCATGCCCGCGCAGGCAGAAATCCTAGAGACCTGCACACCGTAATGATGCAGGAAGTACTCACTGGCTGCGATGTAATGCCATCGGCAGTGCATATAACGGCTGCCACGTTAGCCGGAATAGAACCTGACGTGCCTTACGATAAATCGCGTCTTTATTCGATGTCATATGGCCGCCAAGACAATGGAGAAGTGCGGATTGGCTCGCTAGAGTTTCTGGTAGCAAACAGTGTGCTCACCAATACCCGAGACGGTGGTGGGGCGAGACAAGTGGGTAGTGGCGGTGAAACAGAACTGGAAAGTGTCCGAGCAGAGGTGCCCGATGAGAGCCTTGATCTGGTCATTATGAATCCGCCTTTTACACGAGCAGGCTCCGACTGGGAGGGTGCTGAACGATCAGAAGACTACATCAAGCAGTTTAAGGGCCTCAGCACGACACTGGACACTCAGAAAGAGATGTCTAATCGCCTAAAGGAGTTCGCTCATAATACGATTTATCATGGTTATGCAGGAATTGCATCCGCCTTCGTTGCTCTGGCTGACAAGAAATTGAAGAAAGGCGGTATCATTGCCCTTGTCTTGCCGATTTCTGCAGCGGCCGGAATGTCGTGGCAATCTTTTCGCCGACTGCTTGCCCGATCATACACAAACCTAGAAGTTCTATCTATTACATCAAACGGCGGTGGAATCTCGTTCTCAGCCGACACAAATATCGCGGAATGCCTGGTCATCGCGGAAAAGAACAGCACCGATAGTAAGGCTGGCCCTGGACGATTTGCTTCGCTTGAGCGGCGCCCCCAAGATATGATGCGGGCCTCAATCTTGGCACAAGCCATCAATGAGATAGATGAGCCACGGTCAATTGATGACGGACCCTACGGTGGCACGCCCATTGTTGTCGGTGATCAACCTGGCGGAGAGTTGATGTCCCTGCCTGTTTCCCAAGAGGGCAGTGTGTGGGGCACCGTCAGACTCTTGGACGGCTCAGTCTCTCAGACCGCACACGCGCTTTCCAAGTCAGCGTTGTGGTTGCCCGCTACCGAGTCCGCAGTTGAACTACCAGTCGTACATTTGTCAGTCGTAGCCCAGCGAGGTTGGCACGACATCAATCTAGCGGGCTCTAGCGGACCATTTCTCCGTTTCCCACCACGGCCGACAGCAACCTACGCGGCCCTGTGGAGCCACAATGCTTCCAAAGAAACTCGTCTGCTATGTGAAATCGATACTGAGTTGCGAGTCAAGCGTGGGTTGGAAGGAAGAGCTGCCGAGGCGTGGGAAACTCGAAGCCGCTGTTACGTGAATCGTGATTTCCGGTTCAATTCCCAGCCGCTAGCTGCTGCATTTACATTGGTGCGTTCGATCGGCGGTCGGGCTTGGCCGAATGTGCTCTTCAATGACCCGCGATTCGATTATGCGTTTTCTGTCTGGATGAACTCCACTTTAGGGCTACTTTTGTTTTGGTGGCATTCTAATCGACAACAGGGTGGCCGTGGCACGACATCTATAAGTGCCATTGACTCCCTCCCCATCCTTGATTTCCGCGCTCTCACAGATGACCAGCTCGCCACTGCGGAACGCATCTTTGAGGAATTCCGAGACAAGGAACTCCTGCCCGCCTACCTTGCAGACGCCGACCCCAACCGTGACCTGCTTGACCGCCGCGTCATCATGGACCTGCTCGGATTCGATGAGGACACCTACTTGGCCGTCCGTCGACTCGCGCAGAAATGGTGCGCCGAGCCATCTGTACATGGCGGAAAAGCTCGTCCGCGTGATGCTCGTCCAATCCCGGGCGCTGGCTAGCCAACCAACTGATCCCCTCTCCTCGGAAAGCAGAATAGAACCTGCCTCCCACTCGATTCAGGGTGTAGTTGTGCTTACCGCCGTGGACGCGGCGCGGGCCTCAAGGTCTCGTTGACCGGGTCGACGGTCAGCCGCAATCCCTCAAGGGCGTACGCGCCAAGCAGCGGCTCAACGTCGTCCGTGCCAAATGCAACGATGGTCGTTACGGTGCGGCCATCGATGGCTGCCCGCGCCTCCGCGATGCCCCTCTCAACCACGCTGCCGTCAGCCAGTTCAAACTGCTCGATTTCGGTCGGCGCAAGCCCGATCTCACGCAGAAGCGACTCCGGCAGATGGGTATAGAACGAGCCCGTGTCGGGCATCACCATGATTTCCCGTTCTTCGCCGCCGGCGGGATTCGAGATTCGCAGCGGAATCCTGAACATACCCATGCCTTAATTCTACTACTCTCCCGCCCCCGTTCGCCTTGAACCTACCCCCGCCCGTTCGCCCTGAGCCTACACCCCCCCCGTTCGCCCTGAGCTTGTCGAAGGGTGAACCCTCAGCCCGCCACGGGCAGCCGCAGCGAAAACGTAGACCCTTTGCCGACGTCGCTTTCGACGCGCACCTCGCCATCGTGGGCCTCCACGATCTGCCTCACGATGGCGAGCCCCAATCCTCCCCCACGCATCCCGCTCTCATCGCCCTGTCCAACACGGTCCATGAGCATTGAAATGTCGTCCGGGGAAATCCCGATGCCGGTGTCCTTAACGCGGAGCCACACGGAGCCGTTGCCGCTGTCCGCCGAAAGGGTCACGCGCCCGCCCGCCGGTGTGAACTTGATGGCGTTATGCACAAGATTGACGAGCGCCTGGTGAAGCCGATCGGGGTCCGCGTTGATCTCCGGCAGCCCCTGCTGTATGTCAACAACCAGCTCGATTTCGGCCCGCGCCGCCATGGACGCCATGGTTCCCGCGCACCGGTCGATCGCGTCTCCAACGCCGATTGGCTGCAGAGCCAGGCGCGTCCACCCCATCTCCATCCGCGACAGGTCAAGCAGATTCTCCACGAACGTCGTCAGCCGCTGTACCTCCACAAGCGCGCCTGAGACGAAGGGCCTTGCCGCGTCCGGATCATCGATTGCCCCCATGTCCAGGGTTTCAAGGGTTGCCTGGACGCCGGCAAGGGGGGTGCGAATCTCGTGGGAGGCATTCGCAAGAAACTCGTGCCGCAGCCGCTGTGCCCGATGCTCCTCGGAAACGTCGTACGCCGCCAGCAGGACCCGCCGCTGTCTGCCCTCTCGATAGGGAGACGCAACGAGTCGCGTTGTGCGGGCAGGGTCGCCGCCGTGCGTTATTTCACCCACCGCCGTGGCCTGTTCTCGCAGGGCGCGTCGAGCAATCTCCGCCGCCTCATAGTCACGCGCCAACCCAATGAGCGTGGTTGTCGCATCGACCTGCTGCGTGAACCCGAACAGTTCCGCCGCCGCCGCGTTCACCATCAGCACGCGCTCATTGTCCGCAAGCACTATGACCCCAACGCTCAGATTGTCCAAGATGGAGGCCAGCCGCGTTTGCTGTGTTTCTACCACGCTGCTAATGCCGCGCTCCTCTTGCATCAGCCGGCTGATCAACAGCGCGACGTCGCGCACCTCGGAATTCGCCGTCGCGAAATCCTCCACAATGGGCGGCTGACCCGCCCGGAGTGACTGGGCGAGACGGCGCAAAGGGGCCGCCATGCGCTGTCTGGTAACCACCAGCAGCAGGACGATGAGGATGCCCGCGGCAATCGACGCATAAAGCAGAAGCCGCCGGGTGGGTTCAACGTCGGCTGCCCCGGCGTCGTCCCCGATGCGTCCAAGCTGAATCCAGAAAATGATCGCGACGACGATGAGACCGAGAAACAGGGCGCCCCACAGGGCCAACCCGATGCGGCCCTGCATTATCCGGGGCATTCACGCCTCCAGTTTGTAGCCGACACCCCTCACCGTGAGGAGAATCTTCGGACGAGCCGGATCATCCTCTATCTTCTGCCGCAGCCAGCGCATATGCACGTCAACCGTGCGGCTTCCCTCGGGATAGGAGTATTTCCAGACCCGGTCCAGCAGCGTTTCACGGCTGAACACGATGCCGCGATTTTCCGCCAGGAACGACAGCATCTCGAACTCAAGGGGCGTCAGCGTTATCTCCTCGCCTTTGTGGGTCACGCGATGCGCCAGGCGGTCGATGACCGTCTCGCCAAACTCGATGGTGTCCGTCTGCCTGGCATTGGCATCCTGGGATGAGCGGCGCAGGATGGCCTTGATGCGCGCAAGCAGCTCGCGTATGGAGAACGGCTTGGTCATGTAATCATCGCCGCCCATTTCCAGGCCGACGATCTTGTCCACCTCTGACTGCCTTGCCGTCAGCATGAGGATCGGCACGGAACTGCGGCTGCGCACCCTCCGGCACAACTCAAGCCCGTCCGCGTCCGGCAGGCCCAGGTCAAGAACGATGAAGTTCGGCATCTGCCGGTCCACCTTGGCGAGCGCCTCCGCGGACGTGGCGGCGGAGCTTACCGCATACCCCTCGCGGCTGAGAGAGTAGGTCAGCGCTTCCCGCAACGCGGGCTCGTCATCAACAATCAGGATGGATGTCTCGGCGATTGTCATTTCGCCTTCCGTTAAGTGATCGCGCTTTCTAGTGTCATCATACAGGGACACGAGCGGCTTTAACGGTGTTGGAAACGCGCCTGCATTAAGGTGCTGTAAAGAATAAGGGGAGCCATTTGGCTCCCCTTAACATTCGCAATTCTGTTGCGGATTAGTGTGCGGTCGTGGCTCCGGCCGTCTCCGCGGCCTGTTCCTCATGCCCGCAAGCGCAGGCACCGGCTCCGGCGCCGCCGCACGCGCATGCCCCGCCCTCTGCTCCGGCGCCGTGGCCGCCGCACGCGCACGCCCCGCCGCCGTGGCCGCACGACCCTCCCATGTTGGGGTTGCGGATCGTGAAGCCCGTCTGTTGAATGCTTTCGATGAAATCGATCTCAGCGCCGATTACCCACGGCAGGCTCTCCTCGTCGACGACAACCTTGACGCCGAAACTCTCAATCACCTCGTCCGCGTCATTCGGGTCAGGCTCGATGGCCATGCCGTATGCAGGCTGTCCGTTGTTGTCACCCTTGACGAACACGCGCAGGGCAGCGCCCTCGGAATCCTGCTCTTTGAACAGGTCGAGAATCTTATCCGCAGCCGACTCAGTCAGAGTAATCACAATCGCACCCTCCGATGACGCGAACTTACGAAACTGCGTCAATGTAAGGCAGTATACAGGCAGGCCATGAAACGTGTCTACGCAAGGACGCGCCCCTTGGCCCGATGGAATGCTAATCGACAGATGGGAGTGCAGGATATGAATCTCTACCCCGGGCGTTTCGTTATTTCCCGGTCAGATGAAGGCGACTTTTGGGCCGAGACGGACCGCGGCGGCATCAACATCATGCGTGGCAGCGCCACGCGCCCGGACGAGGGAGAAGTCATTCTCAACGTCCGCCCGGACCAGATCGAGAGGCTTGATGCGTGGGCGCACCAGGAGGGGCTGATCGTTTTGTTCAGCGGCGTCCTCGCCAAGCAGATCAAAGAGCTGTCCCGGGGTGTTGGCCTTTCCCCCCAGAACTTTGTTCTCGAGGCGCTCAACTCCTTCATCCAGGCCGGGGAAATGGCAGCCGGCCACGGCCATGCCCACACCCCGCCCCCGGTCCAAAACATCGAGCTTGAAGGCCCGAGAAGCTAAGCCTGCCCACTCGTGTACAATCAATTCATGGGAGCGTTTAGGACTAAGGTGCGATTGTCAAATCGCAACGGTGATAACATCCGCGAGGTGACGGCCCTCGTCGATACAGGCGCGGCCTATTCCGTCATTCCTGAGTCGATTCTTCATGACATCGGTGTTGAACCAACCGAAACGATGGCCCTGCGGTATGCGGACGGACGCCTGGACACGCGCCCTATGGGTGAAGGACGAGCGACCATTGGTGAACGCAGCCGCGACACACTGTTGATTTTCGGGCCGGATGGAGCCGAGCCCTTGCTCGGCGCATACACGCTGCAAGGGCTACAGCTAATGGTTGACTCTCCCAACGAACAACTCGTCCCACTCCCCGTCGCCACCGCTTAGCCTGTCATAGTAATACCCTCCCCCTTGATGGGGGAGGGCCAGGGTGGGAGGACGCTACTCCCCCGTACTCGTTTCGCGGATGCGCAGCATCAGCAGGTCGCCGTCTTCCCATGGCACGCTCGTGAGGTTCCATGTCCATGTGGCGGCAGTCTGGTTGACCATGGCATCCGCGATGTTCAGCGAGGTGCCGATGGAGCCGTCCAACTCGATGAAGTCCAACGTCTTTCCGGACAACGAGACGTCGTCATCAAGCGTCACGACGACCTCACCATCATCCTCATCCCACACGATGCTCTCGATCTCATAGTCATCGTTGCCGACCGTGAACTCATCCGGATCAATAACGCCGAAAGAACCCGACGCGCCAACGCCCCCACTTGTCAGGACCACCGGATCAAAGAACGCCTCATGGAGGGTGCCAGCGGGGGCAGTGACGGTGACTGTCCAAGCGGGGGCAGTGACGGTGACTGTCCAGTCGTTGCTAATGACATAGTTGCAAGGTAGGAAATAGGCCCAAACCTCTTTCCGGTCGATCTTGTACTCACCGCCCGGAAGAGGTCTCGCTGTCGTAAACGTTTCTGTGAATTCGACGCCATCGACTGCAGTAAACCTGCCGTCTCCGTCAACGTCGTACGGGGTAAGTTCCGTGCCCTGAACCACGGTGAACAAGTGAGCGCCACTGCCCTCCAGCCACGTTCGCCCCTTATCGCTTGGATAAATGCCATGTCTCTGCCGCTCATATAGCTGAGTCCCTGACGGCTGGCCGGACGCGAGACTTGTTTCCTCCAGCCAGTTGGGAAACGATCGCTGGCCCCTCACCGCTAGGGAACCGCGTTCCTGCCGTTCAAACCGGTACTTCTCTCTGACGCACTCCTTGTACGCCTCCGAGCCGTCTCCCCCATTCAGTTCGGCAGTAAGATCTCTGATCAGCGTCCTGAGTTCGGCCAAGTTAATCGCCGACGCGGACGAGACTGAACCCGTCCCCGTGACCCCATCGGCCAGGGGCGGAGGTTCCAATAGATATTCCTTATCACGATCATTCGAACTTGATCCGCCCACAGTTCCGCCGGTCGTATTCAGGGGATACCACGACCTGTTCCACTTGCTGTGTAGGCTATAGCGATCATCGCCTGAGAATCGCTCACCGAACACCATGAGGAAGTGATCCGGGCGCTGAAACAGCGCATCGAGCGTCGCCCCAAATCCAGTGTCATCTTGAAACAGGAAAATGATCGCCTCACGGTTATCCCACTGAGCGTCCCTTTGCTCGAGGAGGATCGTCTTTCTGCCCTCAGCCTCGTGCCGTGTGTCGTACGACCGGCCGCCCACCGCCACGGCCACAATGTCGGATGGGCCTGATCCCTTGAGGTACTCGCTCACGTTGAGCCTGAACTTGATTATCGCCCTGTACTGGTCGTCACTATCAAGGACGACATCCGACGAAAACGATGTCATCGTCGCCCTCACAATAACGTCATTCTGTAGAATATTCTCTTCGATTGACTCGGGTGCCCAGGGCGGTTCGGCAGTAATACCGGATACCAATATCTCGCCCCCCGCAGATGGGACAGGACCATTTATCGATGCCTCGTCTTGAGTAAAAATGTTGCAGCCCGCAAAGACGACAGCGGCAAAGACGAGGCACAACACGGGAAGGATAGAGACGCGGTATCTCGTGAAAATGTTAATTATCGCGATGTTCACAAGCACTTCCCCGGTCCAAAACATCGAGCTTGAAGGCCCGAGAAGCTAAAGCAGAAGAAGCGCTGGCCGCTCCAGAATCCGCCGCACCTCGTTCATGAACCGCGCGCCCTCCGCGCCGTCCGTCGCCCGGTGATCCGCAGACAGCGTCGCCGACATCATCTCCGCTACAACCACCTGGCCGTCCCGCACAACCGGCGTAGACTGCACTGACCCGACGGCAATCGCGCCTGCGTTTGGCGGCGTGATGATCGCCACAAAGTCCTTCACGTCATACATGCCCAGGTTGGACACGGCGAACCCCACCCCGCTCACCTCGTTCGGGCGCAGCCGCCCCTCGCGTGCCCGCCGTGACAAGTCCCGTGAACGCGCCGCAGTATCGACAAGGCTGGCATCGCCAACGTCCGGCATCGACGGCGCGATGAGACCGCCCCCGTCCATGGCTACGGCAATCGACACGTCAATGGTCGGATTCGGAATAATCCCCTCGGCCTGCACGGTCACGTTGAAATGCGGATGAGAGCGCAGTGCCATGGCGACGGCCCTGATGACGAGATCGTTCACCGTTACGCGCCTCTCGGCGTCCAGTTCCTCGTTGATCTCCGCGCGCATCTGTACCGCGCGCGTCATGTCGATCTCTACGGTCACGTAATAGTGGGGCGCGGTCAGCTTGCTCAAGGACATCCGCCGCGCAATCGCCTGCCGCATGGGTGACAGCCCCGCCGGCACAACGATTCCCACCTCGCCCGGCGCGGATGGCTCAACGATGGCGCTTGGCACCGGCCCTTCCGGTACAGGTTCATCTACCGGCGCAGGCGCTTGAGGAACGGGAGTCGCTGATGGCGCGGCCCCTCGGGTCTCCAGATAAGCCTCGACGTCGCCCCGTGTGATACGTCCGCCGGGACCCGTCCCTCTGACGTTGTTTTGAATCTCCGCCACGGAAACGCCTGCCTGTTCCGCGATTCTCCGCGCGACGGGCGTCACCGGCGCGCCTGTGGACGGCGCTGCCTCCCTGCCGGTTTCAGCAGCAGGGGCGGCAGCCTCAACAGGCTCCGGCGGGGCAGGGGGCGCAGGCGGGGTGGAATCTGTGGGCGGTACTGCAGCAGGTGGGGACGCCGTGGGAGCGGCAACGTCCGGGACATCCTCCCCCGGCGCTGTGATCAGGCCTATCGTCTCGCCGACGGGCACCATGACACCCTCCGGGACCAGGATGCGGGCCATCACGCCGGATTCGTACGCCTCAAGCTCAACGGTCGCCTTGTCCGTCTCGATCTCCGCGATCGTCTCGCCGCGCGTCACCGTATCGCCCTCGTGCTTAAGCCACCGCACAACCATTCCTTCGGTCATGTCGAAGCCCATCTGCGGCATGATTACGTCACTTGCCACGTCTGCCTCTCCCTTCGATGCGACCTAGAACAGGCTCCGAACTTTATCCGCCACGATCTCCGGCGTCGGTATCGTCAGCAGCTCCAGCGGACGGGAATACGGCGTGGGCACATTGACCCCGCCAACTCGCAGCGCGGGCCCGTCCAGCGAGTCAAACGCCTTCTCATTGATCTGCGCGATGACCTCGCCTGCGAACCCGCCGAACTCCCACGTCTCCTCGACGACGACTGCCCGATTCGTCTTATGGACGGAATTGATGAAGGTCTCCGAGTCCAGCGGCAGCAGGGAGCGCAGGTCGATTACCTCGGCATCGATGCCGTCATCCTCCAGCAGCTCCGCCGCCTGCAGCGCGATGGGGACCATTCTCAAATAGGCGATGATGCTAACGTCTGTCCCACTCCTCGCTATCCGCGCCGAGCCAAAGGGTATCGTGTAGTGCTCGTCCGGCACCTCTGATCGGCTCCCATAGAGGAGTGAATGCTCCACGTACATCACGGGGTTTGGGTCGGCGACGGCGGACCGCAGCAGCCCCAGCGCGTCCGCCGCGTTGGACGGCGTTACAACCTTGAGGCCCGGTACACGTGCATACCACGCCTCAAGGCTCTGGGAGTGTGTTGCGGCGAGCATATTTCCCCCGCCGCTCACCGTTCGAATCACGATTGGCACGCTGATCTGCCCGCCGGACATATAGCGTGCCTTGGCGGCGATATGGACGATCTGGTCCATGGCCAATAGCGAGAAGTTGATGGTCATGATTTCGACGATCGGACTCATGCCCGCAATCGCCGCGCCGATTCCCGTTCCGACGAAACCGGATTCAGCAATCGGCGTGTCAATGATGCGTTCCTCGCCGTACTGCTCCATGAACCCCTTGGTCACGGCATAGGAACCGCCGTAGGCGCCCACGTCCTCACCCATGATGAACGTCTCGGGATTGGACTGAAGCGCCTCCTCCAGCCCGACGCGGATTGCCTCGCGGTATGTCAGTTGCGCCATTGCCGAACCCTCATGCGTAAACGTCCGTGTAGAGCTCGTCCGGCGTGGGGAAGGGGGATTCGAGCGCGAACCGGATCGCCTCGTTCACCTCGTTCTCCACGTCCTCGTCGATGGCGTCAATCTCGTCTGTCGTGGCCAGACCATTTCCCAGCAGCCGATCGGAAAAAATCCTGATCGGGTCCAGCGCCAGCCATGGCTCGACCTCGTGCTGTTGGCGGTATTCAACCGGGTCTGCCATCGAATGACCGCGGAAACGGTACGTCATGACCTCCAGGAAATAGGGCCCGTTCCCCTCCCTGATGTATTCGATGGCGTCCAGCGTCGCCTCCCGCACCGCGAACACATCCTGACCGTTCTCCACACGGAGGCTGCGCACGTTGTGGCGGTCGGCAAGGCGGTGGATGATGGGCTGCGCCGACGCTCGCTCCACCCGCGTTCCCATGCCGAACCCGTTGTTCTCCAGCAGGAACAGAACCGGCAGATTCCACAGAGAGGCGAGGTTCATTGACTCATGGAACTCTCCCTCGTTGACCGCTCCGTCGCCCAGGAAACACACCACGAGGGAGTCCTCGCCGCGATAGCGATTGGCAAACGCCAGACCCACGGCCAACGGCAGTTGTCCGCCAACGATGGCATGACCTCCCATGAATCCCTTCTCAAGGTCGAAGAAGTGCATGGAGCCGCCCTTGCCGCCGCTCACGCCCGTCGCCTTTCCGAACAACTCGGCCATGCACGCCGCCGTGTCCATCCCGCGTGCCAGCGCGTGGCCGTGGTCGCGGTAATGCGTGACGATCTTGTCATCATCCCGCAGCGGCGAGATCACGCCGACGGCGACGGCCTCCTCGCCGATGTACAGGTGCAGAAAGCCGCCGATGTTTCCGCGGCCATAATGCTCGGCGCTGCGTTCTTCAAACCGGCGGATCAGCTTCATCGTCCTGAGCATTGTCAGAAGCTCGGAACGCGGAAGCGTAGAGTCTATCGATGTGCTCACGGGTGATCTGCCTCCATACACAGAGTCTACATGTGTATGGCCTCGCCGAAAGCCGCAAGCGACGCCTCCATCAGCGTTTCGGACAAGGTGGGGTGAGGATGAATGGCGCGGCCGATCTCCAGCGGCGTCGCCTCCAGCAGCTTTGCCACGGACAACTCGCCGAGCAGTTCCGCGCATTCCGGCCCCACCATTTGCGCCCCCAGCAACGCCCCTGTATCGGCGTCGCTGACCACCTTGATCATTCCCGCGTAATCGTTCAGGCTCAGCGCCTTTCCGTTTACGCGATAGGGAAAACGCCCAACGCTGACGGTGATGCCGCGCTCTGCCGCCTGCGCCTCCGTTATGCCCATGCTTGCCACCTGCGGATGGCAATAAACCGCCCGGGGTATGTCCTCCTTGTTGAGCGGCTGGGTGTCACGGCCAGCGATGGCCTCTGCTGCCAGCACTCCCTGGGCCATCGCCGCATGAGCGAGCAGCGGCGGCCCGGTTACATCGCCGATTGCATACACGCCGGGCATGTTCGTCTGCATGGTGTCGTCACACTCGATATAACCGCCCGGCCCCGTTGCAACACCTGCCGCCTCAAGACCCAGTCCCTCCGTCCGCCCCTGCATTCCCACAGCCACCAACGCCATATCGAATGGGATGACCCGCGATGCGCCTGCCACGTCCAACTCTGCTGTGCCGCCGGTCAGCCGATTCACGCGGCTTTCCGTCAAGATGTCGATGCCCTGGCGCGTAAAGGAGTCTTGCAGCGCGGCGGTAATCTCAGTGTCCTCCCCGGGCAACAATGTCGGCATCAGCTCAACCAGCGTCACGGCGCTGCCGTAGGAGTGATAGAAATACGCGAATTCACACCCCGTCGCGCCACCGCCAATGATGAGCACCCGTTCCGGCAAGTCGCGCCGCTCCAGCGCATGCCTGCTCGTCACAACCGTTTCGCCATTGATGTCGAGTCCCGGAATCGCGCGTTCCTGCGCTCCGGTTGCAATGACAATCGCCTTGTTCGCCTCCAGCGGCTCCTGCTCCGTGTCCACCATCACTCTCCGCGAGTCCAACAAGGTTCCGCGCCCATTCACCACCGTTATGTTGTTTGAACGCATGAGGCTTGTCACTCCCCGTACCAGCCGGTGGACAACCCTGCGTGATCGCGTGATGGCCTCATCGAGACTTGCCTCGACCGATCCAACGGTAATTCCGAATTCCGCAGCGTTGTTGATCGTATTGAGCACGTCGGCATTGCGCAGCAGGGACTTTGACGGGATGCACCCCCAATTGAGGCACAGCCCGCCGAGTTCGTCAGGCTCAACAATGGCTGCGCTCAGCCCCAGTTGCGCCGCCCGAATTGCGCAAACGTACCCGCCGGGACCGGACCCGAGAACAATTACGTCAAAAGCCGCCATTTTCCTGTTTGCCTCCAAGTGCCGAATATGTCTCTAGCGCCATATGCTCATAGAACCAGCATAGGATTATGCCCGCGAGACGTGAAGTAACACCCTCTATATAAAAGAGTGTATGCTGGTCTCAATGGGGTAAGTTGTGATGAATCTTCGGCATTAGGAGGCTGACGTGCCTAACACAATTACTGAAGAGCAAGTAGTCGACGTTTTGCGGACGTGCTACGACCCTGAGATTCCGCTGAACATTTATGACCTTGGTCTCATTTATGACATAGACATACGGGACGATTGTGTCTACGTGACGATGACACTCACCGCTCCCGGCTGCCCAATGGCCGGCACCGTCGGCCCCGAAGTCGAGAATCGCATCCTTGAACTCGAAGGCGTGAATGATTCCCAAGTGGATATTGTCTGGGATCCGCCCTGGACACCGGAGATGCTCCGGCCGGAAGCGAAAGAGCTTCTCGCCGGCCTCATGTAAATTCGAGTTGCTGACAAGGGTTTCGCACACGCCGCCGCGCCGCAGCCACTGTTTAGGCCACCGCAGTTTCCCCTGACGGCGTAAAGCAATAACTGGTAAGAAGCCTGATTCTGACGCGAAGAGTGGGGATATTGCATCACTGGTTTTCCAGTGGCATTGAACATGACAAACGTGATAGGGGAGTAAAGGAAAGTGACAGGGCTACTTGGAGAGAGTTCCCTGGGAATATCTCTCGACAGCAGAACCTCCGTTATTGTCGCTCTCGCGACAGCTGCGGCAGTTCGTGACGAAGCGGCGATCAGACAGGCTGTGTCGGATGCGCTGGCGGACGGCATCAGCAATAACGAAATCCTCGACATCATGACCGTGGCGGCGCGGATACAGCAGAGCATCAACCTCAACAACATCCTCCAGGGCATGCAAGGCGTTCCTGCTGCGGCCTCTGCCGGAGCAGGCACCGGAACGACTCGCCGCAGGCGTGGCCGCCCCCCGGGACGCAGATCAGCAAGGTCTCAAGCCGAGGCTCCAACACCTGGATCCACGCCTGAGCCATCGCCCGAGACGGAGGATGTCGCGGCTGCTTTCTCCTCACGAGAAGATTTCTGGGATCAACTCGTTGCCAGTTTCCAGGCCAGGATGCCGGACGCCCGCCTCTCCCGCACAGCGGGGCCGCGTGAGCGGATTGTTCGCATGGGCCGGGGCAAGATCGGCCTCAATTGGGCCTTCCGACGGCAGGGGCGATTCGCGGTTCAAATCATCCTCAATAACGAGTCCGTCCAGGACCCGGATCTTGAAGGCATCCGACAGACGGTTGCGGACTATACGGGCGAGACGGTTGAACTTGAGGGCAGGGGGGCAAACCACTCCACTATCGCCATCTATGGCCCCGAGCGAGAGCGCGAGATGACCCAGTCCTCCGTGGATTGGGGCGCAGTCACGATGGGACGCATCTACGAGGTGTTGCGGAGCATCGAGGGTCGGCGCCGCCGCCGTGGTCGCCGCCGCCGTCGTCCTGAAGAGGGCACCGTCGAGTCGCAGCTCCTTGAAAGGCTCAGCATCTACGTGGCTCGCGGATCCTCATCAGCGGAATAGAATCATCCAAGGGCACGAAGGCCGGCAGATGCTTTCGTCTGCCCCATAAGATGCCGTGAGCCGTCTGTCCGTTCTCACGAATGTCGTTGAGAGGATACGCTCGCCCATCGTCCGTGTTATTGCCGCGGTCGGCGTTCGTCCCAACCACCTGACTGTCCTTGGCGCCCTTATCGCTGTGGGCGCGGGTTATGCGGCCGGCCAGGGTGCGCTCCTGCCTGCCGGCCTTGTATTCCTCGCCGGAAGCCTCATGGACGGCCTGGACGGCGCACTCGCGCGCCACACGGATTCGGTGTCCCGCACCGGCGCTTTCCTGGATTCCGTGCTGGACAGGGTAGGGGAAGCGGCACTCCTCATTGGTCTGAGCTTCTACTTTGCGGGAGAAGATGACGCTCTCGCAGTCGTGCTGACCAGTGCCGCGCTCGCTCTCTCAATGCTCGTGAGCTATGCGAGAGCGCGTGCAGAGAGTCTTGGCCTGAATCGAGGCGGCATTATTCCCGCCCCGCGTCCGGTCCGTGTCGCTATCTTGTCTGCCGGATTGATTGTTGCGCAGCCGCTCATCGCCGTTATCGCCGTCGCCGCGCTTTCAGGTGTCAGCGCGCTCCAGCGAATCATCGCGGGAATGGGCGGTAGCGAAGAGGCTGAATAGCCGAGGAGCCCCCTAAAGCTGCGCCGGGTCGATCGTCAGGGTTTCCCAGAAGAACAGGATCGGCCCCGTCCACGCGCTGTATAGCGACGAGGGCCCCGAGGACACGATCATGAATGCCTCGCGGTCGTCACCCTCCCCGCGAAAGACAACAAGCGTCTCTCCCGTGGTTTCGGCGTCCTCAGATCGAGAAACCCAATTCGCGTGATACGCCGGCGTGCCGTCCGTTAAGGCAGTTTCCGTCTCCTGCACGATTTCAAGGCTCGGCTGCAGCTGCTGGAAGAACCTCATGCGGGCGCTCCCATACGACATGAAGTCGATTTGCGGCGGCGGCAAATCCCGCTCAACGTCCATCGTGACAGTCTGCTCCGGCGACACGAGAGAAACGACGATTCCCTCGGTGTTGTCCGGGTCGCTGATGAGCCAGTCATCCGGGTAACAGAAGCTCACCCCAAGCTCACTGTCACGATACTCGACCCCTTCAGTGCCGGGTATCAGGAACGGATTCTGAGCCCCTTCTGATTCGCCGGCGCAGTTACTCGCAATGGGTGTTTCAGTTTCTCCGGGCTCGCCGGAGCAAGCACTAATTAGCATGGCTGCCGCCAAAACTCCACAAATCGCGATGAGTTTGATAAACAAACCGATGGAGCCTCTTGCTGATGTCGACATCACTCGCTAGCCTGTTGCCCCGACAGCCCCGCGCAAGTATGTGATCAGGAACGGGTCCAACTCTCCGGCCAACACAGCGTCAGGGTCTGACTCCTCATGCCCCGTGCGGTGATCTTTGACCATCTTGTACGGGTGGAGGACGTAGGTGCGGATCTGGTTGCCCCACTCCGGCGCGACAAACTCGCCCCGCAGGCGCATCTCGTCCTCGCGCCGCTTTGCCATTTCCCTCTCCACCAGCCGCGCCATCAGGATACGCATTGCGATCTCCCGATTCCGTCCCTGCGAGCGCTCGTTCTGAACGCTGACCACAAGCCCGGTCGGGATATGTGTCAGTCTCACTGCCGTCTCGTTCTTCTGCACGTTCTGTCCGCCCGCGCCGCTGCTGCGGAACGTGTCTACGCGCAGGTCCTCCGGGCTGATCGACACGTCAACGGCGTCATCGACTATGGGCAGCACCTCTACCAGCGCGAACGACGTATGCCGCTGGTGTTGGTTGTCGAAGGGTGAGAGGCGAATCAACCGATGTACTCCCGCCTCCCCTTTCAGATACCCGTACACGTTCGGCCCGTCGATCTCCAGGTCCGCTCGCTTGATGCCCGCCTCGTCGCCGTCCATCCAGTCAAGAATCCTTGCCTTGTGTCCGTGAGACTCACCCCACCGACGGAACATATTCACCAGCATTTGCGCCCAATCCTGAGAATCGACGCCGCCCGCTCCGGCCTGGAATGACACGATGGCCGCTCGCCCGTCATGCGGCCCGCTCAACATCGCCTGCGCCTCAAGCTGCTCAAGCGACTGCATAACCTCGCTGAGCTCCGTCTGAAGCTCAGTTTCCAGGCCGGACTCGTCCTCCGCCATCGCCATGTCGGCGAGTTCAAGCAGGCCGCGCGTGCGGCGGTCAATGGATTGCCAGGTTTCGATTTCGTTGCGCAGCGTAGAGGCCTCCCTCAGGACGCTCTGCGCGCGCTGTGAATCGTCCCAGAAGTCAGGCTTGGCCGATTCTGTGTCCAACTCCGCGACGCGTTTTTCTTTCGAGGGCAGATCAAAGACGCTCCAGATATGTGGAGACCCGATCAAGAAGTGTCTGCGCCTCGTTCCTGAGTTCAAGCATTTGTTAGAGACTCCATGCAATATGCGTGCAGTTGCTACTTATTTTACAGGAGAGATTCTCCGGCGGCGGCTCGATGCGCCAATCGTGTTGGGACGGGCACACGATAGCGCGGAGAACAGGCCAGCGCCCATCTCACGGACGACTCAAGATCGATGTTGTTCCCCGGCGAAACATAGATTGGCCTCACGCCCGCGCGCGTCCGCACAACCGCCCCAATAGTGTCGCCTCCGTGCTCCAGGGGCGTCCACGCGCCTTTTGTTTCTGCGGGCTGCTGATGTGTACCGACAAGCCGCGACTTTGCGCACCCGATTGTCGGCACGTCGATGGCTAACCCCAGATGGCATGCAATCCCGAATCGACGCGGATGCGCCGTCCCCTGTCCGTCGACAAGAATCACGTCGGGCGTCGTGCGCAGCCCCGCCAAGGCGTCAAGGAGGATCGGCGCCTCTCTGAATGAAAGCAGCCCCGGCACGTACGGGAAATCTGCTATCCCCTCCGCTGTTGAGACCTCCACCACCTCAAGTGACGGCCATGCCACCACGACCGCCGCTCCGCGAACACGCCCGGACTCCGTGTCAGGCGGGGAGAGGTCCACGCCTGCAATCGTCCGCACTGCGCTATCCGGCAAGCTCTGATTCAACAGCAGTTGCCCGGCCAGGTCTCGCTGGAGCGCCACCGCCGCTGTCGGCGAGATATCCCACTCATGCAATTGGCGAACACGCATGACATCATCCTACGTCCTCTCCGTGTCGCTTGCGTCGGCACGCGCTCCGCGAGTATCATGCCCAAACGTCGGTCGGGGTGTGGCGCAGCCCGGAAGCGCACCTGCATGGGGTGCAGGGGGCCCCCGGTTCAAATCCGGGCACCCCGACCATTGAATCGTCTAGCAAAGCCGATGACCCACGCTAAGGATCAATAATGGATGTCGCTTTTGCCTTTATCTGTGATTACGCCGAGAACTCGTCAAAGCTGACCGCCGTCGGCATCGGCTTCGACACCATCTATGCCCAGGAAGTCCCCCTGAGTCATCCGACCTTCTTCGTTGTGGCCGCGTTTCGGTTCAAGGCCGTGGAGGCGGGATCAAAGACCGTCGAAGTTCATATCGTCGATGCTGATGGAGGTGATGTTGTCCCGGCTCTCAGGACGCAGGTGGAGATCGTGCGGCCGCAGCCCGGCTATACGCATCGGACTCACCGGATCGCTCTCGGGTTGCACGGCGTAACGTTCCCCGCTTACGGCGACTACGAAGTCTCCTGGCTCATTGACAGCCATGAGTCGGCAGTGATTCCGCTCAAGATTGCACCGCCCCCCAAACAACCGTCGTAGCGTCAAGCAGCCCTTAACAGAAAACGCCGCCCATCGGGCGGCGTATCGTTCTCTATGTTCAGGAGCTATGACGAAATGGGGATCTGCTCGTGGTTGTTCATGTCGAACTCAAGCCATGGCTGCTCGGCGGCCTCATGCGCCCACCAGAAACCGAAATCGTTGTCCTTTGCCGCGAGGTAATCGGTGTCACGATCCCCCATGTGGTAGTAGGCGTCCGCCGGGTTTTCCCGCTTTACCTTGCCGAGCTGGTGCTTGGCGGAAACAAACGCGGGCGTTAGCTCCATGTCTTCCCAAATCTTGCGCTGCACGCTCAGAGGCTTGTCTGAACAACTGCCAATGATGAAACCCACTTCGTGTGCCTTGCGGACCATCTCTGTTGTGACTCCGCCGGGCGGGTCCCCAAGCTCAAGGGTTCCGTCAATGTCAAAGCTCAGAAGTATCGCCATACTTTCCACTCCATGTGACTCCTGTTAGTAAGGCAACTCCCTGCCGGTGCCGGCAGGGAGTTGCGTCTTGACTCCCGTATTATGACAGAAGTTTTTAGTCGGGTGAAGTGGCCATCGCGACCGTGCCGGCCGTGATCGGCAGCACCCCGTGTGTGACCGCAACCTCCGCCTTCGTTGTCACCTGCCGCTCGCCTGCGCGGCCCTGCAACTGCTCAAGCGGATCAGTGATGAACACGGTGCGCATGCGACCGGTGCCCATGTTGCCGCCGCCGGAGTTCAGAGGGTTCGGGCCCTTGAGGCTGATGTCACCGGCGTAGAAGTCGTGCGCCTCACCACGCTTGACCCCGCGCCAGCCGAACGCCTCGATGTAGTACTGCGTGAACACTGCGAAGCCGTCATACGGCGCGAAGATGTCAATGTCCTCAGGCTTGAGGCCGGAGCCATTGTAGGATCGCTGCGCCTGGATGTCCGTCCACTCCTCGGTGTCGTCGATGGTCTGCACGAGGCTGCGCGGAGTGAACTGGCTCTGCGTGTGGTCAAGGATGTAAACCGGCTTCTGATTCATGTCCTTGGCCTTGTCAGCCGTCGTCATGATGTAGGCGGACGCGAAGAGAACCGGGCGGTCGCAGTCGAAGATGCTCAGGTCGCGAGCAATCATGCGGCCGTTCAGGTAGTCCTCTGTGGTGAACTCGCCTGGCTCATGGTTGGAGTAGTAGCTGTACTCCCAGAGGAGGCCGTTCTTGCGCTCCTGCACCACGAACGGCGCCATGCGGTCATGGTTGGTGCCGTACTTCTCGCAGTACTGGTTGAACGTGAACCCCTGTCCGGAGAGTCCCCAGCCCCACGTGTTCGGCCACACGGCGGGGCCGCGCGCCTCGTTGGAGGGGTCCTGGTGGTAGCGTCCGGGCAGGTTGCCGTTGGGATACATGACCACCACGGTCTCCGCGCGACCGTCATAGATGGCCTGGGCGGCCTGCCCGATCAGGTTCCAGATCGGGTCGCCGTGGTTGTTGATGTAGCGAAGGTTCTTGAAACCCATCTGCCTCTGAATCCACTGGCCGGTGACGTGCGTCAGGCCATCCTCAGAGTCATAGGGCGGATCAAAGTACGGCCGGGGGCCCCAGACATCGCTCAAGGGAGCGCCATTGCCCTGGCCGCCTGCGGAGCCGATGATGCCGTCGACGTCATCCATGGTGATGCCGGCGTCTTCAAGGGCGTTTTGAACTGCAATCATCATGTAGGCGCCGAGGGACTTCTCCAGCGTCTCACCGTCCCAGCGGCGGTCGACGGGGGAGTGCCCACGAGCCATGAGCGCAACCTTGCCGCGTCCGGGCCAAATGCCGACGGGGTCATGGTTCCGCTCCCAATTGACTTCACGTGCCATCTTGTCTGTTCCTTTCTGACTGATGTGCTTCGCGTGTCTGCTTTGAAAGCTGCTCAGCTCTACTTGACGATCTTCCACTCCGGGATCATGCGCCCCGGCGCGGCCTCAACGAACTGCACCTCGCAGGTTGCGCCGATGGGAATATCAGGCTCATCCGAGAGGTTGGTGCCGAAGTCGTCGATGAGATTCGTATGGAAGTTGATCACCGGGTCCTCTTCAAGCGCCACGATGACGTTGAGGAACGGTTGCAGCGGATGCCACTGAACAAGACGGGAGTCATACGTGATGGAGTAGCCGACGATCTTGGCGCGGCCACTGGTCTCCTGCCAAGTCATGTGGAAATCAAAGCCGCAATCGCGGCAGGTGGGCTCCGGCGGATACTGCCGTCGGTCACAAATCGAACAATACTGGACAATCAGCTTGCCCTCGTTGCATGCGTCCCAGAACGGCTGACTCACCGGATCAGGGACAGGAACAATCGGTCGTGCCATTTTCTCCCCCCACTCTTCCATTGACACTTGTATACCGTGCGGAATGTAGCATGGTGGTCAGAGGCATGTCAACGCAACGCGTGGGCACGCCATAGGTGTATAGAATTATCGATGTTCGCGTATATGTCTTGGATCAGCCCTTTGATGGAGCAAACAGCCGCGCAGGCAGAGCAGAAAGACGTCCGTGTCCATGTCCACATCCGGATCAACTGACACAGAGAGCCGAGAGGACGCCCCTCCCGGCCTCTCCAAATCGCGTTTTCAATACGGGCTCCAATGTCTGAAGCGGCTGTACATGGAAACGAATCATCGCGGGTTGGCCGACCCCGTTGATGCCGCGCTGCAGGCGCGATTCGATACCGGCACCGCCGTGGGCGAGCTTGCGCAACAGCGCTTCCCGGACGGCACGCTCATCACGGAGTCGTATCGCGCCCATGCGGGCGCGGTAAAACGAACGCAGACACTCCTCTCTGATTTCCTGACCCCGGCGCTCTATGAGGCCGCATTCACCTACCAAGGCATCAGGACGCGCGTGGACGTACTGGCGCGCAGTCCGGGAGGCGGTTTCGATCTCATTGAGGTCAAATCGACGACAAGCCTCAAGAAAGAGCACTTCACGGACGTGGCTATACAGATGTATGCGGTTGAGGGCTCCGGCGTCCCCATCGTCAACGCATACCTCATGCACCTTAACAATGGCTATGTCTATGAGGGGGGCGAACATGATCTGGAGCAGCTGTTCACGCTGGAGGATGTGACGGAGGAGGCGCGGGCGTTCATCGCGGACAGCGTGCCGGCAGAGTTGGAGCGAATGTGGGCGGCGCTGCGGGCTGATGAGATTCCTGACATCGCGACGGGGCCGCATTGCCTCCGGCCCTATCCCTGCTCATTCTTCAACTACTGCCATGCAAATGAGCCCGACAACTCTATCAGGGAACTGCCGGGCCCAATCGCCCCCGGTATTGATGAAAGGCTGAAAGCCGCCGGCATCGCCACCATTGCGGACATCCCGCCGGACGGAGAGGTCGATGCGCTGCTCACGTATTTGCAGCGCCGTGTTCGGGACAGCGCCGCAAGCGGCGAGCCGTTCGTGGGACCGGACCTGGGCAGCGCGCTGAGCGAGATCGAATTTCCCATCAGTTTCCTCGACTTTGAGGCGGTCGGCCATGCCGTGCCCTTTTATGTCGGCACGCGGCCATACCAGGCCATCCCGTTCCAGTGGTCGCTGTACGTCCGTGAGGAATCCGGGGAGCTGCGGCACGCGGAGTTCCTGAACGATGACACGGATGACCCGCGTGAACGTCTGATAAGCGCGCTGTTGGAGGCCATGCCGCCCACAGGGTCTATCGTCGCCTACTCGGACTATGAGAAAGTGACGATCGAGCGGCTGGCGCGTGATTTCCCGCGCTACGCCGAGCCGCTAATCGCCCTGACAGACCGCATCGTGGACATGCTCCAGATCGTCCGGCAGCACTACTATCACCCCGCGTTTCACGGCAGTTTCTCCATCAAGTCGGTTCTGCCCGCTCTCGCGCCCGACCTCACCTATGCCGATCTCGCAATCAATGAGGGAATGCTCGCTGCCATCTCCTATCAACGCATGATTGACGGCGAGACTCCTGCGGATGAACGGGCGCGTCTCAGGGCCGACCTGCTAACCTACTGCGACCGCGACACGGAAGCCATGATCCGCGTATATGACGCCCTACGGCAGGCGGCGGCGCAAAGGTAGAGGAGCATCAAGAGATGGGCATATTGGGCATCACTAACAGATCAGAAGATTGGATGCTCGCAAAGCACTTTGCGCCATATCTGACGAATCAAGTAGATAGGGGAAAGCCCCGAGCCCGGCGCGTACGGCTTGTTGAGAAACTGTCCAGGCACCTGAACGGGCATCCAACTAACGGTCTTCAAGACGCAGATATCGAACTGCATTGGTTTCCAGTGCGAGACCACCTTGTTCGGGAAAGTGGAGGAAAGACTTCAGGGCGGGTTTATAGAGCGATGGTGAACCGGATTCGCCCCCAAATCCACGATAAATATGAGGAACTGTTTGGGAAGGAAGGAGAGAACCTGAGAGAAAGGGTATGCACTTACTGGGGAGAGGAAATTAGAGAGAACAAGGATGCTTACTCTCCGCAGTACGTACGCGATTTACGTGAAGACAAGCTATTCAGCAATGTTCGACGTACTGAAATTGATGTTGTATTGGAGACATCCAGCCATCTATTCATCGGTGAAGTCAAATGGGAAAGCAGGCTCGACAAGGATAAAGAGAATGTGCTCGTGCATCAACTGATTCGGCAGTACGTGACGGCCCGGATCGCGGTCGACATTCTAGGACTTGAGAAGCCGAAGACAGTCGTCCCGTTCATTGTCTGCGACAAGGGCAAACGCCGCGAATCAATTCTGAATACTGATCAAGTCCGCTTCATGATTGACGAGATGAAGGTGCTGAAGCCGAACAACATCCTCACGTGGGAGCAGATTGACGACATTGCGAAAGGGTAGGGAGCATAGGGTGGGAGGTATGTCATGCTGAGCGCAGCGAAGAATCTAAAGCCTCCATTTGCTCAGCAGATGTGTTCTTGGATTCTTCACTTCGCTGCGCTCCGTTCAGAATGACAGTAGGTGCGCCTGACAAAAAAGAACCGCCCCCGCCGCGATTCGCGGCGGGGGCGGTCTTGCTTTTCCCGTATGGTGGGTGGTTGCCCACGCCGGTTTGCGTCAGACGCTTACCCCGGGTTGGTGCTCATCACGACGGTGCCGGCCGTGATCGGCAGCACGCCGTGGCTCACCGCAATCTCGGCCCTGCCCGTGATCTGCCGCTCGCCTGCGCGATTCTGCAGCTGCTCAAGCGGATCGGTGATGAATACGGTGCGCATGCGACCGGTGCCCATGTTGCCGCCGCCGGAATTCAGCGGATTCGGGCCCTTGAGGCTGATGTCACCGGCGTAGAAATCATGCGCCTCGCCGCGCTTGACACCGCGCCAGCCCCACGCCTCGATGTAGTACTGCGTGAAGACTGCGAAGCCGTCATACGGCGCGAACACGTCGATGTCTTCCGCCGTGATGCCGGAGCCATTGTAGGACCGCTGCGCCTGGATGTCCGTCCACTCTTCGGTGTCGTCGATCGTCTGCACCAGGCTGCGCGGGGAGAACAGGCTCTCCGTGTGGTCCCAGATGTAGACCGGCGTCTGCTTCATGTCCTTGGCCTTCTCAGCCGTGGTCATGACGTAGGCGGCTGCTGCCAGCACCGGGCGGTCGCAGTCGAAGATGCTGAGATCACGAGCAATCATGCGGCCGTTCAGGTAGTCCTCTTCGGTGAACTCGCCGGGCTCATGCTGCGCGTAGTAGCTGTGCTCCCACAGCAGGCCGTTCTTGCGCTCCTGTACGACGAACGGCGCCATACGGTCGTGGTTCGTGCCGTACTTCTGGCAGTACTGGTTGAACGTGAAGCCTTGTCCGGAGAGACCCCAGCCCCACGTGTTCGCCCACACGGCCCCGCCGCGCGCCTCATTGGAGGGGTCCTGGTGATACCGCCCGGGCAGGTTCCCGTTCGGATACGTCACAACAACCGTCTCGGCGCGCCCATCGGCGATGGCCTGGGCGGCCTGGCCGATCAGGTTCCAGATCGGGTCGCCGTGGTTGTTGATGTACTTGATGTTCTTGAAGCCCATCTGCTGGCGGAGCCACTGGCCGGTGACGTGTGTCAGGCCGTCCTCAGAGTGGTAGGGCGGATCGAAGTAGTCGCGCGGCCCCCACACGTCGCTCAGCGGCGCGCCGTTCGGCTGCCCGCCTGCGGAGCCGACGATGCCGTCAACGTCATCAACGGTGATGCCGGCGTCATCCAGCGCGTTCTGCACGGCGATCATCATGTACGCGCCGAGGGACTTCTCGAGTGTCTCACCGTCCCAGCGGCGATCCGTCGGGGAGTGCCCGCGCGCGATAAGCGCCGACTTGCCACGCCCGTTCCAGATGCCGACAGGATCGTGATTTCGCTCCCAATTCTCACGTGCCATCGAGTTATCTTCCTTTCCTGTTTGGTCTGCGTCCTGTGCGGATCTCTAGTTGACGATCTTCCACTCCGGGATCATGCGCCCCGGCGCGGCCTCAACGAACTGCACCTCGCAGGTTGCGCCGATAGGGATATCAGGCTCCTCTGAGAGATTGGTGCCGAAGTCATCGATGAGATTCGTATGGAAGTTGATCACCGGGTCCTCTTCAAGCGCCACGATGACGTTGAGGAACGGCTGCAGTGGATGCCACTGAACCAGGCGGGAGTCATACGTGATGGAGTAGCCAACAATCTTGGCGCGGCCACTGGTCTCCTCCCATGTCATGTGGAAATCAAAGCCGCAATCGCGGCAGGTGGGCTCCGGCGGATACTGCCGTCGGTCGCATATCGAGCAGTACTGAACGATGAGCTTGCCTTCGTTGCATGCGTCCCAGAACGGCTGACTCACCGGATCCGGAACGGGAACAATCGGTCGTGCCATTTCTACCCCCTTAGCACCGTTTTGTTGCCGTCGAAACGTAGCATCCGCCGCTTGGCAATGTCAAACAAAAAGACCGTGCCCGCCCCGCGAATCTCGCGGAACGGGCACACCCCCAATTCCCGGTGCAATCCAGCCGGTAGGCAGTCTGCCAACTCCTTCTATCCGGCAGTGGTGATCGCGAGCCGGGAATAACCCCCGCGCTCGCGCTCGCTAACTACCGGCGTCCACCTGCTGGATGCGAGCTGCGATCGAGACAAGGTCGGCGAATTCGGCCATATCGGTATCGTCGGGGAGTAACCGACGCAGCCGATGTGCCTGTGTCTCGACCTCGCTCAGGCTTCCTTCACGCGCCCAATAGCTATGGCGCAGGAGTTCGGCGAATTCGGCGACCACGGCCGCCAGCTGATAGCGCGTTGGCGCGTCGGTGAACTCCGCGGCCAGATCACCCATGGTGATCGACTGCTCAATTTCGCTCACGACGCCGGAGTCCGGGTGCTCATAACGCACCCTCACCGTGGCCAACGTGGTGTCATCTGTTGCGTCCTCATTGATCTTGATTTCGTACAAGGCCGTTACGGAGTGGCCCGCGCCGACCTCCCCGGCGTCCACCGCGTCGTTGCGGAAGTCCTCGTCCGCCACATCGCGATTCTCATAACCGAGAAGGCGGTAACTGCGGACGCTCTCCTCGTCGAACTCCACCTGGATCTTTGCGTCCCGCGCGATGAACTGGAGGGTTCCCGCAAGGTTCTCCACGAACAGCCGTTGAGCCTCTGCCAGCGTGTCCACGTAGTGGTATGTGCCGTTGCCGTTGTTCGCCAGTTGCTCCATCAGCACGTCGTTGAAATTGCCCATGCCGAACCCGACCGTGGTCAGCGTGACGCCTTTATCAACGTAATCACGGATGGTTTCCAGGATGGACTCCGCGCCGGTCGCGCCAACGTTTGCCACGCCGTCCGACACCAGGATGACGCGGGTGATCCGCTCCGGGTCGGCCTCATCCGCCGCCATCCGGTACCCGAGTTCCAGCCCCTGTTCGGCGTAGGTGGACCCGCCGGCCCCGAGAGCGTCTATGGCGTTGATGATGGTCTGCTTGTGGTCAGCGTCGACACTTGTGGGTTCCAGCAGGATGTGTCCAGTGCTCCCGTAGATGACGATGCCGACCTTGTCAGTGTCCCGCAGTTCATCCACGAGCAGCAGCAGCGAGCGCTTGGCCAATCCTAGTCGGTCCTGCCGTTCCATCGAGCCGGACACATCGATCACAAAGATGAGCGTGGCATCCTTGCGGGCCTCCGCTGAGATCGTCTTGCCCTGCAGTCCCACGCGAATCATGTGGTGCGTGTCCAGCCCGAATTGGGACGGCGAGCCGTTGATGGTGATGCTGAATGCGCCCTCCTCCGGCTGTTCGTATTCCTGCTCAAAGTAGTTGACGAACTCCTCAACGCGCACTGAATCACTGTCCGGCAGGAAGCCGTCTCCGAGGAACGTTCGCGTCACCACGTACGAGGCCGTGTCCACGTCCATCGCGAACGTTGAGAATCGGTCGTCCTCCGTGTCGATGAACGGATTGACGCCGTAGCTCTGGAAGAATGTCAGGTCATACGGCTCATCGTTGACCGTTGATGTGCCGCCAATCCTGTTGAATCCCTCGTATCCGCTCCCCGTCGAATCGTCCATCATCATGTCGTAGGATTCGTAGGATTCGTAGGATTCCGATTTGGATGAAGGGGCCGACGTCGGAATAGCCTGAGACCCAGTGATGACGAGTGCCGTGTTGGTAGGCGGCGGGCTCATGGATTCCCCGTCCGCTTTATCCTCCGCCGCCGCGCAGCCGGTCGCGACGACGACCACGGCCAGCAAGGCGATTATCGCGATCCATACACTATTCATCTCATGCGCCTCCTGTTAGTCACTGCCTCAGGCTCGGCCGCCGCCGGCCCCGTAACCACAGTCGCGCTGAAGTGGGTACAATTCTGACTACAACACTGTTTCATTCCCGTTGAAACGAGTGTCAGATATGTCACATTCGCCCACATTCGCCGATCTTCTGACGGAGTACATGGAGCGCACGGGCATCGGCGACGCCGAACTCGCCCGCCGCATCAACGTCAATCGCCTTACCCTCATTCGATGGCGCGAGGGCGTGACCGAAAGGCCCCGGCATCGTGAGGACGTGGCCCGCTGCGCCGATGTTCTTCGCCTCACGCCGGAGGAGCGCGACGAGTTTCTTTTGGCCGCAGGTTTCCAGCCCGAAACACCAACGGATGCCGCATCCGCGCCATCTGATAGCTCTCTTGCTCCCCAAGAAGAGGAGCTGGACGCAGAGGGCGATGCTCAACCCCCGGCCACGGGTTTGCCCATTAATGGGAAGTGGGCTCTCGCAGTCGCTGCGATAGCCGGTATCGTGCTGCTGGGCGCAGGATTGGCGGTCGCTGCGAACACCCTGGACTTCACCGTCCCTGACCCCACTCCAACTCCTCCCGTCCCCACGCCCGTCGCAACCAGCCCACCCGCCGCAACGCCAACCCCCACCCCTGCCATCCCCACGGCAACGCCTCTGCCCGCCACCGTTGCGCGCGATGGAGAATCGCTCATCCTGCTCGCGCCGTTCGCCAATTACACCGCCGGTGCGCAGGGGTACAACGTTTCGGGCCGGCTGCAGGAGCGGATCGACGCAGAACTGCATCTTTCCGGACTGGCAAACGCGCGCACATTCCTGTGGCCCGACACGATCCGATCGGAGAGCGAGGCGAGGAACGTCACGGAGAGGTCCGGCGCGCTGCTCACAATCTGGGGTGAGTACGACAGCGGGCGCGTTCTGGCCCGGTTCACGACTGCTCAAAGCCCCAACGGAACGGGCGGACAGCCCGTCATCAACATCGCCTCCTCACCCTCGGAACTCGCGACGACCATCAACGTGAACCTGACCGGCGCTGTTCGGTATGTGGCTCTGATGACATCGGGACGCGTTTACCTGGATCAGGGAGAATATGACCGCGCCAAGGCCGTCCTCAGGCGGGCGATCATTCCACCGCCGGAGGACCCCGCTGCATTGGCAGATGTCCGTTATCTGTTGGGTATCGCCTACCTCGACGGCGAGCGATTCGACTACGACGAGTCCGTCGCCTGGTTCTCGCTCGTCCTGGAAGCGGAGCCGCTATCAGTCGATGCGCTGAATGGCCGTGCCGTCGCCTATATGCGTCGAGACAGGGACGGCGATATCCAGTTGGCGCGCACCGATCTGTTCCGCGCCGAGTCCATTTCGCCTGACCATGCCGAAACCCACGTGAACAGGGGCCGGGCGCACGTGCTCCACGCCGGGATAGATGACTTGAACCAGGCCATCGGCTCGTTTTCAAGGGCCATTGAGCTGATCCCGGACAACGCAATTGTCTACGTCGACCGTGCGGGAGCGTACATCGCCCGCGGCGAAGCATCCGACTTTACTCTTGCCCGAACCGACCTTGATCGTGCGCTGGAGCTGGAGCCGAGCCTCCCGGAAGCCTTTGTCACTGCCGGCCTACTGTTTGTGGCGCGCGGAGGGCGGGCAGAAGTGCTCCGCAGCATTGGGGAATATACCCAGGCCATCGATCTGGCGCCCGAATCTCCAGATGCCTGGCTCCACCGGGGCCTTGCCAACTCGCAGCTTGGCAATCTCGCCGCATCAGCCGCTGACCTGAAGAAAGCAGCGGAACTCGCGCCGAGTGCCCTCCGCTACCACGATTTGGCCTGCCGCGCTCTCATTGTCGCGGGTGACGCCACCTCCGCGCTCCGCTACTGCGATGCGGCAGTGCAGGGCGGCTATGGCAGGGCTCTTTACTCACGAACGCTGGCGAACGCGACGCTCCGCCATGCTGATGATGCGGAGCGTGATCTTGCCGACTACATGACTTGGGCCGAGTCAGCAGGGCCGGAGGCGTGCCGCGCGGCACGCCTGGACGCCGCCGAGATGCTCAATGCTCCCATCGCAACATCGCGCGGCGCGGCTGAGATGTGGGACCTGCTGGAGTTCCGCCCGCGCCCCGTAATTCCGGGGCGGCCTGCCTGCTAGCCCTGGCGCCACTAACCAACCAATGCCGGAACGCGGAAAGCCATGTTCATGGACAAATCAAGCACAGATCGCGAGGTTTAAAAAAACCCGCCCTGCCGTTCGGCAGGGCGGGCCTCCCCCCTCCCCAGGACTGTGGGGTAAAAAGCTGTCTAGTTGCTGTATCCGGATGACGGCCGTGCCGGTGCTTGCGGCAGGTCGCGCATCATGTGATCCAGCACGTAACGGAAGTCCTTGAATGAATCCAGCCGGCCCAGGTCTCCGTCAAGGGATTCGAGTCGTTCCGCCAGCACAGCCAACTCGTGCTGCACGATTTCGGCGCCGTAGGAATCCGTGTCCGGCAGGCTCGCGTAACGGTCTGCGGACAGCGCCACGATTGCGCCGAATTCCACGTATGCGTCGCCGCCCCTGCCAAGCCGCCGATCCAGCCGCACCTCCATCCAATCAGACTGCTGATAGGAATCGCCGGTGACGGGATCAACCCAACGGAGGTCCACAGTGCCAAGGTCGGCCATGCTGTTCAGCCGCGAGCGCATATCGTCCCTCAGCCGCACCTCGAAGAAGACCGTTGTCGCCGCGCCCGCCGGAATCTCCGCGAACTCCTTGCGGTTCTCGGTGAATGACTGGTCAGAGGTGACACGGTTCTCGTAGCCGACCATGCGCCACGAATCCACAACGTCCGGGTTCCACCTCACCTGTGCCCGCGTCTGGTCCGCGAACGGCTTTGAGATGGCGAGCCAGTTGTCTCGCTCGAAGGTCTGCCGCGCGTGCTCGGTATCGTTGAGGTAGCGGTACCAACCGTTGCCGTACTGCGCCAACTGCTCCAGGAGCACGTCGTTGTAATTGCTGATGCCCACGCCGAGGGTGATCAGCCGGAGCGGATTCCCGGCGTTCCGGTCGTACGCGCTCTCAAGGATCGCGAACGGATCCGTCGCGTCCACGTTGGCCACGCCGTCCGAGAACAGGATGATGTAGTTGTATGCGTTCGGCCTGTCACGCCGTGTCCGGTCCGCGAGCCACACGCCCTCGTTCAGCCCCGCCTGCACGTTGGTGCTCGCGCTTGGCGTCAACCGGTCGATGGAGCGCCGCACGTCGCGGTCATCCGGGTGCGAATGCTCAACGGTGAGCTCGTTGATGACATCCGAGGAGAAGTGGACGACGGCGATGCGGTCACGGCTGCCCAGGCTGTTGCGGATCGCCTCCGCCGCCTCTCGCGCAATCTCAACCCGATCACCATCCGCCATGGAGCCGGACGCGTCCAATACGAGCGTCACGTTGACCGGAATGTTGTCCTCAACCTGGGGCGCCTGGAATCCGAGACGCACCATCTGGAACGCGCTGTCCAGCGGATGCTCGAACACGTCAGTTGTTATGCCGAAGGAGTCGTCGTGGGACGGCTTGGGATAATCGTAGCTGAACGCGTTGATCCACTCCTCCGCGCGCACGGAATCCGGGTTGATTTCATACCCCGACTGCGCCCAGTTGAGCGCGAGCGCGAACGAGGTGCGGTCCGTGTCCAGGCTGAACGTGGACATGTTGTCCTGGTCTGCCCACACCCATCCCGACTGCGCGTAGTCGTCGAACGTTATGGGGCCGCCAGGAACGGTTGTCGTCCTCTCGTAGGTTGTGCTTGGCCGTGCCGGAACCGCCGTTGGCCGCTGGGATCGACTCGATGAAATCGGTGAGTACGAGGAGTCATCATCCATGGAACTTTCCGAGATGGTTCGAGACGGCGACGCCGTGGCTCCCATGATGACAACGGCCGTGTTGGTGGGACGCACCTCATACGACCTCGAAGAACCCGGATAGTCCTCTTCCTCTCCCGCAGACCCGCACCCGGCCGCCATCGCAATCATGGCGACGATAGCGATGAGCGCCAGGGCCGTTGTCCATCCAAACCCTTTGAAGAATCCGCCGAGGGCTGTGCCTTCGGGCTTCGTGGTGAACCTGCTGTTTTGTGTACGCATGATGAGCGCCTCCTGCGTCTGCTGCCTCAGGCCCGGCCGCTGCCGAACCCACAGCTACAATCGCTTTGGAGCCCATGCGCATCCGACTACAACACTGCTACATTCAAACCAAAACAATCCTCAAAAACGTCACATTCACCCTCTCCTTATGGGTAAACATCCTCCGTCATTCCAGCGAAAGCCGGAATCCATCGGGGCGGCGCTATGCGCCGCACTGGGTTCCCGTGTCAAGCACGGGAATGACGGAGGGCGGCGGCGCGGTGGATTAGGGCGTCCAGTTGGCGGCCGAGGACGCGGATTTCGTGCTCGGTCATGGGGACGCGGCTGTGTTTCGCCACGGAGCGGGCAAGCTCCAAGCCGGTAGGCAGCCTCTTGCCTCGGTTCCTGTCGCGCGGTACCACGATGTTTCTCACGATTTCGATGGTGGCCATGTTCCTGGCTCCGCGCTTCGTTTTGCGGGCGATGGAGCGGAAGTAGTGGAGTCTGCGGGCGCGGCTGCCACGGCTCATTGGGGTTCTCCTTTCGGCGTTTGCTTTGGCGTCTCCTTTCCTGTTGGTTTGGCGGGTCTTGGGGGGTGCATCGGCGCTGCGGGCCTCCAGCCTTTGGTGGAACCGTCGTCGGTTCGGCGCAGTGGGAGCTTCGTTCCATCGCGTCGGCCACCGTTTTAGGCCGCGCTCCGGTCTCCAGATATTCGCGCCAGAAGCTACCTGGCGCCGGACGACCCTCGCTGCGCCGCGATTGCCGCCCGCCCTATTGAGCCCCGTCAGCCCACCGTCACTGGCCGCCCGTGGCCACGAGCAAAACCCGTCGTGGTTTCCTGTCCGGGAAACTAGAGGTCCGTTGCCGCCGATGCACCCCTCGCAGGGAGCGCCCTCCTTTTTGCGCTCCGGGGGATAGGTGACGGCTTGGGTGTCGACACTGCCCTCGCCGCCGGGGTATGGCTTGTTGTGTGGGGACTTTAGGACAGGTGTGCGGAGAGGCGCAAATTGTGGTGTCACATGGGGGGCGCCCTTCGACAGGCTTAGGGTGAACGGGACCGGATGGATTCCGGCTTTCGCCGGAATGAGGGGATGTTCGCGGGAATGACGGAGGCCCTCCCCCTCGATGGGGGAGGGTGCCAAAAATGAAAAGCCCCCGGCATTGCCGGGGGCCTCACAACCTCGCTAACTAGACGAGAGAGAGGTCTACGACGGAATCTCCGTCGCAAGGACAAGCGACGCCATGTCGCTTATGTATCCCCGTCAAGTGTTCACGAACGCCACGTCGTGCTTGGGAACCTGGTGATTCTCCGCGCGCCCCATCAACTGCCGCACCGCCTCTACAACCTGTGTCGTACCGGCAGTCGACTGCCCGTTTGAGAGCTGGCCGCCGCCGGTATTGACGGGGAAGTCACCCTTCCACGTCGTGTCATGCTCGGCGTAGAACGGGCCGGACTCGCCCTTGGGGAAGAACCCGGAGTCCTCAAGAGTGACCATCACTGTGATGGTGTAGCAGTCATAGATCTGGGCCATGTCCATGTCGTGCGGCCCAAGCCCTGCCATCCGGAAAGCGTCTCTGGCCGACACGACGGCGGGAGAGGTGGTGATGCGGTCAACCCAGTCCACGCCGTGTTCGGCGCGGAGATTGTGATGCGCCGCGCCCAGCAAGTACACGGGCGGGTTGCGCAGCATCCTTGCCCTTTCCGGGGTGGTGACGATGGTTGCCGCGGCTCCCTGCGCCGGCATCACACACTCAAGCAGATGCAGGGGATCAGCCACGAGGCGGGAGTTCAAGATGTCTTCCTCGTTGGCGGGCTGGCCGTTGAAGAAGGCGTTCTCGTTGCCCTGCGCGTTGAATCGTTGGTCCGCAGCCACGCGCGCCCTTTGGAAATCCGTGGTCCCGTATTCCCACGTGTGCCGCCGCGCGATCTGCGCGTACCAGCCGTTGGCCGCGATGACCGGGCCGTACGGCTCGACAAACTGCGGGTCAACGTGATCGGTGTTCGGCGCATACATCCCCGGAATCTCGGAGACCGGCCCCGCGCCATTGATGCAGAGAACCGTGTCGGCGTAGCCGGCGTTGATGGCGGCCGCCGCTACCGAGATGAAAGTGGCGGCGTTCTCGTTGAGGGCGGTGGCGAAGTTGGGCTGAACGCCGATGTACTCGGCGAAGTCATACGCGAAACCCAAGCTCGGCAGGCCGAACGGAGGCTCGGCGATGATGCCGTTGATCTCTTCCTTGCGGATTCCCGCGTCCACGATGGCCTTTGCCGTCGCCTCCGCGTACATCCCCATAAAATGGCGTCCGGCATAGGAACGGCGATGCTGGAGTTCATGGAAACCGACAATCGCGGCTTTTCCTCGAATACTCATTTCCTGCTCCTCGACCGCACTAGACGTGAAACGACGCGGCACGGCTAAACGTATCCGCTTATGCGTATAGTGCGCGTCAATCACTACACTGTCAATCCGCCCTACCGTTCACCCTGAGCCTATCACTCTGTCACCCTGAACCCCGCCCTCCGTTCACCCTGAGCCTGTCGAAGGGCGCTCCCTTGCCATCCCTCTCTCCCTCGTGTACCATGCCGCCACCTAAGCGAACGCATGTCCCACCATGACATTCAAGCGCAACAACGAATCTGATCTCACCTACGCCCTCAAGTGGGCGGCGTGGGAATGGCTATACACCGTCGCGCGCTGCCGAATGATCGGCTTTGAGGTTGCGTTTGAGGGGCCGGGCGGCCGGATTGTGGACGTGGCGGGTGTTGGCAAAGACAAGGAACTCTACGTCGTTGAGGTCAAATCCTCGCTGGCTGATTTCCGCCGCGATGACAACGATTCCCGTGACCGTGATCGCCTCAGGAGAGAGGAAGAGGCTAACGACCGTATGGCGTCGCTGACCCGCGAGATCCTTGAGGGGACGGAGGAGCAGGACGCTGTTGCGCAGGCGACGCTTGACGTCGAGATGCTCTCTCTGCGGTCAACGAAACTCAAGGAGCGGGCGGGCCGGCTGAGCACCAAGTTTCACGATCCGCGATTTATCCGCGTGGCGGATTACAACTACCTGATGGTCCCCGGCAAGGCCGTCCGCCGCAACCAACTGCCGCCGTTGTGGGGCTTACTCGCTCCAACCCCGAAGCCTCATGCGGTTATTGAGGCGCCTCGTGTTGGCGGCAGCCGTCCCACGCATATGTATGCCGCCGTTCTCCGTGCCATAGCCCGCTCCAACACTCGCGACATGATGCGCGTCCGCGGAGCGGAATCTGCGGTCTCGTCTCCCTAGCGGCTCTTGCGTGCCGCCCCCCTCGTGATGCGTCACCTTGTATGCCTCGCGGTAGGCGCGGCGGGGCAGGGCGATGAGCGCTCGTCTCTGCTGCCCACTGAACGCCACGATGAGTATGACAACGACGAAGTAGACGAATGAGAAGATCAGGCGCACCGCCGCAAACGGCAGCACCAACTGTGTTGTGAATAGCACGAAGAGCGCAAGCGCGCCCCGCGGCCCGAGATGCAGCGATACAAGAAGAACAACGGCAAAGAGTGATTGCGCCGCTGTCAGCAGAACCTCCTGCGCCTGGCGGGCATCAAGCGGGAGGGCTGCCGGGGTCCCAACCGACGCCGAATATACGATAGGCAGGCTGCCCACCAGCAACGACCATTGGTTCACCTTTGCAGAGACCAGGAGGCCGAGCGCCGACGAGGCATCGCCCCGTATCGCAAAGATGCACGCAACGACGATTTCCGGGGCTTCCGAGGCCAGAGGCGCGACCCATTGGATCAACAGGAACTCATCGATGCCGATGCTCTTTCCTGTCTCGATCATGCCCTCGGCGAACGGTTCAGCCGAGAGGAAGATCACAGTCGCCGAGAAAGCGAACGACGCCAGGACAACAAGGCGTCTGCGCGAAGCCTCTAGGTTGCCGATCACGGCCGCCGGTCCCACCAAGTACGGCACCACCACCGCCGCTCGTGAACTGAGCCACATGTACATCCCGAACAGCCCGATGAGCACCACCGCGTCCAGAAGATCGATCTGCCCCTTGAGCGGAATTGTAAACGCGTAGATTGTTGCCGCGGTCAGGAATGACAGCTCAATCGTCTGGCTCTTGTTCAGCTGGACGCGGCCATGGCTGTCTTCCAGGGGGCCGACGCCGGGAATATGGCTCGCAAGGCGCGCAACGATCCCCGGTGGACGAAGCGTGTTGCCGCTGCTCTGCCTTTGTATCCTGCGCAGCCCCTTGAACCAGACGATTCCCACAATGAGCGGCCATGCAAGACCGATTAGCAAACGATTCGCCCCGGTCATGTTCGCCACCGCATACCCCGCGTATTCGGGGTCGGTGCCCGCTTTCCAGACGAGGCTGAAATCGACGGCGTATTCCGGCAGCACGGTGATGATCGCCACCAGCGCCAGCGCCAACCCGTGAGATATATCGTGTTGGAACGCCTCCGCGGCCCATGAAAGCAGGAATGCGGCGCTGAGGATGCCGAGACCATAGACGAGCGAGTTGAGCAGGGGATGGACGTGCAGGCCCTGTGTGTGGCCGAGCGTGAACAGCGCTATAGCGGGAAACGTGCCGACGATGGCGGCAACGATGAATAAACGGTTCCTATCAAACGTAATTGACACGGCGCTGTTGCCAGCGATTCCTTTCACGCGCGTTCCTGTTTATCACAGCGCGCGCCCTATCGGGGTATACTAGGCTCAAGTTTGGGGGAATGCCGCGCAATTCCTCTGGAGGGAAACTTTTGGAGGCCGGACGGAGCGGCGAAACCCTGACATTGATGATAATGGAAACGCAGTACGAAGTGGTGAAATCAGGCGTGAGCGTCGAATGAATCCCCGGATCTTTCGCAACAGTTTCATTTGGGTGCTGGTCGCCGTCGCCCTTGTTGCCATCCTCTTTACGCTCCTCCAAAGCTCCGGAGGCCAGGGAAACCAGTCGCTGGGCTGGCTCATTGACCAGGCCCGCGGCGGCAACATCACGTCGATTGAGGTGTCCAACGACTCATTGAAGGTGATGACGGTGGACAACCGGGAGGTCACCGTCAACAAGGAACCGGACATTTCCGTCTTTGAGATGCTCACGGCGAGCGGCGTTGAGGTTGGCGAGGGCGCGGGGCAGGTGGATCTCCGCCCGCGCGGCAGCAGCGGTCTTGGCAGTCTGTTCGGCCTGTTCATCAACTTCCTGCCGCTCATCTTCTTCGGCGCAATCCTGATCTTCTTCATGAGGCAGGCGCAGGGCGGAAACAGCCAGGCCCTCAACTTCGGGCGCAGCCGCGCGCGGATGTTCATGGGCAACCGTCCCGCCGTCTCGTTCTCGGACGTGGCGGGTGTTGAAGAGGCCAAGATTGAACTCGAAGAGGTTGTCGAGTTCCTCAAGTACCCGGAGAAATTCGCCAGCCTCGGCGCGCGCATCCCGCGCGGCGTCCTCCTCGTCGGCCCGCCCGGCGGCGGCAAGACGCTTCTCGCCCGCGCAGTAGCCGGTGAGGCCGGCGTGCCGTTCTTCTCCATCAGCGGCTCTGAATTCGTTGAGATGTTTGTCGGCGTCGGCGCGAGCCGCGTTCGAGACCTCTTTGACCAGGCCAAGCGCAACGCTCCCGCCATCGTCTTTGTCGATGAGATCGACGCTGTCGGACGCCATCGCGGCGCGGGACTCGGCGGGGGGCACGATGAGCGAGAGCAGACCCTCAACCAGATCCTCGTTGAGATGGACGGCTTTGACAGTTCCACCAACGTCATCGTGATTGCCGCCACCAACCGCCCCGATATCCTCGATCCGGCCCTCCTGCGCCCCGGGCGCTTTGACCGGCGCGTCACCATCGATTTGCCGGACGTTCGGGGGCGTATCGCGATACTTGACGTCCATGCGCGCGGCAAGCCGCTTGATCCTGACATCGACATGGAGGTGGTGGCCAAGCAGACGCCCGGCTTTAGCGGCGCGGACCTTGCCAACCTCATCAACGAGGCGGCGATTCTTGCCGCGCGACGCAACAAGAAACTCGTCATGTACGACGAGCTTGCCGAGGCCGTTGACCGGGTCTTTGCCGGGCCGGAGCGCAAGAGTCGTCGCGTTACCGAGCGCGAGAAGCGCACCACCGCCTACCACGAGGCCGGGCACGCCGTTGTTGGACATTTCGCTGCCAATGCGGATCCCGTTCAAAAGGTCACCATCGTCGCCCGCGGAATGATGGGCGGCTACACGCGATTCCTGCCCAGGGAAGAGTCGATGCTGCGCACGCGCTCACAACTTCTGGACGCCATCAAGGCCGCGCTTGGCGGACGGGCTGCGGAGGACATCGTATTTGGCGATATTTCCACCGGCGCGTCCAATGACATCGAGCAGGTCACGCGCATTGCCCGCAGCATGATTACAACCTACGGGATGAGCGACAAACTCGGCCCGCTCACGCTTGGCAAGCGTGAGGAGATGATCTTCCTCGGGCGTGAAATCTCGGAGCAGCGCAACTACGGCGAGCGTGTGGCTGATGTTATCGACCAGGAAGTCAACGACATCGTCTTTGGCTCCTACGATGAGGCGAAGCGCATCATCAATGAGAACCGCCACATTCTCGACAGTCTCGCCGAATACCTCATGGTCGCAGAGACGGTGGAGGGAGATGATCTCCAGCGCATCCTCAACGGCGAGCAGATGGACCCGCCATCACCATCAAGCGATCCCACGCCGCCGCCTGACCCCGACCCCGCGCCGACCGATTCTGTTCCACCTGACCCCGCGCCGATTCCGGCCACATAGGCCCGAGGGCGTTCACAGCAGCTGCCCGCCGAGGCTCGAATACTGACGTGCGCGATATCCTGCAGGCCCTCGCCAACGGCGAGATAACGACACAAGAGGCGCAGCGTCGTCTCAATCTCCACGCGATCCAGGAGGTTGGCGATCTCGCCAATCTTGATCTTGGCCGCATGGCCCGCACCGGAAAACCTGAAATCGTCCGCTGTGCCGGGAAGAGTGTGGAGCAGGCCACCGAACTCGCTCTGCCGTTCCTTGATGAGCCGGGTGTGGTCGCCCTTTCAAGCGCAACTGCGGAGCACGAAGCCGCCATCCACGCCGCCCGCCCCGATGCCCGTATTCGCTTTGAACCGTCGGCCGGCATCCTCGTTGCCCGCAACCCGGACAAACCGGAACCGGAGCAGATCGGCAGGGCCGCCATCATCACCGCGGGAACGTCAGACATGCCCATCGCCCTGCAGGCGCAGCTCATTGCGGAGATGCTGGGAGTAGAGACCACGCTGCACTCAGATGTTGGCATTTCCGGCCTGCATCGGCTTTTCCCCGTCTTGCAGGAAGTCATCGAATCCGATCCGGAAGTCGTCGTGGTGATTGCCGGGCAGGAGGGAGGCCTTGCGCCTGTTGTCGCGGGACTCCTGGAACTGCCCATCATAGCGGTTCCCACGTCAACCGGAACGGGCTACGGCGGTGAGGGCATGGGCGCGCTTTCCACGATGCTCCAGTCCTGCTCGCTTGGACTTGCCGTCGTCAACATTGACAACGGCATCGCCGCCGGCGTCATGGCAGCCACCATCGCCCGCCGCACCCGCCGCGCCGGCTAGCTCGCCCCCCTCCGTTCGCCCTGAGCCTGTCGAAGGGCGAACCCCCAACCAACCCACAGGGCGGAACCTGCGCTACTATGGTTGGTAAGGAAGATTCAAAATGGCTAGCGTACAGGATACCCTCACCGTACAGAACGAATACTACGAGGAACATTTACGAGAAAGGCTTGAAAGGGAGTCTTTCGGCAAGTGGGCCGTTGTTTCCAACAAGAAGTTGGTAGGCGTGTACGACGTCAACTCGGAGGCGTCTGAAGTCGCGCTCAGTCTGGCCCCCCAACAGATTTGCCTCGTAAAGCACATTGGATATGTCGTTGGTGTGGACTGGCACGCGCGACGAGTGACTCATGTACCTGTCCGGCATTCGTGACAGGGAGCCGCTTGCGCATGGCGTTATCAGTCGCGTTGGAGGAACGGAAGTTCATGGCCCCCAAAACCTAACTGGTACAGCGCCGACCAGCGAGGGCACAATGCTGATCGACACAGGCGCTCAGGTTTCAGTATTGGATGTAGAGGCGGCCATTGAATTGGGGCTTCCCGAAACTGGCGCCCCCACCAGGATTATCGGTGTTACAGGGGACGCCCAACTCTCTCGGCAGTTTACTGGCACATTGGACCTTCCTGCATGGAACATCTCCAGACCAACTACGTTTGTGGCTATTCCCTTGCAAGAACAATCAGGTCTGCTGGGAATCATCGGCATGGACTTCTTAATTGAATTCGTCCTGACAATTCATGGTCCCGACGGCACGATAAACATCGAAACCCCTTAAACCGACTGCGCTGCGCTCCGCTTGGAATGACAGGAGACCCTTCGACAGGCTCGGGGTGAACGGGGAGGGGTGTGAAACTGAGGTTGGAGGACTAGGGTTCAGTTCCGCCGGCCACGTAGGTCAGGTCCGGCACAATCGTCACAAAACGATTCAATGAGTCGTTGAGGATGTCCGGCATCTCAAGATGCGGGAAATGCCGTGAGAGGGGAATCGTATCGAATGATGCGTGCTGCACCGCCCCCAGCATCTGCCCCGCCTGCGCCACAAGCGGATCGTCCTCGCCGTAGATGATGAGCGTCGGTGTCTGGATCGATCCAAGCCGCGAGGTGGCGTCCCACTTTGCCGCCGCCACGAAATCCCGCATGGAGGATGCCGGGCGCTGCGCGGAGCGTGTCGCTTTGAGCGCCTCCGCGGACATCGGCATGTGCGGCTCGCGCAGGCCCCGCAGCGCGCGGCTCTCCAGGAAGCCCGCCGGGTCCTCCAACAGGTCCGCCGCCGTGTCCGCCGCCCAGGGGAACGTGATTCCCGTCCCGATGAGCACCAAACCCTCAACCAGCCGCGGATGCCGGCTCGCGTACTCGATGGCGATCGCTCCGCCCAGCGAATGTCCAACGAGCACGACGGGCGAGATCCCCAATGTGTCGATAAACTCTTCCAGGAACGACGCCCAGTCAGGGACGTCCTCCAACGCCTCGCCCTTCGATTGTCCGTGACCGAGCAGGTCCAGCGCGATGGGCGTCTGTGCCGGCGCGAAGAATCTCAACTGGTCGGCAAACAGCCGATGATCGACCCCCGGCCCGTGTATGAAGAGGATGCGAGCCCCCGGCGTGGCCCCGCCAATATCATGAGGGCATTCGTAGTAGACGGACTCCCCGCCAATGGTGACGTGCGGCATGATTCTTCTACTCTACATGACGGAGGCGCCCGCTATACTTGAAACACCGCCGCCGTTGCGCGGCGCAAGGGAGGATAGGGATTCACATGTCAACGTCGGAACAGGTGAGGCTCACAAGCCTGTCCCACTGCGCGGGTTGAGCGGCCAAACTCGGCCCCGCCGAGCTCGCGCAGGTCTTGCGCAATCTGCCGCCCGTCAGCGACCCCAACCTGCTGGTCGGAATCTCGACCGGTGACGATGCCGCCGTCTATCGCCTCACCGATGACATTGCCCTCATCCAGACCATCGATTTCTTTCCGCCCGTCGTTGATGATCCGTACGACTACGGCGCAATCGCCGCGGCCAACGCTCTCAGCGATGTCTACGCAATGGGCGGCCACCCTATCATTGCCCTCAACGTCGCCGCGTTCCCTGACGCGCTCGACAAGGAGATTCTTGGCCGCATCCTGAAGGGCGGGGGGGATAAGGCGATGGAGGCCGGCACGCTCATCGCGGGCGGCCACACGATCGAGGACCCTGAACCCAAGTACGGCCTCTCCGTCACCGGCATCGTGCAGCCCGGCCACCAGGTGGCGAATGTGGGCGCGCGTCCCGGCGACGCTCTGGTGCTGACAAAGCCGCTCGGCTCCGGCGTGCTCACGACTGCCCACAAGAACGGCGCGCTTGATGCAGACACCCTCGCTGAGGTCGTGGCCATCATGGCGCAGCTCAACCGCGACGCGTCTGAGGCGATGATTGAGGTGGGCGTGAATGCCTGCACGGACGTCACGGGCTTTGGCCTGCTGGGACACCTTAAAGGGATGCTCGACGGCAGTGGCGTTGGCGCAACGCTGATCCTGTCAGACATCCCGACGATCCCCGCCGCTTGGGAAATGATTGACCGCGGCTTTGTCCCCGGGGGCACCGGCCGCAACCGCCTGTGGATCGAGGACGCGGTGACCTGGCATCCGGATGTCACGGAGGCGGGTCGAATCATGCTCATGGACGCGCAGACATCCGGGGGGCTGCTCATCGCCGTGCCCGCCGACAAGCGTGATGCGCTGCTGAACGCCCTCCAATCCCGCAACACAACCGCCGCCGTGATTGGTCATATCACCGAACAACAGGGACTCCATGTCCATCCCTGAGGAGATTTAGCCCCATGACCGCCCTTGAGATACCTCGACAATTCGTCGATGAGATGATTGCGCATGCTCAGCAGGATGACCCGAATGAGTGCTGCGGCATCCTGATTGGCGAGAACGGAACGGTCATCGGCGTACGGCGCGTGACGAACATTGTCGATGACAAGAACAAGCCGTTCCGCTACCAGATGGCGCCGCTGGAGTATGCCTCTATCGATGAGGAGTGCTCCGCGAACGGCTGGACGCTGTGGGGGTTCTACCATTCCCACACCCGCTCGCAGGCGTATCCGTCCAAGACCGATCAGAACCTGGCGTTCTGGCCGGGGACCAAAGATCCCATCTGGCCGGACTCCTACTACCTGCTTGTTTCGCTTGAGAATCAGGACGCGCCCGTCGTGCGCGCCTATTCCATCTCGCCGCCGGATGCCGGTTCAGGCGATGATTTCCGTGTCGACGAGCACGAACTCCTCGTGACTGAAACTCCAACCCCCAATCCTGCCTGATGTGCCTGATTGTCGCCGCCATCGCCGCGGCTGTTGGGTGGATAACCCTGGCCGCCACCGTCATCTGGTATCGAGTGGTCGTGGTTCCTGAGCTTTACGTTGGCGATAGCGTCCTGCCGTTCGTGGCAATTGTGACGATAGGCGCATTGGCATTTCTGGGTGTCCTTGTGGGGGCGCTGCGGCGCACGCAGGGCAGGGCGGACGGTCTGGCGGTGATGATCATCGCCTCGTTCGCCCTCGTTGTTATCATCTTCAGCGACTTGACGAGGGTGGGTGTGCTGATTATCCCCGGCTTTCTGATTTCAACACTCGCGGCGGCCCTGCCCGCAGACAGGCCGTGGGAAAAAGAGGACGCTGGCTAGGAGAAAATCCTGCTGGTACGGAACCCCAACATTCTTCTTGCAGCCGACTCCTACGTGTTGCCCGGATCGCCACAGTCCAGGATGTCATCCAGACTGGATCGCCGGTTCATCGAATGGACCGTCACACTGCCATTGCCGGCCACCGAATAAACGATGAACCACTGCTCATAGCTCAAAGCCCTCGTTCCAGGCTGATACGGGAAATAATTCAAAGAGAACTTGGTTACGTTGTCGACGGATGGGTCGAAAAGGAGAGAATAGAGAACGGTGACGGTATTGACGTAGCCTGCCTGAGCCAGCAGTCGGTCAACATCGGGCGACCATCTGAGTTCAGGAACCTCCTGCGCCACGCTCTTCCCTGCGCTGTTTGATCTGTTCAATCATCTCTTCAGGAGAAGAGGCGCTATAGTATCTACCCTCTTCGAAGTCCTTTAGCGAGCGCAGATAACCCTCGATGATTGCAGGGTGTCTGCTCACTCTCTCAACAAACTCCCGTTCCTCTGCAATCCATGGCTTGGCGTAATAATCCCGAATCATATTGTTGGAGATCTTTCGCCCACTCTTTCGCGCACGAGCCCATGGCCCCTTGGGTTCGTGCGTCAGAGCAGACAGGATGAAGGGGTCGACGTGACCATAGGTCCGGAAGCACCAGTCAATTACGCCACGATCGTCAAGGGAACCCTGTTTCTTGTTGCCGAACGAAATAATCTCAGTTACTCCCTGCGCGCGGTAAGACCGTAGAGCGTCATACAACTCTCGGATCACGGGACCGTATTGCCATGCCCGAAACTCTTGCGAAACCAGAGGGATTTTATGAAAGGCCAACAGCCTAGCATGAGCGAAATAGACCAGCTTTTGGATATGCAGAGGTGTTAGTGGGCGTCCCTCATCCAGTCCACGCTGGATGAACTCATTGGCAATTTGTCTAGCGTCGTACATAGCGCACCATCATATGTCTCATCTTACTCCCCGTGACAATCAGGACGTGTCATGTGGATTACAGCGAAGAATCTAATGCTCGCCCTCGCTGCGGCGGGATGTGAGCCATGAGTCCACGATCTGCTGGAGGAGTTCAAGTTCCTGGAGCTTGAGCTTGCCGGCCGCCTTGAGGGCCTCCGCGAGCATGTTCTGCGACTGCGCCTCCTGCATCGTCGTGCCCGCCTCAAGGCTGCCCTGCGACTTCCACCACAGTTCGATATCTGAGTCGTCGGCCTGCTCGATGTCCTTTTCGATGAGCCGCAGGAAATGCGTCCGCATATACTGCGTCACGCGCTCCTCCTCGCCCTCCGGCGTCTGGATCCACAACACGCTGCCATCGGATCGGACATAGCGGCTGGTTGGTGTGCCAGCGGCGTCTGGCTGAGTCTGTGGTGGGGCAGGGGCCGGTGCACCGGCCCCGGATGGTGAATAGCGCGGCGCGGGCGGCAATCCGCCCCCCGGCTGGTAACGCGGCGGCGCGCCGAGCGGGCTCGTGCTTGGCGGCGGGACAGGTCGGTCAAGAGGCCGTGTGGCCTGCTGCGGCTGTGTCTCCATCCTCTGAGTATTCGCCGGAGCGGCCAATGGCGGCCGGTTGAGCTCTTCCTCAAGCGGATCGCTGGGGTTGATGACCTGGGGAAGGTTCAAGATCTTGAGTTCGCGCGTCACCATATCCGTCGCGGATTCGGTGGGGAGCTTGTCCGTCACGCGCTCGCCGGTCTCATCCTCTTGCGACCGCAGTTCAAAGAACTTCTCGACCTGCTCGTCCGTCGCCTCTTCCGGCGTCGCGCCCGTCAGGCGGTAGAAGTGCATCCGGTTGACGCCGGCCATGACGACCTCGTCGCCGTCTTTGGTGAAACGCGCGACGCCGTTGCCGCCGAGTTCAAAATACCTGCTTGGCGGGGCCATGCTACGCCCCTTTGGCTGCCTTTGCCGCGGAGCCCCAGTTCAGGAGCCAGTATTCAAGCGAGTCCGCGAGCGCCATCCATGACGCGTGGATGATATTCGTGTGGCTGCCCACGGTGCGCCAGACGTGGTCGCCGTCAGTCGACTCGATCAGCACGCGCACCGTGGCCGCCGTCGCGCTCTCCTGGTTCAGGATGCGGACCTTGTAGTCAGTCAGCCGCACGACGCCTATCTCAGGGAAACGGCTCCGCAGTGCCTTGCGCAACGCCTCGTCAAGCGCATTGACGGGGCCATTGCCCTCCGCCGCCGTGTGGTATTGCTCCTCACCGACGCGCACCTTGACGACGGCCTCTGAAAGTGGATCATCATTGTCTTCCGCCGCGTTCATGGACGGTCGCCGCCGCCATGTCTCCACCACGGTCATGAAATCCTGAAGCTTGAATGCCGGCGTGTAGTCGGGCAGGGCGCGGCGCACGAGCATCTCGAACGACGCCTCCGCGCCCTCGTACTGGAAACCCGCCGCCTCCGCGTTCTTCACCTGTTCCAGGATCGAGCGCGCCGTGTCCGGCTCAACGTCGATGCCCATGGCCTGTGTTGCCGCCAGCACGTTGCTTCGCCCTGAAAGCTCTGACACGACGACGCGCCGCGCATTGCCCACGGTGTCCGGATCCATGTGCTCATAGCTGCGCTCAATCTTCGCGACGGCGGCGGCGTGCAGCCCGCCCTTGTGCGTGAACGCGCGCGCGCCGACGTAGGGCTGCGACGGGTTCATGCCCATATTCACGATCTCAGCAATCTCCTGAGATGCCGTCGTGAGATTCTTCAATTGCTCGTCTGAGACAACTCGAACGCCCATCTTGGTCTGCAGGCCGGGGATGATGGAGCACAGATTCGCGTTGCCGCAGCGTTCGCCGTAGCCGTTTACCGTGCCCTGCACCTGTACGACGCCGTGCTCAACGGCGGTCAGCGAGTTCGCAACGGCCAGATCGCCGTCGTTGTGCACGTGTATTCCAAGTGGGATAGTGATGGTCTCACGCAGCGTGTCCACCACCTCCCCCAGTCGTCCCGGCAGTACGCCGCCGTTGGTGTCACACAGGTGAATCACGTCCGCGCCCGCGTCCTGCGCCGCCTTGAGGCATTGCACGGCGTAGTCGCTATTGGCGTTATAGCCGTCAAAGAAATGCTCGGCGTCGAAATGCGCCTCTCGCCCGAGGCTCTTCAGATAGGCGATGGAATCGCTGATCATCAGCACGTTCTCTTCCAGGCTCGTCTCCAACACCTCCGTCACGTGCAGGTCCCACGTCTTGCCGACGAGGGTGACGATCGGCGCTTCTGACGCTACGAGCGCCTGGAGATTGCCGTCCTGCTCAGCCGTGATGCCGGCGCGGCGTGTGGAGCCGAACGCGGCCACGCGCGCCGTCTTGAGATTCAGCCCCTTGACCCGCCGGAAATACTCTTCGTCCTTCGGGTTGGAGAACGGCCACCCGCCCTCGATGATGTGAATACCGAGGTCATCAAGCCTGGTGGTAATGTCCAGCTTGTCCTTGACAGTGAGGGAGATGCCCTCCTGCTGCGTGCCGTCACGCAGGGTGGTGTCGTACAGGATCACTGGTGGCGTTGCCGATGTCACTGCCTTGTCCTCTGACCCGTTTCTCTATATCAACTATAGGCTATAGCGGTCGAGGCACTCGCGCCCGCTCCGGATTCTCGATCCTCTCGATCACCGCGTCCGCCATCTCCGTGGTCTTGACCACCTGGGTATCTGAATCTGCAACGCCCACGCCTGCAACGTCCGCCGTGCGGTAACCCGCCGCCAGCGTTGCGTCGACCGCCGCCTCAACGGCATCGGCCTCCTCGTTCAGGCCGAATGAGAGCCGCAGCATCATCGCGGCGCTGGAAATGGCGGCCAGTGGATTCGCGATGCCCTGCCCGGCGATGTCCGGCGCGGAGCCGTGTATCGGCTCATACATGCCGTACAGCCCGCCGCCGCGCTTGCGGATCTTCTTTGTGCCGAGGCTTGCGGAGGGCAGCATGCCCATCGAGCCCGCCAGCACGGACGCCTCGTCGGTCAGGATGTCACCAAACATGTTCTCCGTGACGATAACGTCGAACTCTGCAGGACGCTGGATGAGCATCATCGCGCAGGCGTCCACGAGGATGTGGCTTACGGACACGTCAGGATTCTCCGCCGCCATCTCCTGCGCCACCTCGCGCCAAAGTCGGGATGATGCCAGCACGTTTGCCTTGTCAACAGACGCCAACCGTCCACGCCGCCCGCGAGCAAGATCAAAGCCCACCTGTAGGACGCGGCGAATCTCTTTCTCCGTGTACTTGAGCGTATCCACTGCCTTGCGGCCCTGCGAATCGTCCCAGCGTTTCTTGGGTTCGGCGAAATACAACCCGCCCGTCAACTCCCGCACAACTATCAGGTCAACGCCATCGATGACCGTACTCTTGATGGGGGATGCTCCCAGCAACTCTGGCACGACCTTGACGGGACGCAGGTTGGCAAACAGTCCCATGCCCCGGCGCAGCGCCAACAGACCCGCCTCCGGGCGGGTGCGGGCGCGCGGATCGTCCCACTTGGGTCCGCCTACCGCGCCGAACAGGATGGAGTCGGACTGTTTGGCGATGTTGAGGGACTCTTCAGGCAGGGCGCTGCCCGTCGCGTCAATGGCCGCGCCTCCGACCAACGCCTCCCGGTACTCAAAGGAATGGCCGGACCGCTCGCCGACGGCGGCGAGCATCCGCACGGCCTCGGCGGTGACTTCAGGGCCGATGCCGTCTCCCGGCATCAGCGCGATGGAGTAGTTCACCTGGCGTCAGAGGTGACGGGCTCAAGTCCCGCCCGCTCCTCGAATGCGGCGATGTCGTTCTCGTGCCGCATGGTCAGGCCGATGCTGTCCAGACCGTTCAGCAGGCAGTGCTTGCGGAACGGATCGATCTCAAAATACGCCTCGAAGCCCTCGCGGTCGTAGACAAGCTGCTTTTCAAGATCGACGGTCAACTCATAGCCCGGGCGGATGCGGTCGAGGATCTGCCGTACGACCTCCTCAGGCAGCTGCACGGGGAGCAGTCCGTTCTCAAAGCAGTTGTTGTAGAAGATATCCGCAAACGTGGATGAGATAACAGCCTGGAAGCCGAACTGCTGCAACGCCCACGGCGCGTGCTCGCGGCTTGAGCCGCTGCCGAAATTCGGGCCGGCCACGAGAATCGTCGCCTCGCGGTAGCCGGGCCTGTTGAGCACAAACTCAGGATTCTCGCCGCCGTCCGGCGTGTAGCGCCAATCAAAGAACAGGAACGGCCCGTAGCCCGTCCGCTCCACGCGCTTCAGGAACTGCTTGGGAATGATCGAGTCCGTGTCAACGTTCGCGCGATCCATCGGTGCAGCTGATCCCGTATGCGAAATGAACTTCTCCATCGTGTCTCCCGTTTATGCCTCTACGCCGGCGTCGCTTCCCACTCGCGAATATCCACGAATCGACCGGCAATGGCCGCTGCGGCCGCCATCTGTGGACTCACAAGGTGCGTGCGCCCGTCCTTCCCTTGCCGACCCTCAAAGTTGCGGTTGGACGTGGACGCGCATCGCTCCTGCGGCATGAGAATGTCCGGGTTCATGCCGAGGCACATGGAGCACCCGGCGGCGCGCCATTCAAAGCCCGCCTCCGTGAACACGGCGTCCAGCCCCTCCTTCTCCGCCTGCCACTTGACCAGCGCGGAGCCGGGAACCACCATCGCGTTCACGTTCGGGTGAACCTGCCGTCCGCGCACCATGTCTGCTGCGGCCCGCAGATCGGCAAGCCGCGAGTTGGTGCATGAGCCGATGAACACGCGGTCAATCTCGATGTCCTTGATGCTCGTGCCGGCCTCAAGTCCCATGTACGCGAGGGCGCGCTCTGCCGCCTCGCGCTTGTCCGCAGGCAGTTCAGCCGGATTGGGCACGGCGTCATCGATGGTGACAACCTGCTCCGGATTCGTGCCCCACGTCACGTGCGGGCGCAGTTCGCCGGCGTCAAGCTCAACGACGGTGTCGTACTCCGCGCCCTCGTCCGTGGCGAGTTCCTTCCAGCGTTCGATTGCCTCGTCGTATTCCTCGCCCTGCGGGACGAACTTGCGGCCCCGCAGCCACTCGAACGTGGTCTCGTCGGGGGCAATCATGCCCGCCCTTGCGCCCCCCTCGATGGACATATTGCATACGGTCATGCGCCCCTCCATCGAGAGCGAGCGTATGGCATCGCCGGTGTATTCGATCACGTAGCCCGCGCCGCCGGAGGTGCCGATCTTGCCGATGATGCCGAGGATGATGTCCTTGGCGGTTACGCCCGGAGGCAGTTCGCCGTTGACGCGAACCTCCATCGTCTTGGGCTTGAACTGCCGCAGGGTCTGCGTGGCCAGCACGTGCTCCACCTCGGACGTGCCGATGCCGAGCGCGAATGCGCCGAACGCCCCGTGCGTGGCGGTGTGGCTATCACCACAGACGATGACCTTGCCGGGCTGGGTATGCCCCAACTGCGGCCCAATCACGTGGACGATGCCCTGGTTCTCATCGTGCATGTCGTAGTACGTGATGCCGAAGTCCTTGGTGTTCTGTGCCAACGTCTCGATCTGCTGTTTGGAGATTGGGTCTTCGATGGGGAGCGAGCGGTCGGTCGTGGGGACGTTGTGATCAACCGTGGCGATGGTCAAGTCGGGCCGCCGCACCTTGCGTCCTGCCAGCCGCAAGCCTTCATACGCCTGCGGCGACGTCACCTCATGCACCAGGTGAAGATCAACATAGATCAGGCTGGGCTCGCCCGCCTCTTCGCGAACGAGATGCGCGTCCCAGATCTTCTCAAACATTGTTCGTGGCTGCGTTGCCATTCACGTCTCCTCTTTCAGCGTTTTTCTATGTACGGCGAGGCAGGTTCCTGCTCCGTTACGCCATGACGCTTGTGGCGCGTTGCTTGGACGCCAGCAGGCGGTTGAGGGAATCGACGTACGCCCGCGCGCTCGCGACGACGATGTCCGTGTCCGCGCCGCGCCCGATGTAGTTAGTGCCTTCGTGCTCGATTCTCAGCGTCACGTCGGCGATGGAATCCAAACCCTCCGTGACCGCCTCGACCCGGTATTCCACGAGATGGTTGTTCACGCCGACGATTGACGTAATCGCCTGGTAGATGGCGTCGACGGGGCCGGTGCCGACCGCGCTCGCCGTCTGCGCCTCTCCGTCAGGATCGATGAGGCGCACGGTGGCCGTCGGAACGGCAGGTGAGCCGCTAAGCGCCTGCACGTGGTCCAAGATGTAGATTTCGTCACCCGTGGTGCGGCGATCCTCGCCCATCAATGTTTCGAGGTCCCGGTCAGTCACGCTCTCCTTCTTGTCAGCGAGGTCCTTGAAGGCAACATACACGCGTCCCAGGTCTTCCTTGGACACGTCATAGCCCAATTCATGCAGGCGGGCCTCAAGGGCGTGGCTGCCGCTCTGCCGCCCCAGCACGAGTGCCGTGCCGGGCACGCCGACGGACTGCGGAGTCATGATCTCAAACGTGATTGGCGCTTTGAGCATGGCGTCCTGGTGGATGCCCGACTCGTGGCGAAAGGCGTTGAGGCCGACGATTGCCTTGTTCGGCTGCACGGCAAAGCCGGTGTAGTCGCTGACCATCCGGCTGGCGCGGTAGATCTGCGTTGTGTCCACGCTCGTGGTGAACCCAAGCAGGTCCTCACGCGTGTGGATGGCCATGACGACCTCTTCCAGCGAGGCGTTGCCCGCCCGCTCTCCGATGCCGTTCACGCACACCTCAACCTGCCGCGCGCCGTTCTGGACGGCGGCGATGGAATTGGCGGACGCAAGGCCCAGATCATTGTGGCAATGCACGCTGACCGTCGTCTTGTCGATGTTCTTCACGTTCTCGAACACACTGGCGATGAGCCGCCCGAACTCGTCCGGTATCGCATAGCCGACGGTGTCCGGGATGTTGATTGTCGTTGCGCCCGCGTTTATCGCCTCGGTGACAAGTCGGTAGATGAAATCCCAGTCCGTCCGCGTCGCGTCCATCGGCGAGAATTCGACGTTGTCGCAGTAGCTCTTCGCCCTCTCGACGGACGTGATGGCCTGCTCCATCACCTCTTCGGGACTCTTGCGGAGTTGGTGAGTGAGGTGAATATCGGAACTGGAGATGAAGACGTGGATGCGCGGCTTCTCTGCCACCTGCACGGCCTCCCACGCGGCGTCGATGTCACCGGGCACGCAGCGGGCGAGTCCCGCGATGACCGGCGTGCGAACCTCTCTCGCGATGCGCTGCACGGTTTCAAGGTTGCCGGGCGATGAGGCGGGGAATCCCGCCTCGATAACGTCCACGCCCAGGCGTTCAAGCTGGCGGGCTATTTCCAGCTTCTCCTCCCAATTGAGGCCCGCGCCCGCCGCCTGCTCCCCGTCGCGGAGCGTTGTGTCAAAGATCGTTATTCGTTCCTGCTCAACCATGACTGATGTCCTTTGCCTGTAGATGTTCCGCGGCCTGTCAGACCGCGCCTCTCCCCTGTTTGCGCGCGCTCACCTGCTAGCGTCCCCGCAGCACGAGCGCGCCTGTAAGGTAGAGGTTGCCGCCGCACCCCACGCCCAATGCGCGTCGCGGCGAGTAGGTATGTGACATTTCAGTCATTGGAGTCGTATCCGGTTAGACCGTGTCCTTGAGCCAGGGCATCATTGCGCGCAGATCGCGCCCGACCACCTCGATGAGATGCGTCGTGTCCGCCGCCTTGAGGGCGTTGAAACTTGGGCGGCCGGCCTGGTTTTCCAGGATCCACTGACGCGCGAATGTTCCGTCCTGGACCTCTTGGAGGATCTGCTGCATCCGCTCTCTCGCGCCGTCATCGATGAGCCGAGGCCCGGAGACGTAGTCGCCGTACTCAGCCGTGTCGCTCACGGAATAGCGCATGTACTCAAGCCCGCCCTGGTAGATGAGGTCAACGATGAGCTTCATCTCATGCAGGCACTCGAAATAGGCGATCTCCGGCTGATAGCCCGCCTTGACCAGCGTCTCGAAACCGGCCTTGACGAGGCTGCTGATGCCGCCGCAGAGGACGGCCTGCTCGCCGAACAGGTCAGTGATGGTCTCCTCTGCGAATGTCGTCTCGATGACGCCCGCCTTTGTCGCGCCGATGCCCTTGGCATAGCCGAGCGCCCGCGCTCGCGCGCCCTCTGTCACGTCCTGGTGGATGGCCAGAAGGGCAGGAGTGCCGACACCCCGCTGGAAGAGCTGCCGCACGCGATGCCCCGGGGCCTTGGGGGCGATCATGGTCACGTCCACGCCGGGGGGCGGGACGATCTGGCTGTAATGGATGTTGAAGCCGTGCGCGAACATCAGCGTCTTGCCATCGTCCAGGTGCGGGGCGATGGACTCGTCATAGACCTGCTTCTGCCGTGTGTCCGGAATCAGCATCATGATGATGCTTGCCCGCTGAGCGACCTCTTCAACGGTTCCGACTTCCAGACCGTCAGACTCAGCCTGTTCCCACGACTTGCTGCCGCGGTACAGGCCGACCATGACGTTCGCGCCGCTGTCCTTGAGATTCAGGGCATGCGCGTGTCCCTGGCTGCCATAGCCGATTACGCCGATCACCTCATCCTTGATGTGATCAAAGTTCGCGTCGTTGTCGTAGTAGATGTCTGCCATTGCGCCCTTCCTGCCCCGGTTTGTTCTGTGCGGCAGCCGTCGTCGGCCCTATCCCCGTCGCGACGGCACTCCCACGAGCGCCGGGCCGCGAAATTCGCCGTCTTGCGGAATATTCTCGTCCTTTGTAAGCGCAACGAGGCCCGTCCGCATCAGCTCAAGAATCCCGTATGGCTCAAGCAGGGCCAGCAGGCTTTCAACCTGCTCCGTCGGCCCCGTGATTTCGATGATGACCGTACTCGGAGAGACGCTCACAACCTCCGCGCCGCGGAAAAGGTCGAGAATCTCGACGATATGGCCGCGGTTCTCCTGGTTCGCCCGCACCTTGATCAGCGCCGTCTCACGCGCCACGTAGTCCTCGTCCGTGATGTCCATCACTTCCACAACGTCCACCACGTTCCACAGCTGGGACGTCACCTGCCAAAGCGCCGATTCCGGCACGTTGTCCACGACGATGGTCATGCGTGAGAACTCAGCTTTCTCCGAATGACCCACGGCCAGGCTGGCGATGTTGAAACCGCGCCGCCTGAACATGCTCGCCACGCGATTGAGCACTCCGGGCCGGTCATGGACCAGCGCGGAAATGACCCGGCGCATCGTCATCGCGCCACCGTGCCCAGGGGCTGCTGTTGCGTCCACGGATCCTCGACCATCTCATTGACGGACTGGCCGGCCGGAATCATGGGTACACCAACTCATCGATCTCGACCATGAAATCAAGAATGACCGGGCCGTCATGGTCCTGCGCGCGCTTGATTGCAGCGTCCACGTTCTTGATGTCCTCGACGCGGATGCCAAGCATCCCGTACGCCTCCGCCAGCTTCACGAAGTCCGGACCCGATGTCTCGATCTGGCTGTAACGCTTGTCATAGAACAGCGTCTGCCACTGGCGAACCATGCCGTGGTGGAAGTTGTTCATGATCGCGAACTTGACGGGCGCCTTTTCGTCGCGAATCGTCGCGAGTTCCTGCAGGGTCATCTGGAATCCGGCATCGCCGCAGATCGACCACACCTGCTCATTGGGCAGACCCATCTGCGCACCCATCGCGGCGGGAACTTCGTAGCCCATCGTGCCAAGACCGCCGGAGGTAATGAAGCTGTTCGGCCTGTCCGTGACGTAGTGCTGCGCGGCCCACATCTGGTGCTGCCCAACGCCGGTCACGATGAACGCCTGGCCGTCCGTCAGATCATGGATGCGCTTGATGACGTACTGCGTTGACGGCTTGCCGTCAAAGTCTCTGACCACCAGCGGATGCTCGCGCCTCAGGTCGTCCACCCGGGAGAGCCATTCGGTCCTGGTCTGCTTTTCAACCTGCGGCAGCAATGCCTTGAGCGAATTCTTCGCGTCACCGATTACCGGCGCATCCGCGAAAACGTTCTGGTGAATCGCGGAGCGGTCAATGTTCAGATGCACAATCTTCGCGTTCGGGGCAAAGTCCGCCACCCGCCCGATGATGCGGTCGTCAAACCGGGACCCCACGTTGACGAGCAGGTCGCACTCATCCACCACAAGGTTGGCGAATGCAGACCCGTGCATGCCCATCAAGCTCAGGTGCAGGTAGTGATTGCCCGGGAACGAGCCGATGCCGAGCAGGGTGGGGATGACGGGAATCTGCGCCTTCTCGGCCAGTTCCTGCAACTCCTTCTCAGCCTGGGCCACCAGCACGCCGCGCCCCGCAAGGATGACCGGCCTCTTTGCCGAATTGATCAACTCTGCAGCGGCCTCAACTTGTATCGGGTCCGGGTGAGTGATCGGCCTGAATCCGGGCAAATCGTCGACGGTCTCCGGATAGCCGGTGAACTCGCCGATCTCTTGCAGCACGTCGCGCGGCAGGTCCACGAGCACCGGGCCCGGGCGCGCCGAACGCGCGATATGGAACGCTTCCTTCATGACGCGCGGAATGTCCTCCGCAGTCATGACGAGGTAGTTGTGCTTGGTGACGGGAATCGTCACGCCCGTCACATCCGTCTCCTGGAACGCGTCCTTGCCGATGGCGGGGCGCGTCACCTGTCCGGTGATCGCGACGATGGGCGTTGAGTCCATGAACGATGTTCCAAGCCCGACGGCCAGGTTGATTGCGCCGGGGCCGGACGTTGCGATGCAGACGCCCACCTTGCCCGTGGCCCGCGCATAGCCGTCCGCCGCGTGCGCCGCGCCCTGCTCATGGCGGGTCAGGACGTGGTGAATGGACGGGTACTTCAATATGTGGTCATAGAGCGGCAGAATCGCGCCGCCGGGGACACCGAAGACGAGATCGACGCCCTCCGCTTGCAGCGACTCGCATACAAACTCTCCGCCCGCCAGCATCCTGCCTGACATCATTCTCCTCGCTACTCTCTTACCGGCTTACCTGCTAGTTGTACGTCTCTTCTTTATATCCATCCCGCCTTGTGGGGGAAGGTTGGGGTGGGGTTGATCCCGGGCAACAACCTGAGGCCACTACGCTCTCCGAGCCGGAGCGGCCATTAAAAAACCCGTCCCATGAAGGGACGGGAGCTTTCGCGATCCCGCGGTACCACCCTCCTTACCCGGCCTCATGGCCGAGTCTCTCATTAGCGTTTTTTCGGGCGCGACCCCGCCAAAACCAATTTCGTCTCCATCCTGACGAGGGAGACCGCGTTTCGGATGCTCCGGGGCGAGTTCACGGGTCATCACGACCGGGCTTCCACCATCCCCGGCTCGCTATCCGCTAGACTTGCGCTACTACTCCCCTTCGTAGCAGTGTCGATTTTGCCATTCCTAGCTACGAGTGTCAACATGATTCCTATTGGACGCCAATTGAGCCCCCCTTCCACCCGAACCGCTCGCCACCGCCTTTGAGATGAGACTTCGCGACCTTGCCGACTCTGCGCTCCGGCTGCTTTTTCCGCCTCGCTGCGTTCTCTGCGGACGGGAAGGCGACCTCATCTGTGAGCCATGCCGGCGTTCGTTTCCTCCGCGCCTTGACCCTGATGCCATACCCAAGCTGCCCGGTATTCGCACTGCGCGTGCCGTTTGGCCGTATGAGGGCAGCGTCCGTGAGGTTGTCCGCCGCTACAAGTACAACGGCCTCCGCTCCCTTGCCCCGGTGCTCGCATCGGAGATGGCTCATGTCCTGCGCGAATGGAGTCCTGCCATTGACCTGATCGTTAACGTGCCCGTCCATCCCGGGCGACTCCGTGAGCGGGGATATGACCAGTCCGAACTTTTCGCGCGGGAACTCTCACGCACGATGGGTATAGCAGCCGTTCCGGCACTTGTCCGACTACGGGAAACCGCCGTTCAGGCGCGAGCGATGAATGCTGCCCAGCGTTCCGAGAATGTCCGCGGCGCGTTTCACGTTCCTGATCCGGAGCAAATCCGACGCGCCAATGTTCTGCTCATCGACGATGTATTGACGACGGGAGCGACGCTTACGGAAGCCGCGCGCGCTCTGCAGCGTGCTGGTGTGAGAAACGTCTACGCCTTTACACTCGCCCACGAGGTCTAGGCCCAAAGCTTTGCCGGGCGCTCCCCGCCTATGCGCCGGGCAGGGGATAATGGGGTTATGGCAGACGCACACGACACCCCTCTTCGTGTTGGCAAGCTCCCGCCTGATCTTCTTGCCCAACTGCTTGAGCAGGTCGATGTAAAGGACCCCAGCGTCATCCTCGGCCCTCGTATGGGAGAAGACGCGGCATTGATAGACAACGGTGGGGAGAACTACCTCGTCGTGAGTTCAGACCCCATCACTTTCGCGGCGGAGCAGCTTGGCTGGTACGCCGTTCACGTCAACGCAAATGACATCGCCGCAACCGGAGGGACGCCGCGATGGATGGTGATGACCGTCATCCTGCCGGACGGCTCGCCAACGGAACTCGCGCAGGACATCATGCGGCAGACGGTAGATGCCTGCGCGGAGATCGGTGTCGCGCTTGTTGGCGGCCACACAGAGGTCACGTACGGCATTGACCGCCCAATCGCCATCGGCACGATGATCGGAGAGGTCGCCAAGGGCAGGGAAACGCCCACATCAGGGGTGCGGGAGGGGGACGCAATTATCCTCACCGGAGGGCTTGGCATCGAGGGCACGGCCATCCTTGCCATTGAACGCGCTGAGCAGCTGCGTGCCGCCGGAGTCTCAGATGAGACAATCCGGGTTGCGGCTAACCTGCTCCATGTTCCCGGCATCAGCGTCGTCCGTGACGCCCGCGTTGTCCTCGGGACGGCTCCCATTCACGCCATGCACGATCCGACCGAGGGCGGCGTTGCAACTGCCCTGCACGAGATGGCGGACGCATCAGGTGTCGGCCTTGAGATTGATGCCCGTGTGATGGAAACGATGACCCTGCCCGAGACTGTGGAAATCTGCCGTGCCCTTGATGTCAATCCCATGGGACTTATCTCTGCAGGAGCGCTCATCATCGCAGCCGCTCCCGAAGACGCCTCCGGCGTCCTCATTGCTCTTGAAGAGGCGTCCATCCGAGCCGCCGTCATTGGGCGCGCCGCGCCGCGCTCCCGGGGCGTCAACATCCCGCGCTTTCCCCGTGACGAACTGGCGCGAATCCTGGCAGGCTGATTCCTCGCTTTAGTAGGGGAGAGTCGGGGCGTGGCTCTAAGCGGCCTCCGGCATCGTCTCCATGATGAGCTCTGCATACTGGAGAAGATGCCGGTCCGGAAGGAACAACTCCCGTGCCCGTTCCTTTGCTGCAGCACCCAACTCAGCCGCCCATGCCGGATTAGCCAGAAGATCCCTGATCGCCTGACCGCACGCTGCCTCATTCGAAGGGTCGGGCAGGAGAATTCCGGACTGGCCGTCAATGATCTGTTGCTGGATGCCGCCCACAGCACTCGCCACGACGGGCTTTCCCTTCCACATCGCCTCGGTCACCGTCAAACCGAAACCCTCGGCGAGACTCTTTTGGACGACAACCGCAGCGTGACTCTGGATAGCGTTGATGACTGTAGCGTTTTCCTCGCGGTCGTCCATGGGCACGCTCACCAGGTGAACTCGCCGTCGAATATCGTCCGGCAACGTCCGCCACTCGGCGATGCATTCCTCCAACACGTGCTGAGCCTCCGGATCGTCCGCCACTCCGCTCACCGCCGGGCCAACTAACCACAGGTGGGCGTTATGCGGCGCGTCCGCCATCTGCGTGAAGGAACGCATTACGCCCGCCATGTCCTTGAGCTTGTCCCAACGGGCAATCTGCGCGACGACCGGATCGTCCGGGCGGGGCAGGGAGCCCTCCGTCATGGCTTCGACACGATGGATAATCGTTCCAAACGTACCGTTATCCCGTGAGAACTGCGGCGGCGTGGAGGGAGTTGGGCCGTCGAGGAGACCGACCTGTACAAGAATGTCAGCCGCGGAACTGCTGATATCCGTGTTCTTTGGGCTTGCCGGGTCGATGGATGGATGGATGATGTGACTACAGGCTGGCTCAAGCCATGCCGGCGCGTACTCCTGCAGACTGAAAATACACATGTCGGCCTGTTGAACATACGGACGGAGAAACTCCCACGCCCCGGCCACAAGCGGATCATGCTGTTCGTGACCGATGTGAGACCGCCAGATGACACGCGCGCCGGCCTGCAGCAGTTTCTCTGCCAAGCCGGCAGTCTGGGGATCGTGCAGGATGATGATGTCCCCCGAGCGTATTTGGGACGCTATGTCAACAGCGTTCACGTCCAACACTCGCTCATAGTGCGCGCGCTCCGCCTCGCCCAGCGGGCCCCCGTCGCCCGTCTCTCCATGCAGGTTGTTGTGAATGCGCTTGGTTATGCGAAAGAATTCGCTATCCCCGTCGATGACGAGCCATCGCGAATCGACCCCTGCGCCCTTCGCGTAGCCGCATAGCCCCTGCACGAGTTCTGCCACACCGCCGCCCCTGGCCGTGGAGTTTATGTTGATGACGGTCCGGCCCTGAAGGGCGTGGCTGACCGTCTGCGCAGCCTCCGCAATCGCAGATCGACGTTTCTTGCTGACGAACGGAGCCAAAAGATCAAGTGGCCGAGGCGGCACCTCGACTTCCATGATTTTTCCGCCATGAACAACCTTGCCGACTGATGACGTCACGATTTCCCCCGCGCACTTCTCAACGACCACAGAGCAGCCAACTACATTGTACGGGTCTAGTCCTTCTCTCCCATAGAACTCCGTGGATACGAACCTAACAAACGGATACGTTTGCAGATCGTCCCCAATCCCGCCTCGACCTCCGCGAATGCCTCTGCCAGACCCGCGTCGTTGATATGCCCGAGGTACTCCACGATGAACGTGTATTCCCACAAGCCCTCCTGCTGATCGAGTCGGGATGGCCGTGATTGCAGCATCGTTGCGTTCAACCCCCGGGAAGAAAACAGGCTGAGCACCTTGACCAGCGCCCCTGGCTGGTTCTCGAGATCGAACAGGAGCGTCGTCTTGTCACCGCCCGTTGTGTCCGGAACGTCGTTGTGACCCAGCACCCAGAAACGTGTCGCGTTCTCTGCCCCGTCCTCCATGTTTTCCCGCACAACCTTCAGCCTGTAGTAGAGCGCCGCAACAGCCGTCGCCAATGCCGCCGCCCCGGGGTCTTCGGACGCCGCGGCTATCTCAGCCCCGCGCGCGGTGCTCGATTCCTCGATGACCTCAATCTCCCGCCCCAGTTCTTCCGATAAGCGCCTGATACTCCGCCGGCACTGGCTCAGCGCCTGCGGGTGTGAATAGATGCGCGTTACCTGCTCCAGCGATGTTTTGGTCAACAAGTGATGGTGAATGGGCAAGTAGACCTCGGCCACCACGTTGATCCCCTCCGTCGCGCTCACGAAATCCAGTGTTGCCCCCACGGTTCCCTCAAGCAGGTTCTCAATGGGGAGTACGCCGTATTCAATCTCACCCTGTTGAACGGCCTGGCAGATTGCCTCCGACTCCATCGGTTCGAAGATGGCATCCCGTCCGAAGTGGGCGATGGCTGCAAGGTGCGTGAACGTCGCCTCCGGCTGGAGAAATCCTACAGTCGGTCTATCAGAGCTCATGCGCGCTCCACCTTCATCCGCACGAATCCCCGCTTGCCCATCTTGATGATTGCTCCCTCAACGTCCTCCGGGGAGAGTTGGAGGGTGGGCTCGGTGTGGCGATGGTCGTTGATCTCAAGGCCACCCTGCTGGATCAGGCGGCGCGCGTCGCCGCGGCTTGTCGTCAGTCCCGTTGCCACTGCAACGTCCAGGATCGTCAGAGGCTCCTCTGAAGGTTTCAGGAGAACCTCCTGCACGTCCTGCCGCATGTTCCCTTCATCCACCACACGGGTAAACTCTGCCTGGGCCCGTTGCGCCTCATCAGCGCCGTGCAGGCGCTCTGTCACCGCCGACGCAAATCGTTCACGAGCGTCTTGCAGATTGGACTCAGAGGACAAACGATGGCGTATCGCCTCGATCTCGTCATCCGGCGTGTCAGTGAGCGCGCTCAAGTACATCGGCAGCAACTCATCACTGACCTGTGTCAGTTTGAAGAACATGTCGACGGGGTTCTCGGTCAGGTCGACCGTGTTCCCATATGACTTGCTCATCTTGCGGCCATCAAGCCCCGGAATGAGCGGCGTCATCAGCACGTGCTTCGTCTTGCCGTTGTAATTCCGAACAAGGTCTCGCCCGACCATCATATTGAACATCTGGTCACGGCCGCCAAGCTCCGCGTCCACGCTCATCGCCACGGAATCGTACCCCTGCAGTAGCGGGTACAGGGTCTCATGGAGGTGGAGGGGCCGCTGTTGTGAGAGCCGTTCCTGGAACATATCCCGTTCAATGAGCTGCTGTACGGTCACGTTCGCGGAAATCTCGATCATGTCTCGCAGTGAGAGCGCGTCCAGCCACTCACCATTCCACTTGATCTCAACAGGATTGTCTCCGCCCAGGTCGAGCACCCTGGCGATCTGATCGCGCCACGTTTGCGCATTCGCCGCCACCTCTTCCTGGGTCAACTGTCGGCGCTCCGCGGACTGTCCTGTCGGATCGCCGATGCGGGCCGTAAAGTCGCCGAACAACATGATTACGCGGTGGCCCTGCAGTTGAAACCACCGGAGCGCGCGCAGGGAAAGATAGTGGCCGATGTGCAGGCTTGTGCTTGTAGGATCAAACCCCTCGTAGATCGTCAGCCGCTGCCCGGAGTCCAGCGCCTCCTGCAGTTCCTCCTCGACGATCACACCGTCCAGGATTCCGCGACGAAGCAGGTCCGACAACGACCACTTGGCAAGCGCCTCATCCGCCGGCGGCGATGGATATGATTCGGCGCCCTCATCCGTTGCCCCAAGAGACAACAGCAGGGCAGTGGCCGCCTCAATGTCATCCACCTGTGTCAGCGAAGCATCATTCTCAGAAAGCGACGTCTTGTCAGCGTTCACGTAACCGTAGGAAACATCTCCACCGAGCGTGGCCTTGGCCAACAACGCCAGTTCATGGGTCGCCGACTCCACGCGCTCAGCAGTCGCGTCCGTGAACCCATCGACGGGAAAGACGACTGACCGGCTTTCGGGCGTCGTCATCGCCTTTTCAGCCTGCCGCCACACCCAACGCCGCGTCCGGATTTCGGTTCCAGTTGCATACACGGGCTCGCCGGACGGCGGTTTTCCCGTTTCGTCGCCGGCAGAGGCTGTGAATGTGTCTCCGGCGCGGCTCAGACGCACGGCGATGTCTCCCGGGAGTTGGTCCACGTCATGCGCGCCGACGGGGACGAGGTGTCTCAAGGAAATAAGATTGGCAATATCGGCCGCCGGGTTGATTGAACGAACGTAGTCGCCGCGCAGGCACCGCTGGGCCAAGGCTGCGACCGACGGCATATGAGTCCGGGGATTGATGTCCTCTGCCTCAAACGCCTGCTCCCACCGGGCGATTGCCGGATGGCCATGCAGCCCGGCCCCGCCAAGCCTCCAGGGCGCAGCCTGCGCTGCCTCGCTCAGCGCGTGTTGGAGTACACGGACGTTTTCCTGAGAGGGTTTGGCCGCGTTGTGCACGAATACGACGCCCACAACATACGTCGGGTGCCGCTCCAGCAGGTCGCCTGAAAGCTCAAACAGCATCACACGCGCCTTTTGGGCGTCATGAAATTAAGGCGGAGTGGTGGCAGGAGAGGGATTCGAACCCCCGTAGCCCTTAGGGCGCCAAGTTTACAGCCTGGTGCGTTTGTCCACTCCGCCATCCTGCCAATGCTACGCATTCTATCGACCATCGCCCTGCCACGTCATGCCCCGCGCCATGTTGTTCCGAGCGCGGCGAAGAGTCTTGAGTCTTCCTTTGCCCTAGACCTTCCGCCCAACTGCCTTTGCGATACTGTTGATCTCTTTGTGCAAGTCCGGCAGCCATTCCATGGGCAGCGACTGCGCCCCGTCAGAAAGCGCCGTCGTGGGGTCCGGGTGCGCTTCGATAATAAGCCCGTCCGCCCCCGCTGCGATGGCTGCTTTCGCCATCGGCATCACAAGATCGCGTTCACCGGTGCCGTGGCTGGGGTCAACGACGACGGGCAGGTGGCTCTCCCTCTTGAGGATCTGCACGGCGGTCAGATCAAGGACGTTGCGAGAGAATTCATCGTCAAAGCTGCGGATGCCGCGCTCGCACATGATGACGTTCCAATTGCCCTCACTGATGATGTACTCGGCGCTCAGCAGCCATTCGCGGATGGTGGCATGGAACCCGCGCTTCAGCAGGACCGGCTTGCGCGTCTGCCCCACTGTTTTGAGCAGCCGGAACGCGTGCATTGTGCGAGCGCCAATCTGGAGGATGTCTGCGTACTCCTCGCACATTTCCACGTCCATCTCAGACATCACCTCGGTGATGACCATGAGGCCATACTCATCCGCGACGTTACGCAGGATGCGCAGGCCTTCCAGCCCCAGCCCCTGGAACGTATACGGCGAGGTGCGCGGCTTGAACGCGCCGCCGCGCAGGATGGTGAAGCCCAGTTTCTTGTCCATCTCGGCAATCTGCCGCACCTGCTCCTCGGACTCGACTGCGCACGGTCCCACCATCATGGCCACCGGCGCGCTCGGCCCGATCTTCACGCCGTTGGGCAAATCGATTATGGTGTCGCGCTTTCGAAAATCCCGGCTCACGTGCTTGTACGGCTTCATGATGCGGACGACGTGGTCCACGCCAGGCAGGATTCTCAGGACATCATCGCCGCCCGCAGTCGTATCACCGATGACGGCAACGACACTGGTGAACTCGCCCGGCTCCACGTCCGCCCGATAGCCAAGTTCCTCAATCTTCTCCACGACGCCATCCACGTTTTCCTGTGTTGCGTCAGTCCGCATTACGACGATCATTGCGTGCGCTTTCCTCCGGCCACGCGGCCTATGCCCTCTCTACCACTCCTCAACAACGAAAGCCCCCCCGACTGATGCGGGGGGGCTTTACTTTTTCCTGTACTTGCGTGTCAATCAGACGAGCAACGTCGGCGGCCCACCCCGCAGGGGGCAGCTAAAGTCGTAATAGCGATAGCCGGCGCCGATCATCATGCCAAAATCCTACTGACGTCATATTCAATCTGTCAAGCCTTCGAACCGGGTTTGGAACCCGTCTTGGAAAGCTTGACATTTCCGCTCCTTCGCGAATAGACTGGCGACGCTCCGGAGGCAGAATGGCACGCGGAAAAACCAAGCTTATGAAGCAGGTTGAGGAGCGCTATGGGCGCCCCTTGGAGCGGCTTTTGCCCGAAATGTACAACGAACTCGGATTGCCTGGCATGTCCGAAGAACTCGGCATCAGCAAGGGAACTCTCTGGTACTGGCTCCTCAAGATGAATCTCACCGTCAAGCGCGTTGCGCTCGCCCCCGGCGAGAGCCTGGAAATCAAGCGCGAAGCCTCCTGAGCGGCGGCGGCCCCACTAAGGCCCCATCGTGCGACGGTTCACCAGGGAACTATCCGCCCTCGTCATTATCATCGTCCTGATTGGACTTGCCATCCTTCTTGCGCCGGTCGTTCGCGGCGTCCTGGGCGAACGCGCTCATGAGGCTGACCGTGCGCTGCTGCAGGACACCATCCCTGCTTACCAGGAGTCCCGGGTCTTTCCCCAACCGGAGTGGCCGACTCTCTCCGGCGAAATCGGCGTGCCACGGGAGGGAAATGCGGCAGGCTACCAATGCGACGGCTCAGACGGAGGGGAAATCTGCTCCTGGCTCGCCCTTGAGCTGCTTACGGAGCACGGTGGGCTGGAATCCACGGCCGCCGTCACATCCGCTGAAACCACACTCAACGTCGGCGCAACGAACGCTCCAAGCGGCAACTACGGCTGGTATCTGAACGTCTCAGGACTGGTTGCGTCAGAGCCGCCGTTCGACTCGGAGATCGGGTATCCGTAAGGGCCTTTATCGACGGATAAACCTGACTGGAACCAGTTGTTGACCAACCGGATCAGCGGCCAAGGCGAGTATCTCAAGTGTGACAACACCTATCAGCGGCTCTTCTCCCTCATGGCCAAATAAAACAGGGGTGACCGCACTGTCGCCATTAATTGCCACCCAGGCGGCCCCCCTGTCATATTCGATTACTCGACCGTCAGCCAACTCCGCGTACGCCTTGCCAGTCGGTTGGACCCCCAACTCCTCGAGAACCGCGCGAGGTACGAGAGAATAGGTGGCGCCTGTGTCCACCATCGTGTCCCGAAGATCAACACTTCGAGATTGGTCATCCGACCACAGTTTCAGGTCAGCCTTAATTTCGCCCATACCCTATTCTACGCGAGGTTTACGCCGGATAGACGATCTCCCCGCCGGAGGTCTGACGCGATGGCTGTCGGGATGTCTCCGCGCCCTTGGTCGCCCAGAAAATCTCTGCGATCTCCTGCACCGTCGCCACCAGCGCCTGCGCGTTCTCCATGCTCACGCTCTGCCGCGCGGCGGAGCCCTGCTTCATCGCCGTGAAGAACAGGTTGTGCAGGTTCGGGTGCTGCTCCAGGTGCTCGGGGCGGAAATAGTCGCCCCACAGGATGCGAAGCTCCTTCTTTGCAAGCTCGGCGTGCTCTTCCTTGACGGCGATATAGCGTATGAGCTTGTTGCGCGACTCCGCGTCGGAGACCTCGCCCAGGTCCTCAATCAGATTCACCATCCGCACCACCGTGTGGGCCGCGATCTGCGCCGCGTGCGGATCATAGATACCACACGGGATATCGCAGTGGGCGTTGGCGGTACGGGCGGGTGAGAGCTTTTCGATAGCTCGCAGGGCTATACTAAGTGCGGACATTTCTTCCTCCTATCGTCCCCAATTTTCAAGTTGGCTCATCAACGGATTCAAACGTGAAAGATTGTACGGTAGCCCCCACTCATAGGGCAAGGAATACCGCGGGCATTGCGGGGCGCCCCTGATGCCCTGGTGGCTGAATCCCCCACGCCTGCTGGACCTGTTCACTTCCCTCCGGTTCCGTGTGGCCGGCCACAGCATGGAGCCGTACTTGCTGGAGGGCGACATGGTTCTCGTGTCACGGCGATTCCCCGGTGGAGCGCCGCAAAGGGGCGACGTTGTGGCGTTCAGAGAGCCCGAATCCGGAGGAATATCTATCAAACGCGTTTGCGGTCTGCCGAACGAGCGCATCGAAATCATCGATGGCGCAGTATATGTGAACGGCGATCCGCTTCCGGAGCCCTACGTTTCACGCGCGCTGTCGAGACCGAATACCGGCGATAGCGCCGAGTGGACGACCGGCGGGGATGAGTTCATCCTGCTCGGTGACAATCGCGGCGACAGCAAGGACAGCCGCGCATTCGGTTCGGTCGCGCGTGATGTCATTGCGGGCCGTGCGTGGTATTGCCACGAGCCCAAGGAGAGAAGGGGCATCCTGCGCTGACAAAAAAACCGTCAACGCGATACGATGACGATGCGGCATAGGTGAGAGAGCCGCTGTGAACGGGGGAATAAACACACCATGACCATGCCTGAAATTGGACAACAACTACCGGACTTGACGTTTACGTCCGGATTTCGAGAGACGATCAGCACCGCCGACCTCAAGGGCGAAGAGAACCTTGTCATCGCGTTTTACGCCGCCGCGTTCACAGGCGGTTGAGAGCGGGAGCTGAGGGAATTCGAGCGCCTCCACGACGAATTCCAAAAGCTAAACACCCAGGTCTGGGGTTCAAGCGTTGATTTGATTCCGAGCCAGGCTGCATTCGCGCAGCATTGCGGCCTGAGTTACAGGCTCGTCAGCGGCTACCCGAATCATGAGGCGGCCAAGACTCTTGGCGCATTCAATGAAGAGCGCAGCATGATGCGCCGCGTCACCTACGTCATCGATAAGGACGGCGTCCTACGCCACGTCATCGATGACCCCGGTGACATGGAACGTCACGCCAACGAGGCGCTGGAGGCTGTGCGCAGTCTTAGTTCCTAAACTGGTGTCATCTGGCGCCCTGTTCATTTCCTGCGGCAGCCCCAAGGCTAGGCGGCACAAGAATGAAGAAGGCGTACTGCTGGACAAAAGAGAAAATACGTTCTATTCTGGATTGCATGGGTGTTCTTCGTAACAACGGTTTCACGTCCTTTGCCATTGTCCTAGGTTCGATCGGAGCAGTCCTACTCACTACAAAGCTTGTCCTCTGGTTCGTGTTGGAACCCGACTCAAGTGTTGACGCTATATCAGTCGTACAGACCTTTGTCGCCGCTGTTGCCATCGTGGCCGGATCGATTCTTGCCTACCAAAGATTCCAGGTTTTTCGAACCTTCTACCCGCACTTATCGATCGAACATTCTGTCCGGCACAGACGGTTGAGCGAGAACTTCTTGCACATCAGCGTGGTGGTGGTTATGCAGAATACGTCAAAGGTGCAGGTGGAAATCCGTGAGAGTTTCGCACTGGTTCAGGAAGTCGCGCCAATCCCGAACGAACAGGCCGAAGCGCGAAGCGATGAGGCTTGGGAAGAAGGTGGGGATCCCACTTTCGACTGGCCAATCGTGGCGCGTCTTAGCAGAAAATGGAACCAAAACGAACTCATTATCGAGCCGGGCGAGCGACATACTGAAACTCTGGAATTCATCATCGATAAGGCGGGTGTGTACATCGACAATAGCCAACCTCAGCGTACGGTGTTGATCTATACGTATTTCAAGAATCAAGACCGACGAAAAAACCGGCGGTCCGCAGAGGGCTGGGCAGCGAGTACTGTGTATGATATCGACGAGGGCCAAAGACAGTTGTCAGTGGAGGAAGGAACCCATGCCGCAGGATCGTGAGATTCGAGAAGACCGCGTGGATTATGACCATTTCCCCACTATCAAGGGAACCGGTCCCAAAAAATTGCCTTCTATGCCAGCTAGCAGGCCAAAGCGCGACCAGGAGGCATCGAATCCGGAGAATGACGCCGTGGTTGAGGATAAATCTTAGTTCCTATCCCCCACCCCCACCCGCACGGGGTCCCTTCCTCGCAGCGCAGAGACGAAGACTGCCACCACGAGCAGTACGGTCAGGTACGTGATGACATCCTGGTAGCCCGTGGTTGCCGACTGTGCCATTGCCGTTCCCGCATCTACCCCGGCATCCAGGAGCCGTGCCTCCTCATCCCGCTGAATGACGGCAAACAGCGTCCCGGCGATGGCGATGCCCGTCGCCTGGCTGACCTGCCGCACGGTGGCGATCATGGCGGACGCCGTGCCGAGGCGATGAGGCGGGACTGAGCTGACGAGGGCGGTGTTGTTGCCCGGCTCGAAAATCGAGATGCCCGTCCCCAGCGAGAGCAGCACGGTCACAAAGATTGCGATGTGCGTGTCGACGCCGATATAGGTCAGCGCATAGTAGGCGGCAGTCATGAGCATCAAGCCAAACGTTGCGATAACACGCGTTGGGACCTTGTCCGCCACCCATCCGGCAGAGGGGGCAACAAAAAGCCGTACGACGGGCAACGTGACCAGGATCAAGCCGGCCTCCGTCGCGGTCAGGCCCCGCCCGTCAAGCAGGAAGAACGGCAGCAGGATGATGAGTGCCCCCTGCGTGATGAACTGGAGCGTGTTGGTGGCGTTTGATGCGGAGAACTGCCGGATCAGGAACAGGTTCAACTCGAGGATGGGGAGACGCTCGCGCAGGAATTGAACGCCGCTCCTGCGAATCTGGAGAACCATCATGTCCGGCCTCGACTGGATGTACATGAATACGGCAAACGAGGCGACCGCAGCGACTGTGAATCCCATGATGAGAGGCTCGGACCAGCCGAGGATCGGCCCGCGGTTGAGCGCGAGCAGGAACGCCGTCATGAAGACAAAAAGCAGGACTGCCCCAAAGAAATCGAACCGAACGTGACGGCCCTCCGCGCGGTCGTTTCGCAGAATGACAAGTCCCATCACAAAGAACAGCAGGATAAATGGAATGCGCGTGTAGAAAAGCGCCTGCCATCCGAGCGCGTCCAGCAGGAATCCTCCCAGCAGCGGGCCTGTCGAGAGGCCGATTCCCACGAAGACGTTCTCCAGCCCGATCGCCCGCGCCCGTTCGGCTTCAGGAAAAGCCCCCACAACGATGGCATCGCTGTTGGAGATGAACAATGCCAGCCCGATGCCCTGGATCACCCGGGCAACCAACAGCATCGCCAGCGTTGTGCTCAGTGAGGCGATCACCAGCCCGATTCCAAATACGAGAAATCCGGCCAGGAAAACCTGCTTGCGTCCAATGGCGTCGCCCAGGCTGCCGAACGTCAGGCTCAGGCCGAGGCTTGCCAACAGATAAATGACGCTTACCCAGAGGATGACATCCGGTTCGACGTTGAACTCTCGCCCAAGCTCGGGCAGCGCTATGTTCGTTATTCCCACGTCGAAGGCGCTTGTGAGGATGCTCACACCCACGGTGAGAAGTACGAGCCATTTGTAATAGCCGGCAGAGCGCAGCCTTTCGGTGAAGGGCATCTGTTAGCGGTTCGCCTGGGCGCGGGAATCCCCTGGGGTCGATTCAGAGGATTGCGGCCGTCCTTGCGGGCCGCGCACGCGACCTGTCGTCTCCGGGTCTCGCCCGCGCAACACAGACACAATGATTGCCGCGACCAATGTAACAAGCATGATGGTCAGGACATCCTGGAAACCCTTTTCTACGGAGAGACTGAGGGCGTCCCCGGCTTCAACGCCAAGCCCCAGCAATCGCGATTCCTCGGCGCTCTGGATTACCGCATAAAGGGTTCCGGCAACCGCGATGCCCGTCGCCGTGCTAATCTGCCGTACCGTGCCGAGCATGGCTGATGCGGTGCCGAGATGCGAGGGCGGCACTGAGCCCATGATGGCGCTGTTGTTGCCCGGGCCGAATATCGAACTGCCAGCGCCCTCCGCAAGCAGCAGAGTGATCAGTATCGCGATGGGTGTATCGACGCCGATACTCCGAAGCCCGAAGTACGCGCCCGTCATAACAAGCAGACCGAAAGTCGAGACCGTCCGCGACGACATCTTGTCCGCTGCCCAGCCGGCAACCGGCGCGACGACAAGCCGCACAATGGGCAGCGTGACCAGGATTAGTCCCGCCTCCGTCGCCGTGATTCCACGCCCGGTAATCAGGAAGAACGGCAGCAGGATGATGATCGCGCCCTGGCTCAGGAATTGCAGCGCGTTTGCGCTGTTTGCTATGGAAAACATCCGATTGCGGAACAGGCTCAACTCCAGGACAGGCAGGTGATCCCTCATTACGCGGATGCCCTTCCTGTGTATCTCCACTAGCGGTAGCCGCTGGCGGGATTCCACGAAGAGAAACACGAGGAAAGACAAGAGCGCAGCCGCGCCCAGCCCAATGATGAGCGGCTCCGTCCATCCCAGGTTCGGGCCGCGATTGAGGCCCAGCAGGAACGCCGAGACGAAACCGAAGAGCGCCAGCGCGCCAAGGAAATCCACACGCGCATGTCGGCCCTCCTGCCGGTCGCTCCGCAGGAAGATCAGCCCCATGACAAAGAACACCGCCATGAACGGCGCGCGAGTGTAGAACAGCGATTGCCATCCCCAAAGATCCAACAGAAAACCACCCAATGGCGCCCCGCTTGCAAGTCCAACACCCACAAAGGCGTTCTCCATGCCGAGTGCCCGTGCGCGTTCCGTGTCCGGAAATGCGTCTACGACGAGGGCGTTTCCGTTGGCGAGGATCATCGCCTGTCCTATGCCCTGTACGACGCGTCCAAACAGCAGCATCGGCAGAGTCGTGCTCAACGGAGTGATGATCAGCCCAATCCCGAACACGAGGAACCCGGCCAGGAAAACCTGCTTGCGGCCGATGGCGTCGCCGAGACTGCCGAGCGTCAGCATCAGGCCGATGCTGGCAAGCAGGTACGCCACGCTCACCCACAGGATCACGCTCGCATCTACGCCGAACACCTTCTCAAGCTCCGGCAGCGCGATATTGGTGATAGAGCCGTCGACCGTGCTCGTCAAGATGCCAAGCCCAACAGTCACAAGCACTAACCACTTGTAGTGAGAGCCTGAACGGAGTCTTTGCCCGAGCGTCATTTCAAGAATCTACACCCGAATAGCCAACCCGCGCCTGCGGCGGCGTCTCCCCTTACCCTCATGACACTAACGTGATTCTCCATACCTGGCCGAAACCTTCGCTCAGCGCGCGCACTATTTCCTTAAAGTCGGGTGTCATATCCAGCGCGCCCGCCAGCGTTCCGGTCCGGTCATTCAGATCACGGCGGAATCGCTCTCGACGCCCCGGGTCAAGCCGTAAGAGGTCGGCCAGTCCTGAACCCGTCTCGGCAAACGGAATCGTTCCGTGCTGTAGGACGACGCCTGCTGTGCGGCGCTGCGCGCTGGCCACCATCTTTCGGCCCGCCCAGTACACCTCATGGCGTCCCGGCGACTCAAAGCAGCCGAAATCCACACCGGTTTCCGGCCATATTGGCGCAGGATCACGCGTGGCGGCGCGAACGCCCAGCATTCCCAGTCCGGCCACCAACGCTTCGTTGACCGCTGCGTAGCCGGCGAGAATGTCCTGCGAAAACGGCTTCTCAGCAGCGGGCGCAATCACGCTATAGGTCACGTCACCGGTTGAATGCAGGATCGCCTTGCCGCCGGTTGGACGCCGGACAATCTCGATGCCCGAATGTTCGCAGCGCTCAACGTCAAGCAACTGCTCACTCTTTTGATGTCGACCCAGCGACACCGTAGGGCAAGGCCACGAATAGATCCGTACAACCAGCGCGGACTTTCCCTCTGCCACCTGCGTGGCGAGCTGCTCATCCAGGTACATATTTTCCTGCCCGGTTAACCTTGAATCCAAAACCAGGCGCCACTCTTCACTCATGCCTATCACGATACCTTCAAATGCAGGAAATCAAATGCGCTGAGTCGCCATTGCGGTGTATACTTGCAACATCACTGCGCAAGTAAGCGCAACGTCAGGGGACTCGATGCTCCAGGAGCCCGTTGAGGGTAGTCAGCAGGAATCGCAACGGCCAGAAGATAGCGAGATGGCTCGCCTTTTGGAGGCCGAAGGTCAGAATATGCCCGTCCTCCGCCGTGGTGAGGCTGTGGAAGGCACCATAGTCCACGTTGACGAAGAAGGACTTCTCGTCAATATCGGAGCGAAGAGCGAAGGGGTTATTCCGTACCGCGAAATGCGAAGCCTCCCAGAGGATGAGGCGCGCGCCCTCAAGGCCGGGGATTCCATCGTGGCAACTCTCGTGCGAACCGATGAGGCCGGCCAATACATGCTCTCGTATGATCGCGCGCAGGCCGAGCGCGGGTGGCGTCAGCTCGAAAAGGAAAGGGAATCTGACGAGCTCATCACCGGCAAGGTCATCGGCCACAATCGAGGAGGCATCCTTGTTGAAACGCGGGGCGTCCAGGCGTTCGTGCCGTTGTCCCAGTTGTCTCCTGAGCACCGCGAACTCGCGTCAGGCGAGGGCGATGACCAACTGCAGGCGCTGGATACGCTGGTTGGCCAGGAGTTCCAGTTCAAGGTTATTGAGGTCAATCGACGCCGCCAGCGTGCCATCCTCTCGGAGCGCGCCGCGTCCCAGGATATGCGCGTCGAGCAGCGGCAAGCCCTGCTTGCTGAACTGCAGGAGGGGACGGTTCGCAAGGGCCGGGTGACGGGCGTCCGTGATTTCGGTGCGTTCGTTGACCTTGGCGGCGCGGACGGCCTCATCCACGTGTCTGAGCTTGCATGGGAGCCTGTTACGCATCCTTCGGAGATCGTCCAGACGGGACAGGAACTTGAGGTTCATGTCCTCAAGGTCGACCACGAGACGGGGCGCATCTCCCTCAGTCTTCGCCGCACGCAGCCGGATCCGTGGCTTGCGGAGGTGGAGGCGTATCAAGAGGGTCAGATTGTTGAGGCGACTGTGACCCGTCTTGCCGTATTTGGCGCTTTTGCCCGTTTGGAGCAAAGTAATATAGAGGGCCTTATCCACATCTCGGAGATGGCGGATCACCACATCAATCATCCGCGTGAGGTCATCAAGGAGGGAGATACGCGACGGGTGAAAGTGCTTCGGATCGAACCGGAGCGACGCCGGCTGGGCCTTAGCCTACGCCAGGTGGATGCATAGGAAGGAATTGGAAGGCGCGGGCGCGAATCCCACAATAGAGGGTGAGCGGAGAAGATAATGGCGAGCAGATTTGAGAAGTTCTCGGAACGTGCCAGGCGGGTGCTCTCGCTGGCGCAGGAAGAGGCGGGTGAACTGAATCACAACTATATCGGCACGGAGCACGTCCTTCTTGGCCTTGCCCGTGAGCCGGAGGGTGTCGGCACCCGCGTCCTTGTTTCCCTCGGTGTCGATCTCTCCAAGATTCGATCTGCCGTCACTTTTATCATCGGGCGGGGGCAGAAGCAGCCGGCAAGCGACGTCGGTCTCACTCCGCGCGCCAAGAAAGTCATTGAACTCGCCGTCGACGAAGCGCGCGAGATGTCACATCACTACATCGGCACTGAGCACTTGCTCATCGGCCTGTTGCGCGAGGGGGACGGCGTTGCCGCGGGCGTCCTCGAGAGTCTTGGCGTCACTCTCGACAAAGTGAGGCAGGAGACCCAGCGCATCTTGAGCCAGTCCGGCGGACAGACAGGCAGCCGGTCCAGCACGCGCACTCCAACGCTTGATCAGTTAGGTGTTGACCTGACCCATCTTGCGCGTGAGGGCCAACTTGACCCGGTGATCGGCCGGCAGCAGGAAATCGAGCGTGTGGTGCAGATACTCTCGCGCCGCACAAAGAACAACCCGGTTCTCATCGGCGAGCCCGGTGTTGGCAAGACCGCCATCGTTGAAGCTCTTGCCCGGCGCATCGCCGGTGTAAAGGACAATGAAGAGGATGTCGGTGGCGTAAACGACATACCGGTACCGGACAGCCTCACTGGCGCGCGACTCGTTACGCTTGACATGGGCGCGCTCGTCGCCGGCACCAAGTATCGCGGTGAATTCGAGGAACGTCTCAAGAAGGTCGTCGACGAGATTCGCTCGGCCAAGAACATCATTCTCTTCATCGACGAGATGCACACGCTCGTTGGAGCGGGCGCGGCGGAGGGCGCGGTCGACGCGTCCAACATCCTCAAACCGTCGCTCGCCCGTGGCGAACTCCAGACAATCGGCGCCACAACCCTGGACGATTACCGCCGTTACGTTGAGCGCGACCCCGCGCTTGAGCGGCGCTTCCAGCCCGTCCGTGTGGAGGAGCCGTCGTCCGACGACACCGCCGCCATCCTGCGTGGCGTCAAGGGGCAGTATGAAGAGCACCACAGCCTCACCATCACGGATGAGGCGGTGGAGGCCGCCGCCACGCTCGCTTCGCGGTACATCGCGGACCGTTTCTTGCCGGACAAGGCCATCGACCTCATCGATGAGGCAGCCAGCCGTGTCCGCATTCGCGCGTCGTCCATGCCCCTCTCCGTCAAGGAGGCGATGAGGGCGCTTGAGCGCGTCCGCGCCGAAAAGGACAACGCTGTCGCCGCCGCCAATTTCGATTTCGCCGCCGAGATGCGCGAGCGTGAGGTCAGCCTCGCCGAGCGCATCGCCCGCCTTGAGCAGGAGTGGCAGAACGAGCAGCAGAGCGCGATACCGGAAGTGACCGAGGATGACATCGCCCAGGTCGTGAGCATGTGGACCAATATCCCGGTCACGCGTCTCGCCGCCGAGGAGAGTGAGCGCCTCTTGCACATGGAAGAGGTGATGCACGACCGCATCATCGGGCAGCACGAGGCCATCATCAACGTCTCCAAGGCCGTCCGCCGCGCAAGGGCAGGGCTCAAGGATCCGCGCCGTCCCATCGGCACGTTCCTGTTCCTTGGTCCGACGGGCGTCGGCAAGACCGAGCTTGTCCGCGCGCTGTCCGAGTTCATGTTCGGCTCAGAGGACTCCCTCATACGGCTTGACATGTCCGAGTTCATGGAGCGCCACACCGTCGCGAGGCTCGTTGGCGCGCCGCCCGGGTACGTCGGCTTTGATGAGGGTGGACAGTTGACGGAGGCCGTGCGCCGCAAGTCCTACTGCGTGATCCTCTTCGACGAGATCGAGAAGGCCCACCCCGAGGTCTTCAATATCCTGTTGCAGATCTTTGACGACGGCCATCTCACCGACGCCAAGGGCCGCAAGGTGGATTTCCGGAACGCCATCATTGTCATGACGTCCAACATCGGCGCGGAGGTCATCAAGAAGAACTCCAATATCGGCTTCTCCTATGCGCGCGACGAAACCGACGTGCGCCGGTTGAGCTATGAGCGCATGAAGGACAAGGTGCTGGATGAGGTCAAGCAGTTCTTCCGGCCCGAGTTCCTCAACCGCATCGACGCGCAGGTCGTCTTCCACTCCCTCGATCGGGATCACATTCGCCAGATCGTTGACCTGATGATGAAGGACGTGGAGAAGCAGCTGGAGACCAAGAAGATCAATATCGAGGTCACGGATGCTCTGCGCGACTATGTGGGCGAAAAGGGCTACGACGAGACGTATGGCGCAAGGCCGCTTCGGCGCGTCATCCAGGACATGATCGAGGACAGGCTCTCCGACGAAATCCTGAGTGGTGACATTGCTGAGGGAGATACGGTGCGCGTTGACTACGTGGATGAAGAGGTTGTCGTCACGACGGCCGAGCGTGCTCCGTCCGAGCCAAGTGTGTCCGCCGATACTTCTGAGGCTCCAGAAACCCCTGAAGCTCCCGAGACCGTCGAGGTGGCGGGCTAGCTGACGGTCGGGTCTGGCACGATGCCACGACCGCGCATTGCCTATAGCTGTACGGCTTGTGGAGCCGAGTCGTCCCGCTGGGAGGGACGCTGCCCACGATGTGAAACGTGGGGCTCCCTTGTTGAGGTCGCCGCGGAGTCTGCCGGACTTGCAACCGGCACTTTAGAGGCCGCTCCGCCTGCCGCGCTGACCTCCCTCATGGAACAGGCCGCAACACAGCCGTCGCGGATCGCAGTCCACCCCATGCCGGAACTCATGACCGTTCTTGGAGGCGGCGTCGTGCCCGGCAGCGTGACCCTGTTGGGCGGCGAGCCCGGCATTGGCAAGTCAACCTTGCTGTTGCAGATCGCCTCCGCGCTCGGGAAAGCGGGAGCGAGTGTGGTCTACGTGGCCGGAGAGGAATCCCCGGAGCAGATCGCCCTCCGCGCCGCCCGACTCTCCCTTGCGGGTGATGGCGTGACACTATTGTCAGAGACGCATATCGACGCGCTCTTGCAGACGCTCAGCGACAACCCGCCAAACCTGCTGCTTGTGGATTCCATTCAAACACTCAGGACCGACGCATCGTCATCGGCGGGTACCGTAGCGCAGGTGCGGGAGTGCGGCGCGCGGCTCGTTGAGTGGGGGCGTCGGCGTGGGGTGTCCGTCATCATGACCGGCCACGTCACCAAGGATGGCGCAATTGCGGGTCCGCGCGTGCTGGAACACGCCGTTGACGTTGTCCTCTACCTGGAGGGTGAAGGCCTCGGCCCCTATCGCGTTGCCAGGTGCGTCAAGAACCGATTTGGCTCAACGGACGAGATCGCCGTCCTCGAAATGACTGACACCGGTCTGCGCGAGGTGGATGATCCGTCCGCCGCCCTCACGCAGGAACGAACGTCCACCGCGCCCGGCTCCATCGTTACCCCCATCGTTGAGGGTACTCGCCCCCTGCTGGTGGAGATTCAGGCTCTTGTTGCTCCGTCCGGCGGGGCGGACCCGCGGCGCATGGCGACGGGCGTCGATCTCAACCGTCTCCTGCTGATCTGCGCCGTTCTCTCACGACGCCTGCGGCTGCCGCTCGGAAAGCACGACATTATCGTCAATGCTATTGGCGGACTCCGCATCACCAGCCCGTCCGCGGACCTTGCAATTGCGCTCGCCATCGTCTCAAGCCTTCGTGACGTTCCTGCCGCTCCGGATCTCGCTGCTGTCGGTGAGATTGGCCTTACCGGCGACATTCGGCGTGTTCCTCAGCTCCAACGGCGCATCAATGAGGCAGCGCGGCGCGGCTACGGCCGGATTATTGCGCCTCCTGACGCCGCCTCATCTCCGGACGTGCCGATCGGCGTCATCCCTGCCTCCACGCTCCATGAAGCCGTCGAGCAGGCCCTCTCCGAATACCCGTCCTCGCACGAATTTGAAATCCCCTCTCCGCCCGGGAGAGGGTTGGGGTGAGAGGGAAACATGAACGGCAATCCTGCCCACTCTCCTGAGATCGCAGAAAAGCGTGAGCAACTGCGCGGGCTCCTCCGCGAAATGGGTTCGATGATCGTTTCCTTTTCAGGGGGCGTCGATTCCAGTTTCTTACTAGCGGAGGCCGTTGATGTTCTCGGCCAGGATGCCCTTGCGGTAACGGCGCTCTCCCCAACATTTGCTGATTCCGAGGCGGAAGACGCCCGGGAGATTGCCGCGTTCCTGGATGCCCGCCACGAGTTCTTCTACACCGACCAACTGGACATGGAGGGCTTTGCGTCGAATGATGGCCGCCGTTGCTACTTCTGCCGCGTCGATCTGTTCTCACAACTGCGTACGATTGCCGAGGAGCGCGGGATTCCGTGGGTCATTGACGGCACACTGACTGATGATCTTGGAGACGTGCGCCCCGGCCTCAAGGCGAAGGACGAGCAGGGCGTCCGCAGCCCCTTTGTGGAGGTCGGCCTGACCAAGGATGAGGTACGCAAACTGGCCCGCGAGCGCGGCCTCCCCAACTGGGACAAGCCTGCTGAGTCGTGCCTCGCCTCCCGCATTCCACTGGGCACTCCCGTCTCGTTCGAGTTGCTCGACAAGATCGCCCGCGCTGAAAAGTATCTCCATGAACACGACTTCAGGCAGGTCCGGGTGCGCCATCACGGCGCGATTGCCAGGATCGAAGTCCCGCCGGAGGATATGCAGCGCCTGATTGCCGAGGATTTGCGCGAGGAACTGATCAGCCACATCCGTGAACTGGGCTATCTCTTCGTGACGCTGGACCTCGCCGGATACAAGACTGGCAGCCTGAATACACGAAAGGCTGCAATCCCCACACGCGAAAATGGCTCGGCGGACTTGATCAAGCGGAGCGGGTAGGACCTCGCCGCATGCGAATCGGGTGGCTGCAATGCGCGAACGGCGTCAGCGGCGACATGCTGCTCGCCGCACTGGTGGACGCCGGCGCGCCCGTCGGCAGTATGAACGAGGCCATCGAACAGGTCTTTCCCAACGAGACGATCCGCCTTGAACCAACCGAAACATTCCGTGCCGGAATCCGCGCAACGCACATCAAGATTGAGGGCGCCGATGACCCCGGCGTCGACCATACGCCCCTGACTGATCTTGTTGGCCGTGTTGAGAAAGCCAATCTGCCGTCGAGCGTGGTTCAACGCGCAACAGCTATCCTGCGCCGCATTGGCGAGGCGGAAGCGCGTGTCCACGGCGGCAGCGCCGATACTGTACAGCTTGCGGAACTGGGCTCGGCAGACACGCTTGTCGACATCGTTGGGGCGCTTGTCGGACTGGACGAGCTTGGAATCGAAACTCTCTATTCCACCGGCCTCCCTTTGGCGACAGGCCGCGTGTCGACCCATCACGGCATCCTGCCGGTACCGGCTCCCGGCGTGCTGGAAATCATGCGACTCTCAGGAGCGCCCACGCTGCCGCCGCCCCAGGATGGTGAGGGCCAGCAGACGGGCGAATTGGTAACTCCCACGGGCGCGGCCATCGTCACAACGCTCGCCTCCTTTGACCCTCCCCCCGCCATGAGCGCGGTTCACACCGTCGGCTATGGAGCAGGGACGAAAGACCCCAAGGGCAGGGCAAACATCGTCACCCTCGTCGTTGGGGAGGCAGACGTAGAGCCGATCCAAACCCGGCAAATGGTCATGGTCGAAACCACCATCGACGATATGAATCCCGAAGTCTATGACTATGTTCGCGAGCGCCTGATGGCGGCGGGTGCGCGGGATGTCTGGTTGCAGAATGTCCAGATGAAGAAGGGCAGGCCGGGCGTCATCCTGAGCGCCATCGCCGCCCCTGAAAAGCAGTCCGAAATCACCGCCGTCATGCTCCAAGAAACGACCACGCTGGGTGTGAGAGTCACCCCTGTCACGCGCTATGAGGCGGCGCGAGAAGTGGTGATGATCGAAACGCCAGTTGGCCCGGCTCGGGTCAAGGTCAAGCGTTTGAACGCCGATAGCGAGATCATCGGCATTGCGCCTGAATACGAGGACTGCCGCCGCATCGCGTTGGAGCAATCTCTCCCTATCCAAAGGGTCTACGAAATCGTGCGCCGCGCCGCGGAAGACACCCTGAAACGCGCCTGATTCGCTCGCCCTTCGACAGGCTCAGGGTGAACGGGGGAGTGGCCGCGCCCCTGTGTTGTCATTCCGAGCGCCCCCCTCATTCCGGCGAAAGCCGGAATCCATCGGGTCTGTCATTCCGAGCGCAGCCGAGGAATCTAAAAACTCGGATGGCTCAGCAACGCTTTAGATTCTTCGACTCCTCTGCGCTGCGCTCAGAATGACGGGTGGGAGGCGCGGAAACGCAGACGATAACAGATTGCCCGCGCTTGACGATTATCCGCCCGCAATTCATACTGAATTGGGCTAGCAACCGCTAGCTTATTTTGTTGTGCCGTAACGGAGAAGGGCCCGGGCCCGAGTGGCGCAAGGGTAGCGCAGCCGATTTGTAATCGGCAGGTTAGCGGGTTCGAATCCCCTCTCGGGCTCCAGCATCATGTGTATGCCGCCCGCAGGCGCAACATTGTATTGAGAGCAGGAAGCGGAAATACCGGAAAGGAGAGAGAGGCCCACATAGCTCAGGCGGTAGAGCACGTTCTTGGTAAGAACGAGGTCACCAGTTCGAATCTGGTTGTGGGCTCCAGCTCGAAGGAGGACGGGAGGGAATGGCGAAGCAGAAGTTCGTGCGGAACAAGCCGCATCTCAACGTCGGGACCATCGGTCACGTTGACCATGGCAAGACCTCGCTCACCGCAGCGATTACCAAGGTGCTGAATCTCGCCGGCACAAGCGACTTTCGGCCCTTTGATTCCATCGACAATGCCCCTGAAGAGCGGGCTCGCGGCGTGACGATTAACATCGCCCACGTCGAGTATGAAACGGCTACTCGCCATTACGCGCACGTCGATTGTCCCGGCCACGCCGACTACATCAAGAACATGATCACCGGCGCGGCGCAGATGGACGGCGCCATCCTTGTGGTGAGCGCCCCGGACGGCCCCATGCCGCAGACGCGAGAGCACATCCTTCTCGCCCGGCAGGTGGAGGTTCCCCGCATCGTCGTCTACCTTAATAAGGTCGACATGATGGATGACGAGGAGCTTCTTGAGCTCGTCGAGATGGAAGTGCGAGAACTCCTTTCGCGGTACGACTTCCCCGGCGACGACATCCCGTTCATCCGCGGAAGCGCCTTGCAGGCTCTTGAAAGCGATGCAACCGATGCGAGCGCGCCGGAATACGCTTCCATTCTTCAGTTGATGGAGGCCGTTGACTCCTATATCCCGGAGCCTGAGCGCCCGCGTGACCAGTCCTTCCTGATGCCTATCGAGGACGTCTTTGGCATCAAGGGCCGCGGCACGGTCGTGACCGGTCGTGTTGAGCGCGGTGTCATGAAGGTTGGCGAAGAGGTTGAGATTGTCGGTTTCGGCGAGCAGCGTAAGACCGTCGTCACCGGAATCGAGATGTTCCACAAAACCGTTGACGAGACGGAGCCCGGCGACGCAGTCGGCCTGTTGCTGCGCGGCATCGAACGCGATGACGTTGAGCGAGGCCAGGTTGTCTCTCTGCCGAGTTCCATCACGCCTCATACACAGGCGGCGGCGCAGGTGTATGTGCTGACGCGAGATGAGGGCGGACGGCACACCCCGTTCTTCGATGGCTACAAGCCGCAGTTCTACATCCGTACCACGGACGTCACAGGCTCCGCGCACCTTCCTGAAGGCACGGAAATGGTGATGCCGGGCGACAACGTGGAAATGCGCATCGAACTCATCACGCCCGTCGCGATGGAAGAGGGATTGCGGTTCGCCATCCGTGAGGGCGGCCGAACCGTTGGCTCCGGTGTGATCACCGGCATCATCCAGTAAAAACGGCGAATCGGAGAGACGCGCTCACGAAAACGAGGCAACCATGGCAAAGAAACAGGGAAACCGCATTGTTATCACCATGGCGTGCACGGAATGCCGGGAGCGCAATTACTCCTCCATGAAGAACCGCCGAAATGACACGCAGCGGATGGAACTCAACAAGTTCTGCGCGCGGTGTCATGGTCGCCGCCTGCATCGAGAAGTCCGGTAGGCGGATAACTGGCTAAATCCAATGAGCACGCGTACTCAGACGACAAGCCGGCGCCGCCCTAGCGGAGGGGCCATCACACGCCTGCCCCGTGAGGTCATCACCGAGCTTAGGCGCGTGACGTGGCCGTCTCGTGAAGAGGCCGTCCGCCTCACCATCATGGTGCTCGTCGTCTCCACAGTTGTCGGATTATTCCTCGGCGGTGTGGACTACGTCTTCAATTTCCTGATGACCGAGTTCATCCTGGGCGTCTAGGCGTTAGTTCGGACAGGCAAGCCATGACCTCCCAGCAGAGTGAAATCGTTGAAGAAAAAGTCCATTGGTACGTGGTTCACACGTACTCGGGGCAAGAGGATCGCGTCCAACGCAACCTGGAGAACCGCATCGACTCGTTGGATGTCAGGGATCGGGTCTATCGTGTCATTGTGCCCACTGAAGATGAGATCGAGATCCGCTCCGGGCAGAAGCGCACCGTAACCCGCAAGGTATTCCCCGGCTATATCCTTGTCGAGATGTTGATGACCGACGACACGTGGCGCGTGGTGCGGGAAACGCCCGGCGTCACCGGTTTCGTGAGCAGCGGCGACCCGCCGCGGCCGGTCCCACTTGATGAGAACGAGGTGCGGTCCATCCTGGACCAGATGGAGCAGGAAGCGCCGCGCGTTCGCGTGGGATACCAGAAGGGACAGAGTGTCCGCATCACGGACGGCCCGTTCCTGGACTTCATCGGCACGGTTGAGGAAGTCAGCCCGGATCGCGGCAAGGTCGTTGTGATGGTCTCGTTCTTCGGACGTGAAACGCCCGTGGAACTGGACTTCCTGCAGATTGAGAAACTGTAACGGCTTCAACCGTTAGCCACTTGATCCTGAATACCACCCAACGGAGCAACAAGAAAGAATGGCACGCAAAGTACGGTCGGTAGTGCGCCTGCAGATCCAGGCAGGAAAGGCGACGCCCGCGCCGCCTGTCGGCACCGCCCTTGGCCCCCACGGTGTGAACATCATGGGGTTCGTCAAGGAGTACAACGCGCGGACGGTGGACCAGACCGGTAATATCATCCCAGTTGACATCACGATCTATGAGGATCGATCGTTCACGTTCGTCACCAAGACGCCGCCTGCGTCCGATCTCCTGCGCAAGGCCGCCGGTATCGAAAAAGGCAGTTCAGACGTGCGGACGGAACGTGTCGCGACGGTCACGCGAGACCAAGTGCGAGAGATCGCGCAGCTAAAGCTTGAAGACCTGAACACGGACAATGTTGAAGCCGCGATGCAGATGGTGATGGGCTCCGCCCGCAGCATGGGCATCGACATTAGCGACTAAGCCACGGATAATCGACAAATGCCAAAACACAGCAAGAGATACGATCAGGCCGCCGAGCAGGTCGAACACCTGACTTTCTACGAGCCGGATGCGGCGATAAGCCTCGTCAAGGACTCCGCCACCGCGAAATTCGATGAGACGGTGGAGTTGCACATACGCCTCAACGTTGATCCTCGGCAGGCGGACCAGCAGGTGCGTGGAGTCGCTCTACTCCCGCATGGGCTTGGCAAGGCTGTCCGCATCCTCGTGTTCGCACAGGGAGAGGGTGAACGGCTTGCCAGTGAGGCCGGCGCTGACTATGTGGGCTCCGACGATCTCATCGAGCGAATCGAGGGCGGCTGGACGGACTTCGACGTCGCGCTTGCAACGCCGGACATCATGGGACGTATCGGGCGTCTGGGGCGCGTCCTTGGACGCCGGGGGCTCATGCCAAGCCCGCGAGGAAACACGGTGGTACAGCCCCAGGATCTGCCGCGCGCCATCGAGGAGGCCCGCAAGGGACGCGTTGAATTCCGCCTTGACCGGACCGGCATCATCCACAGCCCAATCGGGAAAGCGAGCTTTGAGCCGGAGAATCTGATGGGGAATATGGCCGCTCTCGTGAGCGCCATTACGCAGGCCCGCCCGGAGGTGGTTCGGGGTCAATTCATCCGCAGCGTTAGCGTTTCCAGTTCCATGGGTCCCGGTGTTCGCATTGATCCCATTGCGGCAAGCGCCCTGCAACCTGTTGACTAACTGATGTAATCGAAAGACGACGCCATGCCAGCAGCAAAGAAGATAGAACAGGTACAGGAACTCACCGAGTTCCTTGACGGGGCGTCTCTCATCATCGGCGCGGGCCACTCTGGACTCTCCGTTCAGGAGATGGAGGGTCTTCGCCGCGCCCTGCGCATCAATGACACGCGCTACCGCATCGTCAAGAACCGCCTCGTCCTGCGAGCTGCTGAGTCTTTGGGGCAGAGGGACGAGATCGGCAGCCTGCTGGATGGTTCCGTGGGCCTGATTGTGACGCGAGAAGATCCGATGCCTGTCATCCAGGCTCTCACGACGTACGTCCGAACGAACCGGATGCAGCTGCGGATTACGAACGCCGTGCTGGAGAACCGGGTTATCGCTCCGCCGCAGCTTGAGCGATTGGCAACGCTCCCGTCACGGGAGGTGCTGCTGGCGCAGGTGATGGGCGCGATGAACGGCGTGAGCCAACGGCTGGTCAGTGTATTGCATACTCATTTGAGCAGTATTGTGAATGTCCTGGATCAAAGACGCAGACAACTGGAGGAGAGGAGCTAACACGATGGCGACAAAGGATGAGATTGTTGCGGCAATCGAGGGCATGTCCGTCCTTGATCTTGCCGAATTGGTCAAGGAGCTTGAGGAGCGGCTCGGTGTGACCGCCGCTGCGCCTGTCGCCGTTGCGGCTGCTCCGGCAGCAGGTGGTGGAGATGCCGGCGCGGCTCCTGCCGAGGAAGAGAAGTTCGAGTTCACCGTGACGCTGAAGGACATTGGCCCCAACAAGATTGAGGTCATCAAGGCTGTCCGTGAACTGGTGCCCGGCCTTGGCCTCAAGGAAGCGAAGGAACTGGTGGAATCCGCGCCTGCGGCCATCAAGGAGAACATCGCAAAGGACGAGACCGACACGATCAAGTCCAAGCTTGAGGGCGTGGGCGCAGCCGTCGACATCACCTAACGTCGCGCATATCCCTGTACGCAACCCGAAGATGACAAAGGCGGGTGAGGTAGAGTTGTAATTGGCTCAAATGTGCTACACTGAGCCATGGCTACCACAAACGGCCGCTATGAGCCGCCTGCAACCGGTCCATACAACCTCCTGATCCGTGACGTACCGTCCGATGAAAGGCCGCGTGAGCGTCTGAGAGACCGGGGCGCGCAGGCCCTGAGCAATTCCGAGCTTCTTGCGATCCTTCTCCGCGTCGGCAGGCGCAATGAGAGCGTCGTCAGCATGTCAACGCGATTGCTGCGCGACCTTGGAGGTCTCAAAGGACTCCACCAGGCGACATTTGACGAATTTGCCCGCCAGCCCGGCATGGCCGTCGCCAAGACCGCGCAGATCAAGGCTGCCCTGGAACTCGGACGACGGCTCCAGGTTGAGTCGCCGGAGCAGCGCCCGGTTATCTCCGGGCCGGAGGATGTCTATAACCTGGTCGGTTCAGACATGGTGCTCCTGGACCATGAAGAACTGCGCGTTCTCGTGCTGGACACGAAGAACCAGGTGATTCATACGGAGAGCCTGTATCGCGGGACCGTCAACTCGGCTCACGTGAGAACCGCGGAAGTGTTCCGAGAGGCGGTGCGGCGAAACCAGCCGAATATCATCGTCGTTCATAACCATCCGTCGGGAGACACCACTCCAAGCGCGGAGGACGAACAGACCACGCGCCAGCTTGTTGAGGCGGGCAATGCGTTGGATATCAAGGTGCTCGACCACATCATTGTTGCCCACAACGAGGGAACCCGCTATGCCAGCATGAGGGATATGCGGGTGGGATTTGACTCCTAGCCGAGCAGGTCCTATCCCTATGTAAAGATGGGGCGCCGTTGAGGGCCTAGCGGGAAATCATACTGCGAATAGTTGCCAGTATCCGCCCCGGCGTTCCCAACGTCGTCTCGCTGCCGTTAACAGGGACGCCGTCGCTCCCGGTCTCGACGGGCGTGCCTGATGGTTCGATTGCCTCTTCATCGGGGGTGGGTTGTTCGTCGGTTGTCGTCTCTCCCTCGTCCGCTGAAGGCTCGGCTGATTCGGCGGCGTGGTTCTGTCTCAACTCTCCCCACGCGAAGACCAGGGAGTAGATGAAGCCCGCCACGGGGACGCCGAGCATGGCTCCCCACGGGCCCGCGAATCGCGTGCCGATGACCACCGCCAACAGCACGAGGAGGCCGGGCATGCGCACAGCCCTGCCATACACTCGGGGAAGAATGAAGTTGTTCATGAAGAGGCTCCATGAAACCAGGGCAACGGCCACCATGATTGCCGTCGTAACCGAACCCGTCAGCAATGCAATGATGATCGGTATCCCGATGGCGGCGATTTCGCCGATGATTGGAACCAACTGAACGAGGCCCGCCGTGATTCCAATCGGCAGCGCAAAGGGCAGCCCCGCAACCAACATGATCGTCGTGATAGCCACGGAGTAAAGCGCAACAACGATGGAAATCCCCTTCAGGTAGGAAAAGAACGTTCTGTCCAAGTGGGTCAGAACCACGGTGGCGCGTTCGTGGTACTCCACCGGCAAGAGCCTGTAGAACAGCTCTCGGAGGTGCTCCCGCTCAATGGTCATATAAAACGACAACGAGATGCAGAAGATGGTCTGAATGGCGATGTTGGTTGCGCTGCCCACGATTCCCAGCGCGTTGTCCTGCACCCATGCGCTTGCCGTGGAGCTAAACGCAAGCAGCGGGTCAGTGTCGGCTGTTGTGTCCCCGCCCCCTGCTGCCCGCAGCGAATCAAAAAACTCGTTGATTGACGACAGGAAACCCGAAAGCCTCACTGCAAAATCCGGCAGGTCTTCGGAGAGAGTGACGGTCTGGGATATGGTAATCGGAACTAGGAGTCCGATCAGCGCGGCAACCGGGAGCAAGATGATGAGGTACGCAAGCGGGACCGCCGCCCATGTCGGGTTCGGAACGTAGACCTCAACAAAGTTCGCGATACGACGCACCGCGGCAGACAGTATCCATGCGAGGAATATGAGAATCAGGACATCAAAGAGGACGCTGAATAGGTCGGATATGCCCTGAATGAGGTAAACGCCGGCCGCCAGCGTGATAATGGCGATGGCCAGCCGCAGACCAACCGATCCCAAGAGGCTGTTGCCCAATACTTCGCCCCGATTCTCGAATGATTGTAGCCTGTAGCGAGTTTACTCCATTCGTCCATCGGACTCGTGCGCTACTCTTAAGAACGGTCTGTTTCAAACGAACACAGCACGTTCAACTAATATTCTTTGGAGGACTAGACAGCGATGGTTGAGTTGATTGGACTGGCAGGCGTTCTTGTTGGAGCCTATTTGATCGGTTCCCTTCCAACATCCGTCATCATGTCACTGCTGGTTGCCGGTGTTGATGTGCGTGATCTGGGAACCAAGAATCCCGGGGCGGCCAACGTGTTCCGTGAGATTGGTCCCCGTGTAGGCGTCTTCGTTGCTGTCGTTGACATACTCAAGGGACTCTTGCCAGTCCTGATTGCCGACCGCGTTCTTGATCTTGGTCCAACCGGAGGGGTGATTGCAGGAGCGGGCGCTCTTTGGGGCCACCAGTATTCCGTCTTTTTGAAGTTCAGGGGCGGGGCCGGTTTGGCCGCTGCGTTTGGCGGTATATGCGGACTCATGCTGGGCCCGGCAGCCGTGGCGGGCCTTGTGGGTTTGCCCATGTTGCTCCTGACGAAGAACATGGGCTGGACAGGCGGCGTTACAATCGCCATCGCATTCGGTATGACCGCGGTGTCAACCTTGACGGACATCCAGTTGCCCGAGTTGATAGCGGTAGAGAGTGCCGCGTATCTATACGGAGGGGTGGTTATAGGTCTCCTTCTTGCGTTGCCCTTCTGGCTGCGGAAGCTCTTCGAGCTTCGCGCCGCTCGCGGCGGAGGCGCCGCACACGATGCTTCGTCGACCATGGAGGACCAAACATAATCAACGTACCGATCGCGATGATAATCGGCGGGATGAAGAAGCCCGCATGGATAATGAGGCCGAACGCCAACGCCGCCTCTTTGCCGACGCCGTAGAATCCCAGGAAAGCAACCGCGGCTGCCTCAAACGGGCCGATGCCGGAGGGCAGGCCCGGCAAGATTGATCCCAACGTCATCGTGCCCAGCACCACCACGTAGATAATGACGTAGACCTCAAGGATGTTCTCGGAATTATTTGGCATGATCCCGTTGTTGAATGCCACAAAGGAGGCGGCTAACCCCAGTGTCATCCACGTCACGAGCGTTACAACCATGACGGAGGCCAGTTTCCCCGGCTGAGCGATGAGTTCCTGCCACGCCGCTGAATACGTTCGCACGACGGGGAACCGGTCAAACCATGTGATCTTGTGGGTGTACAGGGAAAGCACCGCGACAGTGACAAGCACGCCGACCAATACAAGAATGATCACGCTAAGATATCCCGCGCCCCCCGGCGCGAATATCGCGAAACCGACCGCAATACTCCCGAGCGTGATTGCGAGGTCCGACACACGGCCCAAGACGATAGATGCGAGCACCGCCCCCCTGTCATACCCTTCCCTCAGGGCGATGTATCCGAATTGGATCGGTTCTGCGACGACGCGAATTGGTGTGAGATTATTCAGGCCCTGGCCGGTGTTCTCTACGAAGAAGAGCAGTGTTGCGGTCGGCGCTCGACCATGGAAGAGCATTCTCCACCGGACAGCGCGAATGGCGTTACTGGCAACGACGACACCCATAACGGGGATCATCAGGAACCAATTGAACTCTGAGAGCTGCAGCAGCAGCTCGGCCCACTGAACCTCACGAACAATAATGTAGGCAACCCCTACTCCAAGGGCTATGCCAATGAGGATTCGCCCATAAAGCCAGACTTGCCTTAGCATGTGTGGTTCCTGCCTCTATCGTAGAGTATGAAATCACAGCGTGCTACGTGCGATTGCGACAAGGTCGTGCCCGCAGCCTGCGTATCATCCGCTCCTTTTGGCGAGTGAACGAAGCCGATTCCCCTCTTCCTCCGGCGCCGTGCGGAGTCGCGCGTACCGGGATTGAGCGCCGTCAGGCGTCTCGCGCTCAGAAACATGCATGGAACGGGAGGCTTCCAGCAGGAGTTCTACGCCTCCCAGGAAATCACTGATGGCGATGTTTTCGGCTTGAATGGAATCCTCGCCGAATCCGTTGTGATAGTGGGCCAATGGGAACGCGACGCCGGTGGACTCATAGCCGTGCGCGACAAAAACCGATGCTTCGCACACACCGCCGGACATCAGTTGCCGTTGGACCGGAATGGGTGGATCCCGACGCTGAAGCGTTGCCCGGGCCGCTTGCAAAACGGTTTCGGCGGACTGCGAAAAAGTGGAAAGCGCGTCGCCGACACGGATGACGGGGCCGTTTCCCTGTTCTGCGCCGGGGAGTGTCCTGGACGATTCTATCGAGACGACGAGCGTTTCTTTGGGGAGAGAGCCGGCGGCGGCCAGCAGGCGCGCTCCTATGAGGCCCTCCTCTTCTGCGCATGTAAATACGCCGATTACATCAACCGGCCCATCTTCAACAACCAGCGTCTCCAGAATGCTCAAAGTGGTGGCGCAACCCGCAAGATCGTCGAGGGCGCGCGCAAAAATCCTCGTGTCACCCAATTCATAGTCGACGAGGTCAAAGACCGCGAAAGCGGGCAGAACAAGCTCATTCTGCTGCACTAAATCGGCGTAGAGAACTCGCGCCTCCGGATCGCTGTCCTGTCCGGTCGTCCGCGCGGCGCATGATGAGCCGTCGGCGCAGTGGACAACAAGGTCAACCTGCTGTTCGTAGATGACGTCCGAGACGCGGCCAAGCATCTTCAGGGTCAGCCGCCGCCCGTCGACATCAAGAATCTCAAAACCCGGGTGGTCCATGTGGGCGACGAGTGCAATGGGGCGCCCGTCGACAAGCTCAGGGTGACCGGATGATTCGTTCCGTCGAGTCAGCCGGGCGATGATATTGCCGTAGTCGTCCTGCTCGTAAGGAATCTCCGCGTCTGTGAGGATACGCTCAACTTCACAGGCGACCTTGTCCTCGAAATATGACGTGGCGGGGTGGCTGCAAAGCACTGCCAGGATTTCCAGCGATCTGGGGGTTTCTTGCATGAGTTCACTACTCCAGGCGAAGTGATTGCTTGTGGCCGTCATGCCGTGACGGCATCACTAATTGTCCCACATTGCGCCAATCGACTCGTTCCCGGTCTCGATCTGCTTTCCCCACATGTGCCCGGAGCGTTCTAACAGTTAAGGAAGTGAAACAACAAATGATAATGAAAGATATAAGCACCATCGGATACCGAGAGATTGACAAGCGTGCCAACAGGTCTATGCTGTTAGCCAATCCCTTTGGGGAAACCGGGAGGGGGTGTCTGGTTTTGACGGGCGTGTGATCGGTCAAAATCAACACAAGGAGGTGCGCAGATGAAGGCGATAGCGGACGAGACCCGAGCCGTGATCGCGGAGGACGAGGCCCGGCGGGCGCCGGGTACGACAGGCGTCCCTATGGAGGCTGATGAGACCTCCGTGGATGTCCTCGACCTCGACGATGCGCAGGATGAGACGGCGGCTTCCAGGGACACGGTAGAGGCCGGCGAGTTCGACAGCGGCTCCACGGAGAATCTGAATGATCCTCTGCGGGGGTATCTGCAGGACATCGGCCGCCGCAAGCTGTTGACGCCGCAGCAGGAGACGGACCTCGGCATTCTCATGGATGAGGGACGCCGCGCGTCCCAGCGCCTCGCCGGCGCGGACAACATGAGCGGCGCCGAGCGGCGTGAGTTGCTGAAGACCGTCAAGAAGGGCGAGGACGCCCGCAAGTCCATGACGGAAGCCAATCTCCGCCTTGTGGTCAGCATCGCCAAGCGGTACCAGGGCAGGGGCTTGTCCCTGTTCGACCTGATCCAGGAGGGCAACATCGGCCTGCTCAAGGCCGTGGACCGGTTCGACCACCGTCGTGGGTTCCGATTCTCGACATATGCGACATGGTGGATCCGGCAGGCCATCGCCCGGGGCGTGTCCGAGCAGGGCAACAGCATCCGCCTGCCGGTACACGTGGGCGAGTTGTCCGCGAAGATCGACCGCGCGCGCCATCGCCTCCTCCAGAAGTTCGGCCGTGAGGCCACGCCGGAAGAGTTGGCGGCGGAGACGGAGGTCCCGTTGGAGAAGGTGGAGCAGTTGATTTCACTGGCGCAGCAGCCCGCGTCCATCGACGCTCCTGTTGGTGAGGACGGCGCGACGCTGGCGGACTTCGTTGCGCAGGATGAGGCGGAGTCGCCCATCGACATGGCGGCGCAGACCATGCTGCGGGAGCGCATGGCGGCGGTGCTGGCGTCACTCTCCCCGCGTGAGCGGTTGGTGCTGGAGCTGAGGTTCGGAATCATGGACGGCAAGGAATACACGCTGCGTGAGATCGGCGACATGCTGAGCCTGACGCGAGAGCGTGTCCGCCAGATCCAGGCCGGCGCGATGAAGAACCTGCGGCTGCAGCGGAACCGCGAGCGCCTGGAGGGCTACATCGAGGATTAGTTTCCCGGTGCGCGGTCAGGGCTGAATGACCAATTCAATTGGCATTCCGCGTTCCAGCATTGATAGAGCGGGGCGGCCTTAGAAAGGCCGCCCCGTGAGTGTGTTTTTGGGGACGGCGAGCACCGGTTCTTTGCTGTGCTCAGAGTGACAGGATAGCTTGCTGATCGATATCGAATGACTTGTGGGGATGAACATAGTCTCTCAATAGGATCTTGGACCATGGATCCAATTTATCGCGTATTTCGAACAACTCATCTGCTGAGTAAGAATGGCGCGTATACCTGGAGTGAGTAAAAAACTCCTCGGTTGCTTGAGGCGTCGCCCGTCCAAAGATCGCCACCTCATGAACGATGCCGATGTGCCGGGAAGCCAATATTGATGAACGGTCTATCACCACGCCGATGCGCTTTGCTTTCAATGGCACATCTATTCCAAGTTCCTCCGACACTTCGCGCATGAGGGTCGATTCGACCAATGGCAGTAATTCTTGCTCGTGCTCTGTCTGGTCGATGTGACCGCCGACGACCAGACTGATTCGCTTTCGCAAATCTGGGCGGCCATTCGCGATTCGACGAAACACGTTAAATGAGCGGTTTTCACCCAGTACCATTGTGCATGGGATGGGCTGGATAACGTCTTCCGATGCTTCCGCCTCACTGCGCGGAAGCCAGATCATGTTCTCGCTGGCAGCCTGTATCCTCTCGGCTGCATGTTTCCACGACGTGAACCTTTTCCAATCTGCGAAGGTCGACCGGGGCAGACAGAGGACGACTTGCTCTTGAGGAATCATGCTTCGCCAAGTTTGGATTCTAGGACATTGAGAATCGACGCAACAGCTTCTTCTCCAGTGGATTTTGTCGAGGTATTCTTCGAAGCGCTGGTGTCTATATCCACAAAACGTGGGAATACATCGGCATGTGTTTCCCTAACCGTCTGATATGCCCTGTTCAACTGCGGCAGAAATTCCGCGTTCATGGCTCTGCCCTCATCGGAGATGATCTTATCGCTGTTCTCTCGATCCAAAGAAGTATTCGCGTCAGATGTAAACAAGAACACGGCATCAATCTTGGAACGCCATTCATCAATCAGAAGGAAATCGTGAATCCGATCACGTGTTCCTTCGTCGATGTCGCCCCGCGTCGTCAGCAATTGGAACCAGGCGAGGGCATCAAATAGCCCACGATCCAATATCGCGAGATCATACTTGTCCGAACCATGCGTCGCTTCGAGGATGTGCATGAGCGAGTATGAGGCCGACCATGTATTGAATGCGACCCAATTGTCTTTGAGGTAGTAAGGAGTTCGTCGTGATGCTCCTTCGACTGGCGCAAGAACTTTGAACTCCAGCCGCCGGAAGAAGTGAGTAACGATTTCAATGCATGTGCTCTTGCCGCTCTTCGGCGTTCCCGCGAACTCGATAAAGACAGGGCGCTCTGGATTTCCGTTCCTAAGGTCGTCCCTAATGCGTTCCGCGCGTTCTCGAAGTTCGTCGGGATTACTCATCTTCGTATCAATCCAATTGCTCCGAACATTTGCTCGTATTATCGCACAGAACTGGGCGAACGCACAAGCAGCACGCTCGTCATATTCTGTGTCAGTTGGTGTCGGCGTTACGACCCCACCCCGGCCTTCCCCCATCGAGGGGGGGGATTTTTGTGGGCGGCGCTGTGCGCCGCACTGGGTTCCCGCTTTCGCGGGAATGACGCAGTTGGGGCGGGAATGACGGAGTAGGCGGCCCTTCGGCAGGCTCAGGGTGAGCGGGGGTGGGAATGACGTGGGCGGGTTGGGTGCTATGATTGTTGGGTAGGGTGTGAGAGGTTGCGAGTTCCGTGGCCGGTTTGCTGTTCATACCCGCTTAGGCATTACCTGATTCACGCAGATTCACGTATCCAATGTTGAAATCACATAGTTGTGGGGAGCTTTCGCCTGCTGAGGCGGGGCAGGTTGTGCGCTTGGCGGGGTGGGTTCACCGCCGGCGCGACCACGGCGGGCTGATCTTCCTCGATATGCGGGACCGCACCGGGTTGGTGCAGGTTGTCGTCGATCCCTCGGCGGCGGAGGCTGCGTACCAGTCCGCCGACGCGCTGCGGAATGAGTGGGTTGTGGCCATCACGGGCGAGGTGCAAATCCGTCCGGCGGGCACGGAGAATCCGCGCATCACGACGGGTGGCATCGAGATCCACGCGAGCGAGGTGACGGTGCTGAACCCGTCGAAGACGCCGCCTTTCTATATCAATGAGGAATCGGACGTCGATGAGTCGCTCCGGCTGCGGTACCGGTACCTGGATCTGCGGCGTGAGCGGATGGCGGCGAACCTTGCGCTGCGGCATCGCGTCGTGAAGTACATCCGCGATTTCCTTGACGGGCGCGGCTTTCTGGAAGTCGAGACGCCGATGCTGATGAAGAGCACGCCGGAGGGGGCGCGGGACTATCTTGTGCCGTCTCGCGTGCATCCGGGACATTTCTATGCGCTGCCGCAGTCGCCGCAGCAGTTGAAGCAGCTGCTGATGGTGGCGGGCGTGGAACGGTATTTCCAGATTGCGCGGTGCTTTCGCGACGAGGACCAGCGGGCAGATCGGCAGCCGGAATTCACGCAGCTTGACCTTGAGATGAGCTTCGTTGACGAGACGGACGTGCTGGACCTCATGGAGGAGTTGTATACGGGACTGGCGCATGCCACCGCGCCGCATATGCGCGTGACATCGCCGTTTCCACGTATGACGTATGCGGAGGCGATGCGGCGGTTCGGCTCGGACAAGCCTGATCTGCGCTTCGGGATGGAGATCACGGATATCTCGAGCATCGTGGCGGACAGCGGCGTGGGTGTGTTCACGTCGGCGCTTGCGGATGCGGGCGGCGCGGTGCGGGGAATCGTCGCGCCGGGGTGCGCGGGGTACAGTCGGCGGGAGCTTGAGAACCTGACGGAGATCGTGCGCGGGCAGGGAGCGCGGGGGCTTGCGACGGTCGGGCTGGACGCGGAGGCGGGGACGGCTATCGCAGACCTGCAGCCGGACAACGTGCGCTCCGCGTTGGCGCGGCATCTTGATATCGAGACTGTACGGTCGATTGCGGACGCGATGGGGGCATCGGCGGGCGATCTATTGCTGATCGTGGCTGCTCACGAGGATACCGTGAGCGCGTCGTTGAGCGCGCTGCGGACGGAGTTGGGGGAACGGCTAGAGCTTGCTGACCCGGATGAGCTGGTGTTTGCATTCGTGACTGAGTTCCCACTGTTCGAGGCGGGAGATGTGGAAGGCAGCTTGAACTCCGTGCATCACCCGTTCACTGCGCCGACGCCGGAGGATGCCGGGCTTTTGGAGGAATCCCCTACGGCGGTGCGTTCACGGGCGTATGATCTTGTGGTGAATGGGCTGGAACTGGGGTCGGGCTCGATCAGGATCCATGACCGTGAACTGCAGGACAGGATATTCGCGCTGCTGGGACATTCGCCTGAAGAGATACAGGAGCGGTTCGGCCACATGCTTGAGGCATTTGAGTACGGAGTGCCGCCGCACGGAGGGTTCGCGCCGGGGATCGACCGCACGGTGATGGTGCTGGCGGGGGAGCCGAATATCCGTGAGGTGATTCCGTTCCCGAAGACGCAGTCGGCGCAGGACCTGATGATGAGCGCGCCCTCAACGGTGGATGAGCAACAGCTTGTCGATCTGAATCTGCGGCTGCGGGAGGCCGCGCAAGACATCGCGGCGTCAGACTGAGCGTTCAGCGCCCCGATGTATAATGTTGTTCCTGCCTCTAAGCCAATCCGAATACGGAGTTTCCACGCGTGAAGATAACGACTGAAGATATGCCTGACCGACAAGTCGGGCTTCTGATTGAGTTGGAAGAGGCGGAGATCGAGGATCACAAGCAGCGGGCGTACCGGCGGCTTGTACAGCAGTACGTCATCCCTGGCTTTCGCAAGGGCAAGACGCCGCGCGTCATCCTCGAACGTCACATCGGTACGGAAACGTTCATCCAGGACGATATTGAGGGGCTGCTGGAACGGTCCGTGGCGGACGCAGTGGAGCAGCAGGAACTTGAGCCCATCGGACAGCCGCAGGTGACGGACCTGGAATCGCTTAATCCCATCAGGTTCCGCGCCACAGTCTCGCTGAGCCCGGAGGTGGAACTCGGTGACTATGAGTCGATTCGCGTTGACTGGGAGGAGCCGGAGGTAACAGAAGATCAGATTGAGGAAGTCCTTAACAACCTGCGTCGACAAGGCACGCCGTGGGAACCGGCGGAGAGGCCTGTTCAGTTTGGCGATCTGCTGACCGTGGACATGCACGGATATGTGAATGAGGACCCGGAGGACGCGGCGGAATCCGAGGACGGCGGCGACGATGACGCTGATGCCGAGTCGGAGCCGGCCGCCGAAGCCGATTCAGAGTCTGAATCTGACAACAGTGATGATTCTGAGGGTGAGCCGGAGGTACCGGGTCGGCGCACGTTCGTGGAGGAGACGGGCATCAGCTACATGGTGCAGGAGGGCGTGACCTATCCCGCGCCCGGAGTGCCGGAGCAGCTTGTCGGAATGAGCGCGGAGGAGACCAAGGAATTCACCGTCTCCGTGCCGGACGACTTCACTATCCGTAATCTGAACGGCAAGGAAGCGCATTTCACCGTGACGGTCCGCGAGGTCAAGGAGCAGAATCTGCCGGAGCTCAATGACGAATGGGCGCAGGGCGTCGAGGGATTCGGCGACGATGAGTTCGAGACGGTGGATGCGCTGCGGGAGCGGATTCGGTCCGATATGACGGAGCGGACGGAAGTACAGGCGCGCGCCGAATACGAGGAGAACATTCTCGAGAAGTTCGCGGAGGTCGCGACGGTGACCTATCCGCCCATCGTTGTGGATATGGAGATCGACCGCATCCTGCAGGAACAGGATGAGCAGATGCGGGGAATGGGCATGTCGCTCGCCGCATACATCCAGACAACGGGTCAAGACGTGGAGCAGCTGCGCGACTCCGTGCGGCCGCAGGCAGAGCAGCGCATACTGCGGGGACTGCTGATCACTGATCTGGCGACAGCGGCTGGCATCGAGGCCTCGGATGAGGAGGTTGACGCGGACATCGCTGAACTCATCGGCGCGCAGCCGGACGAAGCTATGCAGGAGCAGGCGCGGCAGGTGTTTGAGAGCGAGGCGGCGCGTGAGACTGTGCACCGCAGGATTGTCGCGCGGAAGACATTGGATATGCTGATAGAGATTGCGAGAGGGGAACGCGACAGGTCGGAGGGCGCCGACGAGACTGAGGCGGAGGCCGATACCGACGAGGATTCGGATAACGGGGAAGAATAGCCTAAGGGCCGGCCCCGGGGATACATCAGAGGAGAATTAGCGACATGACAACGTGGACAGGCGGAACGGGCGAGGGACTGCCGCAGGGTATCGTGCCGGCGGGGCCGCAGGGCATCGTGCCGATGGTGACCGAAACCAGCGCGCGGGGCGAGCGATACATGGACATCTACTCCCTCCTGCTCAGGGAGCGCATCATCTTTCTCGGCACGCCCATCAACGACTATGTTGCCAACCTTGTTGTGGCGCAGCTGCTGTACCTGGACAGGGAGGACCCTGACAAGGACATTTCGCTGTATATCAGCAGCCCGGGTGGCCAGATTACGTCTGGCCTGGCCATCTATGACACCATCCAGTTGATTCGCGCGGACGTTTCCACGATCTGCGTGGGGATGGCGGCGAGCATGGCGACGGTGCTGCTGACCGCAGGGGCGGCCGGCAAGCGGTACGCCCTGCCGAACTCGACAATTCACATGCACCAGGCCATGGGCGGCGCGCAGGGACAGGCGGCGGATATTGAGATCGCAGCGCGTGAGATCCTGCGGCTGCAGGAGATCATCCGTGGTATCCTGTCGCGGCACTCCGGGCAGCCGGTGGAGAAGGTGGCGCGCGACATGGACCGCGACTACTATCTCACCGCGGACCAGGCCAAGGAGTATGGCATCGTTGATGAGGTGCTCGCCGGGCCGGAAGGCGAAAGCGACGACGCCAACGCCGCATAATTGCTAACGATAGAGGCCCGTGCGGGACGGGCTTGCAGGTTGCCTTAAACTCGGTGATGGGGGAGGAGTAAAGGCAAGGGCATGGTGGACGAGACTAACGGTCGACGAAACGGCGGCCAGGGAGACGGGCCGCATCGGTGTTCCTTCTGCGGCAAGCCTGAAGGGACGGTCAGGCTTCTGGCCGGACCGGATCACAAGGCCTATATCTGTGACGAATGCGTTCGCGTTTGCCTGCGCATCCTTGAGGGACGGCCTCGAGGAAAAGGCCGCGAGCAGCCGGCGGATGAAGGGCAGGAGCAGGAAGAAGAGCTGCAACCTATCCCCGCTCCGAAAGAGATCTACAACCTGCTCAGTGAGTTCGTTATCGGGCAGGAGCGCGCCAAGCGCGTGCTCAGCGTTGGCGTCTATAACCACTACAAGCGCACCAACGTCAAGAGCGAAGAGGAACCGGACGTCGAGCTGGACAAGACGAATATCCTGCTCGTCGGTCCCACGGGGAGCGGCAAGACACTGCTGGCACAGACACTCGCGCGTATCCTGAACGTGCCGTTCGCCATCGCGGATGCAACGTCGCTGACAGAGGCCGGGTACGTGGGTGAGGATGTGGAGAACATCCTGCTCCGCCTCATACAAGCGGCGGATTATGACGTTTCGAAGGCTCAACGGGGCATCATCTACATCGATGAGATCGATAAGACTGCGCGCAAGAACGCGAACCCGTCCGTAACGCGTGACGTATCCGGGGAGGGCGTGCAGCAGGCGCTGCTGAAGATTGTTGAGGGCTGCATCGCAAATGTGCCGCCGCAGGGTGGACGCAAGCACCCACAGCAGGAATTCATCCAGATCGACACCGGCGGCATTCTGTTCATCTGCGGCGGGGCGTTTGAGGGAATGGATGAGATCATCGCTGCCCGTGTGAACAAGGACAAGCGCAGCATCGGGTTCGGATCGGAGCGAATGGCGGATGATCCGGCGGAGCGCAGCCGCGTAATGGCGCAGCTCAGCCACGACGATATTCTCGCGTACGGAATGATTCCGGAGTTTGTGGGACGGATGCCGCTGGCAGTCGCTCTTGATCCGTTGCAGAAGCCCGATCTCCTTGAGGTTCTGACGAAGCCCAGGAACGCGCTGGTGAAGCAGTACGCGAACCTTTTGGGACAGGATGGCGTGACCCTGGAGTTCACGGACGAGGCGCTGGAGGCGGTGGCTGATCGGGCGCTGTCACAGAAGACGGGCGCGCGCGGGCTGCGGACGGTTGTGGAGGAAGTCCTGCTGGACGTGATGTATGAACTGCCGAGCATGGAGGGCATCACGCGCTGCCTGATTACCGCCGACACCATTCACAATAAGGTTCCCCCGCTGCTGTTCAATGCGAACGGCGCGACAGTGGCGCTCAAGCCGGAAGAAGAGAGCGCCTAAGATCTCCCCTCACCCCAACCCCTCCCGAATGGAGAGAGGGTTTTAACGGTTAGCGCTACCGTATCAGTTCGCATTCCGCGATTCAGATTCCCGCGTTCGCGGGAATGACGGATATGGGGCGGGAATGACGGAGGTCAGGCGTTTCTGATTAACGCCTCGATTTTGTCCGTGATGTCGAGGCCGTTTTCGAGCGGCTGGCCGTTGGCGTCCCTTACCACTCGGTCATTGCCGATGGTCACATTGCCGTCGGCAATCTGACTTAGCGCTTCCACGAGTGTCAGGGCTTCTCTCTTGAGGCCCTCCTGCCGGATCTTGGTGAACAGGGGATGATCTTCACCGTGTTCTTGCCGCAGGGTATCGATAGACTGTCCCGCCGCTTCATCCCAAAGGCCGTCGAACTCCGGCCCGCGAATGGAGAAACGGCACCAGGCGATCACGGGACCCTTATCGACTTCCGCCGTCGATAGCTGCACCATGACGCCTGTCTCAGTCGCGTCCTGCCGGATGAGTTCCCATATCACGTCCTGCCACGCGCCCACGGGCCCGCCGGGGAGGGCAGGGTGGAGGTTGAGGGCAGGGCAGGCATCAACGATGTCCTCGCTGACGACGAGCATGAGGCCCGCAAAGACAAGCGCATCGACGGGCCTGCTTTGAATAGCGGCTAGCAGGTCGGCGTTATAGCGGTCTCGCCATGCGGGGTCGTTGGCGCGATGTTGGCGGTAGTCGCGCAGCGAGTGTGAAATGGTGGTCAGTCCGTAACTCTCCGCCTGGTCGAGGAACATGTCGCTGCCCTCCGCCTCGCCCCGTGCGCGTGTGCAGAGAACGTAGTCGATGGATGCGTTGAGCCCGCCGTTGGAGATTGCCTCGTGCGCCGCTGCAAGGAGCGCCCGGGAGCCGGGGCCGCGTCCGGTGGACAGCCAGCCAAGGCGGAGCGGCGGGCGCGATGCCGTTTCGTCGTCAGTCACCATTGGCTAAGGTTAGCATCCGATTCCATGTAGGATAGTCGCTGGAGGAACGTACTTATGGACATTGCAGCACTTCGGTCTCAGATTCCGGCGTTGTCAGAGCAGGTCTGGATGAACACGGGCTGGTCAGGGCCTTCGCCGCAGTCGGTGGTTAATTCTCTGAAGGATCGCATAGACATGGAGGCGAAAGAACCGCCGGCCAGCATGAGGATTATGGAGTCCGCGCACGAGATACGCGATGAGGCCTTGCAGGCCGTCGGCAGGCTGATGAACGTCTCCGACGAAGAGCTTGTCATGACGCGCAATACGACCGAAGGACTGAACATCGTCATGAGCGGGCTGGATTGGCAGCCGGGCGACGAAATCGTCACGTGCAGCTTGGAGCATCCGTCCGTGCTCGCGCCCGCGTGGATGATCGGCCTGCGTCACGGGGTTGCCGTTCGTATTGTCGAACTGGACCCTCACGATCCCGCCGATGTCATCCTTGAGAAATTCCGGGCGGCTATGACGCCGAGGACGCGCCTGATCTTCGTCAGTCACATCCAGTATTCAACCGGAATGCGGATGCCCGCTCCGGAGCTTGCGCGGATGGCGCATGAGAACGGCGCGGAAATCCTGCTGGACGGGGCACAGACGGCCGGGCACATCGCGCTGGACATGGTCGCGGACGACTATGACTATTACTCGATCCCCGGCCAGAAGTGGATGCTCGGATTTGAGGGCGTGGGCGCGTTGTATATCCGGCGGGAGCTGCTCCCCGCTGTCCATCCGGCGCACACGGGTGGACGGCACATGGAATCCCCGATGACAGCGGACCATATCGTTCCGAACCACGCCACCATGGACAAGTTCCTCGGGGGATCGGGCAGCATACCGTTGCAGGCGGCATTCCTTGAGGCCACACGCTTCATTGAGAGCATTGGCGTTGGGAATATCGAGCCGCGCAACCTTCAATTGGCCTCTCGCCTCAAGGCCCAGTTGAGGGAATCACCCCGCGTGACCGTGCTGTCGCCGGAGGACGGGCCGCTTGCGTCCGGCCTTGTTTCGTTCGCCGTTGAGGGCTGGGGGCCGGAGGCGCTGGATGATCACTTGTGGGAGAACAACAAGATCGTCGTGCGCCACATCGAACATCCTGAAGGCGTGCGCGCCTCGCTGCACTTCTTCAACACCGAGGAGGAAGTGGATCAGCTGGCCGCGGCCGTTCGTAATCTGGCGTAGAGGGCGAGCGGACTAGACCCGGAGTTCGAGGTCGATGAGCCGCTGTCCGCCGGGATCGACCGCCAACCCCAACGATTCGAGCGTGACAACGCCGAGAAGTGGCGGCACGTCATCCGGCGCAAAGCACACGTCGACGACGGCGTCATAGCCATTGACCTCAATGACACCTGTCCCCACCTCGTAATCGACTCTCCGGCCATCTCCGGTACGGAATGTCCGTGTGCGTCGGGGGATGATGCCAAGGTCATGGAGGATGGACGTGGGCAGAAAGGTATAGGTAGCGCCGGTGTCTACAATCGTCTTGACCTCTGCGCTCTTGGTCTGGTCGAGATTGGAAACCTGAATTGTAACGTCTACTTGTCCCATGCGAACACTATAGCGCGGTTTTCAGAGATGGGTTAGCGGGCAAGCCGTAGTTTGCTGCTGAGCGCCGTCCAGCGAGTCGCGAGGTGGATGAGGGGTGTGGTTTGCTTGCCATGTATGGATGCGTGGCGGAGAGCGTCCATGAAATCCTCTCGTCCCTCAAACGCGGGGATGTCTGTGTAGGCACTGCCGATCTCGCGCGCGGTGTGGGCGTCCGTGACGCCGACGGGCCTGATATTGTGCCTCTCTCGATGCTCACGGATGAACTCCACGCCACGCATGATGTCCTGCTTGAGGGTGGTTCGGGCGTTGAATGCCTCGATGATGTCCACGTCCGGGAGGATGTCCATCAAAGCGGGCAGGGTGATGTGCTTGCGGCGGAACCGGTCAAACGGGTGGGGCACCTGCACGATGCCACCCTGGTCTTTGATGCGCTTAACGCACTCTTTGGCAGAAAGGCCGCGGGGGATGTCCTCTTCAAGGAACAGGCCGATGATTGCGCCGTCCGCTGTTTTGAGCTCCGCGCCGATGATGACGGGGAACGGGGCAATCTCACGGACGTCAAGCGCGCCGCGTATGGCGTGATGATCCGTGACGGCGATGACGTCGATGCCCTTGCGCTGGCAGGCGCGTATGAGGGCTTCAGGGGTGAGACGGGAGCCCGGGGAGACGCGGGTGTGGATGTGGAAGTCTGCTCTCATAAGGCGGCCCTTAGCCTAGCCCTCTCACAAGGAAGGATGCCGTGTAGATTTGGCTGCGCAATGTGATTCAGATTCCCGCGTTCGCGGGAATGACGAGGCGGGTGCGAATCAGGCGCGCTCCACGTAGTCGCCGGTGCGGGTGTCGACAACAACGTGAATGCCGTTCTCGACGAACATGGGCACCGTGATAACGAGGCCCGTTTCGAGCGTGGCGGGTTTCGTGCCGGCGTTTGCGGTGTCGCCCTTGAACGCCGGGGGCGTTTCCACGATTTTCAACGTGACCGTCGTTGGGAGTTCAACGCCAATGGGCCCGTCCTGGTAGAAGATCATGTCAAGGTTCATGTTCTCGGTCATGTATGGCAGGGAGTCCTCGATCTGGTCGCGGTCGACGGGGAACTGCTCAAACGACTCCGTGTCCATGAAGTGGTAGAGGCCGTCCTCGCTGTAAAGGAACTGCACGGAGCGGGTCTCCAGCGTGGCGCGGGTGAAACGCTCCCCTGCCTGGACGGTGCGCTCGATGGTGTGTCCGCCCTTGATGTCGCGCAGTTTCATGCGGACCTGCGCGGAGCCGCGCCCGATCTTGAGGTGCTGAAAGTCGAGCAGCTGGTAGAGCGTGCCGCCAATTTCGATGGTCACGCCGCGGCGCAGGTCCCCCGTCTCAATCATTCCGCGCTAACTCCCGTTCTTCATGTCCAGCTTGGGCGCTTTGCTCAAGGCGCGGCAGCGTCCGTTATTGAACTCAACAATGTCCTCGATGCGGACACCACCCCAACCGCTGATATAGATGCCGGGTTCCACGGTGAAGGTCATTCCCTCTGTCAGGATGTCCGGCGAGCGCTGCGCAAGACGGGGATATTCGTGGACGGCAAGGCCGACGCCGTGGCCAAGTGAGTGCCCGAACTCCGGGCCGTGGCCGGCCTTCTCGATGATATCCCGCGCGAGCGAATCCGCCTGGCTGCCCGTCATACCCTCTTCAATGGTGGCAATGGCCGTTTCCTGTGCGGTTAGGACAATGTCATATATGCGCCGGAACTGGTCGTCGTGGTCTCCAATGCAGATGGTGCGCGTCATATCGGCGTGATAGCCGTCCACGCGCGCGCCGATATCCATAACGATGGGCGCGCCGACGGCGATGGGCTCGTCGGAGGGACGGTGGTGCGCCATCGCGCCGTTGGGGCCGGATGCGACGATAAGCTCAAAGGCGATGCTCTCCGCGCCGCGATTTCGCATGGCCATCTCAATGCGCCACGCGACATCCTGCTCGGACGCGCCCGGCTCCAAGCCGTCACGCACTTCGACGAATGCCTCGTCGGTGATGCGGATGGCGGAGAGGAGGGCGTCGCGCTCGGCAGTGTCCTTGATGGCGCGGATGGTCTCGACGGTGTCATTGATGGGAACGAGTTCCTTGCCGGCCTCACCGCAGAACTCGGCGAGCCGCTTGTGCGTGGCGACGGTGACGTACGATTCCTCGAAACCGACCCGTTTCGCGTCGCCCATGGAGGCCAGCATCTCCTTGAACCACTCGCCGCCCGGCCCTGCCATGTGGACGATTTGGTACTCCGGCGACTGGTTGCCGGCCTGCTCCGTGTAGCGGGAGTCCGTGGCGAGCAGGGCGCTTTCCGGGGTGATGAAGAGGGAGCCCGCAGACCCGCTGAATCCGCTCATGTAGCGGCGGTTTTCGGGCTGGGAAACCCACACGGCGTCCACGCCGGCGGGGTCCATCGCCTCACGCAGCTTGGTAAGTCGATTGGTGGTGCTCATGGCTGTTCCTACTCCTTGCCGATTTCGTCGATGAGATAGTCAAGCGCCCAGAGATAGGCCCGCCAGCCGAAACCCGCCATCTGGCCACGCGCGATGGGTGCGATGACGCTGTGGCGCCGAAACTCTTCACGGGCATAGATGTTTGAGAGATGGACTTCAACGGTGGGCGCGCCAACGTCTTGGAGGGCGTCGCGGAGACTGAGGCCGTAGTGTGTGAGCGCGCCGGGGTTGATGACGATGCCGTCGATACCGTTGGGAATCTCGGCGTGAAGAAAATCGACAATGGCCCCCTCGTGGTTCGACTGAAAGCAGACACATTCTGCGCCGCGCTCTTTCGCTTTCGCGGTGAACGCGGCTTCGATCTCGGCGAGGGTTGTCGTGCCGTAGAAGGCAGGGTCTCTGTGGCCAAGCCGATTCAGGTTCGGGCCGTTAATGAGCAATATCCGCATGCCGCCATTCTATCAGTCAGATACGCTGTTTCGTTGAGATTCATTATCATCGTCGCGGTTCATGCCGGGGTGGGCGCGGGCGTAGGCTTGCGCCATCTGCGCCTGCGAGACGTGCGTGTAGATTTCCGTGGTGGCGACGGAGGCGTGTCCGAGCATCTCCTGCACCAGCCGTAGATCCGCGCCGCCGTCCAGCATGTGCGTGGCAAAGGAGTGGCGGAGAGTGTGAGGATGGATGTCCTCCGGCAAGCCCTCTGCGCGCGCCCACTTCTTGAGGGAGAGTTCGATGCCGCGCGTGGTCAGGCGTCCGCCACGACTATTGAGAAACACCGCGGCACGCGTCCTGATGCCGCGGGCAAGCAGCGGGCGAGCATCGTTGAGATACGTGGCGAGGGCCTGCCGGCAGGGTTCCCCGAATAGTGTCTCGCGCTGCTTTGAGCGTTTGCCCCACACGCGAGCGACGCGGTTGCGGAGATCAAGCCCCGCCAGGTCCAGTGAGGCGATTTCCGCCACGCGCAGTCCCGCGCCATAGGCGAGTTCCAAAACAGCGTGGTCTCGCAAGGCAAGGGCTCGCTGCAGGGCCTCCTGCTTGTCCACGGTTGAGGCGTCAATGCGGGTCGCGAATCGGAGCGGCGCGTGAACGAGCCGCTCGGCGTCACGCTCGGAGAGGAGGTCCGGCAGGCGGCGGCCAATCTTGGGAGAGGGTGTCTTTGTAATGGTCTCCGGGTTTTCGATGACGCCTTCGCGTGCCAGAAAGCGCCAGAAAGAGCGGAGGGCGGAAAGGCGGCGGGCGATGGAGGAGCGGGCGGAGCCGTCCATCGTCAGGTCATAAATCCATCGTTGGGCGTGGTCGCGGGTGGCGTCCGGCAAATCTCTGATCCCCTCCCCGGCCAGGAATTGCAGGAAAAGGCCGACGTCACCCATGTAGTTGCGGAGGGTGTAGCGAGAGGCGCCGCGTTCGTATTCAAGGAACGCGGCGAAATCGTTGAGCCGGGCCGCCCACTCCTGTGGGATTGTCGCGGTGCCCGAGGGCTGGTCCGGGGAGGGGGCATGTTTGAGTGCCATGCCTATATTTTAGACCAGGTTTGAAAATGGGGCGTGGGCGGGGGTGGCAGCTAGACTTCGACGAGTTGGGGTTCCTCTTTCGGCTGTTCAGCGGTGAGTTCTTCGCGAGAACCCTGCCAACCGCATTCCTTGTTGTGGCACGCGGCGTTGGTTCGACCGGAGGCAACAACGAGGCCGTCGCAGTCGGGACAGGGTTGAGGCAAGGGCTCCTGGTTGGTGAGGAAATTGCAGTTGGGGTAGCTGGAGCAGCCGTAGAAGGGGCGGCCGGATTTGCGGGATGACCGCTGCACGAGTTCGCCGCTGCAGTCCGGGCAATGGGCGCCCGTGCTCTTCTGGATGCGCTTCATGCCGCGGCAGTCAGGGAATCGCGAGCATGAAAGGAACGGGCCGAAGCGGCCGCGCTTGATGACCATATTCGCGTCGCACTCCGGGCACTCTTCATCGGTTTCCTCGTCGATGTTGCGCACGCGCTCGATCTTTTCCTGCGCCGTGTCGATGCGCTCGTTGAACGGCCCGTAGAAATCGCGCAACACCGGCACCCATTCCCGCTCTCCGCGGGCAACGTCATCCAACTCCTCCTCGATCTGAGAGGTGAAGTCCAGGCTGGACACCTGTGGGAAATACTCCGCAAGGAGGCCGGACACCGCCGTGCCGAGTTTGAGCGGACGGAAGCGGTTGTCCGCCTTGTCCACGTAGCCGCGGTCCTGGATGGTGCTGAGGATGGCGGCATAGGTGCTGGGGCGGCCGATGCCGCGCTCTTCCAATGCCCTGATCAGCGTAGCTTCCGTAAAGCGGGGCGGGGGCTGCGTGAAGTGCTGGCTTGGGACAACAGGGGGCGAGGCATTACCCGCATACTGTTGGTTGAGGATAAGCGTCTGCCCCTCATGCAGGTCCGGGAGCACGCGCCCCTCATCGGAGTCCGCGTCCGGCTCATCCAGTCCCTCTCTGTAGATTGCGAGGTAGCCTGCAAACGTCATGATTGAGCCGCTGACGCGGAGGGTATGGCTGACGCCGGACGGCGCGCCGGACGCGGTGATGTCCACCGTCGTCTGGTCGAACTTTGCGTCGGCCATCTGTGACGCCAGCGCGCGCTGCCAGATGAGCTGGTAGAGGTTAAACTGCTCGCGGCTTAGGGAGTTTCGCAGCGACTCCGGATCGCGCATGAACGACGTTGGGCGGATCGCCTCGTGGGCTTCCTGCGCTCCCTTGACTCGACGCGAGAATGACCTGGGAGAGGCGGGGGCGTGATCCTTGCCATAGCGATTGCTGATGACGGCTCTCGCCTCCTGCACGGCCTCGTTTGCCATGTTGGTTGAGTCCGTTCGCATGTAGGTGATGAGGCCGATGGGGCCTTCATTGCCGATGGGCAGTCCCTCATAGAGCTGCTGCGCGATGGTCATGGTCCGGCGGGCGGTGAATCGCAGCTTGCGGAACGCCTCCTGCTGGAGAGTGGACGTGATGAATGGCGGGCCGGGGCGGCGTGTTGTCTCGCGGCGGCGGACCGAGGCTACTTCATATGAACTCGCGTTCAGGTCAGCGACGATCCTGTCTGCCGTCTCCTGGTTCGGGATATCGGCTGCGCGGCTCGCGCCCAACTCTGAGCGGTACCGCGCAGAAAATTCCTCTACTTGCGCCGCCTGCGTTGCGAGGTTCGCGTCGATTTCCCAGTATTCCTGTGGCACAAACGCTTCTATCTCAGCTTCCCGTTCAACGACGAGTCGCAGGGCGGCAGACTGCACGCGTCCGGCAGACAGCCCCTTGCGCACCTTGCTCCAGAGAACGGGGCTGAGTCGGTATCCGACCAGACGGTCAAGGACGCGGCGGGCCTGGTAGGCGTTCACTAGATCGACGTCGATGCCGCGGGGCGCCCCCGAGGCGACGCGAGCAGATGTATCCGAGTAGATGCCCTCGGATTCTTCAAAGGCGCGGCGGACGGCGTTCTCCGTCACCTCATGGAAGACGACGCGCCGAATCCGATCCTGCGGAATGTTGGCCGCGTGCATCAGGTGCCACGCGATGGCCTCGCCCTCACGGTCAGGGTCAGTGGCTAGGTACACGGTGTCCGCTGCGCTCGCGGCGGCCTTGATCTCCTTGACGACGGCGGACTTGTCACGCGGCACGACGTAGTCCGGGGCGAAATCCCGCTCGACGTCGATGGCCAGTTTGCTCTTGGGCAGGTCCCGAACGTGTCCGACTGACGCAAGAACGTTATAACGGTTGCCCAAGATGCGGGAGAGTGTGCGGGCCTTGGCGGGTGACTCGACAATGACGACATCCCCGCCGGGAACGATATTGGCTCGCGATGCGGCGCTTGTTCGCCGGGCAGTCGCTGAACGACCTCCCGCGCGGCCATTGCCGGAAGCAGATGCCTTCTTGGTCTTGCGTGTGGTCGTCGACTTTTTTCGACCTGTTGTCATTCGATTTCTGCCTCTTTATGTGATCTGATTCTCGGCGGTTCTGGTCTCGGTCTGTTCCCCGCTGTCGTTGTTCTGCCTATGAGATTCGTAAAGCGCATGTGCCTCTCGTGTCAAGACGTAGTGCATTCCGCCTACCTGCCGTACGAGGTCATTCAGCTCCAACATGGTAAGGGTACTAGACACTTCAGGCATGGACATTCCGGAGGCGCGGTAGATCTCATCGATGTGGACGGGAGAGCGGCTGAGGACGCGAAGGACGGCCGCTTGCTCTTCATCGACAGGCTGCGGTGTTGAGGGGAGATTGAGCTGCCGATCCTCCTGTGACAGGTTTAGCTCCTGCAATATGTCCTCTGCGGTCAGCACGAGTTTCGCCTCGCCGTTCTGAATGAGGAGATTGGGGCCGCGGCTCCGTTCGCTGAGGGCGCTGCCGGGGACGGCAAAGACCTCCCGGTTCTGCTCAAGGGCCTGGCGTGCCGTGATCAGCGCTCCGCTCTTCTCGTTGCCCTCAATGACGAGGCAGCCAAGGCTGATGCCGCTCATGATGCGGTTGCGGCGCGGGAAGTTTTCTTTCATCGGGGGCGTGCCGATCGGATAGTCGCTGATGAGGGCGCCGTTCTCCGCGATCTCTGCCGCCATCTTGCGATTCTGTGCGGGATAGATGATGTCCACGCCGCTGCCGAGGACGGCAATCGTTCTGCCCTTGTTCTGGAGCGTGGCATAGTGGGCCGTTGAGTCTATGCCGGCGGCGAGTCCGCTGGCAATCGTGAGCCCTGTCTGCACGAGGTCTCTGATGAACTCACGTGTAACCTCTCGCCCATATGGCGTGGCCTTGCGCGTTCCAACAACGGCCAGTGAAAGGTCATCCTCCGGTTTGAGTTCTCCCTTGATGTACAGGACCGGGGGCATGTCATGGATCTGCCGGAGGCGGGCAGGGTATTGCTCATCGTGCCAGGTGTAGGCGCTGACGCGATGGCGGTGCAGCCGCTCAAGCTCATCCTCGGGCTCGATGTCGGCGCGCGTCTTGAGGATTTCCTCCACCGTACGCCCATCAAGACGGGTGGCGCGGAGTTCCGACTCTGATGCGTGCCAGGCATCTTTCAGAGTCGGGAAATGCGACTCAAGATGTCCAAACCTGACGCGGCCGAGCCTACTGACGCGCTGGAGCGCTATCCAATATGGGAGATCGTCATTCACGATTCAAAGCTATCGATTTCGGTGTGATGGGTCAAGAAGGGTCATTCTGAACGGACTTCTCTTCTGTCATTCTGAGGGGCGCAGCCCCGAAGAATCTAGGAACAAGTATGGCTGAGTAATTGTGGCTTTAGATTCCTCGACTGCGCTCGGAATGACAGAGAAGCGGTGCGCCGGAAAGCATCATGATCTGAGGATGCGGACAGTTATGCCCACGACTATGGCTCCCAAGCCTGCCAAGAGTGTGAGAAACGTTAGGATGGTGAAGATATCATGGGCTAGTACTAGTCCAGATGCTTGGGCCGGCCACAAGCCAGGGTAGGGGCCGTGCGACTGTATTAGAATCGCTTCTAGTACCAAGGCAATCACGCCTGATGCAATCGCAACTGCAAGCAATGCAACACCAAGCAGCGCAATCCTTGTGCCTTTATGCATGTGTTCAGGCCCCATCGCTATGCGCTAAAAGAAGTGGCGGAGAGAGCGGGATTCGAACCCGCGAGGGCCCGGTAAGACCCTACACGCTTTCCAGGCGTGCCTGTTCGGCCACTCCAGCACCTCTCCGTCCTGTGTAATGGCGGAGAGGGTGGGATTCGAACCCACGGTACCCGTGAAGATACTCCGCTTTTCGAGAGCGACGCCTTAAACCGCTCGGCCACCTCTCCGCTGAGGCCTCTCCGTTTATCATTATACGCGTGACAGGCGAAGACCGTGCCGGGCAATTGGGCTGAGCCGGCCATGCGCAGATGGGAGGACAATTCACCTGGAAAGGGCTGTTCTGAGGAGGTTTCTCCTTGACAGTTCCCTACCTGCGCCAATATGATTAAGTGTCTATCAGCCGTTTGGCGCGCGTATTTCGGCCAATTTACATAGCGCCGGACGGGGATGGCAGGAGGGAGCAGCGCGTGTTTAAAGGGAATGCATTTTGGATGCCCCTTGTTCTGATTACTGCCTTTATTCTCGTTTTGGCGGCATGCACGGGTCCGCAAGGCGCGCAAGGTGAGCGAGGCCCGGCGGGTCCCGCGGGAGCGCCCGGCTCGGATGGCATTGACGGCCAAGCAGGCCCCCCCGGCCAGGCAGGAGAGGCAGGAGCGCCCGGTGAAGCAGGAGCAGCCGGCGCGCCCGGACCGGGAGCCATCAATCCGGAAGCCAATATCAATACCCTCGATTCGAGTGTCATCCTCGTGCCAGGAACGACACGGGTGACGTTCAGGCTGTCCGGTTTCCCGCGACGGGATGAGGTGACGCTCTACATCCGTGAGGCGCTTGGCGCGGCCACCGATTATGAAATGGGGACCGCCCAGGTAAATTCATCCGGCGCGCTTGAGATGGTTGTCGGCGAGGATCTCCATCCCGCCATACCGGAAGACTTGCAGCCCGGCATCTGGACGGTTGTCGCAGTGGGGACCAGGACGCCTGAGGGAGCATCGGGACCGGCGGCTGCGAGCACCGCGATCCGCGTGTACGGCCCGGGTGAGGCGCCGACGGGCGGCAAGTAACTAACGTCTGACAACATCGGTCACAATTGATGGGGGCGCCCACGGGCGCCCTCATATTTGTTTTGGAACGTTAGGCAGAGGCGGCGGTGGGGGTCTGGTCCTCCGAGTCGGTTCCGGTGGGTGACTCCCCGTGAAGAAGCCGTACTTGCCGGACGCGGCGGCCGGTGGTGGACAGGATGGTCATGGTCATTCCGTCGTCGCTGACGGTTTCTCCGGGGTGGGGGATGCGTCCCAACGCGTAGAGGATGAGTCCGCCAACGGTATCGACGCCCTCCGCGTGTAGTTCCACGTTGAACATTTCGTTGATGTACTTGAGGGGCGCGCGCGCATCGACGATGGCCTCTTGCTCACTCACCCGGCGGACCAGCGGTTCGCTGACGGTGAACTCATCGTCGATGTCGCCCACAATCTCTTCCAGCAGGTCTTCATTGGTGACCAGGCCAACCAGACTTCCATATTCATCCACAACAAGGGCGATGTGAACGCGCCGCGACTGGAACTCGCGCAGGAGGTCGCCCACGCGCTTGGTTTCCGGAACGTGCAGCGGCGGGCGGACGATGTCTTCAAGTGTTGAATCTCCGTCCTTATTCTGGAACGCCGCGAGCAGGTCCTTGGCGTAGACGATTCCGACTGCTTCATCAAGAGTGCCGCGATAGAGAGGCAGGCGGCTGAATCCCTCCTGCATGACGATCTGGACGGCATCTTCAAGAGATGAGCCGGCTTCGATGCCCACGATATCGGGACGCGGCACCATCACCTCGCGGACGGCCAGGGACTCCAACCGAACGAGGCCGCGCATGACGTTGCGCTCCCATTCCTCATCCAACGTGACGGCAGCGTCCGTGCCGTTCGCGTGGTCGCCGTTGGCGTTGCGTTGATCGGAGCGTTCCACAGGGGCGTTATCCGACCGTTTCTGCCCCAGGGCGCGGGCAAGCGGACGGAACAAACCGCGGAGCGCCAAGGCCGGTGTGGAAAGAGCGGCGTTCACGAGTGTGGCGAACGGGGCTGACACAAGAGCGAGGCGGTCGGCGTCATGACCGGCCCACACGCGCCCGGCGGCCTGCGCCAATATGACGCCCGCGACGGTGAGTGCGATTCCGAGTAGAACCTCCAAAGAGGCCCAGGGGCTGTACATCGATACGAGCGCATAGCTGATGATGGCGAAGAGAACCGTCGCAGTTGAACGGATCATGAGGGCGGCCATCGTGAGTGAATCGTGAGATTCCTGCAGTTGGGCGAGGCGGCGCGCGCCCGGCCTGCGCCGCTGCACAAGACGCTCCAGGCGCTCTCCCCGTGTCTGGAAGTAGGCGTCTTCCAACGCCACCACCAACGTCAGGAGGACGAGGGCGAACGGATACGCCGGCAGGAGGATTGCTGACACTGGCGTCTATGCCCCGGCGACGTTAATCATGCGTCGACCCGGCGCAATTTGTGTGTGCCCCGTACTTGGGGGCTCTAAATCGGTTGCCATATCTGAACGACGCCATGCTAGGGGGCGAAGGGATGCCATGTCAAGATGCCTCAGCAATATTTTCAACATTGCGAAACGTGCGGCGGTGAATCTGGGAGGGGCCGATCTTTCGCAACGCGTCAAGATGTTTGGCGGTCCCGTACCCCTTGTTGCGCGCCAGGCCATAGCCGGGGTGTTGGCCGTCCAGCTGCCGCATGACCTCGTCACGGGCGACCTTTGCGATGATGGATGCCGCCGATACCGAGATGGAGACCTGGTCGCCGCGCGTTAGCGCCAACTGCCGAATACCGTCAGGGATGGGCAGCGCCGAGCCGTCAACGAGGACACCGTCCACTCGACTCCCCAGCGCGTTCAGGGCGGCCAGCATGGCCTCACGGGTTGCGGCGGCGATGCCCGCAGCATCAATCCGGCTTGCGGGCGTCATGGCGAGGCCGACTGCCGCATCATGAAGAATGAGCTTTGCGAGGCGTTCTCGCTCGGGCGCGCTGAGTTTCTTGGAATCGTCAACATCATCGAACCATGCCAACGGTTGGGCGGGGAGGATGACGGCGGCTGCGGCGACGGGGCCTGCGAGCGCGCCGCGTCCCGCCTCGTCGATGCCGGCGATTGTGCGAGCGCCCTTAATGAGCAGTTCACGCTCGTATGAGAGGCCGGGACGCGTGACGGGAGGGACGATGGGACGGCGCGATGAAGAGGCGCCGTCGTCCGGAGGATCAGTTTTCAGCGGGGACCTCTCTCGAGGCAGTGAGAACTTCCCTTATGTGGTTGATTGCGCCGGCATGGAGATTGGCGTGGGTGGTCAGCGTGATGAGGTAGCGGATGCGCCGCATCCCGCTGTCCGTCTCAATGTCCAGGCCCTCTGGGCCGAGTTCCTCGATGGTGCGCAAAACGGCCTCGAACGTGAGCCCAAGGTACTCCAGCAGCGCTGTCTTTGGCGGCTCCTGGAAGTGGGCGCGCTGTGTGGCGGTGTACGCCTGTCCGGTGTCCTCAAGAGGCAGGCCGAACTCCCGCGCGTATCCGTGTGTCTCATTGATCTCAGGGCGGTTGAGGATCTGCTTGTGGAGCAGGGCGTCCTGCACGCGGGCGACGTGCCAGAGGTAGTAACTCGCGGACGGCGTTTCAGGGAACGGCCGCCATGCCATGTCCTCTTCGGACATCGTTTCGACAGCCTGCGTCAGGGTGCGTTGGCATGCCTTGAATACGCCTGCAAGCGCGTCGCCGGACGGATACCCGTTCTGCACGTGAGCGGCGGTATCCCCACGATTGAGGAGGTCACGCAGACCATGCGACAAGGCAATGATGGACATGATTTCCCTTATCCCCTTTATCCCAAGAACGATTCTACACCGCCTGCGCGGCCAATGCAGAGTCGCGCGGCTTGTCGGCGGCCACTGCGCGCTCTATCACACCTCCGCCCACCATGCGGCCGCCATCGTAGAGAACGACGGCCTGCCCCGGGGTCACGGCGCGCTGTGGATCGTCAAACTCAAGAGTGAACCCGTCGCTATCCGCGTCGGGGATGAGGAGGGCGGGCGCTTCGGGGGACTTGTAGCGCACCTTGGCGGTGACGCGCATTGGTTCTCCTCCGGCGGGAACGCTGCCGTCGATGAACGTTGCCTGCCCCGCGTGCAAAGAGTCAGCAAGGAGATGATCCTCCGGCCCGATGACGATGGTGTTCTCGGCGGTGTCGATGTCGATGACGTACATGCGGCGGCCGGCGGGAGACGGCGGGAGGCCCTTGCGCTGCCCGATTGTGTAGCCTGCGGTTCCCATGTGAGAGCCGACGCGCTTGCCGTCAACGTCCAGGATGGGGCCGGGCGTGAGCGCCATGTGCTCAGAGAGAAATGCGCGGTAATCGCCGGACGGAACAAAGCAGATCTCCTGGCTGTCCGGCTTGTCCGCAACGGGCAGTTCAAGCTCATACGCTATTCGCCGCACGTCCTGCTTGGGCAGCTCGCCGATGGGGAACAATGAGCGGCGCAGCTCCTCCTGTCCAAGCCCGTAGAGCACGTAGGTCTGATCCTTGGAGGCGTCAACGGCCTTGTGCAGTTCAATGCGGCCGTCCGCCGTCTCTCCCCGTCTCACGTAGTGGCCCGTGGCGATCCAATCCGCCTCAAGCGACAGTGCCCGCTGTAGGAAGAACGCGAACTTGATCTTGTCGTTGCAGGCGATGCAGGGGTGAGGAGTGCGGCCGTTCTTGTACTCGCGGATGAAATACTCGATGACGTGCCTGCGGAACTCCTCCTCCATGTTGAGAACATAATGCGGGATGTCGAGCTTCTGGCAGACGCGCTTGGCGTCAAAAACGTCCTCCACGGAGCAGCACGCTCGGTTGTGTCGTGACGCGCCCTCCACGTCATCGCTCCACAGGCGCATGGTGACGCCGATAACGTCGTAGCCCTGCTCCTTGAGCAGGTAGGCGGCGATGGAGGAATCCACCCCGCCGCTCATGGCGACAATGACTCTTTCGCGGTTACTCATGGCATTATTCAGAGTAAGCAACTGAGCCTGGAGACGCAAAGGCGCGGCGCTATGGACAATTTGCTTGCAGACATTGGTTTGGCTATAGGCAGCTGGATCAAGAGTCGAGGTAAGCGTGGTGCTTTCATCACATTGTTGGTGTCGGTTCTGTCTGTGATAGTAATTTCCACTGTGTTTCTCTGGCTCACGTTGTTCGTCCTTGATTAGCGCAAAGCGTCGTCAACCGGCGAGGCCGAGGATGACGACGGCAATGATGGCCAACACGAGGCCGCCGCCCTTGCTCCAGTTCATCTCCTCGCGCAGGAAGACGACGGCGAGGATGGCGGTGATGACAAAACTCATCTGCACGATGGGGTAGCTGATGCTGGCGTCGCCGATACGGAGTGATTCGAACAGGAGAACGGCCCACGTGACCTGCAAGACCGCGATGCCCGGGGCGAAGTTGAAGACGGTGCGGGTGATGCTGAAATTGCGGCTCCTCATCAGCGTGATGATTGCGGCCTGTTGGAAACCGACGGTCTGGGTGAGAACTATGGGGACCGCGCCGATTTCGCCTGTATCGAGACCGGCCTTGGCGACTAGGCCGGCGACGCCAAAGAACCCGGACGCCGCCAGCGCGAAGAGGATCGACCGCATGTCGGAGCGGATGGCGGTGATCTGGGTGATGTTCAAGAGAACGAGGACGGCGAAAACGGCGAGCAGGATGCCGCCAATCTTTACAATGCTGACCGACTCGCCAAGAAGTAACATCGCACCCAGCGCAGTGATGACGAAATTGAGCCTGAAGATGGGTGCGTTGACGCTCGCGTCTCCCGTGCGGAGGCTCGCGACAAACAACGTCAGCCCCAGGTAGCCGAACACGCCGGCGGGCACGCCGTACAGCCACGCGATCCAACGGACCGGGCCAACCGGGCCGTCGTCACCAAAAGCAACCCAGCTCACCACTGCGACCGTCCAAATGATGGCCGTGAAGACGGTGGACTGCCAGAAGATAAAGTTGGGGGCCTCGATGCCTCTATTCTGGGCGACGCGGTAGAGCAGATCGGCAACCGCGCCGATGAGGAGGGCGATGACGGCAAGGGTGACGGAGAGGGAGTCCATCAGCAGGCGACCCTTCGACTGGGCTCAGGGTGAATGGGGCGGGGGAGCGTTGCCCTCACCCTAACCCTCTCCCAGTGGGAGAGGGGATATGGCTTGGGCGCGTTGTTGGGCGTTGCGCGGTGGCGTAGTATGGCGTCATGACGGAACAGGTCACTACCACAGACGCTGATTCGACTGCCGACGGCATCGAACTTGCCCGCAAGGCCGTGGAAATCGCGGAGGACCGGCAGGCCGGCGACATCCTCCTGCTCGACGTGCGAAATATCTGCGGTTACGCGGATGCCTTTGTGTTGATGACCGTGGAGTCCAAGCGGCAGGGACAGGCGATCCGGGAGGCCATGCACAAGGGGTTGAAGGAGTCCGGGCAGGCTGTGCTGCGAACGGAGGGCGACGCGGACTCCGGTTGGCTCCTGATGGACTTCAACGACGTGATCGTCCACATCTTCGCCGCGGAGCAACGGGAGCTCTATGGGCTGGAGCAGTTGTGGCGCAGCGCCGTGCCGCTGGTCAGGATTCAATGAGCCACTGCTCCGTGGCCTGCTGATAGTCGATCAACTCGGACTCGTCGAACCAGAGCGCAACCTCGCGCGCGGCGGATTCCGGGCCGTCTGAGCCATGCACTAGGTTCAGTCCAACTGACAAGCCGAGGTCGGCGCGAATGCTGCCCGGGGCTGCCTTTGCAGGATCCGTCGCGCCCATTGTCTGGCGGGAAAGCTCGATGGCCCGCTCTCCCTCCAGCACCATCGCCAGCAGCGGCGACGACGTGATGAAGTCCAGCAGCCCCGGGAGGAACGGCTTGCCGACGTGCTCGGCGTAATGCTGCTCCGCCAGCGCGCGCTCAACACGCATGAGCTTTGCGCCGACGATCTTGAGGCCGCGCTTCTCGAAACGTCCGAGGATTTCACCCGTCAGGCCGCGCTGCACGGCGTCCGGCTTGATCAGGATGAGGGTGCGTTCTGCTGCCATCGTGTATTCGTGTCTCCTATATGAAGTGGTTAAGGTGGTAACGCCTCTTTAGCGTAGCAGACGCCCGCTCTCCCTGAGCCTGTCGAAGGGCATGACGGGCGCGAGGCGTTGACATGTGCGGCTGAGTAAAATACTTTGAGTGAGTGAAAGTATCCGAAACCACTGACAAAATTACCCAACGCCTCATTGTTGACCTGGAGGTTATTCTCCGGCTTCTGAGGCCGTCCGTTCATGACGATTGGTTCACGGTAGAGCTCACAATGCCGCAGCTGCGGGCGCTTTTTGCCCTGCGCAGGCACGGCGACAGTCGTATGGGAGTGGTCGCCAATCAACTTGGCACCTCCCTTTCAACTGCAACGGGCGTCATCGACCGTATGGTTGAGCGCGGTCTCGTCGAGCGCTGGCAGGATCCCGCAGACCGCCGCTCTAACGTGTGTCGCCTGACGCCGGAGGGTGTGGACCTCGCTGAGCGGCTGTTGACGTTGCGCCGCCGCGAATGGGGGGAGCGTCTGAACGGCCTGAGTGATGAAGAAGCTAGAGAAGCGCAGCGCGGCCTTACGATTCTTCTGGAAGGACTGGAACGCTTGGGACAGGCCGAAGCTGCCGCTTCCGGGCATGAGGAGGCGCGCTCCTCATGATGGGCGGAGGGCCGGAGGGCGGCCCGGGCGGGATGCGAGGCGGCCCCGGACTTCGGCAAGGCCCCGGCCCTGTCACGGAAAAGCGCAGCGTCGGATTCCGCGCCATCGCCTCACTGACCGTACCGGCCTACCGGCTGTATTTCCTGTTTGTTCTCGCCCAGATGGGCGCCTTGAACATGCAGATGATGGCGCGCTCCTGGTACGTCTACGAGTTGTCCAAGACGCCCGGCACGAACGACGGCAGCGTGACGATGCTGGGAGCCGTGGCGCTGGCGAACGCGGTGCCGATGCTGGCGCTCTCCCTGTTCGGCGGGGTGCTTGCCGATCGCTTGCCGAAGAAGCAGGTGCTCATCATCGGGCAGATTCTCTCCACGGTCATCACCATCGGCGTTGCAATGTCTATCACGCTCGGTTCGATTACCGTCTGGCACCTGCTCATCGCGTCGTTCCTGCAGGGAATCGTGATGGCGCTGATGATGCCCGCGCGGCAGGCGATCATCCCGGAGCTTGTGGGCGCGAACATGATCACGAACGCCGTGGCGCTGAACGGCGCGGCGATGAACCTGCTCCGCCTCATGGGTCCGGCGCTTGCAGGATTCCTGATCGCACTGTGGGACATCGAGGGTGTGTACTACATCATGGCGGTGCTGTACGGCTCCGGCGTCATCATGCTGATGGGTGTTCCGCTGACGGGCGCGGTGGCGCTGCGGGGCTCCGGCATGTTGAAGCAGGTGGGCGAGGGTTTCACTTACATCAGGCACAATACTGCTGTTCTCACACTGCTGATATTCGCGTTGTTCTCATTCGTGCTGTCGATGCCGTACATGTTCCTGCTCCCCGCCTTCACGGACACCATCCTCACCGTCGATCCCTCCCGACTCACGTTCTTCACGTCGCTCCCGCTGGTGGGAACGTTATTTGACACGCTGGCTGAATCCTCCGCCCGCCAGGGTCTGCTCATCAGCATCTCCGGCATTGGGGCGCTCATCGGCTCCATCTTTGTTGCCACGATGGAGGACAAGAAGCGCGGCCTGTGGCTGTTGATCAGCATGTTCGTGATGGCGGCGTCGCTGATCATATTCAGCTTTACGAACTCGTATCTCATCGCATTCATCGTGTTCATTCCGCTGGGATTCGCGCAGGCGGGACGGATGGCGCTGAGCAATACGCTCGCGCAGGTGTACTCAGACGACGAGCACCGTGGCCGCGTGATGAGCATCTACATGCTCAACTGGGGCATGACGAACTTCGGCGTGTTCTTCGTGGGAGTGCTTGCGGATGTCATCGGCACGCAGGGCGGCTTCTCCGGCGCTCAGTTGGCAGTCGGCGGCGCGGCGATGCTGCTCATGGCCGTCACGATCTTCTTCACGGTCTTTGTGAAGCGCCTCCGGGAACTCGACTAGGCCGGACTCCCGACGGTGCGTCCCCGCAACACACCCAATGAAACCGAACAGGGGACGAACGCGCCCGACGAACTCTTAGAAGGGCGACGCACCGCCAGGGGCCGTGCCTCGCTGAGAGAGGCCGTCTCCGCGTTTGGCATCCGCGATTACCGCATCCTGTGGGTGGGCGTGAGCATGCACGCGCTCACGCTGTGGATGGAGATTGTCGCCCGCAGCTGGCTGGTGTGGGAAATCACGGGAGATCCCGTCGCTGTCGGTTGGGTCAATTTCTGGCGCACGATACCCGTGCTGTTCCTTGCGATACCGGCTGGGGTGCTCGCCGACCGCGTCAACCGCAAGACGATTCTCGTTGTAACGCAGATCGGCATCCTGATCATCTATGTCGTGTTGCTCGGTCTTCTTGTGCAGGACCGGTTGGAGTTGTGGCACGCATACGCGCTGTTCGCCGGACGCGGCGCAATGATCGCGTTCAATCAGCCGGGACGGCAGGCGCTCATACCGGCGATTGTCGGTAGAGACCTTGTGGCAAACGCCGTCGCGTTGCAGCAGTTCTCGTTCAATGGCACACGGATAGTTGCGCCCCTGTTGACCGGTGTTCTCATCGCGGTTTCCGGCTTTGAGATGGTGTTCATCATCATCATTCTGCTGGAGTTCGCCATCATCGCCTCGTGGTTGTGGATGAAGACGTATCCGCTGATGCAGCGGGGCGCAAAGAGCATGGGTATATCGGGCGCGTTCCGGGACACGTGGGAGGGCCTGCTGTACGTCCGCCAACGCGTCAATATCCTGATCCTGCTGCTGCTCGGGCTCCTGTCGCTCATGTTCCTACAGCCGTTCATGGTCCTCCTGCCGGAGGTGGCGGACGAAAGATTTGCGTCCAACGCCGAATGGCTGGTGACGATTGCCGACGCGTTCAACCTGAGCCAGAACACGGGCGCAACGCTGTTTGGCGGGATGCTGACGTTCATGGGGATAGGGTCGATCATCGGGCCGTCCATCCTGGCCTACCTCGGCAACGTGCGGAACAAGGGCATGTTGATTGTGGTCACGATGGCGTTGAGCGGCGTGGTTCTCTCCGGTCTGGGAGCCGCGCCGTGGCTCGTCCTCGCGTTGGTCCTCATGATTCTCCTAGGATTGCTGGATTCCAGCCAACGCGTGCTGACGAACGGGATGCTGCTCACGCAGACGGAGAGCGAGTTTCATGGCCGCGTCATCAGCCTGTACCTGCTCGACCGCGGCTTTGTTCCCATCGGGAGTCTTGTGGCGGGTTACATAGGGTCGGCGTACGGCGCGGGCTGGGCGCTTGCCATTCTCGGCGGCGCGCTGGCGGTGTCCGTCGTCATTGTCGCGGCAATCAGACCCAGATTCCTCCGCGCGGGATAGCCCCCGCGCGATGCGCTACGCTATCTATATGGCAACACATGAATGGAGCGGCGTTTCACGTTCCGCGGATGAGACGAAAGACATCGGGCGGGCAATCGGCAAGACCGTTGCGGCCGGGACGCTGGTGCTGCTCATCGGGCAGCTCGGCGCGGGCAAGACGACGCTGACGCAGGGGCTTGCCGATGGGCTGGGTGTGACCGCCTACACGAAGAGCCCGTCGTTCGTGCTGGTAAACGAATACCAGGGACGCTTCCCGCTCTTTCACATGGATTTGTACCGCATTGACGATCCCGCCGAGGCGTGGGAGCTGGGGCTGGATGACTACCTGGGCAGGGACGGCGTGCTGGCCGTCGAGTGGGCGGATCGTGCGACGTCGATTTTCCCGGATGACCGGCTGGAGATTAGCATCGAATACGTGTCGGACTCGGAACGGCGGCTATCGGCAACGGCGAGCGGACCCGTGTCCGCACAGGCGCTGAGCGCCCTGCCCGAGGGCATTGGGGCGGCGGAATGATCCTCGCCATTGACACCGCCACCGAGACAGCAAGCGTCGCCATCGCCCACCCTGATGGTGCAATCGCGGCGGAACTCACGTGGCGGGCGGGCCGCAACCACACCATGCACGTGCATCCCACGCTTCGACACGTGATGATGATGGCGGACATCACGAACAACGATCTGACAGGCATCGTCGCCACGCGCGGGCCGGGGAGCTTTACGGGTATCCGAATCGGCCTTGCCACGGCAAAAGGCCTCGCGCAGGGGCTTGATGTGCCGATTGTCGGTGTGGGAACACTGGCCGCAGCGGCGCTTGGAGCCGCGCACCTGGGGAGGACAGTGTGGTCGGTTGTGAATGCGGGGCGAGGACAATACGCCGCCGCGGCCTACACGGCGTCGGACGAGCATGGTGTCGAACAACTTGTTGAGGAGGCCATCGTCTCGCCGGAGGAGCTTGTCTCATTGATGGCCTCTCGCAGTGAGGATTGCATTCTGACTGGAGAATTCGACGAGGAATTGGCAGAGGCGGCGCACAGCAGCCTCGGGGATGCGCTGACGATCGCGCCGGATGCCGTTCGGACGCGGACAGCGGCCAATGCTGCGCGGTTGGGCCTGTTGCGTCTGAGTCGTGGCGACGTTGATGATGTCGCGACGTTGGAGCCGTTGTATCTGAGACCCCCGGCGGCCGTGGAACGCGCGGAGGCGCAGGCGGCGGCTAATCGGTAGCGTCTTGCCGATTCCGCTCGTCTTCGCGGAGCCGCTTGCGCCGGCCGAGACGAGACATCACCACCAGGATGACAATGATGGCGATGATGAACCCAAAGCTGATAATCTCGTCAGCCCATCCACCCGCGCCCGTTAGGGCATGGGCAGGGGGCGGGATTGCAAGCGGCGACAATGAGATGGCCATAAGTCAGGATAACGTGTGGAGGTGGGGTCAAGGTGAGTGAGGTTCCGCGCGACCGCTATACGCACGGGCACCATGAATCGGTGGTGCAGAACCACGCGCGGCGTCGCGCGGAGGGTGAAGCGTGGTTTCTGCTCCCACACCTGGATGCCGGAATGCGCCTGCTTGACGTGGGATGCGGGCCGGGGACGATTACTACGGGACTGGCGCGGGCAGTTGCGCCCGGCGAGACCATCGGCATCGATCTGTCCGAGGAGATACTGGTTCAGGCGCGAGATCATGCCGCGTCGGAAGGCGTGAACAACGTGACGTTCACGTATGGCCACGTTTACCAACTCGACTACGAAGACGGCGCGTTCGATGTCGTGTATGCAAACCAGCTATTGCAGCATTTGACGGATCAACCGCTGGCCCTTCGAGAGATGCGGCGCGTGCTCAAGCCGGGCGGCCTTTTGTCCGTGCGAGAGACGGACTACGCCACCATGTGCCCGTCGCCCAAGTTCCCTGAATTCGACGACTGGAGCAGCCTCTATCACCGGGTCGCGTACCACAACGGGGCGGAGCCGGACGCGGGGCGGCATCTCACCCATTGGGTGCGAGACGCGGGATTCACGGACTATGAGATTCACTCCAACGTTGTGGTGATGGACGGCGACGAGGCGCGCTTCTGGGGCAACATGTGGTCCCAGCGAATCCTGCACTCCAACGTGGGGGCCGATGCGCTTGCGTACGGGCTGGCGGAACAAGCGGACCTGGACAGGATTTCGGCGGCGTGGATGCGGTTCGCCGAGTCTGAGTGGCCCTTCTACATGTACGCGCAACTGGGTGTGTTGGCGCGGCGGTAGGGCAACGGAGCCCTGCTAGCTTATTGACGGCGAACGCGCGTTCTGATACCGTGCCTCACAGTCGAAGGAGGCGCGGGCCATGCTGCAACGACTGACCATTGAGAATATCGGCGTTATCGACCGGCTGACCATCCCGTTCGACGACGGTTTCACGGTGTTGACCGGCGAGACGGGAGCGGGTAAGTCGATCATTGTCAATTGCATATCCCTTGCGCTGGGAGCAAAGTCTGACGCCTCACTTTTGAGATCCGGCGCTGAGACGGGAAGGGTTGAGGCCGTATTTGAGACGGATGCAGGCGTCACTATCCATGTTGCGCGTGAGATGCGCTCTGACGGCAGCAGCGCGTGTACGGTGAACGGTCGCAAGGCAGGACTCAAGACGCTTCAACAGACGGGACGCCAACTCACCGAAACACACGGACAGCGGCAGACGCTGTCGCTGCTGGGGCCCGGTGAAGAGCGAGACACCCTGGATCGCTACGGCGCCCTGAATGGGATGCGCGGACGCGTTGAGGATAGCGTCAAGCAGTTGCGGCATGTTCGGTCTGAACTCAAACGCCTGAGGCGCAAGGACGCCGAGCGAACTGCGCGGCGCGACGAACTGGAGCACAATCTCCGCGCTTTCCGGGACATCACTCCGATGCCTGGTGAAGACGATGTTCTTCAGCGCGAGCGGTCGCGGCTTGCCCATGCCGAGCAGCTTGGCGTGCTGGCCGGGGCTGCGCGGGCGCTCCTGGTTGAGCCGCCGCGCGGTGAGGTTGGCGCAACTGACGCGCTGACCGAGATCGCTCACCATCTGCGTGAGGCCACGGAGTTGGACACAGACCTGCGGAAATCGTGGGAAGAAGCAGAGGCGCTCGCCGAACAGTCGCAGGAACTGGCGCTCTCGCTGGGTCGGTATGTTGAGTCGCTGGAGACGAACCCCAATCGACTGGATGCCGTCGAGGAGCGCATCGTGGCGCTTGACGATCTCAAGCGCAGGCATGGCGGATCGTTGCAGGACGTCATCGCGTGGAGCGAGAACGCCGAGCAAGAGTTGGCGGGCCTGGACAGGGCGTCGGAGCAGATAGCGGAACTGGCCGCCCGGGAAAGCCGCCTCAACAGCGAGGTCATCGAATGCTCGAAGGCGCTGTCCGAGGCGCGTTCAGCTGCCGCGGCGCGCTTTGGCCGCGCGCTGGAGAGCGAGATTGAGGCGCTTGCCATGGCGGGCACGCGCATTGATGTTGACGTGCGTTCAGCATTGGAGAGGGCCTACGGCGATTCCCCGGACACACTCGAAATCTGTGGTGAGGCGGGCTGCGACGAAGTTGAGATTCTGATCGCTCCGAATGAGGGAGAACCGCCGCGTCCGCTGTCAAAGATTGCCTCCGGCGGCGAGATGGCGCGCGTCACTCTGGCCATCAAAACCGTCCTGGCGCATTCAGATGCCCGCAGCCTCGTGCTGGATGAGGTCGATGTTGGCGTCGGGGGGCATGTGGGCGGGACGATCGGCAGCAAGCTCGCTGATCTTGCGCGCCATCAGCAGGTCATCTGCGTAACACATCTGCCTCAGGTCGCGGCGCACGCCGACCATCACCTTCGCGTGTTCAAGGAGACAAAGGATGGGCGCGCCGCCACGAAAGTAGAGAACCTGGTAGATGACGGCTCTCGCATCGGAGAGCTAACGGCGATGATCGGCTCCGATTCCGCGGCGGGGCGGCGGAGCATGGAAGAGCTTTTGGACGCGGCGCGCGGCTGCGAAACGGCTAGGGAATCCGGTGTTACCTTGCGGTTGTTGGAAGCGGCGGGGTAGGGCGCGAATTGACAAGAGCGGCGCTGATGCCAATTATGGGTACGTTTGCGCAGGGTCGTGGAGGTCTGCGCGCAACCGACCGGCAGGTAATCCAGGATCAGGGGAACGATGTCTTCTTACCCAACACGAGTAGAGCGCAGTGTGTCTGCGCGCATCCCAACGGCTCACGGTGAATTCCAGCTCGATTATTTTTCAAATGATGTAGATGGCAAAGAGCACCTGGCGCTTGTCCACGGTGATGTGGATGGGCGCGAGAATGTGCTTGCACGCGTCCATTCCGAGTGCCTGACGGGCGAGGTGTTCGGCTCCCGGCGCTGCGACTGCGCGTCTCAGCTGGATTCAGCCATTGAGGCCGTTGCCCGTGAGGGCGCGGGAATCATCATCTACCTGCGGCAGGAAGGACGCGGCATCGGCCTGCTGGAAAAGCTCCGCGCGTACAACCTGCAGGACCAGGGGCTCGATACCGTTGACGCCAATCTGCGGTTGGGGCATCAGGCGGATGAGCGCAGTTACGGCATCGCGGCATTGATGCTGCAAAAGCTGGGCGTGCGATCCATCAGGCTGATGACCAATAACCCCAAGAAGGTTGAGGAATTGCGCGGGCTGGGCATACAGGTCGGCGGGAGGGTGGCCGTGCCCGGTCCCGTCACTACGCAGAACGTCGACTATCTGACAACCAAGGTCAATCGTATGGGGCACATGCTGGACATTGCGCCGCCGGAGTCGGACGAAGTCTCAAGCCCGTTCGTGTCCGCGGCGGAGAAACACGCGGTAGCGGAAGCGAACCGTCGGCCGTTTGTGACGCTGACGTACGCGCAGAGCCTGGACGGCTCGATTGCCGACGCCGATTCGCTGCCGCTCCACCTTAGCGGCTCCGAATCCTCCGAGATGACACATCTGCTTCGCTCGTCCAACGACGCAATCCTCGTCGGCATTGGAACGGTTATCGCGGACGATCCGCGCCTGACCGTTCGGTTGGCAGACGGCAAGGACCCCCAGCCAATCGTCCTGGACAGCCGACTCCGCTTTCCGTTGAGCGCGAGCCTGCTGGAGAGCTATCGAACGATGCCATGGCTCGCGACGCTGGAGGACGCTCCGCTTGATAGGCAGGTGGAGCTTGAGGCAGTGGGCGCGCGAGTCCTGCGGCTGCCGGCGAGAGAGTCGGATGGCCTGGTGGACCTCCGGGCGTTGATGGCGACCTTGTACGAGGATGGTGTGCGGAGCCTGATGGTTGAGGGCGGGGCGCGCGTCATCACGGAGCTGCTGGAAGCGCGGTTTGTCGACCACATTGTGGTCACGGTTGCGCCGACGCTCGTAGGCGGCCTGCGCGCGGTGTCAAGCAAGAATGGCGCGGGCAGCGCGGCATTTCCGCGACTACAGGGTATTGGCTACAAGCGCGAGGGTGACGACCTGGTTGCGTGGGGCAGGCCGGTATGGCCGCCAGACTAAACAGGAGCGCGGTGACGTTTATCGCCCCGCGCCACGTTGAGGTTGAGCGCGAAGAGGCGAGCGGCCCGGGGCCGGGGCGTGTGCTGGTTCGCACTCGTATGTCCGCGATCAGCGCGGGGACGGAACTGCTTGTGTATCGCGGCGAAGCGCCATCTGAAATGGCGGCGGACGAGTCCATTGCCGCGCTGCAGGGCGGGCTGTCTTTTCCCATCCGGTATGGTTACGCGGCGGTTGGCGACGTGGCGCAGGTTGGTGAAGGTGTTAATGCCAACCTGACCGGCCGCCGTGTTTTTGCCTTCAATCCGCACGAGTCACTGTTCGAGGCCGATCCGGTGTCGCTGATGGAGATTCCGGACGGAGTCTCGTATGAGGACGCGGCGATGCTGCCCTCGATGGAAACCGCGGTGAACTTTGCCATGGACGGCGCGCCGCTGGTGGGAGAAAACGTGCTGCTCATCGGGCAGGGTGTCATCGGACTGCTGACGACAGCAGTGCTGGCGAAGATGCCCCTCGCGTCTCTCATCACGCTGGACACCGTTGAGGCGCGGCGAGGGATGTCATTGAGACTCGGCGCGACGGCATCCTATGACCCTTCCGTGCCCGGCGTGATGGATGAAATCGCCGTGATGTTCGGCACACATGGTGCGGACCTTGTCTACGAGTTGTCCGGCAGGCCGGAAGCATTGGACACGGCGATTGCATTGACGGGCTACGGCGGCCGCATCGTCGTCGGCTCGTGGTACGGTACGAAACGCGCGCTGGTTGACCTCGGCGGCAGCTTTCATCGCAGCCGCATCAGGCTCATCAGCAGCCAGGTGACGACAATCGCGCCGGAACTGTCGGGTCGATGGGATAAGGAGCGGCGATTTGAGACGGCGTGGCGAATGATCCGGCGCCTCAAGCCGTCACAACTCGTCACACACCGATTCCCGGTTGAGGAAGCCGCAAGCGCCTATCGACTGCTGGATGAATCTCCCGGCGATGTGCTCCAGGTTCTGCTGACGTACGATAATACGTAGCTACCGAATAACTGCGTGCCACAATGGGAGAAGCACATGTACACCGTCTCCGTTTCCCATGAATTCACGGCCTGGCACTATCTCATCGGCGGCGATTGGGGCCCCGAAAATGAACTCAACGCCCATCCGTACAAGGCCGAGGCGCTGCTTGAGGGTCCGGGGCTGGACGAGCACGGCTACCTGGTAGACATCATCGCGGTGGAAAATGCCCTGGCTGCTGTCGATGCCCGGTATGCCGGCAACACGCTCAACGACCTCCCCGAATTCGACGGACTGAACCCCAGCGTGGAGCACTTTGCCCGCATCCTCTGGGAGTTCATCGCAGAGCGCATTCCAACCGAGCCGCTTGCCTCCATGACTATCCGCGTTTGGGAAGGGGAGAATGCCTGGGCCTCCTATCGGCGGGAGATTCGGCGTTGAAGGTGGGCCTCGTCATCTATGGCAGCTTGGACACCCTGTCCGGCGGCTATCTGTATGACCGCAGGCTGGTTGAGACACTGGAGCGCGCGGGGGACAGCGTCCACATCATCGGGATTCCGTGGCGCAATTATGGCCGACACCTGGGTGACGGGTTCTCGTGCGGGCTGCGGCGGGCCCTGAAGGACGCGGACGTGGACGTGATGCTGCAGGACGAATTGAATCATCCGTCACTATGGCGTGTGAATGGCGCGATTCGCGGTCGATGGCCGATCATCTCCGTCGTCCACCATCTGCGTATGAGCGAGAAGCGCGCCGGGTGGAAGAACCGCGCCTATGCCATGATCGAGCGCCGTTATCTTCGCTCTGTTGACGGGTTCGTGTTCAACAGCGAAACGACACAAAATGCCGTTCATGATCAGATCGGAGCGGGCAAGCCGAACGTCCTGGCGTATCCCGCGGGCGACCGTTTTGATGTTTCCATAACGGAACAGGACATCAGGAAACGAGCCAACGCGGATGGCCCGTTGCGCATCCTGTTCCTGGGGAACGTGATTGAGCGCAAGCAGCTGCACGTGCTGATAGAAGCACTTGGCTTTACGGGAACCGCGAGTATCCGGGTGGATGTCGTTGGCGGACTTGAAGTGGAACCAGAGTACGCGAGCAGGGTGCGTCAGCAGGTTGCAACTGAGGGCCTCGGCGATAGAGTGACATTCCACGGTCCTCTATCGGATGATGCGCTTCGCAAGCATTTCGAGGACTCGCACGTCCTGGTCGTTCCGTCCTCGTATGAAGGGTTCGGTATCGTCTACTTGGAGGGTATGGCGTTCGGGATGCCGGCCATCGCCACGGACTGGGGCGCGGCGCATGAAATCATCACGAACCGCCGTGACGGTTTCTTGGTGCCCATGGGCTCTGCGCCGGAACTCTCCATACGGCTGCGCGACCTCGCAACGGATCGAGAGCGTCTTGCGCGCATGGGGGCGCAGGCGCTCAAGAGATTCGCTCGGCACCCAACGTGGGAACAGTCCATGACGTCCGTCCGTGAATTTCTGCTGGACATTGTGGAGAAAGCCAATGCCAGGACCTGAAAGCTATAGCACCGTCCGCTACCTGAAGGCGAAGGCTGTAGTGGATGACGATGCGTTGAACACGCGCGTGTACGACGCGTTGGCACAGGGCATCGCTGGAATGGGAAACAGGCCTCTACGTGTTATCGAGCTTGGGGCCGGTGTTGGCAGCACGTTCAGGCGGCTGTTTGAGCGGGGTCTGCTCTCCGGCGGCGACTACGTGATGGTCGACCACGAAAGCGAGAGTCTTGCAGAGGCTTCACGCGCCGCCGCCGCGATTCTCGGTTCGAGCGGTCGAGCAGAATTGTCGGTGGACTCGGTCGTTGCCGATGCCGTTGCGTATCTGCAGGAGCAGGCTGAGGCGGACCGATTAGCCGACGTGATAATCGCGCAGGCGCTAGTTGATCTCCTGAATGTGCGGGAGTTTCTTGGGGCTGCCGCCAGCGCGCTCCGTCCGGGCGGCTTGCTGTATCTGCCGATCACGCTTGACGGGGAAAATGTTTTTGAGCCGATCACCAATGCGGTGCTCAATTCGCGTGTTGTTGACGCCTACCACCGCACGATGGATGAGCGAAGGACGCCGAACGGCTTGCCAACCGGCGGGCGCAGAGCGGGCAGGGCGCTTTTGGGTGAGATACCGCGGGCAGGCCTTGATATAGCGGCGACGGGTTCATCAGATTGGGTGGTGTACCCGCGGGACGGCGGCTATCCGGACGATGTGGCGTATTTTCTGCACCACATCATCAACTTCGTCTGGGAGGCCCTCAACGAGCACGGTATCGTGTTCAATGTGGGGCTTGAGGAGTGGGTCGCGGAACGCCACAGACAGATCGAGAGTGGGGAACTCATCTACATAGCCCAACAACTTGATGTGCTGGCACGTAAACCCGGCTAGCGGCAGTGTCTAATCGTCATCCGTGGTCGGTTCGTCGTCCAGGATGATGAAGTCCCCCGCGCCGCGCGCATACAACGCGTCAAGGAGCCGTCTGCCGATGTCATCCGGCGGCGTAGAAATCTCTGTCGTCAGGGACTCTCGCAGCATGACTGTGCCGTCCGGCGTTGCTGCCATTGCCTCCACGGATAGCTTGTCGTCCTGTATCGTCGCGTAGCAGGCTAGCGGCGTGCGGCAGAATCCTCCCACTGCCCGGAGAAATGCGCGCTCAGCATCGGCGGCGAGCCTGTGGTCGCGTTCTTCAGTAAGCGCGGCGACGGCACAGGCCTCCGCATTGGTCTCAAGACATTCAATGGCGATGGCCCCCTGTCCGACAGCGGGGAGCATGATGTCCGGCTCCAGGAATTCGGTAATCACGTCGTCCATGCCAAGACGCTGCAGGCCGACGGCGGCAAGTACGGCGGCTTCGGCCTCGATCTCCCGTCCCTCACCCGTCACCTTGCGGACACGGGTATCCACGTTGCCGCGCAGCAGCACAATCTCAAGATCAGGCCGTTGAGCACGAACCTGGGCAGCGCGGCGGATGCTGCCCGTCCCGACACGCGCGCCTGCAGGCAAATCATTGAGTCTATGACCATCTCTTGAAACAAGAACATCTCTCGGATCGTTGCGCGGCATGACGGCGGCCAGTGTATGACCGGGCGGGAGACGGGTTGGCAGGTCCTTGAGGCTGTGGACCGCGAAATCAATCTCGCCATTGGCGAGCGCGATCTGGATCTCCTTGACGAACACGCCCTGCCCGAGGTCCGGAATCGGCGTCGTTGGCCGCCTCTCGGCCGCCGTGTCGATGCCGACGATCTCAAACTCGATGTCCGGCCGCCTCGCGTGGACGGCCTCCATGAACAAGTCGACCTGGACTATTGCAAGCGGGCTTCTCCGCGTGCCCACGCGCAGCACGCGGCGACCTTCTGCGGCAGCCATCAGTCGCTCCGCGCCCACACAAGCGTGGCGTCGACAAGACCGGCAGCCGTGTGCTCGGTTGCCTCCTGTGCAACGCGCAGCCCGACATCCTCCGCGCCGCGAGACGTGGTCGGCCCGGCGGAGATGACGGGAATCCCGTCTAGCAGTGAACGGTCGTCGCCAAGCGCCTCAACAAGATTGCGTGCCGTTGACGGACTCGTGAGCAGGACGCCGTCAATGCCCCGTTCAATGGCGGCTGTTGCCCGTTCCGCAAGATTCGGCCCGGGCAGCGTCCTGTAGACCACGACGGGGGTCGGCGCAAGGCCATGCTCCCTGAGCGCGCCGGGCAGGGCATCATCCGCGAGGTTGCCGCGCGGCAGTAAAACCGCGTCGCCTTGCTCGCACTCATCCGCGATCGTATCTGCAAGCGCGCCGGTATTGAATCGACCCGGCACGAGGTCTGCCTTAAGGCCGTGGCGGTTCAAGGCGGTCGCCGTGGCCGGGCCGATGGCAGCGATTCGCGCCGTTGCCAAAGACCGCGCGTCTTGCCCGCTTTCGAGCAGCCGTCCCACGAAATAGTCGACGCCATTGACGCTCGTAAACGCGACCCACCGGAATTGAGCCAGCTTATCCAGCGCCGCGTCCACGTCAGCCCAATTCTCCGCGCCGTCGAATGCAACTGCGGGCACGTGCACAACCTCCGCCCCGGCATCGTCCAACAGCGTGATCAGCTCTGCCGCCCGCGTCTCTCCACGCAGCACCATCAGGCGGTGGCCAAAGAGCGGCCTCTTCTCCAGCCAGGCGATGTTGTCGCGGAGCCCGACAACATGGCCGCAGATGAAAACGGCGGGCGCGCGAATCCCGACGTCTGCCGCCGCGCCGACGATCGTCTCAAGCGTTGCTGTTGTTGTGCGCTGGCGGGATGTTGTTGCGTGTTCAATGATTGCCGCGGGCGTGTCTTCAGGCCAGCCGGCCATCAGCATCGTCCTCACGGTTTGGGCGAGGGTGCGAACGCCCATGAGCACGATCGAGGTCTGGCCGGTTTGGCTCAGTGGCTGAGCGTTGCTTGCTTGCTGGCCCGTGTAGATACGCACGGCGGACGCAAGGTTGCGGTCCGTCGCGGGGATTCCGGCATAGGCAGGCCCGGCCAGCGCGGACGTGACGCCGGGCACAACGTCAAAATCGACGCCCGCTTCCGCCAGCGCCGCCGCCTCCTCGCCGCCGCGCCCAAACAGGAACGGGTCGCCCCCCTTGAGCCGCACGACACGCGCGCCGTTACGCGCCCGCTCGATAAGCAGCTCATTGATCTCCTCTTGTAGGTGCTCGCCGCCGCGTGACGGATGCTTGCCAACGTCCACCATCTCTGCGTCCACGCGAGCCTCTGCCAGCAATGAGGAATTCACAAGCCTGTCGTAGACAATGACGTCGGCGCGGCGCACCAGCCGTGCGCCCCGCACCGTGATAAGTCCGGGATCGCCGGGCCCGGCGCCCACAAGGTGGACGATGCCGCCGCTAGCCACCACTCCCGTCCGCCAACAGCGCCACGAGACGATCTCGCAGACCGGCCTCATCGCCGGCCGTAATCATGGCGCGCGTCTCGCTGTCATTCAGCGCGTTCTGCCAGCGGCTTGACGGCGGCCTCTTGCCATCCCGCCGCAGCCCCTCTCGAACGTCCGCCAGAACGTCCAGCAACATGCCGTATTCCGCAGGCAATGCCTCGTCGATCTCACGGCGCAGGAATGACGCCATCGCCGGGCTGCGTCCGTTGGTTGAAATAGCCACTGTTGCGTCGCCACGCTTCACGAGGGCCGGGTAGATCCACGTGCAGAGATCCGTGATGTCCACGACGTTCAACAGGCACTTTTCCCGCTCTGCCTCAGCCTTTATTGCCTCACTGAGTGCTCGATCATGCGTCGTGGCTGATATGGCCAGGAACGCATCCTTGAGATCGCCGGGCTCATAGCCGCGAGAGTGCAGTGTGATCTCACCCCGCTCCGCCATCTCGGTGAACCGAGGCCGCTCATCAGGACTGATGACGGTCACGACCGCGCCCGCCTCGACGAGAGCGCCGGCCTTCATCTGCGCCTCGTGATCATCACCGATGACGACGCAGCGCCTGCCGCGCAAGTCAAGGTAGATGGGAAAGTAGCCCATGCGCGCCCTCGCTGCTGACAGACCGGCGGCCTCTATGGCCTTGTGGCGGCTGCCACAGGGGATTCAGCGGGCATCGTGTCGAAATGGTCGGCCAAGGCAAGCACAAGCGGGCCCATCTTGGGGTTCACAGGCTCTACGTGCGGCTCGACCCCATGCTCGCGCAGCGCCCGCGTGCAGACGGGGCCGACTGACGCAACGACAACCCCCGAGGACAGCGCATCGCGAAGCTCATCGGCAAGCCCCACCTGCTCCGCGATGCGAAAGAGATTGTGGGCCTGCGACTGCGTGGTCAGCATGACGGCATCCACGTCCTGGGCGAGCATCAGCGCAATTGCGTCGATGACGGGTTTCGTGTCTTCAGGGAGTTGCCATGAGTAGAGGGATACTTCGAGAACGTCCGCACCCAGCGCCGTTAGCTCCCCGCGCAGCCACGCGTTTACCTCGCCATAGTGTTGCAGGGAGACGCGCTTGCCGCTCAGATCAATCTCGGATTCCTTGATTGCCGCCAACAAGTCCTCGGACGTATAGGGCGACGGCGAGACAAGCGCTATGGGGACGTTGAGGGGCTTGAGGACGGCGACGGGCTTTGGGCCGCGGCAGATGACGGTCGTTTCCCGCAGGGCATCCAGGAACTCATCCTTGCGGCCAAGCTGATCGGCGGCGTTGATCAGGGCGCGCGCGCCGACTCCCGTAAGGAAGACCGCCGCCTGGATCGTGTGGGTGCAGATGCCGTCGATAACGTCACGCACGTCCTGCCGCATTGGCAGCGCTGCCTCGCGCAGGGCGGGGGCGCTGATGGCCTCTCCGCCGTGCCGGGCCACAAGGTTGCCGAGTTCAGAGGGCATTCGCGCCTCAAGGACCACGATTCGCCGTCCCTTAAGGTCCGCCACGCCTGCCCCTCTTTCTCAGTCGATTCCGATCACTCAGCAACCCGGATGCTCTGAGCCTACGTCGCGCACTCGCCCTCGCCGCGCTCCATCACGTACAACACGGACTTGTCGTAGTCAATGTAGTGATCGAGGTTCGCCTTGTTGAGCGGGCCGACGTCCGCGTATTCCTTGATGATGTCCTCGAACGGCTCACGCCCCAGCCGGTGCGCGAAGTCCTTGAACAACTCGCCGTCCTCGCGGTTGTCCTTGTAATACCGCAGGAGGTGGAACACCGCCTCAGTGACCTTCTTGGCGGGAATCTTGCCGCGCGGCCGCACGCCGAAGCGCATGTCCGCGTTCTCATGGCTGCCGCCCAGGAAGACCTCATAAGCGGGAATCTGTCCGCCGCCGGGCCCCTTGATGAACGCGCCGTGGAAGCCGATATCCGAGACGTGGTGGCGTCCGCAGCCGTTCGGGCAGCCGCTCATCTTGATGTGCATCTGCTTGATGAGAGGGTCTTCCATCAGGCTCTTGTGACCGTTCGGATTGCGGACCGCATCGGCGACGGCCTTGTTCAGACCCATCGATGACGTGATGCCCAGCTTGCAGCTATCGGTGCCGGGGCAGGATGTCACGTCCGTGATCTGGTTCAGACCGCCTTCGTGCAGGTCAAGCGCCACTAGCTCCTGGTACAGATCGTAGAGATACGCGTTGGGCACCCACCGGATCATCATGTTCTGCTCCGGCGTGGTGCGGATGCGATAGCTGCCGTACTTGCGGGAAATCTCCGCGGTGCCGTAGTACTGCTCCGGCGAGAGGTCGCCGCGCGTCACCGTCACACCGACGACGCTGTACCCCTCCGCATCTTGCGGGATGACGTTCGTCTCTTTCCATGCCTGGAAAGCCGCATCATCCTCGCCGCGCGGCTCGACGCCGGTTGGCAGGGCGGGGATGTCCATCTCTTCGTCGTCGTGGAAGAGCAGGTAGTCCTTGTCCTCGTAGTCCTGCGCCCAGTCCTGCTGCAACTCCTCCTCAACCTGTTGGCGGAAGGAGTCGATGCCCTCGGTATGAATGAGGACCTTGATGCGGGCCTTCATCTTGTTGCGGCGCAGCCACGCGGTGCGGTTGAAGACGCGCAGCATCGCCTCGGACACGCGCAGGAACTCGTCGACGGGCACAAATTCATAGATGGTCTCTGCAATCAGGGGCTGGATCGACGTGCCGCCGCCGACCGTGATTTTGAAGCCCTTGACTTCCTTGCCGTCGATCTCGCGGACACGGGCGACGAAGCCGATGTCATGCATCCCCACCGTCGCGCAGTCATTGTCATTGCAGGAGAACGCGGGCTTGACCTTGCGGGGCATGTGGAAAGTGAAATCGCGCCGCACGAAATTGCGGGCAAACGCGCCCATGTAGGGCATGATGTCAAATGCCTGACCGGGGCAGATGCCGGCCAGGGCGCAGGTTGTGATGTTGCGTACCGAGTTGCCGCAGGCCTCCTTGGTGCTGAGGCCGACGCTCTGCAGCAGGTGCATGGCCAACGCCGCATCCTCCAGCTTGAGGTGGTGCAGCTGCACGTTCTCACGCGTCGTGATGTGGCCCTTGCGGAGCGGCGCCCACCGTTCGGCGATCTGTCCGATGGCGTCCCACTGGTCTGCGTGGGCGAGTCCGCCGGGAATCTTGATGCGGAACATCTGGGAATCCGGCTGCCGCTGGCCATAGACGCCAAGACGCAGCCGGAAGGACATGAACTGGTCCTCCGGGATTTCTCCCGCGCGAAACTCCTTGACCTTGCCCTCGTAGTCGGCGATCTCCTCATCCAGGTACTGGATGATTGAGGGTCGGGCGGAACGCTGTCCCGTCTCCGTTGTCGTAACCACGTGATCCTCCCTCCGGCTATTCCCTCACAGGGTACGCCTCTGGCAATACTATCTCAAATTGCCGACTAACCCCTTGCCGCCTCAATCAGGATCTTCGCCACCTCAGGACGGGTGAACTCCATCGGCGGAACCTCGCCGCGGGCGAGCATGTCGCGCACCTGCGTGCCGCTCAGGAAAATCTTCTCTTCAGGCCCGCACGGGCACGTCTTCATGGAGACCATACCGTCGCACCGCTTGCAGTAGAAGGAGTGGTCGAAGTACAGCGGCGTGATGCCGAGATCGTCAGAGGGGATGCTGCGGAGCAGATCCTGCGCATCATACGTGCCGTAGTAGTTCCCGACGCCCGCGTGGTCGCGCCCCACGATGAAATGGGTGCAGCCATAGTTCTTGCGAACGAGGGCGTGGAAAACAGCCTCGCGCGGGCCCGCGTAACGCATGGCCGCAGGCAGCACGGTCAGATGCACCCGATCCTCCGGGAAGTAACCCTTTATCAGCACCTCGTAGCACCGCATGCGGACGTCCGCGGGGATGTCATCCGGCTTGGTCTCACCCACGAGCGGGTGGAGGAGCAGGCCATCGACGATCTCCAGCGCGGCCTTTTGGATGTACTCGTGCGCGCGGTGGACGGGGTTGCGGGTCTGGAATCCCACTACTGTGCGCCAATGGCGCTCTGCGAATGCGGCGCGCGTCTGTGCGGGGTCTTCGCGGTAGGGGCGAATTTCCGGCTCCAGGTTCTCTCGCTCGATGACGGTCACGGAGCCGCCGATGAGCATGTCGTGTTGGCCGTACACGGATGCGACGCCGGGATGCGCCTCATCCGTCGTCCTGAAGACGTTCTGCGCCTCAACTTCCTTGTCGTACTCGTAAACCTCATCAACGGACAGGACCGCGAGGTGCCTGCCCGTGTCATCCACCAGTACTACTTCTTGCCCCTGATTGAGCCCGCGCGCGGTGTCCGCGGGAGCGGACAGAGTGATGGGCAGGCTCCAGAGCGTTCCGTCCGCGAGACGCATCTCATGCACCGTGCGCTCGTAGTCTGCCCGGTTCATGAATCCCGTCAGCGGGCTCATAGCTCCGACGGCTATCAGATCAAGGTCGGCGGTCTCGCGTGCGCTCAGCGTGATATGGGTCAGTTCCGGCGCGCGCTCCCGGATCTCCGTTGTCTGGTCCGGGGAGGCAAATCGGTCGACCAGTGTCCCACCGTGCGGGGCGATTGTCTCCTCAAGATCCGCGTGAGGAGACGTTGTGTGAGAGTTCAGTGTAGACGTTGTCATATTTAGGTTGCCGCTCCTGCCAACTCGCCGGTCGCGCCGGACGGGACGATGCCCCTCTCCTCAAGCGCTGCCAGCACTTTGCCGAGGCTCTCCTCGATCTCTTCGTCCTCCGTGTTGACCAGAACCTCAGGATTCAGCGGCTCCTCATAGGGATCGGAGACGCCTGTGAAGTTGGGAATCTCGCCCTTGAGCGCCTTCTCATACAGGCCCTTGACGTCACGCTTGACGAGTTCATCCAGCGAGGCGTGAACGTGAACCTCGATGAAATCACCGATCTGCTCGCGCACCTCGTCGCGCACCTCGCGGTAAGGGGAGATGGCGGACACGATGCTCACAACGCCGTTGCGCGTCAGCAGGTCGCTAACGAACCCGATGCGTCGGATGTTGGTGTCGCGGTCTTCCTTGCTGAATCCGAGCCCCTTGCTGAGATTCGTGCGAACGATATCGCCGTCCAGCAGCTCGGACTTGATTCCCTGGTCACGCAGAATCGCCAGCAGCCGCTCTGCGATGGTGCTCTTGCCGGCGCCTGAAAGCCCGGTGAACCAAACTGTCACTCCGTTGTGGTTGGTGGTCACTCTCAAATTCCTCCTCTGGTCTGCTTTTCCTGACGTTCCGTTATTCCTTAACCCTGTATCGTCATTCCCGCTTCTACTCCGTCATTCCCGCGAAAGCGGGAATCTGAATCCCATTGCACAGGATGTCCTCGTATCGCCCGCCAAGCCGATTTAGTTCGCCGCCGTCGTTGAGACAACCTTCCCCGTTTCAGGGTCGATGTGGATGCCGCATTCAACCTTGTCCTCAAAATCGGACCAGCGGCCTGCACGCGGATCCTCGCCCGGCTCAACCGCCCGTGTGCAATTCGTGCAGCCGATGCTGGGGTAGCCGTGGTCATGGAGGTCGTTATAAGGGATGTTGTTCTCGCGGATGTAGTCCCAAACGTCATCCTCTGTCCAGTTGGCCAACGGGTTGATCTTGATGAGGTTGAACTTGGAGTCCCATGCGACGATTGCCACGTCCTTGCGGGTATCGCCCTGGTCGCGCCGCAAGCCGGCGATCCACGCGCGCTGCCCGGCAAGCGCCCGCTGGTTCGGCTCAACCTTGCGAATCTCGCAGCAGAGATCGGGATCCACTTTCCAAAGCTCCGGCCCGTGCAGTTCAGCCTGCCGGGCCACGCTCACGTCCGTCTTGAACGCGATGGGATGGATGCCATATCGGCGTGCCGTCTTGTCCTTGAGGTTGTGAGTCTCCGGGAACAGGAAATCCGTGTCCACGTAGAAGACGGACACGTCCGGGTTGATATTCATCGCCATATCCAGCAGAACCATGCCGGACACGCCGCCGAAGCTGCACGCCAGCGTGATGTCCGGGAAGAAGTTCTCAATCGCCCAGCGGACGATCTCACGCGGGTGAGCGTTCTCAAGCTCCACGCTGACTTCCGCCAGCCGCTCCTCCGTCCAGTCTGATCGTACCGACTCGATGGTGGCCATCTTCTGAATTCCCCTCGATACCCCTTGTGTCCGTGTGATGTGCGCGTACTTTCGCTCAGAGATAAGAAAACCGCCCCGATGCTTGTTGGGGCGGTTGATGCGCTTGTGACTGCGATAAGGAGTCGGCGCGCTCGTGTCCTTGAGGCCTGCTATTGCTAGCGCGCGGCCTCCCGCCCCGGGACGGGCATGTAACACGAGCAGGTCACCGCGGCGCTCAGCGCCACCGCGACCACTGAAGGGCTGTATGTGCTTGCGTAACTATTCATCGTTCGCACGATTTACTTATGGGAACTATAAGCGCAACCCAATAGGCTGTCAATAGGCTTGTGATAAATGTCACGATGTGCGCGCCTACAGATCAGGCTCGCTCACGTTCGCCCGCATGGCCTCCGCCTCCTCAAGCAGCCGCGCAAACAGCGGCCAGATATCCTCATCAGTCGGGTCCATTGTTGAGATGGACATGACGCGATGCAGCACTCCGCTGCTCACGCCCACCGTCTCAGAGCCGCCGACGTCCGGCAGCGCGATGCCCAGCGCACGCGCCACAAGCTCCGCCTGCGTCCGCCCCACCTCATCGTTGGCGCAGATGGCCATAGGGTTGCCCTCGTGCAGGAGTCTGGTATCGGTCTCGCTGCGGGACAGCGTTACCTCGATGTTGCGCTGGGGCCGCTCAAGCAGTTTCTCCGCGTACTCCCAGGCTTCGTCTTGCGGGGTGGTCATCTGATTGCTCTTGGTATGGTGTTGGGCGGTGAATGATGATTCAGATTCCCGCTTTCGCGGGAATGACGGATGAGCAGTGCGGGGTGGTCATGTGGTTACTCGGCGGGGATGTATGGGGTGGTCTTATCGAGCAGGAGGCACGGTTCGCCGGTCTGCGTGGGGTCATCTAGGCTCCATGCGCTGTCTGAACCGACGGGGCGGGTGCGGATGCCGTCATCGCCGCCGAAGATGAGTAACGCGTGCCCCTCCCCTGAATCCTCGACGATGGCGGCGTATGCAGGGCAGGGGCCGTCCTCGCTCCAGCCGATGACCTCAACCATCGCGAGTTCGCCGCGGATGCCGGGCGCTTCAACGCGCACAATCTCTTTCGGATCGTCCACCACGCTGAACACGCGGTGCAGCGAATAATCGCAGTTGTTGCCGGCCTCGACCTCTACCTCGATAAATCTGGCCTTCGCCACATGTGCCTCCTGACGTCGTTCCTACTGTAGTTGGCTTGGTGGAGGCGGGGGGGAGTTGAACCCCCCGTCCAAAGGCGGCTCCAGGTGCGGCGCTACAGGCTTAGTCGGTCTTTAGCTTCTCGCCGCTCGCGGCCCCGGCCGACAGGAATCGCAAGCAGCCAGCCGGCGATGGTCTTTCGCCGCGCGTCACCGGCTGACGAGCGGCGGCACCCCGCTGAAATGTCGCTCTGAACCGTCCGCAGGGATAACGCCTCAGAACGTCGCTACCTAATGTTTAGGCTGCGAGTGCGAGCTGCTTGTTGTTGCCAGCTACTCTTTGTGCCGCGGGATTAACGAGGTCACGGCGCCTCGGCCTGCTCACGCACCCTCGCAGACCCCTGTCGAATCCGCGCGCCCCCACTGTGGCTGATGCGTTGCGGCGACCGCCTCCCTGCGAGTGATGGCCGCTGCACCAACAAGTATACGCGCGTACGCACGCGAGAGGAGACTGCCTTTATGCGTGAGGGAGGCTGCCTTTTGTGCCCGCTCGCCCTGAGCCTGTCGAAGGGTGGGCGGAGCGCTAGCGGCGGGCGGCGAGGGTCCGCGCCATCTCAAGATCCGCGTCCCGTTTGGCGAGAACCTGTCTTTTATCAAAGGACTTGCGCCCGCGCGCGAGGCCGAGCTGAATCTTGGCCTTGTGGCGCGTGATGTAGAGCCTGAGTGGGATGAGGGTGTAGCCGCTGGACGTGACCCGCCGCGTAAGATCCATGATCTGCCGACGGTGCAGCAGCAGCTTGCGGGGCCGCGTCGGCTCATGGTTGTAGATGTTTCCCTGCGCGTACGGCGGGATGTGCATGCCGTGGATCCACACCTCGCCGTTGGTGACACGCGCAAAGGAGTGAGCGAGGGTGACGCGCCCCGACCGAATGGACTTGATCTCCGTTCCCGTCAGGACGATGCCCGCCTCCAGGCTCTCCAGGATGTCGTAATCGAAACGGGCGCGGCGGTTATCGGAAACCAATCGATCACCGCCGGCGGCATTTTTGCCGGATTCGGCCTTTGCCCCGTTCCGTCGAGCCTTGGATTTAGCCATAATCCATTATAGGAATCTCATTTTCCGGGAGGTGAGTGTGATGGCGGGGGTGACGCGGCGTTTCCGCGTCACGACGCAAAGGAATCTTTTGACAGCTCCTCAGAATACCGACGATTCGTATCTGGAGGACAACGCAAATAGGCTTGACAGGCAACTCACTAGGGGTGACAATTTTCTGCGTTGCACCACTATATGTGGCATTTCTCCCCGCATAACGGGGGAAATAGTGACGAAGAAGGGGACTAGGAGGGCAGGACAAGCCAGCGTCTCGTCCGAGACGGCAGGACTGAGAGATGCGGTGCCAGCACTGTGGGAGCGACGATACAAAGGTTCTGGATACCCGCCATAGCGATCAAGGTGTGCGTCGCAGGCGTCTATGCAAGCGATGTGGGGTACGGTTCAGCACGGTAGAGCGTCTTCTCACCACATCGCTGTCCGTCGTCAAGCGGGATGGGCGAATCGAGGAGTTCAACCGGGAGAAACTGACGGCTGCACTACGAACGGCGGCCATCAAGCGACCTTTCCGGGCCGGGGCAATCGAGAAGCTGGTGGATGAGATTGAGGATGAGTTGCAGAAGCAGGGAAGGGCGGAAGTGAGCACGCGGGATATCGGTGAACTTGCGATGGACAAGCTGAGCAAGACGGACAGGGTGGCTTACATCCGCTTTGCCAGCGTGTATCGCGATTTCACGGATGAGCAGGATTTCCAGCAGGCGTTGGATCTTTTGATTGACGGTGGGTCTTCCGGCTCATCCGGGCAACTTTCCTTGATTCCACCGGAACGTTCCGGCGGACGGCCCAGGGGGCGACCCCGTAAGAGAGCATGATGGGCGGCGAACTCGAAACACTACGCCGTCCTTCCCGTAACCACTTTGAGCGAATGAACCGACACAGAAAGAAATAGACCACAAAAATCAGGGTGATTTGCGAATGTCTTCTACAGCCAATGAATTCGACGGAACGGTTGTTGCCGTAAATCGGAACGCGCTACGAGATGCGGTCTCCTCACAGCTTGAGGGCGAGAGCGCGGAACAGATTGATGCGATTACGGATTTCATTGTTCGCATGGCGGACGCGCCGCCGCTTGGCCCGGACGGCGCGCTCCATCGGCTGAACGGAGCGGAAAACGGCGATGCAACGGATGCTATCGCCACGGTTATTGAGGCAGCGCAGCGCAACTTGACGAACGGCCATCATGTGAACGGCGCGAACGGAGCAACCGCGTCGTCGGATTCCGGCTCACAGTGGGATGCGAGCGGGGAGGCGGAGCCGGTCATGTCTCCCAACTCCCGTGCCATCCTGGAGAACCGCTATCTGGCACGCAATGCGGACAATGAGGTGATTGAGGACCCGCGCGGGCTCTTTGAGCGCGTGTCCCGCGCCGTTTCACAGGGCGAGGTGTCCGCAGGCGGGTCCGAGGTTGAGGCCGCCGAGTGGGCAGGCAGGTTCTACCGGGTGATGTCTACATTCAAGTTCCTGCCCAATTCCCCCACGCTGGTCAACGCCGGCAAGGATGGCCGCGGATCACTGAGCGCCTGCTTCGTCGTCTCTCCGCAGGATGATATGAGCTCAATCATGAAAGTCGCCTCGGACGCGGCGATGATTGAGAAGTGGGGCGGCGGCATCGGGTTCGGATTCTCCAATCTGCGTCCCAAGGGCGACCCCATCGCCACGACGCATGGTATGGCGTGCGGGCCGGTGTCCGTGATGAAGCTGTATTCCGCCGTGGGCGCAACGCTGACACAGGGTGCGTTCAGACTCGGCGCGCACATGGGGCAATTGAGCGTTCGGCACCCGGACGTGTTGGAATTCATCCACGCCAAGGATGACGACGCATCGCTTCAGAACTTCAATATCTCCGTGCAGGTCACGGATGATTTCATGCAGGCCGTGGAGGCGGACGCGGATTGGGACCTCATCAGCCCCAAGGACGGACGCGTGACTGACACGGTCAAGGCGCGCGATCTCTGGAGCGATATCTGCAACTCTGCTTGGAAGACGGGCGACCCGGGGCTGGTGTTCATGGATCGCGTGTGGGAGACGCAGCCCAACCCGCAGCTCGGCCTCATCGAAACGTCCAACCCGTGCGGCGAGGAATTTCTGGAGAACTACGGCAACTGCTGCCTTGGTTCCATCGACCTCGCCAAGCATCTGACTGCGGACAAGATGGGATTCGACTGGACGGCGCTCGAAGAAACCGTGCGCACGGCTGTCCGTTTCCTGGATGATGTGATCGAAATCAACACCTTCCCGCTGGCAGAACTGCGGGAGATGAACCTCAAGACGCGCCGCATCGGTCTCGGCATCATGGGCTGGGCGGACGCGTTGGTGGACCTGACAACTCCGTATGACTCGCAACAGGCGCTTGATCTCGCGCGGAAAGTCGGCCGCTTCATCCGCGAGACGGCGTGGTCGGAGTCGGAGAAACTGGCAGCACAGCGCGGACCCTTCCCGGAGTATGAGAATTCCCGGCTCAAGGAGCAGGGGATGCCGCCGGTGCGGCATTCGAGCGTGACGACAATCGCGCCGACAGGAACAATCTCACGGCTGGCGGACTGCTCGTCCGGCATTGAGCCGCATTTCGCCCTCGCGTGGTGGTCGAACATCCTCTGGGAGGACCACGACGGCACGAGCACGCGATTCCTCGATGCCCCGCTGCCCGTTCGCCGCGCGCTCATCAACGATGTGGGAGAAGACAAGGCCGAGGAGACGCTGGCGCAGTTGGCCAACGATCCGACGTGGCGCGATGACGTCGTCTCTGATCTGATTGCCAATCATGGCGTCCGCACAGCCATGGCCATTGATCCTGACTGGCACGTGCAGATGCAGGCCGCGTGGCAGGAGAACACGACCAACTCCGTGTCCAAGACCATCAACCTGGCAAATGACGCCACGGTTGAGGACATCGCCAAGGCGTTCTGGGATGCGTGGACAACGCAGTGCAAGGCCATCACCGTCTACCGTGACGGCTCCAAGAGCATGCAAGTGCTGGAGACGGGCGTATCGAGCAGTGAGGAAGAGGCGGACCCGGGCGAGATTCGTCGCATACCGCGGCAGCGTCCGCAGAGCCTCGAAAGCATCACAGACCGCATCCGCACGGGTCACGGCAATCTGTACGTCACCATCACGTTTGAGGATGGCCGCCCATTCGAGGTCTTCACGAACCTTGGCAAGGCGGGTTCCAGCGATGCGGCATACCTTGAAGCCGTAAGCCGTCTCGCGTCGCTGGCGCTGCGCTCAGGCGTTGGTGTTGAGCAGGTGATCGATCAGCTGCGCGGCATCTCGGACGTCCCGACGTGGGACGAAGGCCAGCAGGTTCTCAGCGCGCCGGACGCGGTGGCGTTGGCGCTGCTGCGGCACGCCCGCCCCGTTGATGAAGAGCGTGAGGAAATGGCGAAACGGGCGCGAGAGGCGTTCGGCGAGAAGTTTGACCTGGACGAGCTGGGAGAGATTCACCCGGACGCAGTGGTGCAGAGCCAACTGTTCTCAAAGAGGCAGGCGTCGGCCCCGAGCGTCGTGGCACAACCGCAATGCCCCGACTGCTACGGAACGTTGATCTTCACTGAGGGCTGCATGATGTGCCTCGCGTGCGGCTACTCCAAGTGCTAGGAGCAGATACTCCACACTAAATCACGACAACCCCTCATCCTCCTTTATCCCTGGTCATCGGGCCGGCCCCCACCCCGGCCCGATGGCTTTTTTGCGGCTGTGCGGGTCGCTGGTCCCCACCGGACCCGCCGAAAGAGTGTATCACTATCGCTCTTCAGCCTTGACCCTCTTTAGAACGCCGATGAGCCAGAGGCGAAAGTCCCGCTGCTTCACGTCAAAAAGACGACCGTAGATGTTCATCGGTGGATGTCCTGACTCGCTGCGGCCCCCGATCTCCTCACGCGCGAGTTGCTGCGCCAGTGGCATGTTCTGCTCTCGCAGAGCTGCCTGGCGTCGGGGGACGATTTCATCAACCGGCAGATAGCGGACGTTGGTCCTGACCCCAAGGTATTCCTGGAAGAGCGCCCAGTATTCCGCGCGCGTCAGATTGCCGGGCCCGCCAAGCTCAAAGATGTTGTTGTAGGCGCGGCGTTCGAGGTGCGCGTGGATGAGGTAATCGGCGAGTTCATCGAGGAAGATGAAAACCATCGGTTGATCGGGCGTGCCGTAGATAGTTATCGGTCCGCCGGTCGTAACGGTATACGCCTGCCTGCGGACGATCTCACCGGAGGTGTCGATCATGCCGCCGGGGCGAAAGACGGTTCCGGCCACACGCGCGTCAATGAGATGTTGGTCTGAGCGGGCCTTTGCGGTGTAGACGGGGTAGAAATCCCAGCGGGTGTCGGCTCCGCGGACGGAAATGATGGCCATGTGTTTGGCCCCGTTTTCGCTTGCTGCATCGGTTAGATTTACGGTGCCCTGGTACTCAACCGCTTCAATCAGGTGGGCGCCGCGCGTAGCGGACTGAGCCCCGACGCAGGCAATCACCCAATCGATGCCCTGCGTTGCGGCAAGAAGCGAGTCCTTGTCCTGATAATCACCCTCCACGTACTGGACGCCATCAACAGAATTTTCCGGGATGGTCGAGTGGATCAACGCGCGGACATTCGCGCCGGCGTCGCGGAGCTTTTGCACGACGATGCTGCCAGTGCGTCCGGATGCGCCGGTGACAAGGTAGTTGCCCTGGGCAATGTCCTCTCGTGTAAATGCCATCAATCCTCCTACCAACTAGCCGTCGTTCAGCATGTCTTCGACGAGACGGACGAGGGTGCGGACCGGCTGGCCTGTTGCCCCACGCACCTGCCACCCTCTGTCGCGATCCGTCGCCGCGACGGACGCGATATCAAGGTGCGCCCAGGGCGTTTTCTCGGCAAATTCCTCCAGGAACTTGGCGGCGGTGATGGAGCCTGCGGGCTGCCCGCCCGTGTTCTTGACCGTGGCGACGCTGCTCTTGATCTGCTCCTTGTAGTCGTCCCACAGGGGCATCCGCCACATCTTCTCGCCCGTTGCCTCGGATGCGTCCTGCAACCGGCGGGCAACGTCATCATCATTGGCGAACATGCCCATGGCAACGGTTCCAAGAGCCACGCGAATCGCTCCGGTGAGCGTGGCCACGTCGACGAGCGGCGTCATCCCCTTGCTGTTGGCGTAGGAGAGGGCGTCGGCAAGGATAAGACGTCCCTCAGCGTCCGTATTCTCGACCTCCATGGTCTTGCCGTTCATGGCAGTGAGGACATCGCCCGGTTTCGTTGCTGAGCCACCGGGGAGATTCTCCGTGGCGGGCACGAGGCCGGTGACGTTGATGGGGAGATTGAGTCGCCCGATGGCCTGCATGGCGCCGATGACCGCCGCGCCGCCCGCCATATCGCCCTTCATGGCGCTCATATTGGCTGCCGGTTTGATGGAGATGCCGCCGGAATCGAACGTGACACCCTTGCCGAGTAGCCCAACGGTGGGGCGCGTGTTGTCAGGGTCGCCCCGGTGTTCAAGGATGATGAAAGCGGGCGGCTCATGGGAACCCGCGGCAACGCCGAGCAGGCCGCCCATGCCCATCTCCGTGATCTCGCCAACACTGAGGTTGGAAAATGTGATGCCTGCAACGTCCGCGGCGTCCTTCGCCCGTTGGGCGAGGATGGTGGGCGTCATGAGGTTGGCGGGCTCGTTGGCCAGGTCACGCGCAAGCGCAACTGCCTCCGCGATGATCGCCCCGCGATCCAGCCCGCGGTCCAGCTCAGGCAGGTCGGTGTCGTTTTCAGCGACGAATGTGACGGACTCTATGGCGCGGTCATTGTCGTCATCCTGGTTACCGGCGGTGATGCGATATGACCCAAGCAGCGCGCCCTCCGCCGCCGCCTGTGCGGCCTCCATAGCACTGAGGTAGTGAGCGGCGGGCCGAAAGGCGGTCATTCGCTTGTAGCCGTTTGCGCGGGCGCGCCGTGCCACGTCCGCGGCCAGACGGCGGAGGAGATTCGCGTCCGCCTCATCTGCCTTGCCGCCGCCCACGACCATTACCCGGCGGGGGGTGATGCGGCCGGCGGTATGAATGATTGTGATCTCGCCCGGCTTGCCTCGGATTTCACCGTCCTCGATGAGCGCTGATATCTGACCGTCCAGCGCCTCATCCACCTGACCCGCTGCCCCCGGCAGCGGGCTTTCCATCATCCCCTGGTACACCCCGACAACGGTGCAATCCGCCTCCACGTCGATCAGGCTCCCTATAGCGGTTTTCAGTTCCATTTTGTGTTCTCCTTGAGTGATATACACGCTCTTGACTTACACGTTCGTGTCGGAACGGTGTTCAAAAAACCCTTTAAAGGCTTGTTTGGCGATTATAGCGGGTTGGGGGTGGCGTTCTTGAGACTGGGCCGGAGTTCGGCGGCGATTTGGTGGGTAGCGGGAGCGTTGTCCTGCGACGTATCGACCGTGATGTGGTCGCGGCGGATGGGCTGCGCTGAGGGAATCATGCGGTCATACACGTCGTTTCCGGCGGTGGAGATGTCATCCGTACGGCGCCCGGCGGCGATGTCCGCTTCTCGTTGAGACAGGCGCTGCCGGATCACGTCCTCCGGCGCGGTCGTCTCAATTGGGACGCGCGCTCGCTCTTCAACATGAATCCGAAGTCGCAGGGCGGCCTGCCGGAGCTAACGCTTCAAGGATCGTGGGACAAGGAGGTTATCGTCCACGAACTCATGCACGGCTACGAGGAGCTATCGCGCGCCAACCTCCAGAACGCCGTCAGCCAGATGTTCCGCCGGACGGGCAGATCCCGGAAGCGGTCGCTACGCGAGCTAACCGGCCTCAACTACCGGAGCGACGAGTTGGCGCGCGTCGGTACGCCGGACTTTATCAATGTCTACATGGGCAAGGAATACTCCGTCGACGCCGCGCGCTTCGACTGGCTGCTACGCGTGGGACGGACGGCGGTTGAGAGTCCGTACGGTCGCGGTCGAGGTATCTACGCGACGGAGATGACCCCGGTCGTCATGCAGAATATGTATATGCGGCCTCTCGAACTAGCGCGCGTTGATCCTGACTCGTTCGACTGGCTCTTCAACACCGTTCTGCGCTAGTTGAGCCGCTACGCCCCGTTTCGTATACTGTCTAGTGGCTTAGTGGAAGGAGAGGATCGGCGATGGTTCAATTGAGCGGGGAACGTCCTCGCTACCGCGTGCGCCTTGTGGGGCTGCTCGATGATCCTATCGTTGCAAGCGTTGACGGCCGCAATCGCTGGAGGACGGAGCCGGTGTGGGATCCCGACGTTGAGCAATCGCTAGCGAACCTCGCGGAGATAGCGATGCTCTACACCGACTCGTCTGGACTCTCGCCCGATATGTTGCCGGCGATAGCGATGGTTCGGCGCTACCCGGGGAGCGAGGTTCTCGATCCGCCGGACGGGGAGGCGGAGGTTGACGAGGACGACTTTCAGACCGTCTATTGAGTCCGCAGAAACAAGAAGCCGGACGGAGAGGCGCTTAGCCCTCAAGCCTCGCGCCCTGTCCGTCCGGCATACGGCCACTATACAAGAAACCCGCCGTCGCCGGCGGGCTCTTGCTGGGGGAGGGGAAGACTGGGTGTCGGAAGTGCGTTCGTAGACCTCAAGTCTACATGAGATTCCCGCGCCGGCGCTTGATGATTAATCGATTAATCGTCTAATCGCCGGCGCTCCTTGCTTTGCGGGGGCGGGTGATGTGCGCTACCATGCCTGCCATGACAACGCGCGTGTCCACGCCAGAGGGCTTCCTCCGCGCCGGCGCCG